>NZ_BOPG01000026.1 GCF_016863635.1 Virgisporangium aurantiacum | reverse complement strand
CGCGACGTGTGAGCGCCCCCTATGCATCGAACCGCAATCCGTCTGCTGACCGTCGCCGGCATCACCGGCGCGACGGTCGCCGCGTCGGCATCCGCGGCAGAGGCCGCAAATCCGCCGCAAGCGGCCTGCCCACGGTGATCGGGAACACGACTTGGATCACCGGGATCCTCGCCGCCGCCCGACAGACCGCCGCGTTCACCATGCCCGGCCGCCGCTGCCGATCGTCGGCGAAACCCTCACCCTGCCGCAGCGGTCGCCCGCACCGGGCCACACAAGCCGGGCCCAACCCCAGGCAGCACTCCGGGTGACGGTGTGGGCGTTACCCCAGGCAGCCCAAACCATGATCAACAGCGGGTGTTTTCACCCAACTGCCCTGCTAGAAGGCCTGCACCGAGCCACCGGCCGAGGCCGTAAATATCCCCGTGGGGGATCCCCCGACCGGGGGAGGTACCTACCGACACACGCACGATCCGGCCGCCGCTTCCACTGCCATCAGGAGGCACTGGCCGGTCTTCTCAACGACCACCGCACGCCCACCACCGCTCAGATCCCGGCGACGCTGTTCACCTCCGACCGAACGTGCCGCAACCGGCTCGCACGCCAGCAGCCCGCTGGCCTGGGCACGGAGAAGCTGGGTCCAGCTCGGCCCACCCCGGCCAGGTGCTGGGATGATCCGATGCCGGCGCAGGATCCGCCGCACCGAGGACGCGGACACCTGCGCGCGGAGAGTCCGGCACTCCCCCACAATCCTCATGTATCCCCAGCGAGGACTCTCCCGGGCCAGCCGCAGCACCAGATCAACAACGCGCTGATCCAGGCCGCGCGCCCCGACCAGTCCCGGGGTAGCCCGGTGGGCACCCGATCTGGTGGACCGGGCCCGCGCCGGCGGCTCCTGGCTTGATCAGACTCCGCCCGCGTAGCGGCGCCCCGTTCGGCGCGACCTTCCACTCAGCCGCCGGGGTCGGGCGAGGCGTTGGACACGATGCGTCAACGTCGTCGAATGGAACCCGGCGTGGTCGATCGGTCCTCCAACGTCTGCACCCCCAGCACCGACGCGATCACCTCGACCGGCGCCGACGGACGGCCCCTCCTCGAGTGGTTGGTGTGAGGCCGGTTTGAAGCCGTCGCCTGATCCACTGTCAGCGCGTGCTGTTGTCACGACGAGTCTTTCTCCCCCGATGGGAGGCACGCGCGGTCGCTAGGAGGTGACCCGGATGCGGTCAAGTTCGGCCGGCGACGGCTCGTTCGATGTCGTCGTGGTCGGCGGCGGCCAGGCCGGACTGGCCATCGGATGGCACCTTGCCCGTTCGCCGCTGCGGTTCGTCGTCCTGGAGGCTTCCGGCGAGATCGGGTACTCGTGGCGTACGCGATGGGACTCGCTGACGTTGTTCACATCCGCGCAGTTCGACGGGCTGCCGGGAATGGCGTTCCCGGCGCCTCCGGACACGTACCCGGACAAGGACGCCGTGGCCGACTACCTCGCCCGGTACGCGGCCGCGTTCGATCTCCCGATCCGGTTGAACGCAAGGGTCACCGCGTTGCGTCACACCGATGGCCGGTTCGAGATCCGCACGCGGAACGAGGTGTTGCGGGCCGGCCAGGTGGTGGTGGCCACCGGTCCGTTCCAGACACCGCACGTGCCGTCACTCACCGGAACGTTCGACCCGGCGGTCACCCAGCTACACAGTGCCGGGTACCACAACCCGGAACGTCTGCCGGCGGGCCGGACGCTCGTCGTCGGCGGGGGCAACTCCGGCCTGCAGATCGCCGACGAGCTCGCCGCCACCCGGCAAGTCGTCGTGTCAGCCGGTGAGAGGCCGGCGGCGCTTCCGCAACGGATTCTCGGCCGCGACCTGTTCTGGTGGTTGACCCGCCTGGGTGTCATCAGAGTGAGTTCGACGACCCGCCTCGGACGCCGGCTGCGGGGGCGTGGCGAGTTCGTCGTCGGATCGAGCCGGCGCCGTCTTCTCCGAGCCGGCGTCGAGTTCCGGCCACGGCTGGTCGGTGCGAGCGGGCGTACGGCCCACTTCGCTGATGGGACCGACCTCGACGTCGACGTGGTGGTCTGGGCCACCGGCTACCGGCCGGACTACTCATGGATCTCTGTGCCGGACGTCATCTGCGAGGGCCGCCCCGTGCATCGCCGCGGGGCCACGGACGTCGCCGGGCTGTACTTCCTCGGCCTGCCCTGGCAACACACCCGCGGTTCGGCGCTGCTCGGGTTCGTGGCCGACGACGCCGCTCACGTCGCGGCCCGCATCGGTGCGAAGCGCGATGCGCGGTAGCTCCTGTCGGGAGCCGGCCCCCGGCATCAGCCGGGGACCCGCCGCGGTGATCACGCCCAGAAGATCACCCCCTCAGTCGAGTCCGAATCGGGCGTGGTGCGCCGCCGAGTAGGTCGGGTGGCCCGGTTCGAGCCGGTCGGCGATCCGACGCAGGGCCGACACGGTGAGCCGGCGCACCGCGTCGCCGCGCGCTCGCGGCGGGCGCTCGCGCACGGTGGGCGCGTCGGGGCGTGCGGACAGCACATGGTCGGTGACCGCGTTGCTGGCGATCGTCATCGCACTCAGGTCGAACATCGGTTTCTCCTTCGCAATGGGGGCCGCTATGTAGCAACCGCTCGGTTGCCACTCACTTTATAGCAACCGGCTGGTTGCTTCAACTGAGGCGCGACGTCGGTTCGGGGCCAGCGGTCGAGAGACCGACGACGACGGCCGCGACCGCCGCGACAACGCCGGCCAGGAGGAACCCGTCCGTGTAACCGGTCAGTGTGCTGCCGGTGAGGCTGGCGGCCGCCACGCTGGACACCGCGGCGGCACCGACGGCGGCACCGAACTCGTGGAACGTACTGACGATTCCGGACGAGACGCCCGCCTCGTGCGGCGCCACCTGTCCGAGCGCGGTTGCCGACGCCACGACGAAGATGGCTCCGGCCCCGGCCGCGCCGACCGCGAGGCCCATGACGACGGCCGCGGGACTCAACGACACCGCCGGTGCGGCCAGGCCCACCGCCGCGGCGACGAAGCCGAGCACGGCGGGCCGGCGTACGCCTGTCCGCGAGATCGTGCGGCCGGTGAGGTTGGCACCGAACATCGTCGTGAGGGCGACGGGGAGGAACAGCAGTCCGGTGAGAAGGGCGCCGTATCCCCTCGCGTGCTGGAAGTAGAACGTGCCGAGGAAGAACATGGCGATCATCAGCGCCGTCGCCATGAAAATCAGGAACGTTCCGATGGCAACCGGCCTGCGGGCCAGGAGCCTGACGTCCATCAGGGGTGTCCGGGCACGGCGCTGCCACACCGCGAACGCCACGTAGCCGAGCGCACCGACCGCCAGTAGCCATCCGGTCGTCGGGGTCAGCCATCCCGCGTCTCCGGCATGGACGAGCGCGTAGATGACAGCACCGGAGGATCCGGTGACCAGCAACGCACCGACGACGTCGAGCCCGGTGCGCGGCGCGAGCGCGGGGCTCCGCGGCAACATGCGGGCGAGGGCAAGCGCGATCGCCAGCCCGATGGGCACGTTGACGCGGAAGACCCACGGCCAACCGGGCCCGGCGGTCAGGACGCCGCCGAGCAGGACCCCGAGCGCCGCTCCGCCACCGCCGAGCGACGACCACACGCCGAGCGCCCGGTTGCGTTCGTCTCCGTCGAAGAGCGCGACGACCAACGACAGGGCGGCGGGCGACAGCAACGCCGCGCCGACGCCCTGGGCGACACGTCCGCCGAGCAGCATGGTCGCCGACTGGGCCATTCCGGTCAGGAGCGATGCCGCGGTGAAGACCACGAGGCCGGTGACCACCACGCGCTTGGCCCCCACGAGATCGGCGAGTTTGCCGCCGAGGAGCAGGAGACCGCCGAAAGCCAGCGTGTAGGCACTCACCGTCCACGTCAGGGCGGCACGGCTGAGGGACAGGTCGCTTCCCATATGGGGAAGTGCGACAGCCACGACGGTGACATCGAGAATCAACATCAGTTGGGCGATGCCGAGCAGGCCCAGTATCCGCCAGCGATCGGGATGCGGGTGTTGTGCGGCGACCACGTGCGTCTCTTTCAGCGTCATGTCGACCCTCCAGCCCGCCACTGCTTCGCCGGCGCCGGGGAAAGCTCGCGGCGTTTGCGGAACTTGCCGAGGACGCGTCGCCACGCGATCACCGAGATCGCCCGCATCTCGGACGGGTTGACCGCGATCCTCCGTCCGAGCGCCTTCGCCGCGGTGACGACCGCACGGTCCGCCTTGCTGGGATGGCCGGCGTCGTACGGCGGCTGGGGATCGTACTCGAGGTACAGCTGGATCATCTCGGCGTGTTCACGGCCGGCGATCTCACCCGCGAGCCACAGAGCGAGGTCGATCCCGGACGAGACGCCGGCAGCCGTGGCCACCTTGCCGCTGTGCACGATCCGTTGCGCGTTGCGCGGTTGCGCCCCCATCGCGGCCAATGCCGGCAGCACCTGCCAGTGGGTCGTCGCGGGTTGCCCGTCGAGGATGCCGGTCGCCGCGAGGATCATCGACCCCGTGCAGACCGACGTCGTCCACCGCGTCGTCAGGTGTACCCGACGCAGCCACTCGGTCAGCTGCCGGTCGGCCATCGCCGTGACGGTTCGTGGCCCGGAGCCCGGAACCAGCACGATGTCCGGGCTCGGCGTCTCCGTGTACGTGTGCGTGGCCCCGAGGAACAGCACACCGCTGTCGGCGACGACGGGTCCGGGCTCCGCGCCGACGAAACGCACCTCGGCGTCGGGCAGCAGCCGCAGTACCTCGTACGGCCCGACGACGTCCAGCGCCGTGAACCCGGGGTAGAGAACGATTGCGATTTGCATGATGGGACCTTCCGTGGGTCAGGACGCCCGATCGGGCATGGGTGTTGCTGCGGAACGGTATCGGCGGGTGCCGCGACACCGCATCGTGCGAGACACACGACTTCGCGGTGCGCGATCCATGTCGGATCGGTGCCCCGGACACTGACGCCGTTCCCGCCACACGACCGACAGTTGGAGGTGATGCCGTTCCTGTGCGGCCTGACGCCGCGGCCCGGTAGCGTCGCGCCGCCGCGGAGAATCGAGGGAGAGCAATGGTGTTGGAGAGTTTTCCGCGTGACGTTGCCGGGCTTGCCGGTGCGGGTCCGGTCGAGATCGTCGAACTGGGCGACGGCGATCGGTTCGAGCTACGGATCGGGCCGGTCGCCAAGCGGCTCGGCGACAGCACCGTTCGGATGCTCGGATACAACGGCTCGGTGCCGGGTCCGACCCTGCGGGTGCGGCAGGGTTCCGAGGTTCTCGTCGACATCGAGAACCTGGGCGATACCGAGACGACCGTCCACTGGCACGGTCTGCGGCTGGACAACCGCTACGACGGTACACACGGGACACAGCGCCCGATCCCGGTCGGCGGCCGGTTCCGGGCCGTGCTGTCGTTTCCGGACCCCGGCGGCTACTGGTACCACCCGCACATCCGCCAGGACCACGGACAGGAGCTCGGCCTGTACGGAGGTATCGTCGTGGCGCCGGCCGATCCCGGCTACTGGCCACCGGTCCACCGCGAGATTTCGCTGTGCGTCGACGATGTCCTTCTCCTGGACGGAGACGTGGCGCCCATCAGCCGCAGCGGGCCCGATCATGTGGCGATGGGCCGCTACGGCAACGTCTTCCTCGTCAACGGTGAGATCAACCCGGTGCTGACGGCCGGCCGGGGCGAGGTGGTCCGGTTCTACCTGACGAACACCGCCAACGCCCGCGTCTTCAACCTCTCGGTCCCGGGGGCCACGATGAAGCTCGTCGGTGGCGACAGCGGCCACGTCGAGCAGGAACAGATCGTCGGCGGGGTGATCCTCGCCCCGTCCGAACGTGCGGTGGTCGACGTGCTGTTCGACCGTCCCGGACGGTGGCCGCTGCGGCACTCGACCCCTGGACGGGTCCGCGAACTGGCCACCATCGAGGTCGGCGACCGGCGCAGTGATCCGCAGGTCACGTCGGCGTTCCACCTTCTGCGCCGAAACACCGACCTGGCCCTGGCCCGCGAACGGATCACCGGTTCCCTGGGCGACGAGCCGGATCACACGCTGTCGTTCCTCGCGGAACTCGACGCCGAGATGGGTCACCACCACCATCATCACCATCACGGCCACGGTGCCCACGACGGCGATGACGGCATCGAGTGGGAGGACACCATGGCCGAGTTCAACCGGACCACGACGCCGGCCAACACCCGCTGGAAGATCGTCGACGTCGACACCGGCGCCGTGAACCACGACATCGCCTGGCGGTTCCGGGTCGGCGACCAGGTCAAGATCCGCCTACGCAACGAGTTGGCCGGCGACCACCCGATGCACCACCCGTTCCACGTTCACGGCGCCGGCCGTTTCCTCGTCCTCAGCCGCGACGGCGTCATCGAACCGAACCTCGTGTGGAAGGACACCGTGCTGGTGCGGTCAGGCGAGGTCGTCGACATCCTCCTGGACGTGACGAACGCGGGGCACTGGATGGCGCACTGCCACATCGCCGAGCACCACGAGGCCGGAATGATGTTCAGCTTCGACGTCGAGGGCTGAGAGCGGGCCGGCGACGGTCGCCCGGTACTTCACATCTGCTTCGTCCGCCGCCGGTCCCGAAGCCCGGAAGACGCTGTTCAGAAGCCCCACTGTGGCTACAGTGGCCGATCGCGCCGGCGAGCTGTGGGAGATGGTGGATGGCCGATGTCGGTACGCGCCCGGAGCTGACGCCCGATCGTGCCTGGGCGATCCCCACCGCGTTCCTCTGCCTGCTGCTGCCCGCAAGAGCCGGTGTCGCGGTCGGCTACGGGAACGGTGCGACGGGTGTCTGCGCCACCGTCGCATTGTTCGCGTTGCCGCTGATGTACACCGTGCCGCGGGGCCGGGTGATCTGGGAGCGCCACCCGTGGTGGTTGCTCTCCGCACAGGCCGTGTTGACGTACGCGCCGTTCGCCGTCTGGGGCAGGACGTGGGTGGTGGGGCTGTCGGGCCTGCTCGCCGGGCTGGTGCTGCTCACCGTCCGAACGCCACTGTCGTGGTGGTTGTTCGTGACGATCGTCGCGGTCGAGGGCGTTCTTCGCATCGGGGTGTTCGACCTCTACCCGGCGAGCGAGTTGCAGTACTACTCGTGGGTTTTCGTCGTCCCGATCGACATGGCGCTGCCGCTGTTCGGTCTGGTGCGGCTGTCGGACCTGGTCTCCGATCTGCACGCCACCCGCAGCGAACTGGCGGGAGCGGTCGTCACGCAGGAGCGCCTGCGGACCTCGGCCCGGCTGCGCGCCGCCGTCGGTGACCGTCTGGAGATCGTCACCGCGCACTCCAGAGCCACCATCGCGGCTCTGTCGCACAGCCCGGACCGGGTCCACCCGCACCTGGTGATGGCGGCCGGCGTCGCGCGACAGGCGGCCGAGCAGGTACGACTGACGGTCGACGAGGAGCAGCGCGCACCGGATCGGCCGGCGCCACGCCGTACCGGCAGCACGGTCGCACCGCGGCTCGCCGTGCTGGTGCTCGTCGTCGACCTGAGCGTGTTCGCGATCCACCACGCGATGATCGTCGTCGATGCGCCGACCGGTCCGGCGCAGACGGTTGCCGCCGTGGGCGCCATCGCGGCGATCGTGGCGCTGCAACTGCGCCACTCGTTGGCCCGGCGGGGCGGCGGCCGGCCGGCGGGTTGGCGCGTGACGCTGCCCGTCCAGGCGTTGTTGCCGTTCACCGACTTCGTCCACGCGACCCTCCTCGGGCTCCCCGGCTTCCCGGCGGGCTCGGCGCTGTTGCTGCTCCGGGGCAGGCGGGCGTGGGTGGCGTTCACGGCCATCGGCTGCAGCATGGCGACGTACTGGCTGCTGCGCCACCCGGAGGACCTCGGCGGAGTGGTGTATCTGGCGGGGCTGTCGGCGTCGACCGGTCTTGCGGTGTACGGGTTGTCCCGGCTGCGGGATCTCGCCGAGGAACTGGCGGTCGCCCGGCAACGGCTGGTCCGCGCGGCGGTGGAGCAGGAGCGGCTACGCGTCAGCCAGGACACGCACGACCTGCTCGGCCTCAGCCTGTCGGCGATCGCGCTCAAGTGCGACCTGGCCGGGCGGCTGGCCGGCCGCGACAACGCCAGAACACGCGCCGAACTGCACGCGGTGCTACGGCTGGCGGCCCAGGCACAGGCCGACATCCGCGCGGTCACCACCGGCCGGCACGGCCTGACGCTGCGAACCGAACTGGCCGCCGCACGCGATGTTCTCGCCACCGCCGACGTACGTGTCCGGCTCCCTCCGGCGGAGACCGGAGTTCCGCTGCCCTCCGACGTCGAGGCGGTCCTCGCCACCGTCCTGCGGGAGGCCGTGACGAACGTTCTGCGCCACTCCAAGGCCACCCGGTGTGACATCGAGCTGACCGCCCGCGCGGCCGTCACCCTGCGGGTCACCAACGACGGCGCCGACGGAAGCCCGCGTCCGACGGAGCAGGCGGGCGGCGGGCACGGCCTGACCAACCTCACCGCCCGCATCGCGTACCACGGAGGGACGTTGACCACGCGGGCCGCCGACGGCCGGTTCGCGCTCACCGCGCACATCCCGCTGCCGGCCGTGGAATCAGACGGGGTGGTCGGGAAAGACCCGCTGACCCGCGGCGACCCGACGCACCGCGGCGACGATGCTGTCGGCGGAACTGTCCTTGGCGATGAACCCTGACGCGCCGGCGGCCACCGCCCGGTGGACGTTCCCGGGACCGGCCAGGCCGGTCACGATCAGGACCCGGCACGCCGGTGTCCGCTCGCGCAGCCGCGCGGCCGCGCTGAGTCCGTCGGTTCCGGGCAGGTCGATGTCGAGAACCGCCACGTCGGGCCGGTGTTCGAGGGCGACGGGAACTATCCGGTCACCGGACGCGACCTCGGCGACGACCTCGAAGTCGTCCTCCAACTCCAGGATTGCGACCAGCGTCCGGCGGTACACGCCCGCGTCGTCCGCCACGAGGATCCGGGTACCCATCCGCCAAGTCTCCGCCCGGTCGCAGGGTGGCGCCCAGTGCCGACGGCACGGGCTCGCGGTGCAGAACGCACGTCCCGTGAGAGGACGGCGCAAGGTGCGAACACACCATGTGTCCGGGCCACCCGCGCGGGTGGCCCGGACACGCGGTACGGGCGTCACAGACCGGCCGGCTCCGGGGCTCGGGCGTCGAGCGTGTCCACCCGCGCGGCGGGACCGTCCCGCCGCGACCGGCGCGCACGCCGTCGACGGAGCCCGGCGACCACCGACCTCCTCGCCGCGATCAGGGCGGTGGCGCCGCCGAGCGCGTACAGCAACGGCAGGAGTGTGGCGACCCACGGCCATCCGGGTCCCTGGAGTCCGGAGAGATCCGACGCCGGGTACTCGAGTGTCTTCGCCCGCCACCTGGCGGTCGGGACGTCGATCGTGCGAGCCATCCCGCGCAGCACCGGGTCGAACGCGAACCCCGGCTCCGCGTGCGGATACTCCACCACGATGGAGGGCCACGTCCGGGCGGCCATGGTGTCCAGCGCCGCCCGCTGGTTCTGTGCGGTCGCCGCGCCCGGGACGACCAGCCGGTCCAGCCCGCGGGTGGCGAAGGCGTCGCCGCGCGGCACGAAGACCATGCCGTGACGCGACAGGACGGCCGCCGTCGACCCCGCGCCGAGGGCCCGCGTGCGCGCCGCGTACGCCGCTTCCGTGTACGCGGCGAAGACCGAGGCGAGTTCGATCTCTCCGACACCGTTCGTCAGGACCACACCGAGGGTCGGCCGGGGGCGGAAGGTGAGGTTCACGCCGGCGATCGTGTCCGGCAGGCCGAACGTCGACCGCGGCAACGGTGCCGGCCGGCCCGGGGAGTAGTGCCGCCAGCCCACGGCGTCGGCCGCTGCGGCGGCCGCCCGGGAATCCAGCACCCGCTCGATGACCCGCAGCGAGCCGTCGATGCCGGCCAGTACGCCGCCGGTGGTGACGATGTCGCCGTCGTCAACGTACCGGGTGGCGCGTTGCCATTTGACGTCCGGATATGCCTTTTCGAGCGAGCGCAGCTTGAACCAGTGGGAGGCCGCGTTCCGCCCGTCGAGGAGCCCGGCCGACGCGAGGACCTCGGCGCCGGCGCAGACGCCGAGCACCAGCGCGCCGCCGCGTGCCTGCCGGCGGAGCCAGTCCTCGACCGGAACGGTCATCGACGACCCGGCCGGTGGCATCTGCGGCACCACGACGATATCGGGTGTCCTGCCGGCGAGTCGTTCGTCCAGTTCGGCGAGGCTGAAGTCGGGAACGAGATCGAGGCCGCCCAGCAACGGGACCCGCCGGCGATCCGGGGAGACGGTGTACACATTGAACGCCCCGGTCGCGGTGAACGTCTCGTACGGCGGGAGCACGTCTCCGCCGTTCGCGCCGTGGTTGCCGATCAGGATCGCCACGGTGCGTTTGGCCGGGTCGTAGCGCGGCGCCGCCGTGCGTACCGACTCCGGCACGGTCGTGTCGCTCGCCGGCGCGTAGAGAGTGTCCACATAGGACGTCGCGGACGCGACGCCGACCACGACGGGCGGTGTCACCGCGGCGAGAGCGACGGCTACACCCCACACCAGTGCACCGAGGATCCTGTTTCTTCGTACCAACATCTGTCCACTCCCTGGTGTCGTGTCGATGCCGGCGGGTCACGCGTCCCGCGCCGGCTCTTCACCGAGGAAGTGTGTGCCGGCAGGGCGACTGCGGCCAGCGGCAACGGTCATGAGTTCGGTGTGCGGAACGCACACGCGCCGGGGTGCGCAACTCCTCGTCAGGTCGTGTGCGCGGCACTGGCCGCGCCGAGGCGCCTTCCGCGAGGATCGGCGGCGAGTCCTTGTCACACCGAATCTTTGTCACACCGATCTTTGTCACACCGACAGCCGGAGGGCATCATGCGCAACGTCGACCCGATCGAGCACGCGGGCGCCACGGCACCCCGGCGAACGTCGCGGGCATGGGGCCGGTTCGCCCTGCACTACGTCGAGATGGTCGTGGCCATGTTCGTCGGCATGCTGGTGCTCGGCGGTGCGCTACGTGTGACGCTCAACGTGGCGGGCGTCGACTACTCGATGGAGCGCGCGCCGGTGCTCATGCTCGTCGAGATGGGCTGCACGATGGCGATCGGCATGGGCGTCTGGATGCGCGTCCGCGGCCACGGCTGGGCCAGCACGGTGGAGATGAGCCTGGCCATGCTGGTGCCCGCGGTCGCCGCGGCGGCGCTCGTCGCGGTGGACGTCGTCGACGCGGGCGTCGCCATGGTCGCGGAGCACGTTGCGATGTTCCCGCTCATGCTGCTTGTCATGCTCCGCCGCCGTGACGAGTACCTCGGCCATCGCCACGCCTGAGCACGCGGATCAGAGCCAGCCCGCCTCGCGTGCCAACCGGATCGCGTCGACCCGGTTGCGTGCGCCGAGCTTCGTGACCGCCGACGCCAGGTAGTTCCGAACCGTGCCGTGGGACAGGTAGAGCGCCGCCGCGATCTCACGCGCGTCCCGCCCGTCGGAGAAATGCCGGAGGATCTCCGCCTCCCGTGGCGACAACGGATTCTGCGGCACCTCCAGCGTGGCCAGCGCCAGCCGAGGATCGATCACCCGCTCACCCGACGCGACCCGCCGCACCGCGTCGACAAGGTCCCGTGCCGGCGCGTCCTTACCGAGGAACCCGGCGGCCTGCACAGCCAGGGCACGGCGCAGGTTTCCCGGCAGGGCCAGGGCGGTCAGAATCAGCACTCGACACGCCGGCAGCCGCTCGCGCAACACGGCGGCCACCGCCAGACCGTCCATCCCGGGCAGATCGATGTCGACCACCGCCACATCGGGATCCGTCGCCAGCGCCGCATCGACCACGCCATCACCGTCGCCGACCTCGGCCACCACCTCCAGGTCGTCCTCCAGGCCGAGAACCGCGACCAGGGTGTCACGCAGAATCTGCATGTCCTCCGCGACCAGCACCCGTACCGTCATCGAACCGCCTTCCCGTGAAGTTCACGGCGTAGTCGTATTGAAGTCGATATGAATATGTCGTGTGGTGTCCTGTTGGCGACCTGTCCAAGCCACAACGGAACGGAGACCACATGAAAAGGCGTCTCGCCGCAATCGTGAGCGTGGTAGCACTGGGTCTGCTGTCGTCCGTATCGCCGGCCGCCGCCGACGGCTCCATCGGGGTGCAGATCAACAAACGAACCTGTAGGACGGAGAGCCCGCGCCAGATCATCCTCGTACACTCGGCCGGCAGCTCGACCTGCTACGGCGGCACCGTCGGCCGCATCGCCCTGGACGGGAGATACGTGCAGTCGGTTCACGCAGGCGGATACTACGGTGCGTTCGGCTGGAGGAGCGGCCCAGACAGCGGCGGCCACGTGATCCTGGAGCCCGGTGCCGTCGAGGTGATCGGAAGCTACGGTAGCTGGCTCGAGATCCGGCCGGCCAGCTAAACCAGCAGCGGTACGAAGACCCTGACGTCGTTCCAGCTCGGATCCGGGCGGTATCTGGAGCTCCAGTGCCGCGCCGGATCCCCTGGTGGCCACCGTCAACGATCCGGCCGTTGCGCGGCGGACGCCGGGATCGATCGGTTGACACTGCGCAGTTTCGTTCGGACCTCCTCGGCACGGGGGTGGCCGGATTCGTCGAACATGTCACGCGCCCGACAGATCGTCGCGGGTGCCGGCCGCCCGGTGCGCGGCGCGGAGGGCGGCGAACAACTGCGGCGAGTACACGATCCGTTCGCGGAACACCGGGGGGCGGCCGAACGCCAGTTCCCCGGCCAGCGCCGCGATCAGCTCCACGTCGGGGTAGAACACCCGGTAGCTCCACGCGTTGTCGGCGGCGGCACGCCCGGTGTGCACGTCGCCGGGGTTGATCAGAACCAGACCGCCGGCCGTCACGACATCGGTTCCGGTGCTGAACCCGAGGTCCTCGGGTCCGGCCTCGATCAGCCCGATCGCGAACGTCTCGTGGCTGTGCCGGCGGAACCGGTGCCGCCGAAAGCGGGCATGCATCAGGTCGACCCTGTCGACCGCGGGGTGGCTCCAGTACCGCACCGATTCGGCGTCGTTCACCAGTCGGGGCGGCCGGCCTCGATGCGGGACCATTGGGCGATGGGGCGTCCGTTGGTGCGCCAGACGTCGGGGTTGTGGGCGCTGCCCCAGGGTTGGGGCCAGCCGTCGGGGGATTCTTCCCAGGTTTCCTGGCGTCCGTAGACGGTCATGTCGAGTAGTCCGTGGGTCGGTGTCATGACTTCGACGCCGCGGCCGCCGGTGTAGTAGGTCTCGAATACCCGGCTGCCGTCGCGGACGTAGCAGACGAGGTGGTGGCGTTGCCAGTCGCGGCCTTCCAGCAGGCGTGGTGCCGTCTTTTCGACGGAGTACCAGGGCATGTCCAGGCCGAGGAAGTCGCGGTAGCGGATGCTCTCCTGGTAGGGGCCTTTGCACAGGGTGGCGTAGGTGATGTCACGGGAGTGGAGGTAGGACAGTTCGCGGACCTGGGAGTTGAAGAAGGTGCAGCCTTCGCACTGCTCGGCGGCGGGCTTGCCGGGCCACCAGGCGTGGTAGTAGCCGATGAGCTGCGTGCGGCCCTCGAAGACGTCGAGGAGGGTGACCGGGCCGTCGGGTCCGATGACCTCGATGGTGGCGTCGACCTCCACCATCGGCAGCCGCCGCCGCGCCGCCGCGATCGCGTCCCCTTCACGGGTGTGCGCCTTCTCTCGCGCAAACAGCGCTTCCCGCGCCTCCTCCCAGGTTTTCCTGTCCACCAACGGCGGGAGCGCGGGATCCGGTGCCTCGTCGTTCACGACTTCCTCCATGCGGTACTCGCGGTGCGGCACGTGCCGGTTCGAGATTGTCGCAGTCAACGCATTCATTTCGGCTTCTTCGCGCACCCGTCGGTGCGACCCGGGCCTGCCGCCGTCACTGCCCGCCGTGACCGGAAGGTTCAGAATGAGGTGAGGCCTCGTCCAGGTGACTCTACCCGCGGGTGGAAGGTGTCCGATGCGGCGCGCGCCGCACGTGAGGTAGAACCGTTCCGCGGGTGGATGGGCGATGACATGGACCCGCGTGAGCCGCCGTTGCTCTGCGACGGCGCACAGGTCGTTCAGCATCGTTCGGCCGATGCCGCGCCCTTGCAGCCCGTTGGCCACGAACATGAAGTCGAGCTCGCCCTCGGCCTCGGCGCTAACGTGTGGGCGACGTCCGGTCGGCGTTGTGCTCGTCGTCGAGTTCGGCGGCGGCGGTTGTCAACGGGAGCGGGTACGTCGCGATGCGGGCCGCAATGACCGCGAGCGCCAGCGGCAGCCCGCCGCACCGGGCGATGATCGTCTCGGTGGCGTCCGGTTCGCCGGCGATCCGATCGCCACCGAGCCGGGCCGCGAGCAGGTCGCGTGCCTCGTGGTGGGGAAGCACGCCCAGGATCAACGGCCGGGCCGCCTCCGTGACCGCGAGGCCCGTCAACCGGCTGCGGCTGGTCACCACCACCACGCAGGTCGGCCCGCCCGGCAGTAGCGGCCGAACCTGGTCGGAATCGCGGGCGTTGTCGAGCACCACGAGCACCCGCCGGCCGGCGAGCACCGAACGGTACAGGCCGATCTGACCCTCCACATCGGACGGTATCCGCGCCGCCGGAACGCCCAGCGCGTCCAGGCACTGCCGGATCACCCCGGCGGGCGCCGTTGCCGGTCCCGACAAAGGGAATCCGCGCAGGTTCACGTAGAGCTGCCCGTCGGGAAACCGGTCGGCCACCCGGTGCGCCCAGTGGACCGCGAGAGCCGTCTTGCCGACGCCCGCCGGTCCGGAGATCGCCCCGATGGCCACCGCGACCGGCGCCACGTCGCTGATCAACGCGTCCAACGTCCTCAACGCGTCGACCCGTCCCGTGAAGCCTTCGATGTCGGCCGGGAGTTGGCGCGGAACAAGGACCGCACCGGTCCTTGACGGCGCCGCCGGGCCCGACGGCGGTCGCTCGGACAGCAGGAGGGCGTAGACCCGACGGAGCTCCGGCCCCGGATCGACACCGAGTTCGTGGGCGAGGCGTCGACGGACCGTCTCGTACCAGGTCAGCGCCTCGGCCTGGCGGCCGCAGCGGTCGAGTGCGACGAGGAGGCGGACCCACAACGACTCCCGCAACGGATGGGCCGCCGTCAACTCCCGCAACGGCGCCACCAGTTCCGTGTGCCGGCCCTCGGCCAGGTCCAGATCGGCACGCCGCTCGACCGCGGCGAGGCAGCGCTCGACCAGCCGGGCGCGCGGACCGACGAACCAGGCCGAGGCCACGTCTTCGAACGGGTTGCCCCGCCAGAGTTCCAGTGCCTCGGTCAGGTGGCCGCGTTCGGTCGCCGGGTCTGCCGCCTGGGTGGCCGCGTCGAGCAGTTGACCGAACCGCAGCGCGTCCACCCGATCGCCGCTCACGCGTAGCCGGTAACCGGCCGGCTCGGTGCGGATGTACTCGGCGCCCAGCGCGGCCCGCAGCCGGGTGAGGTGGGTCTGCACGGTGCGCCGCAGGAACTCCGGACGTTCGTCGTCCCACAACGCACCGGCCAACCGGTCCACCGGCACCGGCGTCCCCGCCTCCATCGCCAGCACCGCCAGCAATGCGCGCAACTTCGGAGACGTCAGCTCCACCTGCCGGCCGCCGGCCGACACCTTCAACGGCCCCAGCAGCTGAACCGAGAGTTCCTCAGTCCCCATCGGAACCGATCCGCTGGGCGATCGCGGCTGCCTCGATCCGGCTGGTCACACCGAGCTTGCGCAGCAGGTTCGTCACGTGGACGCTGGCGGTCTTCTCGCTGATGTACAACGCCTCGGCGATCTGCCGGTTCGTGCGTCCGGCCACCAGCAGGGTCAGCACCTCCGCCTCCCGCCGGGTGACCCGCAGCGTCGCGAACGTGGACGGCGGCTCCGGTACGGCGGCGGCCCGGTCCAGATCGAGCCGCCCCCGCTGCACCAGCAACCGGACCTCGGCGGCGAGCGGAGCCGCGCCGAGGGTGTCCGCGACGTCCAGTGCCGCGCCCGCGTAGCGCGCGGCGGTACTCCGGCCACCACCGTCGCGCAGCGTCGCCTCCGCGGCCCGCCACCTCGCCACCGCGGCCGGATAGGGCATGCCCAGCGTGTCCCAGGTCTCGCCCACGGCCGCCCACTCGTCCGCCCGGTCCGCCCGCCGGACACGGGCGTACTCGGCGTCGGCGACGGCGAGCCATGCGGCCGGCTCGGGCAGCAGCGCCGTCAGCGATTCGCCCACCCGGGCCCGCAAGCCGGCGACCTGCCCGGCGAGCCGGTCGGCGACGCCGTGCGCCTGCGCCAGTTCGGCGTCGACGTGCGGCCCCGACCCGTACAGGGCGGTGACCCGGTCGGCCTCCACGGCCAGCGCCGACGCGAGCCCCGGCGCGAGGTGGAACTGACCGTTGCCGGCAGTGCAGGCGCGCACGCCCGCTTCGAACGCCGACCGCGCACCGTCCCACCGCCGCCGGGCATGGGCGAGTTCGCCGGCCCGCAGCAGCACCGGGCCGCGCAGGTGCGGCGCGCTGACGCTCTGGAGGAGCCGGTCGACCCCGGACGCCACGGCGTCGTGGTCACCCGTCCACAGTTGCAACCGCAACCGCCGGGAACTCAGGTAGTACGACGCCCTCGCGACGCCGGCCAGCCGGACACGCATCTCGGTGTCGACCCGCTCGGCCTCCCGCCACCGGCCGGCGTTGGTGTGCGCGAGGACGCGGAACGACGTGATCGCCCCGCCTAACCGGTCGAGCAGCCCCGCCCGCCCGCAGTACTCCAGCCCTTCGGCGCCGACGGCCTCCACCTCGTCGAACCGGCCCGCCCGGAGGAGGGTCGCCAGGACGTTGACGTGGCCCCGGCCCGCGGCGTACGGCCGCGCGTGGGTCAGGAGCGAGTCGAGGGCCTGCCGTGCCGTCGCGACGCCCTCGTCGGCGCGGCCGTCCTCGGCCTGTACCCAACCGAGATCCGACCGGGCCTCCGCCGCCGCCCCCGCCGCGCCTGTCGCCGTCGCGCAGTCGATCGCGTCCAACAGGGTGGCCTCGGCGTCGGGGTGCTCCCGGATCATCAGGCTCTGCGCCAACGCCGCCAGCACCGCGGCCCGCTCGACGGACGGCGGCCGGCCGGCCATCAGCCGGACGGCCTGTTCGTGGGCCGCGGCGGCCTCGGACTCCCGGTCCAGTTCCCAGTGCATGTGGGCGATGCGTTCGAGCACGGCCGCCCGCCGCTCCGGCTCGACGGCGTCGTCGAGCGCCGCGTACGCGGCGTTGACGAGGGTGAGCTGGCGCTGGGAAGGGTTGGTTAGGTGCACCGCGTCTGCCGCCTGTAGAAGCAACGCCGCCCGGTCCATACCCGCACGGGCGGCGGCGTTCGGCACCCTGTCCCACAGTTCGAGGGCCCGTTCCAGGTGACCGCAGGCGGCCGCGTGCGCGTTGACGCGCAATCCCTCGCTCCCCGCCCGCAACGACGCGACGAACGTACGCGGCACGTCATGTGCGGCATTCCAGTGGTGGGCGAGCAGGGCCCAGCGCATGTGGTCGGGAAGGCCGGGCGCGTGCTCCCCCGCTTCGAGTGCCTGCGCCGCCGCGACGTGGATCCGCTGCCGCTCCCCCGGCAGCAGATCCTCGTACAGTGCCTCGGCCAGCAGGGCGTGCCGGAACCGGCACGTCCTGCCGTCGAGCACGAGCAACTGCGCGCCCAGCGCCTCCCGCAGCGCCTCGGTGGTCTGTTCGGCGGGCAGGTCACTACACGCCGCCAGCAGCCGGTCGTCGAGTTCGGTGCCGAGCACCGCCGCCCGCCGCAGTACCGCCTGCGCCGGGGCCGAGAGCCGACCGACCCGGGCAAGGACCGCCTCGCTCAACGTCGACGGCAGTCCGCCGTGAAGTGCCGCGGCGGTCGGCGCCGCGGCGACAAGCTCCTCCACGTACAGCGGGTTGCCACCGGTCCGGGCGAGCAGTGCCGCCACGCCCGCGAGGTCCACGTCGTGGCAGCCCAGCCCGATCAGCAACTCCACGAGGTCAGACCGGTTCAACCCGCTCAACGTGATGCGCTCGGTCTCGGAGTCACGCTCGAGGTCGGCGAGCAATGGCCGCAGCGGGTGCCGGCGGTGCAGCTCGTCGGAGCGATACGTCAGCACCACGGTGACGGCGACCCGGCGCAGATTGCGCCCCAGGAACGCGATCAGGTCACGGGTGGACGCGTCCGCCCAATGCAGGTCCTCGAACACCACCAGCCACGGCCGCAACCGGCCGAGCCGCGCCAGAAAGTCGACCAGCGGCGCGAACAGCTGCCCGGCTCCGACCGTCTCCTCCCCGCCGAGCAACGCCGTCAACGCCGGCGGCGCCAGCTCGGCGAACCGGTCGCTGCCCAACTCGTCACGCAGGCCGCGGGCCATCTCCACGACGGGGGCGAACGCCAGCGGCACCGCGCCGAGCTGGACGCAGCCACCGACGACCGCGCCGAACCGGTCGAGCGTTGCCTGCGCGCAGGCCGCCTGCACCAGCCGGGTCTTCCCGATCCCGGCGTCGCCGGCGACCAACACGAAGCGGCCGTCGCCGTCGGCAGCCGCCTCCAGCGCGGAGTGGATGGCGGCCAGTTCCGCGGCCCTGCCCACGAACTCGGCGCTGGTGACCCGACGGACCATTGGCCGATTATGCGCGTCGGCCGCCGGCCCGATCAGGCGGGACATCGTGATATCCACGCAGGCAAGAATCCGTGGCGCAGGGCGGACATGCCTCGGGTGCGGCACCTTAGATTCGGCCCGATACCCCTTAGATTTCGGGGAGGCCCCGGTCCCCTACCCGGTCGCATACGAGGGTATCGACCGGCGGCGTCAGGCTTGCGTCGGAACGGCCTCGCGGTCCTCGGCGTCGGTGCCGGCGTCGGTGCCGGCCTCGTCGGCGGTGCGGCTGAACACGGCGACGCTCACCGTCCGAGACACGGCCTAGTCGGGCGCGTGGGCGGCTCGGGCGCCGGTGGTTCGAGGCGGTCGTAGACCGTTGATGATGGTGTCGACGACGGTGCTGAGATGGTTGCGCAGGGTCGCCGTACTGGTGTCCTGGCCTGCTGCCCAGTGGACGAGCGCGCCAAGGTAGGCGTCGAGCAGTATTCGTCCCGCGCTGCCGGGATCGATGTCGGGGCGTACCTGTCCGCGGGCCCGGGCGTCGTCGAGGGTGTCGGCGAAGATCGCCGCGGTGGCGAAGGCGTCCGGCAACAGCGGACCGCCTGCCTGGACCCAGGCTCGGGTGAGCGATCGGGTGCCGGCGACGTCGGTGTCGAAGATGTCGCAGAGGTTGGCGAAGACGCGGTGCAAGCGATCGGCCACGTCGGCCGATTCGGACCGTTCTCGTGCCAGCAGGTCCGCGATGACCTCCCGGCGGCGTTCCGCCAGTGCGAGGAGGAGCTCCTCCTTGCGCGGGAAGTAGTTGAAGGCGGTCGCCCGGGATACGTCCGCGTCGGCTGCGATGTCGTCCATGGTGGCGCGGTCGTAGCCGCGTTCGGCGAAGTGGGCCTGCGCCGCGGTGAGAAGCCGGTCGCGGGTTGCGCGTTGTTTGCGCTCTCGCCTGCCGAGGGCAGGATTCTCCGTTGACACTTCCTGGACTCCAGTCTACTTTTGGATTCAGGTCCAAAAATGGACCAGGATCTACAAGTGGACTCAAGTCTATCAAGCTCGAGCGGTGGGATCGCGGCACCGCTGCCGCGGCCTGCGTCGGGAAAGGGAGACAACTGTGTCAAAAGCCACTATCTCCATGCCTACCGTAGAGGCGGCGCGAAACGCGCCGGAGCGACTCGATCGGAGAATTCTCGCGATCGGGGGTGTGGTCGTCCTCGGCGCGATCATGGCGATGCTCGACATCACCGTGGTCAATGTCGCGCTCGAGGACCTGATCGTCGAGTTCGACACCACGCTCACCACGATGCAGTGGGTGGCGACCGGCTACACGCTGGCGCTGGCCACCGTGATCCCGTTGTCCGGCTGGGCCGCGGACCGGTTCGGTGCCAAGCGGGTCTACCTCGCCGCGGTGTTCCTGTTCATGGTCGGCTCGGCACTGGCAGGTACCGCCTGGTCGGCGGGGGCACTGATCCTGTTCCGGGGTCTGCAGGGTCTCGGCGGTGGCATGCTGCTGCCGCTGAGTATGACGATCTTGACCAGTGCGGCCGGGCCTGGGCGGATCGGGCGCGTGATGGCCGTGCTCGGCATTGCGATCGGGCTCGGCCCGGTCCTCGGCCCGGTCCTTGGCGGCTGGCTCGTCGACGACGTGTCGTGGCGCGCGATCTTCTTCGTCAATGTGCCGGTCGGTGTCCTGACGCTGATCCTCGGCGCGCGGGTCCTCCCCATGGACGAGCGCCGCCCGACGGAGAAGCT
This sequence comes from Virgisporangium aurantiacum, assembly GCF_016863635.1. Classification (GTDB taxonomy): domain Bacteria; phylum Actinomycetota; class Actinomycetes; order Mycobacteriales; family Micromonosporaceae; genus Virgisporangium; species Virgisporangium aurantiacum. The sequence continues at coordinate 2,271 of NZ_BOPG01000026.1, read as the reverse complement.
CGACGTCCCCGGTCTGCTCCTGCTCTCGCCTGGCCTGGCGGCGCTGATCTACGGCCTCGCCCAGGTGCCCTCGCGCGAGGGCTTGGCCCACCCCGAGGTATACCTGCCCGCGGGCTGCGGTGCGGTGCTGGTGATCGCGTTCCTGTGGCACGCGGCGCGTACACCGCGTGCGTTGATCGACCTGAAGCTGTTCGGCAACCGGAACTTCTCGCTCGCGGCGGCCATCATGGCGCTGTTCATGATCACGTTCTTCGGCACGATGCTGCTGTTCCCGTTGTACTTCCAGCAGGTGCGGGCCGAGACCGCGTTGAACGCGGGTCTGTTGGTCGCACCGCAGGGCATCGGCGCGATGATCATGATGCCCCTCGCCGGACGGCTCGTCGACCGTGGCTACGCGGCGCGGACCGTGCCTCTGGGCATCGTGGTGATCGCCGCCGCGATGGTGCTGCTCACACAGCTCACCGACACCACGCCGTACTGGGCGATTGGTGTGGCCCTGTTCGTGATGGGGTTCGGCATGGGCATGGTAGGGATGCCGAACATGTCGATCGCGCTGAAATCACTGAAGCCCCAGGACGTCGCGCACGCGTCGACGAGCCTGACCATCATCCAGCAGGTCGCCGCGTCGGTCGGCACCGCGATGCTGTCGGTCATCCTGTTCAACGAGATCAAGGACCGCCAGTCGCTCGCCACACCCATCGCGGACGCATACGCGTCCACGTTCGTGTGGGCACTGGTGTTCCTGATCCTCTCCTTGATCCCAGCACTCCTCCGGCTACGGGGCACGAAGACGCCGGCGTAGCCGGCGACCGGGCCAGCCGCCGGACGAGATTCTCGAGACCGAACTGCGTGTGGCGGCCGCGTTCTGACCCAGTGCTCCGACGCGAGGAAATGACAAGGCGACTGGAGAGACACCATGGCAACGACAACCAACCCCGCTCCCCACCGAGGGGCCGCCCGGCTCGTACTCGACGCGCTGTCATCGGGCGCGTCAGCAGGCATCGTGACCAAGGTCTGCGATGGCGACCTCCACTGCTTCGCGGCCGCGGGCAGTGCCGGCCTCAGATACAGGCCGCGTGCGCAGACCGGAGAGTTGTCACGGATCGGCGGCGCCGCAGAGACTTTCATTGCCGCCATCACGCTGAAACCGGCGGGTGACGGCGCACTGCGCCTGGACGACATCGTGGAGAAGTGGCTTCTCCAACGACGGTCATTGTCACGGCGAGGCGACCACATCGCGGCGGTCGCTGAACCATACCGGCGGCATCTTCAACCGCGTTTTGAATCCAGGGTTCCACGCCGCTGGTCGAGGCGCGACAGCGGCTGCAGCCGATCGGCAACACGACGGAGGACATCTGCCGCAGCCTGGCGCGCCCGACCTGCGATCGGCGGCGAGGTGGTGCGGCACGCAGCCACCGAGGCGTGCGGTCCGGTCGACCTCATATGGTCGGTTCCATTTGCCTTCCTCCTCAACGGGTGTAGCGGGGACTCACGGCGTCTCAGCCCACCGGCCTGACCACTCACGTGCCAACCCCTGGGTGTCGACCGGCGCGGTCCGTGCCGTCCACGGTGGATGGCCGGTGGTGCTCTACTCCCGGCCTGGACCTCACATGATCGCGCAATGTGTGCGGCCGACGTGCCTGCCACTACTCGCCTGCCGCCGGAGCCCGATATGAAACTCGGTCCGTCTCGGCCTCAGTCATCGATTCGGAGTTGCTCGGGCCGCATGCTTCTCCGCAACGGTGAACTCGAGAAGGATGACGTCGCGGTCTTCGGGGTGTGTGAAGAACTCGTCGACTCCGACGATGGGATAGTCGCTGTGGTCGAAACCGACAAGGGTTCCGTGCCCTGGTTGGTGGCTGGCGTCCTGTAGTGCCCTGGTGGGGAAGGCGTACAGGGTGCAGTGGCCTCTGCCTTCTCGTTCCAGGCGTTGCAGGTGTTCTCGGAGCGTGGTGACCACCATCATCGATGTTCTCCTCTCTTCAGGTGGTGCTGGCAGTCGGTGGTCGTCAGCCGGTGGGGACGAGGTCGAAGGCCGCGATGCGGTCGGGGTTGAGGTCGGGTTTGATGAGGCCGATGCCTTGGATGAGGGCGATGCAGCGGGCCATGCGGGATTGGTCGAGGTGGCCGATGTAGGGGGCGTTGCCGCGGACGTAGGCCACGGTTTCCCTGACTTCGGCCGCGGCGACGTCGGGTTTGTAGGTGGGGTTGTGGTTGGCCATGATGCGCCCGGCCGGGTCGGGGTTGTCGATGGTCCACCGCAGTCCGCGC
>NZ_BOPG01000025.1 GCF_016863635.1 Virgisporangium aurantiacum | reverse complement strand
CCACCTCGGGTGACGACGTCGCCAACCTCAACACCACCTACACCGCCAACCTGTCCGGCGAAACCCGCGCCGGCGTCTGGAAACTGCGGGTGCAGGACGTCTTCGCCGGCGACACCGGCACCATCGACACCTGGACCCTCACCGTCTGAACCCAAGGCGATCGCGCGAGATCGTGGAGGATGATCAGTGCTGGAGGCCTGATCATCCTCCACGTTGTGTCGATGACGCGGATGAGCGTCAGGTGTTGAGGAGGTCCACGGCGCTCTGTTGGCGGGCGGCGTCGGTGGCGTCGACGGGGCCGGTCCAGCGGAGGCCGTACAGGTCCGGCGGGGTCCGGTCGGCCGCGTGGGCGCTGTCCCGCTGGCGGGTCAGGTACGGGGTGTACGGGTGGTCGGCCAGCACCGCGTCGAGCTTCGCCAGGTTGCGGACGTAGATGCCCTTGAACGACGTCTGATCGCCGTTGCAGGTGCTCGCGGCCTCGCACGGCTCGCGCAGGATTCCGGCCGGGTTCAGTGTCGGCGAGGTGGTGGACGCGTCGGCCAGGGACCGGGCAGAAGCCAGCACGGCGGGGTCGCCGGTGGCGCGATGCAACTCCGCCAGGCCGCCCAGCAGGACGCCCTGGTTGTAGGTCCAGGTTGTCTGGCCGTTGTTGGCGCACGTGGTGGTGAGGCCGTCGTTCACGAGACCGGCACTGTTGATCATGCCGGACCCCGCGAACCAGGTCCACCCGGCTCTTGCCCGTTGCAGATACACCGTGTCGCCCGCGATCCGGTTGTGCAGCGCGGCGTTCGCCTGGAGGAACAGGCTGTTGGAGATGGCGTTCTTGTAGGTCTTCGCGGTGGTCCACCACACGCCGCCGCCGCACACCGCGTCCCATTGGGTGTTCATGAAGTCGGCGCCGGCCCGGGCGGTGGCCAGGTAGCGGGCCTCGCCGGTCAGATCGTAGGCGGCCAGCCAGGCCAGCACCCACCAACCCGTGTCGTCGACGTAGCTGTTGATGAAGTTGCCGTTCTTGGCGCGCACGTTGCGGGTGTACGTGTTCGCGATCGCGTAGCGCCAGCTCGGCATTCCGGTGACCCGGATGTTGTCGATGAGCGCGGTGAGCGCGTTGGCCGAGTTCCACCAGCCGGTCGTCTCGAACAGGCCGGTGTCGTAGTTGTAGAACTGCATCAGCCCGGTCGCGGCGGCGGTCGATGCGCTGTAGGCGTTCCAGGTGGTGCGGGCCCACGGAGTACAGGCGGTCGCGGTGGACGCGGCGGTGCGCCCGCAGGCGCGCAGCGCGCCGACGTCGTAGGCGTACCAGTCGTCGACGTTGAACATCGCCGTGCGCCAGCCGGTGTACCCGGCCGGAACGGCGGTGACGCCCAGCTTGCTGCCGTCCGACCAGGTGCGGCCGCCGTCGAAGGAGCGGTCGAGCCAGACCTGGTCGCCGGGCCCACCGTCGTCGATGGACGCCCACCCCATGGCGTCGGCGTCGTCGAAGAGCAGCCTGATCGTGCGTCCCGAAATCGCGGTGACCACCGGGACCCGCTGGCCCGGCGCGAGCGCCGGGTCGCGACCGTCGCAGTACCGGTTGCAGACCGACCGGGCGGCGGCGCCGGCGGGTACCGCGACAACAGCGACGGCGAGGACGCCGGCCAGCGCCGACGCCACAGCACGCGATCTCTTCATGCGATGCCCCCGTGTCGGCATGCCGGAAAATCTCCGCGAGACGCGAAATCTAGCCGCGCGCGGAGACGCCGTCAACCATCGAGCGTCGTCGTTGAATACAAAGGCGTTCAATACGAAAGGCTCAGATGGTCGGCTGCCCTGCCGATGGGGGCAAGGTGACGTCGGTTCTGCCTGCGCGCACCATCGAGCACGAGCGGCGGCGGCTGGCCGCGCTGCACGAGTACCGGCTGCTCGACGCGCCGGCCGACGACGAGCTCGAGGCGGCGGTGCGGGTCGCCGCGCTGGTCGCCGGGGTGCCGACCGCGACGCTGAACCTGATCGACGAGCAACGGCAGTGCCAGTTGACCACGGTCGGCTTCGAGGGCGGCGACTCGGCGCGGTCCGACTCGATGTGCGCGATCCGGTTCCAGGCGGGCGAGTTCGTGCACGTGCGGGACGCGTCGGTCGACCCGACCTACGGCTCGAACCCGTGGGTCACCGGCGTCCTCGCCGACGTGCGGTTCTACGCCTCGGCGCCGCTGGTCACCCCGCAGGGGTACGCCCTCGGGACGCTGTGCGTGTTCGACACCGAACCGCGCGACCTGAGCGACGAACAGGTCGACCGGCTCAAGGACCTCGCCGCCATGGTCGTGGCGTTGTTCGAGCGTCGCCGCCAGGCCCGGCTCAACGCCGCGCTGGCCGAGGAGGCCGAACGCCGCGAGCTGCAACTGGAGGCCGAACGGCAGCGCCTCGCCGACGAACGCACGTTCCTGCAGACGCTGCTCGACAGCCTGGACACCGGCGTGGTGGCCTGCGGCAGCGACGGCCGGCTGCTCCTGTTCAACCAGGCGGCCCGGCAGGTGCACGGCGCGGGCGAGGTGCCGCTGGCCCGCGCCTACGCCGGCGAGGTGGTGCTCGGCGAGCATCTCGTCGTCCGCAACCCGGAGGGGCAGGTCCGCCGCTTCCTTGCCAACGGCCGGCCCATCGACACCGCCGACGGCCGCCGCCTCGGTGCCGTCGTGGCGATGCACGACATCACCGACACCCACCGGGCCGAGCAGCGCCGCCGCACCCGTCACGCGGTCGCCCACGCCCTGGCCGACGCCACCAGCGCCCTCGCCGCCGCGTCCGCCGCCGTCGCGGCCGCCGCCGCCGAACTCGGCTGGGCGTGCGCGGAGTACTGGCAGGTCGACGACGACGCGCGGCACATCACCCGGGCCAGTTCGTGGACGACGCCGGGTCGGGACCTGTCCGGGTTCACCGGCGCCGAACCGCTGTCGTTCGCGGAGGGCGTCGGGCTCGCCGGCGCGGTGTGGCAGGAAGGGGGACCGGTGTGGAGCAGCCCGATCCCGGCCGGTGCCGCCGGCGGTGGCCGCCAGGAGGCCGCCGTCGAGGCGGGGCTGTGCACGGCGATCGGGCTACCGGTGCGCAGCGGCGACCGGGTCGTCGGCGTGCTGGCGTTCTTCACCGACACCGAGATGCCCCCCGACATCGACGTGTTGAGCCTGCTCGACAGCATCGCCACCCACGTGAGCCGCTACGTCGAGCGCCGGCGCGCCGAGGACCTCACGCTCGCCCTGGCCGCCGCCCGCCGCGACTTCGACCGCGTCGTCGAACAGGTCAACGACTACCTGTGGACCGTGGAGATCCGCCCGGACGGCACCGTGCACTCGGTCTACGCCAGCCCGAACGGCACCGGCGTGTTCGGCGCCGAACTGCCCACCGACGCCGACATGGGGGCCGCCCTCGCCGTCCGCATCCACCCCGACGACCTGGGCACCTTCGCCGCGTTCCACGCCACCGTCGCCGCCGGTGAACCCGCCGACATCGAGGTGCGGGTCCGCGGCGACGACGGCGTCACCCGCTGGGTGTGGACCCGGGCCACCGCCCGCCGCGACGGCGACCGGCTCCTCGTCGACGGGATCTGCACCAACGTCACCGATCGCCGGGAGCTGGCCGAGCAGCGGGAGCAACTGCTCGAGGAGGAGCAGCGGCACGTGCGGCGACTGAAGGAACTGGACCGGATGAAGGACGAGTTCGTCGCCGTCGTCGTGCACGAGCTGCGCAACCCGATCGGCGTCATCGCCGGCTACACCGAACTGCTGCGCGAGGACGCCGACCTGGCCGACCGCCGGGAGCTGTCGGTCATCGCGCGCACCAGCAGCCACCTGCAGACCCTCGTCGACGACCTGCTCGACCTCGCCAGCCTCGACGCGGGTCACATGACGATCGACGCGCGTCCCCTCGTGCCGGCCAAACTGCTCCGGGACGCGACCGCCGCACACCAGCCCGCCGCCGACGCCCAGCGGCTCACGCTCACCACGGGTATCAGCTGCACCAGGGTGCTGCTCGGCGACGCCCGCCGGCTGCGACAGGTCGTCGACAACCTGCTGTCCAACGCGATCAAGTACACGCCCGCCGGCGGCACCGTCACCGTCACCGCCGTCGACAGCCCCGGCGGCATCACGGTCACGGTGACCGACTCCGGCATCGGCATCCCCGCCGAGCAGTACCCCCAGCTGTTCACGCGCTTCTTCCGCGCCGACACCGCCACCAGCCGCGGCATCAAGGGCACCGGTCTCGGCCTGACGATCGCCAAGGCCATCGTCGAGGCCCACCACGGGACGATCACCGCCGGCCCGGCACCCGGCGGCGGCACGTCGTTCACGCTGGACCTGCCCACCGACTGAACGTCAGGGAACCAGGACCACCTTGCCGCGCAGGCCCCCGGCCTCGACCCGGCGGTGCGCCCCGGCCGCCTCCGCCAGCGGCACCGTCGCCGCGACCCGGGTGCGCAGCCGGCCGGCGGCCACGTCGTCGACGAGCGCGCGCAGGGCCGGCCGGTCGAGGCGCACCATCACGATCTCCTGGCGCACCCCGCGGGCGGGATCGATCGGTGGTGTCGGCCGGGTGGACACCAGCACGCCGCCGTCGGCGACCGCCGCGTTGGCCGGCTCACCGAGGGGCACCGCATCGAGGACGGCCGGTGCCTGCTCCGGGAACGGGTCGGCCGACCGCGGGATCACGGTGTCGACGCCGAGGCCGCGGACCCATTGCTCGTCGTCGTGCGTGGCCGACGCCAGCACCCGGTGCCCGGCCCGCACCGCCAACTGCGCGGCGAAGCCGCCGACGGCGCCGCTGGCACCGGTCACCAGAAGTGTCGTCGGTCCGGACAGCGCCATGATCTCCAGGGACCGGTGGGCGGACAGCGCGTTGAGGGGGATCGTCGAGGCGACCACCGGATCCAGGCCGTCGGGCACCGGCACCAGCCACTCGGCGTCGGCCGCCACCAGTTCCGCGTACCCGCCGACCGCTCCCCGGGTCTGGAACCACGGAATCATCCCGACGACCGGCTGGCCCGCCTCGAGGTCGGTGACCCCGGCGCCGACCTCCACGACCTCGCCGGCGATGTCCCACCCCAGCAGGAACGGCGGCGGCACCGGCCCACCCGGAATCTGCCCGACGCGCGCCCCGATGTCGGCCGGGTTGACGCACGTCGCGCGCACCCTCACCACCACCTGACCGGCGGCGGGCGACGGGTCGGGCTGTTCGACGACCTGCAGGACCTCCGGCCCACCCAACGCGGTGACCACCACAGCACGCATCGACACACCTCCTCGTGTCCGACCATCCTAAGTGGACCCCGGCGCATCAACCGGCCGACCACAACCGTTCCAGGAGCCGGTTGGTCTCCCCGGGCCGGTCCCGTTGCACGTCGTGACCCGCGCCCGCAACGGTGACGAGGTCCGCGCCGATCCGATCGGCGACCGTGCGTGCGACCAGCGGGAGCACCGGGTCGAAGCCCGCCGCCCTGGCGTCGCGGGCACCGACCAGGACCAGGCGCGGATACGCTGCGGAGGCCAGCGGCGCCACGGGAACGTCGGCCAGCCAGCACGGCCGCTCGTGCAACGCCGTCGCGGCGGCGCGCAGCAGCCGGTCGGGCGGCGCCGGCCGCGGAACGTCGTTGTCGTCGAAGACGATCCGCAGGTAGTCCTCCGCCGATTCGCGCCGGGCCAGCGCCATGAACGCCCGCGCCCGCGTCACCGCGGCGGCGACCACCGGATCGTCGATCGCCACCATGTGCGCCGGCGGCTCGATCAACGCCAGCGACCGCACGAGGTCGGGCCGGGCCGCGGCCGCGAGCATGGCCACCACGGCGCCGTACGAGTGGCCCACCAGATGTCCACCCCCGCTCAGGAGGGCGATGACGTCCCGCGCGTCGACGTCGTGGTCGCTGGTGTACCGCGACCCGTGCAGGTCGGGGCTGGCCCCGAATCCGCGCCGGTCGGGAACGAGCAGCCGCCGCCGGAGCGCGAGCGTCCGCTGCCGTTCGAACGTCAACGTCCCCCACGACAGGGTCCCGTGCACCAGCACGGCCGGCGGATCGGCGACCGCGCCGGCGTCCATCCATTCGGTGACGTGGATGGGCGGCTCCCGGTCAGCGAAGGCCCGCATGCCGGCACACTACCGTCGCCGATCGGCTCGCGCCGCGATGCGGCTACCGCCGTTGGGGGAGCCGCTTCGCGAGGTTCGCGCGCAGGTCGTCGGGGAGGCCGTCGGTCTCGACCAGTTCGGGCAGCAGTTCCGGCGCGGTCATGTACGCGCGGAACGCCTGTGCGATCGTCACCCCGTGCGCCGGCCGGTCTTCGACGGTGACCGGATCGCCGGCCAGGATCTCGCCCGGTTCCAGCACGCGCAGGTAGGCGCCGGGGCGGTTCATCCGGGCGAACGTCTTCGTCCAGCGGGGCTCGCCCATCTTGTGCTGGAACGTGGCGCACGGGATGCGACCGAACGTCGGCTGGAGGACCAGTCGTGGACCGATGCGCCAGCGCTCGCCGATGACCGCGCCGTTGACGTCGACCCCCTCGGTGGTCAGGTTCTCGCCGAAGAGACCGTTGGCCAGCGGGCGATTCAGCCGGCCCTGCCACCATTCGTAGTCTTCGCGCGCGTACGCGTACACGGCCTGATCGTCGCCGCCGTGGTGTTCGATGTCGAAGATCCCGTCGCCGACCAGGCCGCTGTGCAGCCCGGTGGTCTTCGGCCCCGGCGCGCGGACGGTGACCAGGTGGTCGACCGGCCGCTTGTTGATGCCGGTGATGCCGACGCCCTTGGCGGGGTTGGGCTCAGGGACCGCCAGGTTGACCGAAACGATCCTGCTCACGTCCGGCAATGTAACCCGGTGCGACGATCGAACGCCTCGCATTTTCCCGTCGCACCGGTCGGGGACGATCAGCAGAGTTGACCGCCGCAGTAGCCGTTGATGATCGCCGTCGCCGATCTGGTGGCGCTCTGGCCGTTCTGGGTGTAGGTCACGGTCACCGTGACGACGCTGTCGGTCGAGCCGCCCGCCACGAGCACCCCGCAGCCGCTCGACGTCCGGTCGCAACCGGTGAAGATGCCCAGGTACGGGCCGTCGATCCGCCAGCTGAAGTCGTAGGTTCCGGAGGTGTTCAAAACGGCGAAGCCGGCGTTGTAGGTGGTCGCCGGGCGGGAGTTGGTGCAGACCGGTTGCCAGGTGAGGATCGTTCCCGGTGAGACCCGGCAGCCGAACGTCTCGGCGCCGAACGCGGCCGCGGGTGCGGCGGTGGCCACGGTGAACGACACCGCGGCGATGAGGGTCGCGGCGAGCGCGGCCAGCAGTGACTTGATGCGGCGAAACACGGGTCCTCCGGTTCGGTCGACGATCGAGTGTGCGGGACCGTACCGGCGCGCACTGAGCGTCCACTGAACGTCCACTGAATGCGGTCGAATCGGGTCGACCCCTGTTATGCTCCGCGTCAATCCATGTCGATCTATCGATATTACGGGGTGTCGCATGATCCGTGGTCTGCGGGCAGTCGTGTCCGCTCTCCTCTGTCTGAGTCCATTACTGGTGGTGCGGGACACGCCCGCGTCCGGTTCCGTCGTACAGGCGGCCTGCACGGCGCCGACCACGATTCCGGCCGCCGGCGGCGCGCCCTGGCCGGCCGGGCAGGTGCTGGCGGCCAACGGCATCAGCACCGTCACCACGGCGACCGGCTCGAACATCGCGTGGCTGCCGCGCGCCTTCGGCGCCGACGTGGTGACGCGCGACGCGTCGACCGGCGTCGACCGCCAGGACAAGCAGATCACGATGGTCTACAGCGCCAACACCGACGTGGTGGGTCCGCCGGGAGGCGTGCGCAACGCCGCGATGGTGTCGACCAACTCGGGCGGGTCGTACGCGGCCGCCCCCGCGGACCTGCCGGCGACCTCGCTCGGTGAGGTGGGCACGCTGCTCGACGGCCGGCTGCTCGCGATGACGTTCATCGTCAACGGTGCCCTGACGTTCAACGGCACCGAGGTGACGATCCCGCTCATCCTGAACGTCTCGGCCGACAAGGGACGCACCTGGCAGCGGCTGACCGCCGAGACGAAGTTCACCGACGACGCGCTGCCCGCGAACCTGCCGCAGCGCAGGACCTCCGCGATCCGCGGGGTGCGGGCGTCGGGCCGGCCGATCCAGATGACGAACGGCACCGTCGTCATGCCGATCTACTTCACGATGGCCAACACGACCGGCGGCGTCGTCGGCTTCGAGTCGGTGTTCACCGTGCGCCCGACGTTCTCCGGCGGAGCGGTCGACACGGCCTCGACGTGGCGGTTCACCATGCACCCGGTCACCTCGAACCCGACGCTGTCGTTCGGTGAGTCGGCCGTGGTCGAGCGCCAGGACGGCGCGCTGCTGATGGTGACGCGCGGGAACGTGCCCGAGGCGCAGCTCAGCTACAAGGTCTCCACGACGTCCGGCGACACCTGGTCGGGCATCGCCAACGTGTCGTTCGCCGACCAGCCCGGCTGCGCCGTGTACGGCGTCTCGCCGCAGTTGGCCCTGATGCCCAACGGCCTGCTCGTGCTCAGCAGCGGCCGCCCCGACAACTGGATGGCGATCTCCACCGACGCGTCCGGCACCAGCTGGACGCGGGAGCAGACGACCTACCGCAACCGCCCCGACGAGTACTGGAACTACGGGTCCTCCGGCTACACCTCGCTGGTGCCGATCGCGTCGAACCAGGTGCTGCAGTACGTCGACAACTGCGCCGCCCCGAACGGTGGCGGCAAGAACGGCTGCGTCAGCGGCACCGGCTACGACCACGACAAGCTGTACCGGCTGCTGCACCGCAACATTTCCACGCTCATCCCGGACCTCGGCCGGATCGACCTCGCGACCAAGCTACGCAAGGGAACCGTGCGACTGACCACCGACCTCACCGGTGTTCCGCCGGCCGCCGCGGTCACCCCGCCGACCCCGTACGGCGCCCAGCCGTCGCCGGCCGACGCCACCCGCACGAACTACTGGTCGGGAGCTGAAGGTGCCGTCGACGGCAGCACCGCGTTCTGGTCCGGCGCCCTGTCCGGCCGCGCCGACGGCACCGGCACCTACCAACTCGAACTCGACCGCACCTACCGCCTGACCAAGCTCGGGCTGGCCCTGCTCCCCGGTGCCCGGGCCGGCGCCCAGGTCTCGACCTCGGTGGACGGCGTCACCTGGACCCCGGCCACCCTCGGCTACCCGGCCGGTGTCCCGGCGGGCGCGGCCGGCCGGATCGACTCGCCCGGCGACCGCGCCCTGCGCTACTACACGCTCGCGGTCGACGCCCGCCACGTGCGGGTCACCACCGACGCGGCGAGCTGCACGGCCGTCGGCGGGCCGGCGACCTGCAGCATGATCAACGAGCTCGAGCTGTTCTCCACGGTGAACTCGTTCGAGAACGAGCCGTCGGTCCCGCACGGCCTCGCCGAGATCGCCTGCGTGCGGGTGACCCAGCCGGCCGGCAACGGCGACCCGAACCACGACAGCCGGTACGCGTTGCGCCTCAAGGACAGCACCGACCTGTCGTACTGCAACGGCGACAACACGATCGCCAAGTTCGTCTACCCGGGACCCGGCGTCAGCCTCGCGCCGGCCGCGTCCCGCACCCTGCGCGCCGACGTCTACCAGGTCAGCAACGCCCACGGCATCCTGTTCGACATCCGCGGCGTCCGGTCGTCGGACAAGGCCACCATCGCCGCCTACCACCTCGGGATCAGCCAGAACGGCGGCGGGTGGATCGCCTACACCAAGGCGGGCGGCTGGGTCGCCCTCGGCGGCGCGACGGTCCCGCTGAAGGCGTGGCGCACGTTCAAGGTCGTCGCGACGACCGGCACCGCGACGCTCTACCTGGTCGACGCCGCGGGTGTGGAGACGCTCATCGGCACGCTGCCGAAGAGCGAGCCGGTCGCCCTCGACTCGATCACCGGCTACGTGATGTCCAGCGGCAGCACCGACGAGATGGGCGACGAGGCGGTGTTCGACGACATCTCGTTCGAGTAGCGGTAGTGCGGTGACGGCGGACGGCCGCCGTCACCGCGCTCTGCTTGATCTACACGGTCGACGACCGGCCCAGGTCGGCGATCCGCTGGCGGAGGACCCGGGCCGCGTCCACCGCGAACGACCGGTTCGGCGAGGCGTCCTCGAGGCCGATGTCGGTCCTCGCCTCCGCCCCGATCGTGTTCAGCAGCGCCGTGCTGCGGGCGGCGACGGTCGCCAGGTCGGCGCCGATCGTCGGGTAGAGCAGACGCAGCGCGCGGGCGTCGCCGGCCGACAGGTTGATCCCGTTGCCGGTGGGCGCGCACGGGCTCGGCTGCGACTTGTAGAACAGCGCCTCGAACCGGTACAGCATCACCGACGCGCGGTCGAACGGTCCCGCCACCAGCCCGGGGAGCTCCCGCGTGCGCAGGTTGTGGTCGACCTTGGCCCGGTCCCAGTTGTTCGGGAATCCGGACGCGTAGGTGTACACCCCGGGCCGGCGGCCGTCGGCGTCGGGAATGAACCGGCCGTCGGCGTCCCTGGTGGGGACGTAGCCGTCGTCGTCCTCCCACCGGAACTCCGCCTCGCACGGACCGCGCATGTTCTGGTGCGAATGCTGGAAGCCGACCGCGTGCAGGAACTCGTGCCGCGTGGTGCCCTGCCACCGCACCGGCTTCCGCACGTCGAAGCCGCCGAGGTTGAGGGTGCGTTGATGCGGGCGCCCGCCGACGGCCTGGGTGGGTAATCCGATGCTTTCGCTGATGCTGTCGGTGCCGACAAGTGAGAAATTGCCGGCACGGTCGAAACTGACCCGAATGTCCGCGCTGTATACGGCGTCGTCGGTCGTCCATGTGCGGAATTGCCCGGCGGCCGCGTTCGGGCCGAAATCGAGAGTGAGATTGGCGATGTCGGTGATCTCTTTCGTCGCGTCGGCGATCTCCCGGTGAAGGGTGCTCGACCCACCGAGAAAAGCGACCGTGACAACGGTTCCCGGCGTCCATCGCTGCAGGTCGGAGACGAGGAACGCGAGCCCGGCCTGATCCGGCGGCAGGTCGGCCAGCCACGTGTCGCGGGCGTCGATGGTCGCCTGCACATCCTCGGGAATCCAATCGAATACGACATCGGAATCGAGGAGTTTTTCGATCATTTTCGGATCCATGATTGTCTCCGCTCGCCGGTCCTTTCTTTGAAATACCACCGACCTGCGGTGGTGGGGAAGAAGGCGAAAAGCTCATTCCCGGGTCGGAATACCGATTCGCGGCGCGCGCATTTGATCCACATCCCGGCCACCGGCGGGTAGGGTCGGCGCCGTGGGGGAGGGGTACACGCCGACGTTGCCGCGGCGGTGGCGCACGCTGCTGGTCACGGCCGCGATCGTGGTCACCGTGCCGCTGCTGGCCGCCGAGCCCGTGCTCCTGCCGCTGGTCGCCGGCCGGCTGGTCGCGCTCCCGCTGGTGCTGGCACAGGTCGCGGCGCTGTGGTGGTTCGCGGCCCGGCCGCGCGTGTGCCTGGCGGTCGTGCTGGTCGCCAGCACCGGCCTGCAGGTGCTGTTCCCCGTGTTCGGCCCGGGCCTGTTGTTCGTGATGCTGTGCACGTTCGCGTGGCTGCTGCCCGCCGCCGAGACGGTGTGGGGGTTGGCGGCCGCCGTGGTGGCGGCCTGCGGTCCGGCCGCGGCGCGGGGAAGCTGGGGTCTGGCCGCGTTGTGGGCGGCCGCGGTCGTCCTGGCCTGGAGCTGGGGTTCGCTGGGCCGGGCCAGCGGGGCGCGCCGGTTCGCGGAGCGGCGGCAGGCGGTGCTCGAGGAGCGGGCCAGGATCGCCCGCGAGCTTCACGACGTGCTGTCGCATACGGTGTCGGTCATGGTGGTACAGGCGGCGGCGGCCGACGACGTCTTCGACGTGGACCCCCGGCTGGCCCGCCAGGCGTTGCGGCGCACCGAGCAGGCGGGGCGGCAGGCCCTCACGGAGCTGCGCTGGTTCCTGCGCACGGTCCGCGCCGACGGCGGCGACGACACGGCCCCGCAGCCGACCCTCGACGACGTCGGCCGGCTGGTCGAGACCGTGAGCGAGGCGGGCCTGCCGGTGACGCTCACCCGCGAGGGCAGCGCCGACGACGTCCCGCCGGTGGTGCAGCTGGGTGCGTACCGCATCGTCCAGGAGGCGCTGACGAACACGCTGCGGCACGCCAACGCGTCCCGGGCCGAGGTGCTGATCCGGGTCACCGGTTCCGAGGTCTTCCTGCGCGTCCGCGACGACGGACGCGGCGATGGACGCGGAGCCGGACGCGGCATCGGCCGCGGCGGCGGCCCGCCCACCGGAACCGGCGGCCAGGGCATCGTCGGGATGCGCGAGCGGGCCGACCTCGTCGGCGGGCAGCTGCTGGCGGGTCCGCACGCGGGCGGCGGCTTCGAGGTCACCGGAAAGCTTCCGTTGCGGGAGCCCGCATGACCATCAAGGTGCTGATCGCCGACGACCAGGCGCTCGTCCGGGCCGGCTTCCGGATGATCATCGAGGCGCGCGAGGACCTGGCGGTCGTCGGCGAGGCCGGCGACGGCGAGCAGGCGATCCGGCTGGCCGCGCAGACCCGTCCCGACGTGGTGCTCATGGACGTCCGCATGCCCGGCCTCGACGGCGTGGCCGCAACGGCCCGGCTCACCGCCACCCCCGACGGTCCCCGGATCATCATCCTGACCACCTACGACCTGGAGGAGCCGATGTACGCCGCGCTCCGGGCCGGGGCCAGCGGCTTCCTGCTCAAGGACGTGCGGCCGGCCGACCTGGTCGAGGCGATCCGCGTGGTGGCCCGCGGCGACGCCCTGCTCGCGCCGGCGGTCACCCGTCGCCTGCTCGACCGGTACCTCGCCCTCGACCGTGCGCCGTCGGCCCCGGCGGGTAGCCTCGCCCAGCTGACCGACCGGGAACGGGAGGTGCTCGCGCTGCTTGCGCGGGGTGCCGCCAACGCCGAGATCGCCACCCAACTGGTGGTCACCGAGGCGACCGTGAAGACCCACGTGTCGGCGATCCTCCGCAAGCTCGGCGTCCGCGACCGGGTGCAGGCCGTCGTCCTCGCCTACGACCTCGGACTGGTGCGCCCCCGTCCCTCATCCTGACGTCGGAGCCGCAACACCGGTCGCGGGCCGGAGGTGCCCGATCCGCCCCGGTTCTACCGTCGGCCCATGCTGCCAACGCACCAGCACCGGGCGATCCGGACCGTCGTGGCCCTGCTCGTCGCCAGCCTCGCGCTCGGCGTCGTCTTCGCCGTGCTCACGTTGCTCTTCCGCCACGACGTCCTCGCGTATCAACTCGCCCGGCAACCCGGCGCCGACCCGGACGAGCTGTCCCGCACGCTGTGGACCCGGCCGATCCCGGTCCTCGTGGTGGCGGTGCTGTACGTGTGGGTGGCGCGGCAGTTGCTCGCGGGCCGGCCCCGGGCGTACCGGCGGGTGCGGATCGTGTCGGTGGTCGGCTTCGTCGCGATCGCGTGGCTGGTGGCGTCGGCGGCGTACCCGCTCTGGCTGCGCGGCGTCCAGGTGGCCCAGCTCGCGGTGCTGGCGGCGCTGATCGTCGCGGTCAACCGGCCGGTGGTCCGGGCGGCGTTCCCGAAGGTGGCGGATCCCCGGCCGCGCAACCTGCGGGCCGCCGCGCTGCTCGCGGTGCTGGCACCACTGGTGGCCGAGGTGAGCGTCGGTTCGACGTCGCTGCGCGAGATCTGGGTGATCCCGCTCTACGTGCCCATCTACGGGGCCGGTGTGCTGTTCATCCGCGAGGTGGTCCGGCGCACCGGCGGCGGGGTGGTCAACCTGCTCGTCATGGGCCTCGCCTACGGCCTGGTGGAGGAGGGCCTCGCGCTGCAGAGCCTCACCAGCCGCCACCTCTACGGCGCGGCCGACTGGGCACCCCGGCTGTTCGGCCTCAACACCGCGTACGCCGAGGCGAACCTGGCCTACCACGCGGTCTTCAGCGTCACGATCCCGATCGTGCTGGTCGAGGCGCGGTTCGGCGCCGCTCCGTACCTGCGGCGGGGCGGCGTGATCGGCACCGGCGTCGTCGCCCTGCTCGGCGCCGCCCTCCTGCGCATCAGCGTGCCGCCGTCGGAGGATCCGGGCTACACCATGTCGCTGTCCGCCGTGCTGCTCACCGTTGCCGTGGTGGCGGCGCTCGTGGTGGTCGGGCTGCGGGTGCGGGTCCGTCCGTCCGTCCGGCCCGCCGGTCCGCCGCCGGTCGCGGCGCTCGCGGCCCTCGCGACCGCCGCGACGTTCGCGTTCCTCGGCCTCGTGTGGCCGTTCGCCGGGGCCCGGCAGCCGCTGTTCACCCACGGCGCCTGGGCACTGCTGCCGATGACCGGCGCCGCCCTGGTCGCCGTGGCCGTGTTCGTCGCCCTGCGCCGCTGGTCCGCCGGTCCACAGTGGACACTCCGGCACCCGCTCGCCGCCTGCTTCGGCGCCCTGGTCGGCCACACCGCCTTCGGCATCGTCGCCCACGCCGACACGCTGCCCGACCGCGGGTTCCTCGCCGTGGTCGCGCTGGTCACCGCGATCGCCGGTGCCGTCATCGTCAAAAGAATCGGAGACGGGCGCAGAGCCCCCGCGGTACCGCCGGCGCCCGGGTCCGTCACAACAGTGTCCACTGGGTCCGGACCGGCGCACCCCCCGGCGGGGTGAGGGACAGCCTGGTCGGTCCGGCGGACAGGCCGGTCGCGCGGAAGCGGCCCAGTTCGTCGGAGCCCACCTCGACCGCCTGCGCCGGCTGCTCGACCCGCACCAGCAGCGCACCCGCCGGCACCACCTGGCCGAGGATGCGTATCCGGTCGTCGTCGGTCGACACCTCGATCTCGACCGTGAGGTCGCCGGCCTCGTAGGTCAGCAGCCGGGTGGCGCCACCGCGGACCCCGGCGGCCAGGCTCAGGCTGTCGCCGGTCAGGTCCGCTAACTCGCCCAGTTCGGCCAGCTCCTCGTCGATCCGTCGCCAGGTGGAGGCCGCCTTGGCGGCGGCGGTCACCGCCGGCGGTACCGGATCGTCCTCCTCGACGAGCGGGCGCAGCCGGTCGAGCAGGGCGGCGTCGGCGGGATCGACGTGTCCGCCTTCGGGTTCGTTCATCGCGTCACCCCCTCGGTGAGCCGTAGTTCCTGTCGCAGCGCGTCGAGGCACCGCCCGCGGGCCGGGCCGAGGCTGCCGATCGGCACCTCCAGCGCGGCCGCCACCGCGGCGTAGCTGCCGGGCGACTCGAGCACCAGCATCCGCAGCACCGTCCGGCACCGCAGCGGCAGGCGCTGGAACGCGTCCCAGAGTTCGCGGTTCCGTTCGTCGCGCAGCAACCGCTGCCCCGGCGCCGGGGCGTCGTCGTCGGCGGCCTCGGTCCACATCGTGTCGTCCACCGGGATCTCCCGCCGCCGGCGCAGCAGCTGCAGGGCCTCCCGGCGCGCGGTGACCGCGATCCAGGCGCCCAACGCGTCCGGCTCGCGCAACGCGTCGAGGTGCTCGACCACCCGCAACCACGTCACCTGGCTGACGTCGGCCGCGTCGGCCGCGTTCAACCGGAACCCCCGCGCGATCCGCCACACCATCGCGGAGAACCGCTCGACGATCGTGTCCCAGGCGTCCTGGTCGCCGTCGACCGCCGCCGCGATCACCGTCCCGCTCACCGTCGTGCTCGCGCTCCTGGCGCCGGCCCCGCTCGCGGCTCTGTCCCCGCTCGCGCTCCTGCCCGCGCCGCCCCCGCTCGCGGCGATCACGGCAGGCGGATCTGGTGGTCGGGCCCCGCCTCGTCCGCTCTGGCCCGGACCCGGGCGAGCGCCGCCGTGGCCGAACCGCCCCGGCCCAGCTCCTCGGCGATCGCGGCCGCCACCACCGGTGCCGCGAACGACGTGCCGCTCCAGGTAGCCCAGCCCGACGCGAACTCGTCGTGGTGGATGTAGGTGCTGGTGACGTCCTGGCCCGGCGCGAGCATCGACACCCACGGGCCGGTGTTGCTCCACTCGCACAGCTTGTCGCCGTCGTGGGCCGCGACGGCGGCGACCTGGGCGCTCCAGGCGTCGCCGGTGCCGGTGAACGCGGCCGGCCAGAACGGGTCGGCGACGTTGCCGTCGTTGCCCGCCGCCGCGACGACGACCCGGTCGCGGCCGGCCAGCGCCCGCCGCATCGCCCAGCGCAGGATGACCGGCGGCCGGTCGTCGACCGTGAACCCGCCCAGCGACAGGTTCACGATCCGGGTGTCGGCCGGCAACCGCGTCAGCGCGACGGCCAGTTTCGCCTCGTCGCAGACGCCGAACGTGTCCAGCACCTTCACCACGCTGACCCGCGCCCGCGTGGTGTTGGCGAGGATCACGCCCGCGATGAAGTTGGCGTGGCCCACGTCGCCGTCGAGCACGCCGTCGCGGTCGACGTCCGTCTCGGTCTCCCGGTCGCTCGGCTGCTCGCACGCGGCGGCGATCGGGCTGTCGGTCCACAGTCCGGTGTCGATGACGACCACCGGCGGCTGGTCGGGTGTGGGTCGCTGGCCGGGCAGGGCCGCGGCGACCGCCGGCACCGGCGGGCCGAACGGGCCGCCCTGGTAGATCGGGGCGCTCAGGAAGACGTGGTTGACGCCGACGGTCTGGTCGTCGGTGGTGGAGCCGGGGCGCAGCTGCGCCAGCCGTTGGCGGACCCGGCGCACCGTGCCCGGCGCGTCCAGCCCGGCGACCTTCAACCGGCGCACGCCGCCGACCACCTCGTCCTCGCCGACCTGGCTCCGGTCGTGGCCGTCGGCGGCGAGGGTGTCCTGGGCGTGCCCGACGAGGTCGTCGGCGACGAGCAGTTCGTCGGCGGCGTACCAGGCGCGCTTGCCGTGCGGTGTGGTGACCGACCGCAGCCGGCCCTGCCGGGCCAGCCGCTGTTCCCGGCGCGACCGCCAGTTCTCGAATCGGACATCGGAGGCTGGCATGGGTACCTCCCGGTGGGAAGTGATGGGGATTCGTGTCACGGGTCCAGATGTCGCCGAACCTCCACTGATCCGGCCGATACCCGACAGTGTTCGCCGTTGACACACTCGGTCGCGTGGACGAGGCCCTGGCCGAATCGAAGTCCGTCGACCCGGCGGAGGCGCTGCGGCTCGCGACCGCCGACCCCGTGCGCGCACGGGTCCTCGCCCAGCGCGCCCTGCGGGCCGCCCGGCGCGCCGGTGACCCCGACGGCGAGTCGGTCGCCGACCGGGCGCTGGGCCTGGTCGCCCGGGAACTGCACGACGCGGCCCGGGCCCTGCGGCACCTGCGCCGCGCGATCGCCGTCGCCGACCGCGCCGGGCTCGCGGTGCGGCGGGCCGAGGCACAGATGAGCCTCGCGTTCGTCCTCGACGAGGCCGGCAACCCGGCCGAGGCGCTGCGCGAACTGGACACCGCGCTGGCCGCGCTGTCCGGCCTGGGCGCGGCGCGGGCGCGCATGCAGCGGGCGATCATCCTGGACCGGCTGGGCCGCTCGGCCGAGGCGCTCGACGGTTACACCGGCTCCCTCGCGGTGTTCCGCCGCACCGGCGACCGGCTGTGGCAGGCGCGGGCGCTCTCCAACCGCGGCATCTTCCACGCCTACCGGGGCGCGATCCGCCAGGCGTACGCCGACCTGCGCGCGGCCGAGGAACTGCACACGGAACTCGGCCAGCCGCACGCCGTCGCCCAGGTGCGGCACAACCTGGGCTTCGCCGCCGCCCGCGCCGGCGACGTGCCGACGGCGCTGCGCTTCTACGACCTCGCCGACGAGTACTTCGCCCGGGCCGGCCGCCCGCCCACCGCCCTGATCGACCGCGGCGAGCTGCTGCTGCGGGCGCGGCTGCTGGCCGAGGCGCGGCAGGTCACCCGGGCCGCGCTGGAGACGGCGACCGCCGGCCGGATGGCGCTGTACGAGGCGCACGCGCGGCTGATGCTGGCCGAGATCGCGCTGGCGACCGGCGACCGGGCCGCCGCCGGCGACCTGAGCGCCGCCGCGACGCGCGCCTTCGTCCGCCAGGGCCGCCCCGGGTGGGCCGCCCTCGCCCGGTACTGCGCTCTGCGCGCCGCCGATCCCGGCCCGGCGGCGGTGCGTCTCGCGGGGCGGATCGCGGATCAGTTGACCGACGCGGGCTGGCCGGCGGCGGCGCTGGACGCCCGCCTCTACGTCGCCCGGCTGGCGGCCGGCCGTCCCGCCGCCGCGGCCGCGCTGCGCCAGGTGCGGGCGACGGGCCGGCGCGGACCGGCCGAGTTGCGGGCCCGGGCCTGGCACGCCGAGGCGTTGCTGCGGGCGGACGCCGGCGACCGGGCCGGTGCGCGGCGCGCGCTGCGGGCCGGAATCGACGTCCTGGACCGGTACCGGGCCGCGCTCGGCGCGACCGAACTGCGCAGCCTCGCGTCCAGTTACGCGGTCGACTTGGCCGCGAGCGGCCTGCGCCTGGCGCTGAGCGCCGGACGCCCGAAGCCGGTCCTCTGGTGGGCCGAGCGGTGCCGGGCCGCGTCCCTGCGCACGCCGCCGACGCGGCCGCCGGACGAGGCCGCGCTGGCCGCCGACCTGGCCGAGTTGCGGCACGTCGTCGCGGCGGTGGACGAGCACGCCGGCGAACCCGCGCGGGTGGCTGGGCTGCTGCGGCAGCAGCGCGCGCTGGAGGACCGGGTCCGCCGCCGCAGCTGGCACGCCACCGGCGCCGGCGGCCCGACAGACGGGACCGGCGACCTGACCGAACTGTCCACTGTGCTCGGTGACGCGACGCTCGTGGAGCTCGTCGAGCTCGACGGGTCCCTGATCGCCGTGGTGGTGACCGGGAACCGGTACCACTGGCAGGATCTCGGCCCGGCCGGCGCCGTCACCGACGAGTTGGAGGCGTTGCGGTTCGCGCTCGTGCGCGTGGTGCGCCGGCACGGGTCGCCGGCCTCGCTACGGGCCGCCGAGGCGGCGGCGCGGCACGCGATCCAGCGGCTCGACCGGGCGGTGTTCGATCCGGTCCGGCACCGGCTCGGCACCGGCCCGCTCGTCGTGGTGCCGGTGGGCGCGCTGCACGCCCTCCCGTGGGCCTTCCTGCCGACGTGCCAGGGCCGGCCGGTGACCGTCGCGCCGTCCGCGGCGGTGTGGCTGACGGCGCGGCGCCCGGCGGCGGCACCGCCCACGGGACGGCCGGTGCTGGTCGCGGGGCCGGGGCTGGCCCACGCGGAGGACGAGGTGTGTGAGCTCGCCGGTCACCTCGCATCGGCCGACGTCTACGTCGGCGCGGCCGCGACCGTCGACCGGGTGGTGCGGTCGCTGCCCGGCGCCCCACTGGCGCACCTGGCCACGCACGGCCGGTTCCGCGCCGACAACCCGATGTTCTCGTACCTGCGGCTGGCCGACGGCCGGCTCACCGTCTACGACCTTGAGGGACTGGCCCGGCCTCCGGCGACCGTGGTGCTGTCGGCGTGCGAGTCCGGCCTGTCGGCCGTGCGTCCCGGCGAGGAACTGATGGGGCTGACGGCGGCGCTGCTGGGAACCGGCACCGGCGACGTCCTCGCGAGCGTGCTCCCGGTCCACGACGGCACCGCGCCGCGCCTGATGCTGCACCTGCACCGCCTCCTGGCCGAGGGGGTCGGCCCGGCGGGCGCCCTGTCGCGGGCCCAGGCCGAGCTCGGCGTGCACCCGGACGGTCCGCTGGACGCGGCCGCGGTGACGGCCGCCGCCGTCGTGTGCTTCGGCGCCGGCTGGACCTGAGGCCGGTTTCCGGGCGCCCGCCGCCCGCCTCCGATCAGGCCAACAGCGAGTCCGCGAACACCAGCGTGCGCGGCCGCCGGGCCACCCGGTCGACGCCGGTGACGTTCGCCGCGGTCTTCGCGAAGTACTCGAACTTGTCGAGGAACTCGACGTGCCGCGACCCCCGGAAGACCACGATGTTGTCGATCGTCGACTGGTCACCGCCGGCGAGGGTGAGGAACAGGTAGCCGGCCAGGACGTAGTCGCGCTGCTCGAGGTCGAGCCCCGCCTCGAGCGTGCCGCCGCCGGTGCGGGGAACCTCGGTCTCCAGCATCGAATTCGGTGCGAACGGCATCGGGTACGGCTTGTAGCGGGCTTCCATCTTGCGCTCCAGCAGGACGACGCCGGTCGCGTCGAGGCGGCCGCCGGTGGTCATGAAGGTCAGCAGGGTCTTCGCGCGGTCGTGGTCGGCGGTCAGGGAACCGTCGAGGTGCTGGTGCGACTCGCCCACCAGCGTCACGCAGATCGCGCCGGCGGTGCCGACCTGCTTGGCGTAGACCTTCTCGACCTCGGTCGCGATGCCGTCGGCGTCACGACGGTTGGCGCCGACCTTGATGCGGGCGGCGGCCTGCACCGGTCCGGTCGGAACGTTGGTCGCGGTGGGCAGCATTTCCTTGATGATCGTCAGCACGGCGTCGCGGACCTCGCTGTTGCCGAAGCCGACCGCGCCGCCGCGAAGATTCCCGACACCCGGCGTGCCGTTGCGTAGTTCCTTGATGCGGGCGGCGAGCTTCTGCGGGGCCGCCCGCCGGTGATCCCGACTGTCGGATCGTTTCCGTATGATGCAGCGACGAAGATCGATATACGGGGAGAGGGTCACGTGCGGAACATCGGATATCTACTGGTGGTGGCGGCTGGGTTGGCGGCGGCCACGCTGACGGCGTCACCTGTTCGCGCCGCGACGGTGCAGACCGTCTACATGAACGCGGCGGGTGACGACGCGGGCGACGGCGCGACGCCCGCCACGGCGGTCGCGAGCCTCGTGCGGGTGCAGCAGCTCGTCGCCGCCGGCCCGGCCGACCTGGACGTCGAGGTGCGCATCCACGCCGGAACCTATGTGGCGCAGGGCATCACGTGGCAGACGTACCGGCCGGGTCACACGATCACGTTCCTGCCCGACGACTACGAGTACGGCGAGGGCGTCGGCGGCATCGCCGCGCTGCCGGTGTTCCAGAACAAGCGGGCCAGCGGATCCGGCCGCTACATCACCGGGTCGTGGTTCATGGCCTGCCCGGGCGCTGCCGGGCAGCCGCTCGCCGACGGCGGCACGTCCGGGCTGCGGTTCTACTACCTGCGGGTGGAGTACTACGCCAACGCCGCCCTGTCGTTGGACGGCTCGGCCGGCTCGTGCGGCGGCGGGTACCAGCGGTCCTCCGCGCCCGGACTGCCGTCGGCGCGCGGGCTCGACGGAAACACCGTCTTCGGGATGCGGTTCACGAAGATCGGCAACGCCTACACCGGCGGCGCGTGCGACGACCCCGACTTCCAGCGGTGCGGCTACGGCGGGATCGTGCTCACCGAGTCGTCGAACAACCGCATCGAGAACAACCACTTCGTCGACCTGCGCAACTCCGAGCACAGCTACATCCACGCGATCTACGTGACGCACAAGAGCTCGAACGAGCTCGAACAACCGCTTCGCCGGCAACCAGGTGACGGGCGTCAGCAGCGAGCCGATCAAGGTGCGCGACGGCAGCGACTTCAACTCGTTCGAGAACAACACGTTCGGCGCCAACGGGTTCGTGCGGTCCTCGCCGTCGATGGTCCACTACCGCGAAGAGGTCAACGAGGCCGCCGACGAGTGCTCGTCGTACCACAACCGGTTCGCCGGCAACGACCTCGGCACCTACCTCATCGGCAGCAGCGCCAACCTGCCGGTCTGGGTGATCACCCCGGCCGGCGCGACGTACAAGGGAGCGCCGGTGTGCCCGGCGCTCCCGTCCGGTGAGGTCCGCCTCGTCACGGCGAACAACACCTACTGACGCGTGCTGACCGCGCGCCGCCCCGCGTCGGCGCGCGGTCAGCGGTCAGCGGTCAGACCTTCCGGCGGAGCCACCAGAAGCCGAACGCCGCCAGCAGCGCGGACACCGTCACGTACAGGGACAGTTCGATCCACTGGAACGGCCAGTAGCGGCTGCCCGGGTGGTAGGTGTGCGAGAAGTGCAGGTTCGCGGCGACCGTGCAGGCCTCGTTCTCCTCCCGGCTGCCGGCCGCCATGCACTTCCGCGCGTCCTCGGATCCGTACGCCGAGCCGTCGGCCTTCAACAGCTGGGCCTCGGTGGACAGCGACCACCCGCCGGGGATGGAGTACCCCTGCAGGAACATGCCGCCGCTCTCGCGGAGGCTGATCCCGTCGATCCGGTCGAAGACGGACGCGTCGACCGTCACGGTCGTGGTGACCGGCGGCATCAGGTGCTGCCGCACCACCGACGGGATCAGGACCTGCACCACCGCGAACACGGCAAGGGTGATCGCCATCGCCGGAACGGTCCTCCGCACCACCATCCCGACGACGGTCCCGAGCACGAACGCGAACAGCCCGTACGCCATCGGGACGATGTTGCGCGCGTCGAAGCTCGACGCCGCGAACCGGTCGGCGAGCACGTAGTCGTAGCGGCTGGCGCTCCACGTCAGCAGGAGGCTGAACAGGCCCGTCACCGCCACGGCGGCCAGCGCGATGCCGCCGAGCTTGACCGCCAACCACCGGGCGCGGGTGACGCTCTGGTTCCACACCAGCCGGTCGGTGTGCTCCTCCAGTTCCCGGGTCACCAGCGGCGCGCCCCAGAAGATCCCGATGAGCCCCGGCACGGCGATCAGCACGAAGCCGAGCAGGATGTACATGTCGCCGAAGTCGTTCTGGAACTGCTGGGTCACCAGGCGGCAGGTGTCCGGCGTGCAGCCCACGATCTTGGTGTCGTAGAAGTCCCGGCTGGCCAGGCCGAGATAGACGAGGTACGCCGCGAACAGCGCCAGGGCACCCGCCGCCACGATGGACTGCGCGCGGAACTGCCGCCAGGTCAGCCAGATCATCAGTGCACCCCCGCCGTCGACATCGCGGCCCGGGTCAGGTACGCGAGCACGAGATCCTCCAGATCGACCGGTTCGGCGCCGGGCTTCGGCCCGCCCGCCCGCACCACCACCGTCGACTCGTCCCGGGTCTGTTCCTCGTGGATCAGCTCGGCGCCGGCGGCCAGCCGGTGCGTCTCGCCGGGCGCGCCGGTGATCCGGTGGTGGTCGGCGAGCAGGTCGGCGACGTCGCCCGCGATCTGCACCCGGGCGTCGGCGAGCACGATCAGGTGGTCGCAGACCTGCTCCAGGTCACCGAGCAGATGCGACGACAGCACGACGCTCACCTGCAACTCGTCGACGAAGTCCAGCAGATCCTGCAGGAACGCCCGCCGGGCCAGCGGGTCGAGCGAGGCGACCGGCTCGTCGAGCAGCAGCAGGTCGGCCCGCTTCGCCGCGGCCACGGTCAGCGCGAGCTGCGCCCGCTGGCCGCCGGACAGCGTTCCGGCCTTCTGCCCGGGGTCCAGGTTCCGCTGCCGGATGCGCCGCTCCGCCAGCGCGTTGTCCCACCGCGGGTTGAGCCGGGCGCCGAGCCGCAGGTGCTCGGCGACCGTGAGCCGCTGGTAGACCGGCGCGTCCTGCGCCACGAAGCCCACCCGGGCGAGCTGCTCGGCGCTGGTGGCCGGCTGCCGGCCGAGCACCTCGATGCTCCCGCCGGTCGGCGCGATCATGCCGCACACCAGGCCGAGCAGGGTCGACTTGCCGGCGCCGTTCGGGCCGACCAGCCCGACGATCCGGCCGGCCGGTACGGACAGGGTGCAATCGTCCAACGCGAGCTTGCGCCGGTAGCGCTTGCTCAGCCCGTTGGTATGGATGACCGGGGTCATCGCGTCCTCCCAAGGTTGTGATGTCGGGAGATTTCTATGCCTCGGACGGTCACAGCACGGTCCGCGCCGTTGTGACCGGACTGTGACGGGCCGGCCGATAATCTTCACCAGGGGGAGGTGGCCGCATGCGGGTGCTCGTGGTCGAGGACCAACCTGACCTGGCCAACTCCGTGGCACGGGTGCTGCGGCGCGAGGGCATGGCCGTCGACGTCGCGTACGACGGGGGAGCGGCGCTGGAACGCGCCACGGTGGTCGAGTACGACGTCGTCGTCCTCGACCGCGACCTGCCGGTGGTGCACGGCGACCAGGTGTGCCGGGCGCTGATCGACCAGGGCGCGACCACCCGGATCCTCATGCTGACCGCGTCCGGCACCATCGCCGAACGGGTCGAGGGGCTCGGCCTCGGCGCCGACGACTACCTGCCGAAGCCGTTCGCCTACGCCGAACTCGTGGCCCGGATCCGGGCCGTCGGCCGGCGCGTACGGCCGGCGACCCCGCCGGTGCTGGTCCACGGCGACCTGCGGCTCGACCCGGCGCAGCGCACCGCCACCCGGGCCGGGTCGCGGCTACCGCTGAGCCCGAAGGAGTTCGCCGTGCTGGAGTACCTGTTGAGCTGCGACAGCCGGGTCGTGTCGGCCGAGGAACTGCTCGACCGGGTGTGGGACGAGGCGGCCGATCCGTTCACCACCACGGTGAAGGCGACGGTGAACCGGCTGCGGTCCAAGCTCGGCGACCCGCCGCTCATCGAGACCGTGCCCCGCGCCGGATACCGGATCTGACGTGCAGCACCCGCTCCGGTTCCGGTTGACGCTGCTGTACTGCCTCGTGTCGGTGGTGTCCAGCCTGGTGCTGCTCGTGATCATGGCCCTGCTGGCCAGTGGCGGGTTGCCGGACCGGATCATGAAGCAGGACGTGCCGGCCCCGGACGGGTTCACGCCGATGATCCAACCGGTGCCGCGGGGCGGCGAGTTCTCGGCCGAGATGCTGATCCTGCCGGGGCTCGCGCTCGCGATCCTGGCCGTCCTCTCGCTGCTGCTCGGCTGGCTGATCGCCGGTCGCATGCTGCGCCCGGTGCTGACGATGACCGAACGCCTGCACCGCATCTCCGAGCGCACGGTGCACGAGCGGCTGGCCCTGCCCGGCCCGCGCAACGAGCTGAAGGACCTCGCCGACACCGTCGACGAACTGCTCGGCCGGCTGGAGACCGCGCTCGACGCGCACAAACGCTTCGTCGCCAACGCCGCCCACGAACTGCGGACCCCGCTGACCATCGAACGCGCCCTCCTGGAGGAGCCGCTCATCGATCCGGACGCCGACCTCGCGTCGTTCCGGGCCAACTTCGAGCGGCTGCTCGTCGTCAGCGAACGGCGTGGCCAGCTGCTCGAATCGTTGCTGACGTTGACGAGCAGCGAGCACGCCCGCGCCCCCGACGGCTGGGTCGACCTCGGCAAGCTGATCGAACAGGCCCTGCACGACCGGGAACCCGACGTCGAGCGGCGCGGCCTCCGCGTGGTGCGCACGCTCCGTCCGCAGCGGATCACCGGTGACGAGGTGCTGCTGGCCCGGTTGCTGGCGAACCTCTGCGACAACGCCATCCACTACAACGTCCCCGGCGGCACCGTCGAGATCGGCGTGCGCCGCAAGGTCGGCCAGGTGGTGCTGTCGGTGGCCAACACCGGCCAGGTGGTGCCGCCGGCCCAGGTCGACCGGCTGTTCGAGCCGTTCCAGCGGCTGCAACGCACCGCCGACGACGGTCACCACGGCCTGGGCCTGTCGATCGTCCGGGCGATCGCGACCGCACACGGTGCCGGCGTCAGCGCGCACGCGCGTCCCGGCGGAGGTCTTGCGATCCACGTGGCGTTCCCCGCGGTGTAGCCGCGCCCCGCGATCACATCGCGTTGTCGAGGACGCGGCGGTTGCGGACGATCCACGCGCCGGCCCGGGCCCGCCACGCCATTCCCCACAGCGCGTCCGGATGGCTGGTGAGTTCCGGGGTGACACCGGCCTCGTCGGCCTGGCCGGCCGTGTCGCACACGACGAACTCGATGATGCGGTCGACGAACCCCCGCCGCCGTGCGGCCGGAAGCCCGTAGCCGTCGACGATCGCGCGCAGGTGCGCGGCGCGGTCCGCCAGCGGCGGCAACCCTTCCAGGCCGGCGACGACGTCGTCGTGGAGTTTGGCGTTGAGCCAGGCGGCCTGCGCCAGTTCGACGATCGGGTCGACCGGTCCGGCGGTCTCCCAGTCGATGAGCGCGACCGGCAATCCGCCGCGGGCCACGATGTTCCACGGCGCCACGTCGCAGTGCCCGATCACCCGGTGCGGCCCGCCGAGGTCGCGGCCGTGCCACGGGAACCACACCGCGCCCGGCGGCGGCTCGTAGTCGGCGGTGGCGTCGTGCAGGTCCCTGAGCAGCGCGCCGACGCCCGCGGCCCCGTCGAGGCTCCACGGACCGGGCTGGGTGAAGGTGCCCTCGATGAAGGTGAGCGTCTCCCGGCCACGGTCCATGCCGGTGCCGACGAGGCGCGGCGCACCGGCGAAGTCCTTGCCTTCCAGGTGACGCAGGAGCGTGTGCACGGCCGGCGTCCACGGCCCGGCGTCCCGGACCACCACGTCGCCCCGGCGGTGGACGCTCGTCCGCCCACCGCCGGTCAGCTCGTTTTCCGCCATGCGCCTACTTCAGCACGAGCGTCATCGTGTTGTTCGGCCCGGACAGGAGCAGCGACAGCAACGGCGTCAGCACGCCGCAGCGGGTGAACGACGGGATCGTGTACGTACCCTGGGTGGTGATCGGCTGGAAGATGTCGACCGGGGTCGTGTTCCGCAGGGTCAGCGTGGTCGCCCGGCTGGTCCGGCAGCCCTTCGGGACGAGGTTGATGCCCGGTGCGGCGTCGAGGTGCACGTTGGTCACCTCGAGGACGAACGTCGTGGTCGTCGTCAGCTTCGACGCGGCGAGGTCGATCGTGCCGGTGAGCGGACCCGTCGACACCACCTTCACCGTCGACGTGACCCCGATCAGGCTGGCCAGGTTGAGTTTCGCGGTGAGCGGCGCCAGGGCGGCGCTGCCGGTGAGCGTCTTGGTGTCGAGGTCCACCTGGGTCTTCACGACCGACGTCGGAACGGCGACGTCGACGTTCGGCTTGGCCAGGTGGGTGGTGCCGGTGACATTGTTGAAGTCGACCGCGATCGGCGCGGCCTGCGCGGCGGCCGGCACCGCGACAGCGGTGACGGCACCGAGCACGGCGGCCGCGGCGAGCATGGTGGATCGGCGCAGTGGACCCACGATTCCTCCTGAAGGGCGTGGTGTCGCGACGGGACGGGGTGGGCGGACGTCCGGGTGGTGCGCAGGCCTGCGGAGTGTGCGTCGCCGAGGTTACCTAAAAGTAACTTACGACGGAAGCCCTTCGGTACCGCCAAGTACCGCTCGTCCCACGCGGCCGGCCTCGACACCGCCCAGCTCGCCCTCGCCTACCCGCGCCTGTGGGAACTGTTCGGCGACCACTGGCGGGAGCCGCCGTAAGACCGTAGGCTCGCCGACTTTGCTCCGATCGGGAGGTCGAGTTGGAACAGTTTCCGCCGGAGGTGCGCGAGCGCTTCCACGCCAACCCCGAACAGCTGGGCGCCGGGTTGGTCGGCGAGCCGCCGGAACGGTGGGCGGCCATCGTCATCGAAGAATACGACCCGGGCTGGGCCGATCGGTTCGCCGCGGCCGCGGCGCACCTCACGGCCCACATCGGACGCGGGGTGCACGCGATCGAGCACGTCGGCTCGACCGCGGTGCCGGGCCTCGCGGCCAAGCCCATCATCGACATCGACCTGCTCCTCGACGACACCGCCGACGAGTCCCGGTACCTGCCGGCGCTGGAGGGGATCGGCTACCGCCTGGTGCTCCGCGAACCGTGGTGGTACGGCCACCGGATGCTCGTCAGCGAGACCGCCGACGTCAACCTGCACGTCTGGCCGCACGACGCGCCGGAACCCGTCCGCCACAAGCTTTTCCGTGACTGGCTGCGCGAGCATCCCGACGACCGCGACCGGTACGCGGCAGCCAAGCGGCGGATCGCGGGGGAGACCGTCGACCGGCCGGGCGATTACAGCCTGGCGAAGAACGACGTCATCGACCGCATCTACGACCGCATCTTCGCGGCCCATCGGTAGGCGGCCATCGGTAGTCTGCGGCGATGGACGTCGTCGACTGGCTGCTCGACTCGGATCCCGCCATCCGGTGGCAGGTGCTGCGTGACCTGGCCGACGCGTCGCCCGACGCGGTCGCCGCCGAGCGGGCCCGCGTCGAGCACGAGGGCTGGGGTGCCCGGCTCCTCGCCCTCGAGGATCCGGACGGACAGTGGGACGGCGGCAGCCTGTTCCCGGCGGACCACCCGCGCGACGAGCCGGGCCAGCCGTGGACGACGACGATGCACGTCCTGCAGACGCTGCAGATCCTCGGCCTCGACCCGGCGTGCGGGCCGGCCCGCCGGGCGGTCGCGCTCATCGGCGCGAACGCGACGTGGGACCACGACGGCCAGCGCTACTTCGACGGCGAGGTCGAGCCGTGCATCAACGGACGCACCGTCGAGGCCGGCGCCTACTTCGGGGTGGACATCGCGCCGATCGTCGACCGGCTCCTCGCCGAGCGCCTGCCCGACGGCGGCTGGAACTGCGAGGCGGAGTTCGGGTCGGTCCGGTCCTCGTTCGACACGACGCTGTGCGTGCTCGACGGCCTGCTCGAATACGAGCGGACGGTGGGCGCGTCCGACGATCTCCGCACGGCCCGCCGTAGCGGGGAGGAGTACCTGCTGGAGCGCGCCCTGTTCCGCCGCCGCAGCACCGGCGCGGTCGTCGACGAGGCCTACCTCGACTTCGCGTTCCCGTACTACTGGCACTACGACGTGCTGCGCGCGCTCGACCACTTCCGCCGCGCGGGCGGGCCGCGGGATCCCCGCCTGGCGGACGCGGTCGACCTCGTGCGAGCCAAGCAGCAGCCCGACGGGCGCTGGCAGCTCGACCGCGTGCACCCCGGCCGCGTCCACTTCCCGTTCGACGCCGGGGTGGGGGAGCCGAGCCGCTGGAACACCCTCCGGGCACTGCGGGTCCTCCGCTGGTGGGACGGAGCCTAACCGGGGATGGGTCGGAGATCCGGCTCGACCCAGCCCGCCTTCGCCTCCGGCGCGGCGAGCGTCGACGACCGGTAGAACCGGGTCAGCAGCCGCTTGTCGAGCAGCGCCGGGTTGCCGTCGACGAACGCGTCGAAGTCGTCGCCGGTGTGTTCGGCCGCGTGGTAGCCGACGAGCTCGACCCACGCCCGGCTGACCGTCGCGTGGTACTTCTGCGGCGCGCCGGCGTACCGGGCGGTGCGCCGGATGCCGTCGCTGACCAGCGTGACCGCCGCACCGGTGCCGTACCGGCGCACGGCGAGCCAGGTCAGGTGGATGTGCTGCCGGTGTCCGAACCGGTCGGCCGTCGACATCACCTCGGCCAGCAGGTCGTCGAAGGCCATCACTCCACCTCCGCCAGGGCGCGCAGCACCGCACGGGCGCCGTCGAGGGTGCCGGCCGGCAGGTCGGCGAGCGCCCGCCGTTCCAGGTCGTCCATGGCCCGCCGGACCTGCGTGGCGGCCTTCACCCCGTCCCGCGTCAGTTGGACGACGACGGCCCGGCGGTCGCCCGGGCGCGCCGCCCGGGTGATCAGGCCGCGGCCCTCCAGCCGGTCGAGGACGCCCGTCATCGTCGCCGGTTTCGTGCCGACCGCGGTGCCGAGCTCCGAGACGGTGCGCGCGGTGCCGTCGGCGAGGTTGCCGAGCGCGTTGATGTCCGACGCGGCGAGCCCGAGCCCGGCCAGGTCGGCGGCCAACCGCTGCAGCGTGGCGTGTGTCGCCCGCTGCAGCTCAAGTATTACGGATCCGTTCTTCACGGATCCAGAATATACGGATCCGAAATAACGGCGCTACGGCATTGTCGGTTTCAGGCCGAGGAACGTCGCCAGCGACCGGATCTCGCGGTCGACCGCGGAGGTCATCGCCTTCGTGAACGGGACGTCGCGGTGGACGGCGTCGACGCGCAGCACCCCGGCCGGGCGGTCGGCGGTGGCGTCGACCTTGCCGACGAGGCGGTCGCCGTAGAGGATCGGCAGCGCGTAGTAGCCCCAGCGGCGCTTGGCGGCCGGCTTGTACATCTCCAGCTGGTAGTCGAACTCGAAGATCTCGACCATCCGCTTGCGGTCGTACACCAACCGGTCGATGGGCGACAGCAGCGCGGCCCGCCCGGCGAACGGCTGGTCGAGCTGTGCGGGGTCGACCCGCCAGGTGCCCTTCACCCCGTCGACGACGGCGGGCTCGCCGACCTTGCCGACGTCCTGCGGTTCGATCGGGCACTCCGGCCCGCGCTCGCGGGCGATGCCCAGCGACCGCAGGCGCCGCTCGGCCCGGGTCACCGCCGCCTCGGCGGCGGGCACCACGTCGTCGTCGGGATAGGCGCGCTCGGCGAGGTCCCACAGGCGGTCCCGGCCGCCCTGCCGACCGACCACCGCGACTTCGCCGCGGACCTCCATGAACTCCAGCATTTTCAACACGTTGCGGTTGTTGGTCCAGCCGCTGGACCGCCAGGACACCTCGCACGTGTCCGGGATCTCCCGCGCCGGCAGGGGACCGTCGGTGCGCAGCAGGCTGAGGATGTCGAGCCGGCAGCCCCGGTTGGCGGCCACCCAGTTCCGGTTCGACTCGCGCCAGCCGCCCAGCATCCCGTTGCGCTCGTCCCAGGCGGCCATGTCGGCCCGGTACAGCGCGATGTCCTCGGCCGGCCGGATCAGCGCCTGCAACTCCACGAGCGCCTGGTTGCCCAGCGCCGCCTCCAGGTCCTTCGGCGAGTACGCCGCGCCGAGCCGGCTCCACGCCACCAGGTCGGCGCTGGGCGCCACGGCCTGGGTGAGGTCGACCTGCAGCAGGGTCAGCTGCCGCACCAGGTCGAGCAGGCCGGCCGGCCGCTCCCTGCTCAGGTACTGCGCCCGGACCGCGATCCGGCGGGCCTGCTCACGACTCAGCAGATGGGTCACCACCGGAGAGTAGTCCGGGCCAGCTGTAGGCGAACGTCAACGAGAACGTGCGGGCGATCCAGTCGCTGCTGGATTCCCCGGCGCCGGGCCCGGCTTCGGCGATGGTGTCGCGGACGGCGGCCAGGTCGTCGGAGACGTCGCGCGCGCCGGTCAACGTGCCGTCGGTGAACGTGAGCTCGTGCGCCTCGGCGTACATCCACGCCGGCCAGAACCCCATGTTGAGGTACGGGGTGCCGTCGACGTCGCCGCGGCCGACGAGCATGCGTCCGGTGAACGGGACCGGCAGGCCGAGGTCGCGGTAGCGCCAGTCGTAGCGACCGGCCCGGGGTTCGGCGCCCGCCAGCGGGGGTGGCGGGTCGTCGGTGGCCAGGTCGAGCCGGTCGAGCAGCAGTTGCCGGTAGCGGAGACGGTAGCGGCAGACCGTGCCGCGCCAGCACGCCGTGCTCGCCGGGCGCGGGGTCAGGCCGTGTTCGGCCGGGTCGAAGCCGCCGACGCCCTCGGCCGCGGTCAGCGCGAACAGCCGTCCCCGATACCGGAGCTCGTCCGGGATCTGGGCGCTCACGTCTCCACCGCCGGCGCCGGCAGGCGGCGGGCGCCCGGGCCGTCGCGGCCCAGGACGTCGCGGGGGTTGGTGAGGTGACAGACCCGCAGGGACAGGCAGCCGCAGCCGATGCAGTCGGTCAGGTCGTCGCGGAGCGCCTGCAGGTGGGCGATGCGCGCGTCGAGTTCGGAGCGCCAGGTCGCCGACAGGCTGGCCCAGTCGTCGCGGGTCGGCGTGCGTTCGCTCGGCAGCCGGTCGAGCGCCGCGCGGATCGTCGCCAGCGAGATGCCGACGTGCTGCGAGGCCCGGATGAACGCGACCCGGCGCAGCGTGTCGCGGCTGTACCGGCGCTGGTTGCTCGCCGTGCGGGTGCTGCGGATGAGGCCGTTGCGCTCGTAGAAGTGCAGGGCGGAGACGGCGACGCCGCTGCGGTCGGCGACCTGGCCGACGGTGAGTTCGTGGAACGTGGTGCGGGCCCTCGGCATGCGTCGACCCTAGCGCTTGACCTCAACAGAGGTTGAGGCCAGAGAATCGTCTGCCTTGCACGTTGTCCACCTCTATCAAGGAGTTGTGTATGGCCACGGTTCTCGTCATCGGAGCCACCGGCAGGCAGGGCGGCGCCGTCGCCGACCTGCTGCTCGACCGCGGGCACGAGGTCACCGCGTACGTGCGGTCGCCGGAGTCGCCGCGGGCGCTGGCGTTGTCGCGGGCCGGCGTCCGGCTCGTCGCCGGCGAGCTGGTCGACACCGCGGCGCTCGGGGCGGCGGCGAAGGGCGTCGACGCGGTCTTCGGGCTGTCGGTTCCGTTCGGCGACACCGGGCAGGACGGGGAGATCGCCCAGGGACGATCGATCGTGGACGCGGCGGCGCTGGCCGGCGCACACCTCGTCCACTCGTCCGTGCGCGGCGCGGACCGCGACGTTTCGACGGACATCGGCCACGCCGACAGCAAGCAGGTCATCGAGGCGTATCTCCGCGGGCGCGACGTCCGGGCGACCGTCCTCGGGCCCGTGTACTTCATGGAGAACGCGCTCAACCTCGGGTTCAGCCGCCTCGGCGACGGCGTGCTGGCCAACCCGCTCACCGCCGGCAAGCCGCTCGACCAGGTGACCGTGCGCGACATCGCCGGCCTCGCCGTGCACGCGATCGAGCACCCGGACCGGTTCGTCGGCGAGCGGATCGACGTGGCGTCGGACCGGGTGACGGGCGAGCAGGCGGCCCGGATCCTGAGCGACGTGCTCGGCCGTGCCGTCCCGTACGTCCAACTGCCACTCGACCAGGTGCGGCAGTGGGCCGGCGACGAGATCGCCGACATGTTCCAGCGGTTCGAGGAGAACACCGACTTCCTCGACGTCGCGGGCCTGCGCGCCCGGTATCCCGAGGTGGCCTGGCACAGCTACGGGGACTGGGCCCGCACGGTCGACTGGGAGCGCGTCCTTCAGGGCGTGTAGAGGATGCGGGTCCACGCGTGGAGCAGCGTGTCGACGAGCGTCTCCGGGTCGTCGAAGGGCGGCACGTCGGCGGCGGCGAGGTAGTACAGCCGCTCGCCCAGCCAGGTCAGTGACGCGGCGACGGCCGGGATGTCCCGGCCGTCGAGCCGACCCACGAGTTCGGGATCGGCCCGGATGCGGGCGACGGTGGCGTCGGTGAACGTCTGCATCTGGTCGTGCCACAGCCGGCGGAGCTGGTCGTCGGTGCCCTGGTTGTCGACGATCGCGACGAGGACGCCCGCGTTGGCGCGCCACAGCGCGGCGCCGGCCTCGATGCCCAGCCGCAGCGCGTCGACCGGGTCGGTCACCGTCGCGATCCACGGCCGGGCCGCCTCCTGCCCACCGCTGACCGCACGCCGGACGAGCTCGGCCAGCACGGCCTGCTTGTTCGGGAAGTAGAAGTAGAAGCTCGCCCGGGAGACGCCGGCCGCCGCGATGATGTCGGCCACGCTGAGCGCGTCGAAACGGCGCCCGTCGAGCAGCTGCCGGGTGGCGTCGAGGACGCGTTCGCGGAGGTCGGCGTCTCCCGGGCGGGCACCACGCGGATCCGGCATGGCGCTCACCATACACTGTGTATGGACGCGGTGTATGGTCGACGCATGAGATACCGGACGCTGGGCACCAGCGGGCTGCGCGTGTCCGACCTGATCCTCGGCGCGATGACGTTCGGGGAGCAGGGCGGCGTCGGCGCGCCCATCGACGAGTGCCGACGCATCCTCGACGCCTACGCCGAGGCGGGCGGCAACACGATCGACACCGCCATCAACTACCGCGACGGCGCCAGCGAGGAGTTCCTCGGTGAGCTGCTCGCCGGTCGCCGGGACTCCTTCGTCCTCGGCAGCAAGTACACCGTCTCCCGCAACCGCGCCGATCCGAACGCGGCGGGCAACGCCCGCAAGAACCTGCGGGCCTCCCTCGAGACCAGCCTCCGCCGGCTGCGCACCGACCACCTGGACCTGTACTGGGTACACATGTGGGACCGCGCCACGCCGATCGAGGAGACCATGCGCGCCCTCGACGACGCCGTACGCGCCGGCAAGATCCTCTACGTCGGCGTCTCCGACACCCCCGCCTGGGTCGTGTCCCGGGCCAACACGATGGCGGCGCTGCGCGACTGGAGCCCGTTCGTCGCCCTCCAGGTGCCGTACAACCTGCTGCAGCGCGACGTCGAACGGGACCTGCTCCCGATGGCCGAGGCGCTCGGCCTCGGCGTCACCGTCTGGAGCCCGCTGGCCGGCGGGGTGCTGTCCGGCAAGTACAGCGGCGGCGGGGCGGCGCCGGCCGGGGTCCGGCTCGACCCGGGTTCGGTCGACGCGCGGGCGCACGCCGTCGCGCGGGCGGTGCGGGAGATCGCCGACGAGCGGGCCGTGACACCGGCCCGGGTGGCGATCGCCTGGACCATGACCCGCTCGCCGGCGATCCACCCGATCGTCGGTGCCCGCCGCGTCGACCAACTGCGCGACAACCTCGGTGCCCTCGCCGTCGACCTCGCGCCGGAGGAGTGCGCGCGGCTGGAGGCGGCGGCCCCGTTCGAGGCCGGTTTCCCGACCGACTTCATCGCGCAGACGTCGGGCTGGGTGTTCGGTGCCGCGCAGGTCTCTCAGGCGGCGCCGTCGACGATGCGGTAGTTGCCGCGCACGATCATGAAGTCGGGCGTGGCCTGGCCGTTCCAGCCGCAGCCGGGGTCGGCGGTCTTGCCGGGGGAGAAGTTCAGCCGGTCCGGGGTCTCGCCCGGGCGGCCGTTGCCGTTGTCCTCGACGCCGATCACGAGGTAGCTGCCCCTGGTCCACGCGTTCGCGGTGCGGCGCGGCCCGCCGGACAGGTCGATCTTCCCGGTCAGGAACGCGACGTTGCCGTCGACCGAGAGGCAGGTCGAGCGGCCGATGGCGTAGGTGCCGTCCGGGTAGGTGATCGTGAACGCGCCGGCCGCGCCCCAGCGGGTGCCGGCCGCGGCCAGGTAGGCGGTGGGCGTGCCGAAGTCGCCGAGGGTGCCGAGGCCGGTGAGCTGGTCGCCCGGGGTCACCGGCGCGGAACTCGACGCCGCGGCCGACCCGGACGGTGCCGGATCGGTGGCCGCGGCCTGGCCGGCGGCGGCCGGTGCGACCGCCGTGAGCGTGGCGGCGAGGGCGGTGACGATGAGTGCTCTGCGCATGTGGCGTGTCCTCGGGTGACGGGAATGGGGAGCGGGTCCCCGTCGCGATCGGGAACAACAGAGGAATTTCTACCGTCTCGCAACCGGGTCGGCCCATGGGCCGACCGGACCCGCCTTTCGCGGATCACCCGACACGGTGCGGCTGCCGGTGACCGTGGTTCCACCGGGGCGGCGTCACCGGTCCGTAGGATCGCAAGACATGTTGGGTGTGCACTTCGCGATCACCGCGAAGCAGGAACGGGCGCTGCTGGCCGCCGACGGCGACGACGACGCGGTCGGCGAGATCGTCGAGGAACTCGAGGAGTCGTGGGACGACGACCGGTTGACGGTCGACACCGACAAGGCGTGGGACGCGATGCACCGCTGCCTCACCGACGGCACGCTGTACCCGGACGCGGGTGAGTACCCGCTGAACCACACCGTCCTCGGTGGACGGCACCTGCACGAGGACTGCTACGTGGTGCACGTCGGCGCGTCCGAGGTGCGTGACGTGGCCGTGGCGCTGCGCGGCATCGACCAGGCCTGGCTGCGCACCCGGTTCGACGCGATCGACGATCCCGAGTACGTCGGCGCCGGCGACGACGAGGACTTCACGTACACCTGGGAGAACTTCGTCGACGTCCGCGACTTCTACGGCCGGGCGGCCGCCGCCGGCCGAGCGGTGATCTTCACGGCCACCTGAGAGGGTGGGCTCCGGCGGGCCTGCCACCGTACGCGTCGTGACTACACGGGCGGAATGGTCGAGCGGCCGCCGGGTGCGCCGTAGAACCACAGCGTCCCGGCGGGTGGTTCCGGAAGGGTTCCCCGGATGAGGTCCGCCAGCGCGTGGCCGAGTTCGGCAACCGGTTCCGGGTCGTCGGGTTCGCCGCCGCGGTGCCGCAGGCGCTCGGCGGCCTCCTCCAGCAGGCGGGCGAACTCGTCGTGGTGGTGGGCGTCCAGTTCGTCGGTGAGGTCGAAGTACAGGTCGCTGACCGTGGCCTGCACCCGCAGGTCCTCCACGTGGGTGGCCCACCACGCCGGCTGCCGCTCCGTCGGCAACCGTTCCACCGTGCCGATCACCTCGCCCAGCAGCAGCGACAACGCCCTGTCGTAGACCCAGATCTCGCGCTCCGGATCCGGACGATCGGGCACATGACCCCCGTAGCACCCGACCGATCTGGTCCTGGTCATGACCCGATCGTGGCACGCGACGGCCGGACGGGCGTCAGCTTCGCCGCAGCGCCACCGTCACCGCCGAGACCACCGTCGTCGCCGCGGCCAGGCCGAGGAACACCAGCACCGCACCCACCACGAACAGGCCGGAGTCGTCGGTGGCGGCCGCCGTCGTGGTCCAGGCCGCGGTGAACGGCACGGTGATGGCCACGCAGGCAACGGGCGCGGTGACGCCCAGCAGGAGCGCGCCGACGAGCAGCACCAGCAACGTGACGCCGCACCCGATCACCTGCCACGCCTGGTAGGGGCCGCTGGCGGACTGCGTCACCGGATCGACGTCGTACTCCGTGTCCCAGCCCATCCACCCGAACCACGCCGCGGCCGACAACACGGCGACGGCCAGCCCACCGAGAACCTTCGATGCCATACGGAGAACCTACGGCGGCGGGGGACGCCACACCTGAGTCCCCGTACTCAGCAGGTGGGCGCGCAGCTTCTCCAGGTCGGCGCGCAGGTCCTTCGCGCGGCCGGCGCCGAGCCAGCCGGCGATCACCGCGTCCATCTCCGGCACCAGTTGCTGGGCGATCGCGACCACCTCGCGGCCGCGCGCGGTCGGCATGACGAGCTTGGCCCGGCGGTCGGCCGGGTCGGGCTCGCGGACGACGTATCCGTGCGTCTCCAGATGGGCGACCAGTTCCGCCATCGCCTGCTTGGTGACCTGTGCCCGTTCGGCGAGCGTGCTGACGGTGGTGCCGGTGTCGTCGAGGTACTGGAAGACGGCGCTGTGCGCGGCCCGCACCACGCCGTGCCCGCGTTCGGCGAGGCGGGCGAGCGCGCGGTCGTTCAGGGCCACGAAGACCTCGCGCAGGAGGACGGCGAGATTGTCCGGCCGGGGCCGGCCGTCGGTGATCGGCGTGCGACGCGACATCGGACTCCGTCCTTGACAATGGACAAGCTGCCTGTCTACTTTCGGAGACATGGACAAGCTACCTGTCGATCGGGCCGGATGCGAGCGGCTGCTCATGGGAACCGACGAGATCACCATCCTGGCCGGCTCCGACGAGACCGGCGGCGCGCTGTTCGCCGTCGAGATCACGATGCATCCGGGCGGCGGCCCGCCGGTCATGCACCGCCACGCGCCCGGCGAGATCTACCGCGTGCTCGACGGCGAGTTCACGTTCTACATCGACGAGGGCGATGCGGGTGTGCGCCGCGTGACCGCCCGGGCGGGCGACGCCGTCCCGCTGGCCGGCAACGTGCCGCACGCGGTCCGCAACGAGTCCGACCGGCCGGCCGTCGCGTTCTCCGTGCACGCGCCGGGCGCGCCGATGGAGGGCTTCAGCCGCGCGGTGGCGGCGGCCGCCGCTGCCGGCCCGCCCGACATGGCGACCGTGCTGGAGATCGCGTCGCGCAACGGCATCGAGCTCCTCGGTCCGATCCCGGCACTACGGGGCTGAGCCCGGCCCGAGGTGGGTCCGCTCGCCGTCGTGGTCGAGGATGCAGAGGATCTCGGCCGGGCCGCCGGTGACGCCGAACGCGTGCGGCACCATCGTCGAGAACTCGGCGGCCTCGCCGGCGCGGACCAGGATGGTGCGCTCGGCCAGGCGGAGCACGACGGTGCCGGAGAGCACGGTGAACCAGTCGCGCCCCGGGTGCACCCGCAGGTCGGCGGGCACGGCGCGGGTCACCCGCAGTTTCGCCACGGTCATGCCCGCCGGTGCGCCCTCGCGCGACAGCAGCCAGGTGGTGATGCCGCGCGTCTCGTCGCGGTGCGGGCGGATCACCACGTCCTCGTCGCGGCCGGACTCGACGAGCTGGTCGAGCGTCGTGCCCAGCGCGCGCGCGATCGGGGCGAGCTGGTCGAGGGCGATCCGGCGGTGGCCGGTCTCGATCCGGCTGAGGGTGGACGGGCTGAGGTAGCTGCGCGCGGCGAGCTCGTCCAGCGACCAGTTGCGGGCCACCCGCAGGCTCCGGATGCGCTGGCGGACCAGCGAGTCGAGTTCGCCGTCTTGCGTCATACGCAAGAGACTATGTCGTAGACGCAAGGAGGCGCTAGCGTCGTGGCATGGCACACCACCATCACCACCCGGGATCCGGCCAGATGGCCGAGATGCTCGACCTCGACGCCGACGT
Organism: Virgisporangium aurantiacum; assembly: GCF_016863635.1. Taxonomy (GTDB): domain Bacteria; phylum Actinomycetota; class Actinomycetes; order Mycobacteriales; family Micromonosporaceae; genus Virgisporangium; species Virgisporangium aurantiacum. Next base: position 118,682 of record NZ_BOPG01000025.1, on the reverse strand, counting down.
CCTCGACGACCACCACCGCGAGCTCATCGCCTGGGCCGCGTCGCTGGTGCCGGACCACCCGCGCATCATCGACCTCGGCGCGGGCAGCGGCACCGGCGCGCTCGCCCTCGCCCGTCACCTGCCCGACGCCGAGGTGACCGCCGTCGACCTCGACGAGGACCTGCTGGCCCACCTGCGCCACCGCGCCACCGAGGCCGGCGTCGCCGACCGCGTCCGCACCGTCCGCGCGGACCTCGACGGGGCCTGGCCCGACCTCGGCCCGGCCGACCTCGTGTGGGCCTCGGCGTCGATGCACCACATGGCCGACGTCGACCGCACGCTCGCCCAGGTGCGCGACACGCTCCGCCCCGGCGGCGCCTTCATGATCACCGAGCTGGACTCGTTCCCGCGCTTCCTCACCGACCCCGCCGGCGTCGCCCTGGAGGACCGCTGCCACGCCGAACTCGACCGCCTGCGCCGCGAGGCCGGCATGCACATGGGTCTGGACTGGGGCGCCCGCCTCACGTCCGCCGGATTCACGCTCGACGGCGAGCGCCGCTTCGACCTCGAACTGCGCCCGCCGCTGCCCGCGAAGGCCCGCCGCTACGCCCAGGTGACCATGCAGCGCATGCGCCACCGCCTGGAGGACACCCTGAGCGCCGACGACCTGGCCGCCCTCGACACCCTGGCCGCGACCGCGAACGACCGCGACGACCTGGTCGTCCGCGCCACCCGCATGGTCTGGGTCGGCCGCCGCTGACGGTCGGCGCTCAGGCCGGGTTGGCCGCGCTTCCCTCGGTGACGAGGAGCACGACCGTGCCGGCGGGTTCGATGGCGTCCAGCGCGGCCAGCGGGGCGGCGCCGCACGGGCCGGCGTCGACGCCGTTCGCGGCCAGCCGGCGGGCGGCGTCGGCCACCTCGGTGTCGTCGACGGCGACGCACCCGTCGAGGCCGGGCCGGATGTGGGGCCACGCGAGCGAGGAGATGGTGCCGCAGTTGAGTCCGGCCATGATGGTCGTCCCGGTCGGGATCGTCGTGGGACGGCCGGCGGCGACGCTCGCCAGCACGCACGCCGCCGTCGCCGGTTCGACGCTGACCACGGCGGTACCGGGCGCCGCGTCCGCACGCCGGTAGTGGGTGAGCGCCGCCTGCAGCAACGATCCCACCCCGGCCGGGACCACGACGAGGTCGGGCCGCCCCTGCAACTGGTCGTCGATCTCGGCGAACAGTGTCGTGTATCCGTCGACGATCCAGCCCGGGATCTCCTCGTAGCCGTCCCAGGCCATGTCCTGCACGAGAATCCCGTCGGTGACCCGGGACGCGGCCCGCACCGCCGCGTCGTAGTCACCGGCGACGTGCGTCACGGTTGCGCCCTCGTCCCGGATCGCCTGGACGGCGGCGGGATGCACGCCGTCCGGAACGAAGATGGACGCGCGGTGGCCGAACCCCCGCGCGAACCGCGCGACGGCGCGGCCGTGGTTGCCGTCGGTCGCGGTGACGATCGTGACCGGGCCGGTGGGTGCGCGCTCCCGCAGCGTCCGGTGCACGGCCCACGACGCGCCGAGCGCCTTGAACGCCGGCAACCCGAGCCGGTTCGACTCGTCCTTGGCGAACAGGCGCGTTCCGTTGGGCCCGGGCAGCGGAACGAACGGTGTCGGCGCGTACCCGGGCAGCGACCGGTGGAAGTCCAGCACCCCGGCCGGCGCCGGCCGGCAGGTCCAGCCGGCGTCACGGTCAGGGTTCGAAATCCACCGGGCCATGCCCGGACAGTAACGCTACGATCCGGCGGTGACCGCGTCGCCGTCCCCCCACACCAGACCAGCGATGGACATCCGGCCCACCACCGACGAGGAGTTCGACGTCTTCGTCGACACCGTCCACGCCGCGTTCGGGCGGTTCCCGGAGACGCCGAACGCCCGGGAAGGCGTCTGGTGGGCGGCGCTCGAGATGGACCGCAACCTGTTCGCCGTGACGGCGGACGGCCGTCCCGTCGGCACCGCCGGCGCGTACTCGTTCGAGCTCACGCTGCCCGGCCGGGTCGTCGTACCCGCAGCCGGAATCACCGTCGTCGGTGTCCTGCCGTCGCACCGGCGCCAGGGTGTGCTCAACGCGATGATGCGGCGTCAGCTCGCCGACCTCCGGGAGCGCGGGGAGTTCCTGTCCGTGCTGCTGGCCTCCGAGGCGCTGATCTACCGCCGGTTCGGCTACGGTCCGGCGACCTACACCACCCGGCTGACGGTGACGCGGCACCGGGCCGCCCTCGCCGTTCCCCGGGCGACCGGACCGGCCGACAGCGGCACCGTCGAGGTGCTGCGGCGGTCCGAGTGCGACAAGCTTCTGGAAGACGTCTACGACCGGTACCGGCGGGCGCAACCCGGTGCGCTGTCGCGGCCGCACCGTTGGTGGGCCAAGGGAGCCGGGCGGCCGCCGGTCGCGCCGGCGCCGCGCTACCTCGCCGTCCACCGGGACGCCGACGGCGTTCCGGACGGGTACGCCTGCTACTCGATCGAGGATCCCGACACCCTGGTCGTCGACGAGATCATCGCCTTCGACGACGCCGTCGACACGGCGCTGACCCGGTTCGTGCTCGGGCACGACCTGGTCTCCCAGGTGTCGTTCAAGCACGTCGCGCCCGATCACCCGCTGCGTTGGCAGCTCGCGGACTTCCGTGGCGCGCAGGTGACCGACGACACCGATTGGCTCTGGGTGCGGCTGCTGGACGTCCCGCGTGCGCTGACCGCCCGCGGCTGGTTCGCCGACGGCGACCTCGTTCTGGACGTCGAGGACCCGTTCCTCGGCGAGCGGGCCCGCTACCTGCTGACCGTCCGCGACGGCCGGGCCGACTGCGTCCCGACGGACCGGCGGCCCGACCTGTCGCTGGACGTGAGCGACCTGGCCTCGGTGTACCTCGGCGGCACCGCACCGAGCCTGCTGGTGCGGGCCGGGCACATCCAGGCCCACCACCCGGACGCCGCCGCCCGCGCCGATGCGCTCTTCCGCGCCGAACGCGCCCCGCACTGCCTCGCCTGGTTCTAATCAATTAGCCGCCGGCCAGCGTACGGCCGAGATCGGCGTTGCGGCGGGCGAACTCCGCCAGCGCCGGTGGGGTGCGGTCGAGGTACGGCCGGGCGGCGCGCGGGCCGCACACGCGTTGGGTCCAGTCGCACAGGCGGCCGGCGTGGAAGCGGAAGCCGACCAGCAGGCCGTCGTGCCAGCCGTAGGCCTCGGCGTCGGGTCGCGCCGTGAGGTGGGTGACCTTCTGCTCGGCCACGATCCAGTCGACGGCCTCGAGCTCCGCCTGGATGCGGGCGGCGTGCTCGAACGCCAGGTTGGTCGCGGCCCGGTCGCGTTGGCGCACAAGGAGATCGCGGACCGTCAGCACCGCGTCGGGTCGGCGGCACAGGACCGCGGTGACCGTCGCCAGGAAGCGTTCGCGGTCGGCGACCGCCACACCGCGGACCCGGGCCAGGTCCCGGGCGCTGCCGGCGAGCCGGTCGTCGGTGGCCCACAACGGAAGCACCCGGTCGAGCGCCGAGACCGCGAGCCGCGTGCGGTTCCCACCCAGATACGGGCCGAACGTTCCCGCCGTCTCGGTGACGGGCCAGTGCACCGTCACCAACCGCGGCACGCCGGACCGGTGCTCCAGGCGGATGCACATCGCCTCCTCGGCACCGCCGGCGACCCGGTTCCAGCGCGGCCTCGACCGCTCGAGGAGATTGCGTTCCAGCCACGCCGCCTCGTGCACGGAGTCGCAGACGAGCGCCTCGACCCGCACGATCTGCGGCACCATCCGCTCCAGGTGACGGCGGTCGCCCAGGTCGGCCCAGTAGGAGCCGACGCGGTGGCGCAGCGCGGTCGCGCGTCCGATGTAGAGCGCGCGCCCACGCGCGTCTCGGAAGCGGTACACGCCGGGTGCGGCCGGAAGCCGCCCGACGGCCGCGCGCACCGCGGACCCCATGGCGCGAAATTCTAGTCGCCGCGCGTGCTTTCTTCGGGCACCATGGTTGCCATGTGCGCGCCCGTGGCCCCGTTGCTGGCTGGCGCGCACCTGCCCGGCCGTCGCTGAGGTCGCGAGCCGGCGTTCCCGATCCCGCGTGGGCAGCCTGCCGCTCGCGGTGCGCACAGTCGCCGTCTCGCTTCCGCATTTCCGTGCGCCCTTCCGCATCCCGCCGAAAGGGCTCCATCAGCATGTCCAGCACCAGACACGTCGTCGAGATCAGGCCGGGTGAGGGTGGCGACGACGCACTCGACTTCGCCACGGAACTGGCCGGCGCGGTCGCCGCGCACGCGCGTCGCAACGGTTGCGCCGCGTCCGTCCATAATGGACGGACGATCACGGTGACGATCAGCGGCCGGCCCCTGCGTATCCAGAATCTCAGTGGTACGCACCGGATCCAGCGCGTGCCCCGCAACGACCGGGCCGGCCGTCGGCACACGTCCACTGCGACGCTCGCCGTTCTCGACGCGACCGAGGCCGCGCCGGCGGACCCGTCCTGGGACGACATCGACGTCGACGTCTTCAGCGGGTCCGGGCCGGGCGGCCAGCACCGCAACAAGTCCGAGCAGTGCGCCCGGCTGACCCACCGGCCCACCGGCCTCGTCGTGGTGGCCACGGCGTCGCGCAGCCAGCGGCAGAACATCCAGGCGGCGTTCGCGGAACTGCGGCGGCGGCTCACGGTCGCCGCCGAGGCGGCCGCCGGCGCGGACCGGAACCGGGCGCGCCGCGACCAGATCGTCACCGGTGAGCGGCCGATGAAGCAGTGGACGTGGAACGACCAGCGGTCGGAGGTCGTCGACCACTCCACCGGCAACCGGTACCCGATGGCGGCGTTCCGGCGCGGAAGGTTCGCGCTCTGATCGGTCAGGAATCGAGAAGTGCCGGAAGCGGTGCCGGACATAGCGTTCGGGACAACGAACACGGAGGTGCGAGATGACCCAGAACCAGCAGGCCGACAAGCGCAGGCCCGGCACGCCCGGCGCTTTCTCGCGGTGGTTCCAGCAGAAGGCGAACGGCCGCATGATCCGCAAGGTCCGCCAGGGCAAGGGGACCATGATGGGCATGAACGTCCTGATCCTGAACACCACCGGACGCCGTAGCGGGAAGCCGCGGGAGACCCCGGTCGCCTGGTTCGCCGACGGCTCCGACGGGTCCGACGCCTGGCTGGTGGTGGCGTCCGGCGGCGGCAGCCAGCACCCCGACTGGCACGCCAACCTGATGGCGCACCCCGACAAGGCGTCCATCGAACTCGCCGGCCGCGAGCCCCTGCCGGTGACGCCGCACCGCCTCGCCGGCGCCGACCGCGACCGCGCCTGGCGCGACATCACGGCCGCCAACCCGCGGATGGCGAAGTACCAGAGCAAGTCCGACCGCGAGTACCCGGTCATCCGCCTCACCCCGCGGTGACGCGGTCGGGGCCCACGGCCGTTCGCGGCCGTGGGCCGGGCGTGCGCTAGCGTGCGCCGATGGACTGGACCGCGTTCGAGACGGCATGGCACGACACCGGCTGCCGCACCGTGGCCGACCTGGCCGCGGCGCACCCGGACGAGCGGCTGTACGCGGCGGCGTTCCACCTCTTCTACAACGACGGCGCGCAGATCCTGCCGCCGGCGCTGGCCGCCAACACCGAGGGGGGCGCGGCGGGCGACCGCTTCGCTCCGCCCGAGTGGCGATGGGACGTCCTCGACGCCGCGAGCGAGGCCATGCGTCCCTGGTATCTCCGCCTCACCGACGAGTTCCTGACGGGCGCCGACGACGACGAGGCCCTGGATTCCCTCGACGCGGCCCACGACGCGGCCATGGCACGGGTCTGCCTCGAATTGACCGCGACCGCCCGCCGGGGCGGCATCCACGCGGCGCTGCCGCCCGGCTTCGTCGTCGTCATCCTCGAGGGCCAACGCGGCGACGAGGAGGCCGACCTGATCCGCGCCAGCGTCGCCCCGGACGTGCTGGCGACCGTCCCGGGGTTGGCCGGTTACCTGCGGGAACTCGGGGACGCCTGACTCAGGCGTTGGCGTCGCAGGTGCCGGGCGGGAGGACGGGCTTGCCGGCCTGGCCCAGCGACTGCCGCTGGTCGGTGAACGACGCCAGTTCGAGGAACTTCGTGCCGATCACGACGTCGACGATGTCGTCCTGCCGGTTGATGTCGAACTTCATCGACGCGTTGTTGAGGAAGTAGGCCCGCACCACCCAGGCGGAACCGACCACCTTCGGACCGTAGCGGAGTTCGGCGACGGCGTTCAGCGCCGGCGGCGGCGCCGTCTCCTCCTTGACGACCGTGAACGAGTTGCTCCGGAAGCCGTCGCCCACCTGGGCGGCGACGCCCGGCGAGCCGGTCGCGTTGAGGACGTTGAGCTTGATGGCCGCCATGTTGTCGGGCATCTTCAGGTTCGCCGGCACGTCGCCGTCGCCGCAGTTGGCGACCGCGTGCGCGTCGTCCTGCTTGTCGCGGACGAGAGCGACGGTGATGACGACGACCGCAGCGAGGAACAGCACCCCCACGATGATGAGTGCCCGTAGCCGCGCGATACCCATGTCGTCATACCTCCAGAGTCCGGTGTCAATGGTCGAGGATATCGGTCGGGCCCAGGGTCCTGCTCTATGCGGCCAGGTGGCCGGTGTCGTTGTAGGCGACGAGCACCGGCGGCCGGTCGGTCTCCCACCGCACGACGTGATGCCGCAGTTGTCATGGTTCAGCCCGATCCAACGCCATTCCGGCGCGTCGAGCACGTGCCGCACGAACCACCCGATCACGAAGTTGTGGGTGATCAACAGCTCGTGCCGGTCCTCCGCGCCGATCACCCCGAAGTGCCCGACGGCGGCCCGCAGCGCCGCGGCGTCCTCGTCCCGCTCGTCGGCCGGGACACCGTCGAGCCAGGGGTGCCACCGCGGCGGGTAGTCGTCGCGCCGGCCGGCCGACGGCACGGGGGTCCGGTCGGCGACGTGGTCGCAGGCGTGGCGGGGCACCCGCGCGAGCCGGTCGGCGACGATCTCGGCGGTCTCGACCGCGCGGGGGAGCGGGCTGTGGTGGATGTTCGCGAACGGCACCGAGTTCAGGCGCCGGCCGAGGCGGTCGGCCTGTTCGCGGCCGAGCGGCGAGAGCCCCTGTTCCGGCCCGCGGGCCTGCTCTCCGTGGCGGACCAGGTACAACTGGGTGCGGGCCATCTCAGTCCTCCGGTCGGCGAATCGGCGAGCCAACCCGAGGTACCGCCGGTGGGCGTACTCGCGGCGCGGCAGGCAGGTGACGTTCTCCGGCCGGGCCGACGTCAGAGCTTACGGCACCTCGATTCCGCACCCGGGTCCGATCAGGGGCGCCGGCTCCGACGTTCCGGATGAATCGGGTACGAGGAGGGAGCGACATGGCCAGGGTGATCGCGAGTGCGACGGTGTCGTTGGACGGCTTCATCGCCGACGACCACGATCGGGTGGGGCCGCTGTTCGACTGGTACGGCAACGGCGACGTGCCGTTCAACGGTGGCGATCCGGACCGGGTCTTCCACGTGTCGGCCGCCAGCGCCGCCTACCTCGCGGAGACGTGGTCGCGGATCGGGGTGGCGGTGATCGGCCGGCGGTTGTTCGACCTCACGAACGGCTGGAACGGCCGTCCGGCCGTGGGTGACGCGGTGTTCGTGGTGACGCACGAGCCGCCGAGCGGGTGGCCGTTCCCGGAGGCACCGTTCACGTTCGTCACCGACGGGTTGGCGAGCGCCATCGCCAAGGCGAAGGCCGCCGCCGGTGACAGGGACGTATCGCTCACCGGTGGGGATCTGCTCGGGCAGGCGCTGGCCGCGGGGCTGGTCGACGAGGTCCAGGTGGATCTGGTGCCGGTAGTTTTCGGGACGGGCGTGCGCTTCTTCGGCGCGTTCGGCGGGCCACCGGCGCTGCTCGGCGATCCGCGGATCGTGGCGGGCGACCGGGTGACGCACCTGCGGTTCGAGGTGCGTAAATAGTCCAGTGTGGACGCACGACGCGACGGTCCGGAGCGCGTACTGGATCGGCGGTGGTCAGTGGGCCGGCAAGACCACGGTCGCCGGACTGCTCGCCGTTCGGCACGGCCTGGTCCACTACCACTGCGACTACCACGACGCCCGCGGCCACGAGGACCGGCGCATCGCGGCCCGGGCCCGGCGCGGCGAACCACCGTGCTGACGCCGACGGAGGAGTGGCGCCGGCATCAGGCCGCGGCGCTGCCCCGGGCGGTGGCGTTCGGCGCCGACTTCCCGGACCCGGACCGGGTGCGGCGGCACCGGTTGGAGCGCGACCGCCTGCTCGCCGCCGACGCGGTGGACCGCGCGACGGCGCTGGGCATCCGCGTGATCGAGGTGGACGGCGCCCGCGCGGCCGAGGCGATCGCGGACGAGGTGGCGGCGCACTGGTCCCTGTGACCTACCGGGGACTCAGGTTGTCGATCATCGTCTGCAGCGTGGCGACGGTGCGTTCGTACTCGCCGTCGGGGAGGCCGGCGACGGTCGCCGTGCGGATCGTCCCCACCTCGGCGGCGAGGTCCGCGAGCGTCGCGCGGCCGGCGGCGGTCAGGGCGTAGGTGTCGCCGGATCCGGTGACGATGCCGGCCGCCACCAGCGGGTCGAAGTGCGGTCGGGCGGTCTCGCCGGCGGACCGGTCGAGGAACGCCGCCACCGCCGCGGTCAGCGTGTCGAGCGTGGCCGGCCCGCCCGCGAGCGCGTTGAGCAGTTGCCACTGGCGGCGGGTGACGCCGCGTCCCACGAGGGTGCGGTCGAACCGCTCGTCGATCAGGCGGTCGAGCGTGCGCAGCAGATGCCCGATCGGCCGGCCGGTAGTTGTACTCATACAACCGTTGTAGGCGTCTCCGGATAAGGTTGTCAAGTTACAACTGCTGTAGGGTCGCACCCGTGGAGGAGCCGGACGCGACGATCGAGCGGGCGCTCGTCCGCATGAGACGCGACCAACAGGCGGGTCACCTGCAACGCCGGGCCGCCACGGCAAGGAACGCGGACGCGGCCCGGTTCCGCTACCTCGACGCCCTCGACGACGCCACCGACGGCCTTCCCATCTCCCAGATCGCCGCCGCCATCGGCGTCGACCGGCCCCGGGCCAGCCGCCTCACCACCGAGCTCGTCGCCGACGGCCTGGTCGAGCGTCGCGGCGACCCGGCCGACTCCCGCGTCACCCGCATCCGCCTGACCCCGACCGGCCGGGCCATGGTGGACGGCGTCCACGCCACCCGCCGCGACGCCGTCACCGAGGCGCTGCGCACGGCCCGGTTCACCGAAGCGGAGGCCGGGATGCTCGCCGAACTCCTCGACCGCTTCGTGGCGGCGTGGCCCCGGGCGTGATTCAGAGCCGACTGGCTGTCCGCACCAGCGTCGCCAGCGCCCGGGACCGGCTGTGCGGCGGCCACGCGATCATCGTCGTCACGGTCGGGGCGTCGGTGACGGGCACCGTCGCGATGCGGTCGTGCACGTGCGATCGCACCGACTCGGGCAGCACCGCCAGCGTGCGACCGAGCGCGATCAGCTGGAGCAACTGGGTGTTGTCCCGGACCTCCGGGCCGGGTCCGTCCGGATAGGTTCCGTCGCGGCGGGGCCACCGGGGCATCGGCAGGTCGGGGACGTCGCGGAGGTCCGCCATCCGGAGGCTGTCCCGCGTGGTGAGCGGGTGTCCGGCGGGCAGCAGGGCCAGTTGGCCCTCGGTGGTCAGCAGCTCGGTGTCGAACCCGGACATCGAGTCGTACGGGTGGTGCAGCAGCGCCACGTCGGCGCGCCCGTCGCGGAGCAGGCGCTCCTGTTCGCCGATCCCGCACAACTGCACGTCGACGGCCACCGCGCCGGGTTCGGCGGCGTACGCGTCGAGGAGTTTGGCCAGCAGCTCGCTGGAGGCGCCGGCCTTCGTGACGAGCACCAGGCCGGCACCGCCGGTGGCGGCGCGGCGGGTGCGGCGGTCGGCGGCGTCGACCGCGTCGAGGGCGGCCCGGCCCTCCCGCAGCAGCACCTGCCCGGCCTCGGTCAGCGCGACGGCCCGGCTCGTGCGTTCGAGCAGCGTGACACCGAGCCGCCGTTCGAGCTGCGCGATGGCGCGCGACAGGGGCGGCTGGGCGATGCCGAGGCGCTGCGCAGCGCGTCCGAAATGAAGTTCTTGCGCAACGGCGACGAAGTATCGCAACTCCCGCGTCTCCACGATGCCACCGTACTCCGGGACCGATACCCGTAGGGTATCGCCGCCCACCCAGACGGTGTTGGAGTCGTCACCGGCCCGGCGCCACGATCGTCGCATGACCGAACAGACGATCGCGCTGGTGACCGGCGCGAACAAGGGCATCGGGTACGAGATCGCGGCGGGGCTCGGCGCGCTCGGGTGGAGCGTGGGCGTCGGCGCCCGCGACACGGAGCGTCGCGAAGCCGCCGTCGGAAAGTTGCGGGCCGCGGGCCTCGACGCCTTCGGCGTCGCCCTCGATGTGACGGACGAGAGCAGCGTCGCCGCGGCGGCGAAACTGTTCGAGGACCGCTTCGGACGGCTCGACGTGCTGGTGAACAACGCCGGGGTGACCGGTGGCATGCCGCAGGACCCGACCGCCGGCAACCTGGACGCGGTCCGCACGGCGGTGGAGACCAACGTGTACGGCCCCATCCGCGTCACCAACGCGATGCTGCCGTTGCTGCGCCGCTCGGCGTCCCCCCGGATCGTGAACATGTCCAGCGGCGTGGGTTCCCTGACCCGGCAGACGGACCCCGCCGCCGAGAACGGCCCGATCTCGCTCGCGTACTCGCCGTCGAAGACGTACCTGAACGCGGTGACCGTGCAGTACGCCAGGGAACTGGCCGGCACGAACGTCCTCATCAACGCCGGCTGCCCCGGCTACTGCGCCACCGACCTCAACGGGCACCGCGGCTACCGCACGGCGGAACAGGGCGCCGCGATCGGGATCCGGCTGGCGACGCTGCCCGACGACGGCCCGACCGGCGGCTTCTTCGACGACGCCGGTGTCGTTCCCTGGTAAGGCGTTTTTGTCGGACCCCGGGTCTAGCGTGCGGGTCATGCTCTCGGTGATCCTCGCGTGCGACGACCCGTACAAGGCGGCCGATCTCTTCGTCGAACGGCTGGGGTGGCGGCTGGTGTTCGCCACCCCGGCCGACTCCGACGACCGGTTGGCCTGCGTCGGACTGGGCGACGCCCGGGTCATGCTCGGCACCGCGGGCGAGGAGTTCCTCCCGACCGAGGCCCGCCCGTTCCGGGGCGCGGGGGTCGAGGTGTACGTCCAGTTGACGGCCTCCCTCCCGATCGAGGAGGTGCATCGGCGGCATGCGGAGGCGGGAGTGGTCACGCGGGCGCTGGCGACCCGGGAATGGGGCGAGCGGGCCTTCCAGTTCGAGGCCGAGGGTTACCGGTTCATGGTCGCCCAGGATCCGTGACGACGCGTAGCCTCGGCGCGTCAGTCTGCCGCGGCCGTGTACGGCTTGCCGGGCCAGTAGGCCCACTCCTCGAAGTCCTCGACCCGCCCGTCGTCGGCGAACCGCAGGACCCACAGGTCGCGGTAGTCCTGCGGCTCCGGTTCCCCGTACCGCACCTCCAGCCGCACCACGGCGTTCCGGCCCTCGACGGCGACCGGCTCGGCGGTCATCGTGAACGGCTGGCCGTCGTCCGCCAGCCAGAACGCGCGGATGGCGGCGTGGCCGACCTCGGACTTCTCGTACGGTGACCGCCGGTACCGGGCGTCCTCGGTGAACAGCCGGGCGACCCCGTCCACGTCGCCGTCGCGCCACACCCGTTCGTAGCGGGCGACCCAGGCCATCACGTCGTCGCTATCCATGCGGGTCACTGTCGCACACGCGTTACGGTGGCGTGGTGTGGATCAAGGCGTGTCTCAACGGCGGCCAGACGCGCGCGGAGCATCCGGCGGTGCCGGTCACGCCCGACGAGGTGGCCGCCGCGGCGGCGGCCTCGGTGGGCGCGGGCGCCGTCGCGGTCCATCTGCACCAGCGTGATGCGGCCGGCCGTCAGTCACTGCGTGCGGTCGACGTGGGTGCGGTGGTCGCCGCGGTGCGGCGCGCCTGTCCGGGGCTGCCGGTCGGGGTGACGACGGGGCTGTGGATCAGCGCGGGCGACGTGGGGCGGCGGCTGGCCGAGGTGACGCGGTGGGCCGACCTGCCGGTGGGGGAGCGGCCCGACTTCGCGTCGGTGAACGTCGGCGAGCCCGGCTTCGCCGATCTCGTCGCGGCCCTGCGCGCGGCCGGGATCGGGGTGGAGCCCGGCGTGTGGTCGATCGCCGACGCCCTTGCCCTTGCCCTTGCTCTTGCGGGCGCGGGCGCAGGCCCGTGGGTGCGGGTGCTGGTGGAGGTCCCGGACGGTCCGGTCGGGACGGCTACCGCCGACGCCGACGCCATCCTCGCCCGCCTCGACGACCTCGCCGTGCCCGGCCCGCGCCTGCTGCACGGCGACGGGGCGCGCTGCTGGCCGCTGGTGGCACACGCCGGTCGGCTCGGGCTGGCCACCCGGATCGGGCTGGAGGACGTCCTCGTCGGACCGGACGGGGAGCCCGTCGCCGACAACGCCGACCTCGTCCGCCGGGCGGTCACCGTGTGGGGCGCGGCCAGGCGCCCGGTTTGACGTCTTCCTCGGCCCGGCGGCACAACGCGATCAGCGCGTCCCGGTACGTATGGTCGGCACCCGGCGACTCGTCGTGGACCCGGGCGCCGTTCTCCCACCACTGCAGCAGCCCGCGACCCAGCTCCTGACCGGCCCGCGTGTGCACGCACAACGCGTAGTCCGGCACGCTGACCCGGAGCCGGCCGGCGTCCACCATGACCCGCACGTAGTCGGCGTGTTCGGAACTGGTGCGGTCCTTCGGCGCGGTGGCCAGATAGCGGACCGCGTGCACGACCTGCATCCAGTCGGTTCCGCCGCTCGCGTCGTAGTCGGCCTGCAGTTCCCGCAGCAGAACCGGCGCCAGCGGCGCACCCATGCCGACATCCTCGACCGCGATCACCCGCAGCCGCCGCCACAGGTGCGCCGCCACCGCCGGCGACGTGGTGTGCATCTCGTACGCCGCGAGCACCGCGTTGTCGACGTGGCTGCGCCGGATCTCCTTCTGCAGCACCGAAACCAGCTGATCCACCGGCACGCCGCGCGGGCTGCGCAGCCGCGTGTACGGATCCTGCGTGTGCGGGGGCGGCCCCATCGAGACCATCATCGGACTCCCTCTCATCGGACGGTCGGGCGCGTCCGATTCCGGAAGGGGCCTCGCTGCCGACCAGCCTGCCACAGCGGGGGAGTGCCGTCGAGCGATCTCAGTCCGGGACGGCGAGGAGGATCCGTTCGCGGGAGCCGGCGTCGACCAGGTCGTGGGCGTCGGCGGCCCGCTCCAGCGGCAGGGGCTCGGCGATCGGGAGCGACAGGGCGCCGGCGGCGGCCGCCGTGGTCAGGTCCTCGGCGGCCTGCCGGGTCGCGGCGGGCGGGAAGTCGTCGCTGCCGAGCAGGCGGACGGTGACGTTGTCGAACAGCATCGGCCAGAACGGGAAGTCGGGGCGGTCGTGCCGGGTGGCGTAGGCGGCGATGACCGCGCCGTTGCGCACGACGGCGGCGTCGAGGTCGGCGTTGTCGGAGAAGGAGACCTCGATGACGCGGTCGACGCCGTCGGGGGCGTGGTCGCGGATGGCGGCGGCCGGGTCGGCGGCGTCGAGGGGGACGACGGGTGCGCCGGTCCGGCGGGTGGCCTCGGCCACGTCGGCGTGGCGGCGGACCGTGGCGATGACCGTCGCGCCGCCCCAGGTGGCCAGTTGGGCGGCCAGCGTGCCCACGCCGCCGAGCACACCGTGGACGAGGACCGTCCGGCCGGTGACCGGGCCGTCGGCGAACACCGCCCGGTGCGCGGTGATGCCGGGGATGCCCAGGGCCGCGCCCACGTCGTCACCGATCGTGGCCGGCAGGGCGACGGCCCGGCCGTCCGGGACGACCGTGAGTTGCGCGGCGGTTCCGGACGGTCGGTACGACTGTGCGCCGAACACCCAGACGCGCCGGCCGACGCGGGCCGGGTCGACACCGGCGCCGACGGCGTCGATGACCCCGGCGCCGTCGCTGTGCGGGACGACGCGGGGGAACGGCAGGCCGAGGCCGAACCGGTCGGCGCGCTTCTTGGTGTCGCCGGGGTTGATGCCCGAGCGGGTCAGGCGGACCCGCACCTCGCCCGGACCGGCCACCGGGTCGGGCAGGTCGCCGACCCGGAGCACCTCGGCGGCCGGACCCGGCCGGTCGTACCAGACAGCGCGCATGATCTGCCCAACCCGCCGGTGCGGGGCGGGCATTCCCGCCCGGTCAGGCGAGCCGGGCGCGACCCAGAACACATGCAGAGCCGTTACGGAACCTAGGTACCACTACTCATGAGCCGCGCGCTGGCGGCCGCCACGATGGGCGGCATGCGCAGGATATTGATTGTTGTCATGGCCGCGATCGTGGGCGCGGTCGCGGTGGGTGCGCCGGCGGCGGCCCGGCCGCGGGGGATTCCGGACCGGGTGATGCTGCAGCCGGGGGACCTCGGCGGCGCGGTGCCGGGTCCGGTGGAGGACGGCCTGGTGTGGCCGTTGCTGCCGCAGCCGTGCGCCGACGCGCCGGTGCCGCAGCCGGTGGTGAGCCGGACGCAGGCGGCGGACTACGACACCCGGTCTCGCGTGTACGAGAACGTGGCCCGGTACCGGGGTGACGGCGCCCGCGCGTACGTCACGGAACTGAAGGCGCAACTGGCCCGGTGCGGGGTCGGCGGCGGCGACAACGGGTTCGACCCGGTCGCCGAGGACCATCTCGGGCCGGACACGGTGCTGTTCACCGGCAACTACGACCTGGGTGACCGCTACGTCGGCTACGTCGTCGCCGCGGTCGGCCGGTACGTCGTGGTGGTCATGATGTCGGACTCCCGGACGGGAGCGGCGGACCTGACGGCGCTGAACGGATTAGCGTCGGCCGCGATGGCACGAGCACGGTCATAACCTCGGTGGAGGCCGGCCGCGGGGCCGGCCTCCACCCGATCTCAGGCCCGGGTGACGCGTACCAGCACCGGATCGCCGCGGAACACCCCACCCATCAGGACCGTCGGGCCGAGCGGTCCGACGACCCGCGTGTCGACCAGCACCGGCGCCTCGGCCGGCGCGTCCGCGAACCCGCGCACCACGATCGCCGGATCGCTGGAGGCGGCGCCGGTGTAGGTGAGTTCGGATCCGGTCACGATCAGGCGGGCGAGGCGTTCGGCGCGGACCAGCGGGCCGGCGGACGCCTGGATCACCCGGACGCCCGACAGCAGCGCGTCGGTCGGGTCGGCGCCGTTCTGGCCGCTGATCTGGATCGCGCTGCCGGGGCCCGAGCCGGCGCCGCGTTCCAGCACGCAGTCCAGGACGCGGAAGTTGACGATCCGCTTGCGGGCGAGCACGGCGGGCGCGGCGCTGCCGTCGAGGCCGCGCAGGTGCAGCCGGGACAGGGTGACGTTGACGGCGTCCAGGATCGACACCGTCCCGTCCTCGACGATCGAGTCGGTGAGCGTCACCGTGTCGGCGACCGCGCACCCGTCGCCGCCGATGGCGACGGTCAGGCCCTGCGTGGCGGCCCGGCGCAGCACCAGGTCGCGCATCAGCACGTTCTTCACGATCGGCTGGCAGTTGAACCCGGCACCGCCGGTCGGCTCGAAGTCGATCGCCTGGTCGCCGACGCGCACCGACTCGCTGCGCTCCACCACCAGGCCGTCGACGCCGCGCTGCACGCCGACGAACGAGCGGTCGCAGTCCTCGCCGACGGTGTCCCGGATCGTGGTGTCGCGGACCCACTCGGTGGGCGTGCCGAGCAGCCGGACGCAGTCGCCGCCGGTGCTGCCGCCCAGCGGGGGCAGCCGGAACCGCACGTGCTCGATGACGACGCCGGTGGTCGGCCCGGTCAGCTGCACGAGATGGGTCTGCTCGCCGGTGCCGACGCGCTGCGACCCGTCGAACGCCAGCCCGCTGACGACCACCCCGCTCGCGCCGCCGGCGATGTCGAGCAGCCGCCAGTCCGACGGGACCGTGGCGCCGGGGAGCGTGCCGGAGCCGAGCATCGCGAGCACCGTTCCGCCCGGGCCCTCGCCGGCGCCGCGCAGGGCCAGCGTGCCGGTGACGCGCAGGCTGGGGATCGAGGCGGCGCCCGGTGTCGGCTTGCGGGTGGCGTGGAACGTCCCGGCGGCGAGGTCAAGGCACCGCGGGCCATTCTGGGCCGCGTCGATCGCGGCCTGCAGCGCGACCCGGTCGTCGAGGCCGTCGTTCGGGACGGCGCCGAAGTCGGCCGCCTTCGTGCAGCCGAGGTGCGGCGGGGCGGCGCCGGACTCGCCGACCACGGCGATCGACAGGGTCGCGCCGAGAGCCAGTACCAGCAGGGATCGTCTGACCGTCATGAGGCCATGGTTCGCCGGCCCGTTGCGGTTACGTTGCAGCGAGCCGGTGGATCGCGACGATCGCGATGTCGTCCTCGATGGGTCCGGTGACGAACGTGTCGAGCAGCCGGTCGCACAGCGACTCGAGGTCGGGGTCGCTGTGCTCGATCGTCCGGCGGAGCTGCTCCAGGCTCGTCGACAGGCTCTTGTGGCGGCGTTCGATCAGGCCGTCGGTCACCATCACCAGCGTGGCGCCCGGCGGCAGGTCGAAGGCGGTGCCGGCACCCCGGTCGACGCCGATCCCGAGCAGCGGCGTCCCGCCGGCGACGAGGGCGGCACGCCCGTCCGGGGTCCGCAGCACCGGCGGCAGGTGGCCGGCGTTGGCCATGTACCCCGCGCCGGTGCGCGGGTCGATCCGCAGCAGGCACAGCGTGGCGGTCTCGTCCGGGAGCAGCCGCAGCATCATCGTGTTCAGGCGGCCGATCACCGCGTCGGGCGGATGGCCCTCGGCCACGTAGGCCCGCAGCACGTGCCGCAGCTCCGCCATCACGGTGGCCGCGTGCAGCGAGTGTCCCGCCACGTCACCCAGCGCGGCGATCAGCATGTTGTCGAGGTTCAGCAGCTCGTAGAAGTCGCCGCCGATCTCGGCGTGGGCGCTCGCCGGCACGTACCGCACGGCCAGCGTGATGCCGTCGACCGTGGGCGTGCGGCGCGGCAGCAGGCTGCGTTGCAGGGTCAGCGCGATGCGGCGCTCCTCGTCGTAGGAGCGCATCGCGTCGATGGCCAGTGCCACCGCCTGGCCGAGCTGCGTCAGGACGTTGGCGTCGTCGGCGGTCAGGCGGTCGGAGGGGACGACGATGTGCGCGGGCGGCCGTCCGGCCCGCGACCGGGCCGCGTTGACCCACAGCGGCGTCCCGCCGGCGAACGGCCAGTTCTCGGCCGAGTCGACGTACAGCGTCGAGGCGTCGGTGGGTTCCAGCAACGAGCCGTGTGCTCGGTCCCGGACGCCCGGTGCCGCGTCCGGCCCGTCGCACCAGGCCAGCAGCTGCTGGCCGTCCGGCGTCACCGCCGCGACCGCCGCCGGCCGCTGGAACATCTCCGCGGTGCCGGTCACGGCGGCCAGCAGCAGCGACCGGAACGTGGTGGCCCGGTTGACCCGCAGCGTCGTGTCGGCCAGCCGGGCGAGCCGGCCGGCCAGGTGCTCGGCCCGCTGCCGGGCGCGGAAGTAGCGCAGCAGCGCCTGGACGGTCGCCGTCAGCTCGCCCGGGTCGATCGGCTCGGCCAGGTAGGCGTCGGCGCCGCGGGTGAGGCCCTGCGTCCGGTCGGCGACGTCGACGGCCGTCGCCGAGATGTGGATGACCGGCAGCGACGCGGTCGCGGGCGTCCCCTTGATGCGTTCGCAGACCTCGAACCCGCCGATGTCGGGCAGCCGCACGTCCAGGACGACCAGGTCCACGTCCGGATCCTTCAACCGGTGCAACGCCGCGCCGCCGGTGGCCGCCTCGACGATGCGGTGCCCGGCCCGTCGCAGCCAGCTGGAGATGACGTACCGCTTCGTCGGGTTGTCGTCGACCACCATGATCGTCGCGGGGCCGTCGGCGGCCTCGGTGGCGTCGAGCGGAACGGCGATCGTCATCGCCGGACCACCGCGTGCAGCGCGTCCACCAACTGCCGGTCGTCCAGGGTGGCCTTGTCGAGGACGCCGGCCGCGTGCGCGGTCGCCGCCCGGGCCACGTCGTCGAGCTCGGCGGCGGTCAGGACCAGCACCGGGATCGGACGGGCGGCGGTGTCGGCGGCGAGCACGCCGAGCAGTTCCAGCCCGCCCATGCCCGGCATGCGCAGGTCGAGCACGATGGCGTCGGGCCGGCCGGCGGCGATCGCGTCGAGGGCGGCGCGCCCGTCGGCCGCCTCGTCGACGGAGAGGCCGTCGGCCTCGAGGATCTGCCGCAGCCGGTGCCGGAACGCCCCGTCGTCGTCGACGACGAGCACCCGCGCCAGCCCGTCCGCGCGGTCCGGGATCCTTTCGGTGGTCGGGCGCCCACCGCCGGTTCCGGCCGCCGGGCCGGTGATATCGGACGGGGTGCGCGGCACCCGCAGCGTGAACGTGCTCCCGTGCCCGGGTTCGCTGTCCAGCGTCAGGTCGATGCCCAGCAGCCCGCACAGCCGCCGGGCGTACGGCAGGCCGAGCCCGGTGCCCGGGGTGGCCGCCCGTTGGGCGTCGCGGACCTGGAAGAACTCCTCGAAGACGCGTTCCTGGTCGGCGTCGGCGATGCCGATTCCGGTGTCGGTGACGGTGAGGACGGCGCGGCGCGCGTCGGCGTCGTACCGGGCGGTGAGCGTCACCTCGCCGCGGTCGGTGAACTTGAGGCCGTTCGTGAGCAGGTTGCGCAGGATCTGGACGAGCATCCCCTCGTCGGTGACCAGCGGCGGCACCCCGGCCGGGTCGTCGACGGTCAGCTCGACCGACGGCCGGGCCAGCGGCCGCAGCGTCCCCCGCAGCTGGCCGAACACGGCCGCGAGGTCGACCGGCGCCCACCCGGGTTCGAGCCGGTTCGACTCGGCCTTGGCCAGGTCGAGCAGCTGGTTGACCAGCGTCAGCAGGTCACCCGCCGACGTCTGGATGAGCGTCAGCTGGTACGTCTGCTCGCCGGTGAGCGGTTCGGACTGCGGGTCGAGCACCAGTCGCGTCATGCCGAGGATCGCCGTCACCGGCGCGCGCAGCTCGTGGCTGACGTTGCGCAGGAACCGGCTCTTCGCGTCGCTGGCCTCGCGTAGCTGCGCCGACCGCTCGTCGAGCTCGGCGTAGAGCGCGACGACACCGCGGTTGGTCTGCTCCATCTCGTCGGAGAGCTGGGTGTACAGGGCCATCACGCCCTGGTTGGTCTCCTCCAGTTCGGCGTTGAGCCGCAGCAGCTCGTCGCTGTGCCGCTGCGCCTCCTCCAGCGCGGCGATCAGCTGGGCGTTCTGGACGCCGAGCTCGTCGAGGACGTTCGTCGGCACGGTCCGGGCGAGGTCGGCCCGGATCCGCTCGACCGTGTCCGGGCCGGGGTCGACGCCGAACGGCAGCCGGCGGGCCAGCCGGATGGTCACGGCGGCGACGCCCTCGGTCAGGTCAGCGGTGTCGAGGAGCCGCGCGGCAGCCCGGACGCCGTCGGCCAGCCCCGACGTGGGACCGGACGGCACGGCGCCGGCCGCCTGCAGCACCGCCTCCACCCGCCCGTCGTGGACGGCGAACGTGACGACCGCCGACCGCGCCGACCCGAGCAGGTGCCGGCACACCTCGCTCAACGCGGTGGCGAACCGCACCTGGTCGGGCTGTTCGAACCCGAGCGCCTCGGCGACCTCGCGGCCGCGCTGCCGCACGACGAAGACGTCCCGCTCGCCGCGGGCGGTGAACCGCAGCACCTCGGTCATGGCTGTGCCGTCATGTCGGTTCCGCGGCCGGTGCGGCGACGATCACGCCCGCGTCGTCGCGGCGGGTGCCGGCGTCGCGGAGCAGGGTGGCGGCGACGGTGATCGCGCGGTGGTCGAGCAGGCCGGGGTAGTCGTCGACCCGCCACCGGTCGACCAGCCCGTCGGAGTGCAGCACCACGGCGGCGTCCGCGGCCAGGTCGTAGGAGAACTCGCGTACGGTCCGCCGCTGGTGCCCGACGATCCCGGGCAGCGACACCAGCTGGCGCCGTTCCCCCGGCCGGACGACGTGGGCGGCGATGTTGCCCAGCCCGGCGAACCGGACGGTGCCCGCGGCCCGGTCGAGCGCCGCCACCCCGATCGCGGCGCCGCGGGTGTGACTCATCCGCCGGTGCAGGTGGTCGACGACCGCGGCCGGTGACGCGTCGGGCGCGCCGTGGAACGCCGCGACCGCCGCCGCGGAGGCGGCCGCCGCCAGCGGTCCGTGCCCGAGGCCGTCGCTGAGCAGCAGCAGCGGGCCGGCGGCCGTGTGCCGGACGGCGTACGCGTCCCCGGCGATCTTCTCCCCGGTCATCGGCCGCACGATCCCGTCCACGTTCCCGGCCACATCGTCCCCGGACCCCGCCGCGGCCCGCGGCCAGAACTCGGCGGCGATGACCGTGCCCCGGCCCGGCAGCGAGTAGCCGTCGCTACGGGTGGCGAGGCGGCGCACCGCGCCGAGCCCGATCCCCAGCGTGCCGGACGTCGAGTGCCCGTCGCGTCCGCTGGCCGCGAGGTCGGCCATGCCGGGCCCGGAGTCGACGGCGACCAGCAGCACGCCGCCGGCACCGCCGCGGCGCAGGTACCGCACCAGGAGGCGGCCGTCGACGGCGTGCCTGGCCAGGTTGGTGGCCAGTTCCGTCGCCGCGATCGACAGTTCGCCGAGCCGCGACTCCGGGAAGCCCAGCCGGCGTCCGGCGTCGGCCGCCGCCCGGCGGGCCGTCCCGGCCGCGGCGGCCTCGTCGATCCGGAACCAGCCGACGTCCTCGGGAATGCCCGCGGCGGTGGCGGCGTCCTCGGGGGAGGGGCCGGTCAGCGGGCCCATTTGGTCACCGAGATCCGGGTCCCCTCGCCCACCGCGGAGACGATGTCGAACTCGTCGACCAGCCGGCGGGCGCCGGACAGGCCGAGCCCCATCCCGTTGCCGCTGGTGTAGCCGTCGGTGAGCGCGAGATCGAGGTCGGCGATGCCGGGACCGGTGTCGGTGAACACCACCCGCACGCCCTTGCGGCGGTCGGTGGCGACCGGCTCGATGTCGGCCTGCCCGCCGCCGCCGTAGATCAGCGTGTTGCGGGCGAGTTCACTGGCCGCGGTGACCAGCTTGGTCTGGTCGACGAGGGAGAGTTTCGCCGCCACGGCGGCGGCGCGCACGGCCTGCCGCACCCGTACGACGTCGTCGTCCCGGGTGATCGGCAGACCTGTCATGAGGTAAAGGCCGCTGTGTCGGTGCCGGAGTGGGCGTCGTCGTCGATCCCGTCGGTGAGCGACGCGGCCCGGGCCGGCGCGTTGCGGCCGAGCAGTTCCAGGCCCCGCTCGACGTTCAGGGCGGTGCGCACGCCGGTGAGCGACAGCCCCAGCTCCACCAGCGTGATCGCGACGGCTGGGCGCATGCCCACGACGACCGTCTCCGCGTCGAGGACCCGCGACACCGACGCGATCGTCGACAGCATCCGCCCGATGAACGAGTCGACGATGTCCAGCGCCGTGATGTCGATGATCACGCCGTGCGCGTGGGTGTCGACGATGCGTTCGGTGAGGTCGTCCTGGAGCGCCAGCGCGGTGTGGTCGTCCATGTCGACCTGGATCGACACCAGCAGGATCTCGCCGATCTTGAGAATCGGGATCCGGTCCATCAGATCGCCCGCCGCGCGCGGACCACGTCGGCGCCGCTGGCCCGCAGCGTGTGCAGGAGCGCGTCGGCCAGGCTGGACTTGGTGACGATGTCGCCGAACTCGATGCCCAGCGACACCACGGTCTGGGCGATCTGCGGGCGGATGCCCGAGATGATGCACTCGGCGCCCATCAGCCGGGCCGCCATCACGGTCTTCAGCAGGTGCTGCGCCACCTGGGTGTCGACCGCCGAGACGCCGGTGATGTCGATGATCGCGTACGCCGAGCCGGTGTCGACCAGCGTCTGCAGCAGGCTCTCCATCACCACCTGCGACCGGGCCGAGTCGAGCGTGCCGACCAGCGGCACCGCCAGCACGCCGTCCCACAGCTTGATGACCGGCGTGGACAGCTCCATCAGCTGGTGGTTCTGCTCGACGATGAGCTCCTCGCGCGTCTGCGCGTACGTCTCGAACGTGAACAGCGCGAGCTCGTCGACGAACCGGGCGAACGCGATGAAGTCGGTCAACGCGGTCGGGTCGGTCTGGTCGACGCTGTCGAGGACGGCGTCCTTCAGCGCGAAGACGGTGAACGCCGTCTCGCTCGGGGTGAAGCCGCGCCGGGCCTGCGACGACGACAGGTCCGCCAGCGCGGACCGCACCTCGGCGGCGTCGTCGGAGCTCAGGTCGGAGGCGCCGGCGGCGCGCAGCGTGGTCGTCAACGCCGCGTAGATCTCCGTGACCTGGGCGGCGAGCTCGGCCTCCGTCGACCGGCCGCGGACCCCGTGCAGGGCCAGCGTGGTCCACCGCTTGATGAGGGGATCCCGCTGTTCGTGCAGGATCTGCGCGAATCGCGCGCTGGTACCGGGGTTCAGAACCACCAACGACCTCCCGAAGCACACCGGCCACTGGAGCGACCGGCCGGAACTGTACCAGTCCGTAGGTGGTGGCCCGGAGTCGATCAGTTGCACCACGGCAAGATCACGATCGGAGCCGCTGGGCAGCCTTCTCGACCAGCACGCGGGCGCCGGCGTCGTCGACCACGCCGTAGAGGTCGAGCTCGGCGACCAGGTCACCGACGCGCACGAACGCGAGGTAACGGGTGCGCTGGTCGGTCCGGTCGGCCGGCGGGAGGCGGAACAGGCGGGACTGGTCGCCGCCGATGTCGCGGGCCAGTTCCCGGTCGCCGTCCTTCTTCCGGCAGGTGTGGAACGCGTCGACGTTGGCGAACACCTTCGTGGCCCCGTCCGCCGTGAACCGGACCACCCGATGGGACGCGTAGGGCCCGCCCGACCCCATGTTGGCGGCGTTCGGCGCCTCCGGCGCGTAGTTGAACCCCCGGCCGGTCTGCGCGAGCGGGAGCGACGAGTAGTCGTCCTGGCTGAAGCCGGTGCACATCAGGATCACCGGCCAGTTCAGGGACGTGGCGCCGTAGTCGGCGCGGTGGGTGAACCCCGGAAGGTCGCTCACGTCGAGGAACAGGGAGTCCGGGAACGCGGTCGCGTCCGGGGTCGGGGGAGACCTCCGATTCTTGCCGGCACTCTCGGACGGTTGCGGCCCGGACACCGACACGGACGCCGTCGGGGTCGCGGAGGCGGCGGGCGCTCCGCGTCCGTCTCCGATGGGACCGGTGGCCAGCGCGCCGGCCGCCGACACCGCGCCCACGACGGCGATCCCGGTCAGCGCGATCCGGCGGTGCGTGCGCCGCCGGCCCCGGCGACGCACGGTGGACGCGGGCACGAACGGCGGCTCCGGGCCGCGGTCACGCAGCGCGGCGAATGCTGCGTCAATCCCATCGGAATCGAGGTCATCGAACATGGACGTCCTCCGGATTTTCGGTGCCGAGCGCGGCGGCGAGCGCGCGCCGGCCACGGACGAGACGGGCCTTGACGGTGCCCTCGGGGGTGCCCGTCTCCCGGGCGACCTCGGCGACGCTGAGGTCCACGAGGTGGTGCAGCACGATCGCGGTCCGCACCGGCGCCGCGAGCGCGGCCAGCGCGGTGACGAGCGCGACCAGGTCCGGGTCGGGGCCGGGCAGCTGGTCGCGGATCGCGGAGCGGCGATGCGCGGTGAGCGCGTTGCGGGCCCGCCGCCAGCGGCTGATCGCGATCCGGCGGGCGACCGTGCGGACCCAGCCCTCCGCGTCGTCGTACCCGGAGACCCGGTCCCAGTGCTGCCACGCCCGGGCATAGGCGTCCTGGGTGATGTCCTGCGCCTCGCCGATGTCACCGGTCAGCGCGTACATCATCGTGAACAGGCGTCGTCGGGTGTCGCGGTAGAAGGTGTCGAACTCCCCGGTGTCGGCCACGGCGCTCCCCGTCGTCTGCCATCAACTGTCGTCAACGGTCACGCCCGCGGGGCGCCGCCGGTTGCCGGTCGATCAGGTGAATTCGTCGCCGGTCGATCCGTGGGGACACCTCCGTCGACGGGGCGCCCGGTATCGTGGGCCGGCCGTAGGGGTCCGTGTGGGAGGCCGGTGTTTTGAAGCTGTCGATTCTCGTTCCGGTCTACAACGAGGCGGCGCGGCTGCACACCGTGCTGAAACAGGCCCTCGACGTCGAGTATCCGTGCGAGGTGGAGATCGTCGTCGTCGACGACGGGAGCACCGACGGCACCGCCGACGTCCTGCGCGGCTTCGAGCACCCGGCGGTCCGCCCGGTCACCCACCCGAAGAACCGCGGCAAGGGCGCGGCGATCCGCACCGCCGTCGCCGAGGCCACCGGCGACAGCATGGTCATCCTCGACGCCGACCTGGAGTACGACCCGAACGACATCCCGCGCCTGGTCGAGCCGGTGCTCGCCGGCCGCGCGTCGGTGGTCTACGGCAACCGCACGTTCGGCAGCCACTCGGCGTACTCGTTCTGGTACGTGATGGGCAACAAGGGCGTCACGCTCGCGGCCAACATGCTGTTCAACTGCTACCTGTCCGACCTGGAGACCGGCTTCAAGCTGCTGCCGGTGGAGCTGTACCGGGCGCTCGACGTCCGCTCGAAGGGCTTCGGCATGGAGGCCGAGCTCACCGGGAAGCTGCTGCGCTGCGGCGTGCGGCCGTACGAGGTGCCGATCACGTACGCCGCCCGGTCGCGGGCGGAGGGTAAGAAGATCACCTGGCGCGACGGCGTGCAGGCATTGTGGATCCTCACCCGCGAACGCGTCCGGCGGCGGCCCACCGGCATTGCGACGTCGGTTCAGGCTGACCGGAACCGGTGAATCTACCGATCCGGCGAGACGTTCACCGCGGCCTACTCGGTCGACGGCGGCGCGTTCAGCACGCTGGAGTCGGCCCGGACCGCCACCGGCGCGGCCTCGTTCGCCCTGCCGGCGTCGGTCGCGGGGGCGCGCTGCGGTTGCGGTTCTCGGTGGACGCCAGCAGCGTCCTGGAGACGCTGACCGTCGACAATGTGCTCGTCGAGGCGGGTGACGGCGAGGAGCCGCCGCCCTTCTGCGCCCTCGGGGTGGTTCAGTACAAGAACTGGTGACCCCGGGCAGCGGCGACCAGGTCCCGCAGGCCGTCGACGCTGAGGTCGGCCAGGCTGTCGACCAGGTGGACGTTCTCCAGATGGTCGAGGCCGACCTCGCACGGCACGCCGATCACCACGCATCCGGCCGCGAGCGCGCTGGTGATGCCGTTGGGGGAGTCCTCGACCGCCACGCACCGGCGCGGGTCGGCGCGCAGCAGCTCGGCCGCGGTGCGGTACGGCGCCGGGTGGGGCTTGGTCTCGTCGAGGTCGTCGCCGGCGACGACGGCGTCGAAGTTGTGCGGGCCGAGCGTGATCAGCGCGACCTCGACCAGGTGCCGGCGGGTCGCGGTGACCAGGGCCGTGGGGATCCCGGCCGAGCGGACCGCGGCCAGCAGTTCCGGGGCGCCGGGACGCCAGAGCAGCCCGTCGGCGAACAGTGCCGACACCCGTTCCTCCAGGTAGCGCACGCTCTCGGCCTCGTCGGCGTCGACGCCGAGGTCGTCGTGGAGGATGCGCATCGACTGGCTCATGCTGGTGCCGACCATGTCGCGCCGGGCCGTGTCGGACAGCCGGCCACCGAGGTGGTCGGCCAACTGGTCGAGCCCGACCGACCACACCTTCTCGCTGTCGACCAGCGTGCCGTCCATGTCGAAGAGAATCCCGTCCACGCCGCAACGCTAACGAAAAGATCGCGTCCGGTGCCCGGATCCGTGACCGGACTAACTCGGTGGGCGAGCCGTCGATGTGGCCCAGCGTTCCGGCACGGTGACCGTCTATGCTGGCGTCGATCAATGTCGACGCGGAGGACGCCCCGTGCCCAACGAGCAGCAGCAGCACGTGCCCACGCTGGATACCTCCGTTCCGCACACCGCGCGGATCTGGAACTACATCCTGGGTGGCAAGGACAACTTCGAGGTCGACCGCGAGGTCGGCGAGCAGGTCCTCGCCGCGCAGCCCGAGCTCGCCGCGAACGCCCGCCACGGCCGGGCCTTCCTGCAACGGGTCGTCCGCTACCTGGCCGGTGAGGCCGGGGTGCGCCAGTTCCTCGACATCGGCACCGGCCTGCCGACGGCGAACAACACCCACGAGGTGGCGCAGTCGGTGGCACCGGAGAGCCGCATCGTCTACGTCGACAACGACCCGCTCGTCCTCGCGCACGCCCGCGCGTTGCTGACCAGCACGCCCGAGGGCGCGACGGACTACCTCGACGCCGACCTGTTCGACACCGACCTGGTGCTGCGGGGAGCGGCCCGCACGCTCGACTTCTCCCAGCCGGTCGCGGTGCTGTTCATGGGCGTCCTCGGCCACGTCGAGGCCGACGCCGACGCGCAGGCCGTCGTGCGCGCCCTCCTCGCTGCGACGGCGTCGGGCAGCTACTTCTCGATGTGCGACAGCACCGACGGCACGCCGGAGGTCGTCGAGGCGGCCCGGGTCTGGAACGAGTCCGCCGCGCTGCCGTACTACCTGCGCAGCGAGGAGCGGCTCGCGCGGTTCTTCGACGGCCTGGAGTACGTCGACCCCGGTCTCGTGTCGGTCACCCGGTGGCGACCGGACACCGAGACGTCCGGGATCGACCAGTTCGGAGCGGTGGGGCGCAAGCCCTGACACCGCCGTTCCGTCGCGCGCATCGGGGGCCGCGGCGCATCACGTCATCTTGAGCTGTCGGCGTTCGGAGGCACCTTGACCACGGCTCACAACGGCAGCGGCCCGACCGTGCGCCGCATGCAGCTCGGTGCGAAGTTACGCGCCCTGCGGGAGGCGCGCGGGATCACCCGTGAGGCGGCCGGGCACGAGATCCGGGGATCCGAGTCGAAGATCAGCCGCATGGAGCTCGGCCGGGTGAGCTTCAAGGAACGTGACGTCGTCGACCTGCTGAAGCTGTACCGGGTCGACGACCCGGTCGAGGTCGAGCGGATGCTGGCGCTGACCAAGGAGGCGAACGCCCCCGGCTGGTGGCAGCCGTACAACGAGCAGTACCCCACCTGGTTCCAGAACTACCTGGGCCTGGAGGAGGCGTCGACGCTCATCCGCACCTACGAGGTGCAGTTCGTGCCGGGCCTGCTGCAGACCGAGGCGTACGCCCGCGCGGTGATCATGCTCGGCCACGCCCAGAACGACGCCGCCGACCTCGACCGCCGGGTGGCGCTGCGGATGGCCCGGCGCACGCTGCTCGACCGCGCGAACGGCCCCCGGTTGTGGGCGGTCCTCGACGAGGCCGTGCTGCGCCGGCCGATCGGCGGCCACGACGTGCTGCGTCAACAGGTGGCGCACCTGCTGGAGCGGTGCCAGCACCCGAACGTGCGGCTGCAGGTGATCCCGTTCCTGAGCGGCGGACACGCGGCCGCCGGTGGCGCGTTCACGATCCTGCGGTTCCCGCTCGAGGACCTGGCCGACACCGTCTACATCGAACAGCTGACGAGCGCCCTGTACCTGGACAAGCCCGAGGACGTCGACCGCTACACGGCGGCGGTGTCGAAGCTGTTCATCGAGGCGGAGCCGCCGTCCCGGACCCCGGACATCCTGCGCAACGTCCTCCGCGACCTGACCCGCTGACCCCTCACGCCGCCCCGCGCTCCCATCCCCACCAACCAACCTAGCTTCCTAGGATGCCTTAGGCGGTGTGCCGCCGACCGCACCCGGGATGGCCCCAGTCGATCTTGCAGTTGTGGTGGCCACCAAACCGGTGCAATGGCGGGTGAGTCCGGCACCACAACTGCAAGATCGACTCCCGTGGAGCGGTCAGCGGGTCGGAGTCAGGGTGGGGATGGGGGAGGGCACCGGTGTGGCTCGGGTGAGGACCGCGGGTGCGGTGGCGGCGATCGCCATCACCAGGGCCGACGGGATGAGCAGGGCGACCGGCAGCGACGCGCGGGAGGCGACGAGCCCGATCAGCGCCGGGGCGATCAGGCCGCCGCCGTAACTGATCGTGGTGACGGCGGACAGTTGCCGCGCCGATCCGCCGCCGGCGCCGAGGGTGCTGGTCACCAGCGGCCACACCACCGCGATGCCGGCGCCGGCGAGGGCCCAGCCGGCCATTGCGCAGCCGACCCGCGACCCGGTGACCGGGAGATCGCCGGCGGGGAGTCGGCCGGCGAGGAGGACGAGGCCGAAACCGGCGGTGGCGGTGCAGCCGGCGAGCCGGACGGTGCGTCCCACGCCCAGCCGCGATCGCGCCGTGTCGCCGATGAACCGGACGGCGGTCATCGCGGCGAGGAACAGGGTGTACGCCAGGGATCCGGTGGCGGTGTCGGCGCCGAGTACCCGGGTGGCGTGGAACCCGGCCCAGTCGGTGGCGGCGGCCTCGGCGACGAACGCGGCGGCGCCGATCAGGCCGAGGGCGGCGATCGCCAGCGGCCGGGCCGTACCGCGGCGGGTGTCCGGCTCCGGAGTCGCGGGTGGCGAGACCTGGACGAGCCGGCGTCCGGCCGCGGTGACCGCCGCGGCCAGCAGCACGGCTCCGAGCACCAGCAGCGTCCGCGCGTCCAGGCCGGCCCGCAGCCCGGCGGCGAGGGCCCCGCCACCGCCGACGGCACCGAGGGTCCAGGTTCCGTGCATCGTCGACATCACCGGCCGTCCGGCGGCGCGCTCCACCGCCACCGCCTGCACGCTCAGCGCGACGTTGAGCCCGCCGAGCAGCACGCCCAGCCCGACGGCGGCGACCGTGAGAGTTCCGGCCGAGCCGGCCAGCGCGGGGCCGGTCAGGGCCAGCGCCGCGCCCGGTGCGGCGATCCGCAGCACCCGCCGCCCGGTCCACCGGTCGGCCAGCCGGCCGGCGACGGGCATGGCCACGAGCGCGCCGACGGCGACGGCCATGAGGACCGCGCCGAGCCGGGCCGCTCCGAGGTCGAGCCGGGCGTCGATCGACGGCAGCGACGCGCCCCACAATGCGGTCAGCGCACCCGCCGCCGCGTACTGCACCGTTACCGCGCCCCGTGCGCCCATCGCGAACCACCTCGATCGTCGTTGTCGTCGATCGATCGTGGTCCGGGCGGCGGTCCGGACTCCAACACCTGTTCAGGGCCCATTTACGCGGCAGGCTTGTTAATCCGGTACAACGGACGCGTGCCCGAGGATCTCGACATCCGGTTGCTGCGCCACTTCGTCGTGGTGGCCGAGGAGCTGCATTTCAGCCGCGCGGCTCAGCGGCTGTTCGTGGCGCAGCAGGCGCTCAGCCGCGACGTCCAGCGGCTCGAGGAGCGGGCCGGGGTGCGCCTGCTCGACCGCACCACCCGGCGGGTCGTGCTCACGCCGGCCGGTCACACGTTGCTACGGCGGGCGCGGGAGCTGCTCGCGCTGCACGACGCCACGCTGCGCGAGCTGCGCGGCGAACCGCGCTCAGTGACCGTCGACGTCGTCGGTGCCGGCCTCACGCCGGCCCTGGTGCTGGCCGCCGCCCGCCGCCGCGCACCGGACGTGGAGTTCTTCGCCCGGTTCCACACCGGCACCGACGACGCCGTGCCGCTGCTGCTCGCCGAACGCCTCGACGTCACCTTCGGGCGGGTCCGGCACCACGTCGACGGGCTGCGCCACCGGACCGTCCGCCACGAGCCGGTCGCGGTCCTGGTGCCCGAGCGTCATCCGTTCGCCGGGCTCGACCGCGTCCCCCTCGGTGCGCTGCGCGGCGCCGGCGTGTGCTTCCGCGCCGGCAGCCACGCCACCCCCGGCTGGGAGCAGGCGATGCTGCAGCTGCTCGCCCCGTTCGGCATCGACGCGGCCGGCGCCCATCCGCACGTGCACGGCGTCGACGAACTGGCCCAGCACCTCGTCGACCGCAGCGGCCCGATCCTGGTGATGAGCACCCAGCCGGCCGTGCCCGGCGGGGTGCTGCGCCCGATCGTCGAACCGGTCCCGCTGTTCCCCTGGACGATGATCTGGCGTGCCGACCACGACCACCCGGGCCTGCGCGCCCTTCAGCTGGCGGTGGACGAGTTGGCAGCGGAATGGCCGGCGGTTCCGGACGGAACCTGGCTCCCGCACCCGGAGGCGGACCGGGCCTGATCCGGCTCAGGCCAGCCGGGTCTCCACCACCAACCGGTGCAGGGTTTCGCCGGTGCTCGGGCGGTCGGGCAGCCGGGACTCGTCGCGGGACTGCTCCAGCAGCGCGGTCAACCGGTCGACGTCCTTCTGCAACCGGTGGCGCAGATCGGCCTCGGCCGGTTCCTTCTCCGCCCGCGCCTTGCGGTCGATGAGGTCCGGGACGTACGGCAGGTCCACACCGACCAGAGCGACCAGCGTCGACAGGTCGCACTCGATCTCGCCGGTGCGCATCAGATGGATGCCGGTCAGCAGCACCCGCAGCGTGTACAGCGCCGGCTTGATCTTCGGCTCGCGTTCGAACTGCTGCCACTGGCCCCGGGCGAAGCCGAGGTAGTGGTGGGAGTGGTAGCGGGTCATGCAGCCGGGGGCGGCGGCGACCAGCTGGGCGTGCAGGTCGGACGTGGCGACCACCAGCGGCGACAGCAGTTGTTCGAGCACGTACCCGTTCGGGCGGAGCAGGAGCCGGCAGAACTTCGCCAGCTCGTGCGACACCACGTCGAGGTCGACGCCGTCGCGGACGCCGCTGGACTGCAGCGTCTCCGGGCCGGTGCGCAGACCGATGAGTTCGGCCAGCGGCAGCAGGTGGACGGCGCGCACGTCGAGGTCGGAGTCGGCCGAGGCGAAGCCGTACAGGTGCGACCCGCTGATCGTGGCGAACACGGCGGGGTAGGGCAGGCCGGCCACCACCTCGGCGGCCAACGGCGGGATCTGGTAGGTCACGGGCACGCGGACGTCCTCCGAACGTCGAGCAGGAACTCCTCCACCGTCGCCCGATCGGGCTCGGCCGGCAACGGGGTTTCGGCCAACGCCCGGGCGAGATCGGCCCGCAACTCCGCCGCCTCACCGACCACGTCGTCCCATGCCACCGCGCCGGAACGCACGGCGAGCAGCTGGTCACGCCACGGCGACACGTCGACCAGAACCTCGCCGGTGCGCAGCACGAACGCACCCGCCCGCAGCAGCCGCAACATGTGCATCGCCTGTTTCCACCGGATCGGCTCGCCGCGCGCCATGACCGAGGCGAGCTTGGCCATCTGCGCGTCGGCGTACCGGCCGTAGGTGTCGGCGACGCGGGTCGACAGGAGCGTGCTGCGCGCGTCCAATAATCGTTGGCCCACCGGCGTGAGCGTCTCGACGAGCGGTGACCACAGCACCTCCAGCACCGTGGGGTTGGCCGACAGGCCGAGGGACAGGCAGCGGGCCAGTTCCCAGTGGAACTCCTCCGGGCGGGGGCCGTCGCGGTGGGTCGGTGGCGGGTCGAGGCGCCAGAAGGCGTCGGCCGGGGCGAGGAAGACCCCGCGCCGGTCGGTGTCGGAGTCGGGTCCGTCGAGCCCGTAGGCGCGGGAGCCGACGACGACGGCGTAGATCACGTCGTGCGTCACACCGCAGCAGGGTACCGGTGCTGGTAGCGTCGTGAGGGCCACGATCACCCGCGTGGGAGAGACCGCTGTAACGGCGGCGCCGAAGGGGCAACTCCTCCCCGGAACCTCTCAGGCAGAAGGACCACGCGGGCAGGCGCCTGGAGGGATGCGTTCCGACAGCGGGGAGGGGGTAGTGCTGTGTCGTCCCCTCCGTACGGTTTGGAGCGCCCCACATGGATTTCCCGTTCTCCCGTCGGCACATCGGCTCCTCCGGCGAGGAGCAGCGGCGGATGCTCGACGCGATCGGGTACGGCTCGGTCGACGAGTTGATGGACGCCGCGATCCCGAGCGTGATCCGCGACAACGAGCGGTCGAACCTGCCGGCGGCGCGGTCGGAGGCCGAGGTGCTCGCCGAGCTGCGCGAGCTGGCCGCGCAGAACCGGCCGATGGTGTCGATGCTCGGCCTGGGCTACCACGGCACCCACACGCCGCCGGTGATCCGGCGCAGCGTTCTGGAGAACCCGGCCTGGTACACGGCGTACACGCCGTACCAGCCGGAGATCAGCCAGGGCCGGCTGGAGGCGCTGCTGAACTTCCAGACGATGGTGTCGGACCTGACCGGCCTGCCGACGGCCAACGCGAGCCTGCTCGACGAGGCGACCGCGGCCGGTGAGGCGATGACGCTGGCCCGCCGCTCGTCCAAGGCGAAGAGCAACGTCTATCTGGTCGACGCCGACACGTTGCCGCAGACGGTGACGGTGCTGCGCACCCGGGCGGAGCCGCTGGGCATCGAGATCGTCCTGCACGACCTCGACGCGGCGCTCCCGGGGGAGTTCTTCGGGCTGCACCTGCAGTACCCGGGCGCGTCCGGTGCGGTCCGCGACCACGCGGACGTCGTGGCGCGGGCGCACGAGAAGCAGGCGCTGGTCACCGTCGCCGCCGATCTGCTGGCGCTGTGCCTGCTCCGCGAGCCGGGCGCGATCGGTGCCGACGTCGCGGTGGGCAGCGCGCAGCGGTTCGGCGTCCCGATGGGGTACGGCGGCCCGCACGCCGCGTACATCGCGGTCCGTGCCGGGCTGGAGCGGACGCTGCCGGGCCGGCTGGTCGGCGTGTCGAAGGACGCCGACGGCCGCACCGCGTACCGGCTGGCGTTGCAGACGCGCGAGCAGCACATCCGCCGGGAGAAGGCGACGAGCAACATCTGCACCGCGCAGGTGCTGCTGGCGGTGATCGCGAGCATGTACGCCGTCTACCACGGCCCGGACGGCCTGCACGGCATCGCCGCCCGCACCCACCGGCACGCGACGACGCTGGCCACGGCGCTGACGACGGCCGGGATCGAACTGGCGACCGGGCACTTCTTCGACACGGTCACGGCGATCGTGCCGGGCCGGGCGTCCGCGGTGGTCGAGGCCGCGGCCGGGCGCGGCGTGAATCTGCGCAAAATCAACGATGACGCCGTGAGCGTCGCCTGCGACGAGACGACGACCGCGGAACACATCCGTACGGTGCTGGACGCCTTCGGCGTCCCCGCTGATGGTGGTGGCGACAATCTCGCGGCCCTGCCGGAGGCCCTGCGGCGGACCTCCGACTACCTCACCCACGAGGTCTTCCACGCCTACCGCAGCGAGCACGCGATGCTGCGGTACCTGCGCCGCCTCGCCGACCGCGACTACGCCCTCGACCGGGGCATGATCCCGCTGGGGTCGTGCACGATGAAGCTGAACGCGGCGGCCGAGATGGAGCCGATCAGCTGGCCCGGGTTCGCCGACCTGCACCCGTACGCCCCGAACGACCAGGCGCTCGGGTACGGCACGCTGGTGACCCAGCTGGAGGAGTGGCTGGCCGACCTCACCGGCTACGACGCGGTGAGCCTGCAGCCGAACGCCGGTTCGCAGGGTGAACTGGCCGGCCTGCTGGCGATCCACCGCTATCACCGGGCCAACGGCCACGACGAGCGCGACGTGTGCCTGATCCCGCAGTCGGCGCACGGCACCAACGCGGCGAGCGCGGTGATGGCCGGGATGCGGGTGGTGGTCGTGGCCACCGACGGCGACGGCAACGTCGACCACGCCGACCTCGACGCCAAGATCGGGCAGCACCGCGACCGGCTGGCGGCGATCATGGTGACGTACCCGTCGACGCACGGCGTCTACGAGGCGGGGATCGCGGAGCTGTGCGCGAAGGTGCACGACGCGGGTGGCCAGGTGTACGTCGACGGGGCCAACCTGAACGCGCTGCTCGGGTACGCCCGGCCGGGGAAGTTCGGTGCCGACGTGTCGCACCTGAACCTGCACAAGACGTTCTGCATCCCGCACGGCGGCGGCGGTCCGGGCGTGGGTCCGGTGGCGGTGCGGTCGCACCTGGCCGAGCATCTGCCGACGGTGTCGGCGGCGCCGCAGGGGTCGGCGGGGATCCTGCCGATCTCGTGGGCCTACATCCGGCTGATGGGGCCCGACGGGCTGGCGAAGGCGACCGGTGCGGCGGTGCTGGCGGCGAACTACGTCGCGGCGCGGCTGCGGGAGCATTTTCCGGTGCTGTACTCCGGCGCGAAGGGCCTGGTGGCGCACGAGTGCATCCTCGACCTGCGGCCGTTGACGAAGCAGACCGGCGTCACGGTCGACGATGTGGCGAAGCGGCTGATCGACTACGGCTTCCACGCGCCGACGATGTCGTTCCCGGTGGCCGGGACGCTGATGGTGGAGCCGACGGAGTCGGAGGACCTGGCCGAGATCGACCGGTTCTGCGAGGCGATGATCGCGATCCGGGCCGAGATCGACCGGGTGGGCGGCGGGATCTGGCCGAAGGACGACAACCCGCTGCGTAACGCGCCGCACACGGCGGCGGCGGTGACGGCGGACGAGTGGGAGCACCCGTATCCGCGGTCGTTGGCGGCGTACCCGCCGGGTGTGGACCGGACGGCGAAGTACTGGCCACCGGTGCGTCGTATCGACGGCGCGTACGGGGATCGGAACCTGGTGTGTTCCTGCCCGCCGCCGGAGGCGTTCGAGGCTGAGTAGCCGGCGCCGCTGTCGCGGCGCACACGGGCCGCTTCGCGGCCCCAGGGTTACGCCGCGGCCAGCGTCGGGCGGGTGACGTGCGGCGCGGGGCCGCGGCAGGGAGCCACGGAGCGGCCGTCGGGGAGCAGCTCTCCGGTGTCGTCGAAGACGATCACGCCGTTGCAGAGCAGGCTCCAGCCCTGCTCCGGGAACGAGGCGAGGACGCGCGCGGCGTCATGGTCGGGCGCCTCGGCGGGCGGGCATTCCGGTCGGTGGCTGCACATGGTGGATCTCCGGGTGGACTGTGAGGGGTGGTGCCTGTGTGTGGTTCCGGTCATAAGAACAGTGACGCACGCTACTCCGTACGCCTGTGCATTTACGAGCAAGGGGCGGCACGTTCTCGGGATAATCGCCCCTTCGTATGAGGAGAGCCGACCAACCCGTCGCTGATACGTCATTGTCCGTTCCGGCGGGCTTACCGGGCGTGTCGGAGGGTTGCCGTGCCCACCTTTCGGAGGTGGCCCGCGTCGAATGGCGGACCACGGGTCCGGGGTGGGCGGCCGACCTCGAAGCGTTCCTGGCCGGTCATGGTCTGCCCGTCCGGGACCTGAGTCGTGCGCCCGCCGACGGCGCCGCCGGGAAAAGCACCGCGCACGGGCCGGTGTGCGGCGCGGCGGTGCTGCTGTCGGCTGCCGCCGGGGCCCGGCTCGTCGGCGCGCCGGCGCGGCCGTCGCCGGCGCCCGCCGTCCCCGATGTGGTGGCCGTGGTGTACGGGCCCGGCGGCGCTCCGCGGCCGCCTTCTCCGCGGCCTCTGTCGCCGTGGAAGGTCGGTGCCTGGGAGCCGAGCTGGTCGGTGGCCGAGCACGCGGCGGCGGTCACGGCCGTCCGCGAGGCCATCGGACGCGGGGACGTGTACCAGGTGAACGTCGTCGGCCACGCGTCCGCGCCGTATCTGGGCGACCCGGTGCGGGCGCTGCGCCGCCTCGGGTCGGTGCCCGGCGCCCGCTACGGCGGGGTGCTCGCCGGTGCCGGCTGGGCGGTCGGGTGCGCGTCACCGGAGACGCTGGTGGCCGTGTCCGGCGGCACCGTACGCACCCGTCCGATCAAGGGCACCCGCCCGGCGACCGTACGTGGCCGTACGGAACTGCTCGCGTCGCCGAAGGAGCGGGCCGAACACATCATGATCGTCGACCTGGAGCGCAACGACCTGGCCCGCGTCGCGACGACCGGCAGCGTGCGGGTGGAGACCCTGTTCGCGGTGCGGGAGTGGGCCGGGCTGTGGCAGGCCGAGTCGGAGGTGGTGGCCGACCTGCGGCCCGGCACCGGCCTGGCCGCGCTGCTGGCCGCGGTGTTCCCCGGCGGGTCGGTCACCGGCGCCCCGAAGCTCGCCGCCCTCGACGTGGTCGACGCCGTGGAGCGGGTCGGCCGCGGCCCGGCGATGGGCGGCTTCGGCTGGATCGGCCCGGACGGCCTGGACCTCGGCCTGACCATCCGGACCGCGGCCGCCGACCCGGAACGCCTGCACGTGTGGGCCGGCGGCGGCATCACCTGGGGCAGCGACCCGGACGCCGAGGTCGCGGAGGCGGCCGCGAAGGCCGCCCCCGTCAAGGCCGTCCTCAGCTCCTGCTGAGTTCCAGCGGAACGGGTTCGGTCGTCGTCGACGGGCTGGCGAACCTGGCCCGGGCGAGCAGGAGCGCCGCGGCGGCCATCATGGCGAAACCGAGCCAGTAGGGCGCCGAGTGGGCGACCGAGCTGTAGAGCAGGCCGGCGAGCAGCGGGGCGACGACGCCGATGCCCGAGGTGATCGACTGGATGGCGCCGGCGAGCCAGCCCTGCTCGTCGGGTCCGACGGCGTT
This sequence comes from Virgisporangium aurantiacum, assembly GCF_016863635.1. GTDB lineage: Bacteria > Actinomycetota > Actinomycetes > Mycobacteriales > Micromonosporaceae > Virgisporangium > Virgisporangium aurantiacum. Next base: position 82,358 of record NZ_BOPG01000025.1, on the reverse strand, counting down.
GGAGGCGACGCCGTCCATCGTGGCCTGGGCCGCGCCCTGGCCGGCGGCGAGCACGAGTGTGCCGACGATGAACAGCCACGGCTGGGCGAGCAGCGAGGCGACGACCGCGAGCGCGAGGATCCCGGTGGCCTGCGTGACGATGCCGGCGATCAGCACACCGCGCTCACCGAGCCGGCGCAGCAGGAACCCGAGCAGGGCACCCTGGATGACGATGTCGATGATCCCGACGAACGCGGTGAGCAGGCCGATCTTCGTGGCGGTCCAGCCGATCGAGTCGAGCGCCAGCACGCTGAAGTTGTTGACGAAGAACGAGAACGGGACCGTCACGAGGATGATCCCGATCAGGAGGGCGCGCAGTTCGGTGCGGGCGAAGGCGCCCGTGAGGACCCGGACCGGGTGCAGGTCGTCGAGTTTCACCGCGCGGGCGCGCCGCTCGGCGGGCAGGCTCTCGGGCAGCAGGAAGAAGCTGACGACGCCGATCGTGGCGGCGATCCCGGCGGTGACGAACACGGGGAAGTCGACGTTCACCGCGGCGAGCAGGCCGCCGACCGCCGGGCCGATCATCGTGCCGATCCCGGACAGCGCCCCGAGCAGCCCGAACCGCCGGGCCCGCTGGTCGGGCGGGGTGATGTCGGCCAGGTAGGCGAACAGGGCGGGCAGGTCGCCGGCGGTGATGCCCTGGATGATCCGGCCGAGCAGCAGCACCCAGATGGCACCGCCGATGCCGAAGAGCAGGTAGCCCAGGGCGGCGCCGAACGCCGCGAGGATGATGATCGGCCGCCGGCCGACGCGGTCGGACAGCGCGCCGAGGAACGGTGCCACGAGGAACGCGCACAGGCCGTTGACGCCCTCGAGGATTCCGACCCACAGGGCGAGGCTGCCCTGGTCGGGCACGTAGCGCAGCACCACGAACGGCAGTACCGGCAGCACGACGGTCATGCCCGCCGTCGTGAGCATCGTCAGGACGATGAGCATGATCCACGCCCGACGGGCGTGGCGCGGCGCCGTCACCGCATCGGTTGCTTGAGTCATGCCATAACTGTATCGGTACCAGTTTTGGAGTCAAGCCAATGTTGGTTGCGGTACGGTAAGCTGGGTCTCATGGCGGAGGCAGTGGGCCGGCGGGAGCGCAAGAAGGCCGCGACGCGCAAGGCGATCTCGGACGCGGCCACCGAGCTGTTCCTCGAACGGGGCTTCGACGACGTGAGCATCCGCGAGATCGCCGACAAGGCCGACGTCTCCCCGACCACGGTGTTCGCGCACTTCCCGCAGAAGGAGGCGCTCGTCTTCGACGAGGACGAGGAGCAGCGCGCCGAACTGGTCGCCGTCGTGACCGGCCGGCCGGCGGGCGTCTCGCTGGCGCAGGCCTTCCACGATCACCTGCGCGACGACCTGACCGCGAACCTCGTCGGCCACGCCGACTTCGACGACCGCGTCCGCCGGTTCTGGGACCTCATCAACTCGACGCCGGCCCTCGCCGAGTACGGCCAGCGCATGTGGTTGCGCCACGAGGACGCCATCGCCGCCGCCATCGCCGCCGAGTTCGGCCGGCTCGAACCCGACGACAGGATCCGCGTGTTCGCCCGCTTCGTGCTCCAGCTCTCCGTGCTCGCCGGAACGGCCGACGACCGGCTGCGGATGCTCGACGCGGGCTTCGAGATCCTCGACCGCGGCTGGTCGACGGTCGAAGCGCAGTACACCGCCCGCTGACGGGCGCCGCGCTTCGACCTGTCGCGCGTTATTCGGTGGCGGCGTCCGTGCTCGCGTCGACCCCGCTGTGCGCGGCGGGGATCGTGCCGAGGCGGCCCTTCTGGTAGTCCTCGAAGGCCTGGACGATCTCGGCGCGGGTGTTCATCACGAACGGGCCGTAGGCGACCACCGGCTCGCGGATCGGCTGCCCGCCGAGCAGGAACACGTCGAGGTCGCTGGTCGGGGCCGCCTCCAGGGTGACGCTGTCACCGGTGCCGAACACCGCCAGTTGGCCGCTTTCGAACGGCCGGCCCTTGGGACCCACGTACCCGCGGCCGCTCAGGGCGTAGGCGAGCGCGTTGAAGTCCTGGCGCCACGGCAGGGTGAGGCTCGCGCCGGGTGCGAGGGTGACGTGCACCAGCGTGATCGGCGTGTGCGTGCTGCCCGGCCCGGCATGCCCGTCGACCTCGCCGGCGATCACGCGCAGCAGCGCGCCGCCGTCGGGGGAGCTGAGCAGGGCGACCCGGCCGCCGGTGATGTCCTGGTAGCGCGGGGTGGCGAGCTTCTGGACCTTGGGCAGGTTGACCCACAACTGGAGGCCGTGGAACAGGCCGCCGGCCAGCACGACCTCCTCGGGCGGCGTCTCGATGTGCAGGATGCCGGCGCCGGCGGTCATCCACTGGGTGTCGCCGTCGCTGATCAGGCCGCCGCCGCCGTGCGAGTCGGAGTGCGCCATCTGACCGTCGATCATGTAGGTGACGGTCTCGAAGCCGCGGTGCGGGTGCCACGGGGTGCCCTTGGGCTCGCCGGGGGCGTACTCGACCTCGCCCATCTGGTCCATGTGAATGAACGGGTCGAGGACGCGCAGGTCGACGCCGGCGAACGCGCGGTGCACCGGGAAGCCCTCGCCCTCGAAGCCGCGGGGCGCGGTGGTCACCGACACCACCGGCCGCGCCGTGGCGGCGGGCGACGGCGGGGTGACGCGGGGCAGGGTGATCGGGTCGGCGGTGACGGCTGGCATGGCGTCCTCCTTGGTCCTGTCAAGATTGTTGCTTGAGCAACTACCCCCGTCAAGCGTTGGCGGGTGCCACATATTCCGGTAAGGGGTCCTGATACTTTGCGGCCATGACAATCCGCGAGATCCGGTTGCTCGGCGACGCGGTGCTGCGCACCGAGACCGACCCGGTGACCTCGTTCGACGCCGAACTGCGTCAGTTGGTGACCGACCTGCTCGACACCGTCACCGGGCGGCCCGGCCGGGCCGGGGTGGCGGCGCCGCAGATCGGGGTGGGTGCCCGGGTGTTCAGCTACGCCGTGGGCGAGCAGGTCGGATACGTCGTCAACCCGGTGCTCACCGTCGACTGGACCGAGGAGCAGGACGACGAGGAGGGCTGCCTGTCCATCCCCGGACTGTACTTCCCGCGCCGCCGCGCGAACTCCGCCACGGTGACCGGCGTCGACCAGCACGGCGAGCCGATCACGGTCAGCGGCACCGGGATGCTCGCCCGCGCCCTGCAGCACGAGACCGACCACCTCAACGGCGAGCTGTACATCGACAAGCTCGAAGGGGACGTCCGCCGGCAGGCCCTGCGCGCGGTCCGCTCCGCGCCGTGGGCCCAGCGCCGCTGACTCCTCCGGCTCACCCCCGCCCCGGCACCACCAGGCCGTTCTCGTACGCGAACACCACGGCGTGGACGCGGTCACGCAGGTGGAGCTTGGCGAACATGCTGCCGATGTGGCTCTTCACCGTCGCCTCGGTCACGACCAGGTGCGCGGCGATCTCCGGGTTCGACATGCCCCGGGCCACCAGGAGGAGGATCTCCCGTTCCCGCGGGGTGAGGCCGGCCAGCAGCGTGGCCCGGGGGCGGAGCGGGTCGGTGCGGGTGGCGTAGTCCTCGATCAGCCGGCGGGTGATCGACGGCGACAGCAGGGCCTCGCCGGCGTGCACGACCCGGATCGCCTCCAGCAGCCGCTCGCGGGAGGCGTCCTTGAGCAGGAAACCCGACGCGCCCGCCCGGAGCGCGCCGAAGACGTACTCGTCCAGGTCGTAGGTCGTGAGGATCAGCACCCGGGGCGAGGATGCGGCGGCGGTCAGCAGGGCGGTGGCCTCGACGCCGTCCATGCGCGGCATCCGGATGTCCATCAGGACCACGTCGGGGCGCAGCGCCGCGGCCTGGGCGACCGCGTCGTGGCCGTCGACGGCCTCGCCGACGACCTCCATGTCGTCCTGGGTCTGCAGGAACAGCCGGAAGCCGATGCGGATCAGCTCCTGGTCGTCGACGATCAGAAGTCGAATCATGGCGGGTCCTCGACGGGGAGCCGGGCGGTCACCAGGAATCCGCCGGCGGTGGGGTGGGCGTCCAGGCTGCCGCCGGCCACCGCCGCCCGCTCCCGCATCCCGAGGATGCCGTGCCCGCCGGCCGACGGCTCTGATCCGCCGCCGCCGTTGTCCTCGACGGTGACGTCCAGCCGCGTCCGGCCGTAGTCGAGCGTCACCGTGACCTCGGTGGGGTCGGTGTGTTTGAGCACGTTGGTCAGCGCCTCCTCGACGATCCGGTACGCCGACAGTTCGACGCCGCCGGCCAGCGGCCGGGCCTCGCCGGTGAGCTCCAGCCGCACCGGCATCCCGGCGGTCCGGTATCCGGACACCAGCTCGGCGACCTGGGCGAGCGACGGCTGCGGCCGCCACTGCACCCCGGATCCGGCCCCGTTGTCCGGTGTGCGCAGCAGGCCGAGGATCCGGCGGAGCTCGGCCAGGCTCTCCTCCGCGCTGGCCTCGACCCGTTCGAGGGTCTCGGCCGCGACCTGCGGCGCGGTCGGCAGGACGTCCCGGGCGCCGCGCACGCCGATCAGCATGACGGTGACCGAGTGGGCGACGATGTCGTGGAGTTCGCGGGCGATGGACGTGCGTTCCCGCTGTGCCGCGATCTCGTCGAGTTGCTCGCGTTCGCGTTCCAGCGTGGCCGCGCGATCCTCCAGCGCCCCGGTGTAGCGCCGCCGGGTCTGCAGGTACGAGCCGAGGGCCCACGCGCCGATCGGGACGGGCAGCGAGGAGATGCTCGCCGACAGCAGGAACAGCGCCGTCGGGACGAGCACGATCCCGGAGACCCGGCGCTCCCGCAGGTCGGCGAGCGAGGCGAGCGCGACCACGACGGGCGCCCCGCCCGGCGAGTAGCCCAGCGGCACGAGCACCGCGGCGCCCGCACAGGCCGCGACGAGGACCGCCAACGGTGCGCGGCGTCGGAGAAGCAGGACGGAGCCGACGAGCACGGTCACCACGATCGGGAGCGTGGCGACCGGGGTGCCGTCGTCGAAGAGCAACCCGATCTCCACCCCGGTCGTGACCACCGCCAGCCCGATGTCGAACAGCGCCGAGCGGCGCACGACCAGCTGGTCGTACGCCGCCCGGGCCCAGCGGGGGAGCCGGGTCACGCCAGGTCGCGCCGTCGTTCGACGACGACGGCGACGAGCATGACCGCGACGGTCCAGGCGGCCAGGACCCATCCGGCCGTGGTCACCGACAGGGTCGTGTGGTGCGTCATCCGGGTCAGGATTCCGGCCGCGCCGAACGGCGTGAGGTTGACCCCGGACTCCCAGACGTCGGACAGCAGCGGGACCGCGGCGAAGTTCACGATCAGCAGGACGACCACTCCCAGGACCGGGCTACGGATCAGGGCGCCGAGGGCGGCACCCATGATCGCGGACAGGACGAACGCCACCAGGTTGCCCGCCACGACGGCGGTGACGTCGCCCGAGGTGAGGTCGGGACCCGGGTGGTCGCTGAGCAGCGGCAACGCGAGCCCGACCGACACCGCGGTCGTCAGGATGCCGAGCAGGAGCCCGGTCAGGGCGTAGGCGACGATTCTCGCCGACAGCACGACCCCGCGGTCGCGGCGACCCACCAGCGCGGCCGGTGCGGCCGTGCGGTGCCGGTACTCGCCGGCCGCGCCGACCAGTCCCCAGAGCAGGAGCAGGACCGGCAACGCCGACAGGGCCTCCTCCTTCTCGGCCACCTCGTCGAGCGTGCCGGAGAACACCGCGACCGCCAGCACGTTGAGGACCGTGAACGCGACCCCGCCCAGCGCGAACCCGAGCACGGTCCGGGTGGTCACGGTCTTGATCAGTTCGCCCCGCAGCAGATGCCTCATCGGTTCGCCCCTCCGGTCAGGTCGAAGAACACATCCTCCAGTGACGCGGTCCGCTGGACGACCTCTTCCAGCAGAACCCCGTCGCGGTGGGCCAGCCGGGCGACCTCCGCGGCGTCGAGCCCCTCGACCAGCAGCCCGCCCCCGTCGTCGCGCTTCGTGCGGCCACCGGCCGCGACCACCAGGCTCGACAGCCGCTCGGCCGCGCCGGTGCGCACCACGACGACGCTCTCCCCGGACCGTTCGAGGTCGCGGATCGTGCCCGCGTGGACCAGCCGGCCCCGGGCGATCATGATCACGTCGTCGACGGTCTGGGCCGCCTCGCCCAACATGTGGCTGGACAGCAGGATCGTGCCGCCGTTCGCGGCCCGGTCCCGCAGCAGCGTGCGCAGCCAGCGGATGCCCTCGGGGTCCAGGCCGTTCACCGGCTCGTCCAGCACGAGGATCTCCGGATCGCCGAGCAGCGCCGCGGCGAGCCCGAGCCGTTGCCGCATGCCCATCGAGTACTTGCCGACCCGGCGCGTGGCCGCGTCCGCGAGGCCGACGAGTTCCAGGACCTCGCCGACCCGGCGGCGGGGGAGTCCGGCCAGCGCGGTCAGCGACCGCAGGTGCGCCCGTCCGGTCCGGCCGGGATGGGCCCCGCACGGCTCGATGTGGACGCCGAGCAGGCGGGCGTCGGGTTTCATCGCCGTGACCGGCGTGCCGCGGAGGAACGCCCGGCCCGCGGTCGGTCGCGCCAGTCCGACGACCGCCTTGAGCGCGGTGGTCTTCCCGGCCCCGTTCGGGCCGAAGAACCCGGTCACCCGTCCGGGCCTGGCCGTGAACGACAGGTCGTCGACCGCCGTTCTGCGGCCGTACCGCTTGGTCAGCCCCTCGACCCTGATGTCGGGGTCCCCGGTGAATGTTCGTGGAGAAGTCACCCCCGAAGCCTGCGGCGTGGTGATCTCCCGGGCATCCGCCCACGGTCGAGACCCGATTTCCGACCAGGGGTGGAGATCCGTCACAGCCAGACGCGCTCGGGCGGGTCGTGGCGCAGGAACTGGTGGTGGGAGATGTCCCAGCCGTAGGCGCCGGCGTTGGCGAAGACCACGACGTCGCCGACCCGGATCCGGGGCGGGACCGCGTCGCGGGCGAGGACGTCGCGCGGGGTGCACAGTTCGCCGGTGACGGTCACCGGGGTGTCGCGGAGTTCGGGCCGCGGGTAGCGGTGCGGCCACCCGTCGACCGGCAGCACCGTGAACGGGTGGCTGTAGCCCCACGCGGCTGGGAGGCGGAAGTGGTGGGTGCCGCCGCGGATGACGGCGAACCAGGTGCCGTGGACGCGCTTGAGGTCGAGCACCTCGGCGGCGTACCAGCCGGCCGGTGCGGCCAGGTACCGGCCCGGTTCGAACACCAGTCGCGGGTCGGCCGGCAGCGTACGCAGCGCGGCGAGGTCGAAGGTGCGGTCGCCGGTGTAGTCGACGCCGAAGCCGCCGCCGACGTTGATCGTGCGCAGGTCGATCCCGTGCCGCCGGGCCGCGTCCGCGCTCCACCGCACGGCGTCGGCGACGAACGCGACGTGCGCGGCGGCGTCGAGGTTGTTGGAGACGGCGTGCAGGTGGAAGCCGGTGACGTCGAACCCGTGGGTGCGGGCGAGCCCGACCGCCGCCGGCAGGTCCTCCTCGGCGAGCCCGAACGGCGTCGCGGTGCCGGTCATCCGGTGGCTGCCGCCGGGCGTGGCCGCGGCCCGGTTCACGCGCAGCGCCACGGTCGCGCGGGAGGTGATGTCCGCGAGGCGGTGCAGTTCCAGGAGGCTCTCGACGTTGATCTCGATGTTGATCTCCGCGCCGGCGTCGACGGCCGCGGCGAGTTCGGCGGGTGTCTTGCCCGGCCCGGCGAACACGATCCGGCGCGCACCGGAGGAGACCGCGAGGGCGAGTTCACCGCCGGAGGCGACGTCGAACCCGTTGACGACGCCGGCGAGGGCGGTCAGCGCCCGCGCGTCCCCGTTGGCCTTGACCGCGTACAGCAGCGCCGCCCCGGCCGGCAGCGCCGCCCGCACCGCCCGCGCCCGCTCGCGCAGCACATCCGGGTGGTAGACGTAGACGCACACGGGCCGGGCCGCCGCCCGGATCGCGTCGGTGACCGCGGGCGTCACGGGGTCGCCAGGGGATTGGGGACCGGCACGTACACGTCGCCGGCGCCGGCCAGCCGCATCCGGACCAGGGCCTTGTGCGGCATCCGCGGCGCGGTCCAGAACGCGTGGTCGGCCGCCGCGTCCGCCGCCACCGCCGGGTCGCGGCGCAGCTCGTCGTACACCTCGTCGACGACGCGACGGACCTCGTGCCAGGCCGCGGTCTCGTCGAGGCCGGCCGTGTCGGCCAGGTGGCGGATCAGCTCGCCCAGGTGCGCCTGCAGCGCGGTGTAGCCGAGTTTGGACAGCATCACGGTCACGTCGTCGGTGCCGACGACGGACCCGGGCCACAGCGGCGGCCGGTGTCCCCGGGCGGCCAGCCGGGGGAGGTGGATCCGCAGGCCGGCGACGTCGCGGAGCACCATCCGTACCGGGGTGGCGCCGCGCAGGACCGGCAGGCAGTTCTGCAGGTGCGCCTCCAGGCCGATGCCGTGGCGGGTGGCCAGCCGTAGCAGTGGTGGCAGCAGCACCCGGGCGTAGTCGGCGACGAAGGTGAGCGGGCGCACCGCGTCCCGGTGCAGCAGCCCGACCACGACGGACGCCGCGCCGCCCGGCGGCGTGACCGTGAGCGCGGTCGCCGGGATCGCCTGTTCGCCCGGCCGCAGCGTGCCGGCGGCGCCGGTCGCGAGGCCGGCGCGGACGATCGCGGTGACGTCGCGGGGGGCCGGCGCGCAGGCCGAGCCGGCGGTCTCGGCGAGGAGGTGGACGGGTGACCCGGCGAGCAGGTCACCGAGGAGCGCGCTGAGCACAGGCCCGTTGCGGCTGCTCGCGACGGAGATGGTGCGCCGGGTCGAGGTGACCTGGATGTCCAACGACAGCTTCAGGTAGCCGTGGCCGGGCACGTGCAGGGTCCGCAGCGCGGCCGTGGGTGTGGCCGGCAGCGGCGCCAGCGGCAGGTCGGTGAGGACGCCGGCGGCGAACAGGTCGGACCGGGTGCGGCGCAGGTGGCCGAGCTGCCATTCGTGCACCGGCTGGGCGACGTGCGTGGCGGTCCCGCCGAATCCGAGGTCGTCCCCGATCAGCGTGTCGCGGCGCACGCCGACGAACGCGACCCGGGTGCGGCCGGCCTCGAGGTCGTGGGCGAGGGCGTCGGCGACGGTCCAGCCGAGCCGGGTGCGGGCGCAGGGGTGCAGGTTGTGGCCCTCGGTGGCGAGCCGTTCGTAGGCGACGGCGGTCTCGTCGGGGTCGTCGGACGCTACCAACGCGGGGCGGCGGGCGAGTGCCAGCGCCAGATTCGCCACCGCGCTCTGCAACTCGGCGGTCAGTCCGGCGCCGAGGGCGGACCCCAGGTCGGTGATCAGATCCAGCGGCGGCGCGGGCAGCTCGCCGACGGGTTCGGCCCGGCCGAACCCGTGCCACCGGCAGGCGACCGCGCCGGCGGGCGTGTCGATCGCCGTGCCCGACCCGGTGACCCCGGCGAGCCCTTCGCGTTGCAGCGCGGCGACGAGCCGCCGGGCGACGGTGTCGGCGGCGCCGGGCAGGGCGGCGAGGTACCGCTCGTGCAGCACCGGGTCGAGGGTCCGTAGTTCCCGACCGGTGTCCTCGAGGAGCACGGTCATGACGGGTCTCCACTTCGTGGTGACCCGCCCTGACCGGGAGGGCTCTGTTTGCTGATGCCCTCGCGCAAGCGCTCGGTCATGGGTCGGCCAGCGGGTTCGGCACGTGCGTCCAGATGTCGTCGACGGTGTCGGCGAGCCGCATCGCGGTCATCGCCTTGAGCGGAAGGTCGGCGCGGGCGGTGAGGCGGCGCGGGGCGGGCACGGCGGCCCACAGCGTCGCGGGTTCGGTGTGGAAGCGGCGGGACAGGTAGGCGACCAGGCCGGCGAGCACGGTCGCGACCGCCGACGCCAGCACCTTCGTCTCCAGTTCGGCCGGGTCGTCGCAGGGGACGTCGCCGAGCAGCGGCGGCGCCTCGATCCCGTGCGTCTCGAGGATGCGCGGGCTCACCCGGACCCCGCCGAAGTCCCGGTACAGCAGCCGGTGCGGCTGGCCGCCGCGCAGGACGAGGACGAGGTTCTGCCCGTGCGCCTCCAGCCCCACCCCGAGGTCGAGCAGGTGGAACAGCGGCGGCAGCAGCAGGCCGGCGAACGCCCGCAGGAACGCGACCGGGTCGTCGGTGAGGTCGTCGACGCGGGGCCGGCCGGCGGTCAACGCGGCCACCGGCAGCGCCCGCTCCCCGGGGCCGAGCACGGGCGCGTCGCGGACCACGACGGCGAGGTCGCGGCTCGGTCCGCCGTCGACGAGCACGGCACCGGCGGCCCGTTCGGCGAGGATCCCGAGGCCGGTGAGGGGCGCGAGGAGGCGCGACAGGGCGGGTCCGTTGTGCACGGCGGCCGCCGAGACGGTCCGGGTCGCGCTGGTCATCCCGATCCGCACGGCCGTCTTGAGGTGGGCGTCGGCGGTGGCCAAGGTCCGTAAAGACATCAGGGGACGCGCGGAGCACCGCTCGCCGGTGTCCCGCAGCCACGGGTACGTGTCGCGGACGCGCTCCCACTGCCACGGGTGCATCGGCAGCCGCGGGGGCATCGTGCCGGTCCACCGGTCGGCGGGAACGGCGATCACCGGTAGCTCGACGGTCGGGCGGTGCTCGGGCGCGTAGGCGAGGACGTCGGCCGCCGACATGCCGGTGCGGGTGCGGCAGCAGGGGTGCAGCGGGTGTCCGTCCACGATGGACTGTTCCGCGTCGACGAGGTCGTCTCCGGCCGTGACGTCCGCGGCAGCGCCTTCCGCGGCGGCCCGGGCCAGCGCGAGGTTCGCGACGCTGTTGTCGAGTTCCGCGGCGAACGCCTTTTGCTGCGGCCACAGGTGCGCGGCGAGGTCGGCGGGCCGCTCGAACCCGTTGACCGTCAGTGTCTCCACGTCGGCGAACGGCTCCGCGGCCGCCGCCGGTCCGGTGACGCCCGACGTGTTCGGCAGCGGTTCCCGGTGGATCGCCCCCCACAGCCGGGCCAGCACCGCGGCGCGGGCCCCGGGAAGGGCGGCGGTGAACCGCGTGGCGAGGTCGGGGCGGTGGGTGCGCAGCCAGTCGGCGTGCTCCCGGTCGGCGGTGGGCAACGGTGGCGGATCCTCGCTCGAGTTAGGTGACCCTAACCCTAGAGGTTGTCCCGGCCGGGCTCGTCCCCGCCCCCCCCGCACCGTCTTGCCAGATTGTCCGACAATCTGGCAACGTGGTGACCGTGACGGACCCGATCACCGGCCTGGGTGCGAACATCCGGCGGCAGAGCACCACCGAGCAGGCCACCGACGCCGTCCGGCGGGCCATCCTGTCCGGCCGGCTGCTACCGGGCACGCCGCTGCGCGAAGCCGCCCTCGCCGCCGAACTCGGCATCTCCCGCAGCACCCTCCGCGAGGCCGCGCGGACCCTCGAAAGCGAGGGCCTGGTCCGCTACCAGATGAACCGCGGCATCGTCGTCGCCGACGTCACCGGGCCGGATATCGCCGACATCTACGCCGCCCGCGCCGCCGTGGAACTGGCCGGGGTCGACGCCCTCACCGCGCACCGGGACCCGGCGGTCTACGCGCGCCTCGCCGACCTGGTCGACCGGATCGAACACGCCTTCGACCACGGCGACACCACCGCCGTGCTCGACGGTGACCGGCTGTTCCACGCCACCCTGGTCGCGGCCACCGGCAGTCCCCGGCTGGGCCGCATCCACGCGCAGCTCCAGCAGGAGCAGCGTCTCGCCCTGGCGCTGTCCGAGCGCTCCCACCGGGAACTCGGCCGCACCGCCGACGACCACCGCCAGCTGCTGGACGCGCTGCGCGGCAGCCCGGAACAGGCCAGGGCAGAACTCACCGCGCACCTGCAGGTGGGCGCCGCCGAACTGCAACGGCTGCTCGACCTGCTCGCCCACCGGAAGGACACCCGTGGCTGACCCCAGCTGGGATCCGATCGTCACGCCCTGGCACCTCGACGAGCACCTCCCGGCGTTCCCGGTCCCGGTCGGCGCCACCGGCCCGATCCGCCCGGACCTCCCCGCCGGCACCGTCCCCGCCCGGATGGGGCTGCTGCACCGGGCAGTGGCCGACGCGGTCGCCGACGCCGTGGCCCGGGCCGTCCGGCCGCTCGTGCTCTCCGGCGACTGCCCCACCGCCCGTGCGACGGTGGCCGGGCTGCAGCGGCGTCATCGCGACGTGGCGGTGGTGTGGCTCGACGCGCACGGCGACTTCAACACCCCCGTCATCTCGACCAGCGGCTACCTCGGCGGCATGGCGCTGGCCATGCTGACCGGCCGCACACCCGACCTGTTCGACGACGGGCTCGGCCTGCGACCCGTCCCCGAATCCGGCGTCGTGCTCGCCGACGCCCGGGACCTCGACCCCGCCGAGCGTGACGCCCTCACCGGCAGCCGGGTCCGCCGCGTGCCCGCCGACCCGGCCGCGGTCACCGCCGCCCTCGCCGGCCTGCGCGGCACGCCGGTCTACCTGCACCTGGACATCGACGTCGTCGACAGCGCCGACCTGCCCGGCCTGCGCTTCCCCTCGGGCACCGGGCCCTCCCTCACCCGGATCGCGGAATGCCTGGCCGCCACCTGCGCCACCGCCGACGTCAGAGCCGCCGGCATCGCCTGCGCCTGGCTGCCCGAGCACGTCGGCGACCCGACCACCCGTCCGGCGATCACCACGCTCGCCGGAGCACTCGGCGCCGACCTGCGATGGCCCTGAAGAGCTCTGTCCTAGCATCCTAGGATGCCTTACGCGATGTGATCTCCGCACGAAAGCACAGCAACGACGGGGGAGGGGCAGTTGATCTTGGACGTGGGGTATGACTGACCCGTGACTGCTCCCTGGACCGGTATCGCCGTGGCCCTGGCCACCCTGTTCGACGACGAGAAGACCATCGCGGTGGAGAAGACCGCCGAGCATGCGGCCCGCCTGGTCGAAGCCGGTGTCGGCGCGGTCGTGGTGGCCGGGTCCACCGGTGAGGCCGCCGCACTCACCGACACCGAACGGGTCGCGTTGCTCGCGGCGGTCCGCGAGGCCTGCCCGGGCGTGCCGGTGGTCGCCGGCGCGTCGGCGGAGTGGTGGCGTCCGGCGGCCGACCGGGTGGTCGCGGCCGTGTCGGCGGGGGCCGACGGGGTGCTCGTCGCCCCGCCCCGGTCCGGCGACCCGGAGAAGTACTTCACCAACGTCGCCGCGGCCGCCGGTCAGGTGCCGGTGCTGGCCTACCACTTCCCGCCGAACGCCGGCGGCGCGGTGCCCGTCGACGTCCTGCCGAAACTGCCGATCCAGGGGCTGAAGGACTCCAGTGGCGACCCGGAGCGGCTCCTGCAGGAGCTCGAGTCGTGGCCGGGCTGGGTGTACTCGGGTGCGGCGGTGCTGACCAGCTTCGCGTCGACGGTCGGTGCGGCCGGGTCGATCCTGGCGGCGGCGAACATCGCACCGGAGGACTGCGTGGCGGCGTGGAACGGTGACGGGGCGGCCCAGCGGCGGCTGCTGGCCGTGCACCGGGCGTGCCGGTCCCGGTTCCCGCACGGCCTCAAGGAGGCGATGGCGCAGCGCTGGTCGACGCCGACCGGCGCACGCCTGGGATAGGCGCACGCCGGCCGGCGGCTGTCACACGATCAGGCCGACCGCGAGGACGGCGATCACCACGCTGGACCCGACGGCGGTGGCGAACCGCCCGCGTGGTCCGGTGAGGACGCGGCCGAGCAGTCCGCCGCCGGCGGCGAGGAGCAGTTGCCAGCTCGCCGACGCGGCGAACGCGGCCACGACGAACACCACGGCGGACACGGCGTCGGTGCTGCCGCCCTGCCGGCCGAGGACGAGCGCGGTGAAGTACACGACGGTCGACGGGTTGAGGACGGTCAGGGCGAGCAGCCCCAGGTACGCCCGGCCCGGCGTGTGCAGGCCGGTACGGGTGTCGGCGGGTGTCGCCCCCTCCCGGTGGTGCCGCCACGCGGTCCAGGCGGTGCGGGCGGCGAGCCCGAGGAGGACGACCATGGCCGCCCACCGCAGCGGCCCGGAGACCGGTTCGATGAGGTGGGCGACGGCGGTGCCGCCGACGACGGCGAGGGCGCAGTAGACGCCGTCGGCCGTGGCGACCCCGAGTGCGGCGGCGGCGCCGACCCGCAGCGACGTGCGGGCGGTGAGACTGACGAGGAGGGCGGCGATGGCTCCGACCGGTACGGCGACGCCGTATCCGGCGAGGAGCCCGGCGAGGAACGCCCCGCCCGGGCCCCCGCTCACCGCTGCTGCAGGTGCGCCGTTCCGGTGGGGGAGCCGGACTGCTGTCGCCGTGCGCCGATCGCCGCAGGGGCGTGGGGCACGGGATGCAATCGGACTCTGGTCACGGCTACGGATGGTGCCGTGGGCCGGCCGCGACGGCAAACCGATTTTCGGTCCCGGCTGATCTTTCCTAGGGTGGGCGGGGTGCCGACCCGCCCGAACGCCCGCTTCGGGCTGGCCCGTTACCTGGCCGGTGCCACGCTCGCCCGCACGGCGGATTCGATGTCGGGGCCGGCGTTGCTGCTGCTGGGGCTGGCGGTCGTCGGGTCGGCGGGGCCGGCGTCGCTGCTGTTCGCCGGGCTCACGGTCGCGTCGGCGATCGGTGGACCGGTGCTCGGCGTCCTGTTCGACCGGTCGGCCCGGCCGGGTCGGCTGCTGGCGCTGGCGATGACGGGGTACGGGGCCGGTCTGGCCGTCGCCGCGGTGATGCTGGGCCGGTGGCCGCTGGCCGTGGTGGTCGGGGTCGCGGTGGTCACGGGCCTGCTCGTCCCGGCGCTGTCGGGCGGGTGGACGGCGCAGCTCGTCGACGTGGTGCCGGCGGCGACGCTGCGCCGGGCGCAGTCCCTGGACGCGGCCACCTACAACGTGGGTGGGCTGGCCGGTCCGGGGGTCACGGCGCTGCTCGCCGGTCTGTGGGGTCCCGGCTGGGCGGTGGCCGCGTCGATCGGGCTGCTGGCGCTGGCCGTGCCGGTGGCGGCGACGCTGCCCACGCCGTCCCGGAAGCCCTTGACGACCACGGTGCCCGCCGCGCTGCGGGCGGGCACCGTGGCGATCGCGACGATTCCGGGGCTGCGCCGGATCACGTTGGCCTCGGTGGTGGCGTTCGTCGGGTTCGGGATGTTCGTCGTCGGGTGCCCGCTGCTCGGTGCCGAGCATTTCCACAGCACGGCCCGGGGCGCGTCGCTGCTGGCGGTGATGGCCGTCGGCGCCCTGGTGGCGACGGTGCTGCTGGCGAAGTGGCCGCTGCCGGTGCGTCCCGACACGTTCTTCGTCGTCGCGACGAGCGTCGCGACGGTCTCGCTCGCGACGCAGGCCCTCGCGCCGAACGGCGTGTTCGTGGTGGTGGCGGTGCTGTTCCTCGGCGTCGCCGACGGTCCGCAACTGGCGGCGGTGATCGCGGTGCGGCACCGGGAGGCGCCGGAGCGGTTGCGGGCGCAGGTGTTCACGACGGGGGCGAGCCTGAAGGTGACGGCGGGTGCGCTGGGCGCCGCGTTGGCGGGGACGCTGGCGGCCCGGTCGCTGACGCTGATGCTGCTGGTGGCGGCGACGCAGGTGCTGGCGCTGCTGGCGTTCGCGGCGGTGCGGGTGCGTGCCCCGGTGCCGGCCGGTTGATGTCGGCAGACTGATCACATGACAGGTCTGACCGCCGAGCTCGTGGTTGATGGTCGCGTCCCGCAGACCCCGGCTCTCGCCCCGAACGGGCACCTGCTTGGTTACGTTCTGGCGTCCACGAGCCGGATCGGTGACCACCTCGACACCGAGGTCTGGCTCGCTGACGTCGATGACGCCGGCGCGTCGCGCCGGGTGACCGCCGACACCGCGACGGAGTCCCGGCCACGCTGGTCTGTGGACTCGGGCACGCTGTTCTTCCTGTCCGACCGTGCCGAGCGCGGTATCCCGCAGGTGCACAGGCTCGCCCTCGGCGATGGCACGGTGACCGGGTTGACCGGTTGGCGGGCTGGCATCGTCGACCACCTGCCCCTCGCCGACCCGAACCTGGTCGTCCTGCTCGCCGAGGACGAACCCACCGAGCAGGACGCGCGTCGCGCCCAGGACCGCGACGACGCCGTTGTCGTCGGCGAGCGCGAACCGCGTGCCCGGTTACGCCTGCTGGACCTGCGCACCGGCCGGATCACCACGCCGGACGTGTTCGGCGACCGGCACGTCGTGGAACTGCGGCAACGGCCCGACGGCGGCCCGCTCGCGGTGCTCACCCAGGCCAGCGCCGACAAAGACTACGGCCCCCGCACCGGCCAACTGCACCTGTTCGACCCCACCGCCGGGTCCGCGGAGGACCTCGGACCGGTCTCGGCCGAACCACGTTCTCTTGCCTGGTGGCCGGCTGAGGACGGTTGGCACCTCGGTTACCTCGCACTCACCCCACCGGTTCTCCACGCCGGCACCGCCGTGTTCGACCTGGCACTGGCCGGCCGCGTCCTGCGCAACCGCACCGCCGACCTGCCGATGTGCCCCACCGAACTGTGCCAGACCGATACCGCCCCACTGGTGGTGTTCGCCGACGGCCTGAACACGACCCTGGCCCGGCTCGACCCCACCGGCCCCACGACCCTGTCGCAGCACCCCGGACGCCTCGACGACCTCACCACCACACCCACCGGCGAGAAACTCGCGGTGCTGACCGGCACCCGGTATCAACCCGCCAACGTTCACGTCGGGCCACCGACCGGGCCGCTGCGAAGGATCACCGACACCCGCCCGGAGCTGGAGGGCATCACTTTCGGCACGCAGCAGCCGCTGGCCTACCGTGCCGCCGACGGCCTCGACCTGGACGGCCTGCTCGTACTCCCGGCCGGACAAACCGCGTCCGAGAGCCCGTTCCCGCTGGTCACGATCGTGCACGGAGGCCCCTACGACCGCTACGCCGACCGTTTCCAGCTGTTCTGGTTCCCCAGCGCGCAGTGGCTGGCCACCGCCGGCTACGCCGTGTTCCTGCCCAACCCGCGCGGCGGTCAGGGCCACGGCCACCAGTTCGCGGCCAGCGTCGCCGGCCGGGTCGGCCGCGAGGAGTGGACCGACATCCTGACCGGTATCGACCTGCTCATCGCCCAGGGCATCGCCGACCCCGACCGGCTGGGCATCGCCGGCGGGAGCCACGGCGGCTTCATGGCCGCCTGGGCCGTCGGGCAGACCGAGCGGTTCCGCGCCGCGCTGGTCAACGCCGGTATCACCGACTGGGGCATGCAAGCCGCAACCGGCGAGTACGGACAGTACGACGTCGCGCTCGGCGGCAGCACCGGCTGGTCCGGCATCGGCCCACACCCGCACGACGCGGTCAGCCCGATCTCCTTCGCCAGCCGCATCCGCACCCCGGTGCTCATCCAGCACGGCGCCGAGGACACCAACGTCCCCCTCGGCCAGGCCGTGTATCTCCACCGGGCGCTGCGCCACTTCGGCGTCGAGCACGAGTTCGTGATCTACCCGAGAGAGGGCCACTCGATCCGGGAACGCAACCACCAACTCGACGTCCTGCGCCGGACCCGCGCCTGGTTCGACCGCTGGCTCCACCCCTGACGGGGGAGGGGCTCAACCGGACGCGGCGGCCGCCTGGTTGTCCCACGTGGTGATCATGACCCCGACGACGAAGATCTGGGCCGGCAGCGACAGCGTCGGCAACTCCGCCTCGACCCGGCCGCTCCACATCGAGGTGCGGCGGATGGACCCGACGGCCTGGTCGCCGACGAGCAGATCCTGCCGGTTGCCCCAGATCGACGTGCGGCGGAACCGGTGCGGCCGGCCGTCGGCGACCACCGTCCAGTGCTTGCGGCCGGCCTTCTCGGCGGTCGCGACGGTGCGGCCGGCGGCGTCGGTCATCGTGAACCGGTTGGTGAACGTGGTGGCCTCGACCCGGTAGGCCTGCCCACCGAGGGTGATGTCGCCGCCGTTGCGCCAGAACCGCCCACTCCACGAGGCCACGCGACGGCCGTCCACGGCGATGTCGTAACTGCGGCTGAAGACGCCCGCCTTCGTCGCTTCCAACATCCGTTCAGGCTAGTGCCGGGGCCAATCCTCGAACGCCCGGCGCACGGCGGCGATCTCCCCGGCGTTCTCCGTCGTGCCGAGGCCGTACAGGTGGAAGACCTCGTCGGGCATCCGGTCCAGGCGCCGCACCGCGTCGGCGAGTTCGGACGGGGTCAGCGCCGGGTCGGCCCGCATGCCCAACGCGACCAGGCGGTCGCGGCCGTACCGGTCCAACGCGGCGGCGACGTCGATGAAGTCCCGGGGCTCGGCCCGCGCCGCCAGGGCGGCGACCTTCATGCCGATGAGGTCGTCGAGGTGCAGGACGGGCCCGATCTCCAGCAACACCGGCGGCCGGTCCCGGTCGAACCGCACCAGCTGCAGCCGGACGGCGCTGTCGGCACTGTCGGCGTCGTGTATCTCGAACTCGGCCATGCTGTGGTCGAAGCCGTCGAACAGCTCGGCGGTCTCGGCGACCTCCGTGACGTCGAAACCCGCCCGCGCCAACGCCGCGGCGACCGTCTCCGCGGCGTCGCGGACCCCGTCGTCGCGATCGGTGAACAGGTCGATGTCGGACGTCGGCCGGGACACGACGCCGTGAGCGATCAGCGCCTGCCCGCCGGCGAGGGCGAACCCGTAATCGGACGCGGCGGCGAGCGCCACGCGGGCGACCCGGGCGTGGTACTCCATCAAGCGGCGATGATCCCGACCCGCAGTGCCGGGTGCCGTTCCTCCCACGCCCGACGCACGCCGGCGGGCACGTACAGGTCGGGCCAGAGGCGTACCAGCGTCGGCCCGTGCAGCCAGGCGCGCAGCTCGTCGACGGTCATCGCCTCGCGCAGCACCGTCTCGTACATCCAGACCAGCAGGCCGGGCACGTCGAGGTCGACGTGGCGGTCGGGCTGCCAGAACAGCCGGTTCGGCAGCTCGACGATCCCGCTGACGGGCCCGTGCAGCTCGGTAAGGCTCGGGGCGACGACCGCACGACGGCCCGGACGGGCCTGGTACGGCGCCCGGGTGCCG
The DNA here is from genome assembly GCF_016863635.1 of Virgisporangium aurantiacum. Taxonomy (GTDB): domain Bacteria; phylum Actinomycetota; class Actinomycetes; order Mycobacteriales; family Micromonosporaceae; genus Virgisporangium; species Virgisporangium aurantiacum. The sequence continues at coordinate 63,404 of NZ_BOPG01000025.1, read as the reverse complement.
CGCCGGTTACGGGTCGTGTCCACGCTCACAGGGTAGACCGTCCCCGCCGCCGGGCAGGAGCAACTCTTGTCGTAGCGGTCGGCGATCATCCTCTCCATGCCGACTCACAACGCCGCGGAGGGGCCGCTGCCTAACATCCTGACCCGAATCTGCTCGGGCACGGGAGGATGCGGTCTGTCGAAGCCACGGGAAGCCTTCGGTTGGGGCGCAGGTAAGTCGAGTCCGTTATGCCTGGATTGCCGCCGGAAGGTCGTGCCGAATACATGCGGGCCAAGAGATCGGCGGATCCGACCTTGGTGCGCAGGATGAACGATCCTCGACGCCTATCCTGCCAAGCCGTCCGTGATGGAGGGTGGGACACACCAAGCGTCGGCCCAGGACATATGGTTTCGACGATGACCAGCGATCTGATCGAGTACTACCGGCAGTTCCTCGCCGACCGGTGGGACATTGGCGAAGCCGTGTGCATCAGCTACGTCCAGGGCATCGACGAGGCGGCGATGATCCGTGCTTTCGGTGGTGATCCGGCTGACACGGCGCCCCGCTCGGCGCGCGAGGCCGGTGCGGAGTTCGCGGTTTCCCGCTATGACTACGCTGTCCCACCGGTGCTGCTGGTTGCTCCGGCCGGGAAGTGGCTGATCGGTGTGGAGTACAACGGTTTCGAGGGCTCACGGCCGGAGGTGCTGCGGGGGGCGTCCGCAGGCGGCACGGCGGTCAGCGTGCACCGGAGCATGAACGGGTCCGATCGGTTCACCTACGCCACCAACGGGCGCACCACCGTGTGGTTCGACATGAACCGGCCGGAGGACCGGCATGGGGCCGCTCCGGACGCGCTCGGCGCCCATCTCGACGACTTGCCGTTCGGATCCGGCGGTGACGCGTACGCGGCCGGGCTGGCGCTGGCCGAACGCATCACCGGCGTGCGTCTGACCGGCGCGGTGCTGGACGGTACCTTCCGCCGCGCGGTGCTGCGGTCGGTGGACGCCGACCTCGTGCCCGAGGGTGTGGCCGGCCATCCGGCGTTGGACGAGCCGTTCGTCCGCGCGGTGCTGGCCGAGCCCACCGTGGACAAGATTCCCGGTATCAACCGGTATCTGGCCGAGGCGGTCGCCCGCGACGCCGGCATCACGGACGTGCCGGAGATTCGCGCGGCGCTCGACGCCCTGCGCGCCGGAACGTCGGACCCCGCACTGCGCCAAGACGTGCAGGACCTCGCCGAGCGGTACCGGCAAGGACTGGGGGAGGGTCGGGAACCGCTGGGCCGCGTGCACGCGGCCTCGGGCGTCGCCGCTGCCCTTGACCCGGATCCGGTCAAGGGCAGCCTCGAGCTGTTCTCGGCGGCCGGCTACGCGCTGCACACCCGGGACTACCAGGTCCAACATGCCGTGCTGGGGCGATGCACGACACGTGCGATACGGCAGCGATGACCGCACTCGCCTCAGGTCGTGGCCACTATGACGCGTGCCGCCGCGCCGGGATCGCGACGGGTCAGCCGAGCGTGGCGGTCGGGCGCAAGGGACGCCGCCCGTACTCGTCGAGTTTGGCCAGTTCGGCTTCGATGTCGACGGTGATGGTGCCGAAGAAGTTGACGTTCTCGCTGTGTGCCGGCCAGATGTGCGTCAGCAGCTCGTTGGGGATGTCCCGGCCGGCGGCGCGTAGCCGGCCGACGGCCATCGCGTAGTACTCGGTCGTCCAGGTGATCACCGAGTTGGTCAGCACGGTCAGGCACCACGCCTGCTCGCTGCTCCAGGTGTCGGCGGCGCAACCCGCAGAATCCGTCCAACGCGATCCCGCCACTGACCGCCAGCCTCGCCGCGTGCTCCTGGGCTGCGTTGCCTATCTCAAGAACACCTCAACTTAACGTAATGCTGATTATCGAACTGCTAGCCTGGGCGCCTCACCTGGCTCAACTGCACCAGGATCGTCGTGGCCTCGCGCCGGGCCTGGCCGGCGCCGTCCGGGTCGCCGGCGGCGAGGAGCGAATCGCCGAGGCGGGTCAGGGTGTCCGCCTCGTGGTAGCGGTCGCCGCGGCTGCGGAACAGGTCCAGCGCCCGCCGGTAGCAGTCGATGGCGGCGCGGTACTCGCCGCGGTGATGGTGGACGCAGCCGACGGTGTCCCAGGTGTCGGCTTCGCCGTAGAGACTTCCGGCGCTGCGGTGCCGGGCCGTCCGATACAGCGCCAGCGCCTGCCGGCCGATCGCCATGGCGTCGTCGTGGCGACCGAGCCGGACGTGTTTCCACGCCGTGTTGTTCAGCGTGAGCGCCTGACCGCCCAGGTCGTCGGCGGCCCGGAAGAGCCGCAACGCGTGCCGGTCCTCTTCCAGGGCGTCCTCCACCCGGTCCAGCCGGACCAGCAGGCTGCCGAGGGTGCGGTGCGTCGCGGCGCGGCCGGTCGGGTCGTCGAGCCGCACGTACAGGTCGAGGGCGCGGGTCAGGTGCGTGCGGGCCCGGTCCGGGTCGTCGAGCAACGACCAGGCGTGGCCGAGGTGGCGGTGCAGCAGCGCCTGCGCGGCCCGGGCGCCGTGCCGGTGGGCGGCCGACAACCCGATCTCCGCCGTGTCGCGCCAGTCCCGCCAGTGGCCGCCGCGCTGCAGGAACTCGGCGGCGATCCACGCGAGCCGCCAGGCGTACGGATCCAGACCATCGCCCGCGGCGATCCGGACCGCGGCCGTCAACGCGGCGCGTTCGCGGGTGAACCAGGCCCGGGCCGCGTCGACTCCCCGTGCCGCTCCGACGGCCGTACCGGGCCGCGCCGGCGGCAGATCGGCCCGGTCGCGGCCCGGATAGAGGACGCCGCGAGCGGCGGCCGCCGTGTGCAGCAGGTGATCCAGGAGCCGCCCGAGCGCGTCGTGCCGCTCCGCGCGGTCCACCAGAGCGGTGCCGTACGCGCGTAACAGGTCGTGCATCGCGAACCGGCCGACCGACACCTCGACGACCATGTTGGCGTCGCGGAGCGCGGCGAGGATCCGCCGCGTGGCGGCGATCGGCGTTCCGGCGAGGCTGGCCGCCGCCGCGACGCCGACGTCGTGTCCCGGATACAGCGTCAGCAACCGGAACAGCCGGGCGGCGTCCGGCGCCAGCGACCGGTACGACCAGGAGAACACGGCCCACAGGTCCGAGCGGGGGTCGCCGGGGTCGAGGTCGCCCGGGTCGAGGACGTCCGTGGTCAGCTCCGAGGTCAGTTCCGAGGTCAGCTCCGCGGCGAGGTCGGCCAGTGTCAGGTTCGGTCTGGTCGCCGCGTGTGCGGCCGCGACCGCCAGCGCGAGCGGCAGCGCGGCGCACGCCGCCACGACGCGGTCGGCCATCGCCGGCTCGGCCGCGACCCGGCCGGTGCCGATCCGTCCCGCCAGCAATGTCGACGCCTCGGCACCGGACAACGGGCCGAGCGTCATCGGACGGGCGTCGTCCACGGCGACTAGGCCGGCGAGTCCGTTGCGGCTGGTCACGACCGTCAGGCAGCCGGGGGCGCCGGGCAGCAGCGGGCGGACCTGTTCGCTGTCGCGGGCGTTGTCGAGGATCAGCAGCGTCCGCCGGCCGGCCAGCAGGCTGCGGAACAACGCCGCCCGACCGTCAACCGTGGTCGGGATCCGGTCCGGGGGGACGCCCAACGCGCACACGACGTCGTGGAGCGCCTCCGTCGGGTCGGTCGCGGGCCGGTCCGGATCGAATCCGCGCAGGTTCAGGTACAACTGGCCGTCGGGGAACCGGTCCGCCGCCCGACGGGCCCAGGTGAGGGCCAGGGTCGTCTTGCCGATGCCGGCCATGCCGTCGATGACGACGAGGGTGGTCGTCGCGGGCAGCCCGGTGAGCGTGGCGAGTTCGTCGACGCGTCCCACGAACGTGCCGACGGTCGACGGCAGCTGCCGTGGAACCGGGGACGCCGCCCGGTGCCGCGGGTGGGTCGGCCGGCGGACCGTGACCTCGCGGCCGTGCTCTCGGTCGTGCTCTCGGTCGAGAGCACGGTCGTGCTCGCGGCCGTGCCGGAATGCCTGCTCGATCACCGTGTACCTGCTCCGCCAGTACTCCTCGGTGGCGGCACCCGGTGCCAGGCTGCTCGTGGAGGCGTGCCGTTCGGCGTACTCGCGGAAGCAGCCGACCAGCGACCGGACGACGTCCCAGTCCGGCGGGCGGCGGATCCGGCCGGCGAGGATGGCGCCGACCTGGCTCTTGCTGAGCAGCGTGCGGGTACCCAGTGCACGCAGGCCCGGCCCGCCCGCCCGCTGCCAGACGCTACGCAGGTCGGCGCAGAACTCGGCGAGCACCCGGTCCGTCAGCTCCCCGGCCGTCACCGGGCGGTCACCGTCCTCACCGCGGACGTCCGGTGGTGTCCGGCGCACCGGACGCCCGCCGGCCGCCGCTGCCGGCCGCGATGCTCCCACCCGTCCGGAGTCGTCCCGGATCCGGCCGGGCCGCCGCGCCGCCGGACGAGCATCTCGGCGAACGGCACACGCCGACGTCGACCCCTGGAGGTTCCGTGAAACGACGATTGTTCCGAACAACCGCGGCCGCGCTGCTGGCGATCGCCGTGATGCTGCCCGGCGGCGCCCGGCCGGCGGCGGCGGTCAGCCCGGTGGTGATCGCGGGGTACGTGCGGATCGCGGTCGAGGCCTACACGACGATCAGGGACTTCCTGCGGCCGGGCGCGTCGCAGGACGACCTCCAGCGCGCGGTCCGGCAGATCATCGCCGCGATCGAGTCGTCCAAGACGGAGATCCTGAACCGCATCGACGCGATCGCCACCGCCGACGCGTCGGCGTGCGCGCGGCAGTCCGTCGTGGAGTTCGCCGACATCGAACTGTTCACGCCGCAGACGATGCAGCGGTGGGCACAGGACGCGACCGGCTGCGTGACGCGGATCCAGAGCCTGATCGGGGTCGTCGGCGACAAGGCGCAGACGGACCTGCTCGGGCTGGCGCTGAACACGGCGGGACCGATCGCGATCGCGGCGCGGGCCCGGGCCGGCTTCAGCACCGACGCGCTCCGGGGGATCGTCGCGCAGGGCAACCGCTCGCTGGTGACGCTCCTCGAGCCGGCGTGCACCTTCACCCCGCTGTGGGGTGACCAGCCGCCGGGGTCGCGCGAGGTCGAGGTGGTCGTGCGGTGCGCCGCCTATCCGGGGGCGGGCGCGCTCGACTACGTGATAGTTCCGGCCCGGCGCGGCCAGCCGCTGGTCGTGCCGCTCAGCGCCTACGCCCACGTCGTCGAGGCGGCGTCGAACCAGACCAGCCGGGCCGTCGCGATCGCCGCGCTGGGGGTGATGCCGGCCTGACGAACCGGTGAGGTGCGGGCGGACCCGGGTCGTCGAGGGGGTCCGCCCGCGTCGCGCGTGTGTCACGACCGTTGTTCGTCTCCCGTCCGCCGCCGGACGTTCGGTGGGCGCGTCGAGAGGGAATTGTCGTAGCACTCTGGTATTAGTTTCCGAACACATGTTCGTGAGAGGGGAAGAGGGTATGGCGACCCGTACCGCGGCCCCCGGCCTGTCCACCGATGAGCTGGCCCGCATCAGAGACACTCTGGCCACCGGGCGTAAGCCCAAAGTGGTCTTCACCGCCGCCGCCGGTCAGATCGCCGGGCAGATCGGGCAGGTGGTCGAACTGACCGATCCGGAACTGTCCGACGAGTGGGTGGTGGTGCGGTTCGGACGTGACGAGCTGCCCTTCTCCCCCACCGACCTGCAGATCCCGGCGAAGTCGACGAGGGCACCGGTCCGCGCGGCGCCGGCCGCACCGGCGTCACCTGTTGTTCCGCCTGTTCCAGAGCCCGCCTTCGAGTACGCTGCAGGGCCCGCGCCGGTGTCGGCGTCCGTGCCCGGCCCCCGAGAGGAGCCCCCCGTGCCGACTACCACCACCGTCAACGGCGCCGGTCGTCCCGCGAAGGGCGCCAAAGCGGCCCCCGCACCCGTCGACGCCGCCGACGGTAAGGCGTCGGACAGCCCCGCGCCGGCGGCGAAGAAGGCCGCCGAGCCGGCCGCCAAGGCCGACACAGCGAAGGTAGACGCGGGCAAGGTCGACGCCGCCAAGGCCGACACGGGCGCGGCCGGAGATTCGCCGGCCTCCCCCGCCGAGTCCCCTGCGGCTGCGCCCGCTCCGAAACCGGCGGCCCGCAAGGCGGCCAAACCCAAGGCCCCGCCGTCACTCACAGTGACACTCACCTATGCCGAGGGTGAGTGGATGGTGGGTGCGACGCAGGGTTCGAAGGCGTTGGCGAAGCCGTACATCATCAAGCCCGCCGAGGCGCTGAAGATGGTGTCGATGCTCGACGTGCCCGGCGTCCACGACGCGGTCGACGAGATCGTGTCGGCCGCGCGGGCCGAAGCCGAGCAGCAGGCCGAGAAGCTGCGCGCCGAACTGGCCGAGATCGAGTCCCGCCTGGCCGAGCTCCGCGAAGCCGGCTGACGGGGAAACGGCACGGGAACGTGCGGGCGGCGTGCTGGTCGGCCGGCCGGTGGCGTGGCAGTATCTCGGCACTGTGAGTGTCGGCACCGGACAGAACAGCGCCGCCGAGGGCGGCAGCGCGACCGCGGGCGCCACGTCGTCGGCCCGGCCGGGCGGTGACGTGGGCGCTCGGGCGGCCGTCGGGACGGCTTCCGGCGTGGATCGGGTGCGGGCGGGGAACGGGTCCGCTCCCGGGAGTGCGGGTCCGGCGCCTGCCCGTGCCGGGGGGTGGCGGGCGCCGCTGCTGTGGCGGGTACTGATGGTCGGGGCCCGGGTGCTCGTCGGGTGTGTGGGGCGGCTGCGGGTCACCGGGGAGGTGCCGGACTCGCTGCGTGGGACGCCGGTGGTGGTGGCGGTCAACCACGTCGGGAACTTCGATCCGGTCGTGGTGGTGGCGGCCATGCGGGTCCGGGGGCTTGCGCCCCGGCTGCTGGCGACGGCGGGGTTGTTCGGGGCACCGGTGCTCGGTTGGGTGTTGCGGGCGTGCGGGCACATCCCGGTGAACCGGGCCTCGGCGTCGGCGGCCGACGCGCTGCACGAGGCGGAGGCGGCGCTGGCCGCCGGAGCGCTGGTGACGCTGTACCCGGAGGGCCGGATCGGTCTCGATCCCGGCATGTGGCCGGAGCGGGGCAAGACGGGGCTCGCCCGGCTGGCGTTGCGCAGCGGCGCCACGGTGCTGCCGGTGGCGCAGTGGGGCGCGCACGAGGTGGTCGCCTACCACGGGGCCGGGGCGATGGTCGCCCGGCTGTTCGGGTCGGTGCTGCGGCGTCCCGTGCTGCGGGTGCACTTCGGGCCGCCGGTCCAGCTCGACGACCTGTCCGTCGACACGCCGGGTGCGGCGCTGCGGGCCACCGAGCGCATCATGCGCGCCGTCACCGACGGGCTGGAGCCGCTCCGTACCGATGCGGGCGAAACGCGGCTGCCCCGCTACGTCGACCCGACGCGTCCGCTGTCGACCGCCCGCACCGGCGACCGCCGCCACCGCGACCCGGTGCACCGACCACAGCGGTGAGCCCAACGGTGAGCCCAGCGGTGAGCACCGGCTGAGTGGCACGAACTGGCGAGCAGACCCGAAGTGATCATCGCCACACTACTGGGCATGACTTCATACCAGCCCGCCGCAACGTCCCGCATCTCGCCGGTCAAGCTCGCAGTCGCCGGCACCCTCACCGTCGTCCTGTCCGTCGCGCTGATCGTCGGCGGGGGGCTGCTCGTCGCATTCGTCCCGGCGGCCGAACCGGTCGCGATGGTCACCGGCCTGCTCGGCCGCGTGCTGGTCGTCGCCGGTGTCGTGCTCGTCGTCCTCGGTGCCGTGCGCCGGTTCGACCGCCGCTGAGGCCGCCACCGAGGCCGCTGCTGAGGCCGCCACCGACGCCGCCACCGACGCGGCTCATTCGTGCCGGGTGAACGTGCGGCCGTCCGCGGAGACGAACAGCCGGCGCTGTTCGGGACCGCTGTCGGTGGACGCGTCCGCCACCATCCACATCGCCTCGTCGCACACGTCGATCGCGACCGGCGGTCCCGGCGTGGGTACGGGCACGACCGACGTGCCCTCGACCCGCAACAGCACCCGGTCGCCGAGAACGTACAGGTCCTCGCGGAAGGTCCGCAGCGACCGCAGGTCGGCCATCGTTCCGGTGGCGACGCGGCTGAAACCGGCGGACCCGGCGTCGTCGGCGGCGTCGCCGACGAGCAGGACGCCGCCCTTGCCGCAGATCCAGTAGGCGCCGACGTGCCGGGCGACATCCTTCAGCCAGGCCCGGACCCCGGCCGGCACCCGTCGCCACGGCCCGCCGTCGGTGCGGAAAACGGTGCCGTGAACGCCGACCGCCACGAGAGTGGCCCCGTGCCCGGCAACGTTCGACAGGCCGGTCAGCTCCTCGTCGGGTCCGGCGGCCAGGCCGTCGTTCATCGCGGTCCAGACAACCGCGTCCGGCGAGGCGAAGACCTGCCGGAACAGGCCGCAGACGTAGAACCGTCCGCCGACCCGGCGGGCACCCTGCACCCGCAGGGGCAGCGCCGGAGTGCCCGGAAGTTCCGTCACGACGATCTCGCCGCCGGCCCACGGCACCCGCTGCAGCTGGCCGTTCACGCCGACGTTGACGAGGGAGTCGTCGGTCACCAGGCACGCGACCGTCGGCCAGCGGGTCGGCGGGAGGTCGGCCCACCCGGCCGGCGAGGTCGCGAACACCGTCGTCGACTCGTCATCGTCGTCGCAGCCGACGACGATCGCGAGCTTTCCCGTCACCGCGGTGACGGACAGCAGGACGAGGCCCTCGGGTCTCAGGACCGTCAGCCCTCGCGGGTCTCGCGGCGGATCCGGAGGTAGGCGAGTACCGCCTCCCGCGTCGTCCGCACGCCGAGGACCTCGCGGGCCTCGGCGATGCGCCGGTTCGCGGTGCGCAGGGACAGGAACTCGGCCGCGGCCGCGGCCGCGATCGTCTCGCCGCCGGCCAGGCGTTCGAGCAGGGCCCGCTGTTCCGGGGCCAGCTGGGGGCCGGACGACGCGGGTTCGTCGGACTCTCCGGCCACCGGGGCGTCGGGGTCGACGCTGACCGGGCCGACGCGGGCCAGGTCGGCGTACAGGGCGCGGCCGACGTCGGACCCGGCGTCGGCGATCGCGACCACGCCGGCGCCGCGGGCGGCGGCGAGGACCGCGAGTTCGGCGGTGTCGGCGTCGGCGACGCGGCCGAACAGGACCAGCCGGGTGCCGGACACGTCCCACGTGTTCTCCGGCAGGGCGAAGCCCTCGCGGGTGGTCCAGCCGGCCCGGGCGAGCCTGCGCAGCACCGAGGTGGCCTCCGTACCCCCGTCGACGATGTACCGGGGCGCGGCGAAACTAGCCGTCATGTGTCGCCTTCAAGCGATAACGCCTCCATCGCCAGTGCGGCCGCCTCGGTGCGGGTGCGGGCGCCCAGCTTACGCATTCCGGCCCGGATGTGGGTCTCCACGGTTTCGCGGGAGATGCCCAACTGTCCGGCGATGCGGCGGGTCGGTTCGCCCTTGGCGACGAGCCGCAGCACGTCACGCTCGCGGTCGGTGAGTTCGTCGCCGGCGCGGCGGCCGCGGGTGTCGCGGCGGACGGCGTGGCGGCGCAGCGCGCGGCGGGCGCGGCCGAGGAGCACGACCAGGCCGGCCTCCTCGGCGAGCTTCTCCGCCTGCAGCAGCGCGGGGACGGCCCGGTCGGGCTGGTCGTCGAACAAGCCGGCGGCGAGCAGGGAGCGGACCTCCTCGCGGCGGGCGACGTCGTGCCACTGCCCGGCGGCGGCGGTGAAGCCCTCGGCGGACCGGGTGGCCCAGGCGGAGACGGTCGCCGCCACCACCGGCAACCCGGGTGGCCCAGCCGCGGCCGGCGAGCCGCCGGTGTCGTGGGCGGCCCAGTTGGCGGTGATCTGCCGCAACCCGTCGAGCAACGGCCCGGCCGAGGTCGCGGAACCGGCGGACAGCGCGACCTCGGGCTGGCCGTCGAGCCAGGCGGCCTCGCGGGCGACCCAGTCGACGACCGGTGCCGCCGGTCCGTGGCCGGCCTCGGTGAGCCGGCCGCGGGCGGACGCGAGGAGACCGCCGTCGGCCTCGGTGAGGCTGACGGCGGCGGCCGCGTAGCCGCGGGCGATCGCCGGCAGGGTGCGGTCGGTGAGGTCGCCGGCCCGGCTGGTGACCTGGTCGAGGTCGGCGCCGCGCAGCGCCGTGCACCACAGCTGGGCGGCGAGGAACCGGGTCTGCCAGCTGTACGCGAGGTCGGCGGCGCAGGCGGCACCGGCGGTGGCGGCGGCCGACGCGGCGTCGGCGAGGCGGCCGTCGGCGGTGAGGGTCTCGACGAGCAGCCAGGCGCTCCACCGGGCGGCGAGCGGGTCGCCGCCGGTGCCGGCCGCGGCGGCGGCGGTGGCCAGGCCGTACTCCCAGCCGGGTGCCCGGTTCGCGGCCCGGACGGCGGCGAGGGCCGCGCGCAGGCCGAGGTGGGCGGGTTCGTCGCCGTGCCGGGCCCGGATCTGGGCCTCCTCGACGCCGGCGGCGGCCGGGTCGGTGCCGAGGACGCCGAGCAGCCGCAGCCGGTCACGGCCGCCGACGATGTCGGGGGCCGCGTCGTCGGGGACGTGTTCGACCGCGACCCGGGCGGCGGGGGCCGCACCGGTCTGCAGGAGGGCCTCGCCGCGCAGGACGGCGGCGGCCGGATCGGACGCGGCGTCGACCGGCCGCGGGTTCTTCTCGTCGCCGAGGACGCGCAGGCACGCCTGCGGCCGGCCGGCGACGAGCGCGGCCTTGGCGGCGGCGAGGCGCACCTCGGCCGACGCGGTGACGCCGGGCAGGTCGCAGGCGAGGAGCAGCAGTTCGGCCCGGTCGCCGGACGACGGGGTGCCGGCGGCCGCCTCCACGGCGACGGTGTACGCCTCCTGCGCGGCACCGGCGGCGGCGAGGTGGCGGGCCGCCTCCCGGGGCGGCACCACCCCGGCGAGACGGCGGTGCAGGGCGGCGCGTTCGGCCGGGTCGAGGAGGCCGGCGGCGATCTCGGCGACGAACGGCGACACGGGGGTCGCGATCGGAATCGCCAAAGAGGTCGTCGCCGACGCGCCGGCGACGGGACCGGCGGCGGGGCTGGTGATCTCGATCAGACCGGCGGCGGCCAGCTCCGCGGCGCCCTCGCCGAGCATCGCGGCCGGTGCCGGGCGGCCGAGGAGGCCGAGGGCGGCCATCGCCGTACGGGCGGGGCGGCCCAGGTCGGCCAGCGCGGTGGCGACGGCGTAGGCGAGGCCGCTGCCTTCGGCGTCGCTGTCGGGGGCGGGTGCGTCGCGGCGGGTCGCGGCCCGCCGGGCCAGCGCGGTGACGGCGAGGGGGACGCCGCCGGCGCGGCGGACGATGTCGGCGACCGCGGCCGGGGACGCCGCCGGTGCGATCTGGCGGATCATCGCCTCGGCGATCGGTGCCGTCAGCGGCGGGGCGGCCAGCCACACGGTCGCGGCGGCGCGCAGGGTCTGCTCGGCGTCACCGGGCAGGCGGTGCGGTGTGCGCAAGGTCACGGCGACGCGGCAGTGCGCGGCGATCGCCGGCAGGGCGGCGACGGTGAGCGGGTCGGCCCACTGCAGGTCGTCGATGAGCAGCAGGCCGTGCCGGACCCGGGACCGGACGGCCTCGGAGAGCAGCGCCGGGTCGTGGACGGGCAGCCGCACCCGCAGGGCGCGGGCCAGCGGCAGGGCGGCGACGCCGCGCAGCATGGCCAGGCCACCACCGGCGTAGACGGTGCCGCGGAAGCTCTCCTGCAGCCGGCGCAGCAGCGTCGACCGGCCGCTGCCGGGGGCGCCGGTGATGACGACGAGGCCGGGTTCCCGCAACGCCGCCGCGGCCGTGGCGACGAGAGCCGCAGCGGGATCGGTGTCGAGAACGGCCGGATCGACCGACCCATTTGCACCCGAACCGGTGGAACCGGGTCCTCCGACCGGCCCATCCGCGTCAGCCGATGGCCCGCCCGACGCGCCCTCCGGCAAGGGGGGAACAGGGACCGCGGTGGGTACCCTGGCCCGGCCCACGGCCGGTGCCGGGCGCGCGGGCGCCCCGCCAACAGCCGAGCCGTCTGGTGCTTCGGGCACGTCGTCCTCCCCACGAGGTGGCACAAACATGGGATCCTGCCGCGGCAGGATATTCGTAGTCTGGTTGCCGACCGAGCCTGACATGGCAATCCGTGGGTGGTGGGGGACTATATGGGTGTATACGACGTGGGCACGGAACGTTACGACAGCATAAGTTCGGCTGACTACGCAGATATTGTCACCGAACCGACCCCCGGAACCCAATGCGGTGTCGGACATGTGAATCAAGAAAACCCGACCGGCCCACCCGGCCGTGCCCCTTCCGTGCACCCCGTCCCCAGGAACGGCACTATCTGATCCCATGGCACCAGGACCATTGAGCTCACGGGTGGCCGACCTCTGCCAGGAGGTCGGCCACCGCCTCGGTGGCGGCACCCAGGCGCAGGTCTTCGACGTGCGTCGGCGGCTCGGCGAGCCGCTGCGGGTCGCCATCGCCGGCCGGTTGAAGGCCGGAAAGTCCACCCTCGTCAACGCGCTGATCGGCCGCCGGGTCGCACCCACCGAGGTCGGTGAGTGCACCCGCATCGTCACCCAGTTCCGCTACGGCACCTCCGACCGCGTCGACGTCGTCCGCAAGAACGGCACCCGGGCCAGCCTCCCCCTCGACGAGGCCGGCATGATCCCCCAACGGCTCGGCGTGCCGCGCAACGACATCGCCTACGTCGACGTCACCCTCACCAGCGACCACCTGCGCGACCTCACCGTCATCGACACCCCCGGCCTCGCGTCCGCGAACCAGGCCGTGTCGGCGCAGGCGCAGCGGTTCCTGTTCAACGAGGCGCCGATCGACGACGACCTCGACGAGGACTCCGCGCGGGCCCTGTCCGGGTCGGAGGCGATCATCTACGTCTTCACCCAGTCGGTCCGCGAGGACGACGTGCAGGCCCTCGAAGCGTTCCGGTCGATGTCGGCCCGCCTGTCGTCCAACCCGATCAACTCCCTGGGCCTGTTCAACAAGGTCGACAAGCTCGCCGGCAGCGGCGCCGACCCGTGGCCGGTCGCCGAACCCCTCGCCTCCGACCAGGCGAAGGTGCTGCGCCGGGTCGTCTCCGACGTGGTGCCGATCGTCGGTCTGCTCGCCGAGACCACCGAGGCCGGCCGGCTCACCGCCGCCGACTGCGAGGCGCTGCGTCAGCTCGCCGCGCTGAACAACAGCGAACGGCAGGTGCTGCTCGCCTCCGTCGACCTGTTCTGCAACCGCGAGTCGGCCGTCTCCCGGGAAGCCCGGGAACGGCTGCTGCGCCTGCTCGACCTGTACGGGATCAGCTTCGCCATCCACATGCTCGTCCAGCGTCCGCAGCTGGCCACCGGCGAACTCGTCCGGTTGCTGCTGCAGGCGTCGGGGTTCATGCGGCTACGGCAGACCCTCGACCAGGCCTTCCGGTGGCGCAGCGACGCGATCAAGGCCGGCTGGGGCCTGTCCAGCCTGGAGAAGATCGCCAGCCACGCCGAGCGGCCACAGGACCGGGAACTGCTCCGGGACGCCATCGAACGGGTCCTGCAGCAGCCCGACTACCACCGGCTGCGGCTGCTGGAAGTGGCGCAACTGGTCACCACCGGCGCCGTCGACCTGCCCGAGGACATGCAGGGCGAGCTGACGAAGCTGGCGCTGTCGACCGACCCGCAGTGGATCCTCAGCCTGCCCGGCGCGCCAACCGACCATCTGGTCAAGGCGGCGCTGGAGGCGGCGACCCGGTGGCGGGCCTACGCCGTCGCCGGTGCGAGCCCGGCCCAGTCCCGGGTTGCGCTCGTGGCTCATCGTGGCTTCTATCTGTTGTCCCAGCGCGTCCGCGGCCAAGCTCGATTCAACTGAGCTCGACTCACCTAGCAAAACGGAGAAGCGTCGACATGTCCCCGAACAGCCTGCGGGTCCTCGCGGGCGCCGCAGCGGCGGTCATCGTGCTGCTGACCGGCATCGCCGTGGGCCTTCTCGGCGCCGCGCCGGAATGCCCCGCACCGGCGGCGCCCGTCCAGCAGCAGACGACCCCCGCCCCGGCGGCGACGACGGCCACGCCCACCGGCAACAACGGCGGCGGCATCAACGACAACCAGGGCGGAAATCAGGGCGGAAATCAGGGCGGCAATCAGGGCAACCAGGGCAACGGCAGCCTCGGCGGCACCGTCGGCGCCCGGGAGCGCACGACCGGTGCCGAGCCGCCCGACGCCCGGCCGCAGGAGACCGTCGGCACCCAGACCACGCCGACCCAGCAGGCCCAGCCGCAGGCCGCCACCACAGCCGCGTGCGAGGGCGAGACCTTCTCCATCCCGGCCGCGCTGGCCGGGGTCGCCGGGGCCGGGCTCGCGTCGGTCACCCTGCTCGCGTTCCTCCTGGCCGCGCAGTCGCGCCGGCCGGTGGTTCCGGTGTCGGGTCCGCCGGCGGCCGGCACGCCCGCGCGGGGTGCCGACCCCCGGTTGGACGCCGACCGCGCGGCCCTCGTCCGGGCCTGCATCTACGTGCGGGACCGGGTGACCAGCCGGGCACTGGCCGACCGCCTCGCCGCGGCGCTGCGCGACGCCGGCGTGAACGTGGTCGAACCCGTCGGTGAACGGTTCGACCCGGCCCGGCACGAGGCCGGCGGCGCCACCCCGACCAAGGACCCGACGCAGACCGGCACCATCGCCGCCGTCGAGGTGCCCGGCTACGTCGACCGCAGCGGCCGGGTCCTGCGCGCCCCCGTCGTCACCGTCTACCAGGGCGGCGCCGGTCCGGCCGCCCAGACCCCGGCGGCGAGCGCCGTCAACCAGCCGTCGGGGGCGTACCCGACCGTCAATCCGCCGTCGGGTGCCTACCCGACGGTCAACCCGCCGTCCGGTGCCCACCCGACGGTGTCCCGCCGGACCACACCCGGTCCCGGCACCACGCAGCAGCAGCCGCGCCGCCGTACCGAGGAGGACCGGTGACCATGACCGAGCAACCGCCCGCAGCAGCCGGGGGGTCGCGTCCGAACCCGGAACAGGCGATCCAGAAGCTGCTCAAGCAGGCGGTCGACGGGGGGCTTGCCTACCTCCGCAAGATCGACCCGGACGCGGCCGCCGACCTCGACCAGGTCAAGCGGCGCGACGTCACCCGGCCGTCGATCGTCGTCGTCGGCGAGACCAAGCGCGGCAAGAGCTCCCTGACGAACATGCTGATGGGCGTGCCCGGCCTGTCCCCGGTCGACGCGGCCGTGGCCACCTCGTCGTTCATCGAGTTCCGGTACGCGCAGACGCCCAGCGCCCGCGCCTACATCCCCGGCCGCGAGGACCCGGTGCCGATCGCCCACGGCGACCTGCGCAACTGGGGCACCGTCCTGGGCCGGATGCCCGACGGGATGCGGCCGCCGCGGCGGATCGAGGTGCACCACAACGCGCCGCTGCTGCAGTACCTGACCGTCATCGACACCCCCGGCGTCGGCGGCCTCGACCCGCTGCACGCCGAGGTCGCCCTCGACGCCGTCGAGCGGGCCACCGCGCTGCTGTTCATCGTCGACGCGTCGTCGCCGTTCTCGAAGCCGGAACTCGACTTCCTCATCGAGGCCAGCAAGCGGGTCAACTTCGTCATCTTCGGCCTGACCAAGTGCGACGCCTACCCGGGCTGGCGCACCATCCTGGCCGACAACAAGGGCCAGTTGCAGGCGCACGCGCCGCGGTTCGGCAGCGCCCCGTGGTTCCCGGTGTCGGCGCGGCTGGCCGAGATGGCCATGTCGATGCCGCCGGAGCCGCAGGCCGAACTGATCCGCGAGTCGCGGATCGCCGAGATGCAGCACGCGCTGATCGACCTGGCCAAGAAGGGCCACTCGCTGCAGCTGTCGAACGTGCTGCGGTCGGTGCGGTCCGAGGTGATCCGCCTCGACCAGGAGATCGGCGAGCGGATGAAGGCCACCGACCCCGACCCGGCCGACGCGCAGCGGGCCAAGGACGAACGGGCCAAGGTCGCCGCCCGAAAGCGCACCGAGTCACGGCAGTGGTCGCTCGCGCTGAACACCGAGACCCAGCGGGCCCGGGTCGAGGCGACCACGCGGCTGCGCCAGTACGTGACGAAGCTGCAGGAGGACTACCTCAACAAGATCGACAAGGCGTCCGGCAGCGAGATGAAGAACCTCCCGCAGGAGGTCGACCGGTCCCTGCACGCGTTGAGCGTCCGGCTGTCGCACGACCTGGAGTTCCGGTTCCGCAAGGTCGGCGAGCGGGTCCTGGCGCAGGTGTTCCACCCGCACGAGCTGCAGTACGTGCTGCGTCAGCTCAACGCCCGGCTCCGCCACGCGCTGACGACCAGGCCGCGGCGTGAGGGCGGCAGCGGCGACGGCGCGATGGTGGCCATGTCCAGCGCCGGTATCGCGATGATGGCCGGCCGCGGTGCGATGGCCGGCATCGGGGCCGGTGCCGCCGCGGCCGGTCTCGGCGCGGCCAGCCTGGCGATCCCGGTCGTCGGTATCGCCATCGGTCTCGGCGCCGGCGCCTACATGATCTTCAAGCGGAAGTCGATGGCCGACAAGCAGTCCACCCGGCAGTGGCTGCGCGAGGTCCTCAACGACGCCCGCGCCGCGCTGTCCGACGAGATCATGCACCGGTTCACCGACCTGCAGTACGCCCTCACGCTCGCCCTCGACGAGGCCATCGAGCGGCGGCTCAAGCAGCTCGACGACCACATCGCCAACATCGACAAGGCCATGGCCGAGGACAAGGCCGGCCGCGCCAAGCGCAAGGCCACCCTGGCCCAGGAGCGCGAAGGCCTCCGGGCCCGGATCAAACAGCTCGACGAGGTACTGGTCCGGGTCCGCCAGCTGCTGCCGGCGGCACCAGCCGAGAATCAGGGGTGACGCATGGACCAGGACTGGGGTGACTGGGGCGGCGAGGACGGCGACTATCACGGCGACTCCCATGCGGACGCCGGCGAGACCGCCAACCTCGGCGACCCGGACGAGCCGCTCGCGTCGGGCCTGGGCGGTTACGGCGACAACGACGGCGGCTTCCCCGGTGAGGGCGGCGAGTACGGCGGCGACGACGCCGGCGACCCCGGGCATCTCGGCGGCCAGCCGGGCGGCGGGTTCCTGGAGGACGACCCGATGGGCTCCTTCGACACCGACGGTTCCGACGGCGACGGCCATGACCCCGTAGATCTCGGCGACCCGGGCGACGAGCCCGACGACACGGGTCCCCATGCCGGCCCGGACGCGTTCGACAACGGCCCGGACGTCACCGACGACTCCGGCGCCGACTCCGGTGCCGACAGCGCCGACCCGGCGTCGGTCGTCGGCGCCGACCCGGACGTGGACCCCGATGCCGACTGGTCACCGGAGGAGTTCCCGGCCCAGCTCGACTTCGCCGCACCGGAACCCGTCGACGGCTACCCGTGGAGCGACCCGTCCGCCGTCGCCGCACCCGGCACCGGCGGCGACGACCCGGCCGCCGCACCCGACGGCGCACCCCCGGCACAGGACCTGCTCGACTACGCCGGTGCCGAGGGCGGCGCCGACCCGTGGTCGGCGCTGGTCGGCTCCGACGACCCGGCCGCCAGTTCCCTCGGCCGCTGGTGGTCACCCGGCTGAGCTGCACGCCGACCCGCCGAGTGACCCGCCGAGTGACCCGGCGGCCGCTGGGCCGCCTCCGCGGCGGCTGCCGCTGCCGTGAACCGGCGGCCCAGGAGCGCGAACGCGTCCCGGAGCTCGACCGGCCCGACCACCTCCACGTCCGCGTCGAACCGGCCGATCTCCGCGGCCAGGGCCGGCCACGACCAGGAGCCGAGCACGAGCCGGCAGCGGCCCGGCCCGCTCTCCTCGACGATCCCGTCGCGGGCGAACGTCGCCACCGTCGCCGCGGGCCGGTCCAGTAGCACCGTGCCGCGGCACGGCCAGTCACCCGGACCGTCCGCCCCGCGGAACCGGCCGGTCACGAACGCGGCGATGTCACCACCGGGCAGCTCGCGCGGGACGAACCGCGGGCCGGTCGGCGTCCACGGCCGGATCCGGTCGACCCGGAACGTGCGCCAGTCGACCCGGTCCGGATCCCAGGCGACCAGGTACCAGCGGCCGCCCCACGTGACGACGTGGTGCGGCTCGACCCGCCGCGGCGGACCCGTCGAACCGCCCGAGGAGCCGCCCGCCGAGCCGCCGTAGTCGAAGCGCAGCACCTCGTGGGCGTGCGCGGCCGCCGCGACCGTCGCGAGGACGGCCGGGTCGACCGCCGGCGCCGGCGGGGCGACCGCGGTGACCCGCAGGGTCTCGACGCGGCGACGCAACCGGGCCGGCAGCACCTGCCGCACGGTCGCCAACGCCCGCGCCGCCGCCGCGCCGATACCGTCCCCCTCCCCGGTCGAGGCGACCGTCTGCAGCGCGACCGCGAGCGCGACGGCCTGGTCGTCGTCGAACAGCAGCGGCGGCAACTGCGTGCCCGCCCCCAGCCGGTAGCCGCCGTCGGGTCCCTTGACCGCCGCGATCGGATAGCCGAGCTCCCGCAGCCGGTCGACGTCGCGACGCACGGTGCGCGGGCTGACCCCCAACCGGTCGGCGAGCAGCGCACCCGGCCAGTCGCGGCGCGCCTGCAACAGCGACAGCAGCGCCAGCAGACGCGCGGAGGTCTTCGGCATGCCCCGATCCTGCCGCAGGTAGCGGACACACCCTGGCCGCTACCGCTGCGACCGTTCCTGACATGACGATTTCCACGACAACGCACCTGAACTTCCGCGGCGACGCCCGCGCGGCGCTGGAGTTCTACCGGACCGTCTTCGGCGGCGACCTCGCCGTCGTCAACCACCCCGACGGCGACCAGGTCATGTGGGGCCAGGTCGCCGCCGACAACGGGTTCCGGGTCATGGCCTACGACGTCCCCGGCGACCTGTCCTACGACCCGGGCGACAAGCCCGTGTTCGTGTCGGTCCGCGGCACCGACCCCGACGAGATCACCACGTTCTGGACGGGGCTCTCCGACGGCGCGACCGTCGTGCAGGACCTCGGCCCGGCCGGCTGGTCGCCGCTGTACGGGATGCTGCGGGACCGGTTCGGCGTCACCTGGGTCCTGGACGTGGCCGTGAACTACTGAGACCGCGGCTTGCCGGTCGCCGTGCGGGGCAGGTGGTCGACCACGTGCACGTCGCGGGGGCGTTCGGCCCGCGACAGGCGGGGACGCAGCCACGCCACCAGGTCCGAAGGGGTCGGTGCGCGGCCGGGCACCGGCTCGACCCAGGCGGCGAACCGCTGCCCGAACTCGGCGTCGTCGACGGCGGTGACGACCGCCTCGGCGACGTCCGGGTGCGCGGCCAGCGCCGCCAGCACCGGCCCCGGGTACACGTTCTCGCCACCGGACACGATCATGTCGTCGACCCGGCCGGCCAGGAACAACCGGCCCGCGAGGTCGAGCCGGCCGAGGTCGCCGGTGCGCTGCCACCGTGACCCCGCCGAGCCGTCCGGCGGGCGCCACCCGGCCACCTGCACCTCGCCGACCGCACCGGGCGGCAACGGCACCCCGCGCCGGTCGACGACCCGCAGCGTCACCCCGCGCGGCGCCCGGCCGACGGTGCCCGGCGCCGCGCGCAGGTCGGCCGGGGTCGCGATCGCCGCCCACCCGGCCTCCGTCGACCCGTACAGGTTGTGGACGCGCTCACCGAACCGGTCGCGGAGCGCCGTGTACACGTCGGTCGTCAACGGTGCGGCGCCGCTGACGACCGCCCGCAGCGCCGGCAACGCCGGTGGATCCGGGACCGCGGCCAGCCGGCGGAGCTGCACCGGCAGCGCGAACAGGGCCACCGCCCGGTACCGCGCCGCGGCGGCGAGGACCCGGTCGGCGGGCAGGCCGGCGGCGAGCACCACCGGGCAGCCCAGGGCCAGACCGGCCGCGAGGTAGGTCAGGCCGTAGCCGTGGTGCGGCGGAGCGGCGACGACGATCGGCTCACCGGTCCGCAGCGGGACGTGCCGCAGGTGCGTCACCACCGGACCCAGCAGCCCGCGCAGCGGCAGGGTGCGGGTCACCCCGGTGGGCGTCCCCGTGGAACCGGACGACAGGACGACCAGGCGGCCGGGCGCGGCCCGCACCCCGACCGGCCCGGCGCCGGGCTCGATCACGTCGGTCCACGACAGCGCGGGGACACCGGCGGCAGCGCACGCATCGAGCGTCGTACGGGCGGGGGCGTCGGTGACCACGGCCGTGAGGCGTTCGCGGGCGATGAGCTCGGGCCAGCGGTCGGCGGGGAGGTCGGGCGGGATCAGGACCGCGTCGGCGCCGAGGTGGGTCAGGGCGGCGGTCACCGCCACGAAGCCGCGGTGACCCGCACAGCACACCGCCACCCGGTCACCCGGCCGGACGGCGAGGCGGTGGAACGCGCCGCTCACGGCGTCCCGGATGAGGTTCGTGAGGACGCGGCGGGTGACCGGCCCGATGGCATCGACCAGCGCGGTGCCGGCGCCGGAACCGGCGCTGAACGCGGCCAGGAGCGTCGAGCCGTGCCGGCGGCCGGCGACGATCGCCCGCACGACCCGGTCCGGGCGCAGGACACCGGTCGGGGTGAGGACGCGCACCGGCTCCGTCGCGTCCGCGGCCCGCAGCCCCGCCGCCATGAGCCGCTCCACCGGGCCGGGGACGGCGGCGTCGACGACCGCGCCGGCCCGGGCCCACCACGGCCACAGGCCGCGCGGACGGTCGGCGACGGCCCGGCACACGACCGCGGCCGCCTCGTCCGGTGACATCGCCGGCATCCGGCTGTAGTGCAGCGTCGGCGCGCTCATCCGGGTCCGGGTCAGTCCACAGTAGACGGTGCTGACGGTGACGCCGTCGCGGCGCAGTTCCGGTGCCACGCACCGCAGCCACGTGTCGAAGGCCGCCTTCGACGCCAGGTACGACGACCAGTTCGGCGCCGGCGACGCCAGCCCCGCCGTGGACACGTTGACGACGTGACCGCCGCCGACCGCGCGCATCGCCGGCAGCAGGGCCAGCAGCAGCCGGACCGGGCCGAGATAGTTGAGCGCCGCGGTGCGGGTGACGTCGTGGAAGCGGTCGGCGGTGTCGGCCACCGACCGGCGGATCGACCGGCCGGCGTTGGACACCACGACGTCGACGCGGCGGTAGCGGCGCAGCACCGCGGTGGCGAGGGCCGCGGCGGCGTCGGGGTCGGACAGGTCGGCCGGGTGCACGTGGGCGGCACCGCCGGCGGCGACGATGTCGGCGCGGACCGCGTCCAGGCGCTCGACGGTGCGGGCGACCAGCAGCACCGTCGCGCCGGCGGCGGCGAGGCGGCGGGCGGTGGCCGCGCCGATCCCCTCCGACGCGCCGGTGACCAGCACGATCCGCCCGCCGACGGCACGCCGCAGCCGGGTCTCGTCGGGGCCGCGGCCGGCGATCCCGGCGGCGACCCGGAGCAGGCGTTTCACACCGGATCGGGCTCGGCGAAGACCACCGCCGGGGTGGTTCCCTTCATCACCGTCACGAGCCGTTCCGCCTCGACGGTCAGCGCCTTCGCGGCCTTCGCCGGCACCGGCGCGAACGGCAGGAACGTCACGGTGCCCGCGTCGAGCCGCCAGATGCCGTGGACGAACCCGTCGACGGTGAACGTGCTGCGGATCTGGCCGTTGATCGTGAACACGCGGCGGCGCTGGGCGTCGGTGATGATGCGGGTGCGGTCGGCGTGGCCCATGAGGATCGTGTCGAAGTCGGCCAGCAGCCGCACCGGTGCCGGCACACCCTCGTCGGGGCGGGGCGCGTCGGGCAGGTCGAACAGTTCGACGCCGGCCTCGTCGCGGAACACGACCAGCTCGTCGCGGATCGCGGCCACGATCGGGGCCAGGCGGGTCCGCCCGAGCCAGGCCTGCAGGTCCCGGACACTGGCCGGCCCGTACGCGGCCAGGTAGCGGCGGACCACCTCGGCCGGATCGCCGCTCTCACCGGCCCCGCCGGCCGGGCCGGCCGGGCCGGCAGTGCCGCCGGGGGTGCCGCCGGGGGTGCCGCCGGGGGTGCCGCCGGGGGTGCCGCCGCCCGCCGGGCCCAGCCATCCGCGGGCGGTGGTGAACGCCGGCGGGCCGCTGCGGCCCCACAGGCCCCGCGGCGGCACCTGGACCAGCGGCTCCCGCCACGACACCGTCGCCGCCAGCGCCGCCGGCGCGTACCCGGGCCAGGTGGCGGCGAGGGCGGCGCCGAGGTCCTTCGCGGTCATCGGCGTCTGGTCGAGCAGGGCGGCGCCGGCGGCGGTCACCGCCGCCAGGTCCAGGCCCTCGACGGCGCGGTTGACGACCAGCAGACGGTCCAGGACCGGTTGCAGCATCGGCCGGACCAGCCGGAAGTCGGCGGCGGTGAGCATGTGGATGGTGCCCCGCATCGTCGTGGCCCGCACCACCGCCCGGTCGACGATCAGCCGCGACACGTCCTCCGGGTCGTACGTCGCCAGCCGGGCGCACAGGGCGTAGTACGGCGGCATCGGCGCCTGCGCCTGCAGCCCGAACAGGTGCGTGAGCACCGGCAGCACCCCGGCGGTGGAGCGGGTCAGGAGATGCTGCCGGGCCAGCAGCGCCCGGTTGAGCGCCCGGCGGGTCAGCACCGGGCGCGCGGTCACCCGGACAGGCTGGAGATGAGGACGATGAACAGCACCGCCACCACGATGAGCACGCCGATGGTGCCCAGCACGGTCGGCTCGGCGTACCAGGGCCGCTGCTCCTGCGCGGGCGGACGCTGCTGCACCGGTGCCGGCTGCATCGGCGGCCGTTGCTGCGGCATCGGCTGCGGGCGGGCCATCGGCGGCGGCTGCTGGACCGGCGGACGCTGCTGCACCGGTGCCGGCTGCATCGGTGGCCGCTGCTGCTGCATCGGCGGGCGCATCTGCCCGGGCGGGGGACCCATCGGCGGCCGCTGCTGCTGCATCGGCCCGTAGCCGGGCGGCCGCTGCAACGACACCTGCCCGGGCGGACCCATCGGCCGCATGCCGGGGTTGACGCCCGGATTCATCGCGGGGTTCATGGGCCGGTTCATCGCCGGCGGGGTCGACACCGGCGGGGTCGAGACCGGTGACGCCGACACCGGGTGGATCGGGCCCCCCGGCGGGGCGATCGGCGACCCGGGCATCGGGCCGCCGGGCCGCTGGCCGGGCGGCATCTGCTGCGGCGGCATCGGACCCGGCGGCATGGGGCCCGGCCGGGCCTGTGCGGGCGGGCCGACGTGCGCCGGCGGACGGCCCGGCGGCATCTGCTGCTGCGGGGGACGGCCCTGCGGCTGCCCCGGCCCCTGCGGCCCCTGCGGCCCCTGCGGTCCCTGCGGTCCCTGGGGTCCGGGCGGGCCGCCCTGGCCGGGACGCACCGGCGGCGCACCCTGCGGCCGGGCCGCGCCGATGCACAGCGCCCCCTCGACCACCACCGTCTCCGGCTGCTCCAGCGTGGTCGGTGCGACCCCGAGCGCGGTGTGGATCATGTGGGCGGCGAGCGGGATCCGGGACGACCCGCCGACGAGGAAGATGCCGGTGAGCTCCTGCGGCTGCACCCGGGCCGCGGCGATCGCCCGCTGCAGGCACTGCACGGTGCGGTCGAGGTACGGCTTGACCAGCTCCTCGAACTCGGCCCGGGTGAGGTGCGCATCGACCTCGAGTGCCGGCAGGTGGATGTCGGCGTTCGTGGTGCGGGAGAGCATCTCCTTGGCGCCGCGGACGTCTTCGTACAGCATGCGGCGCAGCCGCCGGTCGTTGGCGTCGCTCGGGTTGACCAGCTTCGTCCACTGCTCGCCGTGGCTGCCCGTGTACGACTTGCCGAGGTGCTCGACGACGGCGTGGTCGAAGTCGAGGCCGCCGACGTCCTGCAGGCCCTCCTCGGCGAGCACGTCGAACCCGGTGGGGGTGCGCCGGACCACGGTGGCGTCGAACGTGCCGCCGCCGAGGTCGTAGATCGCCAGGCTCCGCCCGACCGGCACCTGGGTGCCGTGGACGGCGGTGAAGTACGACGCGGCGCCGACGGGCTCGGGGATCAGTCGCGGGCTGACCAGCCCGGCCCGGCCGGCCGCCTCGGTGAGGGCGGCCTTGCGCCGGTCGCCCCAGCGGGCCGGGTGGGTGATCCGCACCTCTTCCGGGGCCGCGCCGAGCTGGCGCCGCGCCTCGGTGGCGACGTGGCCGATGACCAGGCCGAACACCTCGGCGACCGGCATTTCCCGGTCGCCGAGGAAGATGTAGCCGTCGTCGACGCTGCGCTTCGGGTTCGGCTCGAAGCGGCTCGGGTCGAGACGGGCGTGCCGCTCGGCGTCGCGACCGATGAGCATCCGCCCGTCGGTGCCCAGGTACACCGCCGAGGGGAGCAGCGGTGAGCCGTCGAACAGCAGGGGGCGCAACCGCCCGTCGGTGAGCCGCAGCATCCCGACCGTGTTCGACGTGCCGAAGTCGATACCCAGCACGCGCATGCCCGCCACCCTACTGTGGACCGCCACCCGCCGGTGTCGGCCAACGTGTCGTAACCACGTGTTGGCGTTTTTTGGGGATACTGCGGCCGTGCACCAACCCGATCAAGAACGCCTGCCAGGCTACCTGTCCGCCCCTCCGCTGGCGTTCGCGCACCGGGGCGGCGCGGAGCGCGGTGACGAGAACACGACAGCGGCGTTCGAGCGTGCCGTGTCGATGGGCTACCGCTACCTGGAGACCGACGTCCACGCCACCGCCGACGGCGTGGTGGTGGTCTTCCACGACGACGACACCGGCCGGCTCCTCGGCCGTCCGGGCCGCATCCGGGACCTGCGCTGGGCCGACCTGGCCACGCTGCGGGTCGCCGGCAGCGCGGTCGTGCCGCGCCTGGACGAGGTCCTCGCCGGGTGGCCGGACGTCCGGTTCAACGTCGACATCAAGGACGACCCGGCCGTCGACCCGACGGTCGACCTGGTCCGGCGGTCCGGCGCCACCGACCGGGTGCTGCTCGCGTCGTTCTCGACCCGGCGGCTGGTCCGGGTGCGGACGACGTTCCCGACCGTGGCCACGTCCCTGGGGATGCGCGAGGTGGTGCGGCTGTGGTTCGCCTCCCGCGTCGGGCGGGGGTTCGCCGTTCCGCCGTCGGTGGTGGCGGCCCAGGTGCCGCTGCGGTACCGGCGGGTCCGGGTGGCCGACCGGCGGTTCCTCGCCCACGCCCACCGGCTCGGGTTGCAGGTGCACGTGTGGACCATCGACGATCCCGGGACGATGGGCCGATTACTTGATCTTGGCGTGGATGGCATCATGACCGA
This sequence comes from Virgisporangium aurantiacum, assembly GCF_016863635.1. Taxonomy (GTDB): domain Bacteria; phylum Actinomycetota; class Actinomycetes; order Mycobacteriales; family Micromonosporaceae; genus Virgisporangium; species Virgisporangium aurantiacum. The sequence continues at coordinate 38,245 of NZ_BOPG01000025.1, read as the reverse complement.
TCGCATCGAGGTGCTCCGCGACGTGTTCGCGGCCCGCGGCGTCTGGCCCACCACCCCCTGAATCCTGCGAAAGGCCACCGATGGCGCTCCCCCTTGTTGTCGAAGGCGAACCGCCCGCGTCACCGAGCACCAGACAGGAGAAACGCGCCTGGTACTGGTACGACTGGGCCAACTCGGCCTTCTACACCGTCGTCATCACCACGTTCCTCGGCCCGTACCTCACCTCGATCGCGGAGCGGGCGGCCGGCTGCCCCGACGACGCCTGCCCCAAGGACGCCACCATCGGCGTCCTCGGCTTCGACATCGCCCCCGGGTCGCTGTACCCCTACTCGGCGTCACTGGCGGTGTTCCTCACCGTGTTCGTGCTGCCGGTCATGGGTGCGGTCGCCGACCGGTCGTACCACAAGAAGGAGCTGATGGCCGGCGCCGCCTACATCGGCTCGGCCGCCACGGTCGCGTTCCTGTTCCTCACCGGCGAGCGGTACCTGCTCGGCGCCGCCCTGTTCCTCGTCGCCAACATCGCGTTCGGCGCCAGCATCGTCGTCTACCACTCGTTCCTGCCGCAGATTTCCAACGCCGAGGAACGCGACCACGTGTCCAGCGTCGGCTGGGCGTTCGGCTACCTCGGCGGCGGCACCCTGCTGGCGATCAACGTCGCCGCGGTGCTGTTCAAGGACAACCTGGGCATGACCACCGGCGAGGTGGCCCGGTGGAGCCTGGTGTCGGCCGGCCTGTGGTGGGCCGGGTTCACCACGATCCCGCTGATCGGGCTGAAGAACCGGCCACCGGCGGCCGAACTCGCCAGGCCCGACGGCAACCTGCTCACCGACGGCTTCAAACAGCTGTGGGAGACCGTCAAGTCGCTGCGGGCCTACCCGCTGACCCTGTTCTTCCTCGCCGCCTACCTCATCTACAACGACGGCATCCAGACCGTGATCACCATGTCGTCGACCTACGCCGACAAGCAGCTGCACCTCGACGACGACGTCCTCGTCCCGACGATCCTCATGGTGCAGTTCCTGGCGTTCTTCGGCGCGCTGGGCCTCGGCGCCCTGGCCAAGCGGATCGGCGCCTGGAAGGCGCTGCTGATCAGCCTCGGCCTGTGGATCCTGGTCGTGGTGGGCGCGTTCTTCCTCCCGGAGAAGCAGGCGGTGCCGTTCATCGCCCTCGGCGGCGGCATCGGCCTCGTGCTCGGCGGCAGCCAGGCGCTGAGCCGGTCGCTGTTCAGCCAGCTCATCCCGAAGGGCCGCGAGGGCGAGTACTTCGGCCTGTACGAGATCTCCGACAAGGGGACGAGCTGGCTCGGGCCGCTGCTGTTCGGGCTGGCGTACGACGTCACGCGCAGCTACCGCGTCGCGATCTTCTCGCTGCTGGTGTTCTTCGTGGTCGGCATGGTGCTGCTGTTCTTCGTCCCGATGCGCCGGGCGATCGAGGCGGCCGGCAACACCCCGCCGAGCCGCCTGTAGGGCCGGCTCTAGCGCTTGACGCAGGTGTAGGCGCCGTACAGCCGCTCCCGGTAGGACACGTCGACGATGTCGAAGCCGGCCGCCGTCAGCATGGGTTCGAACAGCCAGCGGTACGTGCCGTACTCGGTGCGGACGTGCTCGGCCCGGTCGTCGACCGTGTAGCCGTCGGCCGGGTCGGCGGCGGCGGTGGCGAGCCAGCTCTCGACCACCTCGGCGGCCTCGGCCGGTGCGGCGTCGTAGATCAGGTCGCGCACCCGCAGCACCCCGCCGGGGCGCAGCATGCCGGCGATGCGGTGCAGGGCGATGGCCTTGAAGAAGTCGGGCAACTGGTGCAGGGCGTGGCGGGTGTAGACGCCGTCGGCCGGCGGACCCTCGTGCGCGTAGGAGAGGAAGCCGGCCCGCACCACCGTCACGCTGGCCGGCACCTTCGCGCGCAGGTGGGCGAGCATCGCCGGGGACACGTCGGCCGCGACGACGCGTCCGAACGCCCGCGCCGCCGGAAGCGTGAACTGGCCGGTACCGGCGCCCAGCTCGACGACGACGGACGACGCGTCGAGCCCGTGCTTCTCGAACTCGGCGATGTCGGGCCCGGCGTCGGGGTGACCCTGCTTGCGGTCGAAGCCGGCGACGAACGCCTCGTCGAGATGTTCCGGGCCGGCGTGGGCGAGTTCGTCGATCATCCAGGGGGTCGGCATCGACCCATCGTAATGAGACCCCCCGGCCCAGCCGCCATCGGTTTTGGTCAGCCGGTACGCTCCCGCGGCGTGGCACCCGAACACGACGATGTCGCCCTGGCCTGTGCGGTCTCCGGCGACGGACGGTTACGCAGCGGCGCGGCGCTGAAGTTCTTCCACGGCCCGATGGGGGCCGGCAAGTCCACGCTGGCCCTGCAGATCGACCACAATCACGCCCGGCAGGGCCGCGTCGGGCTGGTCGTGACCCGGCTCGACCGGGCCGGGCCCGGGTGGATCAGCAGCCGCATCGGCCTCGGTCGGGCCGCGGAGGAGATCACCGACGAGACCGACCTGCGCGAGCTCGTCCGCGACCGGTGGGCCGACGGCGGCCGGGTCGACTACGTCATCTGCGACGAGGTGCACTTCTACACCGAGGCGCACGTCGAGCAGCTCGCCGAGCTCGTCGACGGGTCCGACGTCGACGTCTACGCGTTCGGGCTGGCGACCGACTTCCGCACCCGCATGTTCCCGGCCGCGAAGCGGCTGTTCGAGCTCAGCGACGAGCTGGTGCGGCTGCAGGTCGAGGTGCTGTGCTGGTGCGGGCGGCCGGGCCTGCTCAACGCCCGGGTCGAGGACGGCGTGGTGTCCCGGGAGGGCGCCCAGTTCGTGGTCGGCGACACCGACGACGCGGTGGAGACGCCGCTGACCCCGGCCGAACCGGCGGAGATCCGGTACCAGGTGCTGTGCCGGCGTCACCACCGCGCCGGCGACCTCGGCCCGACCGCCAACCTGGCCGGCCAACTCAGGCTGGTATGAGGACGAACACTAGCGCCAGCGCTAGGGACTGCGGCCGGTGCCGCCGGTAGCGTCCGTGACGTGACAGCAGCGGTGATACGGGGCACGGCGATGCAGGCGATCGCCCAGCGGCCGTGGGGATTCCTGCGCTCGGCGTGGCCGTGGCGGTCGCTGGCCTACCTCGTCGCCGGGGTGCTGCTCGGCGCGGCGACGGCGACGCTGTTCACCGTGCTGGCCGTCGCCGGCGCGGCGCTGGCGATCGTCCTGATCGGGTTCCTGGCGTTCCCGCTGATGATGCTGGCCTCGATCTACGTGGCCCGGTTCGAGCGGTGGCTGCTGCGGCTGGTCGAGCCCGGCGTGGTGGCCGCCGACCCGCACCGGCCGGTGCCGGCCGGCACCTGGCGCGAGCGGTGGCAGTGGGTGCGGGCCCGGCTGCGCGAGCCGATCACGTGGCGGGAGTTCGGCTACGCCGTCGTGTCGTGCCTGACGCTGTGGTGGGTCGACGGGGCCGTCATCGTCATCGCGTTCTACGTGCCGGCGGTGTTCATCGGGGCGCCGACGTACATCAGCGACCCGGTGGCGATGGTCCCGATGATGGTCTTCGGGTTCCTGCTGATCCCGGTGGCCGCCTATCCGGTGACGGCGTGGGCGGCCGCCCGGGCCGCGATGACGCGCGCGGTGCTGGTGCCGCTCGACGCGAAACTCGGCGAGGCGGTGCGGTCGCGGGCCCGGCTGGTCGACGCGTTCGAGGTCGAACGCCGGCGCATCGAACGCGACCTGCACGACGGCGCCCAGCAGCGGCTGGTGACGCTGTCGCTGAAGCTCGGCCTGGCCCGCCTCGACCTGCCGCCCGGGTCGCCGGCCGCGGTCCAGGTCGCCGAGGCGCACGAGCTGGCCCGGCAGGCCCTCGACGAGATCCGGGAACTGATCAACGGCGTCCACCCGCAGGTGCTCGCCGACCGGGGACTGCCCGCCGCCGTCGAGGACCTGGCGAGCCGCGCGCCGGTGCCGGTCGACGTCGACGTGTCGCTGCCGGGGCGGCTGCCGCGTCCGGTGGAACTGGCCGCCTACTTCGTCGTCTCCGAGGCCCTCACGAACGTCGCCCGGCACAGCGGCGCGAGCCGGGTCGGCATCACCGGCGGCGTCGAGGCCGACCGCCTGGTGCTGGAGATCATGGACGACGGACGCGGCGGCGCCGACCCCGACGCCGGCACCGGCCTCGCCGGCCTCGGCGACCGGGTCGCCGCCGTCGACGGCACGCTGACGCTCCTCAGCCCGGCCGGCGGGCCGACGCTGATCCGGGCGGACCTGCCGTGCGGGTAGACCTGCCGTGCGGGTAGTGCTCGCCGAGGACAGCGTGCTGCTGCGGGAGGGCCTCGTCGGGCTCCTGCAGCGGTTCGGGTGCGAGGTCGTGGCGGCGCTCGGCAGCACCGACGGGCTGGCCGACGCCGTCACCCGGTTGACGCCCGACGTCCTGATCACCGACGTGCGGCTGCCGCCGACGTTCACCGACGAGGGCCTGCGGGCCGCGGTGGCGATCCGGGCCCGCCGCCCCGACCTGCCGGTGCTGGTGCTGAGCCAGTACGTCGAGCAGACGTACGCCGCCGAACTGCTCGACTCCGGGCACGAGGGCGTGGGCTACCTGCTCAAGGACCGGATCGGTGAGGTGGAGGAGTTCGTCGACGCGGTCCGGCGGGTCGCCGCCGGCCACACCGTCGTCGACCCGCACGTGGTGCGGCAACTGCTCGGCCGGCGCAAGGACCCGCTGCACCGGCTGACCCCGCGCGAGCGGGAGGTGCTGGCGCTGATGGCGGAGGGCCGGTCGAACGCGGCGATCGCCCGCGCGATGGTCATCACCGAGGCCGCCGTCGCCAAGCACATCAGCGGCCTGCTCGGAAAGCTCGACCTGCCACCGGACGCCGACGACCACCGCCGGGTCCGCGCCGTCCTCGCCTATTTACGGGGGCGTTGACCTCAACCTTGGTTGAGGGTGGAGGATCCGTCGCATGCATGCGATCCGTCTGTACGAATTCGGTCCCGCCGAGAACCTCCGCTACGAAACCGTCGACGACCCGGTGCCCGGGCCGGGGCAGGTCCGCATCGCGGTCGCCGCGGCCGGCGTCCACGTCATCGACGCCTCGATCCGGGCCGGTGACGCGCCGCCCGGCCAGCAGCCCGACCTGCCGGCGACCCTCGGCCGTGACGCCGCCGGCACCGTCGACGCGCTGGGCCCCGGCACCGACCCGGCCTGGCTGGGCCGGCGGGTGGTCGTCTACCTCGGCGCCCGCAACGGCGGCTACGCCGAACTCGTGGTCGCCGACGTCGACGCCCTGCACCACCTGCCCGACGGCGTCGGGTTCGAGGCGGCCGTCGCCATGATCGGCACCGGCCGCACCACGCTCGCCGTCCTGGAGGTCGCCGCGATCGGACCGGGCGACACCGTGCTGGTCACGTCCGCCGCCGGCGGCATGGGCGCGCTCGCCGTCCAGGCGGCCAAGCGGGCCGGCGCCACCGTCATCGGCGCCGCCGGTGGTCCGACCAAGGTGGCGACGGTGCGCGACCTCGGCGCGGACCTCGCCGTCGACTACCTGAACCCGGCCTGGAAGGACGAGGTCGAGGCCGCGCTCGGCGAGCGGCCGGCGACGGTGGCGCTGGACGGCGTCGGCGGCGCCATCGGCCGGGCCGCACTGGAACTGCTCGGGGTCGGCGGCCGGCTGGTGCTCTTCGGCTGGTCGTCCGGCGAGCCGACCCCGCTGAGCACGATGGACCTGTTCGGACGGGGGATCAGCGCGACCGCGGCGATCGGCGCGCGGATCTTCAACCGGCCCGGCGGCATCCGCGACCTGGAGACGAAGGCCCTGGCGGCCGCCACCACGCTGGTGCCGCTCGTGCACACGTTCCCGTTGGCCGAGGCCGCGAAGGCGCACACCGCCATCAAGGCCCGGGAGACGACCGGGAAGGTGGTGCTCCTCCCCCGGCGCTAACCTATCTATGTAGAATAAGCCGGGTGGAGCCTCTCGCCCGACTCGGTCGGGCCACCGTCGACGTCCTCGTCGAACTGCTCGCCGACGACCGTCCCCGCTGGGGTCTGGAACTCATCAAGGCGACGGGTCGCCCGTCCGGCACCGTGTACCCGCTGCTCGACCGGTTGGAGCAGGCCGGCTGGGTCACCTCGTCCTGGGACGACGACGCCGGGCGCCGGGGCCCGCGCCGCCGGCTCTACGCGCTCACGCCCGACGGTGCCGCCGCGGCCCGCGCGGCGGTGCGCCGGGCGACCTCCGCCCGGCCGGCGCGGCTCGCACCGAGGCCGGTGACCGGATGAGCGGGTGGCTGGCCCGGCTGGTGGTCCGCACCGCCGCGGCCCTCGTCGGCGGCCCCGAGGTGCGGGCCCGCTACCGCGAGCAGTGGCTCGCCGACGTCGAGGGCGCACGGGAGGTCGGGCTCCGGCCGGCGGCCGTGGCGGCCGGAGCGGCGGTGGCGGCGGCCCGGCTGGCCGTCACCCGGCCCCGGTGGCAGGTGACGCCGCTGGGCTGGGTGACCACCGCCGTCCGGCGCCGCTACCTCGTCGTGCAACTCGCGGTCGCCTATCCGTACGCGTGGGCGCTGGGCTACCTCGGGTACGCCCGGGTGCGGTCCGGGCTCACCGTCGCCCAGCTGTTCGACCGCCCGGTCGACCCGAAGGATCTGCTGGTCCCGTGGCTGCCGACGATGTGGCTGCAGCCGCTGGTGATGCTGTGGCTCGCCGTGGGCGGCTGGGTGGTGGGTGCGGCCCTCGCCCCGGTCGGGCTCGCGCTGTCGATCGGCGGGCGCGGGTCGTCGCGGTGGCTGCCGGTGGCGGGGACGCTGACCGCGGCGGTCGTCACCGCGTTCGCCGTCGGCGACCTAGGCGCGGGCCTGCGCCTCTGGCTGCTCGACTAGGTCAGGCGACTAGGTCAGGCGACTAGGTCAGGCGACCTCGTCGGTGGCGGCGTCGGTGCCGATCCAGCCGACGAACCGGGCGTCGAGGCCGGCCGGCGAGGCGCCCGGCAGGTCGTCGCGGGCCTGGGTGAGGTACCACTCCATCAGCGCGGCCAGCTCCGGTTCCCGGCTGTACTCGGCCCGGAGCTGGCGGCGGCGGGTCGCACACGGCCACGGCGCGCCGCACCCCGCGCACTGCCACGACGGACGCAACGCTTCGTGAAATCCCACGCATCTCATAGTGACTGATCATCGCCAGGAACGACCATCGCGTTCCCACGGGCGGGTGCCCGCCAGAACCCGTACGTGGCCGGGACCAGCAGGACCGCGCCGAGGAAGAAGTACACATTGATGGCGTATCCGGCCCAGAGTTCGGCACCGGTCGGCGGTTCCAGGTCCGGGTCGAGCAGACCCAGCAGCCCGGCCGGTGCGATGCCCGTCACCTGCGCGAGGAACTCGACGAACCCGGGCACGCCCCGCAGCGTCAGGAGCACGCTGCCGACGACGAGCGGGGTGAGCAGCAGCCACCGCGGTACCCGCCGGCCCCACGGGCGGACCGTCGCCAGCACCACCACCGCACCGACCGCGGCCATGCCGATCAGCGTCGCGTTGTAGGCGTGGAAGGCGGCGGTGTCCATCCCCTCGCCGTGGAACGGGTTCCAGCCGAACAGGAACGGGGTGTGCCAGCCGACGAACGCGACGAGCCACGCCGCCGAGGCGTACGCGGGCCACTTCTTCATGGTGTCCTCCATGCCACCCACGCTCCCGGGCCGGCCGCCGGCGCACCTCCGGCGCCGGTAGGGGTCGTCTCCCCCACGGGAGGGAGCCGACGCGACGGCCCGGCTTGGCACGATGGACGCCATGCAATGGACGCTTCTCGGGCGGCGGTGGGTGCACCTGCTGCTGGGCGGTGCCCTGCTGATGCCGTACTTCCTGCTCGCCCAGGTGGTCATCGAGGCGGCCGTCGGCCCGGCGACCGGTGCGGCCGGGTCGCTGGCGGCGCAACTGGTCATGCTGCTGTGCACCGTGCCGCTGGTCGCGGTCACCGGCCTCGCCGGCCCGGTCCGGCTGCTGGCGGGCGTGGCGGCGCGGGAACTGCTCGGGGTGACCGTGTCCGCGGCACCGGCCCGCACCGCCGTCGACCGGCTGCGCACCGGCGCGTGGTGCGTCGCGCACCTGACCCTCGGCGGCGTCGTCAGCGCGCTGACGCTCACCCTGCCGCCGCTGATGGTCCTGCTGGTCACGCTGCCCTGGCACGGGCACCGGCTGGGGACGACGGTGGTGCCGACCGGCTGGTCGGCGGCGTGGGGACCGCCGGCGGCGGTGGCCGTCCTCGCGGGTCTCGTCGCCGTGGCCGCGGGAGCCGGTGCGCTGCTCACCCGGCTGGCGGCCGCGCTGCTCGGCCCGTCGGCCGCCGACCGGCTGGCCGGCCTGCGCCGGCAGGTGCGCGAACAGGCGATCCGCACCCGGCTGGCCCGCGACCTGCACGACTCGCTCGGTCACGCGTTGAGCGTCATCTCCGTGCAGGCGGGTGCCGGCGAGCGGCGGCTGGACGCCGACCCGGCCTTCGCGCGGGCCGCGTTCGTCGCCGTCCAGGACGCGGCGCGCACGGCGTCGGAGGAGCTCGACCGGGCGATCGGCCTGCTGGGCACGGAGGTCGGTGCCGAGCCGCGGGAACCCGACCTCGGCGACCTCGACGGGCTGGTGCGGGCGGTCCGGGACGCCGGCGTCGACGTCGACAGCCGGGTGGAGCTGCGGCCCGTGCCCGACGAGGTGTCCCGGGAGATGTACCGCCTCGTCCAGGAGGGCCTGACGAACGCGGTCCGGCACGGTGGACGCGCACCGGTGCGGCTGCGGTTGCGGGTCGACGCCGACGATCTGTGGGTCGACCTGGTGAACCGGCTCGACGGCACCCCCCGCCGGCCGGGACGCGGGCTGCGCGGGATGACCGAACGGGTCGCCGCGCTCGGCGGCGACCTGACCGCCGGCCCCGACGACGGCGAATGGCGGATCCGGGCCCGCGTCCCGCTGGTGACCCCGTGACGCGGCGGGTCCTGCTCGCCGACGACGAGCCCCTGATCCGGATCGGCCTGCGTGCCGTCATCGACGCCGAACCGGACCTGGAGGTCGTCGCCGAGGCCGACGACGGCGCGGCGGTGCTGCCCCTGGTGCGCATGTCGGCGCCGGACGTCGTCCTGATGGACATCCGGATGCCGCTCGTCGACGGGATCCAGGCCACCCGCCAGATCCTGGCGACCGTCCCGCACCCGCCGAAGATCCTCGTGGTGACGACGTTCGAGAGCGACGAGAACGTCTACGCCGCCCTGCGGGCGGGTGCGCAGGGCTTCGTGCTCAAGCGGGCCCGACCGCAGGAGATCGTCGGGGCGATCCGGGTGGTCGCCGACGGCGACTCGCTGCTGTTCCCGGCGGCGATCCGAGCCCTGGCCGGCCGGTTCGGCGGCGGCGCAACGGGCGCCCCGCTGGCCGAGGCGGGCCTGACGCAGCGCGAGGCCGACGTGCTGCGCCTGATGGCCCGGGGCCGGTCGAACACCGAGATCGCCGGTGAGCTGTTCGTCGGCGTCCAGACGGTGAAGACGCACGTCGGCAACATCCTCACCAAGCTGGCCGCCCGGGACCGGACCCAGGCGGTGATCGCCGCGTACGAGTCCGGTTTCGTGTAGGACCCGTGCGCCGCCGTACGGTGCGCGGGCACCGTACGGCGGCGTCTGGTCAGACCGAGGCGCGGGCCGCGTTGGCGTGGATGGCGTCGCGCAGGTACGCGGCCAGGCCCGGAGTGACCGCGTCGTAGGTGGCGGTGAACCGCGGGTCGTCGACGTACATGTCGCCGAGGCCGCGGTGGAACTCGGGGTCGCAGTCGTAGAAGTACCGGTTGAGCTGCTGGCGGTGCTCCTCGGCGAGGTCCATCGCGGCCGGGTCGCCGGCGGCCACCCCGGCCCGCAGCGCGGCGGCGAGCCGTTCGTTCAGGTCGTCGCCGGCGGCCTTGATCTCGGCCCAGTCGCCCGCGGTGTACCGTGCCGTGCGTTCCTGCGACTGCCGGTACGCCGCGGTGTTCCCCCACCGCTCCCGGGCCTCGTCGGCATATGGGTTCTCTGTCATGCCTCCAGCGTGGAGTCTCCCGCCGCTGGAGGGTCAAGGTCCATGTTATAGTTGCTTGAGCAACTACCTGGGAGGTCGCCGTGCCGATCCACCGCCTCAACCACGCCGTCCTCTACGTCCGCGACGTCGAGCGCAGCGTCGCCTTCTACGGCGACGTCCTCGGCTTCACCAGCATCATGGCCTTCCCCGGCGCCGCGTTCCTGCGCGCCCCCGGGTCGACGAACGACCACGACCTGGGCCTGTTCGAGATCGGCGCCGCCGCGGGCGCGCCGACCGCCGGCCGGTCCACGGTCGGGCTGTACCACCTGGCCTGGGAGGTCGACACGCTGGCCGAACTCGGCCGGGTCCGCGACGCGCTGCGCGCCGCCGACGCGCTGGTCGGGTCGTCCGACCACGGCACCACCAAGAGCCTCTACGCCAAGGACCCCGACGGGCTGGAGTTCGAGGTCGTCTGGCTGATCCCGGCGAACCTGCTCGACGAGACCGCCCTGCAGGCCCGCACCCAGATCGGGCCGTTGAACCTCGACGCCGAGATCGCGAAGTACGGCGGGGACACCCGGGGCGGCGTGGGGATCTCAGTACCAGCCTGAGATCCCCGGGTCCGCTCAGAAGAACAGGTTGCGGCGCTGGGCCACCTGACGGACCCAGCCGTCGACCTGCTGCGCCCAGTCGACGCTGTCGGCGTCGTGGTGGCCGACCTGGAAGTGGCTGATCGCGTCCGACCCGGACGACAGCAGCCCGCCCTTCTTGTCGAACTCCAGGATCACGTCGACGCCCTGCGGGTTGGCGACGAACGTGACCTCGACCTCGTTGATCGCGCTCGAATACTGCGGCGCCGAGTACAGCTCGATCTCCTGGTAGAACGGCAGCGTCTGGCGGACCCCGCGGAGCTGCCCGCGCTCCAGGTCGGCCGACTTGAACCGGAACCCGACCCGGGAGAAGCCCTCCAGGATCCGCTCCTGGATCGGCAGCGGATACACGTTGACCGAGTCCAGGTCACCCTTGTCCAGCGCCCGCGCCACTTCGAGCTCGGTGCGCAGGCCCATCGTCATGCCGTGCAGGTGCTGGCCGAACACCTCGGTGATCGGCGTCTCCCACGGCACCGCGAACTGGAACGGGACCTGCAGCGGCTGCTGGGCGGCCAGCTGGAAGGAGCCCGTGACCCGCTGCCGCTGGAAGGCCACCGTCGAGTCGTACTCGCCGTCCTCGTGCTCCACCTCGACCTTGGTGACGAGCGCGAGCTCGACGTACTCGATGGTGACGTCGTGATCGCCGCCCTGGATGTTGACCTGGCCCTCCAGGGCCAGCCCGGGCCGCGTGTTCGGGTTGGCGAGCACCGTGTCCACCGAGGGACCGCCCACGCCGAACGCCTGCCGTAAACGTCTGAAGACCACCGGTTCGTACTCCCTTCAGGCGGCGCGCGAGTCGCTGCCACCCTGTCCGGGCAGATGGTAGCCACCGCTGTCGCAACGCGCGGCGGAAGCCGCTCAGGTGATCGGACCCGGCAACCGGGCTGTTCGGACGGGCTACGCCGGCCCGGCGTAGTGGCCGATCACCGTGTGTGCCGGTAAAATCGAGGAAATCGGGCGGGTGCCTGCTGCATCGCAGCGGCGTGATCATCGTTATCCTCGGGCATACTTCCGGCGAAACCGGGAATCGATCCGATGTGCGGTGTCGTTACACCGTCTGACCTTGCACCACTACCCGAAGGGAAAGTCGTCCATGGGCGAGCGCATGCTGCGCGGGAGCCGCCTCGGAGCCGTCAGCTACGAGTCCGACCGCAACACCGAGCTGGCTCCGCGTCAGACCCGCGAGTACCTGTGCGCCAAGGGCCACCGGTTCGAGGTGCCTTTCGCCGTCGACGCCGAGGTACCCACCACCTGGGAGTGCAAGTTCGACGGCAGCGTCGCGCGCCTCATCGACGGCAACGAGCCGGAGCAGAAGAAGGCCAAGCCGCCGCGCACCCACTGGGACATGCTGTTGGAGCGCCGCTCGATAGCCGAGCTGGAAGACATCCTGGCCGAGCGCCTGCAAGAGGTCCGCACCCGCCGCGGCCGCGCCTCCTAGCACGCCGCACGACTCCAGAGCCCCGCGTCGGCCTCGACGCGGGGCTCTTCGTGCTCCCACCGCGCCTCAACCGCGTCGATCTTGCAGTTGTGCTCGCCTAAAAACGGGCGAATTCCGACGAAAGGGCGGACACAACTGCAAGATCGACGCCGGGGGAACCTACCGGGGTGGCAGGATCTCGCCCTCCAGGGCGGCCTGCGGCTTGCCGTCGTCGGGCGGAGGCTCCGACGCCGACGCCGATGCCGTCGGCTCGGGCACCGGGTCGCGCTGGACGTTGACCCGGCGGGGTCCGAACATCCCGCTCGCCGCGACCGCCGTGAGCTGACGCTCGACCACCCGCTCGGCCAGCCGCGCCGACGCCCGCCGCACCGGCGGGATCAGCAGCACCAGCCCGGCGACCGCCCCGACGAACCCGGCCAGCAGCACGAGCATCGCCGCGCCGAAGGAGACCGCGGCGTCGGTGCCTTCGCGGCCGGGCGGCCGGCCCGAGTCGACGGCGGCGCGGAACTGCCGCCACCCGCGCCGGCCCGTCCGGCGCACCAGCACGTAGCCGACGGCGTACTTGACGATCAGCAGCCCGATCGTCCATGCCGCGCCGAGCTGCCACACGACCAGCCCGAGCACCACCAGTTCAAGGAGCACACCGACGACCGCCAGGATCCCGAGCGTCGCCAGCCACCGCCTCAGCATGCGGTCAACTTAAGCACGTTTACGGAACAAGCGGCGAACGGCGTCGACGCGGGCCTGGGCGCCCCACACCGTCACCCGCCACAGCGCCTCGCGGACGATCTTCTGGCTCATCTTGCTCTGCCCGCGTTCGCGCTCGACGAACGTGATCGGCACCTCGACCAGCCGGCAGCCGGACTTGTGCGCCTTCCACGATCCCTCGACCTGGAAGCAGTAGCCCTGCGACGCCACCTTGTCGATCTCGATCTTGTCGAGGACCGGCATGCGGTAGGCGCGGTAGCCGCCGGTGGCGTCCCGGACGGGCATGCCGAGGACCACCCGCACGTAGATGTTGCCGATGCGGGAGATCAACTGCCGGCTCACCGGCCAGTTGACGGTCTTGCCGCCGGGCACGTACCGGGAGCCGAGCACCGCGTCCGACTCGGCCAGCGCGTCGAGGAGGAGGTGGAGCTGCTCCGGCTGGTGCGACCCGTCGGCGTCCATCTCGACGACCGCGTCGTAGGCGCGGTCGCGGGCCCACGAGAACCCGGCGACGTAGGCGGCGCCCAGGCCCTCCTTGGCGGTGCGGTGCAGCGCGTGGACCTGCGCGTCGGCCGCGGCCAGCTCGTCGACGATGGCGCCGGTTCCGTCCGGGCTGCCGTCGTCGGCGACCAGCACGTCGACGTTCGGGGTGGCCTTCCGGACCCGGTCGACGATGATCCGCACGTTGTCGGCCTCGTTGTAGGTCGGAATGACCACCAGGACCCGGCCCACGCCCGGGTAACCGTCGACTGGGCCATCCACAGGGCCGTCGACAGGGCCGTCCTGGGGGTTGACGGCGTCCGTCACTGCTCCTCCTCGGTCTTCGTGCGTCGACGGATCAGCGCCGCGGCCACGAGTGCCGCGAGTGCTCCGGCGATGAACAGGTACTCCGGCCCGGCTCCGAGTCGCGTCGCCAGGGTACGACGATTATCGATGTGTAGCTGGCGGACGACGACGGCCGCCGTGAAGAACGACGTTGCACCGTATACCCGCCCATGGGCGTCCACAAATCCGGACACTCCAACGGTGGACGCCATCAACGCGTCCTGCCCGTGCTCGACGGCGCGCAGCCGCACCATCGCCAGTTGCTGTTCGGCCTCGGCGACGTTGAACGTGGCGTTGTTCGTCTGCACGGCGATCAGCTGCCCGCCGGACACGACGGCGTCGCGCACGAGCCCGTCGTAGGCGACCTCGAAGCAGATCACGTCGCCGATCCGGGCCGGCCCGAGCTGCAGCACGCCCGGCCGGTCGCCGGGGGCGAAGTCGCGGCGCACCAGGTCGACCTTGTCGGTGACCTTCCGCGCCAGCGACCGGAACGGGACATACTCCGCGAACGGCACCGGATGCTGCTTGATGTAGCGGTCACCGGGGCCGGTGCGCGGGTTCCACACCTGCCCCACGTTGATGATCTTCTCGGGGTCGTCCGGCGCCACCCCGAGCGTCCCCACCAGGATCGGCGCGCCGATCGCGTCGGCGGCCTCGCTGATCCGGGTGGCCGCATCGGGGTTGCGCAGCGGGTCGATGTCCGACGCGTTCTCCGGCCACACCACCAGGTCGGGCCGCGGCGTCTGGCCGGCGTCGACGCGCCGGGCGAGATCCAGGGTGGCGTTGACGTGGTTGTCGAGCACGGCGCGGCGCTGCTCGTTGAAGTCCAGGCCGAGGCGCGGCACGTTGCCCTGCACGATCGCGACGGTCACGGCCGTTCCGCCAGGTTCGGTCTTCGGAACGGCCAGGCCGGCGACCACCACCAGGCCCGCGGCGCCGGCCAGGGCCGCGCCGCGTTTCACAACCTGAGCGGACGCCATGGGCACGGTCGATCGGGTACGGACCCCGGCGCCGGTGACATTCATCAAGAGAGCGACCAGCAGCCCTCCGACCAGCGCCGTGGCGAAGGTCACCAGCGGCGCCCCACCGGCGGCAGCGAACCCGAGCAGCGGCGAGTCGCCCTGGCTGAACGCCAGCCGACCCCACGGGAACCCGCCGAACGGGATCCGCCCGCGCAGCGCCTCCTGCAGCGTCCACAACGCGGCCGTCACCGGGCCGAACAGCCAGACGCGGCGCACCAGCAACGGACTCACGTACGCCGCCGCGGCACCCTGCAACGCCATGAACCCGGCCTGCAGCCCGACCAGCAGCACCCACGGCATCTTCCCGACCTGGATGCTCGTCCAGTTCAGCAGGACACCGAAGAAGATCGCGCCGGCGACGAACCCGAGCGCGGCACCGGCGCGGGCCCGCCGACCGTGCGTTGCCAGCGCGAACAGCGCGACACCGACCGGGGCCAGGAACCACAGGTCGTGCGGCGGAAACGCGAAGATCAACGCCAATGCGGCACCGACCGCGTACAGCAGCGGCCGCAGCCGCAGCAGGGCACGCGTCACCGGATGGGGTTGTCCACGGTCCGGGTCTTCCTGGGCGGGGCGGGCTTCCAGCACCGTCACGTCCCGCCCTCCCCCTGTGTACTCAGGTTTACTCGCATACCGGGTCCAATTGTGCAGGTGCTCGGATCACGCCGGCATATCGGGGAAGGCTCGAACGGCCACACGTACCTGTCGGTTCTCCCAGGTAACACATCGGGGCGCGTCCGGCAGATGCCGGCCGCGCCCCGCGGTTCCAGGCCCTAGGACGGCCGGTGCGGCAGGGACGAGCACCCGTGGTCTTCGTTCCGACCCGGTACGTGCCGGTTGCACGCCCGCGGCCGTTGTCTACTGACCACGCGACCCTGCCCGACACCGAAGAGCGCACCGAACCGCCGCACCCCGCTCGACCCCCGCCCGGTGCCGGGCCGCACAACCGGACCTGGGTGGCCCGGGCGTTCCCGGTCGGACGAAGGGGCAAGGCGGACCGACACCGCTCGCCGTTGTAGGACCTGACGACGGTACGCGCCCACCCCCGGACCATGTCAAGCCGTCGCCCACACGGCGGCTACACGCTGCTCGCCATGTGGACGCCCACCCACACGGCCGCCCGAATAAACGGCGCTCGATGCGCACGCAGTGGTGCCGGCCATCCAGGGCCGCCAGCCCCATACGGCGCTCGATGCGTGGCCCGGCAGCCGGCTATCCAGGGCCGGGCGGCGCCGGGAGCAGGTGGGCCCGCAGCAGCGCCACGGCCGCGTCGGGGTGGTCGGCGGCGAGGAGGCCGGCGGGCGCCAGGACGTAGGCGGTGTCGATCGCCAGCACCGGTGCCCGGGGCACCGACCAGCCGCCGGCGAGGTCGCCGGTCACCGCGGCCAGCACCGTGCGGGCGTCCGCGGCGGGCGCGTGCCGGAGCACCCCGCCGGACCCGATCACCAGCGACACGTCGCGCAGGTCGCGGCCGCCGCGGCGGACACCGTCGGCGACGGGTTCGCCGCGGGCGTGCCGGCGGACCGCCACCGTCGCCGCGAGCGCGGCCAGGGGCAGGTCGGTGCCGGGGTCGGCGGGCCGGCCCGGGTCGGCGGAGTGCGCGGCCGCGGCCTGCTCGAGCCCGTCGCGGACCGGCATCCGTTCGGCGCGGGCGGCCTCGATGACCCCGCCGGCCGACCAGCGGACGCCGAGGTCGCCCTCGACGGTGCGGCCGTGCCAGGCCGTCCCGGCGACCTCGGCACCGGCCGACCCGGTGTCGGGCAGCACCGAGTACACGTCGGTGGTGGCGCCGCCGACGTCGACGACGAGCAGCCCGCTGCCGGGCCGGGTCGCGGCGAGCAGTTCGACGCCGGTGAGCACCGCGTCGGGAGTGGCAGCGCGGACCAGGGCGGCGAACCGGCGCCCGCGCGAGAGACCCTTGCCGCCGATGACGTGGCGCAGGAACACGTCGCGGATCGCCGTCCGGGCCGGCCCGGGCCGCAGGTCGCCGACGCGGGGCAGCACGTTGTCGCAGCTCACGTGCGGCACCGCGCGGAGGGCCGCGACGGCGTCGGCGCGGGCGTCGGCGTTGCCGGCGAGCACCACCGGCCGCCGCCACCGGACGGTGCCCAGCCGGGCGGCGTTGTGCAGCAGCGTGTCGGCGTCGCCGCCGTCGGTGCCGCCGACGAGCAGCACCACGTCGGGCCGCGCCGCCCGCAACGCGGCGACACCGGCACCGTCGAGCCGGCCGGCGGCCACGTGCACCACCCGGGCACCGGCCGACAGCGCCACCCGCCGGCCGGCCTCGGCGCTGACGAGCGCCTCGTACCCGACGACGGCCAGCCGCAGCCCGCCGCCGGCCGACGAGCACACGTACGTCTCGTCCGGTGTGTGGCCGGTGGCCGCGATCGCTTTGTCCAGGCCGTGCAGGACGTCGGTGTCCGACGTGGTGGGGTGGCTGGCGGTGGCGAGCAGGGCGCCGCTGTCGACGTCGACGATCGCGGCCTTCGTGTACGTCGACCCGACGTCGACGCACGCCGCTGTGCGCGCTTTGATGCGCGTCACCGCGAAACGGGAACGACCACCGTGCCGGTCGCGACCACCGCGACCACCGGGGGTTCCAGAACCTGCGACGCCGACTCCGAGATCTCCGGCTGCCGACGGCAGTGGATCGCGCAGGAGAACTCGACGCGGCGGCTGCGGGTGCCTACCCGGGTGACCGACGCCGTGACCTCGACGACGTCGCCGGCGTAGATCGGCGCGACGAAACGGATCTCCTCGTAGCCGGCGAACAGGCCCTCGTCGCCGTCGGTGCGGATGCACAGTTCGGTGGCGGCGTCGCCGAACAGGCCGAGGGCGTAGGCGCCGTCGACGAGGTTGCCCGCATAGTGCGAGTTCGCGACGTAGCGGCGGTGGGTGACGGTGGTCCCGATCACTTCTTCTTCTCCTTGGCTGCTGTGCTGCTCAGGGCGTGCACCAGGTAGCTGGCCACCTCGCGCGGGGTGGTGCCACGGCTGAAGATCCGGTCGACGCCGAGCTCGCCGGCCATCGACTCGTCGAAGCGCGGCCCACCGACGACGAGCAGCGGCCTCTTGCTCTCCGGGTACGACTCCCGGAACGCGGCCGACATCTCGCGGGTGTTGTGCAGGTGGGCGTCCTTCTGCGTGACCACCTGGCTGACCAGCACCGCGTCGGCCTTCTCCTGCCGGGCCGCGGCGACCAGGTCGGGCACGGTGACCTGGGCGCCCATGTTGACCACCCGCAGTTCCCGGTAGTACTCCAGGCCCTTCTCCCCCGCCACCCCCTTGACGTTGAGAATGGCGTCGATGCCCACCGTGTGCGCGTCGGTCCCGATGCACGCCCCGACGACGACGAGCTTGCGCCGCAGGTTCGCCCGCACCGTGGAGTTCACCTCCTTGGCCGCCAGCAAGGGGTAGTCCCGCTCGACGACGGTCACCTCGTCGAGGTTCACCAGGTGGTTGACCCGCCCGTAGACGACGAAGAACGTGAAGCCGGTGCCCATCTGCTTGGCGTGCACCAGCATGGCCGGGTCCAGGCCCATCTTGGCGGCGAGCTGCAGGGCCGCCCCTTCGGCCTTCTTGTCGTGCGGGATGGGCAGGGTAAAACTGATCTGCACCATGCCGTCGCCGGTGGTGTCCCCGTACGGCCGAACGTAGTCACTCATGACGCGCGGATCCTTTCGACCAACTGCCACACGTTCGTGGAGGGGTTGGCGGTGAACGCCGTGCCGTCGGGGTCGAGCTTGCGTGCCCGCTCCACCGCGTCGTCGATCTTGTCGCGATACGCGGCGAAGTTCAGCCGGCACTTGTCGTAGTCGCGGACGTACTTCTTCAGCCTGGTCGCGACGTCGTCGTAGCCGGTGCAGTGGGCGGTGCAGTCGGCGTGGTGCAGCAGCAGCCAGAGCTCGAAACACGGGTTCGACACGGCGAGGCTGACGCGCTCCTTCCGGGCGAGCGCGACGGCCCGGGTGAGGTCGAACTGGTCGACGTCGGTCACGCACCAGACCTCGTCGAACACACCCGGCTGGCGGTTGCGGTGCCCCGCGGCACGCCGGACGAGCCGCTCCGGATCCGCGCCCTCCGCGACGATCCGGACGCTGACCGCGCTGCTCCGGTTTTCGAGTTTGAGCCCGTCGAAGTACTCCGGCTCGGTCCGGAGGCCGCCGCAGTAGACGAGCACCGTGTGTTTCGTCGGAAGGTCGCCGCGGCGCCGGGTCGGTGGGTTACGCCGCATCGGGATCGGTTCCCCGTGCCAGCGCTCGGCGCGACGCGAACTCCGACAGGACAGGCACCGCTCCGTAGCTGCCGGCGAGGTAGCGGCGCTCGGTGTTCTCGTGCTTGCGGGGCCGGAACTCGGCCAGCGAGTAGAGCCGGGTCGTCTGCGCCGAAGGGTCCTTCTCGACGAACCAGATCTCGTCGCGGGACAGGGTGTCCTCGTCGAGCATGGTGGCGTCGTGGGAGGTGAAGATCAGCTGCGCCCCGAGCGGGTTGATCTGCGGGCTCCGGAACAGGTTGACGAGGTGCCGCGCCAGGTGCGGGTGCAGGGTGGTGTCGGCCTCGTCGAGAAGTAGCACCGTCGGCCCGTCCAGCGCGCCAGCGATCGCCACGGTGAGGTTCAGCCATGTCCTGGTGCCCGCGGATTCCTCTGCCGCGGTCAAGGGCA
Source organism: Virgisporangium aurantiacum (assembly GCF_016863635.1). GTDB lineage: Bacteria > Actinomycetota > Actinomycetes > Mycobacteriales > Micromonosporaceae > Virgisporangium > Virgisporangium aurantiacum. The sequence continues at coordinate 18,952 of NZ_BOPG01000025.1, read as the reverse complement.
CCGGGTGATCGCCGTGATAGAAGAGAAGTCGACTACTTGATCTCTGTGCGCGCGCCCACGCCGACGAGAGGTTGACCGACTTGCCCGACACGGTGGGATGCGAAATAACCTCGTAACGTTCGGCGATTTCGGGTTCGTCTTGATCTGCACGCAAGGTCTCCGATACCCGGTGTTGGACGATCGCACCGCCGAATAACGACTCCAGAACGTCGTCCATAAGCTCGACGTTGGTGATTCCAAGATCAGCAACTCGGAGAAGGTCGAGAATGACGTCCCGCCGGGGGGAGTTCGCGGCCAAGGCTCGGTGAACATCCGCGCTTATCGTCGGACCGGGTTCGGCGCAGACCAGTCCCTTGTCGAACCAGCGGAACAGGGACTCGCATTCGGTGATGTTCGATCGGGCGGCAACGCTGAGGAATAGGGCGTTGGCGCGGGTCAGGTCACGGGCGGCGTCCAGCGGACCGCGAACGGTGGAACCGAAGGTCCAGTCGGCGCCTTCCCGTTCGAAGATGACGCGGCGGCGGCCCTTCGGGAACGTGTGCAGCCATTCCTCGCGGACCATGTTGTCGTCGACGACGAAGCCGTAGTAATGGCGGACGCCGCCGAGGATCAGGTCGACCGCGTACCCCGACGACTCCGCCGACGCTGCGGGGTCGAGCTTGAACGGGACCCGGGGCACGCCGCCGCTGGGGGTCCAGGACGCGAAGGAATCCAGAACCGCCTGGCGCATCCAGGTGAGGGCGTCCAGGAGGTTGGACTTGCCCGACGCGTTCGCGCCGTAGATCGCGGCCACCGGGGTGACCGGACGGGACTTGTCGTACGCCGGGAGGAGGACCAACTCCTGGGCGGCGCGGATCGACTTGTGGTTGGCGACACGGAAGCTACGCAGCACCGGGCACCGCCGCAGCGGGAGTTTCGCGCCTCATCGTGCAAGTAAACCGCACGAATGCGCCTCTGTGTGGGCTCACGCGGCGTCCAGGGCGGCCACCGCCGGGTTGTAGTAGTCGTCGGCTTTCTGGACTACGCCGGCCAGGCCTTTTCCGGCGTCCGCCGGGCGTTTCATGATGCCGAACGTGCCGTCGGCGATCGCCGGGAGCAGGCCCTCGGCGGCGATGCGTTCGAGCAGGGTCACGGCCTCGTTCAGCACCAGATCGGCGCGCTGCTGGATGAAGCCGCCCGGTTTCGGGGCGAAGTCTTCGGAGAGACCGCCGCAGGCGTTCAGAACGTAGCGGACGTTCTGCAGCGCGATGTCGCGGTCGCTGAGCCACGGTGTCACCACGGCCTCGGTCATCATGCCGACCAGGAGGATGCCCTGGCCGGTGAGGACGCCGGCGAGGTTGAAGAAGCCGTCGAGGAGGTTGCCGCGGAAGACGTCGCCGGTCATGTGCTTGGTCGGGGGCATCCACTTCAGCGGCGCGTCGGGGAAGAGTTCGCGGGCCAGCAGGGCGTGGGCCAGCTCCAGGCGGAACGAGTCGGGGAGGTCGGGGTTGATCTCGAAGGCGTGGCCGAGGCCGAGTTGGGCGTCGGGGAGGCCGGCCTCGTGGGCGAAGAACTCGTTCAGCAGCTGGGACACGGTGACGGTGTGCGCGGCCTCGACCGCGTCGGCGGTGGTGAGGTAGTTGTCCTCGCCGGTGTTGATGATGATCCCGGCGCGGGCGTGGACCTGCCGCGCGAACCGCTGGTCGACGAACGTCCGCACGGGGTTGATGTCGCGGAACAGGATCCCGTACATCGAGTCGTTGAGCATCATGTCGAGGCGTTCCAGCCCGGCGAGCACGGCGATCTCGGGCATGCACAGGCCGGAGGCGTAGTTGGTCAGCCGCACGTACCGCCCGACCTCGCGGGAGACCTCGTCCAGCGCGGCCCGCATCAGGCGGAAGTTCTCCTGCGTGGCGTAGGTGCCGGCGAAGCCCTCGCGGGTGGCGCCCTCGGGCACGTAGTCGAGCAGCGACTGGCCGGTCGAGCGGATCACGGCGATCACGTCGGCGCCGGCGCGGGCGGCGGCCTGGGCCTGCGGGATGTCCTCGTAGATGTCGCCGGTGGCGACGATCAGGTAGATCCACGGGCGCTGCTTCGGGTCGCCGAGTTTGGCGATCAGGCGATCGCGGGACCGGCGCTGGCGGTCCACCGTCTTCAGGCCGGCGGCGACCGCGCGGTCGGCCGCGCGCCGCGCCGCCGTCGCGGCGCCTTTCGCCGGCAGGTCGAAGGGGACGGACCCGGCGGCGGCCTTCTGCGCCAGGACCGTCGGATCGGTGACGCCGTCGCGGCGCATGGCGTGGAACACCGGCACGGCGACGCCGTGGTGCAGCCCGATCCCGGCGTCGACGGCGTCGACGAGGCGGTTCACCCACGGGATGCCGTCGGGGTCGGCGCCGGTGACGCCGGCCAGGCGCAGCGTGGCGCGTTCGACGGCGACGGTGGTGCGGGTGCGGGCCAGGTCGACGACGGGCTGCCCGGCGCGGGCGGCCAGCGCCCGGGCGCGCGCGACCAGTGCGGGGTCGAGATCGAGCATCAGGTCGACGTCCAGTGGATCGGGGTGCCTCTCAGGACGGTGAGGCGGCACCGGGGCTTGTCGTGGGTCGGCGCGTCCGGGTCGTCGGAGAAGACCGGCAGGCCGCGCAGCAGGTCGCCGTTCCAGTCCCAGGCGGCGAGCGTGGCCGGCGCGCCGGGGGCGAGCACGCCCTCGGCGTCGCGGTGGACGGCGCGCCAGCCGCCGCGGGTGTGCGCGGCGAACGCCTGGCGGACGCTCAGCCGCTGGGTCGGGTTGCGGTGGAACACGGCGGCGTAGACGGCCGACCACGGGTCGACCGGGGTCACCGGCGAGTCGGACCCGAACGCGAGGGTGACGCCGACGCCGGCCATCGACCCGAACGGGTTCGCCGCGAGGGCCCGGTCGACGCCGAGGCGGGTGGCGTACATGCGGTCGGTGCCGCCCCACCGCCAGTCGAAGACCGGCTGCACGGACGCGATGACACCGAACTCGACGAGGCCGCCGATGAGCCTCTTGTCGACCATCTCGACGTGTTCGACGCGGTGCCGGCGGGCCCGCAGCCGGTCGAGCCCGACCTTGCCGGCGGCGAGGGCGAACCCGGCGACGACGGTGGCCAGCGCGGCGTCGCCGATCGCGTGGAAGCCGCCCTGCAGTTCGTTTTCGGTGCACTCGACGAGGTGGGCGGCGACCTGGTTGGCGGTGACGTAGCCGTGGCCGCACCGGTCGGGCTCGTCGGTGTAGGGCTCGCGCAGGTGGGCGGTGCGGGAGCCGAGGGCGCCGTCGGCGAACAGGTCGCCGGCCGCGCCGAGCGCGCCGAGGTCGCGGGCCTTCTTGGCGGCGCCGAGTTCGCCCCAGTACCCGTACACCTCGGGCAGCCGCTCGGTGCCGGCCGAGTCCGGGCCGGCCAGGGCGAGCAGGCCGGTGAAGTCGTCCTCGCTGGAGATCTCCGGGCCGCCGCACTCGTGGACGGCGGCGACTCCGGCCCGGGCGGCCTGCTTGAGCGCGTGCCGCTGGGCGTCGCGGCGCTGGGTGGGGCCGAGCGAGCCGAGGGCGACGGCGCGGACCTCGTGGTGGGCGTCGCGGGTGAGCCAGCCGCCCGGGTCGTGGCCGGGGGTGGCGGGGTTCGCGGCGGCGAGCAGGGCGGTGGAGACGACGCAGGAGTGCACGTCGGCGCGGGAGAGGTAGACCCGGCGGCCGGCGGCGGCCCGGTCGAGTTCGGCCGGGCGGGGCGGGGTCGGGTCGGGCCAGCGGGACTCGTCCCAGCCGTGGCCGAGCACGACGGCGTCGGGTGCCTGGCCGGCGGCGTGCCGGGCGAGCCGGTCGAGCACGTCGGCGCGGCTGCGGGTGGCGGCCAGGTCGAGGCCCTGCATCGTGACGCCGGTGTCGGTGACGTGCACGTGCGCGTCGACGAACGCGGGGGTGACCAGGGCGCCGTCGAGGTCCATGGTTTTATCGGCGGCCGGGGCGTCGGCGTCGGCACCGAGCCAGCTGATGACACCGTCGTCCATCAGCAGGGCGGTGGCGTCGGGAGCGGCCGGGCTGAAGATGCGCGCACCGCGCAACAGGACTCGTTGACCCATGCCGCTCAGTGTGCCGCCAGGCGGGCCCGGAACAGCGAACGCACGCCGGGCTCGGCGCGCACGAGATCGAGCGCCGTGGCGGCGTGGCCGGGGACGTAGCCGTTGCCGATGAGCATGGTGACGTCGGCGGCGAGTCCCTCGGCACCGAGGGCGGCGGCCGGGAACGACGTCGCCATGGAGAAGAAGATCACAGTGCCGCCGGGTGCGGTGGCGAGGATCGCGCCGTGTTCGCAGCCGGGGACGTCGACGCACACGACGGTGACGTCGGCCGGCCCGCCGAGGGCCGCCTCGACCGCGGCGGCAGTGGCGACGGGATCCCGCGCATCGGCCAGTGATGTGACGTCGGCGAGCGTCACTCCGTCCAGAAGAAGCTTTTCGCTCGTGGTGGGGACGACGCCGAGCGTGCGCGCGGCGCCCGACCGGCGGGCGGCAGCCAGCGCCAGCGAGCCGCTCTTGCCGGCGCCGCCGAGTACGGCCACGCGCGGCCGGTCGTACCGCTTGACGACGCGTTCGACGAGGGCGGGTGCGCCGCAGACGTCGAAGACCGCGAGGGCGAGATCGTCGTCGAGGTCGTCGGGGAGGACGGCGGCGATGGAGCGGCCGAACAGGATCGCGTGGCCGGTGCACGGGACCTGTTCGGACGTGCCGGTCCACGCCATCAGGTCGTCGGTGATCTCCAGCGGGGTGAGGGTGAGGCTCACCAGGGTCGCGACGCGGTCGCCGGGCTTGAGGCCCAGCGGGGACTCCGGGCCGACCTCGGCGACGGTGCCGATGAGCATGCCGCCCGAGCCGGTGACCGGGTTGTGCATCTTGCCCCGTGTTCTGATGATCTCCAGGACTTTTGCGCGGACCTTGTCGCCGTCTCCCCCGGCCTCCTCGCGGAGCTGGCGGAAGCTCGCGGCGTCGAGGTTGAGCCGTTCGACGGCGATGCGGACCTCGTCGGGGCCGATGGCGGGATCGGTGTCGAGGCGGGTGGCGGCCTGCGGCAGGACACCTTTCGGCTCCATTACCCGGTGCAACCCGACGGCCGACATCGCTCTCCCCTTTCTGATGTTGAAAACATCCGGCAGAATAGTCGGCTGGCCGCAGAATTTCCACAGAGGAGGGTCCGTGACCGAGCTTTTGTCCGAACAACCGTACGCTTACCGGCGCCAGGAGCTGGTCGAGCCCGACTGGACCCGGCTGCCCGGGTGGCGCGACGTCACCCGGGAGCAGTGGGAGTCGGCGCAATGGCAGCGGGTCAACTGCGTCAAGAACGTGCGGCAGTTGCGCGCGGTGCTCGGTGACCTGGTCGACGAACGCTTCTACGCCGACCTCGTCGACGACCAGCAGCGGCTGGCGACGATGTCGATGCTGCTGCCGCCGCAGATGGTGAACACGATGGTGCCGTTCGAACGCTTCGACACCGAGGCGTTCTACGCCGACCCGATCCGCCGGTACATGCTGCCGGTGGCCTCCGACCGCCACCCGGTGTGGCCGTCGCACCCGTACGCCTCCCGCGACTCGCTGCACGAGCACGACATGTGGGTGGCCGAGGGCCTCACGCACCGCTACCCGACGAAGGTGCTCGCCGAACTGCTGTCGACCTGCCCGCAGTACTGCGGCCACTGCACCCGGATGGACCTGGTCGGCAACTCGACGCCGGCGGTCGACAAGCTGAAGCTGACGATGAAGCCGGTCGACCGGTACGACGCGATGATCGCCTACCTGAAGGCGCAGCCCGGCGTCCGCGACGTGGTGGTGTCCGGCGGCGACGTGGCGAACGTGCCGTGGCGCAACCTCGAGTCGTTCCTGATGCGGCTGCTCGACATCACGACGATCCGCGACATCCGGCTGGCCACCAAGGCCCTGGCCGGGCTGCCGCAGCACTGGCTGCAGCCCGACGTGGTCGAGGGGCTGGAGCGGGTCGCCCGCACGGCCGCGCGGCGCGGGGTGAACCTGGCCATCCACACGCACGTCAACCACGTCCAGTCGCTGACGCCGCTGGTCGCCCGCGCCGCACAGACCGCACTCGAAGTGGGTGTCCGGGACGTGCGGAACCAGGGCGTCCTGATGCGCGGGGTCAACGCGACATCTTCTGATCTGTTGGATCTGTGCTTCGCGCTGCAGGGCGAGGCCGGCATCCTGCCGTACTACTTCTACATGTGCGACATGATCCCCAACGCCGAGCACTGGCGGGTGGCGGTGTGGCAGGCGCAGCAGCTGCAGCACGACATCATGGGCTACCTGCCCGGCTACGCCACCCCGCGGATCGTGTGCGACGTGCCGTTCGTCGGCAAGCGCTGGGTGCACATGGTCACCGAGTACGACCGGGAGCGCGGCATCTCCTACTGGACGAAGAACTACCGCACCTCGATCGAGGGCGACGACCTCGACCGGAAGTACCCCTTCCACGACCCGATCGACACGCTGCCGGAGGCGGGCCAGCGCTGGTGGAGCGAGGAGATGGCTTCAGTCTGACTCGCTATATATTCCGCGACGCGATATATTGGACGGCATGGAGCTGAGCGAACAGTCGTTCCTGATCCTGTCGGCGCTGGCCGATCAGCCTCGCCACGGGTACGCGTTGATCACGGAGGTGTCGGCGATGACCGGCGGACGGATCACCCTACGGGCCGGAACCCTCTACGGCGCCCTCGACCGGCTCGCCGGCCAGGGCCACGTGCGGGCCGACCGGGAGGAGATCGAGAACGGCCGGCTGCGCCGGTACTACGCGCTCACCGACTCCGGCGCCGAGGCGTTGCGGGTGCAGGCCGAACGGATGGAGTCGGCGACGCGCGTCGCCCGGGAACGGCTGGCCCTGCGGCCCCGGTTCGGCGGTGCGGGATGACGCGGTGCGGGATGACGTTGCTGGAGAAGCGCTGCCGTCGCGTCGTCGCGCTGCTGCCCCGGGCCGAGCGCGACGCGCGCGGCGAGGAGGTGCTCGGGGTCCTGATGGATCTCAGCGCGGGCCGCACCCGGCCCCCGCTCGCCGAGGTGGTGGCGGTGGCGGGGTTGTCGCTGCGGCTGCGCTTCGCCACGCGCGCGAACCGGTTCGTCGTCAGTGCCCCGGTTCTGGTGGCGTCCCTGCTCATGGCGGTGGCGCCGTGGCCGGTCGGTCCGGTCATCCGGCTCCTGCCGAGCCCTCCGCCAGGGATCGGCGGGGTCCTCGGGTTCGTCGCGATCATCGGCCTGTGGCTCGCCGCCGGCACGGTGTGGCTGTTCGGCCTGCGGCGGACGGCTGCCGTCCTGTGGCTGGCCCTGGCGGGCGCGACGGCCGTCGAGACCGTCCGCACCGAGCACGTGGTGATCTGGTACCTCTCCACGTTCACCCTGCCGGTGGCGCTGGCCGCCGCGGCCCTCGTCGTCGCCGTGCGCCGGGGCGTTCCGCCGCCGGAGCCCCGGCGGGCGTGGCTGCTCCTCATGCTGGGCACCGCCGCCGCCTGGGTGGCCACCCTCGCGCTGCCGCAGTCGGTGCTCGTGTCTCCGGTGACGATGGCGGTGGCGACGACGGTCGCGGTGCTGGCCGGCATCGTGGCGGTCACCGGTCGCACCCGGGCGTCCGGGATCTTGCCGGCTGCGGTGGTCGCCGTGGTGACCCTGGCCGGCTGGGCGCCGGCGTGGGTGGGCGTGGTCGTCCTCACCTTCGTCGCCGGCACGCTGATCAGCCGCCGGACCGCACCGGTGGATCAGTCGACGCCGTCGACGAGCCTGGCCACGTAGCGGTCGATCCGGGCGGCGACGTCGGCCGGCGGGTCGAGGAACTGCAGGCCCGCCTCCGTCCAGTCGCCGGCCCGGCCGACGTGCATGACCTGGCAGTGCAGCCGCACCCGCACCTCCGGCCGGCCGTCCTCCAGCGCCAGTTCCACCTCGACGGGACTGCCGGCGGTGAGCGCGATCGACGTCCGGCAGCGCAACCCGCCGCCGCTGAGGTCGACCAGCGTCGCCGGGTGCGGCTCGGGCCGGCCCTCGACCCGCAGCGTCACCGTCGCCGCGGCGCCGATCCGTTCGGCCTCCCGCCGCTCCAGCTGGGCGGCGAGCGCCGACAGGCCGCGGATCCGGTCGACGGTGCCGGTCAGCTGCTCGTCGAGGCGGCCGACGACGCCGCGCTGGTCGGCGGCGACCTCGCGGAGCGCGGCGGTGGTCCCGCCGATCTCGCCGATGCTCGCCACCATCGCCGCGATCGCCTGGGCCATCGCGGCCGCGTCGCGTTCCAGCGACCCGATCGTCGCGGTGATCTGCTCGGTCGACTGGGCGGCGTTCGTCGCCAGGTCCTTGACCTCGTTCGCGACCACGGCGAAGCCCTTGCCGGTCTCCCCGGCGCGGGCCGCCTCGATCGTCGCGTTCAACGCCAGGAGCCGGGTCTGCCCGGCGATCCCGGCGATGACCTCGGCGGTGCCGGCGACCCGGCGCAGGCTCGCCTCCAACGCCGCGATCACCGGTTCGGCCGCCTGGGCCTGCTCGACGATCACACCGGCGGCGTCGTTGGTGGCGGTGACCCGGTCGTCGATCGTGGCGGCCGCGGTGCGCACCTCGTCGACCTGCTCGGTGACGTGCGCCAACTCGTCGGCGATGGTGCCGGTGGAGTCGTCGATGAGCCGCTGGGCGCGTTCGCGCAGCCGCCGCTCGGCCTGCCGCTGGTGCTGGAACTGGGCCCGCATCTGCTCCTCCCGCACCTGGCGGGCGTCGCTGATCTCCTGGTCCTGGTCGGCGAGGCGGTCGCGGGCGGTGGCGAGGGCGCCGCCGATGTCGCCGAGTTCGTCGCGGCCGTGCGGCAGCCGTCCGGCGGAGAAGTCGCCGCCGGCGAGCGCCTTCACCCGGCCGAGGACGAGGGCGACGTCGGTGCGGGTGCGCCACCACACCGCCAGCGCGAACCAGAACGCCAGCACGGCGGTCGAGCCGGTGAGGGTCAGCACCAGCGCGCGGTCGTCGGTGAACGCGTCCTCCCGGGTGACGAGGAGATCGCCGAGGACCGCGGCGGCCGGCGCGACCGCGGCCCGGACCGCGTCGGCGAGCGGCGCCACGTCGACGTCCTTCGGGGCGTTCAGGGTGGCGGAGATGGTGGCGGCGACGGCGTCGGCCGCGTCGGCGGCGCCGACGACGGGTTTCAGCCGGTCGGCGAGATCACCCATCGCCGTGTTCGCCTGCGCAGTGTCGACGTCGGAGCGCAGCGAGCCGGCGGCCGAGGCGATCCCGGCGGCGTCGACGGCCCGGTCGGCGACCGATCCACCGGTTCCCCGGTCGCGCGCCGCCGCGGCCGCGACGAGCAGCTTCGGCAGCTGCACCACCTGCAGGTCCATCACGTAGAACGAGTCGAGGTCCGGGTCGAGGATCAGTTTCGACGTGTTCCCGGCCTCGACGACCAGGGCGGCGAGGGCCGCCTCGGTCGGTTCCGCCTGCACCGTCGCGAACGCGTCGTCGAGTGCGAGGTCCGGATACTGCTGGACGGACGCGCGCAGCTCGCCGAGGTCGGGTTTCCGCCCGGCGGCGGTGTCGGCCATCGCGAGCAGCGCCGCCCGCACGACGACGATGCCGTCGATCTCCGAGTTCGCGAACGCGACCTGGCCGTTGATCAGCCCGATGTAGGCGTAGGCGGCGCCGGCGCCGGGGACCAGCAGCACCAGGATGAGCACGCCGAGGCGGGCACCGATCCGCAGCCGGTCGACGACCAGCAGCACCGGCCGGAGCAATCGGGGCGGGCGTGACTCCGCGGCACCACTCATCCCCGCACTCCCCCCGGCTCGTTCCCGTACGGTCCCCGGCGTCCCGATCGGCCGGGTTGCGGCGGTTCTGAGCGGAACGGGGCGATCAGGTGATCCGGATGTCGGCCTTGTTGTTGTCCTGTTTGACGTCGGGGTAGCTCTCCCCCACGGTGGCCTTGTTGAGGACGTGCACGGTGGTGCCCGATCTGCCGGCCTGCTGTCCGGTCATCGTGACGGTGAAACTGAACGTCGCCGAGGCACCGGACGCCAGCTTGTCGAAGAGGCAGTCGAAGTACGTCGTCGGGCCCGACTCGGTCGCGCAGGTGCCCTGGTTGCTCTTGAGCTTCACGTCGACCGGGAAGTTGAACAGCAGCTCCACCCGGTTGGCGGCGTGCGGCCCGCGGTTGGTCACCGTCACCGACATCGAGCCGACATAGGTGACGCCGTCGGTCGACACCCCGTGCAGCGGCGTCGCGGAGAGCGTCAGGTCGGTCGTCTTCGGGTTGACCGGGAACGTCGTCGGCCCGCCGGTCTGGTGGAACTTCTGCCCGTCCCAGCCGTAGACGCGCCACTGGTGCTGAGGCAGGTCGGCCGGGGTGCCGCAGCACGGGCTGACGTCGCCGACGTCGACGCGGACGGCGCCCGGACCGCCGGGCTCGATCTTCCAGACCAACTGGACGTCGTTGCCCTCGCCATGGGTGACGACCACCTTCGCGCGGGTGGTGATCTTCCCACCGGCGTCGCGGGAGAACGCCAGGACCTGGGTGAACACGGCCTGGAGCGCGCAGTCGACCCGGATGATCGTCTCGTTGCGGCCGTCGGCGTCGAGGTCGGTGTACACCGGGTCGCCGGCGAGCTGGACCTGGACGGCCGACATGCCGCTCTTGATGTTCTTCCCGTCGGTGAACTTCAGCGCACCGGACTGGCAGCCCTCGTTGATGGACCCCGGCCACGACGGCACCGTCAGCGTCGAGTTGCGCAGCTGGCTCATCGGGATTCCCGGGTCGACGACGTCGGGCGAGCCGGACGCCGACGGGCCGGCGCTCGCCGACGCCGGTGCCGACTCCGACGTGCTCACCGACGGCGTGGGGTCGGCGACGTCGGGCGTGCCGTCGGGCCGGTTCTGGGCCCACGCGAGCCCGATCGCCGGTCCGACGATCAACGCGACGGCGAGGGCGGCGCCGGCGATGGTCCGGTTGCGGCGGCGGCGGCGGACCGTGGCGACGGCCGCGGCCGCGCCGGCGGGCCGGATGTAGCCGGCGACCTCCTGGCGGACGTCGGCGAACACGGCGTTCATCAGGTCGTCGTTCTGCATGTCGTCGAGTTCAGGCACCGGTCGCCTCCTTCCCGTCGGCGCCGATATGGGCGGCCAGCGCGGCCCGCCCCCGGTGCAGCCACGATTTGACCGTGCCGACCGCCACACCTTCCTGATCGGCGATCTCGGCGACGCTGAGGTCGGCAAGGTAGTGAAGCACGACCGCGCGTCGCTGGTTCTCCGGCAGCAGCGCGATCGCGGCGATCGCCGTCACCCGGTCGGGGCTCGGCCCGACCACGTGCTCGACCCGCTGCTTGCGCAGGTAGGCGGCGGCGGTCTTGAGCCGCCGCCACCGGCTGTTGGCCAGGTTGAACGCGACCCGCCGCACCCACGCGGCCGGGTCGTCGTAGCCCTGCAGCTTCGACCAGCGGGCGAACGCCCGGCAGAACGCCTCCTGCACCAGTTCGTGCGCCTGGTCGAGGTCGCCGGTGTAGGCGTAGAGCTGGGTCGCGACGCCCTGGAACGACGCCGCGTAGAACTCCTCGAACCCGAGCCGGGTGGCGGTTTTCTCGCGGACCGCCGTCGGTGCGGCGGGGAACGGATCACCCACCCCGTCGCCCGTCAGGTTACCCATGAGCACGACCACCCACCTCGACCGCCCTTCCCCACCCGGTTGCACGCACTACACCCGTGAGGTCCCCCATTGGTTTCAGCCGATTCCCGACAGTATTAGATCAACTCATGGGCTCATCGACGGGGGTTGTGCGGCCGGCGGTTCTGCCGGCGGTTCTGCGGGAGGGCGACCGGGTGCGGGTGGTGGCACCCGGCGGACCGCCGACGCCGGCGCGGCTGGACCGTGGCGTCCGTCTCCTGCGCGGCTGGGGTCTGGCGGTCGAGGTGGCGCCGCACGTCCACGACCGGTGGGGCTACCTCGCCGGCCGCGACGCCGACCGGCTCGCCGACCTCAACGCGGCGCTGCGCGACCCCGGGGTGCGCGGCGTCTTCGCCGCCCGCGGCGGGTACGGCTGCCAACGCATCGTCGACGGGGTCGACACCGACGCGGCCCGCCGCGATCCGAAGGTGGTCGTCGGGTTCTCCGACATCACGTCGCTGCACGGCAAGCTGTGGCGCGACGCGCGCCTGGCCACGTTCTACGGGCCGGGCGTCGCCTGGAACGACGTCCGCACCGGGCCGGAGTCGGCGGAGTCGTTGCGCGCCGCCGTCATGACCACCGCGCCGGTCGTGGTGCACCGCGACCCGCGGGAGCCGAGCGCGGCCGTGTCGTTCGGCACCCGGGCCACCGGCCCGCTGCTCGGCGGCGCCCTGACGATGCTCGGCACCAGCGTCGGCGCCGGCGACCTCCCCGACTTCGCCGGGGCGATCCTGTTCATCGAGGACGTCGACGAGCCCCCCTACAGCTACGACCGCATGCTGACCCACCTGCGCCGGGTCGGCGCCCTGGCACACCTCGCCGGGGTGGCGGTCGGGCAGCTGGTCGGCGCCGGCCCGCCCGGCGCCGACCAGCCCGGCGCCGGCTCGCCCGGTGAGCTGGACGCGCCGGCGGTGCTCCGCGACCGCCTCGGCGACCTGGGGGTGCCGGTGCTCGGCGGGCTGCGGCTCGGTCACGGCACCGGCCAGTTGACGGTGCCGCTGGGCGTTCCGGCGACGATCGACGTCGCGGCCGGGACGCTGACGGTGGAGCCCGGCGTCCGCTGATAACTTCACGGCGTGACGTTCCTGCGGTGGGTGGAGTTCGACGCCGACCTGCCGACCGACGGGTATCCGTTCACGCTGCCGGTGGTCGCGGCGCTGCGGGCCGCCGGCCGGCTGCGACTCGACCCGAGGGTGACGTTCCTGACCGGTGACAACGGCACCGGCAAGTCGACCCTGATCGAGGCGATCGCCGTCGCGGCCGGGTTCAACCCGGAGGGCGGGTCGGTGAACTTCCGGTTCGCCACCCGGTCGACGGAGTCGCCGCTCGGCCGGTACCTGCGGCTGGTCCGGTCGCCGGGGAAGCCGCAGACCGGGTACTTCCTGCGGGCCGAGTCGTTCTACAACGTCGCCAGCGAGATCGACCGGCTCGGCGTCGGCCGCGGCTACGGCGGGCGGAGCCTGCACGAACGCTCCCACGGCGAGTCGTTCCTCGACCTGGCCACGCACCGGTTCGGCCCGCACGGCCTGTACGTGCTCGACGAGCCCGAGGCGGCCCTGTCGGTGCCGGGCTGCCTGGCGCTGATCGCCCGCATCCACGACCTGGTGGCGGCCGGGTCCCAGTTCGTGATCGCCACCCACTCACCGGTGCTGCTCGCCGTACCGGGCGCGCTGATCCTGCGGCTGTCCGACGACGGCGTCATCAGCGAGGTCGACTTCGACGACGCCGAACCGGTCGCGCTGACCCGCTCGTTCCTCGCGGATCCACAGCGCTTCCTGCGTCACCTCTTCTAACCGACCTCGATGATCATTTCCTTGTCGACGAGGCCCGCGAACGCGGCGGGCTCCGCGGTGACCAGGACGGCCGACCTGTCGGTCGCGACCACCGCCGCATGCGCCGTGGCGAGGTCGCACCTGCGGGCGACGAGGCCGACACCCTCGCTCCCGTCGGCGTCGAGCGGCGCGACGACCGATCGCGCGCCCCGGACGAGCATGCGCAACACGCCCCGGTCGTCGGGACCGGTACGCGCGAACGCCTGCGCCAACGCGGCCGCGGGAAGGGCGACGAACTGCGCCTCCTCGTCGACGAGCACGATGAGTTCCCCGACCGAGACGCTCCCGGCGGCGAACGCCGCCATCGCCGACGAGTCGAGCACGAGCGCGATGGTCACTGCTCACCACGCATGACGCCGTCGAGGTGGTCGCGCGCCGCCTGCCACCGGTCCGGCGTCATCGCGGCGCGGCGTTCGGCGAGGACACGACGCCAGCGGTCGACACCGTCCTTCGTCACGTGGATGCCGACGCCGGCCAGGTTCGCGTGGAGTTGCTCGGTCGCGATCTGGCGGCGGACCGCCTCGGTGACGTACGCCGACACATTCTCGATGTCCCCCGCCGCAAGGCGCTCGGCGACGTCGTCGGGAATGCTGATCGCGATCTTCTTGGTCATACCGGAACGGTACACCGGTATGACCGGTGCGGTCGAGAGAAGAGTTGCCCCGCCCGTCGGCGGTCAGTGCTCGTGGATGTCGAGGACGGAGGGTGGCAGCACGTCCGGTGCCACCGGCAGCTCGCCGCGGCTGAGTTGGTGCACCACGCTGTCGAGCACGGCGAAGGCCTCGCCGTAGCCGGGCAGGCCGGACACCCCGTGCCAGGGCAGCAGCACCCGGCCAGCCAGCTCACCCGACACGGACAGGCTGCGCAGCGACGACCCGGCCGGCACCGGGAGCCGGGGCGCGGCCGGGTAGCCGGCCTCGCGCAGCGCCGTGGTCAGCCGGGCCAGCATCGCCGGGTCGACCACGCCGGTCCAGGTCCGGTGCCGGCCGACATGGTCGTTGTCGAGCCGCGCCACGCCGAGGGAGTCGAGCGTGAGCACGGTACGGCCGAAGGGGTCGCCGGGGTCCTGGTCGTTGCCGGAGCCGTACTCGATCCGGTCGAAACCGGTACCCGTGCCGTCGCCGGCGAGCGGTGTGAAGACCGCGCCGGCGGTGACCTCGGCCGGAAGCAGCACACTCGTGCCGGGGATCCGCGGATCCTCCAGATGGGTACCGACGACCGCGGCGTTGCCGCTGGCGGTGCGCAGCCGGATGCCGTTCATGGCGTGGAAGTGCGGGTGATCCGGGTCGCCGGGCCGGCCGACCAGGTCGACGCCGGCGATCGGCTCGCGGAGCAGGAACCCGAGCGGCCCGTCCGGCGGCAGCACCGGCGTCCGCGGCCGATGTTCGGGCCGGTCGGCCATCTCTGCCACCCTCGCCGGCCCGTCGAGATCGAACAGCAGCAGGTTGCTGCGCCCCTCGTCGACGTCGAGCAGCCAGCCGGTGTCGTCGTCGGCCACCATGAGCAGCGGCCCCCAGGTCAGCCGGGGCTCCTCGTCGTCGGGGATCGCGCCGAGCCGGTCCACCGCACGCAGCCGCCGGCCCACGAACCGGGCGGCGGCGCGCCGGTTGCGTGGCAGGTAGTCGTGGATGTCGCTCACCGCCGCCCCCTGCTCCGCACGATCTCGCCCACGTCGGCGATCATCCGGTTCATCCGGTTCTCGAAGCCGCGCATGTCCCGCTTCACCTCCCGCGAAGGCGTGCCAGGGGTGCGGAAGTCGTCGATGCGGGCGGGGTCGATGAGGACGACCGACCCGTCCTCCGTGGAGATCATGAACTGCACGTCGTGGATGTTGATCTGTTGCTCCATACAGGTGTCGCGGATCCGGATCAGATCCTGCACGGTCTGTTCGTTGATGGGGGCGCGCAGCTCAGCGAGTCGCTGCTGGCTGATCGGCTTGTCTTTGAACTTGCCCTGCTGCAACGCCTGCTTGCTGAAACTACCGGCGACCCGGTCCATGAGGATGCCCTGCCGCTTGACGCCGCCCGCGTCGGTCCACTCGATCAGGTCCCGGAACGCCGTGGGCAGCCCGGCCTCGGCGAGGGTACGCAGGTTCGCCGCCTCGCTGGCCAGTTGGCTGTTCGGCCGCCCGCCGCCCGCCTGGGCAATCTTGATCAGGAGGTCCGGGTGGCCGGGAACCTCGTGCACGCTGCCGAACCCGCCGGAGTCGATCGCGCCGCCGAGGGTCGTCTTCTCCAGGCTCGCGATCACCGCGGAGTCGGCCACCGGCACGGGCGCCGCCGGTTGGGCGGTCGTCTCCGGCTGCGGTTGTGCCTCCAGGTCGGTCGGCTCCGGTGCGCGGGCCGGTACGTTCCCCGCCGGTACCGTCCCCGCCGGTGCGGGCCCGGCCCCGCCGGCCGCCGTGATGTCGTCCGCGATCTGGCGCACGTGCCGCTCATGCAGCCGGGTGTTCGGGTCGACGACGACATTGCCGGCGGCGTCACGGGTCCAGAAGTTGCCCATCAGGCTGCTGTCGGTGTGCACCCCGGGTGCGCCGGCGCTGCCACGGTTGACCGTGCCCGGATCGACGTACTCGTCGAGCAGGCCCAGCTGGTGGCCCAACTCGTGGGCGTGCACGGTGGGATCGCTGTCCACGAACCAGTGGCTCTGGTCGGCGCGGCCGCGGCCGCCGTTGACCTCGACCCGCAGGTGGGCGTCGGCCGGGTCGGTGACGAACTCCACCGACACGTGCAGCCGGTCGCCGTTGGGCAGCGACTGCCCGCTGTTGTAGTGGCGGTCCACGCCGGCGATCGTGTCGGCGCGGACCTGGGCGAGGTCGGCCGGGGTGACACCGGCCTGGCCGTCCAGGTGCACCTTGATGGTGACCTCGGTCAACCCCTGGTTCGGCCCGTAGTCGAAACGGCGGGCCTCGAAGCCACCCTCGATGCCGTACCCCCACGGCGTACCGTCCGGGTTGACCACGGGCGCACCGGTCAGCGGATCGATCATCTGATCGGTCCGGCTGGTCCGCACGTTCGTCACGTTCGCGGCCTCGGCCTGCTGGTTGGTGTAGAACTCGCGCAGCTCCGCCATTGCCTGCGTGTACTCCGGGCCGCGGTCCACACCGGTCACCCGGTCGACCTGCTCCACCAGCGGCGGCGGCTCGTCCAGCGCGGCCACCCGGCTTTCCGCCTCGGCCCGGACGGTGGCCGGGTCGGCGGACCCGGGTGGACCGGCTGCCGCATCGGTGTCGGGCCCCGGCGACACCGTCCCGGGCTCGGTCTCCGGCCCGGTCGGCGCCGGGCCGTCCTGGGTGGTCGGCGCCGGGCCTTCGGATGCCGGGCCCTCCGATGCGGTGGCGGGCGCGGGACCGTCGGGTGTCGTGTCCGCGTGTGCCTGCATCCTGGTCGCCGACGCCGCGGCCTCGGCCGGAGTGACGTTGAACGCATGCCCACTGTCCACCATGGACGCGCGTGCGTTCGACGTGACGTTGTCGATGAACCGCCCGCCCGGCCCGTAGCTCATCGCCATCGACAGGCCGATGTTGACCAGCAGGCCCTCGTGCCACGGCCGGCCGGCGACCACGTTGTTCACCACGCCCAGGGTCGCGCCGGTGACGACGTTGGCGGCCTTGCCGATGGCTACCGCGCTCGCCTGGGTGAGAACCTGACGCTCCACCGCACCACCGAGGGCACCGGCCACCCCGCCGCCGAGCGCGCCACCGATGGCGCCGAACGCGGCACCCACGAGCATCTGCTTGCCGATATCGCCCCAGTCGGTGTCGCGCCCGTGCACGGCGTTGTCGGTGAGCGTGGTCGCCGCCGCTGACAGCGCACCGGCGAGCGCGCCGGCCACGATGAGCGCGCCGATCCCCGTGCCGAGTAGCGCGACGACCGCGATGGTGACCACCAGCCCGACCACGACGCCGGCGATCGTGCCCCACGGGATGGACCGGACGGCGTTCTCCAGCCAGCTGCGCTGGGTCGCCTCCTCGGCCTCCGTCATCGCCTGGGTCATCCGGCTGTCCAGTGTGGACATCGGCTGGCCGGCCCGGTCGGTCGTCTCGCCGGCCTTCGTGGTGAGGGTCTGCCGGAAGTCGCCCAGTGCCTGGCCGAACCGGGCATCGAGGTCGGCGACGAGTTGATCGAGGCTCGCGAGGTTGCCGGCGACCGTGCCGTCGCCGGAACTGATCGTGGTGTCGACGAGCCCGGCCAGTGCGGAGAGCAGCCCGTCGGTCTCGCCCGCCGCGGCGGCCCGCCCGTGCTCGGCGGTGTCCGTCGCCTGCTGCCGGCCCTGTTCGGCGCTGGACTGCACCACATCGAGCGCCTGGTTCGCCGTCTGGCTGAACGCCTGCGCGATCTCGGCCAGCGCGACGCGGGCCTGCTGTTCGGCGTCGCCGTAGCCCTGCCTCACGTGCGCGCTCAGCTCGCCCGCGAGCTTCGCGGCGGCCGCCCGGCGGATGCGGCGGTTCGCCACGCCCGCCAGCACGCCGTCGATCAGCGCGGCGGACGCCACGGCGGCCTGGTCGTGCTGCGCCTGCGCGGCCGCCACCGCCTGCGTGCCGGACTCGTACACGGTCAGCTTCGCGGCATCGGCCTGCTCGCGGATCGCCCCGGTGACGGTGGCCCGCAGCGTGGCGAGCTGCGCCGCGAGGTCCGTACCGAGGAGGGCGAGCGAGGCGCTGCCCGCGGTGACCGCCTGGCTGAGCTGGCTGCCGGCACCCTCGGCCGTCTGGCTCAGCACGGCGGTGACGGTGGGCAGCTGCTCGCGGATCCGTCCGACGATCTGGTCGGCCTGCGCGACGAGCTGGGTGCGCGTCTCCGGGCCGAGTCCGCGCAGTTGGCCGACCGTGTCGCCGAGCGAGTCGGCGACCGTGGTCGCGGTGTCGCCGGCGACCTCGCGCGCCGCGGCGGCGCGGGCCTGCGCCGCCTCGGCGTCGGCTCCGCCGGGTGACGCGGCCCGCGCCGCACCGGCCGCGCGCGCCTGCCCCGACAGGCCGGTGACGCGTGAACCGGTGTCGGTGGCCGCCGCGTCCGCCGCCGAGACCGCCTCGTCGCCCCGGGCCGAACCGGTCGCCTGAACCCGCCCCGAGCCGGTGGCGAAGCCTTCCGCGAGGCTCTGCTGCGCCTGCGCCGACCACGTGGCGAGCCGCTGCTGTTCGCTCTGGTGGGCCGCGACGAGCCGGGACTGCGCGGCGACGACGGCGGCGAAGAGCTGCGCGCCCGCGCCGGTGAACGCCACGTCGACGGACGCGATGAGGGTGGCCGCTCCTTGGTCGATGCCGGCCTGCTGCGACTCGACGGTGGCCGCCACGGCCGTGAGCTGCTCGTCGACGGCCGCGGCGAGCGCCGCCTGCCCCTCGGTGCCGGCGGCCGCGATCGCGGCGACGACCTCGTCGGCACCGGGGCCGGCCGTCGTCGGCACGGCGACGACCGGTGCGGCCGCCGGACGCAGGCCCACCACCCGGACCGGTGCGGGTGCC
>NZ_BOPG01000024.1 GCF_016863635.1 Virgisporangium aurantiacum | reverse complement strand
CGGGTGCCACAGCGGGTGCCACAGCGGGTGCCACAGCGGGTGCCACAGCGGGTGCCACAGCGGGTGCCACAGCGGGTGCCGCAGCGGCCGATGCGGGAACGGCGGGCGCCGCGGAAGCGACGGTCGGGGCACTCACCGGCGTGGCACCCGGTCCGCCCGCCCGCGCCAACGGCCCGGCGGTAGCCGCCGAACCCGACGGGGCCAACGGGGCGGTGGTGGCGGTGGCGGTGGCCGCCGGACCCGCCGGCGCGGCGCCGGCCGGCACCGTCACGGCGGACCCGGACGCGGGGACGCCCGGCCCCGACGCGGGGACGCCGGACCCGGGCGCCAGTGGGGTGGCCGGTGACGCACCACCGGCCGGCTCGGCCTTGGCGAGCTGATCTGCCTCCGCACCACCCGTGGACTCGCCGCCCACCAGGCGAGACACGGCCGCGTTCCCGCCGGACAGCCGCAGCGCCTGCACCATCCCGGGAACGAGCCCAGGCTCCGCCGCGGAACGCTCACCCGTCAGCAGCCCGGCGATGGCGGCGTTCCCGCCGGGCATCCCCGCCCCCGGGCCGGCGACGACCGGCCCGTCGTTCTGCACCGGCGCACTGGTGCCGCGCTCCAGCCCGGCATCGGTCGTCTCCTGGGACGGCCCGCCGGCGTCCCGTGCGGGGCTCATCGGTGCCCTGTCGCTGACCGGGCCGGGACGTAACCGGCCGGCACCGGTGCGGCCCGTTCACGGTTGAACACAGGACCGAGCGTCACCCCGTTGTCGCGGCGTCGCCCAGGGTGAAAGGGCAGCGGTTCGGGCACCCCATTCGGCTGACCGGTCAGGTGGGGCGTATCGGGCGGCGGGCCACCGTCGCCGCTCGGTGCACCAGCCGGTCCAGACGCGACTCGGCGCGCCTGGCCCGGGTCAGGGCTTCGCGTTCGCGGGTGGCGCAGCGGTCCACCTCGGCCGTGGCGGCGTCGCGGGCGGCCTCGGTGGCGGCCAGTCGGGTGGCCAACTGGTTCCGCTCGGCGCGCAGGGCGGTCAGCTCGTCGCGGGCGGCGGCCAGGTCCCGGGAGAGGGTCTGGGCGGTCGTCTCGGCGGCCGCGGCCCGGGACTCGGCGGTGGTGAGGGCGGTGCTCACCGCGTCCCGTTGGCTGGTGACGCGGGTGAGGTCGGCCCGGAGGCCGCCGACCTCGGCCCGGTGCCGCTCGGCCTGCGCGGCCAGGGCCTGTTCGGCCTGGT
Organism: Virgisporangium aurantiacum; assembly: GCF_016863635.1. Lineage (GTDB taxonomy): Bacteria > Actinomycetota > Actinomycetes > Mycobacteriales > Micromonosporaceae > Virgisporangium > Virgisporangium aurantiacum. The sequence goes on along the minus strand of NZ_BOPG01000024.1, from coordinate 396,732 downwards.
CCTGGCGGCGGACGGCCTGCGCGGCGGTGGCCTCGGCGGCGCCGCGGGCGTGGTCGGCGGCGGTGGCGCGCTGCCACGCCTGCGCGACGGCCGCCTCCGCCTCCTGCTTCGCCGTGGCGGCGGTGCGTTCGGCGTCGGCGGCCCGGGTCTCGGCGCGGTCGCGGTCGGCCTCGGCGGTGGCCCGGTGGGCGTCGGCGTCCTCGACGCGGCGGTCGGCCTCGGCCTCGGTGGCGCGGGCCCGGTCGTCGGCGTCGCGGGCGGCCCGGTCGGACTCGCCGATCCGGGCGACGGCGCCGTCGCGGACCGTGCCGATCGCGGTGACGACCTCGGTGAGCTGCCGGGCGAGAGCCTCGGCGGCGGGAACGAACCGGTCACCGGCCTGCCGGAACGCGTCGAGCGGGACGTCGAGGGCGACCGCCCGTTCACCGGCCCGTTCGGCGGCGGCGAGTTGTTTGCAGGTGCGGTTGCCGTCCCACCGTCTGTCGGGGCAGTACTCGGGCGGCCGGCCCTGCCCGGCGTACGGGAGCGGGGCGGAGCAGCGGGTATAGGCACACCGACGGGTGTCGGGCGGGTCGATCTGCATCGTCAGCACCGCGTCATATTATCGTTTTACAAAACCCATAAGTGGTTACGACATACGCAAAATCGAAAGTGGACGCGGATAGCAGCGTGCATGATAATCCCGGTTATCGTGTACGGCGCCGGGTGGCCTCGGCGATGCCGTGCACGAGCCGGACCAGATCGGCGGCTCCCTCGGCGTCGTCGGCACGGCGCACGACCGTGAGGATCGGGGCCACGTCGTCGAGTTCGACGCGCCCGCGCAGCAACATGAACCGGAGCACCAGCCCGGCCAGGCGGGCGTTGGCGTCGTCGAACGGGTGGAAGAACGCGACGTCGAGGTACGCCCGGGCGGCCCTGGCCGTTACCGGCGTCGCCGGGTCGGCGGCCTCCAGCAGGCACGAGACGAACCGGTGCTCGGTGTCGGCGTGCAACCCGTAGCGCTCCCGGCCGTTCTTCGCGCACGCCGGCCCCCGGCGGAACCCGGCGACCGGGACGCCACGGAGAACCGCGTTCCAGCGGGCCAGCACGCCGAGGCTGAGGTCGGCACCGCCGGCCGCCTCGCGGCGGACGTCGTCATGCGCGGCCAACAGGCGGCCCGCCCGGTCCGGGTCGCGACCGGCCGTGCCGCGGACGAAACGGGCGAAGCCGTCGCGGCCGGCGGACACCGGCACCGGCGGGTGCGGAACGATCTCCCGCCAGGGCACCCGCTCCCGGACCCGCTGCCACACCGCCAGATGATCGGGCCCGGTCAACGGCCGGTACGCCGGGCCATACGCCGGGCCATACGCCGGGCGACGTCGCCGGCCACCGACTCCACCACCGACCGCGGCGGCTCCACCCAGCTTTCGAACCGGCCGCCGATCGCGTGCTCGAGCAGCTCCCCGTGCCGGGCCGCTCCGACGCCGGCCGCGTCCAGGAACCAGCCGAGCGCGATCTCGCAGCAGCCGTACCAGGCCGACTCGTACCGCGTGCGGTCACCGACCGCGGTCACCAGGTGGGCGACCGCGCGTTCCCAGCCGTCCAGGTCGCCGACGGGGAGCGGAAGGAACCGGTCGAACCGCTCGGCCAGATCGGCGAGCCAGTCGTACCACTCCACCAGCGCCGCCGAGATCGTCGCCGCGGTCGCCTCCGGCGTGGTGACCGAATGCCCGAAGCAGCACCACGACCCGACCGGGCCACCGTCGAGGTCGCCCTCACCGACCGACCAGCGCCACCCCGCCGCCCACGGCCCGTACCGGTCGACGAGCCCTGACGTGAGGTTCTCCAGCCACAGGTCCTGCAGCCGCCAGTCGGCCCGCGGGGCCGGCGGCGCCGACGCCGCCACCAGGTCGGCCACCACCGCCGGCACCGTCGCCGGATCGAAGTCCAGATTCCCGGGATCGACGTCTGCCCAGGTCAGCTCCGCCGGATAACGCAGGCGGCGGACCGGCCGGTCGCCGGGGTAGACGGCGCGCCGTCCGTTGTCCCAGACGGCGCGCCAGGCCGGCGGCTCGACGGCGCCGTCGGCCGCGGGTGCCGCTGCGGGTGCCGCTGCAGCGAACCGGCCGCGGGCATCGGTGGCGAGTTCGACCAGCAACTCGTGCCAGGCCACCACGGCGTCGGCGATGCGGCTCAGCGTCTCGGCCGGTGTCGTCACCGCGGGCCGTTGCCCCCGCCAGAGCGGTCCGACCCCGTACCGGGGGTGGTCCTCGATCGCGACCGTGTACCACCAGCCCACCACCCAGACGCCGAGCCGTTCGACCAGGGCCTCGGTCATCCGGTCGAACCAGAAGCCGGTGAGCCGCCAGTCGGTGCCGGGCGGTGGCACGTCGGCGGCGGGCGGCAGCGACCGCACCAGGTCCGCGACGCCCGCCGGGTCGAATGCGGGCCGGGCGGCGGGGTCGACGTCGCGCCAGGTGAGCGTCCAGATGTCGCGGAGGTGGACCCGATCAGTCGTCATGATCGACCTTCCGAGGGGCAGCCGAACAGGATAGCGGTCCGTAACTCGGCTGCGCCAGGCTCGGCGGATCGCTTGGATGGCGGACATGACGCACGAGCCCGTCCGGCCGCGCAAGGCCCGCCCCGGCGACCGCATCGCCGTCCTGTCGCCGTCGTTCGCCGCGGCCGGAGCGTTCCCCGCGGTGCACGAGCAGGCCATGCGGCGCCTCGCCGACGTCACCGGCCTGGTGCCGGTCGAGTACCCGACGACCCGCCAGGTCGGCGCGTCGCCCGAGGCGCGGGCGGCCGACGTCAACGCGGCCCTCGCCGACCCGGACGTCCGCGCGATCCTCGCCGTCATCGGCGGCGAGGACCAGATCACCGTCATCCCGCACCTGGACCCCGACCTCGCCCGCGCCGACCCCAAACCGTTCCTCGGCACCAGCGACAACACGAACCTGCACCACTGGCTGTGGGGCAACGGGGTGGCGAGCTTCTACGGCGGCTCGTCGCAGGTGCACCTCGGCCCGGGACCCGCCGTCGACGACATCCACGTCCGGGCGCTGCGGGCGGCGCTGCTCACCGGGGAACGGCTGGAGATCACCGACCCGGGCGAATCCGAGGACATCGGGATCGACTGGGCCGATCCCCGCGCGCTGGAGTCGTACGGGGAGCGCGAACCGACCGAGCCGTGGGACTGGTACGGGCCGCGGCGGACGGTCACCGGCCGCACCTGGGGCGGCTGCATCGAGGTCGTCGAGTGGATCCTCACCGCGGGACGCTTCCCGTTCGGTCCCGACGCCCTCGACGGCGCCGTGCTGCTCGTCGAGACGTCCGAGGAGCTGCTCCCGGCCCGCAACGTCGGCTGGATCGTCCGCGCCCTGGGCGAACGTGGCCTGCTCGCGGCGGTCGACGCGGTGCTGCTCGCGCGTCCACCGGTCTCCGATTTCACCCGGAAGCCCGCAGCCGCCGACCGGGCCCGGCTCCGTGCGGAGCAGCGCGACACGGTCGTCGAGGTGGTGTCACGGTACAACCCGGACGCGGTCGTCTGCGTCGGCGTGCCGTTCGGCCACACCCGGCCGCAGTGGATCCTGCCCCACGGCGGACCGGTCACCGTCGACGGCGCCAACCGCCGCATCTACGCGGACTTCGCATGATCGAGTTCATCGGCGGCCTGACGTACGGCGGCCCGCGACAGCTGTTCGACGTGCTGCGGCCGGCGTCCGCGGTCCGGGCGCGGGTGGTGCTGTACGTGCACGGCGGCGGCTGGCATGAGGGCGACCGCGGCGCCGCCATGCACCCGTGGCTGAACCCGCTGCTGGCCGCGCACGGGTTCGTCACCGCGAGCGTCAGCTACCGGCTCAGCGGCGAGGCGCACTGGCCGGTGCCGCTCGATGACGTGCGGGCGGCGGTGCGCTGGCTGCGCGTCCACGCCGGCGAGCACGGCGGCGACCCCGACCGGATCGGGCTGTGGGGTCACTCCGCCGGCGCGCAGCTGGCCGCGCTGGCCGCGCTGACGATGCCCGGTGAGGTCCGGGCGGTGGCGCTGAGCGCCTGCCCCTCGGACCTGCGCGACGAGAAGATCGGAAGCGGGAACGAGGTGGACCGCCTGATCGGCGGTGCCGGGGCCGCGGCTCTTGTCGACGCGAGCCCGGTCTGCCACACGCATCCGGCGGCGCCGCCGTTCCTGATCGCCCACGGTACCGACGACGCCGTGATCGCGTTCGACCGCGGCATCGCCCTGCGGGACGCCCTCGTCGCGGCCGGCGGCACGGTCGAGTGGGCACCGATCGACGGCGCCGGGCACGAGTGGGCCGACCGCCCCGGACCGGTCGACGGCCCGGAAACAGCCGGAACATTCGGCGCGCGGGCGCTGCCGTTCTTCCGCCGCCACCTGTAAGGCGGCGCGTGGGCGTCGTTGTCACTCGGAGACTGCGGTGAACCGGCCCCACTCCTCGGCGCTCTGCCGGTCCGACACGTCCACGTCGACGCCCGGTAGCTCCGCCACCAGCCGGTCGGCCATCGCCGCGGACAGGAAGTGGTGGTGCAGATCGAGGCGCCGCAGATGTGTCAGCGGCTGCCCGGCGAGCAGCGCCGCCGCACCCTCGTCACCCAGCATGCCCAGGGACAGGTCCACCTCGGTCAGCCCGGCCACCACCGGTGCGGCCGCCACCGCCGCCGCCAACCGGTCGGCGAACTCCGCATTGCGCAGGCCCAGGCGGCGCAGGCCGGGGAAGGTGGCCCCGCCGAGCAGCGGCGCCAGGTCGTCGACGGTGATGTCGCCGCCGTAGCGGTCCACCCCGAGCCACAGTTCCAGGTGCTCCAGCGCGGGAAGGTCGCTGGCCACCACGCCCGCCAGGATCCCGCGGCCGAGGCCGCCGGTCTCGAAGGCCAGTTCGCGTACCGCGGCGTGCCGCACCGGCGCGAACGACAACGTGTCCATGCTGCCCCGCACGCGCAGGACGCGCAGCCGCGGGTAGGCGTCGAGCAGGCGGTGCACCGCACCGACCTTGATCCACGACACTTCGCACTCGTCGGACAGGATGTCGCCGAGGAACAGCGCTTCGAGGCCGGTCGAGGAAGCGGTCGAACGTGTCGCGGAAACCGGGGTTGAGCCCCTCCACGGCGCCGCCGTCGTCGTCGAAGTCCCAGTGCGCCACCCGCCACGCGACCGGGCCGTCGACGTCCGACAGCGGCTGGTCCGGCCAGAACTGCGCCACCGGGTGCCCGGCGAACTCCGTCACGTGTGCGTGCAGAACCATGGCCGCACACCCTACCGGCGCGGCGGCGACCAGATGATCGACACGATCTGCAGGGCGGCCGTGGCCAGGCGCCGGTCGCCGTCGACGCGGGCACGGGCGGCGGCCTGCTCGGGGGTGATGCCGCGGGTGCACAGCCGCCAGGTGGTATCGGTGTCGAGGTCGAGCGCCGCGGTGGGGGGCCGGGCCGGGGCTGGCCCGTCCAGGCGCCAGCGGTCGGGGCCGCGGGTGCAGGTCCAGGCTCCGCCGCCGGGTCCGGTGACGGTCACCCGCACGGTGCTGCCCTCCGGCGCGGTGACGTCGCGCAGGGTGTGCGGCAGCGCCCGCAGGAACGTGTCGATCACGGGTCCGACGTAGCGCGGGTCGGCGAGTCCGGCGCGTCCCGTGGCGTCGCAGATCTGCTGCTGGTGGGTCCAGTACTCGGTGTACTCGCGGGCGACGTCGAGCCAGAACGGATGGGCCTCCGGGCCGGCCCAGCGCACCGACCCGCCGATCGCGTCGAGGTCGACGGTCTGCCAGAACCGCACGATGGCGGCGCCGACGGACGACAGCAGGTCGACGAGCACCGCCGGGCTCAGCCGGCGGGTGGCAGCGACCCACTCGTCGTTGATGCGGTCGAGGAAGGCGGGGAACGCCTCGCCGGCGCGCGGATGCTCCACGCGGACGCCGTCGCGGTGCATGGACAGGCGCCCGACGAAGTCGCCGAGCACGTGCGCGGCGACGTCCTTGACGGTCCAGCCCGGACAGACCGTCGGGCGGGCCCAGTCGTCGGCGTCGAGCTGACGCAGCAGGCCGATGAACGCGGTCTGCTGGTCGGCGAGCACGGGCCGCACGTCGAGGGCGGGTCCGAGCCAGGAGGAGTCCGTCATCGTGTCCCTTCGGGTTAGATCGTCGGATGCAGATCATTCAACCGTGGGGTGTCAGCGCGTTCGGCGCGGCCAGTGTGAAGGCGCGACCCGACCTGGTCCGGGTCAGGTTCCGGGTGTCGCGGCTGGAGCAGACGCCGGCAGAGGCGTTCGGGGCGGCCAGCGAGGCCGTGCGGGCCGTCCGGCAGGCGTTGCGGCAGCACGAGGTCCCCGACGCGGCCGTCGAACGGTCGCGGCTCGATCTGAAGAGCGAGTGGGACTACAACAAGAACCGCAAGCTGCTCGGGTACCAGTGCAAGGCGTCGTTCGCCGTGGAGTTCCGCAATCTGGACCAGGTGCAGCAGCTGCTGGTCGACCTCGTCGGTGCCGGTGCCAACGAGATCGAGGGCATCGACTTCGATGTCACCACCAAGGCCGAACTCCGGGCCAACGCCCGCCGTCAGGCTGTGGCCGCGGCACGGCGGAAGGCGGAACTGTACGCCGAGGCGGCCGGGATCCGGCTGGGGCCGATCGTGCACATCGACGACATCGATCCCGAGCAGGAACGCCTGGAGCACTACCGCGGCCACGGCAGCGGTAGTTCCGGAGCGCAGGAGGACCTCGCACCGGGCCACGTCGTGGTGTCGGCCGCGGTCGTTCTCGGGTACGCGATCGAGCAGTCACCGGCGTAGCCGGGCGTTGAGGCGGGCCGCCTGCCGGGTCAGGTGGTCGAGTTCGGCGATGTTCGGGGCGCGGCGGGCGGCCTCGGCGTAGAGGCGGGCCGCAGTGGCCTCGTCACCGTCGCGTTCGTGCAGGTACGCCTCGACCGCCGTGTACCGGGGCAGGGCCGGGTCGAGGTCGGCCAGCGCGGCGAGGCCGGCCCGGGGACCGTCGGCCTCGCCGACCGCGACGGCGCGGTTGAGCCGGGCCACCGGGTTCTCGGTGAGGCGGACCAGTTCGTCGTACCACTCGACGATCTGCACCCAGTCGGTCTCGGCGGCCGTCTGCGCGTCGGCGTGGAGCGCGGCGATGGCCGCCTGGGCCTGGAACTCGCCCAGCCGGTCGCGGGCCAGGGCGGTCTGCAACACGTCGACGCCCTCGGCGATCAGGCGGGTGTCCCAAAGGCCGCGGTCCTGCTCGGCCAGCGGCACGAGCCGACCGCCCGGACCGGTACGGGCGCGCCGCCGCGCATGGTGGAGCAGCATCAACGCGAGCAGGCCGGCGGCCTCCTCGTGCCGGGTCATCCGGGCCACCTGGCGGGTGAGCCGGATCGCCTCGGCGGACAGGTCGACATCGCCGGAGTAGCCCTCGTTGAACACCAGGTACAGCACCCGCAGCACGGTGGCGACGTCGCCGGGCCGGTCGAACCGGACGTCGGCGACGGTCCGTTTGGCCCGGCTGATCCGCTGCGCCATGGTCGTCTCCGGCACCAGGTACGCCTGCGCGATCTGACGCGTGGTCAGCCCGCCGACCGCGCGCAGCGTCAACGCGACCGCCGACGCCGGCGTCAACGACGGGTGCGCGCACAGGAAGTACAGGTACAGCGTGTCGTCGGCCGCCTCACCCGGCGCCGGCGGCGGCTCCGGTTGGGCGAGCCGGTCGACCTGTTCCTCCCGCCGCCGCCGCGACGTCTCCGCGCGGGTCGCGTCGAGGAACTTGCGCCAGGACACCGAGATCAGCCAGCCCTTGGGGTCGCGCGGCGGATCGGTTTCCCAGCCGCGGACCGCCTCGACCAGGGCGTCCTGGACGGCATCCTCGGCCGCCGCGAAGTCTGCTCCGCGACGGACGAGGATCCCGATCACCGCGGGCACCAGGTCCCGCAGCAACGACTCGTTCATTCGGCGAGGTTATTCCGCGAGGTCATTCGGTGACGGTCGGCAGCTCGGCCATGAACGGACGGACCTCGAGCCACTCGTGGATCGGCTTGCCACCCGCGCCCGGGGCCGCGGACAGCTCACCGGCGAGGTCGAGCGCCCGCTGGTAGCTGTCGACGTCGATGATCATCCAGCCGGCGATGAGGTCCTTCGTCTCCGCGAACGGGCCGTCGGTGACCGGCGGCCGCCCCTCGCCGTCGTAGCGGACGAACGTCCCCTCCATCGACAGCGCCTGACCCTCGACGAACTCGCCGGTCTCCTCCAGCCGCGCCGCCCAGTCCTGCATGAACCTGATGTGGGTGGAGATCTCGTCGGGCGTCCACTGGTCCATCGGGACGTCGTTGACCGCCGCCGGGGCGCCCCGGTAATGCTTGAGCAGCAGGTACTTGGCCATCATTGTCTCCTTCGACGCGGGTTCGGTGCGTTGTCGACGGCGGGGACGGAGCCGCGTCCCGGTTCTCGACATCCCCCGGCGGAATTCTTCCCGATCATGCCCGCTGACGCTCGGCGCGCTCGCGGACCAGCTCCTCGACGGCGCTGGGCAGCGTCGTCTCGAAGTCGATCAGTTTCGCCCACGTCGGGATCACGACGATGCGGACCATGCCGTCGTACAGCGACCGCACCTCCGCCTCCCACTCGACCCGCTGCTCGGCCGTCATCGTGTAGGAGCCGTTCATCTGCAGGTACTCGTCCGGGATGCCGGCCACGACGTCGAGCTCGGCCCGCCCCCGGATCAGCAGGATCTTCGGCGGGTGGACCTCGGTGTCGATGGTCAGGGCGACCATCGGGTTCGCCCGCAACCCCGCCAACTTCGGCGCGTTCGTCGACGTGCACATGACGATCTCCGTGCCGTTCCAGGTGAACGCGATCGGCACGGCGCGGGGTGTGCCGTCGGTGGCCACGTAGGCCAGCCGGGTCACGTCGCGGGCCAGCAGCTCCCGGCTCAGCGGGCGGTTCAGAACCTCGGTGATCTCGTCCGGTCCCATGGTCGTCTCCTCTGTGTTCGACTCTGTGTTCGGCGTGTGGGCCGGGGACGGAGCCGGCCGCTCATTCTCGACATCGCCGCTTCAGGGAATCCGGCCGTATGCGGACACATACTCCTGGCCGGTGAGGCCCCGGATGCGGTCCATCAGGGTGTCGGTGTCGCGGCGGATGTCGGCCGGGCCGCCGTCGGTCACCGCGAACGGCGCGCCGAACGCGATCCGCACCCGGTGCGGACGCGGCAGCCGCGCCCCGATCGGCTGGACGCGGTCGGTGCCCAGCACCCCCACCGGCACGATCGGCACCCCGGCCTGCCGGGCCAGCCGCACCACGCCCGTGCGTCCCCGGTACAACCGGCCGTCGGGCGACCGGGTGCCCTCCGGATACACCGCGACCAGCCCGCCGCCGCGCAGCACCGGCACGGCCGCGTCGAAGGCCGCCAGCGCCGCCCGGCCGCCGCCCCGGTGCACGGGGATCGCCCGCAGGCCGGTCACCACCGGCCGGGTGAACCGGCCGGCGAAGTACTCCGCCTTCGCCCAGAACGCGATGTGCCGCGGCACCACCGCCGCCAGGAAGTACTCGTCGGCGACCGACAGGTGGTTGCCGGCGAGGATGGCGCCGCCGTGGGCCGGCACGTGGTGCAGCCCGTCGACCGACAGCCGCCAGAACACCCGCAGCCCGGCGCCGACCGTGTGGTACGCCAGCCGGTACAGCGGCGGCATCACGGCAGGTACGCCGTCAGCGCGGCCGTCACCAGGTCGTCGACGTCGGTGGCGCCGGTGGCCAGCGGCATCGCGTTCCAGTTCCACAACTGCACGATCCCGTGCAGGTTCGCCCACAACGCGCCGGCCTCGACCGCCGACCTGCCCGGCATGAGGTCGGTGAGCTGCCGGAACAGGGGCAGGCTCACCTCCCGCAGCCCCAGCTCGTTCGACTCGAGCAGGTCGTGGCGGAACATCAGCTCGAACATGTGCGGGTCGCGCAGCCCGAACCGCACGTAGACGCGGGCCAGGTCCGCGAGTGAGCCGTTGGACCCCTCCACCTCTGCGGTCAGCTCGGCGAAGCCGGTCCGCGCGATCGCGGACAGCAGCGCCACGTGCGTCGGGAAGTGCCGCCGCGGCGCCCCGTGCGACACCCCCGCCCGCCGGGCGATTTCCCGCAGCGACAGCGCCGCCACGCCGTCGGACCGCAACAGCTCGGCCCCGGCCCGGACCAGTCGGTGGTCCAGGCCATCGGTCGGATTTCTTGATGACGCCATGGGCGTTCCCCCGCAGCATAAATTTAGACACTGTCTACGGGATGTCTAGCAGGAACCGTAGACAGTGTCTACTCTATGTCTACTGCCGCATTACTGCGCGAGGAGCGTGAACGCCAGCGCCAGCGCCGCCGGCACCGACTGCACCACGAGAATCCGCCGGCTCACCGTCACCGCCCCGTACACCCCGGCGACGATCACACACAGCAGGAAGAACACCGCGAACGCGAAATCGTCGGCGATCAGGCTCCACACCAGCCCCGCCGCCAGGAACCCGTTGTACAACCCCTGATTCGCCGCGAGCGTGGCCGTCTCGGCGGCGAACTCCGGCGTCGTCCCGAACGCCGCCCGCCCCCGCGGCCCCCGCCACAGAAACATCTCCAACACCAGAATGTAGACGTGGATGGCGGCCACCACGCCCACCAGAACCTTCGCGACCAGGTCCATCGCGTACCACCCCTCAGCCGAAGTCGGCGACGACGACGCGGTCGGGCCGGATACGGAACAGTTCGCGTACCTCACCGGGCCGGTACCACGGGTACGCCGTGCCGAGGTACCGCTGCGACAGCCCCTCCAACTGCTCCTCGGCCCCGTCGGTCGACACCGACTCGACCACACCGCGCACCGACACGTACCGGTACGGCCGCTCCGGGTCCTGCACCGACAGCGCCACCCGCGGCCGCCGCGCCATGTTGCGGTTCTTCAACCGCCCCTGCTTGCTGTTGACCAGCACAACCTGCCCGCCGTCGCGCTCCTCGACCGCGACCCACACCGGCGTCACCTGCGGCGAACCGTCGGCCATCACGGTGGCCAGGTGCCCGAAGGCGGAACCGGTGAACAGGTCCAGGTAGTCGTCCGGGATGCGAGTCGTCACGCGCAGAGCCTAGAGTCAGCTGGCGCTCATGTTGAGCACGGGGACAAGCATCCGCTCCTCGTACTCGAAGTGCGCCTCCAGGTCGGCGGCCAGCCGGTCCAGCTCGGCTTCGACGTCCGCGTCGTCGCCCGGATTCTCCGCGAGCAGCGCGCGGAACCGGCGGAGGTGCTCCGCGACCACCACGTGGTCGGCGCGGAGCCGGTCGAGCACCGGCTCCAGCCCCGGCACCAGCGCCTGCACGTCGGGGAAGATCCCGTCCTCGCGGGTGTGGTGCGCGTGTATCGCCGAGCACAGGATCAGGCAGTGCTCGCGCAGGTCGACACCCCGTTCTGTGCCCCCGCCGGCCCGGGCCGCGGCGATCTGCTGACGGAACCAGTCGTGGACCTGCACCAGGTGGTCGCCCAGCGCCGCCACCCGGCCGTTCGCCCCACTCGTCGGGTAGAGGGCGACCACCGGGACCGCACCCTCGATCGCACTCTCTCCGGCGAACAACCGGTCGCGCTCCTCGTCCTGCACCGGAACGGCGTGCGCGGGGAACGTCTCGATGCCGCCGGCGGTGCCGACCTCCACCGTCACCGACGGGTTGACCACCAGGTTGTGGTACCAGCCCGGATGCGTCTCCTGCCCGCTGTTCGACCCGAACACCAGCAGGCGCGCGCCGTCGCGCACGTACCCGACCGGGTTCGTCCGCGGCCGTCCCGACCCGGCGCCGACCGTGGTGAGAAGCAACAGGTCGGCACCCTCGAACAGGCCGCCGACCCGGCCGCCGTTGGCGCGGAACTCCTCGACGGCCCGGTCGTTGAAGGACGTCACGGCGCTACGCTAACCGGGCACCGGTGCCGCGGTCAGCGAATAGTGCGAACCCGCCACCGCTCCAGCAGCGGAACGGCCAGGCCCGCCGTCACCAGCAGCAGCCCCACCCCGGTCAGCCAGCTCCCGGCCGCCAACGACCGGGACTCGTTGAGCCGCGCGACCAGCTCCGACGCCAGGAACGCCGTGTCGAACTCGATGTCGACGCCGATCAGCACCGCCCACGCGGTGAACACCGCCACCGGCAGCAACGCCCACGACAGCAGCACCGGCTTACGCAGCACGGCCGCCAGCAGCACCACCGCCGCGATCACCGCGATCACCACGGCCATCACCCGGTCGTCGCGGTTGAACCCCTCCGTACCACCGTCGAGGAGCGGGTCGGAGATCGTCAGCGACGGCAACGGCAGTGCCACCACCGCCGCGACCAGGCCCGCCGCCACCAACAACAACGCCGCCCGGAAATGTGCGCTCACGCCGGCCTCCCCCGATTCCGGACGGCATCATACGCACATCGATGCCACCCACACATCAGTGCTGGCCCGGCACCACCAGACCCGTCTCGTAGGCCGCGACCACCGCCTGCGTGCGGTCACGCAGGTCGAGCTTCGCCAGCACCCGGCTCACGTGCGTCTTGATCGTCTCCTCGCTGACGCTCAGCCGCACCGCGATCTCGGCGTTCGACAGGCCCGCGGCGATCAGCCGCAACACGTCGGTCTCGCGCGGGGTCAGCGCCGTCAGCAGCCCGGCGCCGGCCGGTGCCGACGGGCGCATGCGGGCGAACTGCGCGATCAGGCGCCGGGTGATGGTCGGCGCGAGCAGGGCGTCACCGGCGGAGACCACCCGGACCGCGTCGAACAGCCGCTCCGCGGTGATGTCCTTGAGCAGGAAGCCGCTGGCGCCGGCGCTGAGCGCGTCGTAGACGTGCTCGTCGAGGTCGAACGTCGTGAGCATGATGATCCTGGACGCCTTCCCGCCGTCCACGATTCTGCGCGTCGCCTCGATCCCGTCCATCACGGGCATGCGCACGTCCATGAGCACCACGTCGGGTACGTGACGGGCGCAGGCGCGCACGGCCTCCGCGCCGTCGGACGCGCTCGCCACGACGGTGAAGTCGGGCTGGGTGGCCAGCAACGCGGCGAACCCCGCCCGCACCACCACCTGGTCGTCGGCCACCACGATGCGCACCGTCACGCCGGACCCCCGCTCGCCGTCGGCAGCACCGCCTCCACGAGGAAACCGGTCGGCGTCGCCGGGCCGGTGCGCAGCGTCCCGCCGAGCATCCCGGCCCGCTCACGCATGCCCAGCAGCCCGTGTCCGGGCGTCCCCCCGGACCCGGACGGACCCGGACCGTTGTCGCGGACCCGCAGCCGCAGCGTCTCCTCCGAGTAGGCGAGCTCGACGTCGACCGCGGCACCCGACGCGTAACGCCGCGCGTTCGTGAGCGCCTCCTGCACGATGCGGTACGCGGTGAGCTCGATGCCCGGGTCGAGGGGACGCACCCGGCCGCGCACCACCAGCCGGGTGCTCACCGCGGCGGACACCCGCGCCCCGTCGATCAGCTGGTTGAGCTGGCTCAACCCGGGCTGCGGCGCACGGTCCGGCTCCGGGTTGGCGTCCTCCCGCAGCACCCCCAGCAGCCGGCGCATCTCGGTGAGCGCGTCGCGGGCCGTGTCACCGATCGCGACCAGGTGCCGCGCGCCGTCCGCCGGCATGGCCGGCGTGGTCAGCCGGGCGGTCTCCGCCTGCACCACGATCATCGAGATGTGGTGCGCGACCACGTCGTGCAGCTCGCGCGCGATGCGGGCACGCTCACCGCGGACCGCGTGCTCCAGCCGCGAGTGCCGCATCGCCTCCTGGGTGACCGCCCGCTCCACCGCCTCGGCCCGGCCCCGACGCGCGATACCGGCACCGGTGCCGAGCATCGCCACCGCCAACAGCCACAACGCCGCCACCGGCTCCCCCGGCAGACCGTTGCCGACCACCAGCAGGCTCGCCAACGCGACCGGCAGGAGCAGCAGCAACGCGATCTTCCGTGGCAGCTGCCGACCGGCCAGGTACAGCACCACGCACTGCGCCACCAGGGCCGCCGCGGTGAGCGTCAGCTCCCCACCGACCGTGAGGAGCGTGCCGACCGTGACGAGCGCCGCCGCGGCCAGAACGTGCAGCCGGGCCAGCGCCACCGGCAGCGTCGTAGCGAGACCGAGCAGCAGCGCGAACGGCACCCGCGGATCCGTGTCGGTCATCGCCCGGACAATCTGAACCAGCGCCCCGAACCCCAACGCCGCGCCGGCGACCAGCGGCACCTCGGCGTTCCACCGCGAATCCGCCAACAGCTCGCGGTAGCGGGCCGCCACGACGGGAGGGAAGGGGCGCACCACGCCATTGTCGGCCGAGCCGCCGCGTTCCGGCGTCCCCCGCGCGCATCCCCCGGAGGAGGGACCCCCGCCGACGAAGATGGCTCGGCGGCGTGACGCCCGCCCATCGACGTTCTCCGTAGCCTCGGCGCCATGGACGCAACCATCGAGGTGCGGGACCTTCACAAACGGTACGGACGCACGGTCGCGGTCGACGGCATCTCCTTCTCGGTCCGCCCCGGCGAGGTCACCGGCTTCGTCGGACCGAACGGCGCGGGCAAGTCCACCACCATGCGGGTGATCCTCGGGCTCGACGCGCCCACCGACGGCACCGCGCTGGTCGGCGGCGTGCCCTACCGCAAGCTCCGCGCGCCACTGCGCTCGGTCGGCGCGCTGCTCGACGCCGGCGCCGTGCACGGCGGCCGCCGCGCCCACCACCACCTGCTGTGGATGGCCCGCAGCAACGGGCTGCCCCGCAGCCGCGTCGACGAGGTGCTCGACCGGGTCGGACTCGCCTCGGTGGCACGGCGCCGGGTCGGCGGGTTCTCACTGGGCATGCGCCAGCGGCTCGGCATCGCCGGCGCGCTGCTCGGCGACCCGCCGGTGCTCATGTTCGACGAACCCGTCAACGGGCTGGACCCCGAGGGCATCGTCTGGATCCGCAAACTCATGCGGTCACTGGCCACCGAGGGACGCGCGGTGTTCCTCTCCAGCCACCTCATGCGCGAACTCGACGGCACCGCCGACCACGTCGTCGTGCTCGGCCGGGGCCGGGTCATCGCCGACACCAAGGTCGACGAACTCATCTCGACCGCCGCCGGCAACCGGATCGAGGTACGCACGTCGAAACGGTCGGAGGTGATGACCGTCCTCGCCAACGCCGGCGCGACGGTCGCCGCCGTCGACGCCGACGTGCTCACCGTGCACGGCCTGGAAGGCGAACGGATCGCCGCCCTGCTGACCGAGCACCGGCTCCCGTTCGGCGAACTGCGCCAGCACCGGGCCACGCTGGAGGAGGCCTACATGGACCTGACCCAGCACGCCGTCGAGTTCACCGCGGAGGCGTGATGTTCGTCAATCTCGTGCGCGCGGAGTGGGTCAAGCTCCGCTCGGTCCGCAGCACCTTCATCTGCGTGACCCTCGCCGCCGGCCTGATGCTGCTCGTCTCGATCCTGCTCGCCGCCAACAGCAGCACCGACGCCAACACCGGTCCGAACTGGGTCTCCCAGTTCCGGTTCGTGCACCAACCGCTGACCGGCGACGGCAGCATCACCGCCCGCGTCGCCAGCCAACAGGACACCGGACCGCTCACCCGGGCCGGCGTGATGATCCGGTCCAGCACCGAACCCGACAGCACCTACGCGGCGCTGGCCGTGACCCCCAGCGGGGTGCGGCTGCAGGTCGACTTCGGCCCCGACGGCGTCACCCGGACCGGCGGCGGGCCGCGCTGGCTCCGGCTGACCCGCGCCGGCTCCACCGTCGCCGCGGCGGAGTCCGCCGACGGCGTCACCTGGACCACCGTCCGGACCGTCGACCTCGCCGCGCTGCCGCCGGACGCGCAGGTGGGCCTGTTCGTCACCTCGCCCGGCACGAAGACCCGCACCGTACGCGTCTCGGCCGGCGCCACCTCCAGCGGACCCGAGATCGTGCAGAGCACCGCCACGTTCGACAACGTCACCGTCACCCCGGCCGGCCCCGCCGACTGGGCCGCCCTCGACGTCGGCCCGGTGCCCACCCAGGTCGCGGGCGGCCCGGTACCCGGATCGAGCAGCCGCGACGGCGACACGTTCACGCTCACCGGCGCCGGCAACATCGGCACCCTGCCACCCGGCGGCGACGACGACATCGTCCGCAACAGCCTCGTCGGCACCACCATGGCGCTGATCGTCGTCGTGGTGCTCGGCGCGCTCGTGGTCACGTCGGAGTACTCGAAGGGCCTGATCCGCACCACGTTCACGGTGAGCCCACGGCGGCGGGCGGTGCTCGTCGCGAAAGGGCTCGTGCTCACGGCCGTCGTGTTCGTGCTCGGCTCGGTGACCAGCTTCGCCGCTCTCGTGTTCACCCGCCCGACCCAACGGGAGAACGGGTACGTCGCGCCGGCGTACCCCGATCCGTCGCTGACCGACGGGCCCGTGCTGCGGGCCGTGCTCGGCACCGGTCTCCTGCTGGCCGTGTTCGCCCTGATTGCGATGGGGGTCGGCGTCCTGGTGCGGCGGGCCTCCGTGGCGATCACGCTCGTGCTCGCGCTGATCATCGTGCCGGGCGTCGTCAACCCCTTCCTGTCGATCGAGGCGGAACTCTGGGTCAACCGCCTCACCCCGATGGCCGGCATGGCGATCCAGCAGACCCGCGAGCGGTTCGACAACCCGATGGACCCCTGGCCCGGCTTCGGGGTGCTGTGCGCGTACGCGGCGGTGGTCCTGCTCCTCGCGCTGTGGCGGCTGCCGAGGCGGGACGCGTGACCCACCCGGGCGGCTGGCCGGTGCTGCGCACCGAGTGGACCAAGCTCATCACGGTGCGCAGCACCCCCTGGCTGGCCGCCGGAACCGTGGGACTGATGGTGGCCGCCGGGGCGGTGGCCGTCTGGTCGCTCAGCTCCACCGCGTGCACCGTCCCGGACGCCTGCGGCGACGAGGACCTCACCCGGCTCGCCCTCTCCGGCGTCTACACCGGACAGATCCTGGCGGTGCTGACCGCCGTGATGGCGGTGACCCCCGAGTACACCTCGGGAGAGATCCGCACGACGCTCACCGCGGTACCGCAACGGCTGCGGGTCTTCGCCGCCAAGGCCACGGTGGTGCTGGCCGTGGCGCTGGCCGCCGGGGTGCTGGCCACCCTCGGATCGCTCGCCGCCGCGTGGATGATCCTTCCGGGACGACGTTTCGACGGCCCGGGGTACGTCGCGCCCTCGCTCGCCGACGCGCCGACGCTGCGCGCCGCCGGCGGCACCGTGCTCTACCTGGCGCTGCTGGCGGCGCTCGGCTTCGCCGTGGCGATGGTGTTCCGCAGCGGACCCGGCGCGGTGGCGACGGTACTGGCCGGGCTGTTCATCCTGCCCCAGGTGGCGGCGTTGATGACCGACGAGGAGACGCGCGAGCTGATCCAGCGGGTGTCACCGATGACCGCCGGGCTCGCGATCCAGGCCACCCGCCGCCTCGACGCCCTACCGATCGGTCCGTGGCAGGGACTCGGCGTACTGACCGCGTACGCGGCCGGCGGGCTGGTACTGGCCCTGGTGCTGTTCCTGTACCGCGACGCATGACCCCCTCTATGCAAGATCAAATTCAATACGCCGCGTTGTTGCTCTCTTGTCGGGTCAAATCGGGGTCACATCGCGTAGAGCATCCTAGGACGCTAGGTTGGTGGCATGTCCATCGCGGCCAGGTATGCCGACTTCGCGGAACGGGAGGCCAGGAGCGTCTCGCCGACGTACGAACGCCTCGCGCACGCGGTCTCCGCAGATCGTCCGCTCCTGGCGCTGGTGGGCACCCTGCCCGCCGCCAAGCAGCAGCCCAACCTGCTGTTCGGCGTCGTACGGCTGCTCGGCGGACCGGTCGACGACCCGGTGGCGTTCCACGATTTCGTCGTCTCCGCCTGGCCCGCGGTGGCGGCGGAGGTGCTCGCCCGATCCACCCAGACCAACGAGGCCGGCCGGTGCGCCCTGCTGCTGCCGGTGCTCGCCGCCCTGCCGCAGCCGCTGGCGCTGCTGGAGGTCGGCGCGTCCGCCGGCCTGTGCCTGTACCCGGACCGCTACACCTACCGGTACGGCACGCACACGGTCGGCGCGCACGGACCCGTTCTCGACTGCGCCGGTGTCCGCACACCGCCCCCGCGCGTCCCCGAGGTGGCGTGGCGGGCCGGCCTCGACCTGAACCCCCTCGACGTCGGCGACCCGGCCGACGTCGCGTGGCTGGAGGCGCTGATCTGGCCCGAACACGACCACCGGCGGGCCCGTCTCCGGGCGGCGATCGCCGTCGTCGCGGCCTCGCCGCCCCGGCTGCTGCGCGGAGACCTGGTCGACGACCTGCCCGACCTGGCCGCCCAGGCACCGGCGGACGCCACGCTGGTCGTGTTCCACACGTCCGTGCTGTACCAGGTGCCGCCCGAGCGGCGAGCCCGGTTCACCGACCTGGTCCGCACCCTGCCGGGACACTGGATCGCCGTCGAGTCGCCGGAGGTCCTGCCGTACGAAGGGCTGCCGCCCCCGCCCGACGGCTTCCACAACGTGCTGGCGCTGGACGGGGTCCCACTGGCCTGGACACGCGGCCACGGCGAGGCAATGACCTGGTTCGTCTGATCCGGAGCCGCCGCCGATTCGGCCCGGCGGGTCGAGATCACGTCGCGCAAGGCATCCTAGGAAGCTAGGTTGGTTCTCGTAGCTCGGACCGCGTCTTGTGGGAGACAAAGGTCGGTGGTGGCAGGACTTTGTCTCCCACAATCCAGGTCCGGATTCCACAGGCGACCGGAGCCCCTAGCTTGTCGGGGGTTGGCCGGTCGGCGGGGTTCCACCCGGGCCGCCGCCGCCCGGTGCGGCACCGCCGCCGCCCGCGGCCGTCCTCGTGTCGATCCGCACGGCCAGGGAGACGGTGTAGCCGGCGGAGACGTCGCCGGTCACGGTGCCCAGTTGGGTGGCTCCGGAGTCGTCGCCGAAGACGTTGTCGGAGTCGAGGCTGACCTTGGCCAGGTTCGTGACCGACGCCTCGTAGCCGGTCTCGGCGTAGACGGTCTCGCACGTGTTCTTCGGCAGGGCGACCTGCGAGGTGGCGATCGCCTTCGTCGAGTCGGTGATGTCGGCCTCGGCGCCGTAGACCTCGAAGTGGATGTGCGGCCACCGCCCGTCGTAGCAGGCGGGGAAGATGCTGGTGAACCGCACCTTGCCGGAGGCGTCGGCGATCTGGACGCCGCGCAGGTAGTTCTCCGCCGTGATGCCCTGCGAGTACATCGAGTACCGGCCCTCCCGGTCGCAGTGCCACACGTACACGGCGGTGCCGGCGAACGGCGCGCCGCCGTTCGCGAGGTCCTGGATCGTCAGCTCCAGCGTCATCGGAACGCCCGACGCGGTACCCGACGCGCTGCCGAAGCTGGACCGGATGTCGCTGCGCACGATGCCGCTCTGCTCGAGCACGTCGGCGCCGTTCGAGCCGTCACCCGGGTACGGGCCGGCAGTTTCCTCCGGAATCTCACCTGAAGCCGTGGATGCGGCGGATGCGGTGGCGGTGGAACTGGTGGAGTTCGAGCCGGTGGCGCTGTCTCCGCAGGCGGCCAGCCCGACCGCGGCCGCGCCGACGCCGAACATGGCCAGGATCCGGCGGCGGCCCATCAGCGTGCCGAGGTCGAAGCCGAGCCCCTGGTCCTCGATGTCCTCGGTCGGGCGGGCGAGCGGGCGGCCCTGAAACGTCCGGCGGTGCATCTGACGGTCCTCCTGGGGGTCGACGTGTCTTCCTGAACACGACCTACCCTCGGTCCCGCGCCCGTCCGGCCGCTGTGCCGATCCTGTGCGTTGCCTATGAGTGGTACGGGTTGCCCGCGGTCAGGCGGATGGTGAAGCCCTCGGGTTGCCGGTACAGGGCGACGTGGTTCGACATCTGGTGCATGATCCACAGGCCGAGGCCGCCGTCGCCGGTGGCGTTGGCCGGGAGGAGGCCGGCGAAGGGGTCCTTGGGGCCGGGCCCGGCGTCGGTGACCGTGACGACGATGCGGTCGGCGCCGCACCACAGGCGCAGCCGCAGCGGGGGGCGGCCGTGCCGGTAGGCGTTGGCGACCGCCTCGCTGACGGCGAGCGCGAAGTCCTCGACGTCCTGGGTCGGTAGGAAGCCGTGGTCGGCGTCCCAGACCGCCTGGCGGGCCTCGGCCAGCGTGGGATCGGCGAGGTCGGCCAGCGGGTCGGTCTGCTGGAGCGGGTCGACGACCGGGGCGCGCGGCTCGGCGAGGTACTGGAACGGGTCGGTGTAGGTGTCGTTGGGGACGTGCCGGCCGTCGGGCAGCGCGGTGCGGGGGTGCGTGCGCAGCACGTCGGCCAGCACCGGTGCGGGGGTGGTCCGGGTGTCGTAGGCGCACATGCTCCACAGCGGGAACTCGTCGTACGCGTGGTTGACCGCCGACTCGTACCGGGCCCACCAGTCCCACGTCACGCCGAGCATCTCCGGCGAGAGCTCGCCGATGATCCGGATCTGGCTCGCGCCGCGGGCGACGTGGTCGGCGAGCAGCTTCCGGTAGAACTTGATGGCGCCGGCCGGGCGGGCGTAGAGGGCGTCGCCGGGCAGGAACGTCACCGGGAGACCGGCCGGCAGCGCCGACCGCAGCAGGTGGGCGTTGCGGTCGCCCATCGACACCACGGTGGGTTCGCCGGCGTCGATCCCGCCGACGAGGAACGGCACGGCGACGGCGACGAGGTCGTCGTCGGAGGTGTAGCAGACCGCCTCGTGGTAGTACCCGAGGTGGCCGGCGGCGGCGCCCGTCCTCATCCGGTCACCTCCACCCGCACCCGGGGCAGCTCCAGCAGTTCGGCGACGCGGGCCGCGATGGCGAGCCGGGTCCGGACGACCACGGTGATCCCCCGTGACCCGGCGTACCGCTGCAGCGCGAGCAGGGACCGGTGGTCGACGAACGTCAACCCGGCGGCGTCGACGGTCACCACGCCGTCGACCGGTTCCAGGTCGGTGTGCCCCAGCGCCGTGGCGAACAGCTCCTCGGCGCCGAGGTCGAGGTTGCCGTCCAGGATCGCCGCGTCCGGCGTCGATCCCGACCGCAGCGAGAAGGGGTGGCTCGCCTCGTGCAGGACGGCCAGTTCGGCGACGACCCGGTCGCCGAGCTCGAGCCGGTCGAACGCGCACACCGCCCGCATCGGCGCCGTGCGCAGGTGCCGTCCGATGACGTACTCGTAGCGGGCGAACGCCGCCCGCTGCTCGCCGGTGCGGACCAGGTCGGTGACGTCGGCGACCACCCGCAGCCCGGTGAAACCGGCGGCGAGGGCCTCGGCCGTCGCGGCGACGTAGGTCTCGACCTGCGTGGCCGGGTCGATCGCCGCGCCGCCGGGATACGCGTCGGCGCAGGAGACGACCCGCGCGGAGTCGGCGCGCGGGGCGGTCGTGGCGACGTCCCGCAGCCACTCCCCGGTGGCACCGGACCGGCGCCCGGCGACGAACCAGACCCGCTCCCCCGCGGCGAGCCCCGCCCGGAGGAACCCGCGGGCGAACTCGTCGAAGGCCCGGAGCTCGTCGTACGACCAGCACACGTGCGCGGCAGTCATACGCCCGGTGCCGTGGTGGTCGTCACCGGGCCAGGTTAACCGAGGGCGCGTCGCGGGGCGCAGACCACCGGGCCGGCGTCAGACCCGGGCGATCCGGTCGAGGCGGTTCTGCAGGTCGGTGGCGGCGGCGCGGGCCAGGCTGCCCTCCTCGATCCGGTCGCGGATCTTCTGCTGCAGCTCGGCCACCCGGCGGCTGACATCCTTGGCCGGTGCGCTGCTGAGCTGGCGCAGCAGGTTGATCAGGTCCACGGCGACGTCGTCCCGGATGTCGCCGGTCGCCCGCCCGGCGTGCACCGCGTCGATCACGTCGGCGACCGCCTCGTCGAGGCTCACGGTCACCCCGCCGGCCGGCTCGGCGGCCGAACTCGACGGCGGCCCGGAGGGCGGCGGCGCGGCCGGGGAGGTCGGCGCCGCCGTCGGGGTGGTGGCGGGCGGGGGCTCGGAGCTGTTCGGCGCGGCCTTCGGGGTGTCGCCCCGGTCGGTCGACCACGACCGCAGCCCGATCACCGCACCGCCCGCGACCAGCAGCAGCACCACGATCGCCACGCGGACCGGCGCCGGCATCCGCCGGGCGGCCGGTACCACGGTCCGATCCGCGGTCCGATCGGCGGTCCGGGCCACGGCGCCGGCGCCGGGCCCGTCGGGGGAAATGATCGTGGACGGAGTGACGCTCGCCGGCGACGGAAATGACTCCGGCGTCCCGGTCGGTCGCGTTTCCGCCCCCGGCAGCGGCACGGCGGGCGGCACGGCGGGCGGTCCCAGGGCGGTGAGGCGGTCGCGGACGTCGGTGGCGGCCGGACGGCGCCGCGGGTCGTCGGACAGGCAGCGGTCGACCAGGTCGCGGAACTCCGGCGGCAGGTCCGCCGGCAGCGGCTTCGGCGGCGTCGTCCGAGCGGACGCGTACTCCTCCCAGGTGTCGACCGGGTACGGCGGCTCGCCGTCGACCATCTCGAACAGCACCGCGCCGAGGGCGTACACGTCGGTGGCCGGCTCGGCCGGCGTCCCGTCGAGGCGTTCCGGGGCGACGTACGCCGGGGTTCCGAACGTGACGCCGGTCTCGTCGTCGTCGGGGGTGCCGGTGATCGCGCTGATGCCGAAGTCGAGGATCTTCGTGCCGGTGGGGGTCAGCATGATGTTGCCCGGCTTGATGTCGCGGTGGACCACCCGCCGGGCATGCGCCGTGGCCAGGCCCGACGCGACCTCGGCACCGATCCGGGCGGCGGTCCGCCAGGGCAGCGGGCCGCTCGTCAGCCGCGCCGCGAGCGACTCACCGTCGAGCAGTTCCATCACCACGAACGGCGCGGTCGAGCCGTCGGGCCGCAGCGCCTCGCCGTAGTCGTGGACCGCGGCGATGTGCGGATCGGACAGCTTGGCGGTGGTCCGCGCCTCGATCCACGCCTGGTACAGGATCTGGGAGACCTGCGGCTTGGGCAGCTTGATCGCGACGGCGCGGCCGAGCAGACCGTCGTCGGCCCGCCAGATCTCCGACATGCCGCTCGTCGCGAGCCTTCTCGTCAGGCGGTACCGCAACGACAGGAGGACTCCGGCGGTCGGCCATTCTTCACCCACCCTCGAACCCTCCGTCACGCCCATCGATCCCGTCAACCGGATCGACGCCGGCGCCGTGGCCGGCCGGGACGACCTCGGCGGCCGATGGCGGCCCGGGCGGCGTGCCGTCGCCGAACGGGCGACCGCCCAGCGCCGCGCGGCCGTGCGGCTCCAGCCAGCCACTCAGGTCGGGCCCCACCGGCACGATCCCGCTGGGGTTGATCGTCCGGTGGACCTCGTAGTAGTGCGACTTGATCTGCACGAAGTCGGTGGTGTCGCCGAAGCCCGGGGTCTGGAACAGGTCGCGGGCGTACGCCCACAGCACCGGCAGCTCGGCGAGCTTCTGCCGGTTGCACTTGAAGTGGCCGTGGTAGACGGCGTCGAACCGGGCCAGCGTCGTGAACAGCCGCACGTCGGCCTCGGTGATCGTGTCACCGACGAGGTACCGCTGCCCGGCCAGCCGGTCCGACAGCCAGTCGAGCCGCGCGAACAGCGCCCCGTACGCCGTCTCGTACGCCTCCTGTGACGACGCGAACCCGCACCGGTACACGCCGTTGTTGACGTCGCGGTACACCAGCTCGGCGACCTCGTCGATCTCACCGCGGAGTTTCTCCGGGTACAGCTCCGGCGCCCCGGCGCGGTGGTACGCCGTCCACTCGGTGGACAGATCGAGCGTGATCTGCTTGTAGTCGTTGGTCACCACCGCGCCCGACGGGACGTCGACGATCGCCGGCACCGTGATCCCGCGCGGGTAGTCGGGGAACCGCTTGAAGTACGCCTCCTGGATCCGTTCGATGCCCAGCACCGGGTCGCGCCCGCCCGGGTCGAGGTCGAACGTCCAGCTCCGCTCGTCGTGGGTCGGCCCGCAGATCCCCATCGACAGCACGCTTTCGAGGCCGAGCAGCCGCCGCACGATGATCGCCCGGTTCGCCCACGGGCAGGCCCGCGCCACGACGAGCCGGTAGCGGCCCGGCTCGACCGGATAGCCGTCGCGCCCGTCGGCGGTGATGCGGGTGTCGATGTAGTTGGCGTCGCGCTTGAACTCACCGGTCGTGGATCCCATGCGTCATCTCTACCCGAAGACCTCGTCGGCTACCGTCAGACCCGCGGCGGCCAGCGCGGGTTCCAGGCCACCGTCGTGGCGGACGTACCGGGCCACGCGGTGGGCGCCGCGGTGGGCGTCCACGAGAAATTGGGACGCGAGGCGGACACCCTCCGCGCCGTCGCGCCAGGCCGCGACCTGCTCCACGACGACGGATCCGTCGGTGCCGCAGAACCAGCGCAGCGACCGGGCCGAGAACCCGGACCGGGTCAGCCAGTCGGCGAGTACCTCCCGGTCGGCCGGGCCGGCGCCGCGCGGTCCGACGATCTCCACGCGGTCGGTGGTCAGCGCGACCAGCCGGGCCGCGTCGCCGTCGTTGACCGCCTCGAGCCAGTCGCGCACCACACCGAGTTTCATGGCCGCGACCCTACCGGCGCACCGAACGCCCGCTCCACCACCTGACGCAGCGCGTCGAGCTGTTCCAGGTAGTGGCCGAGCGAGGTGTGTTCCACCAACACCACGAGCACGTCGGCGCCCAGCCCGGCGCGGGCGGTGAGCACCTCGACGGCACCGGCCGGGTCGCCGACCGGGTCGACCGGCGGCAGCACCGGCAGCACGACGGAGAACCCGGCCGGCCGGTCGAACCGGGCGAGCAGCCGGCCGACGCGGTCCGGCGCCAGGTGGAACGACGGCATCCAGCCGTCGCCGAGGGTGATGGCGCGGTCGAGCGAGGTGAGGCTGCCGCCGGCGATCCACAGCGGCGGCCGGCGGCTGCCGGACGGCTCGACCACGACGTCGCCGAACGCGAAGTGGTCGCCGACGTACGAGATCGGCCCGGCCGACCCGAGCGCGGCCCGCAGCACCCGCAGGGCGTCGTCGGCGCGCCGGCCGCGGCCGTCGAACGGCATGCCGAGCAGGTCGAACTCGACCCGGTCGGCGCCCAGCCCGAGCCCCAGCACGAGCCGCCCGCCGGTCATGACGTCGAGCGTGCCGTACCGCTTCGCGATCTCCAGCGGATGGTGGTAGCCGAGGCCGACGGCGTAGGTGAGGAACCGGATCCGGCTCGTGTGTGCGGCGAGGAAGCCGAACGTGGCGAGCGGATCGTAGAAGCGCGGCCCGGCCGCCGGCTGCTCGGCCGGCGCGATCGCCACGTGTTCGGAGCAGGTGAGGTAGTCGAAGCCGAGCCGGTCGGCGGCGCGGGCGATCTCGACCAGTTCCGCCGGCCCGGCGGTGACCTCCCACGGCGCGTGCGCGCCCGGGATCAGCGAGACGACCGGCGTGGCAAGCGCGATCTCCATCGAACCCCCATAGAATCGCCAGTCGTGGCTCCGAACCGCCCAGAAGAATACGGCTTGCGGGCCCCGTGACCGAGCTGGAGATCCCCGGCGCCGACCCGCTGATCGATGCCGTGGGTGCGCTGCCGTTGCCCACCGACGACGCCGGCCACCGGTGGAACCTGCGTACCGCGACCGCGGGCTGGCTCGCGTCCCGGAAGTCCGTCCACACCCGGCGCGCCTACTTCCGCGACCTCGCCGACTACCTGGCCTGGTGCGACCGCACCGGGCTCGACCCCCGCGCCGCGACGCGGGCCGACGTCGACGCCTACGCCGCCGCCCACCTCCGCGCCCTCGCCACCGCGTCGGCCGCCCGGCGCCTGTCCACGATCTCCAGCTGGTACCGGTACCTGGTCAGCACCGGCGTCACCGGCGCCAACCCGGTCGACGCCGTCGACCGGCCCGGTGTCGACCGCGACTCGTCGCCCACCGTCGGGCTCACCGGTGCCCAGGCGGCCGCGTTCATGCGGGCCGCCCGCGCCGCCACCGGACCCACCGCCCGCCGCGACGCCGCCCTGCTGGCGCTGCTCGCCGAGCTCGGGCTGCGGGTCGGCGAGGCGCTCCGGCTCGACGTCACCGACCTGCGGCAGAACCGGGGCCACCGCACGGTCCGGGTCACCGGCAAGGGCGGCCGGCACCGCGAGCTGCCGCTCCCGCCGCCGCTGTCCCGCGACCTGGACGCCCACCTCGACGACCACCGGGACACGCCGCTGTTCACCACCGCCACCGGCAAGCGGGTCGACCCGTCGACGGTGTTCCGGCTGGTGCGCCGCACCGCCCGCGCGGCCGGGCTGCCCGAGGCCGACCGGCTCTCGCCGCACTCGCTGCGGCACACCGTCGCGACCGCCGCCCTCGACGCCGGCGCCCCGTTGCGCGACGTCCAGGACCTCCTCGGCCACGCCGACCCGCGCACCACCCGCCGCTACGACCGGTCCCGTGGATCTCTGGACCGCTCCCCCGCGTACCTCATTGCGGGGCTGTTCGCTCACGACATGTAACGCGTGGGGTGGGGTATGGCGTCCCTTTACTAGGCTCTGCACGCCGAAGACGGGGAGGACTCGCGCACCGTGCGTATACGCCGGAAGATCAGCCTGACACTGGCGATCATGGTTGCGCTGATCACCGTCGCGTGTTCGCAGACCGGCGACGCCGCCCAGAAGGCGGCCTCGAAGCCCGACCTCACCGGCACCGTGATCCAGCCCGCGCCGGCCACCCCGCCGCCCCCGCCGCCGCTGCCCACCGGCGGGAACGGGTCGTTCGCGGTCGCGGCCGGCGGCGGGCCGGTGATCGGCACCGGGCAGCGGCGGATCCGGTACCGGGTCGAGATGGAGAACGGCATCAGGTTCGGCGACAACGTCGAGTGGACCGCGGTCGACTTCGCCGGCCGCGTCGACCGGATCCTGGCCGAGCCCCTGGGCTGGACGCTGTCGGCCAAGCACCCGGTGACCAACGGCCCGGTCGGCCTGAACAACGCGTCGTGGTCGTTCCAGCGCACCGCCGGCGGCGACTTCGACGTCCAGGTGCGCCTCGCCACGGCGGCCACCGTGCAACGGCTGTGCGCCGCGGTCGGCCTCGACGTCGAGTCGGTGTACTCGTGCCGGTTCGGCAAGACGCTCATGATCAACCTGACCCGGTGGCTCAACGGCGCCGACGGCTACCCGGTGGGCCTCGACGACTACCGGTCCGCCGTGATCAACCACGAGATGGGCCACTTCCTGGGCTTCGACCACATGCGCTGCACCGGCCCCGGCAAGCCCGGCCCGATCATGATGACCCAGACCATCGACCTCCAGGGCTGCACGCCGAACGTCCACCCGTTCCTGCCCGACGGCACGTTCCCGACGGGCGCGTTCGTCCGGTCCTGATCAGAGCGGCTCGGCCAGGCGCCAGTACTGGGTCTTCTTCTCGTCGCGGACCACCACGCCCAGCCGGGCCAGTTCGTCGCGCATCCGGGACGCGTCCTCGTGTTTCGACTTCTCCAGCGCGGTGGCCCGGGCCGCCAGCAGCGCCTCGCCGCCCGGCGGCAGGCCCGGTACCCCGACCACCCACAGGCGGTACCGGTCGTGGAACGGGTCCCGGTCGAGCCACGGGTAACCGTGCGCCCGGAACGCCGCCGCCAGCGCGGCCCGGGACAGGTCGTGCTTCTGCCGGGCGGGCTCGGCCCCCTCCCGGTCGACGATCACCAGCCGCTTGCCGTCGGCGAAGGCGGCCCACACGCGGTCGCGGAGCACGACGGTCGACCCGTCGCCGCGTTTCAGCGTCACCCGGTCGCGGGCGACGGTCACCGTCACCCGTTCGTAGGCGGCGACCAGCGCGAGCGCCAGGCCCGCGAGCACGCCGACGCCGGCGGCGACCAGCGTCGCCGGGCCGCGCGGGAACGACGCGACCAGGCGGAACGGGCCCTTGCCGGGCAGGTCGGGCAGGTCGGCGACCCACTGCGCGATCCCGGGCAGGAACCAGCCCACCGCGCCGCCGACCAGCGGGAACACCACCCACAGCCCGTACCGCACCCACGCGGGCTCGCGAACCACCGTCGCCTCCACGGGTTCCACCTCACCAGGTGGGTCCTCAGGAGGCATCGGCGCCGGAGAGGATCACCGGCCCTACCCGGGGGTGGAGGCCGCGACGAGCCGGGCGCCGACCTCGCGGACGACGTCGCGCAGTTCCGGCGGGCCGACGATGTCGAAGTCGGCGCCGACCAGGCCGAGGATCACCGCCGGCCAGTCGAGCGTGTCGACCGCCATCCGGAACACGCACGTCGCGTCGTCGACCGCCTCGACCGTGCCCGCGTAGCCCAGCGACCGCTCCACCCGGGCCGCGTCGGCGGAGAACCGGACCTCCACCTGGTAGCGGCGCGGCACCTGGGCGAGCTTCGAGCGGACGAACTCGGCCGCGTCACCGCCGGGCACCTCGCGGGGCCGGAACCGGGCACCGGTGGACGCCGGGTCGCGCAGCCGGTCGACGCGGAACATCCGCCAGTCGCCCCGCTCGGTGTCCCACGCCACCAGGTACCAGCGGCGGCCCAGGGTCACCAGGTTGTGCGGCTCCACCAGCCGCTGCGCCGGCTCGCCGCCGCGCGCGGTGTACCCGAACCGCAGCCGCTCGCCGTCGCGGCAGGCCTGCGCGATCACGGTGAGGGCCGTCGCGTCGACCCGCGGGCCGCCGCCGAGCAGCGCCGGCACCGTGTACGTGCGCAGCGCGTCGACCCGATGGCGCAACCGCGGCGGCATCACCTGGACCACCTTCGCCAACGCCCGCACCGACGTCTCCTCGATGCCGGCCACGGCGCCGGCCGCCGCCGCCCGCAGCCCGACCGCGATGGCGACCGCCTCCTCGTCGTCGAGCAGCAGCGGCGGCAGCGCCGCGCCCGCCTGGAGCTGGTACCCGCCGGTGATGCCGCGGCTGGCCTGCACCGGATAGCCCAGCTCGCGCAGCCGGTCGACGTCGCGCCGCACGGTGCGGGCGCTCACCTCCAGCCGGTCGGCCAGTTCGGTGCCCGGCCAGAACCGGTGGGTCTGCAGCAACGACAGCAGGCGCAGCATCCGCGAACTCGGGTTCGACATGGTTCCACGATGCTATCGAATGCGGACAGGAACTGACCGCTAGTCCCCCTAGCGTTTATCGCATGACGACGATCCGAACCCGGAACCTGACGAAGCACTTCGGTGCGGTGCACGCCGTGCAGGGCCTCGACCTCGACGTGGCCGAGGGCGAACTCGTGGCACTGCTCGGCCCGAACGGCGCCGGCAAGTCCACGACGCTGCGGATGCTCACCACGCTGCTCACGCCGACCTCGGGAACGGCGCAGGTCGCCGGCTACGACGTCGTGTCCGACCAGGCCGCGGTGCGGCGCAGCATCGGCTACATCGGGCAGGGCAACGGCGCCGGGCACAACCAGCACGGCCGCGACGAACTGGTCACCCAGGGGCGGGTGTACGGGCTGTCGCGCTCCCTCGCGAAGACCCGCGCCGACGAGCTGATCGAGTCGCTCGACCTGGCCGCCGTCGCCGACCGCCGGGTCTCGACGCTGTCCGGCGGGCAGCGCCGCCGCCTCGACATCGCGATGGGCCTCATCCACGCCCCCGGCCTGCTGTTCCTCGACGAGCCGTCGACCGGCCTCGACCCGCAGAACCGGGCCAACCTCCAGGAGCACATCCGCACCCTGCGCGAGCGGTACGGCACCACGGTCGTGCTCACCACGCACTACCTCGACGAGGCCGACTCGATGGCCGAACGCGTCATCGTGGTTGACCACGGCAGGGTCATCGCCGACGACCCGCCGGCGCGCCTGAAGGCCGCGCTCGGCGACCGGGTCACGCTGGGCTTCGCTTCCGCATCGGAGGCCACGTCGGCGGTCACCCTCGTCGGTGGTTCATGCGAGGGGACGCACGTGAGCGTGCCCGGCGACGACGGCCCGGCCCTGGTGCCGTCGCTGCTGCGCGACCTCGACGTGGCCGGCGTGAAGGTGCTCTCCGCCACCGTCACCCAGCCCACCCTCGACGACGTCTTCCTCTCCCTGACCGGCCGCAGCCTGCGCGAAGGAGCCTCGAAGTGAAACTCGCCACCGACACCGGACTCGTCTTCACCCGCGAACTGCGCCCGCTGCTGCGCGACCCGTTCACCGTGCTCTTCGGCCTGATCCAGCCGCTGATCTTCCTCGGCCTGTTCGCACCCCTGCTCACCGGCATGACCGGCCTGAACACCGCCGAGTCGCTGCGCTGGTTCGTGCCCGGCGTCCTGGTGATGGTGGCCCTCTTCGGGACGTCGACCACCGGCGCCAACCTGATCCAGGAGATGCAGACCGGTTCGCACGAACGGCAGTTGGTGACGCCGTTGACCCGGTCGTCGCTGCTGCTCGGGCGGGCGCTGAAGGAGATCGCGCCGACCGTGGCCCAGGCGCTGGTGGTGATCGCCGTGACGGTGCCGTTCGGCCTGCGGCTGTCGGTGCTCGGCGTGATCGTCGGTCTGACGATGCTGGCGGTGTTCAGCGTCGGGATGGGCGCGCTGTCGTACTCGCTCGCGCTGGCCGTGAAGAACCAGGACTGGATGTTCTGGGTGGTCCAGCAGACCCTGCTGTTCCCGATGCTGATCCTCGCCGGGATGCTCCTCCCGCTGGACAGCGGCCCCGGCTGGCTCCGTACGGCGGCGCACGTCAATCCGCTGACGTACGTCGTCGACGCCGAACGCCTCCTGTTCGCCGGCGACCTCTGGAACCGCACCGTCCTCGAGGGCGCGGTGGCCGCCGCGGTCACCGCCGCAGTGGGCCTGTGGGTCGGCATCCACGCCATGCGCCGCGCCACGTAGGCGCCCCCGTCCGCGATCTTGGACTCCGTGCGGTGCCAGAGGCCCGTGCGGAGTCCAAGATCGCGGGGCGTTGAGCGCCGCACCCTCTTCAGCATCCTAGGAGGCTAGGTTGGTTCCCGGCCGGCGCGGGCCTCGGCCGAGGAGGCGGGGAGCGTGATGCCGGGGAAGACGGCTCCGCCGGTCGGGACCAGCCAGGTCGCCACCCGCACCGCCAGCCGACCGGCGCGGACGGCGGGGTCCTCCGCGTACAGGGCGCGGGCCCGGTCGGCGTCCACCGACAGGACGCAGATGCCGCGCATCCCCTCGTCGTCCTGGCCGGTGAGGGGGCCGGCGGCGAGCACGAGGCCCTGCTCGGCGAGGGCCGACTGGTGGGCCAGGTGGGCGTCCTGGAGCCGCTCGGCCTCGGCGTCGGAGACGTCCGGCGCGTCGACGGGACGCACGAGAAAGACCAGCGTGACGCTGTCGAAAGTGGTCATGCCCAGCATCATGGACGGATGGGAGAGATCGTGCTGATCCGCCACGGCGAAACCGAGTGGAGCGTCGGCCGCCGGCACACCTCGGTGACCGACGTGGACCTGACCGACGCCGGCGTACGGCAGGCGGCCGCCGTCGCCACCGCCGTACGGGAACGTACGTTCGTCGCCGTCGTGTCCAGCCCGCGGCGGCGGGCGTTACGGACGGCGGAGCTGGCCGGCCTCACCCCCACCGAGGTCACCGAGGACATCGCCGAGTGGAACTACGGCGAGTACGAGGGCGTCACCACCGCCGACATCCACGCGACGTTCGACCCGCACTGGAACCTGTGGACCGACGGCTGCCCGGGCGGCGAGACGCCGGCGCAGATCGGGGCCCGGATCGACGCGCTGCTGGGCCGCGTGGCGCCGCTCCTCGACGGCGGCGACGTCGCGCTCGTCGCGCACGGGCACTCGCTGCGGGTCACCGGTGCCCGCTGGATCGGCCTCCCACCGGCCGACGGCGGCCTGCTGATGCTCGACACCGCCACGATCTCGGTGCTCGGGTTCGAGCACGGCCGGCGGGCGATCCACCGGTGGAACGCGCCCGCCTAACAGTCGGACGACGGCACCAGCCGCTCGACGAACGCCCGGAAGTCGGGCGCGAGCGGCACCTCGCGTTCGAAGTCGGCGTCGACGTAGACCACCGACGGCTCGCCGGCCGGCCCGCAGGCGCGGTAGTCCAGCGCCACCCAGGTATGGCCGTCGCCGCTGAGCAGCACCAGCGGCGACGGCAGGCCCCACTCCCCGATCAGGTACGGCGTGTCGGACAGCGTGATCGAGTCGGGCACGTCGGCCGGCCCGGCGCCGCACACCTCGCCGAACGGCACGTAGTCGACGCCGCCGTCCAGGGGGACCGCGTCCCACGCGTCGGCGACCACTCCGCCGTTCCGGATCCGCAGCAGCCGCAGGAGGCTCTCCGGCAGCGTCACGCCCAGCGTCCGCTCGGTGTCGGCGACCACCTCGGGCGTCAGCGGCGGCTGGCTGCCGTGCTGGCGCTCCGGGTCCCAGAAGGTCACCTCGACCTCCTCGAACGGCGCCACGGTCAGCCCGTACGGCGGAGCACGAGCGTCACGAAGCCCAGCACGCCGCGGTAACCGAGCCACATGTCCCGGTGCTCGGCCGACGCCTCCAGGGCGTGCTTGGCGTCGGGATCGTCGGGGTGGTCCAGCGCCCAGCGGGCCAGCGAGCCGGTCCAGCTGAACTCGTAGTCGTCCCACTCCTCGATCGTGCTGACGTGGCCGTACACCGGCGTCCAGCCGTCGGCGGACACGGCGGCGATGGTGCCGGCCAGGTCGGCGTACGGCTGGTCCGGGGCCTCGATCTCCGCCCGCAGGTCCGGGCCCGGTTCGCGCTCCCAGAAACCGTCGCCGATCACGACCGTCCCGGTGTCGGCGAGGTGGGTGCGGGCGGCCGCGAGCGTCGGCAGCAGGCCGCCGAACGCGTGCGCGGAGCCGACGCTCAGCACCACGTCGGCCGGGCGGTCACCCCGGTACTGCGTCGCGTCGGCCACGACCAGGTCCAACCGGTCGGCGGCGCCGGACCGGGCGGCGGCTGCGCGCGTCCGCCCGAAGCCCTTGTCGGAAAGATCGACCCCGACGGCCGTGACGTCCGGACGGACCTCGAGCGCCCGCAGCAGCCACGCGCCCTCGCCGCAGCCCAGGTCGAGGACGTGGGCGTCGGGCCGCAGCGCCCGGTCGAGCACCTCGGCGACCGACGCCTCGCTCAGCGGTGCGGCGATCGGGTGGTCGGCGTGCGCCAGAGCGCTCAGGGTCTGCCTGTCCATCAGCTCAGTGACCTGCCTTCGAACGGGGTCGAGAGAACGACCGTGGTGCGGGTGGTGACGTTCGCGGCCTTGCGGATCTCCTGCAGCAGCCGTTCCAGCCCGGCCGGGCTCTCCACCCGCACCATGAGCAGGTAGAAGTCCTCCCCCGCCACCGAGTAGCACGACTCGATCTGGGGCAGCACCGCCAGCCGGTCGGGCGCGTCGTCGGGCTGCGACGGGTCCATCGGCCGCACCGCGACGAACGCCGTCAGCGGGAGGCCCAGGGCATCGTGGTCGATGCGGGCCGTGTAGCCCTTGATGATCCCCCGCTGCTCGAGCCGCCGTACCCGCTGATGCACGGCCGACACCGACAGCCCCACCCGTTCGGCCAGATCGGTGTACGACAACCGGCCGTCGTCGGTCAACGCGCGGACGATCGCGCGATCGGTGTCCTCCACGCCGTCACCTTATCGGCAAGATTTTTCCGGGATCGTGTCGAGGGGCGGCCCGCCCCGTTCGTTACCGAGTCGAACCGACCCCCTGAAGGGAGCACGACCGATGAAGTTCGCGATGTTGATCTGTGGTGACGACTCCGAGTGGAGCAACCTGCCATCCGACGGAGAGCAGGACGTCATGAAGGAGATCTACGAGTGGTACGAGCGGTGGCAGCCGACCGGCAAGATCGCCGACGGCGGCGCGGAGCTCCAGCCCCGGACCACCGCCCGCACGATCCGCTCCGGTGCCGACGGCGGCGCCGTGGTCACCGACGGGCCCTACCTGGAGCTGAAGGAGGTCATCGGCGGTTTCGTGATCCTGGAGACCGACACGATCGAGGAGGCCGTCGAGGTCGCCTCGACCTGGCCGCGCAGCGCCGGGATGACCGCCATCGAGGTGCGTCCGGTGATGACCCGCGAGTAGCGGTGCCGCGGCGGCCGGCGCGCTACGCGGCCGGCCGCCGCAGGTCGCCGATCCGGCGCGACATCAGTTCCCGCTCGGCCGGGTTGGTCGTGAGGTCCAGCGCGCGCTCGGCCGCCGCGAGCGCCTCGGCCCGACGGTCGAGGGCGGCGAGCAGGTCGGCCCGGGCCGCGTGCCACAGGTGGTAGCCGTCGAGGCGGTCGCGCAGGTCGTCGACCTCGGCGAGGGCCTCGGCCGGGCCGATCGCGAAGCGCGTGGCGACGGCGCGGCCGAGCAGAACCACGGGGGACGGATCCAGCGCGCGCAGCCGGTCGTAGAGCGACCGCACCTCGGCCCAGTGGGTCGCCTCGTAGGAGACGGCGAACGCGTGCAACGCCGCGATGCCGGCCTGCACCTGGTACGGCCCCGGCCGACCCTGCCGCACGGCGGCCCGCAGCCGCAGCGCGGCCCGCTCCATCAACGCCTCGTCCCACTGCCGGCGGTCCTGGTGCTCCAGCAGCACGATGCGGCCCCACGAGTCGAACCGGGTGGCGGCGCGCGCCTCGTGCAGTTCCAGCAGCGCCGTCAGCCCGGCGACCTCCGGCTCGCGGGGCAGCATCCGGGCCAGTTGCCGGGCCAGGTCGAGCCCCTCGCGGGCCAGCTCACGGCGCTGGGCGGACCGGCCGCTGGACAGGTACCCCTCGTTGAACACCAGGTAGATGACCGCGAGGACGGCCGGCAGCCGCGTCGACGCGTCCTCGGGCAGCTCGACCCGGATCCCCTGCTGGCGGAGCTGCTTCTTCGCCCGGGCCAGCCGCTGCGCCATCGTCGGCACCGGCACCAGGAACGCGGCGGCGATCTCGGCGGTGGTCAGGCCGCACGCGGCGTACAGGGTGAGCGCGACGCGGGTCGCCTCGGACAGGTCCGGGTGGCAGCAGGCGAAGATCATCGCGAGCCGGTCGTCGACGCCCGGAGGCGGCGGCGGTTCGGCGCCGACGCGGGCCAGCTTGTCCCGCCCGACCGCCTCGCGGCGCAACCGGTCGACGGCCTTGCGCCAGGCGGTGGTGACCAGCCACCCGGTGGGGCTCGCCGGCACGCCCTCGTCGGGCCAGATCTTGAGTGCGGCGGTGACCGCCTCGGCCAGCGCCTCCTCGGCGAGGTCGAAGTCGCCGAGCCGCCGGCTGAGGACGCCGAGCATGCCGGCCGCCTCGGCCCGCCACAACCGGTCGACGAGGTCGGCCACGTGTTCGCTGGCACGGTCCGTGCTGGTCATCGCCGTGCGACGCTACTGACGCGGAGCCGGCGCGTCCAGCGCCGGCACGGCGACGCGTCCGGCGCCGGGGCGTCGCCCCCGGCGCCGGACGGACCTGGCCTACCTCAGCAAACGGGGACGCCGGGTAGAACCGCCGCAGGATCGTCGATGTAGATGTTGGTCATGAAGCCACCCTGATCGCGGAGCTTGGCCCACCAGTTGTTGGTGTAGCCCTCGGCGTTCACGGTGTCGCCCTGCTTCTGGCAGAGCACGTACACGGTCGTCGGCCCGGGAAGGGTGGCGACCGGTGGCGCCGACAGCCGGGCGTCGGCCCGCACCAGCACGCCGGTGCCCCAGGTGCGGAACGCCTTGCCGCCGCCACCGCCGCAGCCGTTGTCGCTGGTGATCGCCTTCGACCCGTACGAGCCCGGGTACGGCGCCAGCGACGCACCGTTGATGCTGATGACCTGCCCGACGCCGTTGAACAGCTGCTCGTAGTGGATGTGGGCACCGCTGGAGTTGCCGGTGCTGCCGGTGACTCCGATCTGCTGGCCCTGGTTGACGTACGCGCCGCTCGGCACCGAGTACGCCGACAGGTGGAAGTAGTACGTGGTCCAGCCGCCGCCGTGGTTGATCACGATGTAGTTGCCCGCGCCCGACGGCTGGCTGTACCGGGTCGCGGTGCCGGACGCCGACGCGAGCACCGGCGTGCCGGCCGTCGTGCCGCCGTCGTTGCGGACGAAGTCGAGCGCCTGCCGCACCTCGGCGCTGTGGTGGCTGTAGGTCCACCGCTGGCCGCACGGGAACGGAGCCTTGAACGTGGGCGCCGCCTGCGCCGGTGCCGCCGCGACGAGCGAGAACACCGCCGTCACGGCCGCGATGAGAACGGTGTAGACGATGGTCCGGATGGACCGCATGGATGACCTCCCTGGGGGTTGGGGACTCAGCACTCCGGAACTCCCGGAATCGTGTTGCCGGGCGTCCGGACGTAGATGTTGGTCATGTAGCCGCCGAACTCCGGCAGGTGCGCCCACCAGTCGTTGCGGTAGCCGCCGGCGACCACCTCCGCGCCGCGGCGCTGGCAGTCCACCCGCACGTCGCCGCCGGTGGGAACGGTGCCGACCGGCGCGGTCGCGGTGTCGGGACCCGTGCGCACCCGCACCCCGCTGCCCCAGGTGCCGACCCACAGGCTCGGCGCGGCCGCGGCCGCTCCGGGCACCCGCAGCGACCGCGTGACGGCGGTGAGGGCGTTGCGCGCGGTCACCAACGACGTGCCGGCCGGGTGCAGGGTGAACACCACGACGATGGCCCGGTCGCCGGCGCCGACCGTTCCGGTGGAGTGCAGTGCTCCGCTCGTCAGGTCGATGGCGGCCGCGGACGCCGACGCGTCCGCGGCCCCCGCGGCCGCGACGGCGCCGCAGACCGTGGGCGGCGGCGTGCCGAATCCCGACCAGCCCTGCTTGATCGCCCACGGCTTCGTGAACGCCTCCGGGATGCCGAAGTACTGCTCGTAGCGGTCGGACGCGCACCGGGTGGCGGCCCGGAGGTTGTCCATGATCAGCGTGCGGACGCGGGCGGGCGCGGAGTCGAGGATGTAGCGGTAGATCGTGACGGTGTCGGCGGCGCTCAGCGCCACGTAGCCCCAGTAGCCGGGGTAGCCGGCCGGCGGCGGCGCGGTGTTCACCAGGCCGAGCCGGCCCACCATCCGGGTGACGATCGCCGCTCCGCCGCCGCGCGACCAGAACGCGCTCGCCGCGGCGTCGTCGCTGCCGCGCAGCATCGCGTCGAACCGGGTGCGGTCGGCGGCCGGCACCGTGTAGTCCGGGCCGAGGTTCCACAGGTAGTCCAGCGCGATCAGCAGCTTGACCACGGAGGCGGCGCGCACC
This sequence comes from Virgisporangium aurantiacum, assembly GCF_016863635.1. Taxonomy (GTDB): domain Bacteria; phylum Actinomycetota; class Actinomycetes; order Mycobacteriales; family Micromonosporaceae; genus Virgisporangium; species Virgisporangium aurantiacum. The sequence continues at coordinate 359,713 of NZ_BOPG01000024.1, read as the reverse complement.
TGCAGCGCGGTGTCCCGCTGCTCGGTGAACGTGCCGGTGCTGCGGTCGTAGACCGCGACCGCGGCGGTCACCCCGGCCGGCACCACGATCGCGGGCGCCCCGCCGGGTCCCAGTGCCGGGGCAGCGGCGGCGGGACCCGCCGACGACGCGACGATCGGCAGGACGCACGCCGCCACCGCGGCGATCCGAACAAGTAAACGGTGTGTCACATCGACATTCACCCATGGCATCGGCGGGCGGGGAACCTCAGAGATCTGAGGGAGCCGCACATCGACGGTCATTGGCGGTAAGGTCGGTGCCGGAATCACGGGGAGTGCAGCGCGTGGACACGGTGCTCATCCACATCGGCGGCCCGGGCCGGCCGGCCGAAACGGTGCGGTTGGGGCCGGGCGGGGTCGCCCGGTTCGGCCGCGGCGCGCCGGACCTGCCCGTCGACATCGTGCTCGCCGACCGCGCCGTGCCGCGCCTGGCCGGCGAGATCGCCGCCGCCGGCGACCACTGGACGCTCACCAACCTCAGCCGCGACATCACCTACGTCGTCGACAACCCGGAGGGGGCCGGCGAGCACGTGAAGGTGCCACCCGGCCGCTACGCCGCGCCGGTGCCGTTCGAGATCTCGCGGGTGGTCATCCCGGCCCGCGGCGAGTTCGTGACGTTCCACGTGTTCGCGCCGATGCACGCGTTCGTCGACCGGTCGGCCGCCCACCCGCCCGGCGGCGACCGGACGCTGAGCGCGTTCGCCCTCGACGAGACCGCGAAGTACTTCCTGGTGCTCGTGGCCCTGTGCGAACCCCGGCTGCGGGACGAGTCGCTGGTGGCGATCCCGACGATCGAACGGGTGGTGGCCCGCCTGCGTCCGTTGCCGACGTGCGGCGACCTCACCGTGGCGGCGGTGACGTTCCACATCGACTACCTGGCCCGCACGAAGCTGCGCGTCAAGCAGGATCCGGAGCGGCTGGACACGAAGCGCGCCGCGCTGGTGTCGCTGGCGTTGCGGTTCGACCTGGTGCGGGAGGAGCACCTGCGCCTCCTCCCGCCGGGTGCGGCATGACGACCACGGGGGCGTGGGCGGTGCGGGTGCCACCCGGGTACCGGGTCGGCGGCTGGACGGTGACCGCCGGCATCGCGACCGGAAGCTGGGGCAGCGTCTACGACGCCCGGTGGACGGGGCCGGAGCCGCCGCCGGGTCCCGACCGGGTGGCGCTCAAGGTCCTGCCCACCGGCACCGTGACCCCGCGGCAGGTCAACCACCTGCGCGACATGGCCTCCCGCGAGGTGCGCGCCCACCGGCTCGGCCCGCACCCGCGCCTGATCCGGTGCTTCGAGGTGCGCACGATCGACGACCCCGACCACCCCGACCTCGACGGCGCCACCGTGCTCGTGCTCGAACGCGCCGACCGGTCGCTGGCCGACCTGCTCCGCTCCGGCCCGGCGCCGGCACCCGACGCCGGCCGCCTGGTCGAGGAGATCTGCGCGGGGCTGGCCCACATGCACGCGCACGGCTGGGTGCACGGCGACCTCAAGCCCGGCAACGTGCTGCTGATGGCCGACGGGTCGGTGCGGCTGGCCGACTTCGGGCTGACCGCCGAGCTCGAGGGGACGCACGGCTACCTGCCGCCGATCGCGTCGCCGGACTACGTTCCGCCGGAACGGTGGACCGAGCGGCTGGGCGAGCACGGGCTCGCGATCCGGCCGACGGCCGACGTGTGGGCCCTCGGCGTCACCGCGTACATGCTGTTCACCGGGCGGCATCCGTTCCCCGGCGCCGGATCGCGGGCCCGGGCGCTGGCCGCCGCCGGACACGCCGGCGAGCTGGGCTTCCCCGACGCCGTCCCGCCCGGCTGGCGGACCCTGATCCGGGACTGTCTCGCACCGACCCACGCCGCCCGCAGCCGCCACGACACCGGATCGCTGCTCGTCCGGATCCGCGAACTGCGCCGCGGTACGCCCGTTCGGCGCCCGCGCGGCCGGGTCGGGCTGCTCGCGGGATCGGTGGTCGCTGTTGTCGCGGCGGTCACCGTGGCGGTCCCGCTCATCCGGGACGCGCGCAGAGCGGGCGACGCTGCCGCGCGTCCACTGTCGACCGCGACCCCGGCGGCGACCGCCACCGCCGAATACCGGCCCGACCTGCTCCGGACCGGGGTCGGCATTCCCGCGCAGTACCGCGAGCTGATCGTCACCGCCGGAACGACCTGCGACGCACCGGGACTGTCCCCCGCGCTCGTCGCCGCGATGCTGAAGGTCGAGAGCGACTTCGACCCCGACCTGAGCGACCCCGCCCGGGACGAGTACGGCATCGCCCGCTGGACGCCCCGCGTGCTCGCCCACTACCTGCCGCGGCCGCAGCCGGACCCGCCGGCGCCGCCGTTCCCGCCGGCCCTGTCGATCCCGGCCGTGGGCCGGTTCCTGTGCTACCTCTCGCCGCGGATCGCCGGGGTGCCGGGCGATCCGGCGCTGCTGCTGGCCGCGGCGTACCGCACCTCGTCCTCGACCGTCGTCGCCGCCGGCGGGGTGCCGTCCACCCTCCGCGCGCACGTCGACCGGGTGGGCGAGTACCACGAGCGGTACCGCCCGGGACGCTAGGCTCTGGCCGGAAATGTTGGCCGGGTTCGGGCGTTGATGGGTGTCGTTGGCGGTTCCTGTCGTACCGGTGTGGTGGGGTTGATGTTGTGCCTCGTCGTCGGGATCCGGTCGCAGCGCGGGTGGTGCATCGCACCGCCCGGATCGGGCTGCGGCTGACCCGAAGCCAGCGGCAGCGGTGTTTCGGGCTGCTGCGGTCGGCCGGTGACGTGTGGGCCTGCGCTATCGAGATCAATGCGTGGCGTCGCCGCCACAACGCTGCGCCGGTGGTGTCGTATCAGGAGTTGTGCCGTGAACTGGCCGCGGCCGGGCCGGGCACGTTCGCCGAGCTGGACACGACCGGTGCCCGGTCGGTGCTGCGCCGGTACTCCGATGCGTGGTTCTCGACGGTCAAACGCCGCCGCGACGGCCATGCCGAGGTGCGGTATCCGCGGCGGCGCCGGTCGCTGCTGCCGGTGCGGTACTACCACGGCACCTTCGCCCTCACCCCGCCTGCGCCGGAGGGAGGGTGCTGGCGGGTGCGGCTGCCGGTCGCCCGCGGGTGTGCGCCGTTGTGGCTGCGGCTGGACCGGCCGGTGCCATTCCCGGCCTCGCAGGTCCGGTCGGTCACCCTGGCCTACGTCGACGGCCGGCTGTGCCTCGACGTGACCGCCGAGATCCCGGTCGCGACCTACCTGCCCGGGGCGCAGCCGGATCCGGGCCGGGTCGCCGGAGTGGACCTGGGCATCATCCACCCGTACGCCGTGGCCGGGCCCGACGGGGCCGGGCTGCTGGTGTCCGGGCGGGCGGTCCGGGCCGAACACCGCATGCACCTGGTCGACACCAAACGACGCCGCCGCGCCACCGCCACCCACGCCGCGAAACCCGGCCAACGGGGATCCCGCCGCTGGCGCAAGATGCGCCGCCGCGCCCGGATCGTGGAGGGGCGGCACCGGCGCAGGGTCCGCCAGGCCCAGCACGAAGCAGCCAAAACCGTGATCGGCTGGGCCGTCCAGCACCGGGTCGGCACCCTGACCGTCGGCGATCCCCGCGCAGTGCTGGAGGTGACGGCGGGGCGGCGGCACAACCTGCGGCTACGCCAGTGGCAGATCGGCCGCGCCATCACCGTGCTCCAGGACAAGGCCGCCCTGGCCGGGATCGTCGTGCATCTGGTCGACGAACGCGGCACCTCCTCCACCTGCCCCAGCGTCGGCTGCCGCCGGCGGATCCCCAAACCTCGGGGCAGGGTACTGACCTGCCCGTACTGCGCAAAGTCGGGTCACCGCGACCTTGTCGCGGCGGCCACCATCGCGACCCGAACCCCGGGCCGCGCACCCACCGCCCCGACGCCCGACCCCACCGACCCCGCCCTCGCGGCCGCGGTCGGGGTGCTGGTGCCCGGGATGGTCACGCATCGTCGAGTCGGACGGCACCTGCCCGGTGCCGGACCGTCCCGGCGTGACCCACGCCGCCGACCACCACCAACACCGGTAACCGTCAGCAGCGAACAGGGTCCCTCGGCCGGCTGTGGCCCGCCCCACCCACCATGAGGTAGGGAGTCGCTCGACCGCACCCACGGACGAGGAACCACAAACACCAGCCCCAACCCGGCCAACGTTTGTGGTCACAGCACTAGGCTCTGGCGGATGTTGATCTGGATCAACGGCGCGTTCGGGGCCGGCAAGTCGACGCTGGCCGAGGAGCTCAAGTCGCGCCTGCCGGACGCGCTCGACTACGACCCGGAGTACGTCGGCTACCTGCTCACCAAGTGGGTGCCGGCCCCCGACAGCCACGACTTCCAGGACCTTCCGCTGTGGCGGCGGATGGTCGCGGAGTTCGCGATCGGACTGTGGGAGGAGTACCGCCGGCCGCTGATCGTCCCGATGACGCTGGTGAACGCGGCGTATCGCGACGAGATCTTCGACGCGCTCGCCGCGGCGAAGGTCCCGCTGCTGCACGTGTTCCTCGACGTGCCGGCCGACGAGGTGCGCCGCCGCATCGTCGAGCAGGTGATCATCGACGGCGTCGAGCAGGCCGACGAGACGCGGGAGTTCCGGCTGCGCAACGTCGAGCGCTGCGTCGCCGCCCGCGCGCACCTGCCCGCCGAGACCCTCGTTCTGGCCGGCGACAGGCACACCCCGGCCGAGCTCGCCGACCTCGTGCTGGCGGCCGCGTGATGCTGCTCAACGTCGTCGACGTGGAGGCGACCTGCTGGGCCGGGCCGCCGCCCGCGGGCGAGGTCAACGAGATCATCGCGATCGGCGTGTGCGTCGTCGACGTCGACGCCCGCACCCGCGTGCTTCGCGACGAGATCCTGGTGCGGCCCACCCGGTCACGGGTCAGCGGGTTCTGCACCGAGCTGACCGGCCTCACCCAGGACCAGGTCGACGCCGGCCTGCCGTTCGCCGAGGCATGCGCCGCGCTGGTCTCGCGGCACGACGCCGGTTCGCGCCCGTGGACCAGTTGGGGCGACTACGACCGCAAGCAGTTCCAGCGCCAGTGCGCCGCCTCCGGCGTCCCCTATCCCTTTTCTGCTGAACATGTGAACGCCAAGGCGGCGTTCGCCACTGCTCATGGCCGGCGGCCGATGGGCATGGCGGGGGCGCTCGCCCGCGCGGGCCTGCCGCTGGAGGGCCGGCACCACAACGGCGGCGACGACGCGTGGAACATCGCGGCGCTCGTCCTGCAGCTGATCGCGGCGGACGCGTGGCCCTCATCAAGTGGGTGACCTGCGCGGTCACCGACCGGGACGGCTTCGACCGCGGCCAGCGCGGCTGGGCCGATCTTCGCGGCCGTCCCGGGTTCGGCGGGCAGTGGGGCGGCTGGAGCGGCGGTGCCGCGCACGTCGTCGGCTGCTGGGCGGACGAGGTGACGTACCGGGCGTTCATGGACGGGGTCCACGACCGGATCGCCGCCGGCCAGGCCGGTACGTACGAGTCGGCGTCGGTGCGCGTGTTCTCGCACCGCCTGACCATCGGCGCGGGCCTGTTGCCGGATGCCGACGCGGCGGTGCTCCGGCTGGCGCACTGCCACGTGCGGCCGGACCGGCGCGACCACTTCGTCCGGGCCCAGGCCGAGGTGTGGAACCCCGGCATGTCCGCGGCCCCCGGAATGGTGGGCGGCGCGTTCGCCGAACGGGGTGACGCGGAGTTCCTGGTCCTGACCCACTGGCGCACGGCCATCGACCATGCTCGCTACGTCGCCGACCGCTTCCCGGCTCTCCGCGAGCGCGCCGCCGCCGCGGACGACCTCGCGGCGGTCACCGGCGCGCTCGTCGACCTCGTACCGGCCTGGACCGTGTCGCCGCCTCAGCCGCATCAGCCGCTTCGGCCGCCGAAAATGTGACGCGTCGTAGCGGCGTCCCTGCCACAGTGGTCCGGTGCGTGCCGACCTCGACCGCGTCACCGCGAACCGGGCGGTGGCCGACCACCTCGCCCGCCTCGACGACCACGACATCGTCGCCCTGCTCGACGCCGCCACGCCGGGTCCCCCCGGGATCGGCGGCGCCACGACGACGTTCGACATCGCCGGTACGCGGGTGTTCGCCAAGGCGATACCGCTCACCGACCGGGAGCGGGAACGCGACACCCGCAACATCTTCGACCTTCCGACCTACTACCAGTACGGGATCGGCTCGGCCGGGTTCGGCACCTGGCGCGAGATCGCCGTCCACGAGCGCACCACCCGGTGGGTACTCGACGGTGCGTTCGGCGGGTTCCCCGTCGTCCATCACTGGCGGGTGTTGCCGCGCCCGCCGGAGCCGATGCCGGCGCGTGAACGGGAGTTCTTCCTGGGCCGCTGGGGCGATTCGCCGGCGGTACGCGCCCGGATGGCGGCGATCGACTCGGCGTCGGCCGTTGTCGTGGTCGTCATGGAGCACATCCCGTTCACGGTCGACGAGTGGTTGAAGGCACGCGTGGCGGACGGCCCACGCGCCGCCGCGGCGGCGGTCTCCTTCGTCGAAGACGGGCTCAGCACCGCGACCGATTTCCTTGCCGCGCAGGGAATCGTGCACTTCGACGCGCATTTCTGGAACGTTCTCACCGACGGCCACGGCCTCTACCTGGCCGACTTCGGGCTGGCCCTGGCCGCCGACTTCACGCTCACCGGCGAGGAACGCGACTTCCTCGGCCGGCACCGCGACTACGACCGGTGCCACGTCGCGACGCACCTCACCCACTGGCTGGTGCACCACACCGCGGGCGTTCCCTGGCCGGACTGCCACGGCTACGTGGCGGCCCAGGCCGACGCCGGCTTCCCCGACCTGCCGCCGTGGGCCGCGACCGTGGCCACCCGCCACGCGCCGGTGGCCACCGTCCTCGGCGCGTTCCACGAACGCCTGATCGCCGGCGACCTTTCCGCCCCGTACCCGTCCGAGGCCCTCGCGGCGGCGCTTCTGTCCGGTTCCGCGCGAGGATGGTGAGGTGCGGATACATCACCTCAACTGCGGCACGATGCGCCCGATCGGTGGCCGGTTGATCAGCGGCGGTAGGCCCGCCCGCCTGGTTGCCCACTGCCTGCTGATCGAAACCGACCACGGGCTGGTCCTGGTCGACAGCGGGTTCGGGCGGGGCGCGCTCGCCGATCCGGCCGTGGCGGTCGGTGGCATGTTCGTGCGCACCGCCCGGCCGGCGTTCGACCCGGCCGAGCTGGCTGTCAGCCAGGTGCGGGCGCTCGGGTACGACGCGGACGACGTACGCCACATCCTGGTGACCCACCTCGACCCGGACCACGCCGGTGGCCTGCCGGACTTTCCCGGTGCGGAGGTGCACGTGCACGCCGCGGAGCATCGGGCGGCGCAGGTCCGGCGGGGCCTGGCCGACCGCAACCGGTACCGGCCCAGCTTGTGGACGCACGAACCACGCTGGGCGCTGCACGACGTCGACGGCGACGACTGGTTCGGCTTCGCCTCCGTGCGGCCGTTGGACGGGTCCTGGCCGGAGATCCGCCTGGTGCGCCTGGCCGGCCACACCGCCGGGCATGTCGGTGTGGCCGTGCCGACGGACGCCGGGCAATGGTTGCTGCACGCGGGGGACGCGTACTTCCACCGGGTCACGATCGACGGGACGGCCCGGGTGCCGCTGGGGATCCGGATCGAGGAGACGAGCACCCAGACCGATCGCGCGGCCCGACTCACCACAGTGGACAGATTGCGGGCCGCCCACCGTGCGGGCGTCGACGTGTTCTGCGCCCACGATCCCGTCGAGTACGAGCGACACGCCGGCCCGCGTGGGTAGGTAGCGTTGCCGGCGGTCGGTCGGGCTCAGCCCGCCGGGGACATCACCGCCGTGTTCACGCGGGCGGTGAGCCAGTCGATCGCGGCGCGGCTGCCGGTGAAGCCCGCCGTCAGGTGGTCGCCGGCGGCCACATCGGCCCAGACGACGTCGGCGCCGGCCGCGTGGTAGTCGGCGAGCAGGCGGCGGCCCACCGCCACCGGCACGATCTCGTCGGCCGGGGCGTGGTAGAGGTACAGCGGGGCCCGCGGCCGCCCGCGGCCGTTGCGTTCGCGGTCCAGCAGGACCCGCCAGGCCGGGTCCTCCCAGGCGTTGTCGCGGCCGGTGTGGTGGCGCAGCGGCTCGGGGTGCTCGACGATCAGGCCCACCACGTCGCGGCCGGCGGCGCGGGCGGCGGCCCGCCGGCCGTCCGGGGTCAGGACCGCCTCGAGCGCCGGGTCCCCGTAGGCGTGCGACAGGCCGACGACCACGGCCAGGCCGAGGCCGGAGAACGGTCCGCCGTCGATGGCCTCGGCGACGGCCCGCAGATCGGCCGGCACCCCGCCGGCCGCGACACCGCGCAGGTCGAGGTCGGGCGCGTAGCCGGGGTGCAGTTCGGCGGCCCAGGCGGCGTTGCGGCCGCCCTCCGAGTAGCCCCACAGCAGCACCGGCGCGGCGCGGTCGAGGTCCGGGCGGACGCGCACCGCCGCGCGCACGACGTCGAGCATCGCGTGACCGCCCGGAAGGCCGGCGCCGTACGTGTGCGGGCCGGGCATGCCGTGCCCGTCGCCGTCGGTCACGGCGACGGCCCAGCCACGCGCGAGCAGCGGCTCGAACAGCGCCACCTCGGCCTCCTCGCCGAGCCGCATCAGGTGACCGGGCGCGGCGTCGCGGGTCAGGCCGTGCACACCGACGCCGTAGCTGACGATCGGGCGCGGGCCCGGGCCGGTCCACGCCGCCCGGGGCACGAGGACGGTGCCGGACACGGCGATCGCCTGGCCGCGGGCGCCGGTCGAGCCGTAGACGACCTGATGCGCGTCCACCGGAACACCGACCGGAAGGGTGACGGTCCGCTTCCGCAGCACCCCGCCGGGCCGGCCCGGGTCGGCGACGGGCGCGTAGAAGGGGTCTTCACTCGGTGGAATCGTCACGGGGATGTCCTTTCGGTACGGGGAGACGTGAGCAGCGCGGTCAGGACTGCGAGGACGGCGAGGCCGCCGGCGATCAGGAACGCGGGGGCGAAGCCGGCCAGCAGCGCCCCGTTCATCGATTCGGAGCTCGTCGATCCGGCGTGGTTCTCGGTGACGCGTGCGGCGACGGCCGCCAGCGCCGCGACGCCGAGCGTGCCGCCGACCGCCTGGAACGTGCTCAGCAGCCCGGAGGCGATGCCGGCGTCGGGCTCGGCCACGTCGGTCATGGCCGCCGCCGCGTTCGCCACGAAGGTGACGCCCACCCCGGTGCCGAGGCCGACCAGGCAGGGCAGCAGCAGCCCGACGTACGGGCTGTTCCGGTCGAGCAGCGCCAGGGCCAGCGCGGCCGCGGCGGTGGCGGCCGTGCCGCCCAGCACGAGCGCCCGCGGCCCGACGGTCTGCACCAGGCGGCGGGTCAGCACCGCGAACAGCAGCACCCCGACGCCCAGCGGCAGGAACCGCAGGCCGGCCTCGACCGGACGCTGGCCGAGGACGTCCTGCAGGGTCCGGCTGAGGAAGAAGAACGACGGGTACAGGCACGCGAACAGCAGGCCGGCGATCAGGTAGGCGCCGAGCCGCACGGGGTGACGCAGCAGCGCCAGCGGCAGCATCGGCTCGGCGACCCGGACCTCGACCGCCACGAACGCCACCAGCAGCGGTACCGCCGCCGCGAGCGTCAGCAGCGACAGCCGGTCGCCCCACCCGTCGGTCCCGGCCCGGATGACGCCGTACACCAGCGCCGTGAGGCCGGCGGTGCCGAGCAGCGCGCCGGGCACGTCGACGCGGCGGCGCACCCCGGTCGACTCGGGCAGCACCCGGGGCGCGGCGGCCAGCAGCACCGCGCCGATCGGCACGTTCACCAGGAACACCCAGCGCCACGACGCGGCCTGCGTCAGCAGCCCGCCCAGCACCAGGCCGAGGGTGATGCCGAGCCCGGCCATCGCGCCGTAGGCGACCATCGCGCGGGTCCGCCGGGCTCCGGGCGGGCAGAGGGTGGTGATCATCGACAGCGTCGTCGGCGTGGCCAGCGCCGCACCGACGCCCTGGCCGACGCGGGCGGCGAGCACGACCGCCGGGTCACCGGCCAGCCCGCCGACCAGCGACGCGAGGGTGAAGATCGCGATGCCGGTCAACAGCGTCCGGCGCCGGCCGATCAGGTCACCCGTGCGTCCGCCGACGAGCAGCAGGCCCGCGTAGGCCAGGGTGTAGGCGTCGATCATCCAGGCCAGTCCGGCGTTGGACAGGGCCAGGTCGTGCTGGATCGCCGGGAGGGCGAGGTTCACGATCGTCACGTCGAGCGTCGCCATGAGCTGGGCGACGCAGACGAGCGGGATCGCGAAGACGCTGAGCCGCCGTCCGATGTGGCGGCCCTGCGTTTCGAGCGGTGTCACTTCGAGCCCTGTCACGGGGTCTCCTGTTCTGCCTTCCTTGCGTTTCGTGGAAATGCGGCGTTCCATCGCGTTCCAGCCCGGCCCCGCGGCCGGGGTGTCCGGTTGCCGACGCCGACCCGTTTGCGCCGTTGCCGACCGGATTGACACCCCGCCGAACCCGGTGCGACCATCGCCGCTGTCCGGAAAATTGCACTCGGAGCATTGACCCGGGAGACCCGCGTGGAGGACTACCGGCTGCTGGCCGACGCCGTGGAGGCGGAGATCCGCTCCGGCGCCCTGCCGCCCGGCGGTCGGCTCCTGCCGCAGCGGCGGTTCGCCGACAGCCGGGGCATCGCCGCCTCCACGGCCGCCCGCGTGTACCAGGAACTCGTCCGCCGCGGGCTGGTCAGCGGCGAGGTCGGCCGGGGCACCTACGTGCGGCCGGCCCCGTCCGGGCCGTCACCGATCTCGGAGCAATCCGCCCTGATCGATCTTGAAGCGAACTTTCCGGTGCTGCCCGAGCAGCCCGCCCTGCTCGCCGACGCCCTCCGCCCCCTCCTGGCGCCCGAGCGGCTCGCCGCCACCCTGGGCCCGGTCGGCGTCGCCGGAACCGCCGCCGACCGGGACACCCTCGCCGCCTTCCTCGCCGGCCCCGGCTGGACGCCGGCCCCCGGCGCGGTGCTGTTCACCGGTGGCGGCCGGCAGGCCATCGCCGCGGCGGTCGCCGCCCTGGTGCCGCCCGGCGAGCGCCTCGGCGTCGAGGAGCTGACCTACCCCGTCGTCCGGTCGGTCGCCGCGCACCTCGGCGTCACGCTTGTGCCGGTCCCGATGGACGGGCACGGCGTCGTGCCGGCCGACCTCGCCCGCGTCCACGCCGAGGCGCCGCTGCGCGCGGTCTACCTGCAGCCGTCGCTGCACAACCCGCTCGGCGTCACGATGCCGCCCGACCGGCGCGCCGCGGTCGCGCGGGTGCTGCACGACCTCGACCTCGTCGCGGTCGAGGACGGCGTGAACCGCTTCCTCCGCGACGACGTGCCGCTCGCGGCGCACGCCGCCGACCGCGTCGTCCACGTCGACAGCCTGTCCAAGCGGGTCGCGGCCGGGCTGAACCTCGGCGTCGTCGTGGCGCCGCCCGGGCTCGTCGACGACCTGGCGTTCGCGGTCCGGTCGGGAACCTGGGCCGCGACCGGCTTCGCGCTCGCGGCGGCCCGCGCGGTGATCACGTCCGGCACGGCCGCCCGCATCATCGCCGCGAAACGGGTGGACGCCGTGCGCCGGCAACGGATCGTCCTGGACCGGCTGGCCGGCTTCGACATCACCGGCGACCCGGCGGCGTACCACTCCTGGTGGCGGCTGCCCCGGTCGTGGCACGCCGAGACGTTCGTGTCGGCGGCCGCCCGCCACGGCGTCTCGATCAGCCCGGCCGCCGCGTTCGCCGTCCCGCCCGGCCGGGTGCCGAACGCGGTCCGGTTGTCGAACTCCTCCCCCGACCCCGCGACCCTGGACCACGCCCTGTGCGTCCTCGCCCGCCTGGCCGGCAGCGCCCCGGAAGGCGGCGTCACGTTCTGACCCGCGGCTCAGGCCGACGATGGGCGGTAGCGGCAGTGGGCGCCGGTGCTGATGCCGGTGCGGAGTTCGTCGGCGATGACGGGGTCGCACTGGCCGATCCGGTCGATCGCGCGCCGGACGGCCTTGCCGACCGACACCCTGGCCCGCTCGGTGGCGCCGCTGAACTGCCGGCGCCGGCCGCCGAGACCGGTGGCCGTGGCGAGCTCGTCGACCAGCCAGGCCTGCTCGGCCCGGAGGTGCTCGGCCCGGGCCAGGTCGTTGGCCTGTTCGGACGCGTCGATGTCGGCCCGTAGGTGCGCCAGCCGGCGCCGGTAGTCCCGCCACGCCACCTCGTCGAGGACCGGTTGCGCGGATCCGGACGCGGCGATCCGCCCGTCCGTCCCGGTGCCGCGCATCCGGTCGCCGGCGGCGCGGTCGAGGAGTCCGCGACCGGCCGCGAGCTCGACGGCCGCGATCTCCGTCGCCGGGTTGGCGGTGAGCATCGCGAGATACGACATCCCCACACTGTCGGCGACAATCACCGCCCGCTCGCCGAACTCCACCCGCCACCGCCCACCGTGCCGCCGGCAGGTGACGGCAACCCGCCCACCGTGCCGCCCGCTCCCGTGCCCGCTGCCGTGGCCGCTTCCGCTGCCAGCGCCGTGCCCGCCGCCGTGCCCGCCGCCGTGCCCGCCGCCGCTCCCGGCGCCGCTCCCGCTGCCGTGCCCGGCGCCGCGTTCGATACCACTCCCGGTACCACTCCCAGCGCCACCCCCGGGGCCGCGTGCGGTGCAGTGGGCGGTGGTGCGGGCCGGCACGGAACGCTCGGCGTGGACCGCCGCCGCGACAAAGGCCTGCGGTGCCTTCGGCAGCGCCATCCCCAGCCCGCGCGCCTCCTGCCGGGCCACGCCGAGCTCGCGCCGGGCCGCCCCGAGGTCGTCCGGCCCGGCGCGGCGGGCCAGCGCCTCCGCCAGCCGGCACCGGCTCAGCGCGACCGCGGGAAAGTGGCCGAGCGCCCAGTTGTCGCGCACGGCGGCCCGCAGGTGCCGGACGGCGGCGTCGCCGGCGCCGGTGGTCAGGGACGCGACGCCGAGGGCCAGCTGGGTCGAGCCGAAGCAGGCGACGCCGAGGCTCGCGATCATCGGGATGTGCGCGAACGGCTCGAGCAGGCGGTACGCGGCCGCGGCCGTGTCGGCGTCGCCGAGGGCGTCGGCGGCCTCGACGGCGCCGTACATCGTCACCAGCCAGCTGCTGGAACGGGGCAGGGCGCCCAGGTCGTCGCCGGTCAGGCGGGCGAGGGCGGCGGCGGCCTGACGCGCGTCACCGGAGATCGCGTGGACGGCCGCCAGCGCCGCCAGGTGCGAATTGTCGACCGCGCTGAACGTCGGCGAGTTGACCTGGTGCGCGAGCACCGGGACCAGCTCCGCCGCCCGCCCCTGGAACCACCGGATCGCGATCAGGTGGGCGCCGTACCAACCGGTGACGTCCACGTCGCCGGCGCGGTGTCCGTGCTCGGCGCACACGGCCGCGAGCGCCTCGGCGTCGGCGAACCTGCCCTCGCGCAGCCGCAGCATCACCGCGATCGCCCGCTCGACGAACCGGATCGCCCGGTGGTCGGTGCGCGCGAGTTCGGCCTGCAGTTCGGCCAACGACCGTTCCGCGTGCGGGTGGGCGGCCAGCAACAGGTCGACGGTGCGCCAGAGCAGGCCGGTGAGCTGGTCCGACCGGCGTCCGGTGACGAGGCTCTGCGCGATCAGCTCGGCGCTGAGGTCGAGGCGGTGCCGGTCGTGGGCGGGGCCGAGCAGGCAGTGGTGGGCCAGGCTCAACGCCTCGGCGAGCGTGACCGGGTCGGCACCGGCCCGGGCCTCCGCGAGGAGGGCGAGCACGTCCTCGTGGGTGCCGGCCCGGTAGTCGGTCTCGGCCGCCAGCCGGACGCGCAGCCGCAGCGCGAGCGTCGTGCCGGGGTCGACCACCGACAGCGCGTGCCGCAGCCGGCTCTCCACCAGCGCCGCGCCCGTGGTGGAGCGCTGTTCGTGCACCCACATGCCGCCGAAGCCGAGCGCGGCCAGGGCCGTCGCCTCGGGATCGGCGGCGGCCGTCGCGGCCCGGAAGGCGGCGTCGAACCGGACCCGGCTCGCGGACAGGTCACCGTCGACCTCCAGCGCGCGGACCGCCGAGGCCAGTAATTGCACCCGCATGCACCGGATGATGCCATCCCGAATCTCGGTGCAATGCGTCAATGTCCCGACACCGGCGACGGGCAACCGACCGGCCCGGCCGCCGGTCGGGGCCTACGACCCGGGGCGGCGCCGGTCGCCGGGCGCCTCGATCGGGACGTAGGTCTGCGCCTCGGCCTCGATCTCGATGCGGTATCGCCGGTTCGACGGCTTCCACACCTCCTCGACCGGGCCCATCAGCGCCGTGCCGATCCCCTGCCGGCGGATCCTCGCCGCCAGGCGGGCGAACAGCCACATCGCCAGCGCGAACCCCGCGACGACGACCGCGAGCCCGATCAGTGTGTCCACGGATCCGAGGATACGCAGGGCCTTGATCGACGGGTGCCGGGCGAGCAGTCTTGGGTGACCCCGGGAAACCGCCGTCCGAAAGGGGTCGTCCCATGCCCACCGTGGAAACCGTCAAGGGACCCGTCGAGGTCGACCGGCTCGGCCCGACGCTCATGCACGAACACGTCTTCGTCCTGTCGACCGAGCACCTGCAGAACTACGGCGCCGGCTCGTGGTGGGACGAGGACACCCGCGTCGCCGACGCCGTCGCCAAACTCAACGCGGTGCACGCCAAGGGGATCACCACGATCGTCGACCCGACCGTGTGGGGCCTCGGCCGCTACATCCCCCGCATCCAGCGCATCGCCGAGCAGGTCGCCGTCAACATCGTCGTCGCCACCGGCCTGTACGTGTACCAGGAGCTGCCGCACCAGTACGAGTACCGCGGCCCCGGGCTGCTGCTCGACATCCCCGAGCCGATGGTCACCGATTTCACCCGCGACATCGTCGAGGGCATCGCGGGCACGGGGGTCAAGGCCGCGTTCCTCAAGTGCTGCGTGGACGCGGCGGGGCTGACGCCCGGCGTGGACAGGATCGCCCGTGCCGTGGCCCGCACCAGCGTCGACACCGGCGCGCCGATCACCGTGCACACCTCGGCACCGGCGCAGAGCGGGCGGCTCGCGGTCGACCTGTTCGCCAAGGAGGGCGTCGACCTCACGAAGGTCGTCGTCGGGCACGCCGGCGACAGCAACGACCTCGACTACCTGATGGCGCTCGCCGACACCGGCGCCACCCTCGGCATGGACCGGTTCGGGCTCGACCTGTTCAACCCGACCGCCGACCGGGTCCGCACGATCGCCGCCCTCGCCGAGCGCGGGTACGCCGACCGCATGGTGCTCTCCCACGACGCGTCGTGCTTCATCGACTACTTCGGCGAGCACCTCGACGCCGTCCACAACGCGGTCTCGCCGAACTGGCACTACGAGCACATCAGCGACGACGTGCTGCCGGCGCTGCGCGTGGCGGGCGTCAGCGAGGCGCAGCTCGACCAGATGCTCGTCGACAACCCGCGCCGGTACTTCTCATGAGCACGCCCTTCAGCCAGGAAGGAATCTCCCTCGGCGCCGACGGGATCAGGCGCTACGACGGGCTGCCGGCGAGCCTGGTGGAGCTGTTGCGCACGACGGTCGCGCGCAGCCCCGGCGCGGAGGCGGTGGTCGAGACCGGCGGCGGCCCGCGCCTCACGTATCAGGAGCTATGGGACGCGGCGGCGCGCGTCGCCGGCGGGCTGCGCGCGGCCGGCGTCGACCGGGGTGACCGGGTGGCGATCCGCCTCGGCAACGGCGTCGACTGGGTGGTGGCGTTCTTCGGGACGGTGCTCGCCGGTGCCGTCGTGGTGCCCGTCAACACGCGGTTCTCCGCGGAGGAGGTGGCGTACGTCGTCGGCGACAGCGGCGCGCGCTTCACCTTCGTCCCGGAAGAGCCTTTACCGGACGGTGAGCCGTACGCCGCCGATGGCCTCGCGCCCGACGACGCCGCGGCCATCTTCTACACCAGCGGAACCACCGGCTTCCCCAAGGGCGCGGTGACCACCCACGCCAACTTCCTGTCCAACTGCGAGACCTGCCGGCGGATCCTCACACTGGAGCCCGGGACGCCGATCCGCACGCTGGTGTCGGTGCCGCTGTTCCACGTGACCGGCTGCAACAGCCAACTGCTCGTCGCCGTGTACGTGGGCGGAACCACGGTGGTGATGCCGCAGTTCGAGGTGAACGCGTTCCTCGACGCGATCGCGGCGGAACGGATCGACATCCTCACCACGGTGCCGGCGATCTACTGGCTGGCGATCAACCAGCCGCGCTTCGCCGAGGTGGACGTGTCGGGGGTCCGCAACCTCTCCTACGGCGGCGCGCCGATCGCGCCCGACCTGGTGGCGCGGATCGTGAAGGCGTTCCCGGGCGCGCGGGTCGGCAACGGGTTCGGGCTCACCGAGACGTCGAGCGTCACGTCGTACCTGCCGCACGAGTTCGTCGACCACGCCGACTCGGTCGGTTTCCCGGCACCCGTCTGCGACGTGCGCATCGACTCGCCCAGCCCCGACGGCGTCGGCGAACTGCTCGTGCGCGGGCCGAACATCGTCGCCGGCTACTGGAACAAGCCCGCGGAGACGGCCGCCGCGTTCGTCGACGGCTGGCTGCACACCGGCGACCTGGCCCGCATCGACGAGCACGGCCTGATCCACATCGTCGACCGGATCAAGGACATGATCAACCGGGGCGGCGAGAACGTGTACTGCGTCGAGGTGGAGAACGCGCTGGCCGGCGCGCCCGGCGTGTTCGAGGCCGCGGTGGTGGGCGTCCCCGACGACATGATGGGCGAGAAGGTCGGCGCGGTCCTGGTGTCGGCGCCGGGTTCGCCGATCGACGTCGACGCGGTGCTGGCGTACCTCGACGAGCGGATCGCCCGGTTCAAGGTCCCGCAGTACGTCGCCGTACGCACCGAACCGCTGCCCCGCAACCCCGGCGGCAAGCTGCTGAAGCGCCGGGTCCGCGACGAGACCGATTGGGGCGGGCCGGTCCGCTGATACGTCCGCGAGACGCGTCGCCCGGTGTGGATACGCATCGACGTTGTCCCATGCGGGACAGGCCCGGACCGGCGCCGTCCCTAAGCTGGCTCGCGTCGAACGGCGATCGAACGGCCCGGTCCTCGACCCGGCCCACGGGATGCTGGCCGGCCTGTGTCGGGACCTGCGGGTGCTCCGCGACCAGGCCGGCGGACCGAGCCTGCGGGTGCTCGCGCGGCACGTCGGGCTCGGCAAGAGCCAGCTCGGCGCGATCCTCGGCGGTCAGGTGCGCACGCCGCCGGAGTGGCCGGTGGTCCGGCGGGTCGTCGAGGTCTGCTACGAGCACGCGCGCGAGCAGCGCCGCGCGGACCGGTTGTCGTGGCGCGGCGGCCTCGACGAGTACTGGCGGCCGCGGTACACGCTGATCGAGCACGCCTTCGGCGATCGCGACACCGCTGACACCGCGCCGGGCCCGACCGCGACCGGCCTGACCGCACCGGGCCCGACCGCACCGGGCACCGAGGTTCCGCGCCAGCTGCCGCCGGCCGCCGTCGGTTTCACCGGACGCCGGCAGCAACTGTCCGAACTGGACGGTCTGCTCGACGCGGTCACCGACGGGGCCAGCGACGGGGCCACCGACGGGGCCACCGCCCGCGATTCCGCCGGGGTCACCGTCGTGATCGGCGGGTCGGCCGGGGTGGGCAAGACCGCGCTCGCCGTCCACTGGGCCCGTGGTGTCCGCGACCGGTTCCCCGACGGCCAGTTGTACCTGAACCTGCGCGGCCACTCCACCGATCCGCCGGTGCCGCCCGACCAGGCCCTCGCCCGGTTCCTGCGCGCCCTCGGCGTCGCCGCCGACCGGGTGCCGACCGAGGTCGACGAGGCCGCCGCCCTCTTCCGGACGATCGTCGCCGACCGGCGCCTGCTTCTGCTCCTCGACAACGCCGCCGGACCGCACCAGGTGCGCCCGCTGCTGCCGCCGAGCCCGCACTGCCTGGTTCTGGTGACCAGCCGGGAACGGCTCGGCGGGCTCGTCGCCAGTGACGGCGCCCGGCCGTTGACGCTCGACGTCCTCGACGACGACGAGGCGCGGGCGCTACTCACAGCCGCGCTCGGCCGGGCGCGGACCGACGCCGAGCCGGCCGCCGTCGACGAACTGGCCCGGCTGTGCGGCCGGCTGCCGCTGGCGTTGCGGGTCGCCGCCGCGAACCTGGTCACCCGGCCGCACACCGGGATCACGCGGTTCGTCGCGGATCTCCGGGACGGTAACCGGATCGCCGACCTCACGGTCGCCGGCGACGAGCAGACCGCCGTCCGCGCCGCGTTCGACCTGTCCTACGCCACGCTCGGCGTCACCGAGCGGCGCGTGTTCCGCCTGCTCGGCCACGTGCCGGCACCGGACGTCGCGACGGCGGCGGTGTGCGCGCTCGTCGGTCTCGAACCGCCGGTCGTGACCGGTGCGCTGCGCCGCCTCCAGGACGCCCACCTCGTCGGCGAACCGGCCGCCGGCCGTTTCGTGCTGCACGACCTGCTGCGTCACTACGCCCGTGCGCTCGCGACCGGCGAGGCCGACCGCCGCGACGCCGCCGACGCCGTCCGGCGGCTGTACGACTTCTACCTGACCGCGACCGACGCCGCCGCCGAACTGCTCTACGGCTGGACGGTGCGGCTGCCCCCGGAACCGGAACGCGGCACGGCGCGGCCGCCCCTCCCGTTCCCCGACGCCGCGCGGGCGCTGGACTGGCTCGACTCCGAGCGGGTCAACCTCGTCGCGCTCGTGCGGCACGCCGCCGGCCACGGCCCGCGCGACGCGGCCTGGCGGCTGGCCGACAACCTCCGCGGCTACTTCACCCTGCGCCGCGGGTTCGTCGACTGGCTCGCCGTCGCCCGCGACGCCCGGTGCGCCGCCGACGGCCGGCCGGGGCCGCTGGCGGCGGCGAACCTGAGCCTCGGCGCCGCCTTCAACGCGATCGGCCGGTACGCGGCCGCGAGCACGCACTACACCGAGTCGATGACGCTCGCGGAACGCGCCGGCTGGTCGGCCGGGCGGGCCGCCGCGCTGAACAACGTCGGGGTGGCGCTGTCGCAGACCGGACGGCACCGGGAGGCCGCGGCCCGCTTCACCGAGGCGGTCACGCTGCACGAGCGCGACGGCCGGCCCCGGCAGCAGGCGGTCGCGCTGGACAACCTCGGCATCGTGCGGCGGGAGCTCGGCGACCTCGAGGTCGCGGCCGACCTGCACCGGCGGGCGATCGTCCTGCACGTCGAGTCGGGTTCGCCGTTCGGCCACGCGACGGCGATCGACAACCTCGCCGCGGTGTTCCTGGACAGCGGGCGGCCGCACGAGGCCCTCGAGCATTTCCGGGCCGCCCTCCCGCTGCACCGCCGGGCCGGCGATCGGGGCCGGGTCGCCACCTGCCTGCGCGGGATCGCCGAGGTGCACTGCGGCGCCGGGCGTCCGCGCGTCGCGCTGCCGCCGGCGCGCGAGGCGCTCGCGTTGGCACAGGCCATCGGTGACCGGCGGGAGGAGGCCCAGTCGCTGATCACCCTCGCCACCGTCGAACACCGGCTCGGCCGTCACGGGCCGGCGCTGGACCGGTGCCGGGAGGCGGCGCGGCTGGCCGGCGACACCGACTGCCGCCACGTGCGGGCGTGCGCCCTCCTCGGAATGGCCCGCACGCTCGCCTGCGCCGGCCGGCCCGACGACGCCGACGTCCCGCTCCGCGAGGCGGTGCGCCTGGTCCGGGCGAACGGGTACCGGGTGCTGGAGGCCGACGCGTTCGCCGTCCGGTCGCTGATCGAGGCCGCCCGCGGCCGGACGGACGCGGCCCGCGTCGCCGCCTACGCGGCGGAGGACCTCCGCCGGTCCCTACGCCCGCCGACGTAGGGCGACCGCCGCTCCCGGACGGACGCCGCCGGACCCGAACGTCACGATCCTGGACCACGCAATCACTGGACCGCTTCGGCGGAATCGGAGGATCACAATGCGCGGCACGGTTTCGGCACGGGGACTGACGGTCCTGGGTCTGGTGGTCGGCGCTCTCGGGATCGGGACGCTGTGGGCGTCCGGGGTGGAGTTCCCGTTCTATCCGCCCCCGGGACTGCTGATCCTGGGAGCCGGCGCGGTGTTCGTGGCGCTGGCGACATGGTCCTGGGCACCGGCCGTCGGCGCGTTCCTGGGACTGTTCGTGATCGCCGGGTTCGTCCTGTCCAGTGTGGCCAGCGGCGCCGGCACCGGGAACCTGACCGGCGACGCGGGCACCGGCGGGGTGATCGGCACCGTGCTCCAACTGGTCGGGGTCGGCGTGGCGCTGGTGGCGGGTTCGGTGGCCGCGCGGGTCGAGGCGCGGCGCTCACGTGCGTCCCGGTAAAGGTGACGCCGAAGCGCGTGGCCGCCTTGACGGCGGCCACGCGCGACGGACCTTGCGGATGTGACGAACTTACGGACGCAGCAGAGCCAGGATCTGGTTGAGCAGCGCCACGATCGACGCCAGCGGGCCACCGTCGAGCAGGCCCACGATCGCGCAGATCAGGTTGCCGACCAGGTTGCCCGGACCCGGGACCGCGGTGATGTTCAGGTGCACGCGGTCCAGGTGGACGACCAGCCCGAGCAGGTCCAGGTCCAGCGGTCCGAGGACCAGGTCGAGCACCTCACAACCGATTGCCTGGATCTGGTTGACCTCGAAGGTCTGGTTCTGCGACACCGACTGCGAGGTGCCGTCGGCGCTGACCAGGTTGCCGGAGAGCACCCCGTTCGCGAACGTGCTGGTGCCGTCCGTGGTGAACTCCGAGGGGACGAACGTACCGGTGAACGTGCCGGCGCCGGCGGCGTCGGTGAACGTGCCGGTCACCTGGGAGGTGATGGTGCCGAGATCGGCGGCCGGAGCCTGCGGCGCGGCCGGAGCGGCTGACACGGGCGACGCGAAAAGTGCGAACGTCGCTGTCAACGCCAGGGCGAGGAGTGCCGCGGCGAACGGAACTCGCTTCATGGTTCCTCCTTGTGCTGCCTTGTTGTGTCGTATCGGTCCGTTCAGTCGTGCCCGCTCACCAGGCGACAAAACGGGACAAGGAGGTGCCCAATCCCATAGATCAAACGTGTTGCACTAATGAAGGTCAAAACGATGGACGACGATGCCGCAGGTCAGCGGCGCGCACAATGAGGCATGACGGACGAGTGGCATCGGCCCCTGCGGCACATCCGCGGCACCGAACTCAGCGGCGACACCGGCCAGACGAGCGGCATGACCCGGCTGGAGGCGATCTCCGGTCGGACCGTCGGTTCGGCGAAACTCTGGATGGGACGCACGCACGTCGGCCCGGGTACGTCCTCGGGCGACCACCACCACGGCGACACCGAGACCGCCATCTACGTGGTGTCGGGTCGCCCGGTGTTCGTCTTCGCCGACGGCGAGGCCGAGGTACGCATCGAGGCCGAACCCGGTGACTACGTCTTCGTCCCGCCGTTCGTGCCGCACCGCGAGGAGAACCCCGGTGCGGATGAGGCGGTGGTGGTCATCGCGCGGAGCAGCCAGGAGGCCGTGGTGGTCAACCTGCCCAGCCTGTGGCCCCCCACCTGACTACTCGGGCTCGGCGGTGCCGATCACGCCGGTCATCCGTGCCACCACGGTTCCGACCAGCGCCGCCACCACGACGATCGCCACGGTCACGGCGACGCCGGCGCGCCGCCGCGGAACCGCGATGCGCCCCAGCGCACCGATGCCGATACCGACCAGCAGAACCGAGGTGATGCCGGTGGCGATCATGACAATCCTGCCTTCGGGTGGGTGCGTGCGGCACCCCTGACTTGCCCGCCCCGGGCCAGGTCAAACCCCGATCCCCCGACCGGGCGGCAGAGCCGGCGCCATTCGCGAAACGTGTACCCAATCTCCTGAATGAGTGAATGGACCGCGACCTTCTGTTACCGGAGCGGCACCGCTTACGCTGACTGTCCCCACGGTCACCCGAACCGTCGGATCCCCCGCAGTCCCGACATCCGTTCAACCAGAACGAGGCCGAGACAGATGAAGAAGCTCATCAAGCCAGCAGCCATCGCCCTCCTCATTTTCATGATCGCGTTCCGCCCCGGTGAGTCGGCATCGGCGGTCAAGAACATGGTCGGCGTGCTCGGTGAAGCCGCGAGCGGTGCCGCCCAGTTCGTCGCCGGCGTCTTCAGTTAGGTGACGTCGCTCCCGTCATGACACGAGGATCGACGGCAACCGGAACTCGGCGAGGCTGAGGATCGGATCGCGCGACGCGTCGGGCCGATCGGGCAGCAGGTGAGTGTGCCGGTTGGCGCGGACGATCGCCATGTCCTGCGCGAGCCGCTCGGCCAGCGTGCGCTCGGTCTTGAGCATGTCGCTGACGACCGCCGCGATGGCCCCGACGACCGCGAGGACGACGCTCCAGCCACTGGTGTGCCCGAACTCCGGCCGCGGTTCCCTCCCAGTCGTTGACGTCGGCGGCGGCCCGGGCCATCTCGCCGACCTCGTTGGTCAGCTTCGATTTCACCTGCACCAGGCTCTCGACCATGTACCCGAGGCGTCCGGGACTGCGCTGCGAGAACCAGTCGAACAGCGGCGGGTCCTCCGGAGGACGTTGCGCATCGGGGCGGGCCTCACTACAGTATCGACACGGCCCGATGCGTGAAACGTTTTAATGAAACGATTCACGCGATCTGGTCGCAACTTCATACACCCCTGGACAGGAGCACCGCCCATGCCCCTGACACATCGCCGCGCGCTGCGCCCGGCGGCCTCCCCACGACGCCGCGCGCTGCGCCCGGCATTCCTCACCGCCGTGCTCGTCGCGGCCCTGCTCGTCGTCCCCTTCCCCCATGCGGCCACGGCCGCACCGGTCAGCCTCGCCGGGGCGCACTGGATCTGGTACCCGGAGGGCGATCCCCGCGTCTCCGTCCCGGCCGCGTCGCGCTACTTCCGCACGACGTTCACCGTCCACAGTGGAGCGGTCAGCGAGGCGCAGTTCGTCGTCACCGGTGACGACAGCGTCGACGTCTGGCTCAACGGCAAGCCCGTCGGCGCGTCACCGCGGACCGGCGACTCGTGGCACCAGGCGCTGTACCTCGACCTGCGCGCGAACCTGAGCACCGGAACCAACACGATCGCGGTCGCCGCCCGCAACACCGCCGACGGGCCGGCCGGCGTGCTCGGCCGGCTGCGGGTGGTCGCGGCCGGCGGCACGACGGAACTCGTCACCGACGCGGCGTGGCGGTCCGGCCGCGACCCGGCATCGGGGTGGGAACAACCGGGATTCGGCGAGAGCGGGTGGACGCCGGCGCGCGACTCCGGCGCGTACGGCATCTCCCCCTGGAACTCCGACGTGTCGGCGCCGAACCCGGACGCCGCGTCACCACTGACGGTCGCGTCGGCCACCGTGGAACGGCGGACGGATCCGCTCGGCGTCGACGCGGCGCGTCCCCGGTTCGGGTGGAAGCTCGCGTCTTCCGCGACCGGGCAACGCCAGGCCGGCTACGAACTCACGGTCTCCACGACCACCGCGCACACCGGTGACGTGTGGAGCACCGGCCGGGTCGCGACGGCGCAACAGGTCGACGTCGCGTACGGCGGCCCGCCGCTCACCAGCCTCCGGCGGTACTACTGGCGTGTGCGCGTCTTCGACGCCGAGGGCCGCACCGGCGCGTGGAGTGCCACCCGGTCCTTCGAAACCGGTCTGCTGCAGTCGAGTACACAGTGGACAGCCGATTTCGTCGGCCGGACCGCGACCGGCCTCGACCTCGTCGGCGCCACCTGGATCTGGTACCCCGAAGGCGATCCGGCCGCGGGCGTGCCACCCGCGACGCGCTACTTCCGGCGCACGTTCAGCCTCCCGTCCGCCCCGCCGAACGCGCAACTCGTCATCACCGGCGACGACACCGCCGACGTGTGGGTCAACGGCGTTCCGGTGAGCGCGTCGCCGCGCGTCACGGATTCCTGGCGCCGGGCCGCGGTGGTCGACCTGCGCGGCCGGCTCGTGGCCGGCACCAACGTGATCGCGGTCGCGGCGGAGAACACCACCCAGTCGCCGGCCGGCGTGGTCGCGAAACTCACGGCTTCCGGCGGAACAACCATTGTGACGGACGCAGCGTGGAAGGCGTTCCCCAGCGCAGCCGCGGGGTGGACCACGGTCGGCTTCAACGACGGAGCGTGGCCCGCCGCCCGGGCGGTCGCGACGTACGGCAGCGGGCCATGGGCCTCCGGTGTGGCCGTGAGCGGGCCGGCGCCGTTGCTGCGCAAGGCATTCGGCGTCACCAAGCCGGTCCAACAGGCGCGCCTGCTCACCACCGCCCTGGGCCTGCACGAGACCCGGATCAACGGCACGAAGGTCGGCGCCGACGTGCTCGCACCCGGCTGGACCGACTACACCAAACGCCTGCAGTACAAGGTGTACGACGTCACCCCGATGCTGCGCCAGGGTGACAACGTGCTCGGCGCCTGGCTCGGGAACGGGTGGTACTCCGGCAGTCTCGGCTTCGCCGGCAACCAGCGGTACGGCACGCAGCCGTGGTACGGCGCTCAGCTCGTCGTCACCTACACCGACGGAACCACCGCGACCGTCCGCACGGACGGCACGTGGCGGACCGCCGGAAGCCCGATCCGTTCCGACGACCTGTACCACGGCGAGACCTACGACGCGCGGCTGGCCGTCGCCGGCTGGGACCAGCCCGGCTTCGACGACTCCGTCTGGGAACCCGTGCAAGTCAAGGCGGGCGCCAAACCGACCCTGGTGTCCCAAGTGGACAATGGCGTCACCGTGCAGCGCGACTTCGCGCCGGTGGCGGTGACGCAGCCGCAGCCGGGCCGGTGGGTGTTCGACCTCGGGCAGAACTTCACCGGCTGGACCAGGATCGCGGCGAGCGGGCCGGCGGGAACCACGCTCACCGTCCGGCACGCCGAGGTGCTCAACCCCGACGGGACGCTCTACACCGCGAACCTGCGGGCGGCACAGGCCACCGACCGGTTCACGCTCGCCGGAACCGGCGGCACGGAGACGTACGAGCCGCGGTTCACCGTGCACGGGTTCCGGTACGTCGAGGTCACCGGCACCGCGTCGGCGCCGACGGTGACCGGACGCGCGGCCTGGACCAGCGGCACCCAACTCGGCACGCTCACCACCTCCAACGCGCTGGTGAACCAGGTGCAGCACAACATCCTCTGGGGCGAACGGTCGAACATGCTGACGATCCCGACCGACTGTCCACAGCGCGACGAACGCCTCGGCTGGACCGGCGACATCGCCATCTTCGCGGCCACGTCGACGTTCAACGTCGACATGCAGGCGTTGCTGGACAAGTACACCGACGACCTCGTCGACGCGCAGCGGGCCGACGGCGCCTTCACCGACGTGGCGCCGAACGTGTGCTGCGGCGCGGGTGCGGCGGGCTGGGGCGACGCGGGGGTCATCGTGCCGTACACGCTGTGGCAGCGGTACGGCGACCTGCGCGTCGTCGACGAGAACTTCACGGCGATGGCGCGCTGGGTCGACTACCTGCGGGCGACGTCGGGCGCCGACCTGATCCGCAACCAGACGACGTACGGCGACTGGCTCAACGTCAACGACAACACCGCGCAGGACCTCATCTCGACGGCGTTCTTCGCGTGGTCGGCACGGCTGGTGTCGCGGATGGCCGCTGCCACCGGGCGGACGGCCGAGGCCGCGTCGTACGGCACCCTGGCCGACCGCGTCGCGGCCGCGTTCGCCGGCCGGTTCGTCGCGGCCGACGGGACCGTCAGCGGCAACACGCAGACGGGTTACGTGCTGGCGTTGGCGTTCGGCCTCACGGGCAACCGCACCCAGGCCGTCGCCGACAAACTGGTCGCCCGGGTGAACGCCGCCGGCGGTCACCTCACGGTCGGCTTCCTCGGCGTGGAGAACCTGCTGCCGGTGCTCGCCGACAACGGGCACGCCGCCACCGCGTACCAGATCCTGCTGCAGCCCGGCTTCCCCGGCTGGGGCTACATGAACGGCCGGGGCGCCACGACGATCTGGGAACGCTGGGACGGCATCCGGACCGACGGCACGTTCAACGACCCCGGCATGAACTCGTTCAACCACTACGGGTTGGGGTCCGTCGGCGACTTCCTCTACCGGCGGGTCGGCGGGCTCGCGCCGGCGGCGCCCGGCTACGCGGCGCTGCAGATCGCGCCGGTGGTCGGCGGTGGTCTCACGTCGGCGGCGTCGGCCTTCGAGACGCCGTACGGCCGCGCGGTCAGCGACTGGTCGGTCGCGGGATCGGTGGTGACGCTGCGGGTGACGGTTCCGGCCGGCGTCGCCGCGTCGGTCACCGTGCCCGGTGCCGGCAGCGTGACCGCGCCCGCGCAGGCGGTTCCGATGGGTGGACGCACGTTCCACGTCGGCGCGGGCTCGTACACGTTCACCGCGCCCGTCTGACCATCTAGCAAGAGGCGTTGCGCAAGAGCTGTTGCGCAACGTCTCTTGTTATGTCACCGTGGACCCATGCCGAACGACGATGTGACCCGGGTCCGCGACTCCCGCGTCCTGGCCGCCGCCTCGCACCCGTTGCGGCGGCGGCTCATGGACGTCCTGCGGGTCCACGGCCCGGCCACGGCGACCGCGCTGGCGACGCACACCGAACAGGCCGTCGCGAACATCAGCCACCACCTCAAGGTCCTCGCCGAGGCCGGGCTGATCGTCGAGGTGCCGGAGCGGGCCCGGAACCGGCGCGAGCGCTGGTGGGAACTGGCGTCCCGCAGCCTGCGCTGGACCGACTCGGACTTCGCCGACGACCCGGTGGGGCAGGCCGTCGCCAGCGCCGCCGCGTCGATCAACCTCGACCGCCACGTCGGCCTGGTCCGCGGCTGGTACGCCGAGCCCGACGACCGGCAGGCGGTCTGGGGCGACGCGGCGTTCTCCACCGACAAGTGGTTCTCGATGACGCCCGCGGAACTGGCCGCCTTCGAACGCGACCTGCAGACCCTCGTCGACCGGTGGGCGACCCGTGCGGTCCCCGACGACGGCGCGCCGCGCGAACCGGTGTTCTTCTTCGCCCACGGCGTCCCGGCACAGCCATGACCGAGCGCTTGCGCGAGGGCATCATTCAGCAGAGCCCGCCCGGTCAGGGCGGGTCACCACGAAGTGGGGACCCGGCATGACGACCACCGCGATCCCCCGCGCGGCGCCCGGCCGGGTGGGCGGCCGGGACTTCCGCCTGCTGTGGACCGGACAGGCGGCCAGCGACCTCGGCAGCAGCGTCACGTCGGTCGCGCTGCCGCTGGTGGCGCTCACCGTGCTCGACGCCACGGCGTTCCAGGTCGCGCTGCTGTCGGCCGCCGCCTGGCTCCCCTGGCTGCTGATCGGCCTGCCGGCCGGCGCCTGGGTCGACCGGCTGCCGCCCCGGCCGCTGATGATCTACTGCGACGTCGCGTCGCTGCTGCTGTACCTGAGCGTGCCGGTCGCGGCCGGCACCGGCGCGCTGTCCCTGCCGCACCTGTTCGCGGTGGCCTTCGGCACCGGCACCGCGAGCGTCTTCTTCAAGACCGCGTACCAGGTGTTCCTGCCCACCCTGCTCCGACCCACCGACCTGCCGGCCGGCAACGCCCGGCTGCAGGGCACGGAGGCCGCCGCCCAGGTCGGCGGACCGGGCCTGGCCGGCCTGATCGCCGGCGCCGTCGGCGCGGTCTGGGCGCTGGTGTTCGACGCGGCGACGTTTCTCGCGTCCGCGCTGTGCCTGGCCGCGATCCGGCCCGCTAGGCGCCCACGACCCGTCGGCCGTCCGCCGTTGCGACGCGCGGTGGCCGACGGGATCCGGTTCGTCAGCCGCGACCGGTACCTGCGGCTGTTCGCCGTCTACGGCGCGGCGAGCAACCTGGGCCTGGTCGCCTACCAGTCGATCCTGGTGGTGTTCCTGGCCCGTGAGGTCGGGCTGAGCCCGGGCGGCGTGGGCGGGATCGTGGCGGCGATGAGCGTCGGCGGTGCCGTCGGGGCGACCCTGGCGCCGGCGCTCGGGCGGCGGTTCGGCACCGCCCGGGCGATCCTGCTGTGCCAACTGGTCGCGATGCCGTCGTCGCTGCTGATCCCGCTGACCGGCGCCGGTCCCCGCCTCGCCGCGGCCGTCGCCGGCGGGGTCCTGGTGGGGACCGGCGTGGTGGCCGGGAACGTCATCAAGGGCAGTTGGCGGCAGGCCTACACGCCGCACCACCTGCTGGGGCGGGTGGTGGCGAGCATGCAGTTGCTGAACTTCGGGACGATGCCCGTCGGGGCGCTGGCCGGCGGCGCGCTGGCGGCCTGGCTGGGCGTGCGGCCGGCGATCTGGTGCGCGGCGACGTTCCTGGCGCTGGTGGGCGTCGCGTTGCTGTTCACCCCGCTCCGCCGGCTGCGTGAGCTTCCTTCCTAGGCGGTGGACCAGTTCTGAACGTCGATCCGGCTGCCGCCGACCCGCGGACAGTAGACGCTCAGGATGTTCTGCGACACCAGCAGCGCGTGGTCGATCAGCGGGTCCGACATGTACTGGGCACCGGACCGGTTCCGCACGGTCCAGTCCGACCAGCCCGACGCCTTCGACGCGGTCGCGATCTGCAGGACGTTGGTGCCCGAGTGTCCACTCACGACATACAGGTTGTCGCGCGCGTCGACGGCGATGTCGCCGCGGCTCAGGCCCTCGGTCCACCCGAGATACCGCTGGTTCCACACCTTCGACGCCTTGTCGCGCCAGTAGTGCACGAGCACCGCGCTGTTGCGGGCGGTGTTGAAATCGGTGACGCTCGGCGTGTTCGCCGGCAGGTGCGACTGGAGAACGTGCACCACCCCCGTCGAGTCGACGACCTGCGACTCCTGGTTCATCAGGCCGCGGTTCTGGCTGTTCGGCCAGACCCGGAGGCCGGCGGCGTTCGACGCCAACGGGCGCGCCTGCACGGTTCCGGCGTTGTCGCGCCAGGTCCGCCCCTTGTCGCGGCTGTAGGCGTAGTAGAGGTCGTGGTTGCTGCTGCCGTTCGACGTCTCGCGGACGGTCCAGGTGGCGTGCAGCAGCCCCTCCCGGTCGTACTCGATGCCGAACAGGTAGGCGTTGTTGTCGTACGACGTCCCGTCGATGAACTCGCCGACGTAGGTCCAGGTTCCGTTGGTGGTGTACTCGTAGAGCACCTCGTCGCCGTTGCCGCTCACACCGGTGCGGATCGCCAGCTGCAGCGTCCCGTCGGGGGCGGCGAGGAACTGCGGGTAGGTCACGGTCGGCATCGCCGTGCCGGCGATGCTGTTCTGCACGGCGCCGAAGCTGCCGGCGGCCCAGGCCGCGGCGTTCGTCGCCAGCCCGGCCACCGAGCGGCGGTACTTGAACTGGTTGGAGTGCATGTCGAAGGCCAGGTGGACGGTGCCGTCGCGGGGCGAGATCCCGATGCAGATGACGTTGTGCGAGTCCGTCGACGTGGTGCGGTAGTCGGTCAGCCGCAGGTTCTGCCACCCGCCGGACGGCAGCTGCCGGCGCGACAGGTTGACGTAGCCGCTCTCGTCCCAGAACGCGGCGTACTGCCAGCCGTTGGCCGTGACGATGCCGTCCTGCTGGAACGACTCGCCGTTCATGAGGCCGGAGTAGCTCACCGCGGTGCGGCCGGTGGTGGTCAGCGTGCTGGTACCGAGGTGGCTGACCGTCGGGGCTGCCGCGGCGGCCGGCGGCACCGGCCCACCGGCGACGGTGGCGGCCGTCGCCAGCACGATCGACGCGGCGGCCCCGACCGCCCGGTTGGAACGTTTCATCGAAACCTCGCAAGGGTGGGTGTCCATACACCTTAATGTCGACCCTCGTCGATATGAATGGGTCGGGGTCTACCCGGAGCGGCGCCGCGCCTGCTTCGGCAGCACCGCGACCCGCCGCTCCGGACCCCGGACCGAGTGCCGGGCCGACTGCCGAGCCGACTGCCGGGCCGACTGGTGCGTGGCCCGCTCGTCCCGGACCGGGCGGTACGCCAACCGGAGCGCGGTCACGCTTCCGACCAGGCACGCGACGGTGACGGCGGCGGCGATCGCGACGGCGCTGGCGGTCAGCGGGGTGGCGCCGCGATCGGCCAGCAGGGTCTGGCCGACGCGCACCGGCAGCGGGGCCAGGGCGAGGAGAACGGCCGCTGTCACCCAGCGGCCAGCGCGATGCCACACCTGATCCAAACCCCGATCCGCCCCGTTTCCCGTCACCGTGCCCCCGGGTCACTCTGACTGGCGCCGGGGGGCCGGACGACGGACCCGATGTCCGCCTTTCGGGGGAGGTGCGGGGACGCTATGCGGCCAGGCCCAGGGCCTGCAGTTCCCGCGCCTCACGAGCGTAACGGGCCAGCGCGTGGCACGTCTCCGGACCGGCAACGCCGTCCACCGTCACCCCGACCCGGGCCTGGAACCGACGCAGCGCGACCGGCACCGCGGCCTCGGCCGCGTGCCGCCGCAGCAGGCCGATCTCGACGAGCAGCGCGCGTACCGTCTTCGGATCGGCCGGTGGGACGCTCGACCCGGACGCGGTGACCGTGCCGGCCAGCACGGCCCCGACGACGCCGAGGGTGCGACGAACGGACATGGCGACCTCCTTGGGCTGTCCGTCCAGTGTGGTCGGCAGACCGTGGGTCGCCCTCAGGGAAAGCTACGAATCAACCCTGAATTCGGCGCACCGTGCGGCGGTCGGTGAGCAGGTCGAGCAGGCCGGTGAGGCGCAGGATCTGGCGGACCTGTTCCGACATGTCGCCGATCACGAGCGAGGTGCCGCGCTCGGACGCCCTGCGGTACGCGGTGACCAGCGCGCCGACACCGGACGAGTCCCAGAACCGGACGCGGGACATGTCGATGACCACGCCGGTGGTCGCGGCGTCGTCGATCACCTCCGACAACGCGCCGAGCAGCCCGTCGGCGACGACCATGTCGACGTCACCGCTCAGGGCGACCGTCGTGACACCGTCGCTCGCGACGGTTCTGGTGACATGCAACGTTCGGGCCCCTCCCCCACCGGGTGGAATCTTGATATCAGACATCGCCCCCTGAATCCAACGACCCCGATTGATTCCGAACGCCGGAGCTAATGGGACTTCCCATTAGCTATACTGCGGGCATGGTGTCGATCTCCGCGGAGCGTCCGGTCGAGTCGGAACGGCGGCTGCGGGCGGTGCTGCGCACCACCCGGCTCGCCCACCTGCCCGGGGCCTGGTGCTTCCGGCGCATCGCCGGTGCGCCGTCCGCCGACGCCATCGCCACGGTCCGGGACGTCGACGGCTGGTGCGCCCTGGTGCCCGCCGCGCGCGACTCCGGCGAGCGGTTCGGCCTCACGATGAGCACGTTCGCGCCGGACGTCGACAACAGCGGCTACGTCGGGTGGCTGGCAACGGTGATCAAGCAGCGCCTGGGGAGCGGGGTCTTCGTCGTCTGCGGCGACAATCCGGGCCGCGGCGGCATCTTCGACTACCTCGGCTACCCGCTGGAGCTCGCCGCCGCCGTCCACGCCCTGATCGACGAGCTGCGCCGGCCGGTCGGCAGTGACCCGCTCGACCTCGACCTGCGCGTGTTCGACGTCGAGCAGACGTCGGCCGCGAGCGCGATCACCGCCGGCACCGTGTTCGAGTTCCGCGAGCACGCCGGGGCGGTCGAGGCCAGCTACGCCGGTGGCCCGATCGGCCGGGGCACGTTGCTCGGGTCCCGCGTCGACGACCGCGTGACCACCGCGTACGCCCAGGTCGGCGTCGACGGCCGCGCGCGGACCGGCACGGCCACCATGCGCGTCGAACCGGCGGCCGACGGACACCTGCGGCTGATCGAGGACTTCACGTGGTCCGACGGGACCGCGGGCCGCAACGTGCTGCGGTCCCGCGATGCCGGCTGAACCGGTCGCGATCGCGTTCGCGAACACCCGCTCGTCCGCGGATCGCGACCGCATCGCGACTCTCACCGAGTGGCGCGCCTGGGTCGACGCCTGGCCCGGCCTGCGCCCGGCGGGCCACGCCGTCGACGCCGACGGCCTGCTCGCACTGCGGAGCACCCGCGACGACCTGCAACTGCTGTTGCGCGACGTCGCCGCCGGCCACCGGCCCGACCCAGCGCTACTCGTGCGTCCGGCGCGGGAGCCGGAGTTGCGCTGGCACGGGGATCGGCTCACCCTCGCCGTCCCGGCCGACGGCACGGCGGCCGCGGTGATCGCGCACCATCTCGTCTCGGCCGCGGTCGACCTCGTGGTGACCGGCCCGTCGTTCGCCGCCTGCCGGGGAGAGGACTGCCGCAAGCTCTTCGTCGCGTCCCGCCCCGACCGCCGCTGGTGCGACAGCGCCGTCTGCGGCAACCGCGTCCGCGTGCGCGCCCACAGCCGCCGCAACCGGGACTGACGCCGTCACCTGGTCCGGACGGTGGTCTGGTCCGACGAGAAGACCAGCAGGGCGAGGAACCCCAGCCCCAGCACCACGCCGACCGCGCCGAGCACGATGCCGGCGATCGCCGTCGGCCGGGAGGAGTCCTGGCGCAGCGCGCGGGTCCCGGCGAACACGGCCAGCCCGCCGACGGCCGCGCCGGTGCCCAGGCACAGGAACATCGGGATGGACACCACCCCGAGCACGACGCTCATCACCGCCATGCCCCGGTTGGACGGCGGCACGGGGTGGTGGGCGGGGACCCAGTGGAACTGCGGCGGCAGGTCGGCGACCTGCGCGTGCAGCTCCGCGACCGCCTTCGACC
This sequence comes from Virgisporangium aurantiacum, assembly GCF_016863635.1. Lineage (GTDB taxonomy): Bacteria > Actinomycetota > Actinomycetes > Mycobacteriales > Micromonosporaceae > Virgisporangium > Virgisporangium aurantiacum. The sequence goes on along the minus strand of NZ_BOPG01000024.1, from coordinate 327,106 downwards.
CCGTCACGCCGGCGCGGCGGGTCTCGTGCTCACCGCTGTCGAGGAACCCCTCGACGTACGCGCGGTCGACCAGGTCGAGCACGGCCGCCCGCTGCGCGTCCCCGATGCGTTCGGGCCCGGTTCCCGGCTCATCGGGCGGCGTCGACATGCCGAGGAGCGTATCGGGGTGGCTCACATCGTGACGACCAGCTTGCCGGTGGTGTGCCGGCCGGCGAAGTCGACGATCGCCCGCACGCCGTCGTCGAGGGAGTAGCGGCCGCCGATCACCGCGGTCAACCCGTCGAGCGCGACCTCGCGCATCCCGCCGTGGACGCCGTCCATGTCGAGGACGAACCGCAGGTCGACGTCGTCGCGGCCGAGCCACTCCGGCTGCGGCACCGGGAACGTGATCGTGACGAGACGACCGCCGGGCCGCAGCGCCCGCGCCAAGCCGGCGAGCCGGTCGCCGGGCACGACGAGGTTGAGCACCACGTCGACGTCCGCCGGGTACTCCGACCCGGCGTAGCCGATGGTCTCCGCAGCACCGAGCGTGCGCAGGAGGGCGGCGTCCGCGTCGGTCGCGGTCGCGGTCACGCGGGCCTTCGCCGCCGCGAGCAACGGGACGACGGTGGTGCCGACGCCGCCGGTCGCGCCGATCACCAGCACCGTCTCCCCCGGCTCGACCCCGGCAACGGCCATCAACGCCCGCGCCGTCAACCCGACGGTCGGCAGCGCCGCCGCCTCCTCGACGGGCAGCCCGGCCGGGCGGTGCGCGAGGAACGGGGTGTCGGCCTCCACCACCGCGTACTCGGCCAGCGTGCCGGTGCCCACCGACGGCCGGGCGCCGACCATGGCGCGCAACGCCCGCGGCGCGGCGAACCCGAAGATCTCGTCGCCGACCGCGAACGTCGTCACCCCGGCGCCCACCTCGGTGACGGTGCCGGCGAAGTCGTTGCCGGGCACGTGCGGGAACGGCAGCGGGGTGACCGCGTGGAAGTCGCCGCTGGGCAGCCGCAGGTCGCCCGGGTTGATCGAGGCGGCGGCGATGCGCACCTGCAGCTGACCCGGACCGGGCCGGGGCGTCGGCACCTCGCCGACCGTGTACGTCTCGGGCGGCCCGTAGGCGTTCACCACGACAGCCTTCATCGTCGTCTCCTCTTTCGCTGAAACGGACCGGGCGGTCATGTTTCGCGGGGGACGCTAGCAAAAGCGGACCGGGCGGTCAACTTGCTAGGGTCGCCGCGTGACCCGTCCCCTCAGAACCGACGCGGCGCGCAACCGTCGCCTCCTCCTGGCCGCCGCCGCGGACGAGTTCGCCGAACGCGGCCTGGACGCGTCGGTCGCCGACATCGCCCGGCGGGCCGGCCTCGGCAAGGGGACGGTGTTCCGGCATTTCGCGACGAAGGAGGACCTGCTGGCGGCGATCGTCCTCGACCGGATCGACGAGCTCACCACCGCCGGCGAGCGGCTGCTCGACGCCCCCGACGCCGGTGACGCGCTGCTGGAGTTCCTCACCGTGGCCGCCCACCAGCGGCAGCAACGCGACCTGACGTTCCTGCACAGCGCGCTGACCACCGACGTCACCGAGGCCCGCACCCGGATGTTCGACACCGTGCACCGGCTGGTCGACCGGGCGCGGGAGCACGGCGCGGTCCGGACGGACGTCACCGGCGCCGACGTGATCCTGCTGATGTGCGCGCCGAACTACGTGACCACCTACGTCCCGAACGCCCCACCCGACCTGTGGCGCCGGTACCTCGCCATCATCTTCGACGGCCTGCGCCCGGAGGGCGCGCATGCCCTACCGCACCCGCCCCCGACGGACTATTGATCCGCTGCCCCGTCCTCACTGGCCCACGCGGCCGGCGTCACCCGTCGCTCCACTATGGACGGTCTGGCACAGCTCCTGGTTCGGAGTCGGTCACCCGTTCGAGGAATGGATCGGTTCACCGGGATGCCGATAAACCGGGATGCCGATAAATCTGACCCGCACCTTCCTTGCCCCGTGGGCTCGTCGGGCCAGCCGCTCGGTGCGCTGACCGCGATTCATCGACAGCGAAGCGCCACGCCTTCTGCGGTGGTATCGGGACACTGCAACAGGCGTCAGGGTCCGTGGTTGCGGAGGGCCTCGAAGGCATCCCGGGCGGCGGTGCCGATGGCCTGGTCGATGTCGGGCGCCTGGCGGGCGCGGCGGTCGGCGCGGGTGAGGGCGGCCATGGCGATCCGTTCGCCGGTTTCGGCCTCGACGACGCCGATCTCGTGGCGGAGGTGGAGGAACGTGCCGGTCTTGCCGCTGACCTGAAGGGTGTCGGCGCGCAGCTCGTTGGCCAGGCGGTGGGTGAAGACCTGCTGGGACATCAGGCGACGGAGTTCGGCCGTGGCGTCGGGGTGGGCGACCTCGTCGCGCCAGACGCGCTGGAGCAGGTCGACGAGCGCGGCGGCCGACCCGAGGTTGGCGTGGGCCGGGTCGAGCGTCTCGATGGTGTGGTGGCCGGTGCGCTCGTCGCGGATGGCGAGTTCCAGGGCGAGCGCGAAGTCGTTGCCGGAGACGCCCGCCGCGCACTCGTACATCCGGTTGAGCCGGTGCCGGACGCGGATGCCGGTGCAGCCCCACTCCCGCAGGCGGGCGTCGACATCGGGCGGGGGAACGAGGTCGAGCAGGGTGTCGGCGGCGGCGTTGTCGCTGACCGCGAGCATCAGGAGCAGCAGGTCGCCGACCGCGACGGTGGCCGGGTGCCGGAAGGCGGCCAGCCCGGTGGGCCCGACGCTGGCGGCGGCCGGGTCGACGGTCACCGGTCGGGCGGCGTCGAGGTCGCCGCGCGCGACGAGGTCGAGCACGACGAGCGCGAGCGGCACCTTGATCACCGACGCGAGCGGGACCGGCACGTCGACGTCGAAGCCGAGGTGCTCGCCGGTGTCGAGGTCACGCGCGAGGAACGATCCACGGATCCCGAGCGACGCCCAGTCCGCCGCGATCGACTCGGCGACCTCGAGCAGGTCACCGTCGCCAGCCACGAAGGTCGGTACAACGGTCATCCGCGTGCCGCCAAGCGGTCTGTACCGTGCCGTACGGCCGTACGGGTCCGTACGGCGCCCACCGCACCGGCCAGCGCCGCGACCAGCCAGTCGGGTGTCTCGCGGGACACCGACGCCGCGACGTCGTAGCCGCGGTGCAGGGACGCGTCGGCGAGCGGCGCCCAGGCCGCGCCGTGGCGGCGGGCGAACGGCGCGGCGCACAGCAGCAGGGCCCGCCCGGCCAGCGTCTCGGCGAGCGCGGACGCCGACGATCCGGCCGGCCGCAGCCGCGACGACGGCAGGCCGGCCCGGGCGGCGGCGCGGTCGAGCCGGTCGCGGCCGGCCGGCACGTCGTCCTCGGCCATCGTGAGGATCGGCGGCGTCGGGGCTGCCCGGCTCGGCGACACGACGGCCGCCGAGCGGGGCGGCGCGTCGGCTGGGCGGCCGCGGCGCGGTCGCAGGTCTTCGAGGTGGACGGCGTGCGACCGTCCCGCGGTTTCCGACGGCCCGGACGCGAGCCCCAGCGGCACCCGCACCCGCGCGTTCTCCGGCGGGACCCGCACCAGCGCGTACGCCAGCGACCCGTCCGTGATCCCGGCCGCCCGCGCGTCCGGCGGCAGTTCGCGGACGCTCAGCGTCAGGTCGTGGTCGGTGCCGGCGCGGATGATCCGGGCCAGCGCCGCCGGGTCGCAGTCCGCGGGGACGCCGACCGCGAGGGCCGCCGACTCCCGCGCCGACCGGGCGACGTGCCGCAGCCGCTGGGTGCGGTCGAGGACGTCGTGCGCGTACGGCAGGAGCAGCAGGCCGAACTCGGTGGTGGCGACCTGCCGGGGCGAACGGTCGAACAGCGGAGCGCCGAAGTGGTCCTCGAGGGTCTTCACCCGCCGGCTCAGCAGCGGCTGGGCGATCCCGAGCCGGTCGGCGGCGCGGGAGAAGCTCGCCTCGTCGGCCACCGCGACGAACGCGGCGAGGTGCGCGAGCAGGTCCACCCGGCATCTATATCAAATAGTCATGGCTCCTTCAATAATGCATCTTGGACATGATCGCCCGCGTCCTGTTTGGCTGGGCGCATGACCAACGCACCTTCTGTGACCCGCCGCGGCCTGCTCAAGGTCGGCGTCGCGACCTCGGTGGTCGCCGCCACCGCGTCCGCCGCGGCACACCCCGCGACGGCCGCGCCCACCGATCTCGACGCCCGGTTCCGCGAGCTCGAGCAGACGCACGAAGCGCGCCTCGGCGTCTACGGCCGCAACCTCCGGACCGGCCGGGTCGTCGCCTACCGGGCGCACGAGCGGTTCGCGATGTGCTCGACGTTCAAGGCGCTCGCCGCGGCCGCCGTGCTGCGCGCCCGGACCGGCCTCGACACGGTGATCGCCTTCCCGCCCGCGGACATCCTGCCGAACTCGCCGATCACCGGCCAGCACGTCGACACCGGCATCGCCCTGGGCGACGCCTGCGCCGCCGCGATCCAGTACAGCGACAACACCGCCGGCAACCTGCTGCTCCGCCAGATCGGCGGACCGGCGGGCCTGACCCGGTTCCTCCGCTCGATCGGCGACGACGTCAGCCGGCTCGACCGCTGGGAGACCGACCTGAACACCGCCGTCCCCGGGGACCTGCGCGACACCACCACCCCGGACGCGATCGGCCGCGGCTACGAGCGCGTGACGCTCGGCGGCGCGCTGTCCGGCGGCGACCGCGAGCAGCTCGTCACCTGGCTGAAGGGCAACACCACCAGCGCCGCACGGTTCCGCGCCGGCCTGCCGTCGGGCTGGGTCATCGGCGACAAGACCGGCACCGGCGACTACGCCACCGCCAACGACGTCGGCGTCGCCTGGACCACCCGGGGCACCCCGGTCGTGCTGGCGGTGCTGTCGACCAAGGCGACGAAGGACGCGCCGGTCACGAACCCGCTGATCGCCGACGCGGCCCGGCTCATGGCATCAGTCCTGGCCCCGGGCGAGTGATCGCCGGCCCCGGGCGGGTGAGCCGCGCCTCGATCGCGAGCGCGGTGGCGCAGAGCAGGTCCTCGCCGTCCATCGGCCCGATCAGCTGCAGGCTCACCGGCACGGGCAGCCCGGGCGACGGCACCGGCATCGACAGCGCCGGGTTGCCGGCGAGGTTGACCGGCGCGGTCAGTTCGGTCAGCCGGTGGTGGGCGTAGTCGTCGAGGGTCGGTGGTTGCGTCGGGAGCGTCGGCAGCGCGAGAACGTCGACATTCTCGAGGACGGCGGTGAGCTCCGCCCGCCACGCCAGGCGGGCGGAGTACGCCTCGTCGAGCCGCTCGTCGGTGATCGCCCGGCCCACGCGGATGCCGCCATTGACGTGGTCGCCCACCCCCGCGGCGTCGAGGAGACCGTGGTGGGCGCGCCACAGTTCGCCGAGGATGATCGCGTAGAACGCGTCGACGGTCGCGTCCCAGCCGGGCAGCTCCACCTCGCACACGTCGAGACCGGCGGCGCTCAGCGCCGCGTCCACCCGCTCATCCACCACGGCCTCGACCCCGGCGAACCGCAACCGTCCGACGGTGCCGGCCGGGCGGGCGGCGACCGACCATCCCGGCTCCAGCAGCCGCATGCCGGTCACGACCCCGGCGACGTCGCGGGCCAGCGCACCGACGACGTCGAGGCTGGGCGCGAGCGGCCAGACGCCGGCGGTCGGAATCCGCCCCCAGGTGGGCTTCAACCCGACGACGCCGCAGCAGGCGGCCGGAATGCGGACCGACCCGCCGGTGTCGGTGCCCAACGCGACGTCGGCCTCCCCGGCGGCGACCGCGACCGCGCTGCCGCTGGACGAGCCGCCCGGAATGCGATCGGGCGCCAGCGGATTGACCGGGGTCCCGAAGACCGGGTTGTCGCCGACCGGGCTGACGCAGAGCTCCGTGAGCGTCGTCTTGCCCACGATGACGGCGGTCCTGTCCGCGCGGACGCCGGCCAGGCACGCCGCGTCGACGGTCGCGGGGACGGCCCGGGCCCGGACCGCCACGCACCCGGCCGTGGTGACGCTGCCGGCGACGTCGATGGCATCCTTGACGGCGACCCGTACCACGTTCCCCGCCGGCTCACCGGGAGGCGGATCGAAGCGGGTGATCCATGCTGTCACCGGCCGACCGTACCGCGATGATCGGCATAGGCTTCCGCGATGCGGATCGACCTGGTGGCCCTGATCGTCGACGAGTACGACCCCGCGATCGCCTTCTTCACGGGCGTCCTCGGCTTCGACCTCGTCGAGGACGTGCCGTCGCTCACCAACGACGGGCGGCCCAAGCGGTGGGTGGTCGTCCGGCCGCCGGGCGCGCAGACCGGCATCCTCCTCGCCCGCGCCGACGGCGACGACCAACGCGCCGCCGTGGGCCAGCAGGCGGCCGGCCGGGTCGGATTCTTCCTGCGCGTGGACGACTTCGACGCGACCTACGGTCGGATGGTCGACGCCGGCGTCCCGTTCGTCACGCAACCCCGCGCCGAACCGTACGGCCGCGTCGCGGTGTTCCTCGACCTCGCCGGCAACCGCTGGGACCTCCTCGGCCCGGCGGAAGACCCGCCGACCTGATCACGGATGACACGGGGGTTCGGGGCGCTGTGGAGCGCGAACGCGATGTCCAACCTGGCCGACGGCCTCGCGTTCGTGTCGATGCCGTTGCTCGCGTCGGCTACATGGTGCCGTTCTCGATCCTCGTGCTGTTCGCCGACGAGCGGCTCGGCCTCGACGGCACCGGCTACGGCGTGATCCTCGCGGCGTCGGCGCTCGGCGGCCTGGCCGGCACGGCCGTGGCCGCCCCGATCCGGGCCCGGATCGGCTACCGCTGGACGATCGTGGCGAGCCTCGGCCTCGGCGCCGCGTCGCTGGCCGCACTGTCGGTGACGACGGACGCCGTGGTCGCCGCGGGGCTGCTGGCGCTGTACATCCTGCACGCGGTGGTCTGGGGTGTCTGCTCGGTGTCGCTGCGGCAGCCGCTGGTGCCGGACGGCCTCCGCGGCCGGGTCAACGCCGCGACACGGGTGCTGGGCCTGCTCGGCCTGGTGGTCGGCTCGGTGGCGGGCGGCCTGCTGGCGACCGTGCACATCGCCGTCCCGGTCGCGGTCGGCGCCGCGGTGTTCGTGGGGTGCGGCGTGGTCGCGGCGGTCGCCCTCCGCGACCCGGATCGACGGTAATCTGTGCGCGTCTATCGAAAGGTGACGCGGTGAGCCCGATCGACGAGACCACCGCGAACAACACCCACGAGGTGGCGCAGGCGGTGACGCCGACCGCCCGCATCGTCTACGTCGACTACGACCCGCTCGTCCAGGCGCACGCCCGCACCCTGCTGACCAGCGGACCCGACGGCGCCACCGACTTCGTCCACGCCGACGTCCGCGACGTCGACCGAGTGCTCGCCGAGGCCGCCCGCACGCTCGACCTCGACCGGCCGGTGGCCGTCATCCTGTCCGGGATCCTCGCGCACCTGCCGACGGCCGAGGAGGCCCGCGACGTCACCCGCCGGCCGAGATCCGCGCCTACTTCGACGGTCTCGAGTTCGTCGAGCCCGGCCTGGTCGACGTGACGCGGTGGCGGCCCGACACCGACACCGAGACGCCCGTCCTGCACAACCTGATCGGCGTCGCCCGCAAGCCCAGACCGTAGACGGGCATCAAAGCTGGACCTTCGAGCCGCCGAAGATCCGGACGGCCCAGTGGTAGGCGCGGGCGGTGCGGGCGCAGTCCCGGCGGTCGGCGGACGGTTGGCGGTCGCACACGCGCATCATGTCGGCGTAGAAGGCGGCGTCGATGCGGTCCTTGTGTGGGCGGAGCCCGCCGCCGGCGCGGTAGTTGCGGTAACCGAAGTCGTGGCGCCAGCACGCGAGGCGGAAATCGTAGCCGTGGGGTTGGTCGGGGCCGCCCGTGCAGTAGTCGGTGCTCCAGTCGAAGTGGTATCCGCGCCGGCGTTCCGGATCCGTGCGGGCGGCGTCCCAGGCCCGGTAGCTGTCGGGTCCCACGCTCGTCCAGGCCAACAGCAGGGACGGTCGGTCGGGAGAGTCCGCCGCGGAGGCGGCCGCGGGCGCGAGGGCCACGCCGAGCAGGATCATGACCGCGACCGCGTATCGACGGAGCGACACCGAGCACCTCACTGGGTTGTTTTGGACGCAAACAACCGCAATTGTGCCAATTCGACGATCAACGTGTGGTGGAACCGGTCATTGCCCGAGCGCGGGGCAGCGCCGTTCGGCCTCCGTGACGAGGCGGGCGGCGGTCTCCTCGGGTGTCACGGCGGAGGTGTCGTACCACCAGGCGAACTCCGCGAGGTCCTCCCGCATCCGCGCGTCGAGGTGCTCGTAGCCGTCGAAGTCGAAGCGCTCGCTGGGGTCGCGGGTCGCGTTGCGGTCGCGGCACACCTGGATCCCGGGCGCGAGGACGACCATGCGCACGGGCCGGGCGGCCAGGAGGCCGATCAGCTGGTCGAACTCGGCGCGGTCGGCCACGACGGTGTCCATGAAGACCGTGAACCGGTAGTCGACGAAGTTGTTCGCCAGCGTGGCCATGTTCAGGTTGCACAGGCCGTCCTGCCGGTCGGCCTCGTCGACGGGTTCGGCGTTGAACGGCACCCGGCCGGTGAGGATCATCTGGTTGACGTCGTCGCCCTTGACCCGGGCCGCCCGGGGCAGCAGGCGGGCCGCGAGCGTGCTCACCGTCGACTTGCCCGCACCGGGCATGCCGGTGACGATCACACATCCGTCCAGCACGCCCAGGATCGTCGCAGCGGGCGCCGAACCGCGCCAACCGGTTTACCGTGGACCGGATGTCGGAGAAGATCATCCCGTACCGGATCGACGTCGACGCGACAGCGATCGACGACCTGCGCCGGCGGCTGCGGGCCACCCGGTGGCCGGACCCGGAGACGGTCGACGACTGGTCGCAGGGCGTCCCGCTCGCCTTCCTCAAGGACCTGTGCCGGTACTGGGCCGAGGAGTACGACTGGCCGGCGCGCCAGGCCCGCCTCAACGCCGTCCCCCAGTTCACCACCGCGCTCGATGGCCTGGACGTCCACTTCCTCCACGCGCGGTCGCCGCATCCGGGAGCGCTGCCGCTGATCATGACCCACGGGTGGCCGGGGTCGGTCGTGGAGTTCCTCAAGGTGATCGGGCCGTTGACCAACCCGGCCGACCCGGCCGACGCGTTCCACGTCGTGTGCCCGTCGCTGCCGGGCTACGGGTTCAGCGAACGACCCTCCCGACCGGGGTGGACGGTCGAGCGGATCGCCGACGCCTGGGCGCTGCTGATGGCGCGGCTGGGCTACGACCGGTACGCGGCGCAGGGCCATGACTGGGGGACGAGCGTCAGCACCGCCCTGGCCCAGCGGGACACCGGGCACGTGGTGGGCGTCCACCTCGTCCCCCCGTTGGCCCCGCCGGACCCGGACACGTTCGACGACCTCACCGACGCCGAACGCCGCGCCCTGCACGACCTGGAAACGGCCGGCGAGTCCGAGGACGGTTACTCCTTCGAACAGGCCACGAAGCCGCAGACGCTCGGGTACGGGCTGGTCGACTCCCCCGCCGCGCTGTGCGCCTGGATCATCGAGAAGTTCCGGTCGTGGAGCGACTGCGACGGCGACCTGGACAGCGTGTTCAGCCGCGACGACCTGCTCGACAACCTCATGCTCTACTGGCTGCCCGGCACCGGAGCGTCGTCGGCGCGGCTGTACTGGGAGAGCTTCCGCCGGGTCCAGAAGAACTTCCGGACCGGCGCGACCGACACCATCACCGTGCCCACCGGTTGCTCGATCTTCCCGAAGGAGAACCCGCGGCCGTCGCGCCGCTGGGCGGCGAAGCGGTTCGTCGACATCCACTACTGGAACGAGCCCGACCGGGGCGGCCACTTCGCCGCGTTCGAACAGCCCGCGCTGTTCGTCGACGAGGTCCGGGCGTGTTTCAGGCCACTTCGGAAGAGCTGAGCTTCGCGCGGACGGTTCCGGCGTCGGGGTGACCGAGTTCGGTGAGCGTGTCCGCGGCCCGTCGCCAGGTGTCGTGGGCCGCGGCACGGTCGCCGGTGGCCTGCTGGCTGTCGCCGAGGTGGTCCAGCGTCAGCGCCTCGGCGTGGCGGTCGCCCATGCCGTGGAAAAGGGTGACCGCCTGCCGGTAGCAGCTGATCGCCTCGTCGTGCTGGCCGAGATGGTGGTACGCGTAGCCGAGGCTGTCCCAGGTGTTGGCCTGGCCGTACGGGCTCTCCGCCCGTTGCGCGATAGCCAGCGCCTCCCGGCAGTGGTCGACGGCTTCCCGGTACCGGCCGAGTTGCCCGAGGTACCAGCCCACGGCGTTGAGCGCGACGGCGACCTTGATCGGCGCGGCGTCCGACCCGCGGTACAGGTCCAGGCTGCGCCGGGCGTGGCCGAGGGCCTGCTCCGGGCGACCCTCCCGGTCCGACAGCAGCGCCAGGTCGAACTGGACGTGCGCGCCCGCGGCACCGTCGCCGAGGTGTTCGTACAACCGCAGCGACTCGTCGAGGTGGTCGCGGGCGGTGGCGACGTCGCGCAGGTTGGAGTAGGCGTTGGCGGCCAGGCGGTGGGCCTGGGCCAGGTGCTCCAGGTCGCCGGTCCGCCCGGTCGCGTCGATCGCGATCCGTTGCGCCGCGGCCCAGTCCTGCCAGTGGCCGCGCCGGTCGCAGTAGGTCGCCAGCGTCCACGGGAGCTGCCAGGCGTGCACGTCGAGGCGGCATTCGTCGGCGAGCCGGATCGCCGGGATCAGCGCCGGGTACTCCGCGTCGAACCAGGCCATCGCGGCGTCGAGATCGGAAGGATCTGGGGGGACGCCCGCACCGGCGACCGGTTCCGGCAGGTCCAGCGGGTCGCGGTGGGGTGAGAGCAGCATCGCCGCCCGGTGGGCGGTGTGCAGGTAGTGGTCGAGGAGGCGGCGCACCGCCCGCCCGCGTTCCGGCTCGTCGCGGCCGGCGAGTTCGGTCGCGTAGAGCCGCACCAGGTCGTGCATGCGGTACCGGCCGGGCGGGTGTTCCTGCACCAGGTGCGCGGCGACGAGTTCGCGCAGGACCGTCCGCGTGGATGCCGCCGGGAGCGCGGCGAGGCTCGACCCGGCCGCCACGCCGATGTCCGGCCCGGGTGCCGATCCGAGCAGCGCGAAGAACCGGGCCGCGGCCGGGGTGACGGCGCGCACCGAGCACGAGAGCACCGAGCGCAGGCCGGTCTCCGGTGCGTCGGCGTCGAGGGCGTCGAGCCGACCGGCGGCCGCGTCCAGCTCCGCCGCCAGCGTCCGCAGGTCGATGCCCGGTTCCAGGACCGCGCGGGCCGCGACCGTGCCCAGCGCCAACGGCAGCCCCGCGCAGTGGCGCAGCAGCGACCGCGCGGCCGACGGCTCGGCCGCGAGCCGGGCGGCACCGATGTGGGCGGCGAGCAGGTCGAGCGCCTCGGCCTCGGCGAGCACGTCGAGCGCGAGCGGACGGGCGCCGTGCGCGCTCACCAGCGTCGGCAGCCGGTGTCGACTGGTCACCAGCACCGCGCAGGTGGGCGAGCCGGGAAGCAACGGCGCCACCGTGGCGGCGTCCCGGACGTTGTCCAGGACGATCAGCATCCGCCGCCCGGCGACCAGGCTGCGGTACAGGGCCTCCAGGCCGTCGAGGTCGGCGGGCATCCGCGCCGGCTCCACCCCGAGCGCGTCGAGGAAGCGCCGGAGCACGACCCGCGGTTCGACCGGCGCGGTCGCCGGCTCGAAGCCGCGAAGGTTGGCGTAGAGCTGGCCGTCCGGGAACCGGTGACTGTTGCGGTGCGCCCACCGCAGGGCCAGCCAGGTCTTGCCGATGCCGCCGGCGCCGCCGATGGCCGACACGAGGACCGTGGCCGGCCGCCCGGGATCCGGACCCATCAACAGGTCCAGCATGTCGAGCTCCGCCGCCCGGCCGACGAACGACGGTGACGAGGCGGGCAGCTGCCGTGGTATCGGACCCCGTGGATCCGGGCCGGGGGCGTCGGTCGCGGCCCGCGGGGGTTGATATGTGACCGTGAGCGTGGGATCGGCCCGCACGATCCGTTGGAACGTCTGCTGCAGCGCCGGACCGGGATCGGCGCCCAGCTCGTCGGCGAGTCGCGCCCGCACCGCCCGGTAGTGCTCCAGCGCCTCGGCCTGCCGCCCGCACCGGTACATGGCCACCATCACCTGGGCGGCGAGCCGCTCGTCCCACGGATGGGCCACCGCCGCGGCCGCGAGTTCGGTGACGAGGTCGGCGTGCCGGCCGCAGTGCAGCGCCGCGTCGTTGCGATCCAGTTCGGCCGCCATCCGTTCCCCGTCGAGGGTGGTCCTGATCCCCGCCAGCCACGGGCTGTCGAGCGTCGCGAACGCCTCGCCCCGCCACAGGTCCAGTGCCCGCGTGAGCAGCCCGGCGGCCGCGTCGTCGTCGGCCGCGCGGGCCTCGCCGACCAGGCGCCGGAACAGGTGCAGGTCGACGGCGTCCGGATCGACGGTGAGCACGTAGCCGGCGGTGCCGCGCCGGATCACCGTGTCCGGGACCGCGCCGAGCGTGCGGCGCAGCCGGGACACGTACGTGTGCAGCGAACCCTGCGCCCCCTGCGGCGCGCCGTCGCCCCAGACCCGTTCCCGCAACGTGTCGGCCGGCACCGGACGGTTCGCCTCCACCAGCAGGGCGGCCAGCACCTGCCGTTGGCGGGCGTGGCCCAGCGGAACGCCGCGGCCGTCGACGTACATCTCGACCGCGCCGAGCACCCGGAACTCGACCGTCGGCGCCGACATGGCGACATTGTCCCCGCCGCCGCCTGCGGCAACCACCGCCCGTCATGTCGGGTAGCGGGCAGCAGGCGGCGGCAGCGGTCATCCGTCAGCGCACAACGTGAAGACCTTCAGCGTCCAGTTGTCGCCGGGAGGCGAGTCCTCGACGTACGCGGCCAGGTTGGTCGCGGTCGGCGGGTTGCCGGAGTCGAGGTTGCTGGGGAGCAGATCGTCGACGACGACGTTGCCGATCGCGGCGGGACCGGCGAGGAGCGACACCCCGCCACCGGTGGCCACCTCGCCGGGGTCGCAGGCCACGCCGATGAGCTTCGGGTCGACCGCGTCGAAGCCGGTGCTCGTCACGGCCACCCGCTGGCCGGTCAACGGCGTGGCGCACGCCGCGAACGCGGTGACGCCCCACGCGTCGTCGACGAACGCGGACTCCTCGTAGGCGCTCACGGTCACCGAGTCCGCCGCATGCGTGGTGTCGCCGTTCTTCGGCACCACGCCGGTGACGAGGACGTTGCCCATGGCGTCCTCGGTCGACCAGCCCGTGCCGACCAGCTTCTTGTTCGACGGGCAGGTCGCGGTCGCGGCCTTGTCCCGCGGGTCGTACGGGCTGCGGGCGTCGACCCACTCCAGCCCCGGCATGTCGTCGGCGCAGTAGGCCACCGCCGTCGGGCGCCAGGCGGTGGCGTACGGCGGATCGGTCACCATCGCGGTGACCGTGACCCGGTTCCGGGCCACGTCCGGGAAGGCGTCGTCGATGGTCGCGTTGCCCAAGGCGCCGGTGATGGAGCCGGCGGCGCTGACCAGTTCCGTGCCGGACGGGCAGGTCACGGTCACGGTCTGGACGGGATCGGTGCTGGCGGCCAGGGTGGCGCTGACCGCCTGCAGGCCGGACACGGCAGCGGCGGCCGGTCGGACCGCCGTCACCGATCCACCGGTGACGCCGACGACCGCGACCACGGCCAGGGCCGCCCACCGCCGCATTGATTTCCTGAAACTCATTGCTGTCCTTTCATGACGCGTCACAACGCGGTCATGGTGGACGGCGGCGCTCGACCGGTTTCTTGAACGAACCTTGATCACCCGCCGCGGTCACTTCACGGCGCCGCTGCTGATCCCGGAGATGATCTTCCGCTGGGCGACCGCGAACACCACGATCAGCGGCAGGCTCATGAGGATCACGTAGGCGAAGATCAGGTGCCAGTTGTTCAGGTACAGGCCGGCGCTGGCGACGCGGAACAGGTTGAGCGGCAACGTGTCCAGCCGCCCACCGACCACGAAGAACGCGTAGAAGACGTCGTTCCACACGAACAGGCAGATGAGGATCGTCGCGGTGGCGAGCACCGGACGCAGCATCGGCAGCACCACGCGCCGGAACACCGTCAGCGGTCCGGCGCCGTCGATCCGCGCGGCCTCCTCCAGCGACTCCGGGACCGTGCGCACGAACCCGGTCACGAAGAAGACCACGGTCGACATGTAGATGCCCATGTAGACGCCGATCATCCCGACCACCGTGCCGGCGATGCCGAGCTGACGCAGCAGCAGCACCACGGTGATCACCGCCGGCGGCAGCACGATGCCGCTGATCGCCACCGCGTACAGCACCGCGGTGACGCGGGTGGCCCGCCGGGCCAGCACCCACGCCGCCATCGAGCCGAACGTCAGCACCCCGAGCACCGTCGGCGCGACGACGAGCAGGCTGCCGAGCAGGGCGGCGGGAACCTCGCCGTCGGCCCAGACCGTGCGCAGGTTCGCCCACAGCTGCCAGTCCGACGGCAGGGACAGGTCAGGGCGCAGCGCGTCACCCTGAGATTTTCCGGCGGTGACCACGACGAGCCACAACGGTATGCCGATGACGACGACCACCAGCAGCACAGCCACCACGGGCTGGAGACGCCGCCAGAACGCGGAATCGCTCACAGCACCCGCTCCCTTCGCCGCAGGAGATAGATGACCGGGAACGCCAGCAGGGCGATCAGCAGGAACAGCACCAGGCTCATCGTGGTCGCCTGCGCGAACAGGCCCTGCCCGAACGTCCGGTAGATGAAGATGTTGAGGATCTCGGTCGTGCGGGCCGGGCCGCCGCCGGTGGTGGCCTGCACGATGTCGAAGCCGTTCATCGAGCCGAGCAGCGCGGTCGCGACGTTGAACGTCACCGCCGGCGCCAGCAGCGGCACCCGGATCGTCCAGAACGTGTGCCAGCGGGACGCGCCGTCGATGCGGGCCGCCTCCACGAGGTCCTCCGGAATGGTCTTCAGCCCGGCGAGGTAGATGAGCATCGACAGGCCCATCCACTTCCACGCGTGGATGACGGCGACGACCACGATCGTCCACGTCGGGTCGGCCAGCCAGGCGTAGTCGACGCCGGTGAGCCGGTTCAGGCTGCCGTCGGGCCGCAGCAGCGCCTGGAAGATGTAGCCGACGGCGAGCGCCGACATCAGCACCGGCACCAGGAACATCACCCGCGCGAACCGGTTGAGCCGGGTGTCGCGTTCGAGCAGCACGGCCAGGCCGAACCCGAAGAGATTCTGGAAGACGGCCACCAGCGCCGCGTACACGACGGTGATCCGCAGCGCGCGGAACAGCGTCCCGTTGGAGGCGAGCGACTCGACGTTCGCCAGCCCGACCGGCTGGATCGACGCCTTGAAGCTCGACCAGTCGGTGAACGCGTAGACGAAGTTGAACACCGTCGGCACGAGGAAGAACACGAACAGGATCGCGAACGCCGGGGCCAGGAACCACCACGGGTGCGTGTGCCGCCCGATCGCGCGGCGCGGGGCGCGCGGCGGGTCCTTCGACACCGCCGCCGCGCGCCGTTCGAGCACGGGTGCCGCCATCAGAACCCCGGCGCGCCCGCGGCCCTGGCCAGCTGCTCGAACTGGTCCTGGGTGGCCTTGGCGACCTGGTCCGGCGACATGGTCCCGGTGATCATGTCGGCGAGGTTGATGTAGAGGTCGGGGTTCGCGACGGCGAGCGCCTGCATCGACCCGACCGACGTCGGCAGCGCGGCGTGGACGTCGAGCAGCGCCTTCGGGACGCCGGGCGGGTTGGGCACGCCGGTCTGCAGCGAGACGGTGTTCCGGTCGGTGACGAAGTCCTTGTAGCCCGGGCCGAGCCAGTACGCGAGCAGTTGCCGGGCCGCCGCCTCGCGCTTCGCGTCGCCGGTGCGGAACGCGACGAGCGCGTTGGACTGGTCGGGGATGAACGTGCCGACGTTGCCCGACGGCGCGATCGGGAAGAAGCCGATCTTCCGGTCGAGCGTGGCCGTGTCGGCCTTCGCCTGCAACTGGCCGAAGAACGAGTTCACCTGCACCACCATGGCCGCCTTGCCGTCGAGCAGGGCCGCACCCTGGTCCTCGAACTTCGCGGTCTTGATGTCGGTGTTGAACAGTCCCTCGTCGATCAGTGCCTTGTACTTTTTGATCGCGTCGACCACCACGGGGTCGGTGAACTTCGCCTTGCCGGTGTTGACCTTCTCCCAGAACCCGCCCTTCGCGGCGTCGGCCAGCTGGATCTGCACCCACCACTGGGTCGCCCACCGGTCGGCGGCCATCTCGTAGAACGGGGTCACGCCCCTGGCCTTCAACGACCGCGCGAGGTCGACCATCTCGCCGAAGGTCTTCGGGACGGCCGTTACGTGTTCTTTGTTGTAGTAGACGCCCTCGACGGCCGGGCTGGTCACCAGCGCGGCGTACCGGGTCCCGTTGAGCAGCCCGGTGATGTCGCGCAGCTCCGGTGCGGTCTGCGGCAGCCAGGGCGCGTCGGTCAGCGGCTGGAGGTGGGTCTTCGCGTTGATCGCGGTGAGCATCGACGCGGTCGGTTGCCAGAACGCCAGGTCGGGCTTGTCGCCGGTGGCGACCTTCGTCTGGATGCCCTGCTCGTACGGGTCCGGGATCGTCACCACCTCGACGCCCGCGCCGGTCGCCCGCGTGAAGCCGGCCACCACCTTCGCGGGCACCTTGTTGCTGTTCTGCGCGGCCCAGATCGTGAGCTTGACGCCGTCGAGTTTCGCGGTCGGGTCGGGCCAGGTGACGTCGGTGGCCGGGTCGGCGGTCTCGGCCGACGGGTCGCTGCAGGCGGCGAGGGCGAGGGCGCCGACGGTGGCGAGGATGGTCCTTCTTCTCATGGCGGGGTCCTTCAGATGATTCGGAGGAGTCGGGCGGCGGGTGGTTCGCCGGTCGAGGTGACGGAGAGGAGCGCGGCCTCCGGGTCCCACGCGTACGTCCACGCGGGCAGGTGCGTCGGGTAGAGGACCTCCACGCGGACGGCCCGGCCGCGGAGGTGCGGCATGCTCAGGGCGACGGCGGCGGCACCGCCGCGCCGCCATACGGCCACGTACGTGGAACTCCCGGTGCGCAGCGCCAGGCTGAGCCACGGGTCGTCCCAGCCGGGCAGGCCGAGCGGCCACGACGGTGACGCGGTCGCCAGGTCGGCGCGGATCGCCCGGTGGACGTGCACCGCGTCCCGGACCGAATCGCGCTGTTCCGGCGACATCCGGTCGAGGTGCCCGGACAGGTAGAGCCGGCCAAGGATGCCGGTGCACATCGTGTACGCGATCTCCTCCGGCGACATGTCCGGCTGCGGGTAGGCCCAGTTGGCCGCCTGCTCCGGCAGCACCGACATCGGCGCGGCGACGGCGATCGGCGGGTACCGCAGGAAGTCCTGCTGGTCGCTGGTCGACTGCAGCTGCAGCCGGGCGAGCAGCGCGTAGTCCATCCGCATGGCGCCCGACGCGCAGTTCTCCAGGGTGAGGTGGGGATGCCGGTCGAGCAGGCGGTCGAGCCAGGCCAGGTGCGCCCGGTTGTGGTCCAGCAGGCCGGCGCCGACGCTGTCGGCGGCGTGGTCGGTGCCGGCGCCGGGATCGATGTTGTAGTCGAGCTTGAGGTAGCCGACGCCGAGCTGTTCGACCAGCCGGTCGACGACGTCGTCGAGGTGCCCGACCGCCCGCGGATGGCGCAGGTCGAGGTGGTACCGGCCGTGCTCGGCGACGCGCACACCGTCCCGTTGGAAGAACGCCTCGGGCGGCAGCTTGTCGGCAACCGGGCTGCGCACCCCGATCACCTCCGGTTCCAGCCACAGCCCCGGCACCATGCCGTGCCCGCGGATGCGGGCGAGCACCTCCTCGATCCCGCGCGGGAAGCGGGTCTGCGACGGCTCCCACCCGCCCACGCTGTCCCACCAGGTGCCGTCGTCGTCGTACCAGCCGGCGTCGACGCAGAAGACCTCCGCGCCGGCGTCGGCGGCCGCGTCGATTAGCGGCAGCAGCTTCGCCGTGGTCGGGTCGCCCATCAGCGTGTTCATGTAGTCGTTGAACACCACCGGCAACGCGGTCCGGTCGCGGTGCGGGCGCACGAGGGCGCGGCGATGCGCGGTGAGCGCGGCGATCGCGCTGTCCTGGCCGTTGTCCCCAAGAGCGACAGACACGGGGACGGACGTGAGGCTTGCGCCCGGCGCCAGTCGTGTCGCGCACTGGTGGTCGAGGTCGGTCGGACCGAGGAGGGCGAGACCGGCGACGCCGTCCCGCCGCTCCCCCACCTCCCACCGCCACGGGCCGTTGTGCTCGATCTGCCACAGCACGGCCCGTCCGGTGGTCCGGTCGATCAGCCCGCCGGTCGGCAGGTGCGCGCCGGTCGACCAGGTGCCGCGGCTGGTGACCGCGAGACAGCCGCGACCGTCCTGACCGTGCCGGCCGAGGTTCAGGTCGGGGACGCTCTGCCGCAAGGGATTCCGGGTCCACCGGCTCTCGCCGAGCCACTCGCTGTCGCCCGTGAGGACGTCCAGGTCGTCGACCCTTCCGAGACCCATCGCGAGGGACGTGATTCCCAGCAGCAGCACCGGTTCCGGCCCCTCGTTGGTGACCCGGGTGCGGGCCTGGAACGCGCTGACGCCGTCGACCGACCGGAACGACGTCTCGGCGGTGAGGCCCGTCCACTCGTCCCAGGACCGGATCCGCAGCTCGTGCCAGGCACCGGTCCGGTCGCGGGTGCTGCCGGTGTAGGCCAGGCGCCGCCCCACGGCCGTCTCCGCGAACCGGTGCGAGACGTGGGCCCGGCCCTCCGTCGCGGTCAGGACCTCGACGAGCGCCTGGGTTTGTCCCGGCTCGTTGGCACGCTCCCTTGTGGACAGTGACCGGACACCGACCGGTCCGTCCGGTCCGACGTCGACCACCAGGGTCAGGGCCGAATGGCCCCACACCACCTCGGTTTCCAATGCTGTGCTCGTTTCTCAGCTGATGGGTGCGGCGATCTGGACGAGGTCGACGTTCGGCGCGAAACCGGGTCCGGCGTTGGCGAACGTGATCGTGTTGGCGCCGGCCGCGAGGTCGACGTCGACCACCGTCGTGCGGTAGTTCGACCAGCCGAGCGTGTTCCGGAAGTAGCTCCGCCGTGCCGCGCCGCCGTTGACGCTGATGTCGGCGTAGCGGTCCACGATGTTGCTGTTGTAATTCGTGGCACCGTCGCCGAGTTCGCCGTTGGCGTAGCCGACGACCATCCGGTAGCGGCCGGCCGCCGGCACGGTCACCCCGTTGAACCGCAACGTGTTCGCCGCACCCGCGCCGATCCAGCCGACGTACCGGCCGCCCGACGCCGCCGCGTCGCTGGCCACGACGGCGGTGCCGCCGAGCGTGTTGCCGCCGGCCTCGGCCTGGTACGTCGTGACGGTGCCCGTGGTGGCGGCCACGTCGAGGTAGTCGAGGTTCACGGCGTCGCGGTCGTCGCCGGCGTAGGCGTTGACGTCGACGCGGCTGATGCCGGCGGGCAGGAACACCTTGGCGGTGACGGTGTTCCAGGTGTTCCAGTCGGCGGTGCCGGGCAGCGCGAGGTCGGTGAGATCGGTGCCGTTGAGCCTGATCCGGACCGACCGGCCCGCCGGTGCGCCGCTGTACGGTCCGGCCGAGTACCGCAGGCCCAGGTTGTAGTAGCCGTCGGCCGGCACGGTCACCACGAACTTCGTGCTGGCGGTGGTGCTGGCGCCGTACCCCTCGACGAAGTAGGTCCCGGAGTAGCCGGTGTTCGTCCCGTACGTGACGCGGGCCGAGCCGTCGATCCGCGCGTACTCGGCCTGGTAGCGCGTAGTCGGGCCGGCGGCGGTGAGATCGGTGTTCGGGGTGAGGATCACGTGGTACGCCGAGCTGCCCCTGAGCCCGGTCAACGGGATCGTCGCCTGCCCGCCGCTGGTGGCGAAGTCACCCTCGCGCACCAGGTACGGCCCGCCCGACGGGTTCAGCCCCGACGTGTCGACGCCCCACACCGTCGCGTGCACGGTGGCGCCCAGCGCGGTGGCGTTCCGGACGACCACGTTCGTGTCATACGTCCCCGACGACGGGTTGTTGCCGCCGAAGACGATCCGCGCCTGCTTCTTCGCCGCGTCGAGGGCCGCCACGCCCTGCAGCGACCCGCCCGGCGACGGCGGCGTGACGGCCACCGTGTTGCCGGTCAGCTCGCCGTACCACTTGTACAGCCACCAGCCGCCGGTCGCCTGGTTGTTGCGGGTCACCAGGTCGTTGAGGCCACCGGCGGTGGTCCAGTAGGCGAGGCAACCGTCCACTTTGGACGCCTCGAACCTGGCGACGTACTGCACCAGGTTGCCGGGCACGCCGAGGTCGCCCGACGAGCGGCCGTACTCGTTGATGCTGATCGGCCGCTGGATGATGCCCAGACTCGCCTCGATGGACCGGTAGTCGTTGTAGTGGTTCTGCCAGTCGGTGAAGAAGTCGTTGCCGAGCTCGTGCCACGTCGTCACGTGCGGGAGCACGGCGTTGTCGCGGGCATAGGTGAGGAACGAGCGCAGGTCGCCCGACCGGTAACTGGCGAAGTTCGGGCCGGCGATGCGCGCGGTGGGGTCGATCGACCGGATCCGCTGGTACACCGTGCGCCAGGCGCCGAGGAAGCCGCTGAGGTTCCCCTGGTACCAGATGAGGTCCGGCTCGTTGAACGGCACGTAGACGTACGAGGAGCGGTTCGGGTCGGCGACCACCTTCCGCGTCATCACGTCCACTTTGGACAGATAATCGGCGAGGCCGAGGTTGTCGTACGGCCACTGCTTGTAGACGTCCTGCATGTAGATCTGGATGTCGCGGCCCCCGGCACGCTTGAACATCGGCGCGACCTTCAGCGCGTCGCCGTTCGGGTGCTGCAGCCCGTCGGGTGCCTTCTGGGCCGTGACCTGCGGCCGCAGCGCGGCGAGCACGGTCTCGTTCGGGATCCCCTCGTCGCCGAGCCCGTACAGGAACCCGGTCGCCCCGTAACGCGGCGCGCCGGTGCTCGCACCGAGATCCACCGTCAGTTGCGACGGCGCGGCGGTGGCGGGTGCCGCCGCGAGGGCCGCCACGGTGCCGGCCACGAGGGACGTGACCACCATCGCGCAGACGCAGTTCCGAACCCTCATCACCTCTCCGTTCATCGATGTGACCGGTCACACTCGATGGCAGTGTGACCGGTCACATCCCCGCCCGAAAGGGTCCGTTACCTTGTTGTGATTAACACGCTTCCCCGCGCCGACCGCCGGTTTCGGGAGAGAACGTCAGCCCGGAACCGAACTTTCTCTCCCGACAGGGCCGTCAGCGCAGGCCGGCGAGGATCTCGCGGGCGACGGCGTCGCGGCGGGCGGTCTCTCGGTCCTGGGCCTCGCGGTCGGCGACCTCGCGCCGGTCGTAGGCCGCCCGCGCGGTGGCGATCTCGTTCTGGTGCTGCTCGGTCCAGTCGACGAGCGCCCGGATCGTCGTGTGCAGGGTCGCGCCGAGCGGCGTCAGCTCGTAGTCGACGCGGGGCGGGACGGCGGCGTGCACGGTCCGGCTCACCAGGCCGTCGCGTTCGAGCTGGCGCAGCGTGCGGGCGAGCATCCGCTGACTGACCCCGTCGACCGCCCGGCGTAGCTCGGTGAAGCGCAGGCTGCGCCGGTCGAGCAGGGCGATCACGAGCAGCGACCACTTGTCGGCGATCCGGTCGAGGATCTGCCGGACTTCGCAGTCCTCCCGGGTGTCCCACTGCCGGACGTCGTAGTCCTGGTCGGTATCACAGCAGTTACCGAGGGACGGGGAAGTGCCTTCTTCCATGGTCACCGATGGTGCCCCACGATGCTCCTGGTTACAAGAAGGAACCGGCACGCATGGGAGTAACCGGAATGGGTTCGTCAATGTTCACACCGCGCGCGTGGGGTGTCCTGTTCGTGCTGTGCGGCGCGATCTTCCTGGAGGGGATCGACGTCGCGATGGTCAACATCGCGCTGCCGGAGATCAGGGCCGACCTCGGCCTGTCGACCGGGGTGCTCAGCGGGGTGGTGAGCGCGTACGTCCTCGGGTACGGCGGCTTCATGCTCCTCGGTGGCCGGGCCGCCGACCTGCTCGGCCACCGTCGCATGTTCGTGCTCTGGCTGGTGGTCTTCCTGGTCTTCTCCGGGATCGGCGGCCTCGCCACCAACGGCTGGACGCTCCTTGTCGCCCGGTTCGTCACCGGCGTCGCCGCCGCGTTCATGACCCCCGCCGGCCTGGCGCTGATCACGACGAACTTCCCGGCCGGCCCGCAGCGGACGAAGGCGCTGGGCGTCTACGCCGGGACGGCGGCCGGCGGGTTCTCGCTCGGCCTGGTGGCCGGTGGACTCCTCACCTCGCTCGGCTGGCGCTGGGTGTTCTTCGCACCGGTCCTGTTGTCGGCGCTGATCCTGCTGGCGGCCGTCCCGTTGCTGAAGGACCACGACGGAGCCCGGCGGCCCGCGTTCGCCTGGGCGCGGTTCGACCTCGCCGGCGCCGTCGCGATCACCGCCGCGATGCTGCTGACCGTGTACGGCGTCATCCGCCTGGAACACCCGGGCGAGGGGACGCCGGTGACCGTGGCCGTGTTCGCGGCCGCCGCCGGAGCGCTGCTCCTCTTCGTGACGGTCGAGCGCCGGTCACCGGCACCGCTGGTGCGGTTGGGCATCCTGCGGTCCGCCGCGCTGGTGCGGACGAACCTGGCGGCCGGGGCGTTCCTGGCGGCGTTCGCCGGGTTCCAGTTCCTGATGACCCTGTACCTGCAGGAACTGCGTGGCTGGAGCACCCTGCAGACCGGCCTCGCGATGCTGGTGGTCGCCCTCGACACGGTGCTCGCGCCGACGCTGACGCCGCGGCTCGTCGACCGGTTCGGCAACGCGCGTGTCCTGTTCGGTGGGCTGGTGTCGGCGGCGGTCGCGTACGCGGTGTTCCTGCGGGTCGACCTCGACTGGACCTACGCCGCGATGCTGCCGTCGCTGGTGCTGCTCGGGTTCGGGTTCGCGCTGGCCTACGGTCCGCTGACGATGGCCGCCAGCGACGACATCGACCCGGACGAGCACGGCCTCGCCGCCGGCCTGCTGTACACGGCGCTGCAGTTCGGCACCGCCCTGGGGCTGTCGGCGGTGACCGCCACGCTCGCGATCTCCGGCTTCGCACCGGGCGACGCCGGCTTCGGCGCGATCAGGGTCGCGCTGTGGGTGCCGCTGGTCGCCGCGGTGCTCGCCGTGGTGGTGACGGCGTTCGGCCTCCGGGCCCGCCGCCCGGTCGCCGTTCCGGTGAACGGACCCGCGGAAACATGTCCGGCAGGTTGAGGGGCTGTTTCGGCTCTTGACAGGATTTTGATGAGGGTCGATGGTTGTGGGAGCGCTCCCACCCCCCTGTTCTCCCAGTCTGTCGAGAGGACCCCCGCATGAAAGTCAGACACCTGATGGCGTTCGCGGCGGCGGCCGTGGTCACCGTCACCACGGGCCTGGTCGTCGTGCTCTCTTCCCCCACCCCCGCCGAGGCGCACGGCGCCATGATGGCGCCCGGCAGCCGCACCTACCTCTGCTGGCGCGACGGTCTCGACTCGACCGGTGCGATCAACCCCCGCAACCCCGCCTGTGCGGCGGCGGTCGCGCAGAGCGGAGCGACCTCGCTGTACAACTGGTTCGCCGTGCTTCGGTCCGACGGCGCCGGCCGCACCGCCGGCTTCATCCCCGACGGCCAGGCGTGCAGCGGCGGCACCGGAGGCCCGTACAACTTCACCGGCTTCAACCTCGCCCGCAACGACTGGCCGGTGACCCACCTGACGTCCGGCGCGAACTTCCGCTTCGACTACAACAACTGGGCCAAGCACCCGGGCACGTTCTACCTCTACATCACCAAGGACTCGTGGAGCCCGACCCGCGCCCTGGCCTGGAGCGACCTGGAGGCCGCCCCGTTCTCCCAGGTGACCAACCCCGAGTCGATCGGTGGCCCGGGCACCAACGACGGCCGCTACACCTGGACCGGCCGCCTGCCGACCAACAAGTCCGGCCGGCACCTGATCTACTCCGTGTGGTCCCGGTCGGACAGCACCGAGACGTTCTACGGCTGCTCCGACGTGGTCTTCGACGGCGGCAACGGTGAGGTCACGGGCATCGGCGGGAACCCCAACCCGAACCCGTCGAACTCGAGCAGCGGCCCCAGCAACCCAGGTAGCCCCAGCACCTCGGGCAACCCGACCACCGGCTGCACCGCCCAGTACGCCGTGGTCAGCTCGTGGGGCGGCGGCTTCCAGGGCAAGGTGACCGTCCGCGGCGCCAACGGCGGAGCGGTGTCGAACTGGATGGTCCACTGGAGCTGGCCCGCCAGCCAGGCCCTGACCCAGGCGTGGGGAGGTAAAGCCACCTCCGACGGCTCGTTCGTGACCGTCAATCCGGAATCGTGGAACGCCAGCATCCCCGCCAACGGCAGCGCCGAAATAGGCTTCCTGGCCAACGGCGCGTCCGTCACGTCACTACCCGGGCTGATGTGCATGCTCGGCTGACCGCATCACCACTCGGGCCGTCGCCGCGCACCTCGCGGCGGCGGCCCCCGCCGTTCCGGTGACGACACGGCGACAGCAGGTGGCGCCGGCGCCCGGTATCGTCCGCACCGACGCCGCCACCGGAGGAGATCAGACATGCACCCCGACGGCTCCGTCACCGGAGCGGCACGGCCATGGCGTTGATCGCCCGGCGGCTGCGGCTGAGCCCCGGGCACCGGTTCCCCCGGCACGCCCATCAGGGATGGTCCTTCGGGCTGTTGCGGGGCGGGTCCGTCCGGCTGCGACGCGACGGCGTCTGGAGCCAGGCGACGCCGGCCTCCGCGACCGTCCTGCACCCGGGCGAACTGCATGACGGCGTCGTCGACGAGGACCGTGCACTGTCGTACGTGGCGGTGACGGTTCCGGAGGACGTCGTCGCGGACCTGTTGGGCGGTGGGCGTTCTCCCTCTTTCACGGACATCATCCAGCCGTCGGAACCGGTGCGCCGCCTGGTGAACTCGACGCACAGCGGCGCGCCGGAGGAGCAACGGGAGCAAACGGTCGCGGCGCTGTGTTCGGTGTTCGCGCACAGCCGCGTCGTGACGACGGGCGAGCCGGGCACGCGGTCGGCGCGGCGTCTGGCCACCGCGGTCAAACTGCGCCTCGACGCGTGCTTCACGGAACCGGTCCGGATCCTGGACATCGCCGGCCACCTGGGCGTCACACCCGCCGCGCTCATCCGGGCGTTCCGCCGGAGCCATGGCCTGTCGCCCTATGCCTACGTCGTGTCCCGCCGCGTGGACCTCGCCCGCCAGTTGCTGGACGCCGGCGTGCAGCCGATCGAGGTGGCCGGTCGGGCGGGCTTCTACGACCAGCCACATCTCAACCGCCATTTCACCCGGATGGTCGGCGTGCCGCCCGGCGCATACCAGCGCGGTTGAGCGGTCACGATCGTCCAAGACGCGGGCCGACCGGCCGTGTCAGCCTCCCGGTCATGGATCAGATGCGACTGTCCGTCGACGAGATGCGCGAACTCGGCCATGCGGCGGTGGACCTCATCGCGGAGCGCACACACGACCTCGGGAACCGCCCGGTGGCCCGACGGTGGACGCGGGAGGAGCTGGAAAAGGCGCTCCGTGAACCGGTACCGACCGACGGCCGCGATCCGTTGCGGGTCCTCGACCGGGTCGCCGCCGACATCCTGCCGGCATGCGCCGCCACCGATCATCCGCGCTTCTTCGCCTACGTGCCCTCGCCCGGCAACTTCGTCGCGGCGGTGGCGGACTTCCTCGCGTCCGGCGCGAACGTGTTCGCCGGCCACTGGCTGGCCGGTGCCGGCGCCGCGCAGGTCGAACTGATCGTGCTCGACTGGCTGCGTGACCTCCTCGGCCTGCCGGCGTCGGCCGGTGGCATCCTCACCAGCGGCGGAACCCAGGCCACCCTGGTCGCGATCCACGCCGCCCGGATGGACCGGCTGCAGGCGGGGAATCCCGGCGCCAGGATCTACGTCACCAGGCACACCCACGCGGCCATCGTGCGCGGTCTGGCCTACCTGGGATTCATCCCGGACCAGGTGCATGCGGTGCCGACCACCGACGACCAGGTCATGGACGCCGCGGCGTTACAGGCGGCGATCGACGCCGACCACGCTGCCGGCGCCGTGCCGCTGTGCGTCGTCGCGACCGCCGGAACCACCAGCACCGGCGCGATCGACCCGCTGAACGCGATCGCCGACGTGTGCCACCGGAGCGGGGTCTGGTTCCACGTCGACGCCGCCTACGGAGGTGCCGCCGTGTTGAGTACGCGGGCCAGGCCGCTGCTCGACGGGATCGGACGCGCCGACTCCATCGCGATGGATCCGCACAAGTGGTGGTTCCAACCCTACGAGGCCGGCTGCACACTCGTCCGGGACGCCGAGAAGCTCCGCCGGGCGTACACCCTCGACGCCGTCTATCTCACCGAGGCACGCGCCGCCGACGATCCGGTGAACTTCTACGACTACGGGCCGCAGCTCACCCGGTCGTTCCGCGCCCTGAAGATCTGGATGACCCTGCAGACATTCGGCCTCAACACCGTCCGGGAGGCGGTAGAGCACGGCATCACCCTGGCCGAGCAGACGGAGTCCCTGATCCGGGCGAACCCCCGCTGGGACGTCGTCACACCGGCCCGGCTCGGCGTCGTCACCTTCCGCCCGCACCTACCCGGACTGGACGACGACACCGTCCACAGAATCACCCGCCAGATCGCACAGGACACCCTGACCGACGGCCACGCGATGGTCTTCACCACCGACCTCGGATCGGGACCGGTCCTCCGGATGTGCACGATCCACCCGGAAACCACGACACAGGACATCGGATCCACGCTCGACACCCTGGACAGGCTGCTCGCGCACGTGGGCGGCTCTCGACCACCCGGTTCTCAGGAGACGAGGCCGCGGCGGTAGGCGTACACCACCGCCTGCACGCGGTCCCGGAGATCGAGTTTCGTCAGGATCCTCGACACGTACGTCTTCACGGTCTCGTGGCTGATCACCAGCGTGGCCGCGATCTCGCTGTTCGACCGGCCGTCGGCGATCAACCGCAGCACCTCCAGCTCGCGCGGCGTCAACGGGATCCCGTCCGCGGAGCCCGCGGGTGCCGGGCGGATGCGGGCCGCGTAGCGGCCGACGAGTTGGCGGGTCACCTCCGGGGCGAGCAGCGCGGCGCCGGTCGCCACCGTGCGGATCCCGTGCAGCAGCTGGGCCGGCGGCGCGTCCTTCAGGAGGAAGCCGCTGGCGCCGGCCCGCAGCGCCTCGTACACGTACTCGTCGAGGTTGAACGTCGTCACCACCAGGACCTTCACCGGGTGCGCGACCCCGGCGCCGGCCAGCAGCCGGGTCGCCCCGATGCCGTCGAGCACCGGCATGCGGACGTCCATCACCACCACGTCGGGGCGCAGGGCACCGGCCAGGTCGACCGCGGCGCGGCCGTCGCCGCACTCGCCGACCACCTCCAGGTCGGGTTGGGCGTCGATGATCGTGGTGAAGCCGGTGCGGATCAGGGCCTGGTCGTCGCAGACCAGCACGCGGATCACGATGCGCTCCCGGCCGGGATGCGGGCCCGCACGACGAAGCCGCCGCCCGCCTGCTCACCGGCCGTGAACTCGCCGCCGAGGACGTCGACGCGGTCGCGGAGGCCGCCGAGGCCACGGCCACTTCCGCCGATCGGCCCAATCCGCGGCACGGTCGCCGGGCCACGCTTGCTGTGCTTCGTGGACGCCGATGCGCCCCCGGTGGTGACCTCCACGCTGATCTCCCTCGCCCCGTGGTGCACGCGGACCACGGTGGGGCTGCCGTGGGCGTACTTGAGCGCGTTCGTCAGCGCCTCCTGCACCACCCGGTAGGCGGCCGCCTCCGCGCTGCCGGCCGACTCGGCGGGGTCGCCGTCCTCGGTGAACTCCACCGGTTGGCCGGCCCGCCGGGTCTGCTCCACGAGCGTGTGGAGGTCGCCGACGGGTTCGGTGTCGTGGTCGGGGTTCAGCAGGTCGAGCAGGTGCCGCAGGTCGGAGATGGCCCGGCGGCCGGTGTCGGTCACCGCGGTCAGCGTCCGGTCGAGGCGGTCCGGCGCCGCGGTCAGGTACCGGGCGGACTCGGCCTGTACCACCATCGCCGTCACGTGATGGGTGACCACGTCGTGGAGCTCGCGGGCGATGCGGGTCCGCTCGGCCAGCCGGGTGGCCTCGGCGACGTGCCGACGGCGCTCCGCCTCGACCGCCCGCGTCTGCCGCAACCAGACCCCGACGCCCCACGGCAGGGCCAGCCCGAAGAGGTAGAACGTCACGAACCCGGCGACGCCCTCGGGCGATCCGGCCCGGTCGAGGGCGAGCGCGAGGGGCACGTACGCGAGGGACGCGAGCACCGCGGTGACGCGCCGGCCGCGGGTCAGGTGGGCTCCCGCGGACATGACGGCGATCGGCAGCGCTGTTCCGGCGACCGTGTGGTACCCGCGGAGCTGGTCGATCGCGAAGCCGATCGACACCAGCGCCAGGCAGACCGCCGGCCACCGTCGCCGCACGGCGAGCGGCAGGCACTCGAGGAGCACGGTCGCGGCCGCCAGCGGGTCGGCGGGACGGTCGGGCAGGTCGCCCAGCCGCGTCCCGTAGTTGTGCAGCCACGGCACCAGCGACGCGGCCGCGAGCAGCAGCGCGAACGGGAGGTCCCGGACCGTGACGTCGACGCGACGCCACCGGTCCGGGACCCGGCGGAGGCTGATCACGGAGCGACAGTAACGGCCGCGCGCCGGGGCCTCACATTCCCCCGCCGGTACGCCAGGCGCATGAAGACGACCGTCACCAGGACGCCCGCGACCACCGCCGCCAGGCTCGCCTCCGGGCCGAAGTCGCCGCCGCCGAGCAGCGTCGACCCCGACACGGTGGCGTCGAGCAGGCCGTGCGCCTCGTCCTTGCCCGACACGATCGTGCCGAAGATGCCGGCCTCGGCGAAGTTCCAGCCGAGGTGCAGGCCGATCGGCAGCCACAGGCGGCGGGTCGCGACGTACGCCGCCCCGAGCATCCCGCCGGCCTCGATCGCGATGGCCAGCGCGCCCCACAGCGTGGCGTTCTCGTTGAACAGGTGCATCAGGCCGAACAGCAGGCCGGTGAGCACCAACCCGAGCCACGTGCCCAGGCGCTCCTCGACGATCCGGAACAGCACCCCGCGGAAGACCACCTCCTCGGTGACCGCCGCGCCGATCGAGAACCCGAGCAGCGTCACCGCGCCGGACGCCGACCCCCACCCGTCCACCTCGTAACCACCGAACAGCGCGATCACCGCGATGACCGCCGCGAACAACGCGATGCCGAGCACCACTCCGCGCCCCACCGCCGACGCCGCACCCGGCCGCGACAGCTCATCCACGGCGCGGCGCTCGGTCCGGCGCACCACCCACCGGTACGCGAAGATCACGAGGACGGCCGTCGCCACGCCGAGCACCAGCGTGAGCACGGGATTACCGCCGACCGCGCCCACGGCGAGCGAACCCACCAACGAGGCCGCTCCGACGACGACAAGCTGCTTCACCAGACGCATGACCACTCCCTGTTGAAATCGACGCGTTGAACGCTATGGATCTCACGCTCCGGAGTCGTCACCGTCCGGTGGACACCTGTGGGTAGCTCGCTCGGGGGACGTGCAACAGTTCGGCGGGTCCGCGTCGTTCATCGGAGGACAAAGGGGGGCCGTTGGAATTCGACGACTTCGTGCGGGCGCGCGGTGCGGCGCTGGTGCGGCTGGCCCGGCTGCTCACCGGCGACCGGCACCGCGGCGAGGACCTCACCCAGGAGGTGCTGGCGCGGGCGTTCGTGAGCTGGAAGCGGATCGCGGCCATGCGGGCACCGGAGGCGTACCTGCGGCGGATGCTGGTCAACGCCGCGATCACGCGCGGGCGTCGGATGTCGAGCCGCGAGCTCGTCGTCGCCGACAC
Organism: Virgisporangium aurantiacum; assembly: GCF_016863635.1. Taxonomy (GTDB): domain Bacteria; phylum Actinomycetota; class Actinomycetes; order Mycobacteriales; family Micromonosporaceae; genus Virgisporangium; species Virgisporangium aurantiacum. The sequence continues at coordinate 297,200 of NZ_BOPG01000024.1, read as the reverse complement.
CGGTGATCCCGCGGGTCGATCCGATCTCGAGGCCGAGGTCGCCGACCGCGACGTGTTGTGGGCCTACGTCCGGCGGCTGCCCGCCAAGCAACGCGCCGCCGTGGTGCTGCGCTACTACGAGGACCTCGACGACGCGACGATCGCCGAGCTGCTGAACTGCTCGGCGGTCACGGTCCGCACGCAGGTGAAAAGGGCATTGGACGCGCTGCGCGGCGCGCTGGACACCGACACGGAACTGTTCTCGACCGGGGGAAGCCGATGACCGACTTCGACAGGTCCTTGAGCGCCACCCTGGAACGGGCGGCCGGCGACGACGTCCACGTCGAGGGGCTGCTGGCGGGTGCCCGCCGGGCCGGCGTCCGGTACCGGCGGCGCCGCGTCGGGCTGGTGACGGGCGCGGGCCTGGCGGCCGGCCTGGCCGCGCTGGTGGTGACGATGACGGTGCTGGGCCCGAACGGCGGGCCGGCGTCGGCGCCGCAGTACGGGTCGACGCCCGGGTCGCCGGTCGGATCCTCGAAATCGGCGGCTCCGCCGCGTCACCGGGAATTGACGACGTGGCCGGCACCGCCCGCCGCGACCGCGACCACCGCGTTGCGGTTGCGGCTGAGCCTGGCGCAGCCGCCGTTCGCGATGACCAGCGTGCAGCACCAGTTGTTCGTCGACGAGCGGCAGGAGAACCTGTACGTCGACGGTGCCGAGCGCCGTCTCACGGTGCGGTTCGGCGCCACCACGCAGGACTTCGAGCCGCTCGACGGCCAGACGAGGTCCGTCTCCGTGTCGGGCCGGCCGGCGACGTTCGCCGTGGACCGCAGTGATCGCGGCAACGGAACGGTGCTGCGCTGGCGGACCGCCGACGGCCGGTGGCTGCAGATCGTCGGCGCCGCCGACGAGACCGAGGCACTGCGGATCGCGGCGAGCGTGCGCACCGACGGCGCGTTCCGCTGCGTGGTGCCGTTCCGGCTCGGACACCTGCCCGCCGGCATGACAGCGGAGTCCTGCAGCATGGTGTTCACCGGCGACGGGGTGGTGATGACCACGCTCAGCGTGTCCGACGGAGCGTTCCACGTCCTGTTCGACACGACCACCCAGGGGTCGGGCCGGTCGGTCTCCGAAACGCAGCACCCGGGCGACGGCGGCGCGTCGATCATGGAATCGACCGCCGAGCAGCCCGGTGGCGGCGCGGTGTCGCTGACGGCGTCGGGCGCCTACGACGTGGCGCTGGTCCGGGCCATCCGCAACGGGCTGGTGTGGACCGGCGGCACCGACCCCGCCACCTGGCCGGCCGACCCGATGTGACCGTGCCACCATGTCTCGTGTGGTGCGATCTTTCCCCGACAGGCCGGCCGGGCGGCGGCGGGACAGCACGCCCAGCATCCGCGACGTGGCGGCGGCCGCCGGGGTGTCGTACCAGACCGTGTCGCGGGTGCTGAACGACTCGCCGAAGGTCAGCGCCGGCACCCGGCAGCTGGTGCTCGACGTGATCGGCCGGATGGACTACCGCCCGAACCGGGCGGCGCGGGCGCTCGGGTCGGGCCGGGCCGGCGCGGTCACGGTCGTCACCGCCGACACGACGCTCTACGGCTACGCGTCGACGCTGCGCGGCATCGAGGAGGCGGCCCGGTCGGCCGGCCTGGCGGTCGGGATCCGGGTGGTCGAGTCCGACCGCGCCGACGACGTGCGCCACGCCGTCGAGCACGTCAGCGACCCGAGCGCCGGTGGTGTCATCGTGATCGCGTTCGACCCGGCCGGCTCCGGGGTGGTGCGGGCGCTGCCCGCGTCCGTGCCCGCCGTGGCGGCCACGGAGGCCGGCGGGTTGACGGGGTCGGCGCGCACCATGCTGTTCCTCGACGAGCGGCAGGCCGCCGCCGAGGCCACCCGCCACCTGCTCGACCTCGGCCACCGCACCGTGCACCACGTGGCGATCCCGTCGGAGACCGGCACCAGCGCCCGCCGGGCCGGCTGGCGCGACGTGCTGGAACGGGCCGGCGCCCCGGTCCCGCCGGTCCTCGCCGGCGGCTGGGACCCGGAGTCGGCCCACGCCGCCGGAGTGCGGCTGGCCGCCGACCCGGCCGTCACGGCGATCCTGTGCGGCAACGACGACACGGCCCTCGCGGTGCGCCGCGCCCTGTACGAGGCCGGCCGCAACGTCCCCGGCGACGTGAGCGTCGTCGGCTTCGACGACGTCCCCGGCGCCGCCTACTGGACGCCGGCGCTGACGACGGTGCGGATGAACTTCGTGGCGCTGGGCCGCGCCTGCCTCGACGCGGTGGTCGCGGAGGTGGCGGGCGGGCCGCTGCCCGAGGTGACGCTCGAACCGCCCACGCTGGTGCTGCGCGAGTCGACCGCGCCCCCTCCTACCGGCGCAGGTACGCGTCGGTCGAGGCCCGGAGGGTGACGCTGAACGCGGCCACCGCGGGATGGGTGCCCGCGCCCCGCCGGTAGGCCACGCGCGTGCGCCGGTGGGCGGCCAGCGGGAGGAGCCGGACGCCGGGCGGTGGGTCGGCCGCGCCGAGTTGCGGCACCACGGACACGCCCTGTCCGGCGGCGACCAGCGCGAGGACGGCGGTGAAGTCGTCGGCGTGGTGGCGCACCCTGGGCGTGAACCCGGCCGCCTGGCAGGCCCGCACGGCGACGGTGTGGCACAGGGTGCCGGGGGTGCCCACGATCCAGTCGGCGCCGCGGGCGCCCGCAACGGGGTCGGCGTCGAAATCCGCGTCGGCGGGCACGGCGAGGTAGACCGTCTCGTCGAGGAGCGGGGTCGAGTCCAGGGTGGGGTCGGGCGCGACCGGCACGATGTCGTAGTCGTGCAGCAGCGCCACGTCCAGCCGCCCGTCGCGGAGCTGGTCGGGCATCGCGACCGGGTCCAGTTCGGTGACCATGAGGTCGAGGGCGGGGTGGTCGCGGCCGAACGCGGCCAGTGCCGGCGGCAGCAACGTGCGCACGGCGCTGGGGAAGGCGCCGATGCGCAGGGTTCCGGACAGCCCGGTGCGCGCGGCGGCCAGCGTGGCGCCGGCGGCTTCCAGAGTGGCCAGGATCGTCTCGGTGTGGTGCACGAGGGCCACCCCGGCGGGGGTGAGACTGACGCCCCGGCCGGCGTGTTCGAGCAGCGGAACGCCGGCTTCGCGTTGCAGCGCGGCGAGTTGCTGCGACACGGCGGACGGCGTGTAGGAGTGGGCCGCGGCGACCGCGGCGATGGTCCCCAGGTGGGACAGGTCCCGGAGGAGCCGCAGCCGGCGTACGTCGAGCATTAGCTCAGCTTACGGTTGAGTCGAGAAAGGTGAACTGGTTCTGCATGACCTCGTCGGGCAGGCTGGCGGCATGACGCTGACCGGGCTGTACGTTCCGCTGATCACGCCGTTCCACCGGACGGGCGAGGTCGCGCCCGACGCCCTGGAGGCCCTCGCGCACGGGGTGCTGGACGCCGGGGCCCGTGGCCTGGTGGCGCTGGGCACCACCGCCGAGCCGGCCACGCTCACCGCACCGGAGCAGCGCCTGGTGCTCGACGTGGCCGCGCGCGTATGCCGGGAACGCGGCGCGCAACTGCTGGTCGGTGCCCACAGCCCGCAGGCGTTGCGCGCGTTGGGTGACATGTCGGAGGTGGTGGCGGCGCTCAGCCTGGTGCCGCCGTTCGTCCGTCCCGGTGAGGCGGGCGTTCTCGCCTACTTCACGCGGCTCGCCGCGGACAGTCCGGTGCCGCTCGTCGTGTACGACGTCCCGTACCGCACCGGCCAGCACCTGTCCGCGGACACGTTGCGGCGGCTGGCCGAGGTGCCCGGTGTGGTCGGACTGAAGTACGCCCCGGGCGGCATCACCGCCGACACCGTCGACCTGCTCGCCGATCCACCCGCCGGCCTGGCGATCCTCGGTGGCGACGACCCGTTCGTCTCGGCGCTGCTGGCACTCGGCGCGCACGGCGGCATCCTGGCGTCCGCGTTGGTGGCCACCGCCGACTTCGGCCGGCTCATCGCGTTGTGGCGGGCCGGCGACGTCGCCGCGGCACGCGCGCTGGGCGGCCGGCTCGGGCTCCTGTCGACGGCGCTGTTCGCCGAGCCGAACCCGACCGTGATCAAGGCGGTCCTGCACGCGCAGGGACGCATTCCAACCGCCGCGGTGCGACTGCCGCTGCTCGCCGCCGGGCCGGACACGACCGCGACGGCCCGCCGCCGCCTCGCCGAACTCGCGGCTGCCGCGCGCCTACCGGCGCCGGTCTGAACCCGCCGGCTCATCGCATCCGCGCCCGTACCCGCTCGGCGTCGGGATGGTCCAGGTCGGTCAGGATGGCGAGGGCGGTCGACCACGTGCGGCGGGCGGCCAACAGGTCACCGGCGGCACGGTGGTTGTCGCCGAGGCGGGTCGACGACGTCGCCTCCGCGAACCGGTCGCCGAGTTCGGCGAACAGCGCGACCGCCCGGCGGTAGCACCGGGTGGCCGACCGGTACCGGGCCAGCCCCCGGTTGGCGTCGCCCATGGCGTCCCACGCGTCGGCGGCGCCGCGCCGATCACCGAGATCCTCGTGGACGCGCAGCGCCCGCACGCAGTAGGTCAACGCGTGATCATGGTCGCCGAGCAGCCCGTGGCACCGGCCGACCGTGGTGAGCGCGGTGGCCCGTCCCCGCGGGTGGCCGGCGGCCTCGTGGAGGTCCAGCGCGCGTTCGGCGTGCGCCAGCGCCGCGCGGACCCGCCCACCCGCGCCGGCCGGGCTCACTTCGGCCAGCCTCGATTCGGTCAGGCTCACCTCGGCGAGGCTCAGTTCGGTGTCGGCCCGGCCGGCGTCGTCGCCGAGGGCGGTGTACCGGGCGAGCGCGTGGCCGAGTTCGCGGCGGGCGGCACCGTGCCGGTCCAGCCGGGAGTACGCCCGGGCCAGGGCGCGGTGCGTGCGGGCCTGCGCGGGCCGGTCGCCGAGCCGCTCGGCGGCCCCGAGCGCGGCCCGCAGGACGACCACCTGACCGGCCCGGTCGTCGAGGTACGGGGCCATGCGCCGGGCGAGGTCGCACACGTGCCGGTCGAGGCCGTGGGCGGCGAGCGCGCCGAGCATCGCGAGCAGCACGGCGTGCTCGGTGGCGAACCATTCGGGCCCGGCGTCGGCCCGACGCAGATAGTGTTCGGCGACCCGGGCAAGGGCCGCGCACCGGTCGGCGGCACCGGCGAGGTGGGCGGCGTGGGCGCGCACGAGGTCGGGCAGCGCGAACCGGCCGGCACGGTGCTCGACGGCGAGGCCGGCACCGGTCAGCTCGCCCAACGCCCGCGTGACCCGGTCGGCCGGCAGGTCGGCCAGGGCGGCCGCCGCCGCGGTCGAGACGTCCGGGCCGGGATGCACGCCGAGCCGCCGGAACAGTACGGCCGCGTCGGGTTCCAGGTCACGACAGGACCACGGGATGACGCCGCCCGGCCGGAGCCGGCCGCTCAGTTCCGGGAGCGGGACGTCCGGGCGCGTGACGGCGTGGGCGGCCACGAGCGCCAGCGCCAACGGCAGCCCGGCGCACGCCTCGACGATCCGGTCGACGGCCTCCGGCGCCGCCGCCATCCGGGCCGTGCCGAGCCGGGTGGCCAGCAGGTCACGGGCCTCGGCGGCGGTCAGCAGCGGCAGGGCGACCGACCGGGCGCCGTCCGTGACGAGGCCGGGCAGGTCGTCGCGGCCGGTGACGAGCACGACGCAGCCGGCGGTTCCGGGCAGCAGCGGGCGGACCTGATCGGCCCGGCGGGCGCCGTCGAGCACCACGAGCACGCGCCGACCGGCGAGCAGGCTCCGGTACCGGCCGATCCGCGCGGACAGGTCCACCGGGACGCGGTGCGGCGCGACGCCGAGCGCGATGAGGAACGCCCGCAGCACCTCGTCGGGTCGGACCGGGCCGGCGAGGTCGGCGTGGAGCTGCCCGTCGGGGAAGTGTGCGGCGACGCGGTGCGCCCAGTGGACGGCGAGCGCGGTCTTGCCGATCCCGGCCGGGCCACTGATCACGGCCACCCGTGGGGCGGTGCTCCGGCAGACCAGGGTGTCGAGCCACCGCAGCTGCTCACCGCGTCCCGTAACGATTTCCAGATCGGGCGGGAGCTGTTCCGGAACCGGAGCGGTCGTGTCCGCGACGGGCCGGGAGACGCGCCATGACGACATGAGGTCGGCCTCCGCGGTCGCCGCCGCGACCCCGGGATGGCGGGCCAGCTCCGGCAGGTCGGCCGGCGGCGGCCGCCACAGCCGCAGCGCCTCGCCGGCCAGGTCGCCGGCGCCGGCCGGGTCGCCGGACCGGTGCGCGGCCCGCGCCCGCTCCGCCAGGCGGCGGAACCGGAACAGGTCGACGCTGTCGGGGTCGAGGGCGAGGCGGTACCCGGTGCCGACGGAGGGCAGCAGCCGGCACGTAGTGCGCGCCGGCCGGTCCGGTTCCAGGAGCCGGCGCAGGTGCTTGATGTGCGTCTGGACGATGTTCGTCGCCGACGGTGGCGGACCGGCCGGCCACAGCGCGGCGACGAGGTCGTCGAGCCCGAGCGGACGGCCGCCGGCGAGCGCCAGCCAGGCGAGGACGGCCCGCCGCTGCGGGCGTCCCAGCTCGAGGTCGACCCCGCCGCGCGTCACGCGGATCCGGCCCAGCAACCACACCCGAAGCTCGCCGGCGTCCACCCGGCACCTCCCCCGCTGCCGGCCGTCATTCTGCCCGGTGGGTGGGCGATGATGGGGCCCGTGGACGACGACCTGCACCGGCGCATCGCCGAGAGTTTCGACCGGCAGGGCCTGATGCGCCATCTCGCCGCCCGGCTGACCCGGGTGGAGCCGGGCCGCGTGCACATCGAGCTCGCCAACCGCCGCGAGGTGACGCAGCAGCACGGCTACGTGCACGCGGGTGCCACCAGCGCGATCGCCGACAGCGCTGGCGGGTACGCGGCGCTGACCCTGCTTCCCGCCGACGCCGACGTGCTCACCGTGACCGTCAGCCGCGCGGGTGGCTCTTGTCCAGGCGGCGCAGGGCCGCGGTGAACGCCGCCTGGTCCGCGCCGAGCGGGCCGAAGAAGCGCCGGTCGACGTCCTCCACCGCCCGCACCGCGCGGTTAGCCAGGTCACGCCCGGCCGGCGTCGGGGTGAGCGCGTTGGCCCGGCTGTCGGTCGGGTGCCGGCCGCGCTCGATCAGGCTCTTGGCCTCCAGCGCCCGCAGCACCTGCGACGCCATCATCGGATCGGTGCCGGTGTGCGCGGCGACCGCCTTCTGGGTGACCGGTTCGTCGCCGGCCAGCCAGGTGAGGCCGGCCAGCAGCACGAACTGAACGTGGGTCAGGTCGTAGGGTTTGAGCGCGGCGCGCTGGGCGGCCTGCCAGGCGTTGGTGATCCGCCAGAGCAGGAGGCCGGTGCTGTCGTCGGCGTCGGCGAACCCGGTGTCGAGCATCCGGTCACTGTTCCACCAGCTCCACCAGTCGGGCGAGCGCGGTCGGCACGGCGTCGCGGAAACCGCGTCCCATCACCGTCGCCCACAGCCGGGACAACGGCCCGGCAAGGCTCGCGTGGGCGGTGACCACCGTCTTCCCGTCCTCGGTGACGGTGGCCGTGTGCCGGAACGTGAGCCGGGCGCCCATCAGCGCGGCGACGTCGGTGTACTCGGTCGGCGGGTCGTAGACGGAGACGGTGAACCGCACGGCCGGTCCCCCGCGCGGCTTGATGCGCCCGGTGGCGCCCGGCCCGACGGGCCCGTCCATCCGCACCCAGAGGGTGTCGGGGTCCCACTCCGGCCAGGTGGCATGGTCGGCCCACCGGGCGAAGAACGCCGTCGGCGGCGCGGTCGACATCATCTGGCCGGAACCCAACTCGATGCTCATGCCGGAGATAGTATGCGCGCTTACTATATCCGGCAAGCCCCGGCACGGTAGAGTGGACGCCATGCGTTCGACGAACCTCTCCTGGTGGCGGCTGCACTAGCAGCCGTTCGCGACGCATGTTCCGGGGCTGCATGGCAGCCCTGACGAAACCACCGGTGCAGCCGTGCGGCCTCCCAAGCCCGAAAGCGACAGGGAGCCCACCATGACCGACACCTTCACCGCCACGATCGAGCGCTCCGCCGTGCTGGCCGACCGGCTCGAAGCCGAACCGCAGAACTACCGGGTGCTCACGGGCGACCGGCCCACCGGCGCGCTGCACCTGGGTCACCTGTTCGGCTCGATCCTGGAGCGGGTCCGGTTGCAGAACACCGGCGTCGAGACGTTCGTGATCGTCGCCGACTACCAGGTGATCACCGACCGCGACTCGATCGGGGACGTGCGGAGGCACGTGCTCAACGCGGTCACCGATTATCTCGCCGCCGGCATCGACCCGGCCCGGACCACCATTTTCACCCACTCCGCCGTGCCCTCGCTCAACCAGCTGGTGCTGCCGTTCCTCAGCCTGGTGACCGAGGCCGAACTGCACCGGAACCCGACGGTGAAGGCCGAACTGGCCGACTCCCACCGGGCGTTGTCGGGGCTGCTGCTCACGTATCCGGTGCACCAGGCCGCCGACATCCTGTTCTGCAAGGGCAACCTGGTGCCGGTCGGCAAGGACAACGCGCCGCACGTCGAGCAGACCCGCGTCATCGCGCGGCGGTTCAACGAGCGGTACGCGCCGGTGTTTCCGGTGCCCGAGGTGCTGCTCACGGCCGTCCCCGAACTGCCCGGCCTCGACGGCCGCAAGATGTCGAAGAGCTACGGGAACACGATCGCCCTCGGCATGACCGCCGACGAGACCGCGGCCGCGATCCGCAAGGCCCGCACCGACACCGACCGCCGCATCACGTTCGACCCGGCCACGCGGCCCGGCGTCTCGGCGCTGCTCACGACCGCGGCGGTGTGTTCGGGGACGACGCCGGAGGCGCTCGCCGACCAGATCGGCGACGCGGGTGCGGGCCGGCTCAAGCAGCTCACGACCGAAGCGGTCAACGGCTTCCTCGCGGAGCACCGGCGACGGCGCGCGGAACTCGCCGCCGACGAAGGCTACGTGCTTTCCGTGCTGCGCACGGGGAACGCGACGGCCAACGCGATCGGCGACGCGACCCTGGCCGAGGTGAGAACCGCGATGGGCACCGACTACTAGGGTGGTTCGATGGTCCTTCCGCGTTTCGCCGGCATCCGGGCCGCCGCCGTCCGCCCCTGCGCCACGCCCGCCGACGTCGTCGCCGCGCTCCGCGACAACGATCTGCCGGTCGCCGTGCGCGGCGGCGGGCACTGCTTCGCGGGCCGGTCCAGCACCACCGGCCTGGTGCTCGACGTCGGCCCGATGGCGGGCGTGGAGGTCGACGGCGACCGGGCCGTCGTCGGTGCCGGCACCCGCCTCGCCGAGGTCTACGACACGCTGGCCGCGCACGGGCGGACCATCCCGGCCGGCTGCGGCCCGACCGTCGGCATCGCGGGGCTGACGCTCGGTGGCGGGCTCGGCATCCTCGGCCGCCGCCACGGGCTCACCTGCGACAGCCTCCTCGCCGCCACGCTCGTGCTCGCCGACGGCCGCGTCACGGAGGCCGACGACGAGCTGCTGTGGATGCTGCGCGGGGGCGGGGCGCCGGGCGTCGTCACGTCGCTGACGTTCCGCACCGTCCCGGCACCGGACTCCACCGCGTTCCGCCTCACCTTCCCGGCGGACGCGGCCGTCGACGTCCTCGAATCGTGGCAGCAGGCGGTGCCCGGCCTCGACGAGGCGTTCGCGCCGAGCCTGGTCGTCACCGCTCCGGCGGACCCGGCCCGGCCACTCGTGGTCGCGGTCTTCGGCGCGGCGCCCTCGCCCGCGGCCGTCTCGGGCCTCGTCACCCTGATCGGCGGCACGACCATGTCGGACGCACGTGAGCACGGCACCCACCGCGACACGAAGCGCCGGCTCGCCGGCGACGACTCCCCCGACACCCGCTTCGCCTACCTGCACTCGGAGTTCTTCCGGTCGACGGTGCCCGCGGCCGACCTGATCGGGCGGCTGACCGCCGACCGGGTACCCGGCGAGGAGCGCGAACTCGACTTCTCACCGTGGGGCGGTGCCTACAACCGCGTCCCCGCCGACGCGACCGCGTTCCCGCACCGCGACGCCCGGTTCCTGCTCAAGCAGACGGCCACCGTCGCGCCCGCGGACCGTCCCGGTGGGTGGCTCGACGAGTCGTACGCCATCACGCATCCGCACGGCACCGGCGGGGCGTACCCGAACTTTCCCGAGCCGGGGCTGCCGCCGGAGAGCTATCACCTCGGCAACACCGACCGGCTGCGGCGCATCCGCGCGCGGCACGATCCGGCGGGGGTGTTCGCTCCGGCGCCGGCTCACGCGAGGTCGAGCATCATGTCGATGCCGTCGGTCCCGGTGTCGTCGACGAACGGGCCGACGTCGACGAACCCGTGACGGCGGTAGAACCGTTGCGCCCGACCGTTTTCCGCATGCACTCCCCCGTACAGCACGACCCGGTGGCAGCCGAGCATGCGCACGACGTCCCACGTCGGCGGGAGCAGCGCGGCCGCGAGACCGCCGCCCCGGCGGGCGTCGGCGACGCACGGTCCGAACCGGACGGTGCGGTCCGGGTCCAGCGCGATGCCGTGGCGCGCGTACCGGGTGATCTCGTACCCGTCGGGCAGCGAGAAGCTGAGGTCGACCATGCCGTCGAGGCGGTCGGGCCTGTCGGGCTCGTGCACGACGAGTCGCAGCTTGTCGTACCGCCCGATCGCGTCGGTCCACTCGGCCGCCTGCGCGTGCGGATCGGCGTCGCCGTGCCAGAACCCGCGGGCGGGGTCGCCGAGACCGGCGAGGAACGCCGCCATCGCAGCGGCGTCACCGGCGACCAACGCCCGGAACGTGAAGGCGGTACCGGCGACGGTCAACCGCCGCGTCAACGGTTCGGGGTCGGCGGCGAGGCCGGCGATGGTGGTCGACACCCCCTGATTGTCCGGTACCGTCGGCGGGCATGACCGTCGATGACGACGCCGCGCTGGCCGGCGTGCTCCACGGCATCCACACCGGCGTCCTCGAGTGGCTCGACTGGTACCTGGCCGACCAGGTCGACCCGGCCGCCGTGGCGGCCTTCCGGCACGCGGTCGGCGAGCCGGATCCGGCGTCGGTGACGGCGATGGCCGGCGTCGTCGTGGACCTCGCGTGGTGGCTCGACACGTGCGACGAGGACGAGGTCGACTCCCACGTGGTGGTGAAGGTGCTGGAGAGCGTCGTCTCCGACCTCGACGAACTGCCGGCCGCGCACCGGCGCCGCCTGCTCGACGTCCTCGAAGATCTTGCCGCGGCGGAACCGCACGAGGGGCGCCGCTACGAACTCCGCCTGTTCCCGTTCGCGACCGGGCTGACCGAGGAGGAGTTCGACGACGACCCGCCCGGCCCGCGGGCCTGGGTGCCCCCGGCGGCCAGGTGATCGATTCCGGGTATCCCCGGGCGGGCACGAGCCTACCGTTGACGCATGACAAAGCCCTCGGAACGGTCGCCCAGATCGCCGTCGTCGCGGCATCGTTCCTGGCCGTGGCCGGGCCGGCCGGGGCGGCCCCCACCGGCGTCACGGTGCGATCGGAGACCGGGTGGCAGCCGACCGGCATCCGGGTCGACACCGGACAGACGTTCCGGGTGGGTCACCGGTCGGGCGACTGGACGGTCGGATCCCCCGGCCTTCCCCGGGTCGGACCCGCCGGGTACACGCCCGAGGTCGACCGGCAGATCTACCAGGGCTGCAAGATCCTCACCGACCAACCCTACGGACGCCTGCTGGCCCGCATCGGCGACGGCCCGCCCTTCGTGGTGCCCACGGACACCGCCCTGACCGCGCCCGCCGCGGGTGACGTGGCGTTCCGGATCCACGACGACGACCGTTGCCTCGGCGACAACGCCGGCGCGCTCGATCTGACCGTCGACACCACCACGGCGGCGGACCCGGGCGGGACCGCCACGGTCCTCTACGCCGCGGACTGGTCGTCGGGGCTCGGCGGCTGGGTCGGCCACCCGTCCTGGAAGGTGCTTCGCGGCGTCCTGGTCAACGACGGCACGAGCGGCAGCCTCAAACCGCTTCTCGCCCCCTACGACACCGAACAGCTCGCCGACTACGCGATCGAGGCGAAGATCCGGGTTGTCCGCGGCGGCGGCTGCTGCCGGGTCTTCGGACTGGCGGCCCGGCGCGGCACCGGCGGCGGTGGGTACGCCGGGGTGGTCCGGTGGGACGGCGCGACGTTGATCAGCGAGAACGACGACAACATCCTCGAGTACGGTGAGCCGTTCGCCCCGGAGAGCGAGTGGCACACCTACCGCCTCGAGGTCGACGGCAACGTCGTGACCTTCCTCGTGGACGGCGCCAAACTCAAGACGGTCACCGACAACCGGCACCTGACCGGCGGGCTCACCGGGCTGATCTCCGCGGAGTATCAGCTCGAAGTGGCCACCTACCGCGTCCTGCGACTGAACTGACCGACCGTCGAAAGGGCACCGCGAAGTGCCTTCTGTCCGGCCGCGATCGCGCCGCCTAGCGTCGGATCCATGCACCGCATCCACACCTACACCGCCGCCGAGGCCGGGCTGCTCGTCAACAGCTACCTCGTCGAGGCGGACGACGGGGTCGTGCTCGTCGACGCGAACCTGCTGCAGTCCGACATCGACGCGCTCGACGCGCGGCTCACGGCGCTGCGCAAGCCGCTGCTCGGCGTCTTCGTGACGCACGCGCACCCGGACCACTTCAACGGCCTGCCCACGCTCGCCGCCGACGACGTGCCGGTGTTCGCGGCCAAGGACGTCGCCGACACGATCGCCGCCATCGCCGACGCCAAACGCGAGCAGTGGCAACCGGTGTACGGCGCGGAATGGCCGGCCACCCACCGCGTCCCCGACTCGCTTCTGACCGACGGCGAGAGCGTCGACCTCGGCGGCCTGCGGTTCACGCTGCACGCGGTCGGCGCCGCCGAAAGCCACGCCGACTCCTACCTGACGCTCGGCGACACGGCGTTCATCGGCGACCTGGCGTTCCACGGCACCCACCCGTACACCGCCGACGGTCACACCGGCGCCTGGCTGGCGGCGCTCGACGGCCTCGCCGACCGGCTCGCCGGGCACACGCTGCGGCCCGGCCACGGCGCGCCCGGCGACGTGCGCATGCTGGCCGACCAGCGGCGCTACCTCATGATGTACCGCGAGGTCGTCCGGCGGCTCGCGGCCGGGGCACCGGCGCTGACGGACGGGCAGAAGGCGGAGCTCACCGACGTGATGACGGCGTTCCTCCCCGACGCGCCGCTGTCGTGGATGATCGCCCTCGGCGCCGACGCGGTGGCGGCGGAACTCGCGGGATAGCCGTCACCCGAGGAGGGTGGGCAGCGCTTCCGGGAGGGGCAGCCTACGGAGGCGGTCCGCCGGGGCGCCGGCCAGGTTCCGGGCGGCGCGCAGCTCGTCCGGCATCGTGTCGGCGTGACCGTCCACAAGGGACTGTGCGCCGTTCTCCACCGCCCACACCAGGTGGAGCACCACCGCCAGGCGTCCGAAGGGTCCGCCGAGCGGTCCGTCCCGGCGCGTCCACCGGCGGGCGAGGAACGGGTCGAGGTCGGGGATCCGGTCGACGCCCGCGAACATCGGGTCCGGGCCGGCGAACCGGACCGTGCCGACGTGGCACTGCCGCAGCGCCGCCGTACACAGCAGGCACGGTTCGAGCGTGGTGTACATGACGTGGTCGCTGTAGTCGGCGGGCGGCAGCGTCACCAGGGCGTTGATCTCGGCGTGGGCGAGGCCGCTCGCGCGGAGCTGCCCGGCCGGGCCGGACCGTTCGTTGCGGCGGTTGCGGCCGCGGGAGACCGTGGTGCCGGCTCCGTCGAGAAGCACGGCGCCGACGGGGATGCTGCCGGCCCCGAACGATTCCCAGGCGAGCAGGAAGCACTCGCGCCACGGCGGTTCGAGGCTTTCCCAGGCCGACGTCACGGGTTCCCCACCAGCGCGATCAGCGTGGCGTCGGCCGTGCCGAGCCACGCTCCGCCTCCGCCGCCGGCAGGCTCCACCAGGACCCGCCGGCACCCGTCGAGTTCGACGTAGATCGCGCCGGCGGTGCCGTCGGCCGGATGGGCGACCGCGAACCGGCTTGCCGGCGTGGCGCAGGACGGCGCCGCGATCGTCGCCGTGACCGCCGCGGTCAGAACGGTGCGGCGCTCCTGGGGCAGCACGCCGCCGCGCTCGAACCGACCGACCGGTTTCGCGCCGCCCTGCTCGCTCGTCGGGACGCCGTACACGCAGACGCGCACCCGCGGCGCCGCCGCCAGCGGGTTCTCCCGGACGGCCGGCGGCGGGTTCTGCCGCTGCTCCTGACCGGTGACCCACACCATGTCCGCCCACTCCTGGACGCAGCCGGTCGCGCCGGCCGCCGCCGACACGAGCTCGCGGACCGGAACCGTGGAGACCCGCCGCACCGTCAATTTCCCGACCGCGTTCGCCACCTCGTGACGGACCCCGCCGCAGGCGTCGGCCGGCAGTCCCGGCCGGACCCACCGCCCGACATCGTCGACGAGGGCGAACCAGGTCACGGCCGGCCCGTCCAGGGCGCACCCGTAGTTCTCCTCCTTCGGAGGCGGGGCGTTCGGCAGCCGCACGGCGTCGACGAGCGCGGCCACGCCGTTTTTGGCGGTCGCTCGTCCCTCGATGTTCACGAGGTCCATGCCGCCGTCGGCCCGCTTCTCCGAGATCTGGTCGCACACGACCACGGACGTCGCGTGGAAGTCGGCGCCCAGCCGGGGACGCCGGGTCGGCGCCACCCGCCCTTCGTCGGGGATCGGTGCACCCACCGCGGCGCACGACGTCCAGGCGTCGTTCACCTCGGCGACGCCCGTCGGCACAGGCACGACCGGTTCGCCGGCGTCGGACCCGGTCCCGGTTCCGGCGCAGCCGGCCAGGAGGAGCAGCACGAGCACGGGGATCGCCGGGCGCATGGTGGAAGCCTCCCGCAGGGCGGGGACGGTGGACAAGCTACGGCGGAATTCGCCGGAGGACGGCCTCGGCCACCACCAGGTCCTCCCACGACATGCCGACGCTCTTGAACACCAGCGGCCGGTCCAGGGCGGGCACGGTGCGGCCGGTCACCACGTCGCGCATCGGCACCAGGTCGGCCGGGCGCAGGGCGTTCTCCCCGATGGCGAGGCACACGTCGCCGGCCTCGCGCAGCGCGGTGGCCACGTCCTCGACCACCACGGTCGCCCGGGCGCACAGCGCGGCGGGCAGTTCGCGGGCGTCGGGTTCGTGCGAGCCGACCGCGATCACCACCGCCGCGTCGGCGATCAGGTCGGCGTCGAACAGCGGCGTCCGCGCGGAGGTCGCGCACACGACCACGTCGGCCGCGCGGAGGGCGTCGCTTGCCGCCGGGTCCCCGGCCGCGACCACCGCGGCACCGCCGGGCGGTACCGCGCGTGCCGGGTCACGCGCTATCACGGTGACGCGGAGAGCACGCGGCGCCAGCACCGCGGCGAGCGTCTCGACGTGACCGTGTGCCTGCGGCCCGGCCCCGAACACGACCACCGACACCGGTCCGGGCCCGGTCAACCGGTGCGCGACCGCCGCCACCGAGACGGCAGGCGTGCGCAACGTCGTCAACGCCGTGCCGTCGAGCACCGCGACCAGGCCGAGCGAGCGGGCGTCGAACATCAGGTACGACGCCTGCACCCGGGGCAGCCCGCGCGCCGGGTTGTCCGGCGCCATCGTCACCACCTTGACGCCCACGTGCGCCGCGCCGTCGGACGGCATCAGCAGCAGCTGCCCGGAACCCACCGGCACCCCGTGGCGCGGCAGGTCGGTGGCCGGGTCGAACCCGGTCCGCAACGCCGCGGTGACGGCCCAGACGGCCGCGGCCGGTCCACAGGCCGCGAAGACCCCCTCGGCGTCGACGATCCGCGGCGCATTCACCGCAGGATTGTCGCACCACGGGCGAGGAGTTCGCCGGTCACCAGCAATGCGGCCGCGCCGGGTTCGTGGCGGCCGCGGCGGTGGACCAGGTCGAGGCGGCGGGCACCGACCGGTGGGCCGTCGACGACGCGCACGCCGGGCACCTCCGCCGGGAGGGCCAGCGCGGGCACGATCCCGGCCGCCAGCCCGGCCGCGACGACGGCGAGCACGGCCGGGAACTCCAGGCACTCGTGCGGGCGGTCGAGCACGACGTCGTGGTCGGCGGCGACCCGGTCGAGGACGCGCCGCGCGGCCGAGTCGGGCGGGCCGTCGACCCAGGGGCGGCCGAACAGCGCGTCGAGGCCCGCCACCGGTCCCCAGTCGGCCGGGACGACCACGCGGTACGGGTCGTCGAAGAGCCGGGTCGCGGTCAGGCCGCGCAGGTCGGCGTGCGGGTCGGCCGCGTCGGTCTCGGTGATGAGCAGGTCGAGGCCGCCGGAGCGCAGAACCGCGCGGCCCGGTCCGGGCTCGGTCTGTCTGATGTGGACGGTGAGGCCGGGCGCGGTCGTCGCCAGCGCGACGGCGGCCGGGGCGACGATGTGCCGCACCGCGGTCGGGAACGCGCCCACCACGACGGGCCCGCTGACCTGGCCGGTGAGCGCGGCCAGGTCGTGCTCGGCGGCGGCGAGCACATCGGTGAGCCGGGCGGCGTGGCGGGCCAGCAGCCGGCCGGCGGCGGTGAGCCCGACCGACCGCCGGCCGCCCAGGCGGGACCGGTCGAGCAGGGTCACGCCGGTCTCGGCCTCCAGCCGGGCGATGTGCTGGGAGACCGCCGACGGCGTCAGGTGCAGCACGGACGCGGCGGCCAGCACCCCGCCCGCGTCGGCCACCGCGCGCAGGACGACGAGCCGGCGCGGGTCGATTCGCATTCAGTTACGCTACATGCCGTGTGAAGAATCATTCGCTGGTACTGAACGCGTGAGTGCGCGACGATTCATGCATGACCGAGTACCGGGCGTCGTTCGACGCCGACGTGACCTTCCTCAACGGCGGCGGCCTGCAGGCGCAGGGCTTCAAGCTCGACGTCCCCGGTGCCGACGTCGACGCCGACACGCTCGCCGACCTGTTCGTCCGTCACCTCGGCCTGCTGATGGTCGGCGAGGTCCGGCTGAGCGACGTCCACGTGGTCGCCGAACCGCACCGCGGCCCGCGGAACACGGTCCCCCCGAAACCCACCGACCGCGGTGACCGGCTCGTGGAGCTCAGCCACGTGATCACCGCCGGCATGACGACCTACCCCGGCCTGCCCGGCCCCGAGATCACGCCGCACCTGACCCGCGCGGCGTCCCGCGACCACTACGCGCCCGGCACGGAGTTCACGATCGACCGGATCAGCATGGTCGGCAACACCGGCACGTACCTGGACAGCCCGTTCCACCGGTACCCCGACGGCGTCGACCTGGCCGGCCTGCCGCTGGACGCGGTCGCCGACCTGGCGACGGTGGTCGTGCGGCTGACCGGCAGCGGCGAACGCGGGATCGGGGCGAACGCGGTCGCGCCGTACGACGTGGCCGGCGCCGCGGTGCTGCTGCACACCGGCTGGGACCGGAACTGGGGCACCGACGCCTACGGACCGGACGCGCCGTACCTCACCGCCGAGGGCGCGACCGCCCTGGTCGAACGCGGCGCCCGGCTGGTCGGCATCGACAGCGTGAACATCGACAACGCCGACGGTCGCGAGCGGCCGGCGCACTCGATCCTGCTCGCGGCGGGCGTGCCCGTGCTGGAGCACCTCACGGGTCTCGACCGGTTGCCGGCCACCGGCGCGCGCCTGCACACCGCTCCCCCGCGGGTGGCCGGTTTCGGCACGTTCCCGGTGCGTGCCTACGCGCTGCTGCCGTGATCGTCGAGATCATCGGCTGGGTGGGCGCGGGCACCCTGCTGCTGGCCTACGGGCTGCTGTCCGCGAAGCGGATCGGCGCGGGCGTCACCTATCAGCTCCTGAACCTCGCCGGCGCGGTCGGGCTGGCGGTCAACGCGGTCGCGCACGGTGCCTGGCCGTCGGCCTGCCTCAACCTGATCTGGCTGCTGATCGGGCTGGTGGCGCTGCGTAAGGAACGGTCGCAGCTTCACCGGGTCGGCGACGAGGTAGACCCGGCTGATCAGCCCGTCGGTGACCGCGACGGTCAGCACGTGGGTCCGGGTCACGTACCCGACGACCAGGCCGGGCTGGCCGTTGACCTCGACCGGTGACGCGGTGAACGCCCGCGGCCTCCGGTAGACGGCGGCGAACAGGCGCGCCACCTTGCGCACGCCGAGCACCGGACGCAGCGCCGCCCGCACCCGGCCGCCGCCGTCGCTCCACGCCTCCACGTCGGTGTGCAGCAGGCGTTCCAGCGCCGACAGGTCGCCCCGGCGCGCGGCGGCGGCGAACGCGTCGACGAGGCGCGACGTCTCGGCCCGGTCGGCGGAGAAGCGTGGGTGGCCCGACAGCGCCTCGGCGGCCCGGTGGTGGAGCTGGCGGCAGTGCTCCGGCGGCCGGCCGACGATCCGGGCGATCTCCGGGTAGTCGACGCCGAACGCGGTGCGCAGGACGTACACCGCCCGCTGCGGCGGGGTCAGCCGCTCCATCAGGTGCAGCACCGCGATCGACAGGTCGGACGTGTCGACCGTGCCGAACGGGGACGGGTCGGTGGCCACCGGTTCCGGCAGCCACGGGCCGACGTACGCCTCCCGGGCCCGCGCGCGCAACCGGTCGACGGCGAGCCGCGTCACCACCCGGGTCAGGTAGCGGCGCGGCTCGTCGACGTCGGTCCGGTCGGCGCGGGACCAGCGCACGAACGCGTCCTGCAGCACGTCCTCGGCGTCGTGCCAGCTGCCGAGCAGCCGGTACGCGAGGGCGCGCAGGAACGGCCGGTGGGCGAGGAACGCCTCCGTCACACCGGCGGTTGTGCCCTGGCGGTCACCGCGATCCGGTTCCACAGGTTGATCATCCCGATCGCCACCACGAGGTTGACGGCGCCCTCCTCACCCCAGTGCTCGACCGCGCCGGCCCACGTCCCGTCGGATACGCCGTGCTCGCCGAGGCGGGTGACCTCGTCGGTCAGCGCGAGCGCCGCCCGCTCCCCCGCGTCGAAGAACGGCGCCTCCCGCCAGGCGCCGAGCGCCATCAGCCGCCGGACGTCCTCCCCGTCGGCGAGGGCCTCGCGGGTGTGCATGTCGAGGCAGAACGCGCAGCCGTTGATCATCGAGGCGCGCAGCTTGAGCAGGTGCAGCACCTGCTTGTCGACATGGTCGCGGGCGTAGGTCTCCACGCCGGTGAGCGCCCGGTAGGCGTCCGGAAATCTGTTGATCGCGAATCGACGGGTCATGCCGGCACGACGGCCGGGCGACCGGCCCCGTGACAATGCCCGGGGTGACGCCGGTCACTCCTCGAGCTTCTTCACGACCTTCTCGGTCGCCTTGCGCAGCGGCCCGCTCCCGCCGACCACCAGCAGCGCCGCGATCAGCCGACCCTTGAAACTCGCCGGTCGCCGCTCGACGACGACGTGGATGTCGCTGCCCGCGCCGTCGGGCTTCACCGTGTACAGCCACGAGCTGCCCGGCTGCCACGTGTTCGACTCGGTGGTCTCCACCCGCACGGTGCCGGGCGTGGACCAGTCGTACCGGTTCCGCTCCCACACGCCACCGGCCAGCGACGAGCCCTCCGTGACGTCGGCCGAGTCGGTGCCGACCTCGTGCACCTTCAGGTGCTGCTCGTCGATGTTGGGCCACAGTTCGGCCCGCTTCGGCGAGAAGTCGGTGAGCGCCGCGATGAACCGCTCCGGTGGAACCGAACCGCTCTTGACGTTGAACTCGACCCGTGCCATCGAAGGCCCCAATCATCTGTGTACGCGACCGATCTAGGGTATTGGCATGAGCGGTTGGGCGGAGCACGCGATCTGGTGGCACGTCTACCCGCTGGGATTCACCGGGGCGCTGCACGCCGGGCCCGGCCACCGCCTCGGGCAGCTGGTCGACTGGCTCGACTACGCCGTCGAGCTCGGGGTCTCCGGGCTGCAGCTCGGGCCGGTCTTCGCGTCGCACACGCACGGCTACGACACGGTCGACCATTTCCGCGTCGACCCCCGGCTCGGCGACGACGCCGACTTCGACGCGCTGGTCGCCGCCGCCCGCGGCCGTGGCCTGCACCTGCTGCTCGACGGCGTCTTCAACCACGTCGGCCAGGGGTTCGACGCGCCCGACCACTGGTTCCGCCGCAACGGCACCGGCGAACGCGACGTGTTCGAGGGCCACGGCGGCCTGCTCGCCCTCGACCACGACCAGCCCGAGGTGCTCGACCACGTGGTCCGCGTGATGCGGCACTGGCTCGACCGGGGCGCGTCGGGCTGGCGCCTCGACGCCGCCTACGCGGTGCCGCCGGCGTTCTGGCGCAAGGTCCGCGACCGGCTCCCGGACGCCTGGCTGGCCGGCGAGGTCATCCACGGCGACTACGGCGCCTACCTGCGCGAGAGCGGCCTCGACTCGGTCACCCAGTACGAGCTGTGGAAGGCGACCTGGAGCAGCCTCAACGACCGGAACCTGTTCGAGCTCGCGTGGGCGCTGGACCGGAACAACGGCGTGCTCGCCGACGGAGTCCCGATGACGTTCCTCGGGAACCACGACGTGACCCGCATAGCGACCCGCCTCGCCGACGAGCGGCACCTCGGGCACGCCCTGGCCGTGCTCTTCACCGTGGCCGGCGTCCCGAGCGTCTACTACGGCGACGAACAGGCCTTCCAGGGCGTCAAGGAGGACCGCGCCGGCGGCGACGACGAGATCCGCCCCGCGTTCCCGGCCACGCCCGCCGGCCTGGCCCCGTACGGCTGGCCGGTCTACCGGCTGCACCAACGCCTCATCGGCGTGCGCCGCCGCCACCCGTGGCTGACCCGCGCCCGCACCGAACCCGTCCACCTGACCAACACCGCGGCCGCGCTGGCGTCCACCGCCCCGGACGGCCGCATCCTGACCCTGCTGAACATCGGCGACACGCCGGCGGACCTCCCCGTCGACGCGACCGGCCTGGAGATCCTGGAGTCCGACACTCCGGCGGATGGCCGCGCCCCGACGGCCGTCCCCGCCCACGGCTGGACCATCCTCGGCTGACGCCGGTCGGCGGCCGGTGTCACTCCGCCGGGCGCTGCGAGGTCGTTAACTCGTGCCGGTACCGCGCCGCGCCTTCCGGGTCGCCGGTGCGCTCGCACAACCCGGCGAGTCGCTCGAGGGAACGGGCCCGCTCGAGCGGTGCCCCGAGATCGGTCACGATCCTCAACCCGGCCAGCGCATGCTCGACCGCCCGGTCGTACCGGCCCTCGGCCTGCCGTATCTCGGCGAGGTGGCCGTGACTGCGGGCGATGCCGAGTTGGTCGTCGTACGCCCGCAGGATCGCCAGCGCGCGTTCCTGGTGGTCACCGGCCTCGGCCCAGGATCCGCGGCGGCCGTACAGGTCGGCGAGATCGCCGAGGCAGTACGCGACCCACCGTCGGTCACCGAGCGACTCGAACGTCGCGCGGCTGTCCCGGAAGGCCTCCTCGGCAGCGGAGTCCTGTCCCTGGTTCAGCAGGGTCGTACCGAGGTTGCTCAACGCCAACGCCTCGCCCCGCCGGTTGCCGCAACGGCGGAAGAGCGCGATCGCCGCGTCCAGGGTCGCGGCCGCGTCGGCCATGCGACCCTGCTCCCGGCGCACGGCTCCGAGACCCGCCAGCGCCTGCGCCTGCCAATCCGTGTCACCGGCCGCCTCGAGGAGGTCATGGGCCCGCCGGTAGCTGTCGGCGGCCTCGTCCAGGGCGCCCTTCTCGCGTCGTACCGCGGCCCATCCGAGCAGGACGCGGGCGTACGCGTAGTCGTCGCCGGACCCGGCCGCCGCCGTGAGCACGGCCCGGGTCACGCGCTGCCAGCCGGTCCAGTCGCCGACCATCTGCAGCAGCGCCGGCAGAAGCACGACCAGCCGCCACGCCGCGTCGGCGGTGTCCGGTGCGGCGAGCCGCTCAGCGAGCGTCAGCAGGGTTTCCCGCTCCGTCCGGAACTGCGCGAGCGCGTCCTCCGGCGTCCTCGCGTCCGCGGTCACGCCGCCGTCGCCGGCCGGGAGGACTCTCGCGTTGATCCGCTCCACGAGACCGCAACAGGCGTCCGCGGCGCGCCGCACGGCGGCCCGGCGCTCGTCGTCGCCGGCCTCGGCCGCCCGTTCCGCCGCGAACAGGCGGACGAGATCGTGCAGCCGGTAACGACCGTCCCGGGCCGCCTGCACCAGTTGTGCCCGCACCAGGCCGCGGAGTGCCGCCTCCGCCCGCGGCGCGTCCAGGCCGGCCAACGCCGTCGCGAGCCACGGTGCGAACGTGACCGGACCGATCGACCCCAGGAGGCGGAACACGTACTGCTGCACCGGTTCCAGCGCGGCGTAGCTGACGTTGACGCTGGCCCGTACCGCGCGGTCGCCGATGCTGAGTTCGTCGAGCCGGCGGGACTCGTCGGCCAGCAGTTCGCTGTACGACCGGGCGTCCAGGTGCGGATCGACCAGCAGCCGGGCGCCGGCGATCCGCACCGCGAGCGGCAGCCGCCCGCAGTGCTCCACGATCTGGCGGGCCTGGTCGGACAGCCCACGCGCGCGCGGGCCGGCGATGTGCCGGAGCAGGCGCGCGGCCGCGGCGGGCGGCAGCGGGTCGAGCGCCACCGGCAGCGCACCGTCGATGCCGACGGGGGCGGCACGTGCGGTGATGAGCACCGCCGCCGTGGGAGCGCCCGGCAACAGCGGACGGATCTGCCGTTCGTCGGCCGCGTTGTCCAGTACCACCAGCACCCGTCGGCCGTGCAGGAGCGACCGGTACCGGGCCGCCCGTTCGTCCAGCGACTCCGCGATGTCGCCGTCGCGCAGCCCGAACGCGCGCAGGAACGCGGCCAGCGCCTCACCCGGGTCACCCGGCTCCGTCAGGTTTCCCCGCAGGTCCGCGTACAGCTGCCCGTCCGGGAAGGCCTCGACGAGCCGGTGCCCGGCATGCACGGCGAGCGCGGTCTTGCCGACGCCCGGCGGCCCGTACACGGCGACGACCGACACGCCACCGGTCCCGCGGCGACCCGGGCCGAGCGCGGCCAGCAGGGTCCGGATCTCCGCGCCCCGCCCGACGAAGTCCGGAACGTCCGACGGAAGCTCGTGCGGTACCGCACGCCCCCGGTCCGGGCTCGGCCGCCCCGGAAACCGCGCCGGCTCCGTGTCGCCGTCCGCCGTCGCCCGATGTCCGCCCGGATACGCGGCTGTGGTCGGGCGGGACGGGTTCCGGTCGACGGCGGCGAGAAGCTTCTCCCGAGCCACCGCTTCGGTGACGCCGACCAGGTCGACGTACACGCGGGTGGCCAGCATCCCGGGCGGCTCGCACGGTTCGATCCGCACCGGGAGCAGCAGACCGTGTTCACCGCTCGGGTCCCTGGCGAACGCCGTCCGCCACTCCGCCTCGCCGAATGCCGAGCCGAGATACGCCGGCGACAGCACCGCGATCGTGCGTCCCGACGTTGCGGTGGCGTGCTGCATCCGGTGGACGAAGTCGGTGCCCGGACGAAAATCGAACGACTGGACGAACGTGCTGTAGCCCACCCGCTCGAGTTCCACGGCGATCCACTCCGCCCACCGGCGATCCGCCGACGCGTACGAGATGAAGAAGTCCCGCGCCGGCTGCGCCCTCATCAGTCAAGGTTACGGGGTGTAGGTGGGTCGCTACGATCCAGCCCGACTGCGGCGCGCGGCGAGTGGATAGGGTGATCTTCGTGGGGGTCATCGGGTTCGATCATCTGGTGTTGGTGGCCTGCGACGTCCACGCCACGCTCGACTGGTACCGGCGGGTGCTCGGTGCCGAGGTGCGCGACCTGGCCGCCTGGGAAGCGGGCGCGGCCGAGTACCCGGTGCTGCACTTCGGGTCCTGGAAGATGAACGTCCACCCGGCCGGCGGCGACCTGCGTCCGCGTGCCACCGTGGCGCGGCCCGGCACGCTCGACATCTGCCTGGCCTGGGACGCCGGCGTCGACGCCGCGCACCGGCATCTGCTGGCCCACGGCCAGGTGATCGAGTTCGGGCCGGTCGGGCAGGACGGCGCCCGTGGCGCCGGGAACAGCGTCTACACCAGGGATCCGGACGGCAACCTCGTCGAGCTCATCTGCTACGGCTGACCGCCGGCCAGCCGTTCGACGGCCAGCGCGGTCGCGGCGGTGACGTCGGCGAGGCGGCCGTGGTCGAGGGTGGCGGGCAGGTCGGTCGGCTTGTGATAGTGCGGGTTGCGGAAGTTCGCCGTGTCGGTGATCTGCACCGCCGGCAGGCCCGCCGCCCAGAACGGGACGTGGTCGCTGCGGCCGAAGTCGCGCGTGAAGGGGACGGTCCGGGCCAGGACGGGGCCGAGCACCGGCAGGTCTGTCGGCGTCCGGAGGAGCACCGTCGCGGTCGGGCCGGCGAGGTGGGCCAGCGCCTCGGCGAATGTCACGGCCAGCGCGCGGCCGGACCGCCGGTAGAGGACCGCGGTGAAGTCGGCGCGGTCGGCGTTCGCGCGGATCCGTTTCACCTGACCGGGATAGAGGAGACCGATGCCGGGCGGCAACTGCTGGCTGCCGGGTTCGGTCGACGAGTAGGCGAGCATCTCGAACACGTACGCGCCGACGACCGGGCGGAGCTCGGCCTTCAGCTGCTCGACCAGGCGGTAGGCGCCGAGGAACCCGAGCTCCTCGTGGTCGACGGCGGCCAGCACCACGGTCCGCTCGAACGACACCGGGCCGAGCAGGCGGGCCAGCTCCATCAGCGCGACCACGCCGCTGCCATTGTCGTCGGCCCCGCCGGTGCCGGGGACGGTGTCGTGGTGGGCGAGCACCACCACCGCGTCCCGGATCCGTCCCTCCTTGACCGCGACGACGTTGACGCCGGGGAGGTCGGCCCGGGCCAGGGTGGGGCCGTAGTTCTCGCCGTCGACCCAGTCGTGCGTGTCGCGGACCCGGAAGCGGTCGAACGTGGCCGCGAACCCGGCGGCGCCGAACGCGTCGAGGAGGGCGTTGTCGACGGCGACGATGTGGTCGGGGTGGTGCGAGCGGACCCGCGGCGCCGGCAGGCCCGCCAGCGACTCCCGGAGCCGCGATTCGTCGGTCTCCGCGCGGAGCGCGAGCAGTCGCCGCGCCAACTCCGGGGCAAGGGGACGCAGGTGAGGCTCTGCCGCTCCGAACATGGAGAGACCCTAGCCGGTCCATATAGCGGGATTTTCTTCCCGAACTTCGGGACGCCGATCTACGGTCGGAGCATGCCAGACGCTGTCTACACCCACGGCCACCACGAGTCGGTCCTGCGGTCGCACCGGTGGCGCACCGCGGAGAACTCCGCCGCCTACCTGCTGCCGCACCTGCGTCCCGGGCAGTCGCTGCTCGACATCGGCTGCGGCCCGGGCACCATCACGCTCGACCTCGCCGCGCGCGTGGCGCCCGGCCGGGTCACGGCGGTCGAGGTGACGCCCACCGCACTCGACCTGGCGCGGGCCGAGGCCGACCGGCGCGGGGTCACCACGGTCGACTTCGCCGTGAGCGACGTGCACGCCCTCGACTTCCCCGACGACACGTTCGACGTGGTGCACGCCCACCAGGTGCTGCAGCACGTCACCGATCCGGTGCGGGCACTGCGGGAGATGCGCCGGGTCTGCCGGCCGGGCGGCGTGGTCGCGGTCCGCGACGCCGACTACGCGAGCTTCACCTGGTACCCCGAATCGCCGGAACTGGACGAGTGGAAGACGCTGTACCGGCGCACCGCCTACGCCAACGGCGGCGAGCCCGACGCCGGCCGTCGCCTGCTCGCCTGGGCCCACGCGGCCGGCCTCACGGCCGTCACACCGACCGCGACCGTCTGGTGCTACGCGACCCCGGCCGACCGCGCGTGGTGGGGCGGCCTGTGGGCCGACCGGATCCTCCACTCCGACCTCGCCCGCAGCGTCCTCGCCACCGGCGCCGCGACAGAGTCCGACCTGCGCCGGATCTCCGCCGCGTGGCGCGCCTGGGCCGCCGACGGGGACGGCTGGTTCGCGCTGGTCAACGGCGAGATCCTCGCCCGCGCCTGACGGTCATCGGGGCCGGCCGAAGAACAGCAGGTAACCGTCGGCGTCGGCCACCTCGAAGCCGCGCAGCCCGTCGTCGGTGTCGGCGAGCGGCGCGGTGAACTCGACACCGCGACCGGCGAACTCGGCGGCGAGCGAATCGGGGTCCGGCACCGTGACGAAGGCGTCCCACCGGGCGTACGGGTGCCGGGTCCGGTTCGGGAGTGGCTGCACGGTGTCGTCCACGACCTTGAGCAGGAACTGCACCCCGTCGCGCCGGACGGTGGCGAAGAACGGTTCCGGGTCGGGCGCGGTGAGCGTCACCTCGAATCCGAGCCGGTCGGCGTAGAACCCGAGTGCGCGCGGCAGGTCGCTGACGATGAAGAACGGCGAAACAGAAGTCATCGGGCCAGCATCCCGACGCCGGCTGGACATCGACTGGACGCCATGTCGCGGACCGCCTGTCGCGGACCGCCTACCGCGGGCGGCCGAAGAACAGCAGGTAGCCGTCGGCGTCGGCCACCTCGAAGCCGCGCAGCCCGTCGTCGGTGTCGGCGAGCGGCGCGCTGAACGCGACGCCCCGGCCGCCGAACTCGACGGCGAGCCCGTCCGGGTCGGGCACGTAGACGAAGGCGTCCCAGCGGGCGTACGGATGGCGGTCGCGGTTCGGTCGCGGTCCCACGCCCACGACCTTCAGCAGGAACTGGGCGTCGTTGCGCCGCACGATGGCGAAGAACGCCTCCGGATCGGGCGCCATCAGGGTCACCTCGAACCCGAGCCGGTCGCGGTAGAACTCCACCGCCCGCGGAAGCTCGTCGACGATGAAGAACGGCGACGCGGCGCCGACCCCGCCGGCGTCGTCGACGCGGTCACCGAATTCGCGGAACCGGTGCGGCGGGACCATCGTCGCCTGGCCGTCGGCGTCCAGCGCCGCCGCGTCCAGCGCCGCGGTGTGCGCCGCCGCCAGCTCGGGCCCGGGCTCGACACCGAGGTCGTCCACCAGCCGCCGGCGCACGGACCGGTAGACGTCGAAGGCCTGCCACCGCTGGCCGGTCCGGTGCAGCGCCCGGATCAGCAGGGCGTGCGCCCCCTCGTCCAACGGGCTCTCCGCCACCCACTGCTCCAGCATCCGCAGCACCTCGACCGCGGCGCCGGCCGCGATCATCGCCTCGGCGTACCGGGTCCGCGCCACCTGCCGCTCGCGGAACAGCATCACGACCGCCGGATGCCCGGCGAGCGCCGGCACGTCGGCGAGCGGCGGCCCCTGCCACAGGTCGATCGCCGAGCCCAGCAGCGCGGAAGCCGCGCCGGCCGCCGCGCCGGCGGCGACGAGGCGCCGGAACTGCTCGACGTCGACGCTGTCGCCGGGCAGCCGCAACGCGTACCCGTCACCCACCGCCGGCAGCACCGTGCTCGCCCCGCGCGCCGGCCGGTCCGGCTCCAGCACCTGCCGCAGCCGCCTGACGTGGGTGTGGATCACGTTGGCCGCGGTCGGCGGCGGCGCGGTCGGCCACAACGCGTCGACCAGTTCCGCCCGCGTGACGGGCCGCTGCCCGGCGAGGGCGAGCAACCCGAGCACGGCCCGCTGCCCCACCCGACCCAGCGGCAGTGGGGTGCCGCCGCGCCACGCCCGTACCGGTCCCAGGACGCTGAGGCGGATGTCACCCCCCATTCCGGCAACCTAACACCGCCCGCCGGAGCCCCCACGCCGCAACGCGGAAGCGCCCGCTCATGGGGGCATTTCTGCTGATACGCCTGAAGGAAAGGAATGTGCAAGGTCCGGCGAATAGCGTCCGAGGCCCCCCGATCGACAGCACAACGGAGGTACGCATGGACGCCCGCACCGCACCGAGGTCCCGCTCGAAGGCCACCGCCACACGCGTCGGCGCTGTCGGAGCCGCGCTCCTGGCGGGGTCGGCGTTCCTGGCGCTGGGCGCCGGCACGGCGAGCGCCGCCCCGGCAGACGCCGCCACCGTGGCCCGCCCGGCCGACGTCCAGGTCAAGGCGGACTGCTTCACCCCCATGGCCGTCAGCTACGACTACACGAAGAGCTGCGGCGGCGGTGCGTACGTGATCTTCCACTTCCTCGGCTCGTCCTCGTGCGGTGTCGGGGGCCAGGGCGCCATCTACCGCTTCGCGCGCGGCTACTACAGTGCCGCCACCGGTCCCGTCACCCTCCCGCAGGCGCAGACCCCCTGTGCCTGATCGATGACAGCGGACGACACCACGGGCGTCACTCGACGCGGTCGAGCAGGGCGAAGAGCACCTCCGCCGCCGCGCGGGCGGCGAACGTGGT
Organism: Virgisporangium aurantiacum; assembly: GCF_016863635.1. Classification (GTDB taxonomy): domain Bacteria; phylum Actinomycetota; class Actinomycetes; order Mycobacteriales; family Micromonosporaceae; genus Virgisporangium; species Virgisporangium aurantiacum. Next base: position 269,014 of record NZ_BOPG01000024.1, on the reverse strand, counting down.
GTACCGGGCGGACCAGTGCGGGCCGAGGTGGTCCATGACGCCCTTGACGACCAGCCAGCGCGGCACCTCGGCCCGGTGGGCGGCGGACGCGACGGCCGCCGCGTCCAGGTCGACCGCGGCGATCCCGCGCAGGCCCGCGCCGCGCAGGCTCACCCAGGTTCCGAGGTCGGCCACCATCCCGCTGCCGCTGGCCATCGGCGCGACCAGAAGCCGGAACGGAAGCCGCCGCGGTCCCTCGACGTCGTCGTACGACCGGCGCCGCACCAGTTCCGCGCCCGCGTCGGTCATCGCCAGGGTGCCGTCCCCGTGCCGGGTGACCAGGTCGGCGGACTCGAGCCATTCCAGCCGCGTCGCCGACGTCGCGGTGGAGAGGTACCGGACGCGGTCGGGATGCGACAGTGGATCCTCACCCGCGCGCAGCCGCTCCAGTGTCCACAGGAGGGCGTCGATGTCGGAGGGCGGGCCGTTGCTCGGCAGGCGGGTCGGGTCGAGGTCCCGCGCCGCGCCGACGAGGTCCGGATCCAGGTCGTACCGCCGGTGGTCGACGGCGCGGCCGTCGGGGAAGATCTCGTACGCCCGGTCCGCGACGACGACGTCCCCCGGCGTGGTGAGCGCCGGATCGCCCGCGCACACCCCGCACAGCGCCAGGCAGGCCGGACGCAACCGGTCGGCCAGGCGCTCGGCGACCGCGCCGGTCTCCCACGAGCCGCTGCCCGTCGGATCGACCACCGCCATCGACAGTTCCCGCCCGTCCGGTGTCCGGCGCACCCCCCACAGGTACGGCGTGTCCGTGTCGGCGTCACGCTCCGCCCACGCGGTCGGGTGGAAGGCCGTCGCCCGCACCGCCGCGAACTCCTCCCACCGGGCGGTCATCACGAGGACGTCGACCCGGTCCGTCGCCCGCGGTTCGGCGACCGCCGGAGCCGGTTCCCGGGCCGGAACGATCGTGTCCACCTCGGCGAGCGGCACCGGCCGGCCGAAGAACGGCCCCTGCGCCAGCACGAATCCCCGGCGCGCCGCCGCGTCCCAGCCGTCGGCGGTCCCGACCCCGGCTGCCAGCGTCCGGAGTCCGAGTGCCCGCGCCTGTTTCACCACGGTCGATTGGGCAACCGGACCGGCGCGCTCGTCGATCTTCACGACGTCGAGCGGCAGCTGACGCAACATGGCCAGCGACGAGAACCGCACCCCGAAGTCGAGCATCACGTCGACGCCCGTATCGCGGAGCCCCGCGAGCCGGTCGACCACCTCGGCCGGCAGGCCGCGCAGGGTCCGCTCGCCGAGGTCCAGCATCAGCCGCGCCCCCGGTGCCCGGTGCTCCGCGAGCCGCGCCGTCACGACGTCGACGAACGCCGCGTCGCGGACCATGCGCCCGGAGACCCTGACGACGACCGCCAGGTCGGCGCGGACCGCGAGGACCTCCAGCGCCTTGCGCAGGACGACGTCGGTGAACCGTGGATCGTCCTCGACCGCCGTCATGAACTCCGACAGGGGCAGCACCCCGCGGTCCGGATGCCGCCACCGGATCAGCGCCTCGACGGCCACCGGCGCGCCCGACGCCACGTCCACGATCGGTTGGTACAGCACGGTGAACTCGTCGTTCGCGAGGGCGCGGTCCAGGTCCGGGGTAGCGGTCTCGGGCGGGCCGAACGCCGCCACGTAGACGGTCTCGGCCGGCGGGCCGGCCAGTTCGACGGCGTCCAGCCGGTGCCACTCCGGCGTCGTGGCCGGATCGTCGTGGTACAGGGTCGAGGAGACCGCGACGACGAGGCCGGTACCGGCGCGATGCAGTTCCCGGCTCAGCAGGACGCGGGTGGCCTGGATCTCGTCGTCGGACAGCACGACCCGGTAGCCGGGCGCGTCCGGGCCGCCGAGCCGCGACACCAGGATCGCCACGACGTCGGCGGGCGTGTACGTATGGTCGGCGCCGGTGGGCAACAGGATCGTGGACCCGTCGCGCATCTCGGCGCCGGGCCGGCCGGCCACCGCCGTGATCGCGTCGAGGAGGCGGTTGCCGGCCGCCGTGTCCGCCGGGTCCGCCGGTGTCGCCGCGACCACGATCCGGCGCGAGCGCCGCGACGACCCGTCCGGTTCGGGGATGTCCTCGACGGCGATCGGACCGTGCGGCCGGTACGCGCCGACGCGCCGGCTGCGCCGGTCGGCGATGTCCCAGGCGAGCGTCCGCATGCTGCCCTGGTTGTCGAAGCCGGGGCCGCGCTCGGCGTGGATCCGCTCGACGCGGGCCCGCAGCGCGGGCAGCACCTCCTCGTCGACGGTGAGGTCGAGGGTGCTGAGGCTCTGCAGGACGAACCCGAGCAGGAACTCGGGATCGTAGTCGGGGAACTCGACGCGGTTCGCCTCCGGGAAGTGGTCGCCGAGCCCGCCCAGCCGCAGCACGTCGGCCGTCCCCTCGGCCCGTCCCGAGAGCACCACCACCAGCTGTCCACTGTGGACTCCCAGCTGCCCGGCCAGCTCCCCGATCATCTCCTCGGTAAGGTCGTCGGCGTGCCGGAGGTACAGCACGCCACCGACGGCCCGCTCGACATCCGACAACGTGAGGTCGACGGCCGTGACCGTGTGCAGGTGGCCGTCGGGGAGCAGGCCGAGGTCGCGGCAGATCGCCCCCACCAGCCGCGCGCTGGTGGACTTTCCGGTGCCCTTGTTGCCGGTGAACACCAGGTTCGGCGGCGTCCCGGTCGCGAGGGCCGTCCGGAGCACCCGGTCCAGGCGGCCCGACACGGCGGGGTTGCCGACCCGGCCCATCAGGTCCCGGTAGGCCGCCACGGCGGCGAGGGGATCGTCGGTCGGCGCGGGCGGCCGGGCGGCCAGGGGCCGCCGGCGGATCGTCCGGTCCAGGCTCGCGGTGGCGAGAATCCGGGACGCGTCGGGCAGCGCCACCGTCGCCATCGCGGTGACCGGCGCGGTGTGGGCGCTCGCCTCCACCCGAAGGAGCGACCCGTCCGCCGCCCAGAACCGGATCGTCATGTCCTCGCCGGCGCTGGCGAACGTGCCGTCCGGCAATGGATGCACCGTGTTGACGGCGCCCTCGTGCCCGGTCAGCACCCGCTGTGACCCGGTGCGCGGGTCGGTGATCCGGACCGTGGAGTCGTTGCCGGCACTGAGAATCAGCGGACCGTCCGATGTGGACAGCACGGCCAGGTCGGTGACCCGCCCGTCGTGCGCGGGGAACGCGAACAGCGACACGTAGGGCTGCAACCACAGCTTCCCGGTCCGGCCGCCGAGGATCAGCACCTCCTCGCCGTCGAGGACGGTAGCGGCGATCGCCACCGCTGTGTCGTCGACCACGATCTCGTGCCACCGGTCCGTCGACGGCTCCCACCGGTGGACCATCTCCTCCCCCACGGCGGCCCACAGGAACCGCACCCTGTTCGCGTCGGTGGCGACGGTCAGCGATCGCACCCGTCCGGCGACCGTCCTCGACTCCCGGAGTTCGCCGGTCGTCGGATCCCACAACCGGATCGTCTGGTCGATCGAGGCCGACGCGAGGACCGGTCGCCGGTCGAGGTCCAGCGTCACCAGGGTGTGGACGGCACCCTCGTGACCGGTCAGCGGCGCGCCCACCGGTTCGCCGGTGGCCGGGTCCCACAGGCGGATCGCCCGGTCGTCGCCCGCGGAGGCGAGCAGCGTCCGGCCGTCGGGCGCGGTGACGGCCGTCAGCGCCCGCACCCCGCCGGTGTGTCCGATGTGGACGGTCGGGCCGTCGGGCGCGGTGGGTCCGTCCGGCGCGGGCCGGTCGGCCGTTCCGTGGATGTGCTCGCCCGCCGGGTACAACCGCCGCAGCGCGGTGGGGCTGATGAGCGCGAACGCGCCCGTCGCCGCACCCGGCCGGCCGTCGGGGTCGGGGATCAGGGCGCGGAAGGCACGGGTCGCGGTTCCGGCGTCGCGTTCGATGCGTTCGGACACCCGGGTGAGAAGGTCCACAGTGGACGCCGCGTCGGCGCGTCCGAGCCCGTCGAGCAGCGCCTCGCGGACACCGGGCAGGAAGGAGTACCGGCCCGGCACACCGGCGACGGGCGTCAACAGTCCACTGAGGACGATCTCGGCCAGGTCGCCCGGCGCGGTGTGCCCGATGACGGTCCGCTGGATCAGGTGCATCAGCGGGACGGCCGGCGTGGTGGTCGCGAGGCAGCGCATGAGCCGGACCGCGGTCGGCGACGCGCCCGCCCGGAACTCGCGCACCAGTTCCAGGGGCGGCACCGCGTCCGGCTCGGACACCGCCGACGCGGCCATGCCGCGCGCGGCCATGTACGCGACAGCGGCCGGGTCGAGCGGTGCGCCCGAGGCGATCAGTGCGGCCCATCCGGCCAGCCACTCCGGCCGCAGTTCCAGCACCGGCACGACGACGTCGCCCGGTGCCGGGTTCGGCATGCCGTCGTAGGCCGTGAAGCGGGTCTGGACATTCGGCGCGCACGGCGCGGGCGCGGTGAGGCGACCGACGGTCGCCGGTGCCGCCGTGCGCTCCCACAGCCGCTCGGGCAACGGCTGCAGGATCGCGACCGGCCCGTGCCCGCCCAGCCGGTGCAGCATCGCGGCGACGCCGCCGGCGTGCCACGCCGGCCCGCTGCAGTCGCTGACCACCAGCGCCACCTGCCGCCCGTCGGGTCGGACGAGCGCTGCCGCGTCCCGGTGCGAGAGGCCGCCCGCCGGAACCAGCCGGTCGCCGTGCAGGTCCCAGACGGTGACGTTGCGGAACGTCCCCGACTCGATCAGCGTCTGCCGCAACTCGGCGAGCAGCTGGTGCCACATCGCCATCGACGGGCCGGTGTCGAGCACCAGCGCCAGATCCAGCCACCGCCGGCTCGCCGGCCGCACGACGGGGAGCCACGTCCGCCGATCGACGGCCCGGTCGACCGCGCGGTCGGCGGCGCCGTCGGCGGTGGCGGCCTCGTCGACGACGTAGCGGCGCGGGTCCGGCACCCGCCGCGCCAACGGGCGCAGCGCCCGCTGCAACGGCAACCGCGGGCCGAGGGCCGGCGCCGCCGGAGCCAGCAGGCCCGCGACCCCGGCACCCGGCGGCCCGTCGCCGTCGCCGGCGGGCAGGTGCAGCGGCACCGCCGGCTCGGGCGCCGGCGCCGGTGCGGCGGACGGCGGTGCGGGCGGCGGCGTGAGCTCCAGCGCCGGGCCGGGGTCACCGGCCCGCGTCGGCGTGACGACACCGGTGGACCGCACCGGCTCGACGGCGGCCGGCGCACCGACGTGCCCGGCCAGCCACAACACCTCGGCCAGCTCCCGCGGGCTCGGATCCGCACCGGCCGCGACCAGCGCCGCCCGCAACCGGTCGACCCGCGGACCGGGCAGCGGCGCGCCGGACGATGGCGCGCCGGGCGGTGGCGCGCCGGGCGGTGGTGGCGGACCGTCAGCCGGCATCGGCGTCGGGCAGCGGGGTCGACAGGTACGGCATCAGGTCGGCGGCCAGGGCGCGCTCGTCGGTGGCGCCCGTGACCTGGGTCAGGTAGATCGCGTTCAGCAACTGGTCGGTCGCCAGTTCGCCGGCCGAGCGGCGGACCAGGAACTGTTCGATCACCTCGGCCGAGTGCTCGACCATGCCGGGCAGGTGCGCGGCGATGATGCGGTTCAGTTCGGCGCCGGTCGGTTGCGGGATCGCCACCGTGATGCACCGCCGCAGGAAGGCCGGCGGGAACTCGCGTTCGCCGTTGCTCGTCATCACCACCAGCGGGAACGCCCGGCAGGTGACGCGGCCGCCGGTGATCGTCACCCGTTCGGTGCCGCCGGCGTCGAGGACGTCGGCGGTCGGCGCCGACGCGCGGACCAGTTCCGGGATCTCGTAGCTGCCGTCCTCGAAGATGGTCAGCAGGTCGTTGGGCAGGTCGAGGTCGCTCTTGTCGATCTCGTCGATCAGCAGGACCCGGGGACGCGGGTACGGCAGCATCGCCGTCCCCAGCGGGCCGAGCCGCAGGTAGTCGCCGATGTCCTCGGCGGCGTCGGCGCGGCGGTTGGCGTCCTGCAGGCGGCCCAGCGGGTCGTACTGGTAGAGCCCGTCGCGCAGCGTCACCTGGCTGCTGATCGACCACCGCAGCACCGGGCCCAGCGACAGTTCGTGCGCCACCGCGTAGGCCAGCGAGGTCTTGCCGGTGCCGGGCGGGCCGGTCACCAGCAGCGGCCGCCGCAGGTACAGCGCCGCGTTGACCTGCTGGACCGTGCGCCGGTCGGGCCGGTAGGTGACGGCGCGCACCACGTCGGCGTGCGCGGTCGACGGCGGCGGCGACGGGAGCGCCGGCTCGCCCCGGAACACCCGCCACGGCGGCGGGGCGGGCAGGTCGTCGATCCGGTCGTGCGGCTCGCCCGTCCCCGTGAAGATCCACCAGTCCGTGGTCGGTTCGGTCTGCGTCATGCCGCCCCTCGTCCCGTGCCGGCCATCCGCAGCGGCGGGGCCGCCGGGCGCTGCCCGGGCGGGTCCCACAGCAGGGTGACGGCGTGTCCGTCGTGGTCGTCGTCGTCCGTGACGCCCGCTTCCGACCGCAGCCGGCGCACGGTCTCCGGAAGGTCCATCCAATCACCGGCGCCGATGCGGCCGGCCATCCGGGCCCGGAACCGCCGGCCGGGGCAGTCGGCGGGCACCGAGCTTCCCGGACACTCCGGCGGGCACGGCGACCGGCGCCAGAGGATGGCCGGGATGCCGCTGTCGAACGCGGCCCGCAGCGCCGGATGGGTCGCCGCCGGCTCGGGCGGGGTGTCCAGCGCGAGCATCGCCCGCGAGGCGTGCAGGGCGAACATCGCGGCGAGCCGGGACGCGTCGACGGTGTCGCCGCAGCCGATCCAGTGCACGATCTCGTCGGTGGTCCCGGCCGTCCGCAGCACCGTCCAGCGCCGGTCATGCTCCCAGTCGGGGACGCGTTGCTGCGCGCGGGCCAGGTCCCGGACGGTGACCGGATGGCGCCAGCCGACCTGGACGACGCTGCCCACGCCGAGCGTCCACGTGTCGACGGGCATCGACAGCGAGCCGCGCGGCAGGATGAACTCGACCGCGACCTGCGCACCGCGCGGCACGTGCCCGCCGATCGCCTCCGGCAGCACCTCCTGCACGCGGGCCCGCAGCCGGCTCCGGGCGACCACCTCGTGGCAGACCTCGGCCAGCGCCCGCCCGCCGTGCCGCACCCGCACCCCCAGCAGCACGTTGCGCTGCCCGGATCCGCTGCGCGCCACCTGCACCGAGACGGTGACCGGCTCCTCCACCGGCGGCGCCGCGTCGTCGGCCGCGTCGGCCCGGAGGGCCTGCCGGAACGAGGCGAGCACCGCCGCGATCCGGGCCACGCTCACGCCGTCCAGGTAAAGCCCTTCCGCGAGATAGGCCGCGACCTCGTACGCGGTACCGGCCGCTGCGAGCGCCCCGGCGTCCGGATCCGGACCGCCGTCCTCGTCGACCACCCGCACCGCCGCGGTCCGCGCCCGGTCGACGGGCACCGCGGCCAGGTCGCGCCGCAGCTCGGCGTGCGCGGCGGCGGTGAGGGGTCCGAGCGGGAGCAGGTCGGCGAGCGGTTGCCAGTGGTGCGCCAGCCGGGTGACGGGGAGCATGTGCCCGAGCCGGTCCGCACCGACGGCCGCGGTGATCATGCCGACCACTTCGCCGCTGGACGCGAGCGCGACGGCCGCTCCGCTGTAGCCCTTGGCCACCGACGGACCGTGCGCCGCCCGGCTGTGCACCTGGATCCACTCGCCCTCCACGAGGAACCGCGCGGTGGTCGCCCGCACGGTGGCGATCCGGGCCAGTCCGTCCGGGGTGGCCGGGAAGCCCATGACGATCAGGTCGCGGGGCAGGTCGAGCGCGTTGCGGGCGGCGAACCGGGCGGGCGTCACGTCGACGGCCGCGGCGAGCCGGAGGACGGCGACGTCGCCGTGGCCGTCACCGTCGCGCTGCCACGGCCCCGCGAACTCGACGGTGGCGGGGACCTCGCCGAGGCCGGGCCGGGCCGGCAGCCGCACGGTCGGCCGGGCCATGCCGTCGACGACGTGCGCGGCGGTCATCACCCGGTCGGGGCCGATCAGGAACCCGGAGCCGCTGCCCGAGAGCCCGTCGGCGTCGAACACCTGCGCAGGCCACTGGTCGTCGTTCACAACCATCCCCCGGGCTCGGGCATACGACAGGGCAGACGGTGAACGTACCGCCACGATCGGCGACGGGCCATCGCCCGGATGGGCCATGTGTGGGTCGTATGTCCGTCTGCACCCCCTATCCGGTGGGGAACGCGAACGCGGTGCGCAGACGCAGACCGTCGGCACCCCGGTCGACGAACGTCCGTAGCGCGACCCGGTTGCCGTTGTCGAACCCGATCACCTGGACCGTCTGCGGGGTTCCCCGGACGGGGACCGGTGTCGGCGCGGGGTTGCCGCCGAGGTCGACCGTCAGCAGCGGCCGACCGTCGACGATGACGTCCGCGCGGTCGACGCCGAGCGTCGCGAACCGGACCGTCAGCACGCCGTCGGCCGTGGACAGGTCGACGTCGAACCGGCGGGGCGTCCGCTCGCCCAGCATCTCCGCCGCCACGGCCATCAGGTCGACCTCGCCGCGGAGGAGGTCGTCGCGGGTGATGACGTGATGCCGCTTGGGCAGGAGGCCGTAATCCTCCAACGGCGTTCCGGCATTCGGGCCGACCCGCAGCAACCGCCGGATGACGAACGTGAGGTCGGCCCCGCCGGGCAGCGGGTCGAACGGGAACTCCGGCCGGTCGAGCAGCGGCTGCGGGACGGTTCTCGACATCTGCCAGACGTTGCCGCCGCCCGCGCCGATGTTGTTGTCCGTTCCCAGGACGTCGCCGATCCCGTTGTCCTGGAAGCCGGCGGCGAAGATGTCCGCCGCGGAGTAGCAACGGGCGTCGGTGAGCAGCACGACCGGGCCGAAGTACGACTGCGGCGCGAGGTCGATCAGCCACGGCGGGGTGAGCGCAACGCCGGCCGAGTGGGGGGATCCGGACTCGAGGGCCTGCTCGGTCGAGCGCGTCCACTCGTCGAAGTCATCGAGGGCGCGGCAGATCCGCAGGTTCAACGCCGTCGCGGCGAGCTGTGCCGGTTCGGGTTCGACGGGGCGACCGGTCAGCACCTGCAGGCACAGTTCGGAGGCCAGGACGAAGCCACCGGGGTTGCCCCGGATGTCGACGACGACGCCGTCCTGGGGCAGTTCCCCGAGCAGCCGGATGAACTCGTTGACGAATCCCTGGATCCATCCCGCCGCCATTCCCGGCGCCAACGGGGTCTGCGGACCGAACCGGCGGATCCGCAGGTGGCCGAACGCGCGGCCACCCGCGTCGACCGGGCGCGCCTCGAAGATCGTCGACCATTCCGGGGAGACCGCCACCCCGTCGGGCCCGACGTCGACCGCGCGGCCCGACACCTCGGCGGCGACGAACTCCGGCGCGAACAGCCGGGTGCGGATCCGGGCGAGGTGATCGGCCTCCACGTCGATGCCGACGGCGAAGCCGTCCGTGCCGTCCGCTTCGCCCGCGACCGGCCCGCCCGGGCCGCCCGGGCCCGCCGGTGGGGGCACCAGGTTCGTCGGCGCGACCAACCAGACCGTCTCCACCACCTGCACCCTGTTCTGCAGATCGATGAACCGGATGGTGAGCGTCTCCTCGTCCGGTGGCGCACCGAACGCCAACGAGCGGAACGTGAACCGGTCGACCGCGCGGGCGTGGCAGGCCTCGGGATTCGCGCCCGGGAACCGGTCGGCGAACCGCTCGACGGCGCGCGCGATCGGCACACCGTTCCAGTGGGTGATCTCGACGTCGGGAACGAAGGCCGGATGGTGGATCTCACCCGGCGTGGCCTCCCGGCGCCCGACCAGGTACCGCCGCCGGCCGTCCTGGGTGAACTCCTTCAACAGGAACGGCACGTACGCCACGACCTTGTCGAACGGCCGCGGCAGGACGTACCGGGTGTGCAGGTCGTGCAGCGAGTTGAAGACGTCCACGATCTCGGCGTGGAAACGCCACTCCGGCTCCGAGTAGCCGGGACGGTCGAGCCGGTCGGCCAGGAGCCGCAGCCGCTGCAGCGGGTTGATGCCGTACCGGGCGACCTTGAAACCCAGCATGGCGTAGCTGTGCTCCAGCACCGTCGACGCCTGGCGGACGATCAGCCGGCGGTCGGCGAGCGACAGCAGTCCGATCTCGTTCGCGCCGAGGAAGTCGGGAAGCGTGATGACGGCGAGGTCGTTGTCGGTCGTTGTGGTCATTGTCGATTCCGCCCCCTCGCGGCCGTCTCATCCGTGCGACAGGGATCCTCGTCCCGCCGTCGAGGAACGGGAGCGCATGTGACTACCTTTTGACAGCGGGTCACCACTTAGGGTAATGACGTGGGTCGATGCCGGTCCGGGGCCGGACCGGTGGACTCGCGCACGGTCAGGTAGGTGGGCAGGACGACGTTGCGGCGCACCGCCTCCGGACCCCGACTGTCCAGCCTCGACAGCAGCATGGCCACCGCCACCCGGCCCGCCTGCTGGATGGGCGCGGTCAACGTGGTCAGCGGCGGGTTGCTGAAGTCGGCGCCGAAGATGTCGTCGCAGCCGACCACACTGAGGTCCTCCGGCACGCGGACGCCGCGTCCGCGCAGCCGCGTCAGCATGCCGATGGCGAGCAGGTCGTTGAACGCGATGCAGGCGGTGGCGGCGGTGTTGAGCACTGCGTCGGCCGCCGCCGAGCCGGAACCGCGGCCGGGTGGGAACGGGCCGACCCGCTGGAACTGCCGTCCGTGCCGCTCGGCGGCGCTGCGCATCGCCTGCCAGCGCGCCTGGTTCGACCAGGACCGTTCGGGCCCCGAGACGTAGACGATGTTCCGGTGACCGAGCGAGACCAGGTGCTCGACGGCCTGCGCGATACCGGCCGGCGTGTCGATGACCACGCTCTGCACGCCGGGGACGTTGCGGTTCACCGTCACCAGCGGGATCTCCTCGGCCAGCGCGGCGAGCGCCCGCTCGGGCAGGCGGGACGCGCCGAGGATCGCACCGTCGAGTGACTGCCGCATCTTGTGCAGCATCTCCGCCTCGTGCTCGCCGGAGTCCTCCGTGTCGATGAGCAGATGCGCGTACCCCGCCGCCTTCAGCTGCTCCTGCGTGCCGCGGATCATGCCGAAGTAGAACGGGTTGGTCACGTCGGAGACGAGCACGGCCACGGTGCGGGTCCGGCCGGACGCGAGCGCCCGTGCCCGGGAGTCGGGCACGTAGTTGAGCGCGCGGGCGGCCGCCTGGATGCGTTGGCGGGTGACCTCGTTGACGCGTCCGGGCTTGTTCAACGCGCGCGACACGGTGGACGGCGCCACGCCGGTCGCCGCGGCCACGTCGGCGATGGTGACCGGACGGCGCCGGTGCCCCTGGCCGGTTTCCACGTCGTCTCCCTCGACGACAAATCAACTGCTGACAGTCTTACGGAATCACCGATGGCAACGAATGGCAAACGATTGTTGCCGCGTTGCCACGTTGCTAGCGTCCGGCGAACCGGTACCGAGGCCCAAGCCGCCCCCCACCCCTCGGAGTAGCCATGACGACCAGACGAAACATCGCCGCGATGGTCGGCGTGATCCTGTTGACCGCGGGCCTGCCGGCCTGCGGTGAGCCCGACGACAGCGGCGGCGGGCTCGACGGCGCCGGCAAGACGCTCACCGTCCTGATGGGCGCCAACACGGTCTTCCCCGACCAGCAGCGGCAGTGGTTCACCGAGATCTCGGACCGGTTCAGGAACGAGACCGGCGCCACCGTACGGTTCGAGACCTTCGCCTCACCCAACGACGAGCTGACGAAGATCCAGACCTCGGTGCTCGCCGGTCAGGGGCCCGACGTCTACGCGCTGGGCACCACGTTCACCCCGACCGCCTACGCCACCGGCGCGTTCGTGGAGCTCACCGCCGACGACTGGACCAAGGTCGGCGGACGCGACCGGTTCCTGCCGGCCACGCTCGGCATCTCCGGCCCGGACAAGCAACACGAGGTCGGCATCCCGTTCGCCAGCCGGCCGTTCGTGATGGCGTACAACAGGGACCTGCTCGCCGCGGCCGGCATCGACCAGCCCGCCGACAGCTGGGACGGCCTGCGCGACCAGGCGAAGAAGCTGACGAAACCGGGCACCTTCGGCCTCGCGATCGGCTACGCCGACAGCTTCGACCCGTGGAAGTTCATCTGGGCGATGGACGTGCAGGCCGGCAACCCGATCGTCGACGGCCGCACCCTGCGGCTCGACGACCCGACCTCGCGCGCGGCCTACCGCACGTACCTCGGCTGGCTGGCGACCGACAAGGTCGTCGACCCGGCCGCCGTGGGATGGAAGAACGCGCAGGTGATCGCCGCGTTCGGCGCCGGCAAGGCGGCGTTCCTGCCGATGGTCTCGGCCAGTTCGAAGGTGACGCTCGACAAGTCCGCGGTCGCCGGCAAGTACGGATACGCGGTCATGCCGACGATCCCGCCCGGCGCGACGGCGCTACCCAGCGGCGGCGTGCCGGCCACCAGCATCCTCTCCGGCGACAACCTCGTGGTCGCGAAGTACAGCAAGAACCGGGACCTGTCGCTCGCGCTGGTGAAGATGCTGACCAGCCAGGAGTCGCAGGAGAAGTACTACCGGACGTTCGGCGAACTCCCGACGAACGCGGCGGCCGCGGCGGCGCTGAAGGACGATCCGGCGCTCGCGGCGATCGTGGACTCGTCGGGGAAGTCGGCCGGCACGCCGTTCACCGGCGCCTGGAGCCAGATCCAGCTCGCTCTGGTCAACGTGGTGGTGCAGTCGATCCCGAACCTGTCGGCCGGCAAGGTCGACGAGAACGCCCTCAACGGCCTGCTGGCGCAGGCGCAGAGCACCGCACAGGCGGCGTTGGACAAGGCCAAGTGACAGCGCCGCTGGGCGTCGGGGCACCCGACACCGCCACCACCGTCCCGCCGGTCGGCACCCCGCCGGTGCCGGCCGGGCCGGTCCGGCGCCGGCGGGGCGCGTCGCAGCGCAACCGTCCACTGTGGATGCTGCTGCCGGGCGGCGCGGTGACGGTCGTGGTGATCGTCGTGCCGCTGTGTGTGGCGGTGTACATCTCGCTGCTCGACCTCGACCAGTACTCGATCCGGCAGTGGGTGGGCGCACCGTTCGTCGCCCTCGACAACTACATCGAGGCGGTCCGGGACTCGCACCTGCCGCACTCGATCCTCATCAGCGTCTCCTACGCCGCGGTCGTGGCGCTGGCGGCGGTGCCGCTCGGGGTCACCGCGGCACTGGTCACCCAGGACCGGTTCCGCGGGCGGGGGCTGGTGCGCTCGATCTTCCTCGTCCCGTACGTGCTGCCGGCGTTCGTCGTCGGTACGGTGTGGCGGATCGTCCTGCAACCGGACGGCGTCGCCAACGCGATGCTGGGGCTGGACGGCCTGTGGCTCAACGGTCCGCGCAGCTTCTGGGCGCTGGTGATCGTGCAGCTGTGGAGTTCGTGGCCGCTGGTGTACCTGCTCGCGGTGTCGGGTCTGCAGTCGGTGGACCCGGTGGTGTACGAGGCGGCCGCGCTCGACGGGGCCGGCTGGTGGCAGAAGCTGCGGCACGTCGTCGCACCGTACCTGCGCGGACCGGTCGCGCTGGCGTTCGTCATCTCGTTCCTGCACAACCTCAACAACTTCGCGCTGCCGTTCGTGCTGTTCGGGGTGCCGAGCCCGGAGGACGTGGAGGTGCTGCCCGTGCTCACGTACGTGGAGAGCTTCCAGAACTTCCGGTTCGGGCTCAGCGCCGCGATGGCCGTGATCTCGCTGGTGCTCGTGGCGATCCCCATCGCCGCGTACCTGCGGGCGGTCCGGCTCGACACCGGGGAGGCCAAGCAATGAGCCGGTCACGTGCCCGCGAGGTGACCCGGATGCTGCCCGGCCCGCTGCGCGCGGTGCTGCTCACGATCCTGCTCGTCGTCGCGCTCGGCCCGCTGCTGTACATGGTGCTCGCCTCGCTGAACACCGACCTCGCCGTGGCCGCCGGCGAGATCCTGCCCCGCCGCCCCCGGTTCGACAACTACGTGCGGATCTGGTCGACCACCGACCTCGGCCACGGGCTGGTGAACAGCATCCTGGTCGCCGGCGCCGTGGCCGTGGTGTGCGCGCTGGTGTCGTTGCTGAGCGCGTACCCGTTGGTGCGCTTCACGTTCCGCGGCCGGGTCGCGATCCTGCGCGGCCTGCTGGCGCTGCAGAGCGTTCCGGGAACGCTCATGCTGCTACCGGTCTTCGTGTTGTTCGCGAGCCTGGCCAACGCCGTCGGGGTCCAGGTCATCGGGACCCGCTGGGCGCTGTTGCTGACGTACCTGACGTTCGCCCTGCCGTTCTCCACCTGGGTGATGGTGACGTACCTGCGGGAGCTGCCGCGGGAGCTGGACGAGGCGGCCCGGGTCGACGGGGCGTCGTCGTGGCAGGTGCTGACCCGCGTGGTCGCGCCGCTGGCCTGGCCCGGCCTGGTGGTCTCCGCGGTGTTCGCGTTCCTGCTCGGGTGGAACGACGTGCTGTTCGCGTCGGTGCTCACCAACCCCGACACCCGCACGGCGGCGGTGTCGCTGCAGAACTTCGGCGCCGCGCAGGAAGGCGGCGCGATTCCCGTGTACGGACAGCTGATGGCCGCGGCGCTGGTGTGCGCGCTGCCCGTGGTGCTGCTGTACCTGGTCTTCCAGCGGTACCTGGTGAGCGGGCTGACCTCGGGCGGTGTCAAGTGAGTCCGGTGTGGACACTGTCCGGGTTCGGCGACGAGATCGACCCCGATCCCGCCGTGCAGGTCGCCGTCCTGCAGGCCCTCGGTGCGCGGCACGTCGAAGTGCGCAGCGCCTGGGGCACCAACGTCGTCGACCTCAGCGACGACGACCTCGACCGGCTGGCGACGCTGCTCGCCGAACGCGACACGGGCGTGTCGGCGGTCGCGTCGCCGGTCGGCAAGGTCGACGTCACCGCCGACACCGGCGGGGAGCTCGCGCGGCTCGAGCGGGCCGTCGTGGCGGCGCACCGGCTGGGCACCCGGTACATCCGGCTGTTCTCGTTCTACCGTCCACCGGACACCACGCCGGAGTCCGTCCGCGACGCGGTGCTGCGGCGGATGGAGTCCTTCGCGAAGGTGGCCGAGCGGGCCGACGTGGTGCTGGTGCACGAAAACGAGAAGCACATCTACGGCGACGTGCCGGCCCGGGTTCTCGACCTGGTCGAGTCGGTCGGCTCGCCGGCGCTGCGGGTGGCCTGGGACAGCGCGAACTTCGTCCAGGTCGGGGTGCGGCCGTACACCGACGGCTACGCGATGCTCCGCCCGTACCTCGCCTACCTCCAGGTGAAGGACGCCCTCGCCGACACCGGACAGGTCGTGCCGGCCGGCGACGGGGACGGGGAGCTGTACCGGACGCTGCTCGCGCTGCACGACGACGGGTACACCGGCTTCGCGTCACTGGAACCCCACCTGGCCGAGCAGACCGCGCTCGGCGGGTTCTCCGGCCCGGCCGCTTTCGGACGCGCCGCCCGCGCGTTCACCGACCTGACCAGATCGATCGGAGTTCAACTGGCATGACCGAACACCTCCCGGTCGCCGTGGTGGGCGCCGGCATCATCGGCGCCAACCACGCGGCGGCCGTGCTGCGTCATCCCCGGTTGCGGCTCGCCGCGCTGGTCGACCCGGACACCGCGGCGACGGGCGTGCTGGCCGGCACGCTCGCCCCCGGGGTGTCGCGGTACGCGACCCTCGCCGACGCTGTCGCCGGGGAGCCGATCGGGTTGGTCGCGGTGTGCACCCCGACCGGCCTGCACGCGACCGCGGCCGAGGAGGCGCTGGGCGCCGGGGCGCACGTGGTCGTCGAAAAGCCCCTCGACGTCTCGTTGCGTCGCGCGCGGCACCTCGCCGACGTGGCCGCCTCGGCCGCGGCGCGCGGCCTGGTCGCGTCGGTGGTCAGCCAGCACCGGTTCGACCCGGCGAGCGTCGCCACGGCCGCCGCCGTGCGCTCGGGATCGCTCGGCGAGCTGACCTCCGCGGTCGCGTCGGTGCCGTGGTGGCGCGGCCAGGCGTACTACGACTCGGCCGAGTGGCGCGGCACCTGGCGGCTCGACGGCGGCGGTGCGCTGATGAACCAGGGCGTACACACGGTCGACCTGCTCGTGTGGCTGCTCGGGCAACCCGTGGAGGTCTTCGCCTACACCACCCGGATGGCCCACGAACGCATCGAGGTCGAAGACGTGGCCGTCGCCGTGCTGCGCTTCCCGTCGGGCGCGCTGGCCACGCTGCACGCCACCACCGCCGGCCATCCCGGGCTCGGTGTCCGGTTGCAGTTGCAGGGTTCGCGGGGGTCGGCGGTCATCCACGACGACCAGCTCGAGTACCTGCGCACGCACGCGTCGCGGGCCAACCAGGCGGTCGAGGCGGTCGGCCCGGACGAGGTGTGGGGCGCGGCGAAGCCGGCGGACAGCTTCGTCGTCGGGCACCTGCGCCAATACGACGACGTGGTCGCGGCGATCGACGGGAACCGGCCACCGGGCGTCACCGTCCACGATGGACTCGTGGCGCTCGCCGTGGTGGAGGCCGTGTACCTGTCGGCGGCCCTCGGCCGTCCCATCGACGTGGCCGGGGTGCTGGGCGGATCGTACGACGAGGTGCGGCTGGAGGCGGCGCGATGAGGTTCTCGGTGTTCACCGCGTCCACTCCACAGTGGACACCCGAGGAGGCGGCCGCGCACCTCGCCGCCCAGGGTTGGGACGGCGTCGAGTGGCGGGTCACCGACCAGGAGCCCGCGCCGGAGCCGGGCTTCTGGGCCGGCAACCGGGCGACGTGGCCGCTGCGCGGGCTGGAGGACCACCTCGCCGACATCGACCGCGTCACCCGGGGAGCGGGCCTGGAGTACTCCGGGATCGGCAGCTACGTGCGCAGCGACGACCGGCCCAACGTGGAACGGGTGCTGGCGGCCACCGCGAAGCTCGGCGCCGGCCGCGTCCGCGTCACCATGCCGCCGTCGGGCACCGGCCGGTATCCGGACCTGTTCGCGGCGACCCGGCGCGACCTGGAACGGGTCGCGGCACGGGCGGCCGGGTACGGCGTCACCGCGCTGGTCGAACTGCACCACCGGACCATCGTGGCGTCCGCCTCCGCGGCGCTGCGGCTCGTCGACGGGCTCGATCCCGCGCACGTCGCCGTCATCCACGACATCGGCAACATCGTCATCGAGGGCCACGAGGACTACCTGTCGGCGTTCGAGATGCTCGGGCGGTACCTGGCGCACGTGCACGTGAAGAACGTGGCCTGGCGCCCGGACGGACAGCGGCCGGACGGTTCCACCCGCTGGGTCGACGAGTGGGCGCCGTTGCGGACCGGCCTGGCCGACCTCGGCGCGTACTTCGCGGCGCTCGCGGAGGTCGGCTACGACGGCTGGGTCACCGTGGAGGACTTCTCGACCGTGCTGCCGCTCGCGGAACGCACCGCGGACAACCTCGCGTACCTGCGCGAGCTGACCGGAATCCGTTGAGAACCTTGGCAACGCACGTGGCAATTGATTGATGTCGATCTACGGCCGCCGTTAACGTCCGGGTAACCCTCCCGCTCCTTCCCTTTCGTACAAGGAGATTCCATGAGGAGACCCGTTCTGGCGGCCGCGCTGCTGCTCGTCGTCGGTGCCGTCGGCACCCTCGGCACCGGCGCCGCGGCCGCCGCCGACGACCCGCCGTTCGCGCAGTACCAGGAGATGCACGCCAACTGCACCGTCACGCACCGGCTCAACGACGACCCGATCGTGTTCCCCGGCCTGGCGGGCGCGTCGCACAACCACACGTTCATCGCCAATCCGACCGTCGACGCCAACTCCACGCCGCAGTCGCTCCTCGGAGACGCGACGTCGTGCGAGGACACGAAGGACGCCTCCGGCTACTGGTTCCCGACGCTGCTGCAGAACGGAACCCCGGTCGCGCCGAGCAAGCCCACGGTGTACTACAAGTCCGGCGTCAAGGACTACCGGACCGTCAAGCCGTTCCCGGCCGGCTTCCGCGTCGTGGTCGGTGACATGAACACGCCCTCGGCCGCCGACTTCAAGGGCTACTGGACGTGTGGCAGCCAGCGGTACACCGACATCCCGGCGTCCTGCCCGGCCGGCACCTCGCTGGTGGTACGGCTCAAGGCACCCAGCTGCTGGGACGGCGTCAACGTCGACTCCGCGAACCACAAGTCGCACCTGGACTACCCGGTCAACGGCGTGTGCCCGGCGCACCACCCGGTCGCGGTGCCGATGCTGGAGATCAAGGTGCCCTACCCGCTGGCCACCGGAAGCACCGCGGGGCTGCGGTACTCCTCGGGCGCCGGCTACTCGTTCCACTACGACTTCATGAACGGCTGGGACCAGGCCCGGCTGGCGCAGCTGGTCGTCCACTGCATCAACGGTGGCCGCCAGTGCAACGGCTACGGCGTCGACCCCCACAAGCCCTGATTCCGACGGCGCCGGGGTCCGCCAACGCCCCGGCGCCCTCCTTTCCTGGAGACCCCCATGCGACCACCCACCCGTCCGCTCATCGCGGCCGCCGCCGGCCTCCTGCTGTCGGGCCTGGCCACCGCCGCTCTCGCGGTGCCCTCCCCCGACGCCGCCCGCGCCGCGTGCGGCACCGACAACGTCGCCCTCGGGAAGCCCGCCACCGCGTCGTCGAACGAGAACTCGCGCACCGCCGCCGCGAAGGCCGTCGACGGCGACGCCGGCAGCCGCTGGTCCAGCGCGTTCAGCGACCCGCAGTGGCTGCAGGTCGACCTCGGCACGCCGACCGACGTCTGCCAGGTCGTCATCAGCTGGCAGACGTCGTACGCGCGCGCGTTCGAGATCCAGCTCTCGCCGAACGGCACCGACTGGACGACGGCATGGTCGACGACGACCGGAACCGGCGGCACGCAGTCCATCGCCCTCTCCGGCACCGGCCGCTACGTCCGGATGTACGGCACGACCCGGGCGACCGGGTACGGCTACTCCCTCTACGAGTTCACCGTCCACAGTGGAGTGACCACCGAGCCGTCGCAGTCGCAGTCCGGGCCCGCCCTGCCCGGCGGCGGCGACCTCGGCCCGAACGTCGTCGTGTTCGACCCGTCGATGTCGTCGGCCTCGATCCAGAGCCGACTGGACACCGTGTTCCGCGAACAGGAACGCAACCAGTTCGGCTCGCAGCGCTACGCGCTGCTGTTCAAGCCCGGCACCTACCGGGGCATCAACGCCAACATCGGCTTCTACACCTCGATCGCCGGGCTGGGTCGCAACCCCGACGACGTCACCATCAACGGCGACGTCACCGTCGACGCCGGCTGGTTCAACGGCAACGCCACCCAGAACTTCTGGCGCTCGGCCGAGAACTTCGCCGTGGTTCCGAGCAACGGCACCGACCGCTGGGCCGTCGCCCAGGCGGCGCCGATGCGGCGGGTGCACGTGCGCGGCGACCTGAACCTCGCCCCGAACGGCTACGGCTGGGCCAGCGGCGGCTACCTCGCCGACAGTCAGGTCGACGGCCGCGTGGGCCCGTACTCGCAGCAGCAGTGGTTCACCCGCGACAGCCGGATCGGCGGCTGGGTCAACGGCGTCTGGAACATGGTGTTCTCCGGCGTGGCCGGCGCGCCGGCACAGAGCTTCCCGAACCCGCCCTACACGGTGGTGCCGCGCACACCGGTGAGCCGGGAGAAGCCATACCTGTACCTGGACTCCGCCGGCCGGTACACCGTCTTCGTGCCGTCGCTGCGGCAGAACTCGCAGGGCACCACGTGGTCGGGCGGTTCGACGCCCGGCACCTCGATCCCGTTGAGCCAGTTCTACGTGGCGAAGCCCGGTGACAGCGCCGCCCGCATCAACCAGGCGCTGCGGCAGGGCCTGCACCTGCTGTTCACGCCCGGCGTCTACCACGTGAACCAGACCATCGACGTCACGCGGGCCGACACGGTGGTGCTGGGTCTGGGATATGCCACGCTGATCCCCGACAACGGCGTGGTGCCGATGTCGGTGGCCGACGTCGACGGCGTCAAGCTCGCCGGACTGCTCTTCGACGCCGGAACGGTGAACTCACCCGTCCTGCTGCGGGTGGGCCCGAACGGCGCGAGCGCGAGCCACGCCGCCAACCCGACCACGATCCAGGACGTGTTCTTCCGGATCGGCGGCGC
This sequence comes from Virgisporangium aurantiacum, assembly GCF_016863635.1. Taxonomy (GTDB): domain Bacteria; phylum Actinomycetota; class Actinomycetes; order Mycobacteriales; family Micromonosporaceae; genus Virgisporangium; species Virgisporangium aurantiacum. The sequence goes on along the minus strand of NZ_BOPG01000024.1, from coordinate 248,924 downwards.
GGCACCGGGCCGGGCGACGACGAGCCTGGTGGTCAACAGCGCGAACACGATCATCGACCACATCTGGGCCTGGCGGGCCGACCACGGCAGCGGCGTCGGGTGGACGGTCAACCCGGCCGACACCGGCCTGATCGTCAACGGTGCCGACGTCTCCGCGTACGGGCTGTTCGTCGAGCACTACCAGAAGTACGAGGTGATCTGGAACGGCAACGGCGGACGGACCATCTTCTTCCAGAACGAGTTGCCCTACGACCCGCCGAGCCAGTCCGCCTGGCGCGGCGGCGCCCGCGGGTACGCGGCGTACAAGGTGGCCGACACCGTCACCTCGCACGAGGCGTGGGGCCTGGGAAGCTACTGCAACTTCAACGTCGACCCGTCGATCGTGGCCGAGCACGGCTTCGAGGCACCGAACCGCTCCACGGTACGGTTCCACGACCTGCTCACCGTGTCGCTGGGTGGCATGGGCACGATCGCCCACGTCATCAACGACGTCGGCGGACCGGCGACCGGCACCCAGACCGTCCCGGTGAACGTGGTCAGCTACCCGTAGGAACCGGAGCCGGGTCCAGGCGGCGGCCGGCCGGCACCACGCAGAGCGCCACCACGGTCTGTACCGCGACCACCGCGGCGAACGCCCGGCCCATGGACACGCCGGGCAGTTCGTCGAGTTCGAGGAACAGGCTGCCGAGCACGGCGGCGCCGAGGGCCAGCGCGAGTTGCTGGGTGGTGACGAGCAGGCCGCTGCCGACCCCGGCGCGGGCGGTGTCGATCCGCGCGAGCACGGCGCCGAACAGGGGACCGACCACGAGCCCCTGCCCGCATCCGGCCACCACCAGTCCGGGCAGCAGTGCCACGATAGGAAGCCCGGGCCACGCGGTAAGCACGGTGGTCGCGATGATCCCCAGCCCCAGCGCCTGGGTCGCCGCACCGGCGGCGATGACGCGGCCACGGCCATGGCGGTGGGTCAGCCGGGCCGTCGTCATCGAGGCGGCGAGGAACCCCAGGGTCATCGTGGCCAGCGACAGGCCGGCCACCGCCGGCGCGGCGTCCAGACCCTGCTGGGTGAGCAGGCTGTAGGTGAAGAAGAAGCCGCCGGCTCCGGCGAAGAACGGCAGGACGACGGCCAGGCCGCGACGCACGCCGGGCAGGGTCACCAGCGACGGCGGTATCAGCGGCGTGCGGCCGGCCCGCTCCGTGCTCCGTTCGAGGTGGGCGAGCGCCGTCACGGTCACCGGAACGCACGCGAGCATCGCCCAGCTCCAGGGCGGCCAGCCGAGGGTCCGCCCCTGGGTCGCCGGCAGGAGCAGGCAGATCACGGTGGCCGCCAGCAGACCGGTACCGGCCAGGTCGACCCGCAGCGGCCGCGGCGAGGTGGTCTCGGGGAGGTGGCGGAGCGCCAGCAGCGACGCGACCAGCCCGATCGGGACGTTCACCAGAAAGATCGACCGCCAGCCGGCGCCGAGGGAGATCAGCACGCCACCGATCGCCAGGCCGGTCGACGCGGCGGCGCCCGTGACCGCCGCGTACACCCCCAGGGCACGGGCCCGCGCCGGTCCCGATGTGGTCGCGTGGATCGTGGCCAGCACCTGCGGCAGCAGGACCGCGGCCGCCGCGCCCTGCACGGTCCGGGCGGTGACGAGCTGCGCCGCGGACCCGGCCGCACCGCACCAGACCGAGGCGGCCGTGAACGCGACGATCCCGGCGAGGAACAGCCGCCGCCGGCCCAGCTGGTCACCCAGCCGGCCAGCCGGCACCAGCAGGAGTGCGAACGCGACCCCGTACCCGGCCACCACCAGTTCGAGCATCGCCGGGGAGGCGTGGAGGTCGGCGCGGATCGTGGGCAGGGCCACGTTGACGATGAACATGTCGGTCTGCGGCAGGAACACGCCGAGCAGCACGGTCGCCAGCCCGACGGTGGACAGTCGGTGATCGGTTCCGGAGGTCACGCCCGCCGATGCTGGTGCCGTCGCGGCCGGGGTGCCAGAGCGTCCCTATCCAGGGACCAGAAGCACCTGGCACCGGGATCGCGGATCGGGGGACAATCCGGCGCATGGAGTCGCGGCGGGCCGAGCTGGGGCGGTTCCTGCGCAGCCGACGGGAACGGATCACCCCCGGCGAGGTGGGGCTGTCGAACAGCGACCGCCGGCGCACACCCGGCCTGCGGCGCGAGGAGGTGGCGGCGCTCGCCGACGTCGGCGTCAGCTGGTACACGTGGCTGGAACAGGGGCGCGACATCCAGGCGTCCGCCGCGGTGCTCGGCGCGGTCGCCCGGGCGCTGCGCCTCGACCCGCACGAGCGTCGCCATCTCTTCGCCCTCGCCGGTGCGCTCGACCCGGCCGCAACGGCCGCGCCGGCCGCGGCGGCGGTGCCGCCCGAGATCTTCGCCCTGCTCGGGCAGCTCGACCCGTTCCCGGCCAACGTCCAGAACGCCCGCAGCGACCTGCTGGCCTACAACACCGCCTACCGGCTGTTGATCAGCGACCTCGACGCCCTGCCGGCCGACGACCGCAACGTGGCCTGGCTGACGTTCACCCATCCCGCCTGGCGGCGGTCGCTGGCCGACTGGCCGGTGACCGCCGACCGGGTGGTGGCCCAACTGCGGGCCGCCCGCGCCGGGCACCGGGACGACCCGGCCTGGTGCGAGCTGCTCGACCGGCTCCGGGACGCCTCGCCGGAGTTCGCGCGACGGTGGCGGGCGCACGACATCGCGCAACCGGAGGCCCGGTACAAGGCGTACCTGCACCCGCGGCTGGGCCTACTGCGGTTCACCCACACCCAGTTGTGGCTCGGTCCCACGTCCACCACCCGGCTGACCACGTTCATCCCGATCGGCGCCGACACCCGTACCGCGTTGGACCGGCTGGTCGCGTCACCGATGTCAGCCGGCCGGGCCTGAGTCGGTCACCAGGGCGCGCAGGCGGTCGACGGCGTCGGCGCGCACGCCGGACGCCACCGGGTCGTCGGTGACGCGGGCGGCGCGGACCGCCACCGGCCTCGGCGTGCGGTCGGTCGCGGCGCGGATCGCGTCGAGCATGGTCGGGCCCCAGGGGCCGCCGACGACGATCTCGTGCGGGTCGCAGAGGGCGACGGCGGCCGCCACCACACCCGCGATCGCGCCGCCGATCACCGCACGGGTGGCCGGGTCCGCGGCGATGACGCGACCGACGTCGATGGCCGTCGTGCCGGGTTGGCGCAGACCCAGGTGGCCGAAGACGTCGATGAGGTGGACGGCCCGGCCGTCCGGGCCGGTGGTCAGGACGTGGGCGATCTCGCCGACCAGGCCGGTCCGGCCACGGCGGACCTCGCCGTCGTTGACGACCGCGCAGCCGAGACCCTCGCCGAGGTACAGGTAGACGAAGTCGGGACCGGTGTGGGCGCGTTCGGCCAGGGCGGCCCAGTTGACGTCGTTGTCGACCACGACCGGGCCGGTGACGTGGGGCCGGAGGACGGCCACCGGGTCCAGCTCGCCGACGAGGAACGGCGAGTCGGGGAGGTGCACCAGGCGTCCGCTCTCGCGGTCCACCGGATCGGCCGCGCCGACCACCGCCAGCCGGGCCCGATCGCCGGCGCAGGCCTCCGCGACCGCCGTCCGCAGCGCGGCGGCGACCTGTTCCGGACGCGCGGGGCGGTCGACGTCGCGGGCCGCCCGCGCCACGGTGTCGCCGTAGACGTCGACCCGGGTCGCCACGACACCGCCGGGAGCGATGGTGACCGCCAGCGCCGCACCGACCGCCGGCGCCAGCGCGTAGTACGAGCCGACCCGCCCCCGGCCGCGACCGCCGGGGGTGCGCTCGCCGGTGTCGGTGACCAGGCCCCGCTCGCTGAGGCGCCGGACGCTCTCCCCCGCGGTCGGCTTCGAGATGCCGATCTCGGTGGCCAGTTCGGCCCGGGTGAGGCGGCGGTGCCGCATCAGCGCGCGCAGGACGTGCTCGTCGGTGACCGAACGCACCATCTCCACGGGACGCGATTCTAGTCAGGGGACTTGCCTGGAAAGCGACCGACCCGTACGGTCAATACAAGTAAGGACCCTTGACTTGAAAGGATCACGCCGATGCCGGTCACCGCCGCCCTGCCCCACTGGGAGGAGACGCCCACCGATCTCCGGGCCGCCACCCGCGAGATCAAGACCGCCCTGCGCGAGCGGATCGCCGCGTCGGGCCGGACCGTCGACGAGGTGTTCGCCGTGATCGAGGCGCGGGTGCAGGTCGCGATCGACGAGATCGTCGCGGCCCGCCGGCGCGGCGAACCGGTCTGGCCCGTCATCGACTACGCCGACATCGCCGCCGGCACGGTGTCCCCGTCGCAGGTGGCCCTGCTCAAGCGGCGGGGCTGCCTCGTGGTCCGCAATCAACTCGACCGCGATCAGGCCCTGCGATGGGACGCCGACATCGTCGACTACGTGGAGAGCAACCGGTTCTTCGAGAACTACCGGGGACCCGGCGACGACTTCTTCGGCAGCGTCGGCTCCAAGCCGGAGATCTACCCCGTCTACTGGTCGCCGGCGCAGATGCAGGCCCGGCAGAGCGAACGCATGGCCACGGTCCAGGCGTTCCTGAACCGGCGGTGGACGTCGTCGTCGGAGGGCGTCCAGTGGTTCGACCCCGACCGCGACTCGCTCTACCCCGACCGGATCCGCCGCCGTCCCGAGGGCGCCGACTCGGCCGGCCTCGGCACGCACCTCGACCCCGGCACCCTCGACCTCTGGATGACCAGCGCCTACCAGCAGGCGTTCCGGCACCTCTTCGACGGCGACGTCGAGCGGTACGACCCGTGGGACGCCGCCTACCGCACCGCCGGCCCGCAGTACCCCGGCTCCACGATGTGCTCGGCGTTCCGCACGTTCCAGGGCTGGACCGCCCTGTCGGACATGGACCACGACCAGGGCGTGCTGCACACCGTCCCGATTCCGGCGGCGATGGCGTACCTGATGCTGCGCCCGCTGCTGTCGGACGTGCCCGACGACGACATGTGCGGCGTCACCGTCAACCAGGTCTTCCCGGCCGGTCACAAATGGCACGCGCCACTCATGGAGGCGTTGTCGGGCATCCCCGACGTGCGGGCCGGCGACTCCGTCTGGTGGCACTGCGACATGATCCACAGCGTGGCTCCGGTCGAGGCGCAGAAGGGCTGGGGCAACGTCATGTACATCCCGGCCGCGCCGTGGTGCCCGCGCAACGAGGAGTACGCCGCGTCGGTGCGGGCGGCGTTCCTCAGCGGGGAGAGCCCGAGCGACTTCCCCGCCGAGCACTACGAACGCGACTGGCCAAACCGCTTCCGCCCGGACGACCTCAACGACATCGGCCGCCGCGGCCTCGGCCTCTGATCCGGCGATCTTGGACTCCGCACGGGCCTCTGGCACCGCAAGGAGTCCAAGATCGCGGGAGCTAGGCGCTGAAGTTGGCGCGGAACACGCCCTGGGGGTCGCGGTCGGCCTTGATCCGGCGGAGGCGGGCGATCGCCTCCGGCGGCAGCGCGTCGGACAGGGACTCCTCGGGGTTGAGGAACGTCACCGGCTTACGGCCAGAGGTCGGCAGGGCCTCCGCCAGTTCGCGCTGGCGGGCGGCCACCGCCGGGGTCGGCGGGCCGAACAGGTACGCCAGGAACGGCTCGGCCAGCGCGCCGTGCGGGCTGTCGCTCTCCCGCGCCAGCGCACCGCCCAGGTGCCGCACCTGCACCGCCATCAGCGGGGCGATGGGCTCGGCCAGCAGCGTGTCGAGAGCGTCGTCCAACGACGTCAACAGCTCGGCGCGACCCATGCCGGGGCTCGGGTCGGTCGGTTCGGCGGTGATGCTCCCGAGTTCCGACACGGCCATCGTCCGGCGGGAGTCGACCATCGGCGCGGGCAGGGCGTCGAGCGGCGCCAGCAGCTTGCGGGCCGTCTCCTCGTCGCCGAGGAAGGTGGTGTCGACGGCCACCATCGGCTCGGCACCCGGGAAGTGCACCAACTCCAGCCACGCGGTCAACTCGTCCGGTGCGTCCGGAACGAGCGACCGGAACGCGTCGGCGACGGCGCGCGTCTGACCGGCGTCCCAGAGCATTCGCCCGCCCACGACGGATGGTGCCGCGCGCAACGCGACCTCGAGCCCGACGACGATCGCGTAGTCCCCGCCACCGCCCCGCAGCGCCCAGAAGAGGTCCGGGTCCGACTCGCCGGTGACGCGGCGCAGCGTCCCGGACGCGTCGACCACGTCGAACGCGACGACGCTGTCGGCGACCCAGCCGAACGCCCGCCCGAACCAGCTCAACCCGCCGCCGAGCGCCACTCCGGTGACGCTCACCACGGGCGAGCTTCCGGGCAGGCCGGTCAGGCCGTGTGAAGCGGCGGCCGCCTGCAACTCGCCGGACCGGACGCCGGCACCGATGCGGGCTGTGCGGCCGTCGACGACGATGTGGTCCAGTTTGCCCGTCCGCAGCAGGATCGTGCCGTCGGTGCGGCCCGAGGCGCCGTGTCCGCTGGGCTGCGTGGCGATGCTCACACCGGTGGCCGCGGCGTGCCGCACCAGCGCGACGACGTCGGCGGCATCGGCCGCCTCCACCACCGCCGCCACCGGCTGCTCGACCGCCAGGTTCCAGGGCCGGCGCACGCCGTCGAAGCCCTCGTCGCCCGGAAGCCACACGCGGCCACGCACCACTGACTGAAGAGACATGTCCAACCTCGCACTCTGTGTACCGTGGGTTCGATCAGGTCGACGGAGGGGCCCGCGAAAACGTGACGACGACAGACCTCGCCGCCGAGTTCACCCGGCAACGCCCCCGGCTGCGGGCGATCGCCTACCGGATCCTCGGCTCGCACCACGACGCGGAGGACGCCGTCCAGGAGTCCTGGCTGCGGCTGCAGCAGGCCGACGCCGGTGCGATCGAGAACCTGGAGGCGTGGCTGACCGTGGTGGTCTCCCGGCTCAGCCTGGACCAGGTGCGGTCGGCGGCGTCGAAGCACGAGGACCTCGACGCCGACCTGCCGGCTGGTTCCGGCGACACCGGGGTCGAGGACGAGGCTGTCGCCGCCGACGAGGTCGGCGCGGCGATGCTGGTGGTGCTCGACGCGCTCGGCCCGCTGGAACGGCTGGCGTTCGTGCTGCACGACATCTTCGGGCTGTCGTTCGAGCGGATCGCGCCGATCGTCGAGCGCACGCCCACCGCCGCGCGCCAGCTCGCGTCGCGGGCACGGCGCCGCGTGCGCGAGGTCGACGTCGAAGCCGAGCGGTCGCGCCAGCGCGAGGCCGTCGAGGCGTTCCTCCGCGCGTCGCGCGAGGGGGACTTCGGGACGCTGCTGCGGCTGCTCGATCCCGAGGTCGAACTGCGCGCGGACGCCGAGGTGGTGGCCGCCGCCGCACCGTACGCCGAGCACGGCGCCCCGCTCCTCACCACGCGGGCCCGGGGCGCCGACGCGGTGGCCCGGGTGTTCGCCGGCCGGGCGCGGGAAACAAGATGGGCCGAGGTCGACGGGCTCGTCGGCGCCGCGTACGCCCCGGACGGCACGGTCCAGGCCCTCTACTCGGTGCGGATCAGGAACGGCCGCATCACCCGGATCGACGTCATGGGCGCCACCGACGTTCTGGCCGACATCCCGGTCACGCTGCACTGACCATAGGCCCGACCGCGGCGACGGAAGGCGGTCAGATCGGGCCGCGCGACGGTGAGCGCACCGGTGCTGGTGGGTTCACGTCGGGTGGCAGGTCCATGCGGTCGGCGCCGTGCATGAGGTCGTTGATTCCGGTCAACGTGCTCGTGATCAGGTCCTCCTCGACGCGGATCGCCGACGCCAGCGAGCCGATCGCGGACTCCATGTTGGTGACGACCTCACGCACGTCGCCGTCGGGCACCTCCAGGGTCGCTCCCGCGATCGCGGAACCGATCTCGGCCAGGCCCTCCGTGACGATCGCCTTGGCCTCGCCGGACGCGCCGGTCCAGGCGCCGATGACGTCCTGGACGAACTGTTGCAGCGCCTCCCGACTCTCGGTGGCCCGCCGGTCGCGCAGCGCTCCGAGCGCCGAGAGCGTCTGGTCGGCGATGCGCAGGATGCCTTCCCGCGCCGCGAGCACGACGCCCTCGTGCGTCTTGATGGCGGTCTTCAGCGCCTGCGCGATGTCGTACTGGTACACCAGGGCTATCAACAGGTCGGGCATGTACGTGTGGTGGAACACGTCGGACGCGCTGTCTGGGCCGCCACCCCAGCCCGCCAGCTTGTCCTTGATGAGGTCGTACGGGCGGGAGCCCTCGAAGGCCTCGTCGGCCTGCAGGCGCAGCCGCTCGACCACGTCGTCGGTGAGGACCGACGCGATCGACGCGGTGCCGCCGGTGATGTTGTACCCGCGGAACTGCTTGAACAGGTTGCGGTAGTGCTCCTCCAGGCCGGCCATGTCGTCGGCGGGAAGGCCGTCGAACGCGCTCTCGTCGCGCCACGGCGAGAACGGCACCCACGTGTTCGCCTCCCGCTCGTACCAGGCCAGGTACTCCCGGTTCATCTCGAACTGGGCGAACTCCATGCGGAACGCCTCGATGATCTCGTCGACCGCGGTGTTGAGCGCCTCGCGGAAGGTGTCGTCGTCAAGCATCCGGTGATCGGGCATCTCAGTCCTCCGGCGTTCCACCGATGTCGTGAAGCTCGAAGACGCCGGTGAGGTCGCGCGCCGTGCCGTCGTCGCTCGCGCAGTAGGTGTCGGCCATGTCGACCAGCGCCTGCCCGGCATGGTCGAGACGGGTCGCCGCCTCCAGCAACGAGTAGAAGTACGACCAGCAGACCGACGACCACACGTCACGGGTGCCGTCGTACATGCTTCCGGACGCGGTGTTGTCTTCGTGGAACGCCGACGACCAGTCGTCGACCGTTCCGAGCAGCGCCGTACGCGCCGCCTGCAACGCGTTGGCGATACCGGGCAGGTCCTGCTGACCCACGTCTCTGAGCCACTGCGGGTCGCACACTGTTCCCTCCATGACCCGACGGTAGGTGCGCGACCGGTCCCGGGCACGGCAGCGGGCCGACCTCTAACGCAGATTTAGCATCTACCCGGGCAGGCGCAACGACTCCGCCGGCGCGGTGCGGCCGGCGCGGATCGCCGGGACCAGGCCGGCCAGCAGGGCCGCCGCCAGCGCCGCCACCGCCAGTGCCGCCAGGAACACCCCGGGCACGGCGAAATCGAGGTGACGCGCGACAGCGGTCGACATCGTCAGCACCTGCCACGCGCACAGCACGCCCAGGCCGATGCCGAGCACGATGCCCTGCACGCCGACGAACGACGCCTCGACGAGGAACGTGTTGCGCAGCACGCTCGGCGGGAAGCCGATCGCCCGCAGCATGCCCAACTGCTGGCGCCGCTCGCGGACGCCGCGGACCAGCACGACGGTCAGCCCGGCCATGCCGACCAGCAGGCCGAGGCCGAGGAAGCCCTGGAGGATCTCGATGAACGCGGTGGCCTCCGCCGACTGGGTGGCGATGTCGGCGGCGAACGAGCGGGCGTCGGCGCCGTTGGCGAAGTAGTCGGCGTTCAGGGCCGCCTGCAGGGTCGTCGTGTCCACGCCGTCGGCGGCGGCGACGTACTGGCGCACCACCGGCGGGGTGTCGGCGAGCAGCAGGGCGGCCTGCCGTTCGGAGACGTAGAGGCCGGCGCCGACCAGCCAGTTCCAGTCGCTGAGGCCGACGATCTCCAGGTCGGTGCGCCGGCTCTGGGCGTCGACGACCTGCACGGTCTGGCCGATCTCCAGGCCGACGTACTTGGGCACGATGACGGCACCCGGGGTGGCGGCCACGTACGACCAGGCGTCCCGGTCGGAGGCGAAGCGGCCCGCGCGCTCGGCCAGTTGGGGTGGGCCGTTGCCGGCCAGTTCGGGCGTCACGAGCGTGACGGTGCGGCGGACCGGGCGGCCGTCGGTGAAACCCTGGCCGGTGCCCTGGTCGCGCTCGTAGGTGTCCAACGCCGGCGAGGCGACCATGGCGTAGCCGTCGGTCAGGTCGATCGCGCGGGCGACGTCGGCGCGGCCGCGCAGCGCCTCGGCGGTCACGGGTGACGCGCGGCTGCTGAACAGCACCACGTCGTAGCCGCCGCCGGCGCGGGCGATGTCCTTCGGCTCCTCCTGCGCGAGGACGGTGTTGAGCACCGCCGTGAACGTGACCGTGAAGATGACCAGCGCGTACATCGACGTCAGCAGCGCGGTGCGGACCGGTCGCGCCAGCGCGGTCGCCAACCCGAGCCGCGACGCGACGAAGCCCTTGCCCACCGCGCGGATGCCGGCGACGAGCCACGTGTCGAAGACCGCCACGATCGTGGCCGACAGCCCGATGAGCGCGACCCCCTGGACGATGAACAGCGTGATCTCGGTCTTCTCGAACAGCTCCGGCCGCAGCCCGAACGCTGTGCCCGCCCAGGCGATGCCGGCGCCGCAGCACAGCGTCACCGCGGCTCTCGGCCCGATCAGGGCGGTCAGTGCCGGGATCAGCCCGACCGCGATCACCAGCGGCGCGGTGAACACGGTGGCCTGGGTGTCCGGGGCCAGCGCCCACGCGGCGCCCGCGACGGCGCACAGCACCAGCCCGGTGACGATGCGCGGCCGCGAGTCGCCGCGGGCCCGGCGCGGCACCGCGTCCTTGAGCGCCGCCACGATGTTGACCTTCACCACCCGCATCGTGGTGACGAGCACCGTGAGCTGCGAGATGGCCAGCCCGATCACCGCGCCCGACAGCAGGCTGGTCGGCTCGACGCCCAGCCGCAGGTCGAAGTCCAGGCCGACCCCGAACAGCCCGTGCGCGGTGCGGATGACCAGCGCCGCGACGTCGAGCCCGACCCCGACGCCGATGATCGTCGCCAACAGCCCGTAGACCAGCCCCTCCACGGCGAACGCCCGCCGGGTGTGGCCCTCCTGGACGCCCACCGCACGCAGGGTGCCCAGCTCGACCCGGCGTTCCATGGCGAGCATGACGAACAGGTTGACGACGAGCAGCACCGCCGCCGCCACGGTGAACCCGCCCACCGTGCTGAACCGGGTGGTCGCCTGGTCGCCGATCTTGTCGGCCCGGTCGAGCGTCTGCGCCTTCACGGGGACGACCGTGGTGCGCTCGCCCAGCGTCTCGACGATCCGGCGTTCGGCCGCCGCGCTGCGACGTGCACCGCCGTAGGTGTCGCCGACGTTCGAGACCGCGATGACGTCGCGGATGACGCCCGGCCGGTCCCCGATCGCGTCGCTCAGCACGCCCTTCGCGACGATGATCGGCGCGTACCCGGCGAGCCCGCGCTCGGGGAGCACGGCGACGATCCTCAGGTTGCGGACGACGGTGCCGGCGACGAGTTCGAGGCCGTCGCCCGTGCCGAGGCGCAACCGGTCGGCCAGGTCGGCGTTGACCGCCACCTCGTCAGGCCCCAACCGCTCCGGCAGGTCCGTCAGGCCGGACGCGGCCAGGTCGTTGCCGAACCGGCGCGCCTCGGCCGGGTCCACCTCCCAGAACCGTTCCCGCGGCTGCGTCCGGCCGCGGCCGTCGGCGGCGCTGATGTCACCCTCACGCACCGCCATCACCGACTCGATCGGCGTGTCCTCCGCCGAGCGCACCGCGTTCAGCCTGCCCAGGTCGGCGTCGACGTCGGTGGTGGCCACCACGAGGTCGAGCGGGCCGAGGTAGGTCTCCGCCCGGGCCCGGAACGACGTCCCGAACGAGTCGCCGACGATGAACGACGCGGTGATGAGCGCGGTCGCCAGCATCGACCCGAACACCACCAGCGCCGCCTCGCCCGGCCGCCGGACCACGTTGCGCAGCCCGATCCGCCGCACGGCCGGCCGGAACAGGAGGTCGAACAGGATCGGCGGGACGAGCAGCCCGAGAACGACGGCGCAGGCGAGCGTCACACCGGCACCACGCGGCCGTCGACCATGTCGATGACCCGGTGCGCCCGCGCCGCGATCGCCGGGTCGTGGGTGACGATGACGACGGTGTGACCGCCCGCGGTCAGCTCGACGAACAGCTCGACGATTGCCGTGGCGGTCGACGAGTCGAGGTTCCCGGTCGGTTCGTCGGCCCAGACGACGGCGGGGTTTCCGACCAGCGCGCGGGCGATCGCCACCCGCTGCTGCTGCCCGCCGGACAGTTCACCGGGGCGGTGGTGCGCGCGGTCGTCGAGGCCGACCCGGGCGAGCATGGCGACCGCGCGCCGCCGCGCCTCGGCCGGCTTGACCGACGCCGCGAGCAGCGGCAGTTCCACGTTCTCGACGGCGGTGAGCACCGGGATCAGGTTGAAGCCCTGGAACACGAAGCCCATCCGCTTCGCCCGGTGGGCGGTGCGGGCCTTGTCGGACAACGCGTGGATCTCGTACCCGTCGACGATCACCAGGCCGGAGTCGATGGTATCGATGCCGGACAGGCAGTTCATCAGCGTCGACTTGCCGTTTCCGGACGGGCCCATGATGGCGACGAACTCACCGGCCCAGATGTCGACGCTGACGCCCCGCAGGGCGGGCACCTCCAGCTCGCCGGTGTGGTAATGCTTCACGACGTTGGCCGCGTACACCATCCGCTGCCGGTAGGTGAGCGCGCGCTCCTCGGGCGTCATCTCCGGAGTCTCCCCGGCAGGTGCACCAGGAGGTAGGCGCCGACCGCGAACACCATCCCGACGAGGCCGTCCACGATGTAGTGGTGGTTCAGGTAGACGGACGCGAACAGCACCAGCGCCCAGTACGTGACCGCGACCGTGCGCAGCGACCGGAACCGCAGCGCGAACAGCACGGCCAGGAACATCTGCCCGACGTGCAGCGACGGGCAGGCGCCGAACGTGTTCGAACTGGTGCTGTACTGGTTGGCGAACCAGGACGTGTCGAACAGGTCGTCGAACCGCGCCAGGCCGGCCGGGTCGGGCGCCGCGTCGGCGACGGCCGGACCGTCGCCGTAGACGTCGACGTACCACGGCGGCGCGGTCGGGTACAGCAGGTGCACGAGGTAGCCGGTCAGGTGCAGCCACAGCAGCGCCCACATCACCCGCTGCGCCTCGGGCCGCTTCTCCTTGAACCGCCACCACACCGCCATGACCAGGAACGCGGCGACGAACCCGAGGTACGTCAACGCCGACACGACGTCGAGCACCGCGAGGGTGTGCGTCTGGAACCACGCGGCGGGGGTGATCTCGCCGTGCGGCGTGTGGATGCCGAACCATGCCAGTTCCCAGGTGCGCAGCGCGGTGACGTGCACCGGCATCGACGTCACCTTCGCGCCGACGAACCGCTGCAGGTCGTACGCGGCCGTCATGACGATGAACGGCAGCGCGAACAGCACCACCGCGCGCCAGCGGTCGAGCATGAACACCGCCACCACCGTGACGACGGCGAACAGCACATGGGTGACCTTCAGGTCGCCACCGGCGACGTGCACGGCCACGAACACCGCGGCGGCCACCGAGGCGAGCAGGGTCCGCGTCAGTGGCCGGCGGCGGGTGCGAGGTTCGGACTCGGATTCAGCGACGACCATCGTCTGTTGCCGGGGCTGCCTTCTCAGCCGGTCTCGACCGGAGCGCCGTCGCGACGGCGCTGGCGGATCACGTAGTCGTCGGCGTACGCGGCGGCGAGGTCACCGGTGTCGGGGTCGAGCATCCAGGGGAACACGTGCTTCTCCGGGATCGACACCGGCAGCTCCACCTTCACGTAGGTGCCGAACACCTTGTCCCACAACGGGGACGTGACGCCCCAGTTCTGCTGCGGGTTGTGGAAGTGGTGGTAGACGTGGTGGATCCGGATCCACCGGTCGTACCGGTTGCGCGGCGCGCGGCGGTGGATGGACCGGTGCACCGCCTCGTAGTACAGGTACATGAGCGCGAGCCCGGCCACGATCCCGGCGGCGTTCACCTTGCCCATCACCGGCATGAGGGCGCCCCACACGAGCAGGGACGCCGGCGTGACGATCACGAACTTGATCGGCCACCCGGCGATGTAGCTCGTGGTCGCGTGGTGCTTCGCGTGTTCCTTCGCGAACGGGTTCTTCGCCTTCTTGCGGTGTCCCGCCTTGCCGTGGATGAGCCACTCCAGGGCGGTCCACAGCACGACGCCGAGCAGGAAGAAGCCTACGAACGACGCTGTCGACATCACCTGTCCCCCTTGCCTGTGATCTGGAATAGAACGGATGCGTTGAGCCCACCGAACGCGAACGAGTTCGACATGACGGTGCGGACGGGGTGCTCGCGGGCCACGTTCGGGACGCAGTCGAGGTCGCACTCCGGGTCGGGTGCCTCGTAGTTGGCCGTCGGCGGCACCGCGCCGTGCTCCACCGCCAGCAGGGCCGCCACCGCCTCGATGCCGCCCGACGCGCCCAACGCGTGGCCGGTGGTGCCCTTCGTCGACGACATCAGCGGCACCTCGCCGAACACGTCCTTGAGCGCGACCGTCTCGGTCGGGTCGTTGGCCGGCGTGCCGGTGCCGTGCGCGTTGATGTAGTCGACCTCGCCGGGTGCGATCTCCGCCGCGGCCAGCGCCTTGCGCATGGCGGCGGCCATTCCGGCGGCGGCGGGCCGGGTGAGGTGACCGGCGTCGGCGCTCCACCCGGCGCCCAGCACCTCGGCGCGCGGAACGAAGCCCCGGGCCCGGGCGTGCGCGACGGACTCGAGCACCAGCATTCCCGCGCCCTCGGCGAGGACCAGCCCGGCCCGGTTGGCGGAGAACGGCCGGCAGGTGTCCTTCGCCAGCACGCCGAGCGCCTCCCACGACCGCAGCGGCCCCTCGGCCAGGTAGGCCTCGGTGCCGCCGCACACCGCGACGTCGACCGCCCCCGACTCGACGAGCTGGGCGGCGATCCCGATGGCGTGCGTGGCCGACGCGCACGCGCTGGCCACCACGAACGCCGGCCCCTGGAACCCGAACGCGATCGCGATCCAGCTGGCCGGTGAACTGCTCATCATCTTCGGGACCGTCAGCGGGCTGACCCGCGGCCGGCGCTGCCGGTACAGCAGGTCGTACTGCTCCTCGATCGTCGCGACGCCGGCCGCGCCGCTGCCGATGATCACGGCCACCCGGTCGGGTGCGACCGAGTCGGGTGCGAGGCCCGCGTCGTCGAGCGCGCTCTTCGCCGCCGCGACGGCGACCAGCGCCGACCGGTCGCACAGCGCCGGCTTGGGCAGCACCGATCCGGTGATGAAGTCGGTGGACCCGATCTCGGCCACCGGCACCCGCACCTGCGGGCACGCCGACGGCGGGCCGAACGTGGGCACCGGTTCGACCAGGTTCCCCCAGAACGTCTTCAGGTCGGCGCCGATCGACGTCAGCACGCCGAGCCCGGAGACGGCGACCCCCCGCATCAGCGCGGTCCGCTCGTGCCGTCGGCGGCGAGCACCGACTGCGGCGAGACGCGGATCCGCTCGTCGAGCCGGGTCGCCATCGTGGTCAGCGTGGCGTCCATGCCGACCATGACCTCGTGCAGTTCGAGGCTCACCGCGAACTCGCGGTCGACGATGAACAGCAGTTCGAGCGCCATGAGCGAGTCGAGGCCCAGGTCGACGAGCGGCCGGTCGGGGTCGACGTCGGCGGGTGCCTCGCCCAGCATCGTGGCCAGGTGCCCGCGGATGACGTCGACGATGTACCGGATCCGCTCCCCGCCCGCCAGGTCGGCGAGGCCGTCCAACGACAGGCCGACGGGTTCGGCGGTGGCCAGCCGCTCCAGAACCGGCCGCTGCCCGAACCACGGCAGCGCGCCCAGCGCGGTCTCGTCCCAGGCGACGACGGACAGGTTCGGCTCGTCCTGGGACAGCGCCATCGTGACCGTCGACAGCACCCGGTCGACCGTCAGCCGCTTGAGGCCCAGCCGTTCCCACACCTCGTGCAGGTCGGCACCCTCCCGTGAGGCGCCGAACCCGACCTCGCCGATCGGCCCCCAGGCGAGGCTGACGGCGCGCACGCGGCCGCCGTGCAGGCGCCGCGCCACGCCATCGAGCACGGCGTTCGCCGCCGCGTAGTTCGCCTGGCCGGGTGACCCGAGCGTGGCGGCCGCCGACGAGAACAGCACCATCGCCTCGGCGCCCAGCCCCTCGGCGAGATCGGCGAGCAGCAGCGCGCCGCTGGCCTTCGCGCCGAGCAGCACCCGGGTCTGCTCGGGTGTGGCGGTCGCCAGCGGCGCCACGCACGACTCGCCGTCGAGCCGCCAGGACGACGCCAGGTGGAACACCCCGCCGATCGACTCGCCGCGTTCGCGCAGCCGGATCGCGAGCCCGCGCACCTGTTCCGGGTCGCCGACGTCGAGCACCTCGTACTCCACGGTGGCGCCCATGCCCTCCAGCAGCCGCAGGTTGCGCCCGCGGTCGGCGTCGAGCGGGCTGCGGCCGAGAACCAGGATCCGCGTCGCGCCCGCGCGGGCCAGCCAGCGCTCGATCTCGAAGCTCAGGCCCAGCGCCCCACCGCTGACGATGTGCAGGCGGTCCATCGAGATGCCCTGGCCGCTGTCGGTGGGCGGCAGTTCGGACGCGGTGAGGCGGGCCACGAACGGCCCGTCGTCGTGCAGCAGCACCTCGTCTTCCGCCGACCCGGACAGCAGGTAGGCGGCGAGCATGTCGCCGGCCGCGCGGGGGTCATCGACCTTCACGTCGACCAGGCCGCCCCAGCTGTCGGCGCTCTCGGTGGCGTGGCACCGGCCGATCGCCCAGACGAAGTCGTGCTCGGGCCGGACCGTGTCGCTGTGCCCGGGCCCGTGCAGGCCGGTGCGCGTGACGAGCCAGACCCGCGACCCCGGCCGGGCGGCGACCTCCTGGCACGTCCGGACGACCGCGTGCGCCCACGCCCAGTTGGCGTCGTCGGCGAGGTCGACCTCGGCCATCGGCGCGGTCTCGTCGACGAAGAAGACGTACCGCGGGTCGGCGGCAGCGATCCCGGCCGCCGTCCCGGCCGCTGTCCCGGCCGCGTCGTCACGAACCAGGGTGACGGACGGGTCGGCCGCCCGCAGCGCGTCGGCGAACGCGTCGGCGGCCCGGCTCGGCCCCCACGACCGGATCACCCAGGCGGCCTCCCCCGCCGCGCCGGGACGGGGCTCGAACGCCTCGGCCTTCTCCCACTGCAGGGTGAGGATCCGCGTCGCGTCGTCGGCCTCGATCTCGGAAAACCCCATGGTCATCACGCATCCCCCCGGACGTGTTCGTTGACCTCGCTCAGATACGGCAGCTGCGTGCGGACCTGGTCGCCGCGCAGGCCGAAGTCGACCAGGCAGGCGATCTCGTCGGCGCCGGCGTCCCGCATGATCCCGATGGTGTCGAGGGCGTCGCGCGGCGTGCCGATCAGCGACCGGCCGTCGAGCGCGCGCTCGAAGTGGACCTTGACGAACTGGTCGACGTAGCGGGCGTTCAGCCGGTTGAGGTCGACGTTGCGGTTGCGGGCGGTGGCCAGGCCCCGGGCCAGCGGCGCCATCGTCTTGAGGTAGTCGGTGTACGGCGCGCGGACGGTCTCGATCACCTCGTCGCGATCGGGTCCGACGTAGGTGTGCAGCATGACCGCGACGCGCCCGCCGGCCGGGTCGAGGCCGGACTTCTCCCGTTCGTCGCGGTAGGCGCCGATGTTCTCGCGCAGCTTGTCGAGGTTGCCGTCGAGGATGTGGGTCAGCACGCCGTCACCCCGCCGGCCGGCGCTGCGGAACGTCTCGATGCTCTGCGCGGCGGCGATCCACACCGTGAGGTCGCGCTGGACGGGACGCGGCAGCGCACGGACCCGGATGTCCTCGCCGGAGCCCGACCGGGCGTCGTGCAGCCCGCCCCGCCACATCGCCTGCACCTGGTCGATCAGCTCGAACAGCAGGGCGTGCCGCTTCTCGTAGCGGTCGGGGAAGAACGCGAAGTCGGTCGGCAGCCACCCGGAGGCGAAGCCCGCTTCGAGCCGGCCGCCGCACAGGTTGTCGAGCACCGCGAGGTCTTCGGCGACCCGGATCGGGTCGTGCAGCGTCGCCACCAGGCTGCCGGACCGCAGCGTGAGCTTCTCGGTGCGGGCGGCCACGGCGGCCAGCAGCAGCAACGGGTTCGGGAACGGTGCGCCGAAGCTGGCGAAGTGCCGCTCCGGCAGCCAGATGCCGGCGAAGTCGTGCCGGTCGGCGAACTCGGCCAGCTCGAGGATCGTGCGGTACTGGTCTCCGGTCTTCGCCTCCAGGGCACCGGAGAAGAACATGACGCTCAGCCGCATGGTCACGCCACCCCTGACATCGCCGGCTCGGCCGGCGTCTCGTCGATCAGACCCGCGCGGACGCCCTCGACGTAGGTGAAGCCGCCGAACATGAACTTGGTGGCCTCGGCACCGAGCACGCCGAGCACCTGCCCCGGCCGCAGCCGCCGCTGCTCGCGCACGCTGTGCAGGCCGATCCACGTGGACGCCGACCCGGTGTTGCCGTAGTCGGCCGCGCAGTTGTGGAACTTGTTCTCGGCGACACCCAGCACCGGCGACAGCACCTCGGCCATCCGCCCGTTGGTCTGGTGCGTGAGGTACCGGGTGATGCCCCGGTCGGTGAGACCGGTGGACGTCAACGCCGCGAACCCGGACGTGAACAGCTCCATGCCCTCCGCGCGGGCCAGCGTGTAGTCGTTGATCCAGCCGCGCTTGGCCGACGGGTCGGCCGTGGCGTGCGCCGGCTGCGAGGAGCCACCGGCGATCAGGCTGAACCCGGACGGCTTGCCCAGCCCGCGGGTGCCGAAGTAGACGTCGCGGATGTGCGGCCCGCCGCCGCCGTCGTGCCGGGAGAGGATCACCGCGCCGGCGCCGTCGCCCATCACGGAGACGTTGACCAGCTGGCCCCGGTCGCGCAGCGCGTCTTCGACGTCGAAGAGGACCGAGCCCGTTTCGCTGCCGACGATGCAGACCCGCTCGGCGGCGCCGGACGTGAGCATCGAGCTCGCGATCGTGAGCGCGTTGGCGAAGCCGGTGCACGCCTGCCGCAGCTCCATGAACTGCCCCGGGTAGCCGAGCCGGTCGGCGACCCAGGCGATGTTCGGCGGCAGCAGCGTGTGCGGCGACGTGGTGTGCCCGATCAGCAGGTCGAGGTCGCCGACGCCGAGACCGGCCTCGGCCAGCGCGGCTCGGACCGCGCGCTCGCACAGCTCCGGGTTGGTGTCGCCGGGGCGCGGCAGCTCGCGGGTGGCCGCGAGATCACGGGAGAGGTACCGGTGGTGGACCCCGAGCTGGTCGGCGATCTTCCCCACGAACTCCGACGTGTGCCGGCTGGCCGCCAGCGCCATGAAGGCGACCATGTCGTCGTTGGTGCGGGGCAGGCCCGGCAGCGAGACGCCGGTGCCCAGAACGCTCAGCTCGGTGGAGATCATCCGGTACGGGCGCGCGGCGCTCACTTGCTGATCTCGGCGAGCTCGTCGGGCCCCGGCGGCGGCAGGAAGACCGGGTTGACGGTCAACCGTTTGACGAACGCGATGGAGAACGCACGTTCGAACGGCACCCCGGCGTCCTCCAACTCGCCGCGCAGTTCCTTCGACGCCTTGACCAGGCGCGGACCGGGAATGTTCGGGTACAGGTGGTGCTCGGCGTGCCGGTTCGCGCCGCTGAGGAATGCCTGCCCGAAGACGTCGCATTCGAACGACGTGCTGGCCTGCAAACTGTCGTCGTCGACCAGGCCCTGGTGGTACACGATGTCGTTCATACTGCCGAGTACATAGGCCGCGACGATGGTGAGAATCAGGAACGTCGCCTGCGCATCGGGCAGTATCAGGCCGAGCGTCACATAAAATGTGATCGACGCCAGCGGACCCCAGATCGCGCGTATCACCTTTCCCCGTTTCGCCGCGATCAACGGCGCCTTCACAAGCAGGAACACGGGCGCGCCGATCACGGTGGCGACGATCAACAGGGCCGCCATAATCGGCTTCGGCCGGCGCGGGTGGATGACCTCCTGCGGATCACGGTCGGACCGGAACCGGGCGTGATGCGTGAGGTGGGCGGTGCGGTAGCCCGGGTACGACGTGCCCACGACGACCGACAGGATCTCGCCGAAGATCCGGTTCAGCCGACCGGTTCGGGCCAGATGCCCGTGTGCGGATTCATGCATGAGGCCGAATACGCCGATGTACCCGAAGGCGCCCACGACGAGCGCGGCACCCTGCGCGACGAGTTCGAGCCGACCCGAATACATCGAGCCGAACGCGATCGCGCCGACCACCAATGCGACATAGAAAAGCAGTTTCCACATCTGCCAGGAAACTGGTTGGAAATGCTCCGCCGACAAGTTACCCCGGCGCGCAGACACCGCCGTCACCCCGACCGCCCCCGATCACATTAAGGTCGAGCGCTACATGCTACCCCTCGACCGCAACGCATCACAGTGACGGAATCGGACATCTCGCGAAGTGGTCGGATCGTGGGTGACGATCATGGGCCGACGGCCGGTCAACTAATCACAATGACAGTGCAGAATGCCTGCTCAGAACCTGATTGACAGGTCAAGATAGACGCGCATGGCATACCTGTTTCAAGAATGTTTCAGCGTATTCTTTACTCATTGGTAACCGCGTTCAGATGACTGTCCACTGAGGACAGACCACGGTCCGTCGACTTCTCGGCAATCATGGAACGATGATCGGCACGCTGAAGACCGTCGTCCTGGACGCCCGTGACCAC
The DNA here is from genome assembly GCF_016863635.1 of Virgisporangium aurantiacum. Classification (GTDB taxonomy): domain Bacteria; phylum Actinomycetota; class Actinomycetes; order Mycobacteriales; family Micromonosporaceae; genus Virgisporangium; species Virgisporangium aurantiacum. Next base: position 228,380 of record NZ_BOPG01000024.1, on the reverse strand, counting down.
GCCGGCCTGGCCCGGTTCTACCAGGACCTCGCCGGCTGGACACAGATCTACGGCGACGACGAGTGGATCACCATGGTCACCGACGACGGTTGGCGGATCGCGACCCAGGTCTCACCCGACCACGTGCCACCGCACTGGCCGGACCCCGCCCATCCCCAGCAGGCCCACCTCGACCTGCGGGTGCCCGACCTGGCGGCGGCCACCGCCCGGGCCGAGGAACTGGGCGCGACGCTGCTGCGGCGCAACGAGCGCTGGCACACCCTCGCCGACCCGGCCGGGCACCCGTTCGACCTGTGCATCAACGCCGACGACCCCCGCGTCACGCTGATGGGCGTCATGCTCGACTGCCCCGACGCGAAGGCGCTGAGCCGGTTCTACGCGGACCTGCTCGGCAAGCCGGTCACCTACGACGGCGACGGCATGGCGATGATCGGCGCCGACGGCGCCCAGCCCGTCCTGTTCCAGCAGGTGGCGGAGTACTCGCCGCCGCGCTGGCCCGACCCGGCCCACCCCCAGCAGTTCCACCTCGACGTGCGGGTCGACGACGTCGAGGCGGCCGGGGAGGCGGCACTCGCGCTCGGCGCCACCCGCCTGCCCGGCGAGGGCGAGGGCGGCGGCGACAACTGGCGCGTGTACGCCGACCCCGCCGGCAAGCCCTTCTGCTTCATCTGGGACGCCTAACGCGACAGGCCGGCCATCAGGGCGGCGAACTGGGCGTGGTCGATGCTCTGGTCGGCGTCGGACAGAGCCGTGTCCGGTTCGGGGTGGACCTCGATCAGCAGGCCGTGGCTGCCCACCGCCCGGGCCGCCCGCGACATCGGCGCCACGTACCGGCGGTTGCCGGTGCCGTGGCTCGGGTCGATGATCACCGGCAGGTGGGTGCGTTCGTGCAGCACCGGCACGGCCGACAGGTCGAGGGTGTTGCGGGTGGCCGACTCGAACGTGCGGATGCCGCGCTCGCACAGGATCACCTGCTGGTTGCCGGCGGCCAGGATGTACTCGGCCGCGCCCAGCCACTCGTCGATCGTGCTCGACAGGCCGCGCTTGAGCAGCACCGGCCGGTCGACCTTGCCCAGCGCCCGCAGCAGGTCGAAGTTCTGCATGTTCCGCGCGCCGACCTGGAGCAGGTCCGCCGACAGGGCCATCCGCTGCACCTGCTCGACCGCCATCACCTCGGTGACGATCGGCAGGCCCACCTCGCGGCCGGCCTCCGCGAGCAGGGCCAGGCCGTCCCAGCCCAGGCCCTGGAAGGCGTACGGGGACGTGCGCGGCTTGAACACGCCGCCGCGCAGGAGGTGCGCACCCGCGTCCTTCACCGCGCGCGCCGTCGCCCGGATCTGGTCGGCCGACTCCACCGAGCACGGGCCGGCCATCACCACGAAGCCGTCGCCACCCACCAGCACGTCGCCGACGCGCACCAGGGTGTCCTCGCCGCGCGTCTCGCGGTCCACCAGTCTTTTCGCCTTTTTCGACGCGACGGCCGCGACCGGCGCGACCACGACGGCCTCCAACGCCTCGGCCGACGCCTGCGGCACCGCGCCGGGCTGCGGCTCGGTGCGGGTGACCTTCGCCGGGTAGCTGCCGAGCACCTTGATGTAGAGCGCGGCGCTGCGCAGTTCGTCGAGCATCAACTGGGTGCGCGGGTCGGCGACGTTGCCCTCGAAGTCGACGAAGAACAGGTACTCGAACGGCCGGCCGGGGCGCGGGCGCGACTCCAGCTTGGTGAGCGAGTGGCCGCTGCCGGCCAGGATCTCCAGGCAGCGCAGCAGCGCGCCCTCCTCGTGGCGGGTGGTCAGCACGAGGCTGGTCTTGCTCGGCACCCGCGCGTCGACCTCGATCGGCGTCGCGGCCAGCACGACGAACCGGGTGAAGGTCTCCTCCGCGTCGGCGATGCCCGGCCGCAGCACGGTGAGGCCGTGCGCGTCGGCCGCCTCCGGCGAGCCGATCGCGGCGTAGGAGGCGTCCGCGCGCTCCGCGACGGCCCGCATCGCCTCGCCGCCGTCGGCGATGTGCACGGTGATCGCGGCGGGCAGCGACCGGAGGAAGTCCGCGCACTGCTCCAGGCCGCGCGGATCCGCGAGGACGTGCGTGAGCGCACCGAGCGGCACGTCGCCCACCGCGGCCAGGCAGTGGTTCATCCGCCACGTCTCCTCGCCGACGACCGCGATCTCGCGCAGCCGCAGCAGGTCGTAGACCTGGTTGATGCTGCCGGCGGTGGTGTCCTCGATCGGGAGGACGGCGAGGTCGCACTCCCCCGTCTCCAGCGCCGCCAGCACGTCGGCGTAGCTGCCGTAGCCGGTGAACCCGGCGGCCTCGCCCCGGCCCGCCAGGTGCTTCGCGGCGGCGAGATGGCTGTAGGAGTGCTCGGCACCGGGGAACCCGACGGTGACCGTCTTCGCCGACGTGGCGATCAGGTCGGCCGACTGCCGGTCGACGGCGTGCCCGATGATCTCCCGGAACACCCGCCGGACCAGGTCGCCGGACACCCCGTGCCGGCGGGCCACCGCCTCGACGGCCTCCAGCACGGCGCGCTCGCGCTCGACGTCGCGCACCGGCGTCGCGGAGTTCGCCTTGGCCTTGCCCACGGCCGTGACCGTGTCGAGCCGCCGGGCGATCAGTTCGACGAGGGTGCGGTCGATGTCGTCGAGTTCGGCGCGCAGAGACGCCAGTTCGGGTGTGCCGCTCATGTGTTCTCTCTAGCACGTCGGCGGCGTCTTCCGGATGAGGCATGGCCGGGGCTTGTCGCGCGGGCCACGGTCGGCCATTGTTGGTCGTCGATGACAGAGTTCGCGGAGAGCTTCGACCCGCTCGGGGCGCACCTGCACGACCCCTATCCGTTCTACGCGGAGGCGCGGCGCACCGAGCCGGTCTTCTGGTCGCCGCGCCTGCGGGCCTGGGTGGTCACCCGGTTCGCCGACGTCGACGCGATCCTCAAGGATCCGGCCGGCTTCTCGTCGTCGAACAGCCTGCGGCCGGTGCGGGACCTGTACCCGGCGACGCTCGCCGCGCTGGCCGACGGTTACCCGCCGACCCCGGACCACATCACCTCCGACGGGGACGTCCACCGGCGCTTCCGCGCCCCCTACGCGAAGCGGTTGACGCTCGCGACGGTGAAGACGCTCGAGCCCGACATCCGCGCCCGCGCCGCCGCACTCGTCCGGACCTACACCGGCGGCGACGTCGTCGCCGGCTTCGCGTCACCGCTGCCCGCGCACACCGCGGCCCTGGTGTTCGGCATCGCGACCGCCGACGTCGAGACGGCGCGGCGGGGCAGCGAGGCGCTGTTCAGCCTCGGCAGCGCCGACCTCACCGAGGACGGCGAGGCGGCCGCCGCCCGCGACGCCGTCGCCCTGCAGCGGCTGATCGCCGGCTACGTCCGGCAGCGGCACGCCGACCCGAAGGACGACCTGATCAGCGACGTCGTCGCCGCCCTCGCACCGGGCGAGCTCACGTTCGACCGGGAGGCCGAGGTCGTCCAGACGCTGTGCAGCACCCTCGGCGCCGGCCACATCACCACCACCGACACGATCGGCAACGCGCTGCGCGTGTTCCTCCGGCACCCGGACCAGTGGGACCTGCTGCGCCGGCGACCCGACCTCGGGTCCAACGCCGTCGAGGAGGTGCTGCGGTTCGAGTCGCCGGTGCCGACGATCTTCCGTCGCGCCACGCGTGCGGCGTCCCTCGGCGGCGTCGAGATCCCGGCGGACGCCGACGTGCTGCTCGTCTTCGCCTCCGCCAACCGCGACGAGGGCCGCTACCCCGACCCGGACCGCTTCGACGTGACCCGCACGCCGAGCCGCCACTTCGGTTTCGGCGCCGGACCGCACACCTGCGTGGGCGCGCCGATGGCCCGCGTACAGGCCCGCGTCGCGCTCGGCCTGCTGCTCGAACGCCTGCCGGAACTGCGCCCGACGCCCGGCCGTCCGGTGACCCTCAAGACGACCCTGAACGTGCGGGGTCCGCGGACGCTGCACCTGTCCGGGTGAGCGGAGGACGCGCTCAGCGGCCGGCCGTGGCCAGGTCCCAGTACGCCGCGTAGCGGCCGCCCAGCGCCAGGAGCTCGTCGTGGGTGCCCTGCTCGATCACGCGGCCGCCGTCGAGGAACACGATCAGGTCGGCGGTCCTGACGGTGTGCAGGCGGTGCGCGACCAGCACCACCGTGCGGCCGGCCATCAGGCGTTCGATGCCCTCGTGCACGGCCGCCTCGTTCACCGGGTCGAGGGCCGACGTCACCTCGTCGAGGAGCACGATGGGCGCGTCCTTCAGCAGTGCCCGCGCGATCGAGACCCGCTGGCGCTCGCCGCCCGACAGCAGCGCGCCGCCCTCGCCCACGTTCGTCGACCAGCCGCCGGGCAGGCGCTCGACCACCTCGTCGAGGCGGGCGGCGGTGGCGGCCGCGCGGACCGCGGCGTCGTCGGCGTCGGGGCGGCCCAGGCGCACGTTCTCCTCGATCGTCCCGTCGAAGAGGTAGACGTCCTGGAAGACGATCGCGAGGCGCTCCATCAGCCCCGCGGTACCGATGTCGCGGACGTCGACGCCGCCGACGAGGACGGCGCCGCGGTCGACGTCGGCGAACCGGGCCAGCATCCGCAGCAGCGTGGTCTTGCCGGCGCCCGACGGCCCGACCACGGCGAGCCGCCGGCCGGCCGGAACGACCAGCGACACGTCGTCGAGGACGTCGCGGAACCCGACCGACGCGAACTCGAGGTCGCTGCGGTTCGGGCTGACCGGTTCGGCCGGCTCCGGCAGGGGCGGCGTGCGCAGCACGGCGTCGAGGCGGACCAGTTCCGCCCGCGCGACCCGCATCTTGCCGCCGGCTTCGGCCAGTGACAGCAACGGGTCCGCGCACCGGGCGGCCAGCACGAGGATGGTCAGGACCTCGGCCACCCCGATGTCGCCGCCGAGCGCGAGGTACGCGCCGAGCGCCAGCAGCGCGGTGAACACGGCCTGCACCGTCAGGGTCAGGCCGATCACGCCGGGCAGGGTCGCGAGCATCATCCGGCTGGACGCCCGCCGCACGCCCCGCAGCGCGTCGTCGAGCAGGCGGAAGCGTTCGCCGGTGCGGCCACCGGTGCGCAGCACCGGCTGTGCCTGGAGGTACTCGATGACGCGCGCGGTCGCCTCCCGGTCGTTCCGGGCGCGCCCGGTGTCGGTGGCCGCCACCGACCGGCTCGACCACCGCTGGATCAGGACGACGACCGGCGCGGCGAGCAACGCGGCGAGCCCGAGTCGCCAGTCGAACGCGAGCATCACGACGACGATCGTCGCCGGTGTCACCGCGGCGGACACGAGCGGCGACAACAGGTGCGCGATGACGCTCATCGCGGACAGGACGCCGCGGCTCGCCAGCACCGACACCTCGCCCACCCGGCCGGCCGTGTACCAGGCGACGGGCAGCTTCGCCAGGTGGTCGCCGAGCAGGTGGTAGACGCCGCGCAGCAACGTGACGCCGACCCGGAAACCGGACAGGTCGCTGAAGAACCGCAGCGCCGCGTACACCGTCACGGCGCCGCCGAACACGGCCAGCCACGGCCACACGTCGCCGGGCGTCGGGCCGAGCAGGGCCCGCAGCACGGGAACCAGCAGCGCGTAGGACAGGCCCTCGACGACGCCGGTCACCGTCATCAGGACGACGGTGCGGCGCACCGGCCCCGCGTACGTCGGCCCGAGGACGCGCAGCAGCAGGCGGATCATCGGAGCGCACCTTTCCGGTGGAAGTCGGCGAAAATCCCGTTGCCGGCCAGCAGGTCCGCCGGCCGGCCGCGCTCGACGACCACCCCACCGTCGAGGACCACCACCGTGTCGGCGTCGGCGACCGTCTCCATGCGGTGCGCGATGACGAGGATCGTGCGGTCGCCCCGCAGGGCGTGCCGGACGGCGCGTTCGGTCTCCGGGTCGGCGAACGCGGTCGCCTCGTCGAGCACCAGAACGGGCGTGTCGGCGAGCAGGGCGCGGGCGATCGCGATGCGTTGCGCCTCGCCGCCCGACAGGGTGACGTCGTCGCCGAGAATCGTGTCGTACCCGCGCGGTAGCGTGCCGATGCGGTCGTGGATGTTGGCCATGCGCGCGGCGCGCACCACGTCCGCGGTGGAAGCGGAAGGCACCGCGAGCGCGATGTTCTCGGTGACCGATGCCCGCAGCAGCCGCACGTCCTGGAACACGAACGACACGATCCCGTAGAGGTTCTCGACCTCCCGCAGGTCGACGCCGCCGACCGTCACCGACCCGTGGGTCGGGTCGAAGAACCGCGGAAGGAGTTGCACCAGTGTCGACTTGCCGCTGCCCGACGGCCCGACCACCGCCGTCACCGTGCCCGGTTCGAGCACCAGGTCGATTCCGCGCAGCACCTCGCGGTCCGCGTCGTATCCGAAGTGGACGCCGCGCAGCTCGACGCGGTGGCCGTCGGCGGGCACCGGACGGTCCGCCTGCGGCAGCGGCGCCACGCCCAGCACGTCCCGGATCCGTTTCACCGCGCGCCCGGCGGCCTGGAGGTCGTCGAAGCCGTGGCCGAGGGCCGCAACCGGCGCGGTGAGGCCGAGCCCGAGCAGGAGGAACGGCAGCAGGTCCGCCGGGGGCAGGCTGCCGTCGGTGACGAACACCGCGCCGCCGATCAGGATCACGAGGAGCACGAACGGGGGTGACAGCACCAGTTGCATCCCGGCCGCGACCACGGAGATGCCGCGCACCCACCCGAGGAACGTGGTGACGAACTCGTCGACGGCGTCGCGGAAGGCGCGGTGCGCGCGTCCGGTGCCGCCGAACGCCTTGACGACCGCGATGCCCTGCACGAACTCGACGACGGAGTTGAAGATCCGGCCCATGGCCGCGTCGAACTCGCCCTGCTGGCGCGCCCGGCGCGGCGTCATGAACAACGGCACGTGCGCGACGGCCAGCGCCACCGGGATCAGCGTGATCAGCGTCAGCCGCCAGTCGACGGTGAAGAGGTAGGCCAGCGACACCAGCGGCACCACGAACGCGGCCGTCAGGTCGCCGGGGGTGTGGGCGATGAACGGGTGGACGGCGCTGACGTCGTCGCCGACCACCTTGGCGAGTTCGCCGGTGCGGCGCCGGGACAGCCAGCCGATCGGCGCCCGGCCGAGCCGCTCGGCCAGGTGCCGGCGGAACGCCAACTGCACCCGGCCGTCGAGCGCGTGCGCGATCCCCGACGCCGTGCCGGTGCACGCCAGGCGCACGAGCAGGCCCACGGCGCCGACGACCACGATCGCGCGCACGTGGCCGTCCTCGATCGGGCCCGGCGACAGCAACGTACGTCCGAGTTCGACCACGGCCAGCAACGGCACCAGCCCGGCGACGCCGCCGACGACCTGGAGGGCCACCACGACCGCGAACGTCGGGACGAACGGCCGCAGGGACAAGGTCTTACCTCTCATTGGTCGGCCACGGCGCGGCGAACGGCCGCGCAGAGTTCGGCGATCTGACGCTGCGAGATCTCGGCCGACAGGATCGCCTGCGACCCGTGGAACGTGCCCGGCCACTGGTGCAGTTCCACCGACACGCCCGCCTGCAGCAGGCGCAGCGCGTACTCGATGTCCTCGTCGCGGTTCGGGCAGTACTCGGCGGTGCCGATGTACGCGGGCGGCAGCCCGGCGAGGTCGACCGCGCGCGCCGGTGAGGCGTACGGGGAGACCGGTGTGGAGTCCGGCTGCGGGCCGAGGTAGTAGCGCCACAGTTGGGTGGCCTTGGCGCTGTTCATCCACGGGATGTCGGTGAAGTTGCGCGCCGACCAGGTGAGCCGCCGGTCGTCGAGCGCGGGCTGGTTGAGCAGTTGGAACCGGATCGGCGGTCCGCCCTCGTTGCGGGCCAGCAACGCGACCCCGGCCGCGATCCCGGCGCCGGCGCTGTGCCCGCCGACGGCGATCCGGTCGGCGTCGATGCCGAGGTCGTCGGCGTTCCCGGCGGCCCAGGTGAGCACCGCGTAGACGTCGTCGACCGCGGCCGGGAACGGGTTCTCGGGGGCCAGCCGGTACTCCACCGAGATGACCACGACACCGGAGCCGTCGGCCAGCCGGGCCGCCCACGGGTGCTCGGTGTCGAGGTTGCCCATGACGAACCCGCCGCCGTGCATCCAGATGAGGGTGCCCTGCGCGAAGTCCGGGCGGTAGATCCGCACGCGCACGTCGGGGTCGGCGGGGACGACGAGGTCCTCGATCTTCATCGCCGAGGTGTCCGGCGCCGGGATCGACGCGGCCAGCCCGGCGAACTTCGTGCGCGCGGCGACCGGGTCGGACAGGTCGGCATCCGGGAACAGGACGGCGAAGGCTTCCAGTTCGGGATCCATGCGATCAGTCTGAGCGCTCGGCGCGGCCCGGTCAGCCGACATCCGTCGCGCATCCGGTGTGGTTCGCGCGCCGATCGTCGCTATGGTCGGTAACGTGGAAGCACTGGCCGAGCGGCTGTCGCAGCTGGATTCGCAGGCCGAGGGCGCGATCCGGGTCGTGATGTTCTACGACACGCTGATGCGCCGTCGGGTCGATCTTCCGGCGCTCGCCCGGGCCACGGCCGGGCTGGCGGAGTGCGTGGCAGGCATCCGGCTCACCGGCACGGCCCGGGTGATCCGCATGGGACCCGACGGCCGCCCGGCCCCCGAACCGCCCGACGGGACGGAACCGTCCACGACGGCGCCGATCCTGCTCGACGACGAGGAGATCGGCACGGTCTGGCTCGAACGCGCCGGCCCGCCCGCCCTGCTCGACGAGATGGTGCTCGACCGCCTCGCGATCGCCGCCGCCGCCGTCGTCGAGCGCTACGGCCCGGCCCGGGCCACCATGGCCGACCCCGCGCTCGTGGAGCTGGTGATCAGCGCCGACACCGACGAGGCCGCCCGGGCCCGGGCGATGCGGCTGCTCGGGTTCTCCGCCGACGTCCCGGTGCGCGTGGTGGCCGTGCGCTCGACGGTGCCGCTCGACCGCATCGGCGGCATGGTCTGCCCGGCCCGCCTGGTGAAGGCCGCACCGCTCGCCGACGTGGGCGTACTGCTGGCCACCACCGTCGACCCGGCGCGGTTCCCGGCCGGCGCCAGGGCGGGCATCGGCGCCGCCGGCGGACCCGACCGGTCCTGGCGGGACGCCCGCACCGCGCTGCGCTTCACCACCGACCGTGAGCCGGTGGTGCACCACGACGACCTGGGTGCGCTGGCGCTCCTCGCCCAGGTGCCACCGGAGACGGCCCGGTGCAACACCGACGTCGCGGCGATCGCCCGGCTGGCCGCCAACCCGACGGATCTGTCCACATTGGACGCCTACTGCGTCACCGGCTCGTTGCGCCGCGCGGCCGACGCGCTGCACCTGCACCACAGCAGCGTCGCCCGGCGGCTCGACCAGCTCGGCCAGGCCCTCGGCATCGAGCTCACGGCGTCCGACGGGTTGCTGCGGGCGCGACTGGCCCTGACGGCGTGGCGCCTGCTGGACGACTGAGCCACACGAAGAGCGGCGGCACCACGAGTTCGATGACGGTCAGCGGGATCTGGAACCAGTGCGGCGCCCCGTACTGCACCATCGACAGCACCCGGCCGATGCCGCCGAGGAACATGACGCCGGCCAGCCAGCGCACGACCGTCGCCGGGATCGGCGTCTGCCGGGCCGCCCACAGCCACGCCACGCCGTAGCCGACGAAGATGGCGTTGTAGAAGCGTTCCCGGCTGTCGACCGTGATGCCCGCCTCCGTGTCGGCCGTTCCCTCGCCGGGCACCGACCCGATGCCGAGCACCACGTGGTAGACGCCGATCGCCACGCAGGCGATCCCCATCGTGACGGCGAGCCATTTCAGAACGCGTGCCATCCAACGCCCCCGACAATAAGTAGACGTGTGTCTACCAAGCACGCTACGACAGCCGGTAGACACGCGTCAACTATGCTTTGCCCGTGCCCACCCGACGCCGCCTCACGCCGCAGGACCGGCGCCGTCAACTGCTCGACGTCGGTGCCGGGATGTTCGCGACGCGGCCGTACGAGTCGGTGCTCATGGAGGAGATCGCCGAGCGCGCCGGCGTCTCCCGGGCCCTGCTCTACAAGCACTTCCCGAGCAAGCACGACCTGTTCGCCGCCGTCTACCGGGAGGCGGCCGACGGCCTGCTCGACGCCACCGAACTCGACACCGACACCCCGTTCGTCGACCAGGTCAGCGACGGCCTGAACACCCACATCGAGTACTTCGCCGCCAACGCCAGCGCCGTGCTCGCCGCCAACCGCACCCTGGCCGGCGACCCGACCATCCAGGCCATCATCACCGGCGAACTCGCCGTCCTGCGCCAACGGATGATCGACGTGAGCGGCCTCGACGGGTCCGACCGCGACCGCCTCGCCGCGGTGCTGACCGCGTGGCTGGTGTTCGTCCGCGTCCTGGTGCTCGACTGGCTCGCCGACCGGAACTTCAGCCGGGCCGACCTGCACGCGGTCTGCATGGGCGCCTTCACCGGTGCCCTCGGCGACCTGGTGCCGCGGATCGAGCAGAATCGGCGGGGTGTCCATGCTTAAAGCGGTGTCCCTCGCCAAGCGCCACGACGGCGACACGCTGTTCGAGAAGCTGAACCTGATCGTCGGCCGCGGCGACCGCATCGGCCTGGTCGGCCCGAACGGCACCGGGAAGTCGACGCTGCTGAACGTGCTCGCCGGGGTCCAGCCGCCGACGTACGGTCAGGTGCTCCGCTCCCCCGACACCACGGTCGGGTACTTCACCCAGCAGGTCCCGGATCCGACCGCGACGGTGGGCGACTTCCTCGCCGAGGGCCTGGGCGAACTGGTCGCGGTGAACGCGCGGCTCGAAATCCTCCGCGAGCAGATGAAACAGGACCACCGGGTGCTGGGCGAGTACGGCGACCTCGACGACCGCTGGACCCACCTGGCCGGCTGGAACGCCGAGACCTGGCTCGCGCAGGTGCGGCAACGCCTCGACATCGCGCACCTGCCGCAGGCCGCGACCCTGGGCGAGATCAGCGGCGGCGAACAGGCCCGCCTCACGCTCGCCCGCGTGCTGCTGGAGTCGCCGGAACTGCTGCTGCTCGACGAGCCGACCAACCACCTCGACGCCGACGGCATCGCCTGGCTCGGCGAGTGGCTGGCCCGGTTCCCCGGCGGCATCCTCGTCGTCAGCCACGACCGCGACTTTCTCGACCGCGTCGTCACCCGGATCGTCGAACTCGACGGCATCCACGAGGAACCCCAGTTCTACACCGGCGGCTACACCGAGTACCGCGCCGAGAAGCTGCGGCGCTGGGAGCGGCTGCTCCTCGACTACGAGGCGCAGGAGAAGGACCGCCGCCGCTGGGAGGCCGACATCGAGAAGACGAAGGAGTACGCCGCCGACAAGGAGGCCACGATCCCCAAGCGCGGCCGCGACCAGCAGAATCGGCTGGCGAAGAAGGTCGCGAAGAAGGCCAAGGCGCGGGAACGGCGACTGCGCCGGCAGATGATGGCCACCAAGTGGCTGGCCGAACCGCAGACGCGGCCGCCGCTCGTGTTGAAAATGCAGGTGGACGCCGAGGAAGCCGGCCCGGTTCTGGAAGCGTCCGGCCTCACCGTGGCCCTCGGCGGGAACACGATCCTGCGCGACGTCGACCTGACCGTCCACAGTGGAGACCGCGTGCTGATCGGTGGCCGCAACGGCGCCGGGAAGTCGACGCTGTTCCGCGTGCTCGCCGGTCACCTCGAACCCGACGCCGGCACGGTGACCGGCCGCGGCGTGCTCCTGCCGCAGACGCACGACGCGGTGCGCACCGGCGTCACCGTGTTCGACTACCTCCGGTCGCGCCTCGCCCTGTACGCCGAGGACGCCGAGCAGTTGCTGGAGGGGTACCTGTTCGGGCCCGACCAGTGGCACCGGCCGCTGCGCGCGCTGTCGGCCGGCGAACTGCGCCGGCTGCTGCTGGCCGTGATGGCGAACTCGCCGGCCCGCACCCTGCTGCTCGACGAGCCCACCAACTACCTCGACTTCGACGCCCTCGACGTGGTGGAGCAGGCGTTCACCGAGTTCGGCGGCACCCTCCTCGTGGTGACCCACGACGCCCGCTTCGCCACGGCGATCGGCTGCACCCGCACCTGGCACGTCGCCGACGGCCACCTGCATACGGACTGACGGTCACTCCTTGGTGAATTGTCCCCGAGCGTACGATGACCGACGGCCCCTACCTGGGAGTGAACAGTGAACGCCGAAACCACCGCCTCCACCGCCTCCGCTGCCTTCAGTGCCGCCCTCGACGTGGTGCGCTCCGTCGAGCCGCGCATCGCCGACGCGATCGCGCAGGAGCTGCGCGACCAGCGCGAGTCGCTCAAGCTCATCGCCAGCGAGAACTACGCCTCACCGGCGGTGCTGCTCGCGATGGGCAACTGGCTGTCGGACAAGTACGCCGAGGGCACGATCGGCCGCCGCTTCTACGCCGGCTGCCAGAACGTCGACACCGTCGAGGCGGTCGCGGTCGAGCACGCGAAGGCCCTGTTCGGGGCGCCGTACGCGTACGTGCAGCCGCACTCGGGCATCGACGCGAACCTGGTCGCGTACTGGGCGATCCTGGCCGACCGGGTCGAGGTGCCGCACCTGAAGAAGTTCTCCAAGCGCCAGGTCAACGACTTGTCCGACGCCGAGTGGGCGGAGCTGCGGGCCGCGTTCGGCAACCAGCGGATGCTCGGAATGTCGCTCGACGCGGGCGGCCACCTCACCCACGGCTTCCGGCCCAACATCTCCGGCAAGATGTTCGACCAGCGCAGCTACGGCGTCGACCGGGCGACCGGCCTGATCGACTACGCGGCGCTGCGGGAGACCGCGCGCGAGTTCAAGCCGTTGGTGATCGTCGGTGGCTACTCGGCGTACCCCCGGAAGGTGAACTTCGCGACCATGCGCGAGATCGCCGACGAGGTCGGCGCCACGTTCATGGTCGACATGGCGCACTTCGCCGGGCTGGTCGCGGGCAAGGTGTTCACCGGCGACTTCGACCCGGTGCCGCACGCGCACATCGTCACCACCACCACGCACAAGAGCCTGCGCGGTCCGCGTGGCGGCGCGGTGCTCGCCCAGCCCGAACTGTCCGACCAGGTCGACCGCGGCTGCCCGATGGTGCTCGGCGGCCCGCTCAGCCACGTGATGGCCGCCAAGGCGGTCGCGTTCGCCGAGGCCCGCCGCCCCGAGTTCGCCACCTACGCGCAGCAGATCGTCACCAACAGCCAGGCACTCGCCGAGGGCCTGGTGAAGCGCGGGGTGCGGGTGGTGTCCGGCGGCACCGACAACCACCTGGTGCTGCTCGACGTGAACGACGGGTTCGGGCTCACCGGCCGCCAGGCCGAGCAGGCGCTGCTGCAGAGCGGCGTGGTCACCAACCGCAACGCGATCCCGCAGGACCCGAACGGCGCCTGGTACACGTCCGGCATCCGGGTCGGCACGCCGGCGCTGACCAGCCGCGGCCTCGGCGCCGCCGAGATGGACCAGATCGCCGACCTGATCCACACCGTGCTCGCGGCCACCACACCGGCCGCGGGCTCGAAGGCCAAGTTCACGCTGGACCCGGCCCTGGCCGACCGGATCAGCAAGCAGGCCACCGAGCTCCTGGCCCCGTTCCCCCTCTACCCCGACGTCACCCTCGACTGACCCCCTCGCGCCGAGAGGTGTCGGCCGTTCGACGACGGGCGACGCCCAGCCCGGCGGCGGCGCAGACCACCGCGCACAGCACCAGAGCGGCGTCACCGCGACCGGTCCCGAATCCACCGGTCACGAATCCACCGGTCACGGCGACGCCGACGGTGGCACCGACCTGCCGCACCGCGTTGAGCAGGCCGCCCGCCGCGCCGGCCGTGCCCGCGGGTGCGGTGGTGACCACCAGCGTCACCAGCGCCGGCAGCGCCAGCGACACCCCGAACCCGGTCCCGACCAGGCCGACGACCAGCACCGGGTAGCCGGCGTCGGTGGCGACGGCCGCACCGAGCACCAGGCCGGCGACGGTCAGCAGGGCAAGGCCGGCGAGCACCGGTGGCCGGGGGCCGACGCGGGCGACGAGCCGCCCGGTGAGCAGGGGGTTGACGGCGAACGGCACCGTCATCGGTAGGAAGGCGAGGCCGGTCGCGACCGGGCTCAGCCGGGCGGTCAGGAGCAGCGGCAGCACGAACAGCACGCCGGACATCGCGAAGTTCACGGCCGCGCCGGCGAGCAGCGCCGTCCGGAGATCGGGAGTGGTGCGGACGAGCACCGGCGCCGCGCTGCGCCGTTCCCGCACCGCGAACAGCGTCGCCGCGGCGACGAACGCCACCGCCGCCGTGGCGGCGTGCGCGGGGGCACCGGCGCCGAGCGCGATCAGGGCGTCCGTGAGCAGGGCCAGCGCGGCGACGGCGGTCAGCTGCGTCGTCCAATCGATCTTTCTGAAGCCGGTGGGGCAGCGGACCGAACGGCCCGCGACCAGAACGAGCACGACGGCGGCCAGCGGGCCGTTGACCAGGAAGATCGCCCGCCAGCCGGCAGCGTCGACCAGCACGCCGCCGACGACCGGGCCGGCCGCGAGCGCCGCGCCGCTGGTCGCGGCCCAGACCGCCACCGCACGGGCCCGGTCGGCCGGCCGCGGAAAGAGCCGCGTGATCATCGCCATCGACGCCGGCACGACGGCGGCCGCGGCGGCGCCCAGCAGCGCGCGCAGCGCGACCAGCGTCCAGATGTCGGGAGCGAGCGCGCACAGCAGCGACCCGAGGCCGAACCCGGCGACGCCGGCCCGGAACACCTGGTGGGCGCCGTAGCGGTCGGCGACCGCGCCGGCACCGAGCAGCAGCGCCGCGAACGCGACCGTGTACGCGGTGACGACCCACTGCAGCCCGGCGAGCGACGCGTGCAGCGAGCGGGCGAGGTCGGGTTCGGCGACGGACAGGACGGTCATGTCCAGCAGGACCATGAAGTAGCCGAGGGAGATGCCGGTCAACGGTTTCACGAGGTCGAAGCCTCGCGCCGATGCGGTGAGGGTTCCACCGGCCCGGCCGTACGCTGGGTTCGGAAGATCCGAACGGAGTCCACATGGAACTGCGGCAGTTGCGCACCTTCGAAACGGTCGTCGCGCACGGAACGGTGACGGATGCCGCGGTCGCCCTGGGCATGGCGCCGTCGTCGGTGTCGGAGCAGATCCGGACGCTGGAGAAGTCGCTCGGCGTGGCGCTGTTCGAGCGCGGCGCCCGCGGCATGCGGCTGACGCCCGAAGGGGTGCGGCTGCGCGGGTGGGCGCGGCGGCTGCTGGAGCAGGCCGAGCAGGCCCGGCGCGACGTCGCCGGTCCGGTGCTGCGACTGGGTGCGCTGGAGACGATCGCGGCCACGCACGTGCCGGCGGTGCTGGAGCGGCTCGCGGAGCGGCGTCCCGGGCTGACCGTCGACGTCCGCTCCGACGCGGCCCGCGACCAGTTGCTCGCGGCCGTCGCGGCCGGCGACCTGGACGCCGCGCTGCTGCTGGACTCCGGCGACCGCCTGGGCGAACTCGGTTTCCCGGTGCCGCCGGCGCCACTCGACTTCGTCGACCTGCAACCGGTGCCGCTGGCGCTGGTGGCCGCGCCCGGCCACCGGTTGGACGGCCCGGCACCGGTGACCCGCGCGGCGCTGGCCGGCGAGAAGCTGCTCGTGAACGTGCCGGCATGCTCGTTCCACCTGGCCGGTGAGCGACTGTTGGGCGCCGACGTCGAGCGGGTGCGGGCGGGCAGCGTGGCGGTGATGCGGGCGTGGGCCGAGCGGGGCCTCGGGGTCGCGCTGCTCCCGGAGTTCGCGGTGACCGACCAGGTGACGGCCGGCACGCTGACCCGGCTCCGCCTGGAGACGCCGGACCTCACCCTGCGACTGGTGTGGCGCGCGGACCGCGAGCCCGGCATCCGCGAGTTGCTCTACGCGGCGTCGGCCTGACTTTCCGGGCGGTTACAGGCGGTCGGCGAGGCGGTCGTGCAGGGCGGTGAGCGTGTCGATGCGGTGACGCAGGTCGGCGAGCCGTTGGCGGGCGACGGCCATCGCGGTCGCGCAGGTGTTGCCGTCGCCGGCACCGAAGCGCGGCGGGAGGTCGCGGTCGAGGTAGGCGAGGAACGCGCGGACGTCGGCGATCGTGAACCCGGTGGCGAGCAGTTCCCGGATGTTGCGCACCCGCACCACCGCGTGCTCGCCGTACACCCGGTAGCCGTTCGGGTTGCGCCCGCTGGTGAGCAGACCCTCGTGCTCGTAGTGCCGCAGGGCCCGGGTGGTCGTGCCCGCCGCCGTCGCCAACTCGCCGATCCGCATGGGTTCTACTGTGTACCACCGTCCAGCCGCACCAGCACCGTGCCGACGTACCGGCCGGCGAACAGGTCGAGCAGGGCGCCCGGCGCGGCGTCGAGGCCGTCGACGACGACGTGCGGCAGGTCGGGCGCCGGATAGCCGTCGTGCAGGTCCGGGTGGGCCGACGCGCGGAATCCCCGCAGCGTCAGACCCTTGCCGATGACGGCCGGCAGGTCGAGCCGCGGGCCCGGCCGGTCGGCGAGCGTTCCGCACAGCGCGACCCGGCCGCCGTCGTTGAGGAGCCCGACGACGGTCGCCAGGTGGTCTCCGCCGACGTTGTCGAAGTAGACGTCGATGCCGTCCGGCGCGCACGCTGCCAGCGCCGCTTCGACGTCGCCGGACGCGTAGTCGACGGCGGCGTCGTAGCCGAGCCGGTCCACGAGTTCGGACGTCTTCCAGGCGCTGCGGGTGCCGCCGACGACCCGTCCCGCGCCGAGCGTCCGGGCCAGGATCCCGGCCGCCGAACCGACCGCGCCGGCGGCGCTGGACACGTAGACGGTGTCGCCGGCCCGCACGCCGGCCAGCCGCAACCCGACGTACGCCGTGACGCCGCTGGACAGGTGCCGCATCGGGTCGCCGTCGGGCACCGGTCGGCAGCGGTCGGCGTCGACGACGGCGTGGGTCGACCAGCCGGCCATGTGCACCACGTCGGCACCCGCGGCGACGCGCGGGGCGGCGGAGGCGAGCACCGTGCCGAGCGTCCGGGCGAACAGCGGTTCTCCCGGTTCGAAGCCGGGCAGTGACGCGGTGCCGCCGGCGAGCATGGTGCGCATCACCGCGCCCAGGGCCATGTACCGGTTCGCCACCAGCACCTGCCCCGGTTCCAGGGCCGGCAGCTCCGCGGTGCGCGTCTCGAAGTCGGTCGGTGCCGGCGCGCCCACCGGGCGGCGGGCGAGGTGTACCCGTGTCGTTCGCATGGACGCGGACGCTAGAGGTTGCCGCATGCGTCAAGGTCAAGTACGGGTAGGGTGCGGCGGTGGCAACGGTCCGGGTCGAGACGGTCGTCGACCGCTCCGCCGACGAGGTGTGGGACGCGGTCGCCGACGTGGGCGCGGTGCACCGTCGGCTGCTGCCCGGCCGGGTCGCCGACGCCCGCATCGACGGCGACACGCGGATCCTGACGATGCCCGACGGGTGGCGGATCGGTGAGCTGATCCTGGCCGTCGACCACGACCTGCGCCGGATGGCGTACACGGTGGTCGACGGGCAGCGGCTGCCGCTGACCTACCACCACGCCGCGTTCGAGGTGGTGCCGGAAGGCAACCGGTGCCGCCTGGTGTGGGTTACCGATGTCCTTCCGCACGACCAGGCGCCCGCGGTGCGGGCCCGGGTCGAACGCGGCATCGTCGAGATGCGGCAGGCCCTCGAAGCGGGCGGAGGAACTGTCGCACCCCGTTGATAGATTCCCGTCGTGACTTCACTGGTCGTCGATCTGGGTGACCGTCGGCGGCTGCACGCGCTCAACGACGCCGGCGACGAAACCACCGCGGAAGCGGTGCGGCTCAAGGAGGCCGCGCTGCTCGACTTCGGGGTGGGCAACAGCGTCATCGGTTCGTGGCTGTACACGAAGTGTCACCACCACATCGCCACCACCGCGATCGACACCGCGGCGGTCACCGCGACGGGCGACGGCGTGTGCGCGTTGCTGTTCAACCCGGAGTTCTTCGTCGCCATCGGGCTCGACGGCGTGAAGTTCGTGCTGTTCCACGAGGCGCGGCACCTCATCCAGCGGCACCTGCACACCGAGGCCGCCCTGCGGTCCGATCCGGTGTTCGCCATCGCCATCGAGGTCAGCGTCAACCACGTGGCGTTGGCGCGGTTGGGCGTCCCGTCGCTGCCGGTGCGCGACGGCGAGCCGATCGGTGTCGATCCGCGCGAGGTGCACGAGAAGTACCGCGCCGACCTCGTCGAGCAGGGGCTCGAGCCGCTCCCCTACGACGAGTTCGTCGAGACCGACTTCGGCGTCTACACCGAACTGCGGCGGATGGCCGAGCCGATCGTGCGCCGGGTGCCGTGCCTGCACCTGTTGCTGTGCCTGGGATCCGGCGGCGGAGGGCACGGGACGCCGCTGGTCGACCTGCCGCTCGACGACGAGACGGTGGCCCGGATCGTCGAGCGGATCCTGAGCGACGTGGCCCGCCAGGCGCACGCGGGCAACGCGCGGGCCCGGCAGGAACTGCTCGACCTCGCCGCCCGGTCCGGCGGGATCGACGGCCAGCGTTCGAAGATGTGGGGATCGCTCGGTCTGTCGGCGCTGCGCGGCGAGACGCAGAAGACCCGCCGGGTCGACTGGTGGAAGCGGTGGCTGGTCGACGTGCTGGCGTCCCGGCTCCGCGACGGGGAACGGCTGGTCTATCCGAAGAAGCTCGGTGCGGTGCTGCTGTCCCTGGGGCACGAACCGATGCTGCTGCGGCGGGGAATGGAGCGGGAGAAGGTCGTGCTGGTGGCGATGGACACGTCCGGGTCGATGCCCGACGCGGTGGTCGAGTGGCTCACCACGCTGGTCGGGCAGACCGACGGCGTCGCCGCGCAGTGGGTGAGCTTCGACGGCGAGGTCATGCCGTTCGCACCCGGCGAGCGGGTGCTGGGCGGCGGCGGAACCAACTTCCAGAACGTCGTCGACTACGCCGAGGGGCGGCTGGCGGTCGACGGGAAGCACATCGAGGGCCGGCCCGACGCCGTCATCATGGTCACCGACGGCTACGCCCCGCACGTGAAGCCGCGCGATCCGGAGAGCTGGATCTGGCTGATCACCGACGGCGGCGTCACGTGGCCGGAGCAGGCCGATCCGCCGATGGCCTGCCACCGCGTCCACACCGGTGAGCGTTGATGGAGGCCTCCGTTCTGGAGAAATTCATCGACGGCATGATCGCCGCCGGCCAGACCGGGCAGATCTTCGGCGACCACGGCATCGGCAAGACCTCGACGTTCCTCAGCTACATCCCGGAGAGATATCCGGATCTCGCCGTGGTGCTGGTGCCCGCGGCGAACCTCACGCCCGACGACCTGCTCGTCAACGCGCCCGTGCGCGACCCCCGCACCGGCGAGCTCGCACTGCAACAGCTGATCATGGACCAGCTGCGGCCAGGAAAACGGTTCGTGCTCGTCATCGACGACTCGCTGCAGGCCGGCGACACGATCCAGTCCCAGCTCATGCAGGTCGCCTGCAACTGGACGCTCGGCGAGCACGATCTGCGCGAACTCGGCTGCGTGGGCGTCTTCCTCACCGACAACGAGTCGGCGTCCGAGGTCGGTGCCCGGCGCAACGACCTGGCCGTGCTCGACCGGATGGCCACGATCCGCATCGGTGCCAACGACACGTCGTGGCGGCGGCACCTGTCCGAGCGCTATCCGAGCCGCGACCTGTCCGGCCTGTTCCATGCCTGGGCGCGGTTGAGCCCGCACCTGCGGCGGCTGCTGTCACCGCGCACGGTGCAGCACGTCATCGACTGCGCCGTCGAGGGCTTCCCGCTGAAGTGGGGGCTGCCGCTGGTCAACGGCTCCCGGCTGGTGCTCGCCGAGCAGCGCTCCGACGGGTCACCCGGTCCCGACCGCACCGACCACATCCTCGGCGAGTTCGCGACGGCGCTCGGCGTGCCCAACCCCGACAGCGTCGCCGACCCGGTGCGCCGTATCCTGCGCGCGGCGATCCGGCGCCGGTGGGCGGTGCTGCTCCAGGGTCCGCCCGGCTGCGGCAAGACCGAGATCACCCGGCACGTGGTCCGCGAGGAGACCGGGCGGAACCCGGTGTACTTCTCGCTGCCCGTCACCAACGTCGAAGACCTGTGCGTCCCGGTACCGAGGTCCGACGGCACGCTGAGCTCCCTGCTCACCCGGAGCCTGCTCGGCCACGAGCCGAAGGTCCTCGTGTGGGACGAGTACAACCGGCCGAAGGACAAGTCCACGTTCGCGAAGCTCATGGAGGTCACCCAGGAGTGGACGCTGGCCGGGCGGCGCATCGAGAACCTGCGCGCGCAGGTGGCGCTGCAGAACCCGCCGTACCACCTCGGTCGCAAGCTCCTCGTGGCGAGCAACAACCTGGCGCAGGCCAGCCGGTTCACGGTCAGCTACGAGGTCGCGCCCGACGACATCCCCGCCAACCAGTGGCTGATCGACACCTACGGGTCCACCGCCGAGGTCGTCCTGGAGTGGTGGAAGAACGACATCGACGACGAGGGCCGGGCCTGGGTCAGCAAGCGCACCCTGGAACGGATGATCAAGCTGCACCGTCACGACCTGCCGCTGCAGTCGGCGCTGATCTACCTCGGCGACGGCGAGTTCGCGCCGGTGCCGCTGGTCGGGCTGGAGGCGCGGCTGGCCGGGGGCCGGTCCACCGGCCTGCGTGACCTCGCCGCGGAGATCGAGCTGTGGGAGAAGCGCCTCCGCGCGGCCGTCGGGAACAACAGCGAGGGCACCGGCGACTCCGACCTGGTCCACCAGATCCTCGCCAACGCCGAGGCCTCGCAGCTCCGGGAACACCTCGACGTGGTGGCGCGCCTGCTGCGGTACCTGCCGCCGAAGCTGCGGGCCACCTACCTGGTCGGCCAGGCGCCGGAGAAACAGAAGGTCTGGGTCGAGGCGGTCGCGCGGATGGCGCGGCTGCGGGCGGACGCCTGATGCTCGACGCATTGGCGTGGCTGCTGCGCGGGGCCGGGCCGCAGTCGTGGGACCGCCAGGTCTCGGCGCTGGGGAACGACCTGCGGTGGACCGTGCGGAGCAGCGCGCCGACGCTGCCGGTCGAACTCGTCGACGCGATCCTGGCGTCCGGGCGCGACGAGCTGATCGTCGCCGTGTGCGACCAGGAGCACCGCATGACCACCGCGCTGCGCGAGCGGCTGGCCGCGAGCGGCAACGCCGTGGTGGCGTTCCAGGCCCCCGACCGCGGCCCGTACGGTTGGCCGCTGCGCGACCGGCGCGCGGTGTTCGCCGCGGCCCGGCCCGGCGATCCGGCGTGGACCGGAACCGTCGGGAAGATGCTCGACTGCACCGAGGTCGGCCGCCTGCGGGCCGCCGTGGTCAGCCCGTTCCCCGAGCTGGCACGGCACGTCCTGGAGCACGCCGGCGCGGAGCTGACCCGGGCCGAACGGCTGCGGGCCGAGTTCTGCGTCTCGCCCGGCGACCCGGGTCCGGTCGCGGACGCGGAGGGAACGGCCGGCGCCATCGAGGAACTGCGCACGCGACCGTGCCCGGAACAGCTGGGCTGGCGCACCGACCTCGACTGGGAGCGGATCCTGGCGGCCCACCGCGCGGAGCCGTTCGGTCCGGCGGCGGCCGCCGCGGTGGCCGGCCATCCGGGCTGCCCGGAGCACCTCGTGGCGGCGCTGATCGCCGCGCATCCGGTCGCGGTCGCGGAGGTCGCGCACCCCACCCCGCGCCTGATCGCGACGCCGTTCCCGCCGAAGACCCCGGCGGCGGCCGCGCGCCACCGGGCCGAACGCGCGGTCCGCGCCGGGCTGCCGGCCGGTGACCTGCTGCGGGCGACGCCGGCGGCCGCGGTGCTCGACGCGGCGTACCGGTGCCGCGTGGTCCTCGACGAACTGCCGTGGCAGGTGGCCGACCGGCTGGGAACCGACGTCGCCCGGTGGACGGCGGTGCGTGGCCGGCTGCGGAGCCACCGGGGGTCCACCGTGGACCTGCTCAACGACGTCACCTCCGGCGCCGCGCCCACGGCGTGGCCCGACGCCCGTCCGCTGCCCGACCTCCAGGCCCGCAAGGGTGTGAGCGGCACCCGGGCGGCGTTCCTCGTCCTCCTCGACGCCGCTCCGGTCGCCGCGCACCTGGCCCTGTTCGACCACCTCGACGACCGCACGATCCACGACCTGCTCGCCCACGGCCGGTGGCGCGACGAGTGGGTCGACGCCGCGGTCGGCAGCGCGAACCCGGCCCTGCGCCGGTCGCTGTCGTGCCGGCGCGACCTCGCCCCCGCGGTCATCGAGCGGCTGGCCGCCTGCGACGACCCGGCGGTCAACGGGCAGCTGTTCCGGGCCGACGACATCCCGATGAACCTGCGCGCCCGCATCCTGTCGCAGCGGCCGTTCACGCCCGGCCGCATCGAACCCGTTCCGCTCGACCCGGCGCTGCGCGAGCACCTGATGGGCTACAGCGGCGGCAGCGGCGGGTCGCCGTACCACTCCCGCGACGCGATCGACTGCGCCGACCACGAACTGCAACTGCACATCCTGCGGCACCGGGTGATCTACGGCCGGACCCCGCAACTGCGGCTGGTGCTGAACATCTGGCGCCGGCACGGGCAGCCGGCGGTCGAGAAGCTGCTCGCCGCCACCGACGGGCCGGCCACGTTGAAGGGCCGGTTCCTGTCCGCCCGGGTGGCCACGCGCGTGCGGCGCCTGCTCGCCGAGCCCGAACCCGAGGCTCTCCAACGGCTTTCCGACGAGGTGATGTGGGGCGAGTCGCTGCCGGCACAGCTCGAAATCCTGCGCAACCTGACGCAGGCCCGCCTGCGCGAGAGCCACGACTGGCACTGGGCGGCCATCGCCGACGAGCGCGTCACCGGGCCGCTTCCCGACCGGGTGCTGCTGTCCCTGAGCGACCGGCCGGGGTGCCCGCCGTGGTTCCGGGCGCGGCACGGCAGCTGGCTGGAGCAGGATCTGAGCCGGGGCCGGCCCGTGTCCGAACTGCTGCCCCTGCTGGGTTTCGGCCACCAGCGGCTGGCCGCCGAGCTGCTGGGCGACGGCCGGATCGGCTGGCCGGACCTCTTCACGTACACGCGTGCGACGTGGGCACTGGCCGTCTTCGGTTCGGCTCCGTCCGCCGTGGCGGAGGACGGCCTGCGGGTGCTGCGGACGATCGTGGGCTCCACCGTCGACGGACACCCGGAGGCATGGGTGCTGGCGATCCAGATGCTGTCGGGCTTCGAGGGCAGTGTCACCGAATTGTTGTCCACCGCCGCGGCGGCCGTCGGCTGATCCGCGCCGCCGCGCTTTCACCTGGTGTTCGGCGTGTCGTCAGCCGTCGGCCGGGCCGGTGCGTGATACTCGGCTCGTTGTGAAGACCTCGGTCTGGAGACAGGGAAGAGGCCCTTCCGTGTATGAGACGGAAGGGCCTCTAAAGTTCTGCGGGTCCGGCGGCTCGATCGCTCAGCCCGCCCTCAGCATCTCAACCTCGCGATCCGCTCTCAGCAGGTCTGGCATCCCAAGCCGTCTCGCAACGATCCGATTTCTCAGCTCGCCGTTCGACGGTCTGGTCTCCCAGTCCGCGAGCGCAGGTCGTTCAGCCGATCCGCGAGAGCAGTCCGATTGCTCGGCCCGTCAGTTCCACGGAACACGCCATCGTTGATTGTGAGGCGGGTCTGGGCAAACATCGGTGCACACGACGTTGGCCTCCCCAGAAGGCGCCTTTCCCGGGGGCGACTCGCCAGGTTGTCTCC
Organism: Virgisporangium aurantiacum; assembly: GCF_016863635.1. GTDB lineage: Bacteria > Actinomycetota > Actinomycetes > Mycobacteriales > Micromonosporaceae > Virgisporangium > Virgisporangium aurantiacum. The sequence continues at coordinate 204,727 of NZ_BOPG01000024.1, read as the reverse complement.
ACTTGCGGACAGCACAAAGGTTCCTGCGCTTGCGCGCTCTCACGATTCTGATGCCCGCCGATTCTCAGGTCTCCTCCCGGTTTCCCGAGGGGGTTCCGCCGAATCCGGTGACCGTCTCTGGTGGCGTGCGAGATTTCTACCGCCGAACCACACACCGCCGCAAGGGGTAGCCGAGAGATTCTTTGGTTGTCCACAGACTCTCTCGTGTTACCCCCAGGTTAAGCCGAGTTATCCACCGGTTCATCCACACGCGATCGCGCATGCCCTCCGTTCGGCCCCACGGTCGGCCCCACGGTCGGCCCCACGGTCGGCCCCACGGTCGGCCCCACGGTCGGGCGGGGGAAAAGCCCGAGGACGCGGGCGATCCCGTCGCGGTCGCCGTGGAAGGTGGCGTCGGCGTCGTCGAGGGTCGTGCCGGCGAAGATCAGGGCGCGGAACCCGGCCGCGGTGGTCTCGATCGCGAGGTCGGCGTCGTCGTCGCGGCCGCGGGTGACGTCCAACTGTCCATCGTGGACGGTCACGAGCAGGCCGTCACCGTCGAGGTGGAGCTGGCACCGGAGGTCGAGGCCGGCGGCGGCGCCCGCGTCGAAGGTGGTCTTCAGCGCGAGGGCAAGCGCGTCGACGCTCAGTTCCGCCGACGACGTGAGCGCGCTCCGGCTGCCCCACGCGGCCAGCCGCACCAGGGCCGGCTCGAGGTCCCGCCCCTGGTCGGTCAACTCGTACACCGAGGTGCCCACCGGCGGCCAGAGGTGCCGGCGGCGCAGCACACCGGCGGCCTCGAGGTCGGCAAGGCGCGACGTGAGCATGCTCTGGCTGGCGCCGGGCAGCCCGCGCCGCAGGTCGGAGAAGCGTTTCGGACCCAGCAGCAACTCGCGGACGACGAGCAGCGCCCAGCGTTCGCCGATGAGGTCGAGCGCGCGGGCCAGGCCGCACGGGTCGTCGTAGGTTCGCGCCACGGGGTACAACTTTAGCACCGCATGGTGCTAACTTCGCACCATGACGACCTTCCTGCTGATCCCCGGTGCGGGTGGCGCCGCCTGGTACTGGCACCGGCTGGTTCCCGAACTGCGCCGGCGTGGCCACGAGGCGATCGCCGTCGACCTGCCGGCCGCCGACGACAGCGCCGGCCTGGCGGAGTACACCGCTGCCGCCGTGCGGGCCGCGGAGGAAGCGGGCTGGGCGGCTCAGGAGGCGCCCCGAACCGCGGGCAGCGCCGCGAACGGCGGAACACGCGCCGCGAACGGCGGAGCCGGCGCCGCCGCCGGGGATCTCGTCGTCGTGGGGCAGTCGATGGGTGGGCTCACGGCACCGATGGTCGGCACCCGGCTGGGCGCGGCGCGGATCGTGCTGCTCAACGCGATGATCCCCGCGCCCGGCGAGACCGGCGGTGCCTGGTGGGTGAACACCGGGCAGGAGGAGGCCCGCCGGGCGTGCGACGTCGACGAGGGGCGCGACCCCGACGGGCCGTTCGATCCGCTGGTCTACTTCTTCCACGACGTCCCGGACGACGTGGTCACGGAGGCGATGGCGGCCGGCGACCCGGCGCAGTCGGGCGCGCCGTTCGGGGAGCCGTGGCCGCTCGCCGCGTGGCCCGACGTGCCGACCGAGGTGCTGGTCGCGCGCGAGGACCGGTTCTTCCCGGCCGGGTTCCAGGCCCGGGTGGCGCGGGAGCGGCTCGGCGTCACACCGCGTGTGCTGCCGGGTGGTCACCTCGTCGCGTTGAGCCGTCCCGCGGAGCTGGCCGACGCGCTCACCGCGCCGAGCTGAGCTCCCCGGGCAGGCCGAAGTGCGGCAGGACGCCGTCGGACACGAAGCGGGTCACCGCGCTCAACCGGTCACCCGCCACGGTGAGCACCATGATGCCGTGCGCCCGGAACGTCGGCTCGCCGCCGTCGCTGATGTAGGCGCCGAACGCGGGCTGGCCGTTGGCCCGGGTCGATAGCAGGCGGTACCGGCGGTTGCCGTCACGGAAACCGATGTGACGCATGAAGCCGGCGATCGCGGCGTGGCCCTGGTACTCGATCGGTGCCGGCGGCATCGTCAGCCAGGCGTCGTCGGTGAGAAGGGCGACCATCGCGTCCACGTCACCGTCCTCCACCGCGACCGCGAAGCGGTCGGCAAGCCCGCGCTCGACGGCCGGAACCGCCGGATGGCCCGGCGCTGACGGCGATGCCGCTGACGGCAGCGCCGCGCGGGCCCGCTTCAACGCGCTCGTGACCGACTCGACCGTCGTGTCGAGCAGCTCGGCGACCTCCGCCGCCCGGTAGCCGAGCACGTCGCGCAGCACCAGGACGGCCCGCTGGCGGGGCGGCAGCACCTGCACGGCGGTGAGGAACGCGAGCGAGACCGCCTCGTGCCGCTCGTAGCGGGCCTCCGGACCCGGCGCGGTGTCGGGCAGGGCGGCCAGCAGGGCGTCCGGGTACGGGTCGAGCCACAGCGGGTCGACCGTGCGGGTGGGCGGTGGCGGCTCGATGCCGGGCGGGAACAACTGGGCCGGACGGCGCTTGGCGTCGCGCACCGCGTTCAGGCACCGGTTCGTCGCGATCCGGTACAGCCAGGTGCGCAGCGACGACCGGCCGTCGAACCCGGCCAGGCCGCGCCAGGCCGCGACGAGCGTCTCCTGCAGCACGTCCTCCGCGTCCTGCAGCGAGCCCAAAATGCGGTAGCAGTGGACGTGCAGCTCGCGCCGGAACGGCTCCACCAGCTCCCCGAACGCCGCGCCGTCACCGGCCCGGGCGCGCGGGAGGAGCTGATCGGTCACGCATGCAATGGTCACAGAGATTCTGACACCACGGCGCCCAGTTTCCGGGCGCGACAGTGTCGACACCGGGGTGACGAAATCGCAGAAGTGGGCGCTCGGGCTCTGCTCGGTCGCGTCGTTCGTGGTGATCCTGGACATGCTGGTGGTGGCGACGGCGCTGAGCACGATCCGCCGCGACCTCGGCGCCTCCCTCGCCGACCTCGAATGGACGGTGAACGCCTACACCCTCAGCTTCGCCGTGCTGCTGCTCACCGGCGCCGCCCTCGGTGACCGCTACGGCCGCCGCCGGATGTTCGCCGTCGGGCTCGGCCTGTTCTCGGTGGCGTCCGCCGCGTGCGCGCTCGCCCCGTCGATCGGTGCGCTGATCGCCGCCCGGACGCTGCAGGGCGCCGGCGCGGCCGTCCTCATGCCGCTGGCGCTGGCGATGCTCAACACGGCGTTCCCGCCGGAGCGGCGGGGCTGGGCGCTCGGTGTGTGGGGCGGGGTCACCGGGCTCGCGGCCGCCGTCGGTCCGCTCGTCGGCGGCGCGGTGACCCAGGGGCTGGACTGGGAGTGGATCTTCTGGGTGAACGTCCCGATCGGGCTGCTGGCGATCCCGCTGGTGCTCACCCGCCTGCCGGAGAGCACGGGCGCCCGGGCCCCGCTCGACCTTCCCGGCATCGCGCTGGCCGCGGCCGCGTCGTTCGGCGTCGTGTGGGCGCTGGTCCGTGGCGGGTGGGCGGCGCTGCTCCCGTTCGCAGGCGGGGTGGTCGCGGCGATCGCGTTCGTCGCGGTCGAGAGTGGACGCGCATCAGCGCCGATGCTGCCACTGCGGCTGTTCCGGTCGCGTCACTTCGCGGCCGGTAACGCCGCGATCCTGCTGCTCAACGCGGCCCTGACCGGCGCGGTCTTCTTCCTCGCGCAGTTCTTCCAGACCGCCGGCGGCGACGGCCCGTTCGCCGCCGGCCTGCGGCTGCTGCCGCTCGGCCTGGTCCCGCTGCTGGTCGGCCCCCGGGCCGGCGCGCTGGCCGACCGGGTGGGCGAGCGGGTCCTGATCGTCACCGGGTCCGCCACCATGGCCGTGGCGATGGCCTGGATCGCGGCGGTCGCCTCCCCCGGCGTGCCGTACGTCCAAACGGTCGGTCCGGTGGCACTGGCCGGCCTGGGCATCTCGCTGGCGGTCCCGGCGATGACCCGCGCGGTGATCAGCCGGGTCGCGCCGGTCGACATGGCGAAGGCGTCGGCGACGTTCAGCACGGTGCGCCAGTTGGGCGGCGCGCTCGGCGTGGCGGTGACGGGTGCGGCGTTCACGTCGGCCGGCGGGTACGGGTCGGCGGCGGCCTTCGCCGACGGGATGGCACCGGCGTTCGCGGTGGCGGCGGTGCTCGCGGCCGCGGCGACGGCCGCCAGCCTGGCGATCCCACGGCCGGCGCCGGTGGCTGTTACCGTGCCGGGTCATGGCTGAGGCGATCCGCTCGTCCGTTCCGCCACCGGCGTCGGTTCCGGTGCCGCCCCGACCACCGGTGCCGTGGGCGCCACCGGACTCGCCGGCGCCGCAGCACCGGCCGGCACAGCAGGGGCCGGCACAGCAGTGGACAGCACAGCACCGGCCGGCACAGCAGTGGCCGCCGCAACCGCTTGCCCCGGCGCCGCCGCGTCAGCCCGGGGTCAACGGTTTCGCCATCGCGGCGCTCGTGGTCGGGCTGGCCGGTGGGCCGGTGGTCGGTGCCTGGCTCGCGAGCGTGGCGATCCGGCAGATCCGCGCGAACGGCGGCACCGGCATGGGGATGGCCGTCACCGGCCTGGTGGCGTCGATCGCCTGGACGCTGGCCATCGTCGTTCCGATCACGGTGTCCCTGGTCGTCTGACACCCGCACGCCGTCAAGATCAGCTGCCGGGGCGCACGAGGCCGATCTCGTAGGCGAGCACCACCGCGTGCACCCGGTCCCGCAGTCCGAGCTTCGTCAGGATGCGGCCGACATGTGTCTTCACCGTGGCCTCGGAGAGGAAGAGCCGCGCGGCGATCTCGGCGTTGCTGTCGCCGCGGGCGATGCGGCCCAGCACCTCGCGTTCGCGGTCGGTCAGTTTCTCCAACGGATCCGGGCCGGTTGACGGGCCCGGCAGGCCCGGCGCCACGCGTTCGATCAGGCGACGGGTGGTCGACGGCGCCAGCACCGCGTCGCCGGCGTGTACGGCGCGGATCGCCGCCAGCACGTCCTCGGCCGAGGCGTCCTTGAGCAGGAAGCCGCTGGCGCCGGCCTTCAGCGCGGCGTACGCGTGGTCGTCCAGGTCGAACGTGGTCAGCACGATGACGCGGACCGCGGGATGCCGGGCGAGGAGCCGCCGGGTCGCCTCGACGCCGTCGAGCACCGGCATCCGCACGTCCATCAGCACCACGTCGGGGGTCGTGGTGGCCACGACGTCCAGGGCCTGCGAGCCGTTCGCGGCCTGGCCGACCACGGTCAGGTCGCGCTGCGAGTCGACCACCATCGCGAAGCCGGTGCGCACGAGTTCCTGGTCGTCGACCAGCACGACGCGGATCACGCCGGGCTCCCCGGCACGAACGCGCGCACCGCGAACCCACCGCCGTCCGGTCCGGCGGTGAGGCGTCCGCCCACCGCGGTCACGCGTTCGCGCATGCCGATCAGTCCGTTCCCCTCGACAGGTTCGTCCGACGGCGTCGCGCCGTCGTCGGTGATCGCGACGTCCAGGCCATCGTCGGTCCAGGTCAGGTGGACGCGCGCGGCGGCGCCGGTCGCGGCGTGCCGGACGACGTTCGTCAGCGCCTCCTGCACCACCCGGTACGCCGCCAGCGACGCCGCGGTGTCCAGCGCGCCGGGCTCGCCGGTGGTCGTCAGCGTCACCGGCGTTCCGGCCGCCGCCACGCGCGAGACCAACGCCGGCAGGTCGTCGACCGTCGGCGTGGGCCCGTCGGCGGAGGCGGAGGATGACGAGCGGAGCACCCCGAGGACGGCCCGCATGTCGGTGAGCGCCTGCCGGCCGGTGGTGGCGATGACGCCGAGCACCTCGGCCGCCTTCTCCGGGTCCGTCGCCGCCGCGAACCGGCCGCCGTCGGCCTGCCGCACGATCACCGCGAGGCTGTGCGCGACCACGTCGTGCATCTCCCGGGCGATCCGCGCGCGTTCGGCGGCGGCGGCCTGCTCCGCCCGTTCCGCGCGACGCTCCTCGGCCCGGACCGCCCGCTCCTCCAGCGTCGCGATCTCCGCCTCGCGGTACGCCGTCCGCGCGGCCCGGAACCGGCCGAGCCCCCACGCGGCGAGGACGATCGCGAGCAGCGCCGCCGGCACGAACAACTGCAGCGTGGGCGTGGGACCGTTCGCGGTCCAGTCGAACGTCCACACGCGGACGGTGGTGACCGCCGCACCGACGAGCCCGACGCCGAGCCCGACAAGCGGCCACGGCCGGCGCCCGTACGCGGCGACCGCGTACAGCAGCACCGGGAACACCATCGAACTCGGCAGCAGGATCGGCGGCGCGGCGCCCGTCCCGTCGGTGAGGTCGGGCGCGGCGACGATCACCAGCATCGCCGCGCAGCAGACGCCGTACGCCGCCACCGGCGCGACCCGGCGCGCCGCCACCGCCGCGTGCGACAGGCCGATCGCCACCAGCACGGCCACCCGGCCCGCCGTCGGCCACGGCGAGTCCGACACCAGGCCGGCCGACGACACGCCCAGGAGCACCGCGAGCACTCCGGCCACCGCGATGTCGAAGACCAACGCCCGTCGTCCCATCCGTGGGCAGCCTAGATCAGACCTGCGGCGTATACGCCGACGACCACGGGCTGACGCCCTGGGCGGGCCCGGAACACGACGCTGAACCCATGAGACGTACCGCCTACCTGATCGCGCCGCTCTGGTCGCTCGCCTACCTCGTCCTCGGGCTGGCGTGGCTCGCCGGCCTCGGCGGGAACCCGGCCGACCCGGCCGTCGACACGGACGCCGACATCACGCTGATCGGGATGTGGGGGCCGACCGCCGGTGCGGCGATCCTCGCCGCGCTCGGGGCCGCCGGCCTGGTCGCGAGCGCCCTGCTGCGGCGGCCCGGCCGCGCCGCCGTCCCGTTCGCGGTGACGCTCGGGCTGCTGCTGGCCGTGGTGCTGCCCGACTACCGGGTGCTGGTGCACATCGCGTACACGCCGATCGTCCTGGTGCTGTTCCTGCTCGACAGGATGCCCGACGGCGGTCGCCTGTGGCCGTGGCCGGTGCTGAACCTCGGCCTCATGTGCGCCGCCGGCATCGCGCTGCTCGTCCAGGCCAAGGACGCCGTGCGCGCCGACGGTCCGCCCGACGCCGGATCGCTCGCCCGGTGGAACCGGCGCGGCCGGTGGGCGGTCGCCGTGGCGGTGGCCGTCCCGGTCGGGTACGCGTTCACGCGGGTGATGTGGGCGCTCGACATCCCGTTCGGCATCAGCCGCGACTTCCTCGACGAACTCGGCGACGCCCGCTACGCCGGCGCGGCCCTCGGCGCGATGGGCGTCGGTGGCGCGATCCTCACGCTGGGCCTCGTGCAGCGGTGGGGCGAGGTGTTCCCGCGGTGGATGGTCGGGCTGCGCGGCCGGCGGGTGCCGGTCGGTCTGGCGACGGTGCCGGCGCGGCTGGTCGCGGTGACCGTCACCTCGGCCGGGCTGATGTACATCCGGTTCGCGGTGACGGGCGAGTTCGGGGAGCGCTTCGGCTTCGGCGACGGCCAGTGGGCGGCGATCCTGCCCGAGCTGTTCTGGCCGTTGTGGGGCGCCGCGCTGGCCGTCGCCTCGTACGCCTACGAGGTCCGGCGGCGCGGTTCAGGGGTTCCGGAGGTCGCGGTGGAGAAAGCCCCACCAACCGACCGCGCGGCCCACCAGCGCGGTCCCGAACGGGAGCACGACGTTCCACGTCAGGCCCTGACCATGCCCAGGTAGCGGGCAAGCGCCACGGTGCTGGCCGAGCCCGAGCAGCAAGGCCATGGCGGCGCCGCTTCTCCCACCGTCGCTGGAGAAGCCGGCAAGCGACGGGCAGAAGGCGGCATTGGTGACCGTCACGCCGGCCGCTGCTTCTGGCCCGTTTCTCGGCACATGTTGGACCGGATCGATGCTTCCGACGACGTCCTGGCATTGCGGGTGGTCGCAAGGTGCACGCCGCCGACTACGAGTCGGTGCTGGTACCGGCGGTCGAGGCGATGATCGCCGCGAGCGGCAAGGTGCGGTTGGTGGTCGTGCTCGCCGCGGTCGGCGGTGGTGACGAACCACGACTGGGTGCGGCACGGGATCGGAATGTTCGGCTGGATGATCCCCGGGGGCGTGAAGGTCTTCGACGTCACCAAACCTTTGCACGTGATCGGGGCTGGCATTGGGTCCCCCTTTACCGCAGCGTCGGCTCAAGGTCGTTTGGCAAAGGTCTCCAACGGTTTGGAATGTGCCGTCTGGGTTGTGGCCGGCATCGGGTGCGATGCCGGCCACAACCGTCGCGGTCGTCCCGGGCGTTTCGCAGGTCACGGCGGTGCGGACGTGCGTCCGGCGGGGATCGTCGATTGCCGATGGCGATGCCGATGGCGATGGCAGTGACCTGGGTCATTGGTTGAGCGGCGGGGTCGGGCCGGGTGTCGTGTTGGGTCGCCCGGTGCCAATCGGCGGCTGAGCCCTCAGCAGCCTACGGACCTGGCGAAAGGACGGTCATCGATGCATTCCATTGGTTAGTCGGGCATGCCGAACGTCAGGAAGACGATGTCGGCGTCTTCGGGTTGGCTGTAGGTGTCGTCGACCGCTTCGACGGGGTAGTCGCTGGAGTCGAATTCGACGACAATGCCGTTACCTGGGCGGTGGCTGACGTGGCATAGCTCGATGGTGGGGGTGACGTACAGGTCGCACTGGCCTCTGCCTTCGGTCTCCAACCGTTGCAGTTTCTCCAGCAGCACACTGACCTTCATTGCGGAGTTCTCCTCAGTCCTGGTTGGGGCGGTTGGCGTATCGCTCGACGACGGACGCGGCCCACCGCCGCTGTTCGCAGGGAGACGGTGCCAGCCGCGCCCATGCGCCGAGGCACCCGGCGCACATGCCGTTGTCGTCGGTGTGAACGGCCAGCACTGCAGCTGCCCGGTCCAGGATCGTGCCGTCTGCTGGTGCCGCGTCCTGCAGGCGCATCGCCAGGCTCACATCCGCGATGCGTCGTCGCGTGGGGATCGGCGGCGTCCAGCGGTCGAATAGAGCTGGTGGCCGCGGACGACGAGGCCGGAGTTGAGCGCCGTCGCGAGACTCTCGACGGTGATCAGGTTGTCCGAAGTGAGGCCGGCGGCAAGGAGCCGGTCGCGGTGCTTGGCGACGGTGACCTCGGTGAGCACCATGACGGGGCCGCCGGGCGTCCACACGGGCGCGTCGATCCGGGTGTCGACTCTGCTCAGACCGATTCCGCGCATCGTGGTGTGGATGCGAGTGGCCCAGTCGGGGTCGGTGCCGTACGTGGTGAGGATGTCGATGACAGCGTGCTGGTAGCGGCTGTACACGTCAGCGTCATGGGCGCGGTGGGCGGCCAAAACCGCGCGGCGAGGATCGAGCAGCCAGTCCTCGATCAGCAGGACGCCACGATCGGTGAGCGCGTCTGCCAGAAGGGCGAGAACCACTTCGCGGGCGGCGAGGTGCATAAGCACCAGCCGGGCGTGGATGATGTCCCACGGACCGCCGGGCGGCGGGCCGGTGGTGATGTCGTGCTCCACCACGGTCATCCGGTCGTGGTGGGGGATGTGGCGGACGTCGATGTCGGTGGCGGTCACCGAGCCGGTCGGGCCGACCCGGTCGGCCAGCCAACCCGGGAGGCCGCTGCCGCCCGCACCGACGACCAGACAGCGTTTACCGCGTAGGTCGCCGAAGCCGACCAGGCGTTGCCGCGACACAGGGTCCAACATCGCCGCGAGCGCGGCGAGTTGGGCGCCGGCGGTCGGATGGGCATTGCTGTACGCATACCGCGGCAGATTCGGTGGTGTCGTCATCGTCAGCCCGGCCTCAGCTGACGTGGGCGATGTCGGAGGCGACAAAGTCGGCCACGGTGTGGCCGGCCGGGATCTGGCCGGTGGCCTGCAACGCGGCGATCGCCCGGGTGACCCGGACAGAGTCAAGGGCACCGACGTGGCCATCGGAGAGCACCGTCGACCGCATCAGGTCCAGCTCAGCGGCGGCAGCCTTCGCATCCAGCGTCGGCTGATACTTCACCAGGATCTGCCCGGCCTCGCCGGGGTGGTCGATGCTGTACCGCAACCCGTCCAGGAGGGCGTCGCGGAACCGCTTGACGAGATCGGGATTCTTCGCGATCAGCTCGGTCGTGGCGATCAGCGCGTTGCCGTACAGATCACCGAGCCAGTCGGAGTACGGCAGCACAATCACCTCCCGTCCCTGCACGGCCTTCTCGACGGTGCCCTTGGCCACCGTGAACTGACCGATGCCGTGAACCCGTCCGGCAGCCAATGCGGCAGGTGTCTGTGCCGGGTCGACCGTCTGCCATGCCACGGTGTCCGGGTCGAACCCGGCACGCGCGGCGTAGGCGGGGAACAGTAGTTGCGGGGTCGCCCCCGCCGGTCCGGCTAGGGTTTTTCCTTCGAGATCCTTCGGAGCGCGGATCCCCGACGAGCCGAGCACCATGATCGAGTTGAGCGTCTGTTGCTGGATTGCCGCGACCGCCCGCACCTCGTCGCGGTACTTGCCCCCGCCCTGAAGGATCATCACGCCCGAAAGATCGTTGGCCGAGAACTGGGCACCACCGGCCGCCAGAATCCGCAGGTTGTTCGACGCGCCAGAGCCCGCCTGTACCTGCACCTCGATGCTCCGTGCGGCGAAGAACCCCTTCTCCTCCGCCACGTACACGTACGCCTCCCGGCCGAAGAAACCGAACGCGGTCAGATAGGTCACCTTGTCGACCTGCTTGGGAGCCGCGCTTTCGGCGTAGTCAGAACATCCCGCCGAGGACCCGGCCGCCGCCAACATCGCGACGAGACAGATCGCCGCCTGAGTACGCGGATTCAGCCGCAACAGCACCATTATCGAGACCTCCCCAGATTGAAGACCTGGTGCGGGCGTGGCGGCCACGCGTCGTTTCGCAGCAACCGGCACGCCCGCGCAATTGGAAGTGCCGTGCCACCGGCCGTCCCTCGGAACCGGCGCATCAGAGGGTGGCGGCGAGCATCGGCAACTATTGGTGACGATCCTGCGACGCAGAGAGAGTGCCGGGAACACGATGGTGTACCGGTCTTGTCCCGGTCTTGCCCTACCAGTCCTCGCCGCAGCCTGATTACGCTCACGGCATGAGCAAGCATCACTAGGTCACTCGGTCCGCGAAGACGCTGCTGGGCGGCCCGGCCGCACGTAACTCTGAAGGGAGGAGGTTGAACAGCCATGGTCGTGACACCGCGATGGACCGGGCTGGAAGCAGCGGCACTGCGACAAGCCCGCAGGATGAGCATCCGCGCCTACGCCGCTCACCTCGGTGTCTCACCCGCCACGGTTGCGAACTGGGACAGCCGAGGCGAACGCGCCCGCCTCAACACGGAAACCCAGCAACTCCTGGATATCGATCTTGCACGTGCATCCGACGACATCCAGGAACGCTTCACCGCAACGATTTCCAAGGGTCGTCCCGACAAGTCGACTGAAACGGAACCCGATCGGCTTCTCGCTTCAGAGGCCATTACCGACATCGAGTCCAGCGAGGGTGGGCGTGACGGAGGAGGGCTCGCAGCCACCAGCGTGCGCCGCCGGTCACTGTTGTGGGGCCTGGCCACGGTGACTGCGGCCACGGGAGTCGTCGGCACCGGCCACGGGCCGCGCCGTCGGATCGGGCTTGCCGACGTGTCGCGACTGACGGCCCTCACCAGCCTGTACCGGTTGGCCGATCAGGAATTCGGAGGCGGCGGCCTGGTCGACGATGTCGACAGCTTCGCGCAATCCGCGTCGGCACTTCTGGATCATGCGGTCAGCGATGCGGCACGTACGCCGCTATTGGTCGCGATCGCCAGTGCCAGGGACCTGGCGGCCTGGACCGCGTTCGACGCGACCCGGCACAGCGACGCCCAGCGACACTTCGCCGCCGCCGAACGCTTCGCCATCGAGGCCGGGGACAGACAGCTCGTCGCCCACGTCCGGTACGGGCAGGCCAAGCAGATGCAGCACCTTCGCCACAACCGTGACGCCCTGGACATTTTGCGTACCGCGCACCAGCAGCTCGACGCGACCCCTGCGCTCACCACGATCCTGCGCGGCGCAGAGGCGGCGTCCCGAGCCGCGATCGGCGACTGGGAGAGCGCGAAACGGGCGCTGGCCAGTTCCAGCGAGGCCTTCACCGACGTCGACCCCGGCAACGAGCCCGAATGGCTCGGGCTCCTCGACAAAGGCGAACTGCTCGCCCAGTACGGCCGGGTGTACCGCGACTGGGCACGGGCCGACCGCCGGCACGGCGACGACGCCGTGCGCTGGGTCACCGACGCGATCAACGCGTTCGGGCCGCAGAGCATGCGTAGCACCGTCCTCAACCAGGTCGGCCTCGCCAGCGCCTACTTCCTCGCAGACGCACCCGACCTGGCGCTGGAGGCCGGAAACGCCGCGCGCCGCCAGGCCGAGACATTGACCTCGCCGCGGGTGATCGAACGGATTGCCAACCTCCGCCGCGACGCCACCCGATACATGCACCTGCCGGCGGTCGCCGACTTCGTCCGGACCCTGCCACAACCCGCGCCCGCCGCATGACGGGCGTAGAGGGCCGGTTCAACGAGGCGGCGATGTGGCAAGCCCTTACGAACATCGCCGACCAGATCGGCGCCGATTACACAGACGCGCATCTGCTACGACTCACGAACAACGCCGTCTTCGCGCTGCCGGCCGCCGGGGTGGTCGTACGGATCACCCGCACGCACCGGTTGCACGCGCGCGCGCACAAGGTTGCGGCGCTCGGTGCCTGGTTCGAGGAGGTCGACGCGCCGACGATCCGACTCGCCGACGGCATCGAGCAGCCCGTAGCCGACGGGAACCTACTCGCCACCGTGTGGCGGTACGTCAAACCGCACGAACCGTCACCCGACGCCTGCGACCTCGGCACCGCTCTACACGCATTCCACGGCCTCGGCGTCCCTCCTCTGCCGCTGCCGGAATGGGATCCGATCGGCGACGCCCGCAGCCGCATCACCGACGCCGAAGACCTCGATGACGACGACCGCGACTATCTGCTCGCCTGGTGCGACCGGCTCGAACCTCGCCTGACGGAATTCGCAGCCAGCGTCCAACCAGGCCTCGTCCACGGAGACGCCCACGAGGGCAACCTGCTCCGCGACGCGACGGGCAGGGTGCTGCTATGCGACTTCGACGCGACCTGCACCGGGCCGTGGCAGGTCGACCTGGCCCCGGCACCGGCGAACGAAGCCCGATTCGGCCCCTACGGCGGACACAGCAAACTGGCCGCCGCCTACGGCTACGACATCACCCAGGACCCAGCCTGGCCCATCCTCCAACAGGCACGCGAACTGAAGATGATCGCCGCAGCCGCACCGCTGCTGGCCAGCGCCCCAGGAGTGGCCGCGGAGTTCCAACTCCGGCTGGAATCAGTCCGCACTGACGACCATACCGTGCGCTGGACCTCATTCGGGGACCTACCACGCTGACCGTTCTCGCTTAATCGCGACCGATTAGAGTCGCCGACCCAGGTGCGGTCTGACAGTTCCGCACTCTGTCCTGTGGCAACGATTGCGGAAAGGGCCGACAGGCGGCAAACGAACTCGACGCCGACAAAATTTCTGAGGTAACATGGTGACATTTGGAGGTGCCGAGTGGGGGACCGGTCAAACGCAATGTGGAAGAAAAGCACGAGGAGCGCAGCGTCCAACAATGACTGTGTCGAAGTTAGCGTGCTCGAAACTGGTGTTCTTGTACGCGACTCGAAAAACAAGTCTGGACCAATGCTTCAGTTCCACACCCAATCCTGGATCGCCTTCATTGAGGCGGTCAGAGATTCACAGTTTGATCATGACCTCAAACGTAGGCAGATGCGGGAGACGGCTGGATAGTCCGGCCTGGGAGTATCTAGTGCGTATTGGAACGCGATCTGCGACTCCACACCTTCCGATAGCGCCTGCGAACCGTGGCCGATGGCCGCCTATGAGGTGGGGTGCGTACGCCACGTAATAGGGGACGGCGCAGTCACCGTACGATCTAAGACCGATGCGGTCATGGTCAGGGATCTTTCTGCTCGAACGCTATTCGATCTAGCAACTCAGTAGTATCGTTGGGTGACAGGGCTAGGGCACTGAGACTAGCGAAGCGCGAGGCAAAGCCGGCTATTTTCTCGGGATTGTTCTGACTCGCCACGCTGTCTACCCCTCTTTCCCGGAAAAGCAGGTCGTCATCTCGTTCCTCGGGGAAACTCAGCAATATGAACGGATCATGCATGCCCCGATAGGGGCCAACCCCAAACGGAACAATCTGGATGGTGATTGACGGTCTCGCTGCAAGCTGTTTCAGGTGGAAGAGCTGTTCGTACATGATCGTTCGAAGTTCGTGTGTGGACTGCGACCAACGACGAAGAGCTGATTCGTCCATGACAAAGTGAAGCTGCCGCGATATCGAGTCATCGAGTAGCACTTGGCGTGCCATTCTCACTTCGAGCTGGCGATCAAGAATGGCATCAGGGGTATTGGGTGCTGTTGCAATGCTAATTTCTCGGGCGAACGCTTCTGTTTGCAGCAGGCCAGGTATGACGTGCTGGAACTGACGGATCTGGCACGCGGAACTCTCGTACTCAAGGTAGCGGAAGAAGCTTGGGTTTAGTATGTCTCGGTAGGCGTTCCAGCGCTGCTTTCGGCCTTGCTCTGCCATTTGTACATATTCGTCGATGACAACCTGGTCGGTTACCTCATAGAGCTGCAGAAGCGCCTTCAAGTCGGTCCGTGACACGCCGACCTTGCCGTTCTCTACCCGCAATAACTTGGATATGGACCAACCGAGATCGGCCGCCACCTGTCTCTGGGTGAGACCTAGGCGGAGACGCGCCTCTTGGAGGTCCGCACGTAGCCGGCGTCGCTGCACCATTGGGTCGATGATCTGCCCCCTTTGTCTGGTTCTCGGACTTATCGGGCGCCGCGTCGTCGGGGAATCCAATCTACTCGCCGGTCGTCCGACGGTTCTGTACCGCAAGGCGAAAGGGTGCGGACTCGTGCCTACGAATCCGTCGATCCACGCTCAACAGCGTGTCCAGCGGTGGAGGTGACGGCGGTTCTGTCCTCCGCTGCCTTCGGACCGATCGAAGGGGCGGCAACGATGCGGCCTCGGTAGCTCCGCGCATGAGTTCGCAGGCGAAGGTGCGTCGCTGTTTCGGCCCGACAGGTGTTTCGCCAAAGCGGAAGACCACCCAGCTAGCACTCGCGCCGCCAGCACCTGGCAGATCAGCTCGGGAACTCGCTACGCTGTGGTTGGCCAGTGTCTATCAGCTACTAGCCGATTAGCGTTAGACTGCTTCTACTCCGAACGTCTGGTCTGGTTGGTACCCGGGCTGAGTGCGCGGAGCAGGCGGAGCGCCTCGTGTGACAGCGCGGTGCACCGCTGAGAGGGCTGGAGAGTCGATCTCTCCAGCCCTTTTGTCGTATGCCGCACAAGATCGTCGAAATGCTCTGGCGCGCCTCGGTTGGGTTTCTTCACGGTGTCCGAGGCGCTTATGATGTGCGGACCTGCGCACTGTCACCCTTCGGCACGGAGGAGCGCGGGATCGCTCCTGAAGACCCGATCATCAAAGCCCCGGGTACCAACCACCGCCCCGGTCATCTGTATGGCCGCCAACTTGTTCGGAGAATCCCTGTGTACACAAGCTCTCGGCTTCAAGCGCGTCGATGGCGCTGGCGAGTCGTCGTACTCATCGTCGTTCTGACCGTTGTCGGCGCATTGATCTGGCGCGGTTACGACCCACTTGCCGCAGCCGGCATCACTCTGGTGATCTTCTTGGTCGCTGCGCACATCGTGACCTGGATCATCGATGATCAGCCCACTTCGCAACCGAGCGTTGAGGGCATTGCCAGAACCATTGGGCGGCTGGTTCAAGCTGTCGATCCGCGTCACGTCCATCCGGCGATGGGGCGGCCAGCGATCCGCGAAACCCCGAACGTTCCAGCTAACGGCTCGGCATTCGATGATACCGCTGATGGATCAACGGGCTAAATTCGAGTTCTTCGAGCACTCAAGATCGCTAGTGGTCTGAGCTGCAGAGATGCGGCTCGGACCGCTATTTTGCCTGCGTCCATCGTCGTCGGCGCCTGAAGATGTGCCAGGCGTAGACCAGGAGGGTCATCCAGACCTCCATGACTGGGACGATCGTCCCGTTCATCAAATCCGACAAAGGGCACGTCTGTCGTCAGTCAGCTGGTCGCGCCGGTGTACCGGCGCAGGCCGAGCCGCCAGACGGCCGTCGCCAGCAGCGCCGCCGACACGCCGCCGGCCACGCTGCCCAGCACCACGGCGGGCCGGGGGTCCCGCAACAGGACGCCCGCCGGCAGCGTCGCGATCAGCGTGAGCGGCAGGACGTACGTGAGCATCGAGCGCAGCGGCTGCCGGTACACGTCGACGGGGTAGCGGCCCAGTTGCCAGGCGGCGCCGTAGAACACGTCGAGCTCCAGCCGGGGCGCCCAGAACGCCAGGCACGCCAGCAGGACGCCGAGCGCCCACGTCACCAGCGCGCCGACCACGAGCAGCAGCAGCCACGCCGCGACCCCCGCCGGGCTCGGCACGCGCCCGGCGCCGATCACCACGACGCCGAGCCCGAGCAGCGTCTGCACGAGCGCGAGCGGGTTCGCCGTCGTGAGGCTGGCGAGGAACAGGCTGGGCGCGGGTTGCAGCAGGTACGCGTCGAGGTTGCCCTCGCGGATGCCGCGGCTGGGGAACCACGACAGGTTCGGGTCGATGAACGTCGCCTTGATGCCGCTGAGCAACTGGAACGTGCCGGCGAGCACGAGCGTCTCCGACCGGGTCCAGCCGGCGAGCTGGTCGGTCTGGGTGAAGACGAGCAGGATCGTGCCGACCGTCGACGTCAACCCGGCCACGGCGACCGCGATGTCGAAGAACAGGTTGGCCCGGAACGCCAGCATCCGGCGGACGGACATCGAGAAGCCCGCGGCGAACAGGCGGAGGAGCTTCATGCGCCGATCACCGTGTACCGACGCACACCGGCGCGCCAGACGGCGGCGGAGAGCGCGCCGAAGGCGAGGATCCAGGCCGCCGCGCGGCCGATGGCGGCGACGGCGCCCGGGCCGTCGACGGTTCCGGTGGCGAGGTCGGCCGGCAGGCCGAGCATCGCGTAGAAGGGCAGGGTGACGGCGACCGCACGCCACGGATCCGGCAGCACGTCGACGGGTGCCGCCCCGCCGCCGAGCAGGAAGATGAGCACCCAGCCGAACGTCACCACCGCGTGGACCCGCTCGGTCCAGAACGCGGCGAGCGCGAGGACCCAGGTGAACAGGAACCGCAGCACGGCGGCGCAGAGCAGCGCGGGCAGGGCGAGCAGCACATGATGCCACTCGTAGGACGCGTCCAGCGCGAACCCGGCGAGCGCCGCCAGCGGCAGGCCGAAGATCGTCAACCAGACGCGGATCGCGAGGTTCTCGCCGATCGGGCCGATCACCACCGGCTGCGGCTTCAGCAGTTCGTGGCTGACCGTGCCCTGGTACACGGTCTCCGAGAACGTGTGGTTCTCGTACGACGCGGTCATCAGCTGCACCGCCATCAGCGCGATGAAGTAGGAGACGACGCCCGGGTCGTCGGGGAAGACCGTCGACCACACGAACAGCCCGACGAGTGGGCCGAGCGTCTCGTTCGCGACGAGCGTGAGCGTGAACCACCAGCCGCCCGACCAGTCGAGGAACTGCCGCCGCGTGCGCGCCGCCAGCAGCCGCAACAACCGACTCACGACCGCACCTCGGTCACGAGACGCCCTCGCGGTAGACGCGGTCGATCACGTTCTCCAGCGCGGGTTCCTCCACCGCGAGGTCGGCGACGTCCACAGTGGACAGCAGGTGCGCCGTGACCCGGGCGACGTCTTCACGCGGGACGCGCAGCACCCACGTCCCCTCGGATCTTTCCACGATGTCGCCGAAGGAGATGTCTGCGCCCGGTGCGTGGACCCGGATGAGCTTGAACGGCGACAGCCGCGCGGACAGTTCGTGCAGCGACCCGTCGTACTGGATGCGGCCGTCGTCGATGAGCATCAGCCGCCGGCACAACGACTGCACGTCGGCCATGTAGTGGCTGGTGAGCAGGATCGTGGCGCCGGTCTGTTCGGCGTGGGCGGCGAGGAAGCGGCGGATCGTGGCGGTGGCCGACACGTCGAGGCCGAGCGTGGGCTCGTCGAGGAACAGCAGCCGCGGCCGGTACAGCAGCGCGAGGGCCAGCCCGACGCGCATCTTCTCGCCGAGGCTCAGCGCCCGCAGTTGCCGGTCCAGCAACGGATCCAGCTCCAGCAGGTCCGTGAGCCCGGCGAGCGAGACGGTGAAGTCGCCGCGCGGAACGTCGTACAGCAGCCGCTGGTAGTCCAGCGCGTCGAGCACGGTGAGCTCCTGCGAGCCGCCGACCGGCTGGCTGCCCCGGATCAGCGCGATCTGCTTGAGGAACGGCGTACGGCGCTGCCACGGGGTGTACCCGAGCACGTCGACGTGCCCGGCCGTCGGGTGCAGAAGCCCGGCGAGCATCTTCATCGTGGTGGTCTTGCCCGCCCCGTTGGGTCCGATGAAACCGACCACCTCGCCCGGCCCGATGTCGAACCCGATCTCGCGGACCGCGTGGACGTCGCGGTAGCGGCGGCGCACCACCGACGCCAGCGCCGCGCCGAGCCCACCGGCCCGCACCGGGACGCGGTAGGTCATGGTGAGGCCCTCGACGCGGACCACCGCTGAACTCATCCATTGAACGCTACCATTGAACTAGCATTGCACTGTTTATGCGGAGGAATCAGTACACAATGGCCGCACGGGCGGAGAAAGCCTCCAATGCTGGTCCAAGGATCACCGACCTAGCCCGGGCCGCCGGCCTGTCGGTGCAGCAGATCCGCAACTACGTCACGCTCGGCGTCCTCCCGCCGGCCGACCGCGCCCCGAACGGCTACCGGATCTTCACCGCCCGCCACGGCGACGCGCTCGCGACCGCCCGCGTCCTCATCGGCGGCCACGGCTGGCAGACCGCCGTCGCCATCCTGAGCACCGTCCACCACGACGGCGATCCGGCCGGCGCGCTGGCCCACGTCGACCGGAGCCACGCCGAGCTCGACCGGGAACGCGTCCACGTCCGCTCGATGCTGCGGGCGCTCGACGGCGACCTCCCCGAACGCTTCCGCGTCGACCGTCCGCTGCACATCGCCGACGCCGCCGCCGCGGCCGGCGCGCGCCCGTCGGCGCTGCGGTTGTGGGAGCGGCGCGGCCTGCTCGCACCCGCCCGGGACCGGGCGACGGGGTACCGCACCTACGATCAGACCCAGCTGACCCGGGCCCGGCTCATCGTGCTGCTGCGGCGCGCCGGCTACCCCGTCGCCGCCGTGGGCGAGGTCATCGCCGCGATGGTCGCCGGCGACCCGGCCCGCACCCGCACCGCGCTGACGTTCCGCCTCCGCGAACTGGGCGAGGCCAGCATCCGCCGCACCCGCGCGACGGCGGCGCTGTTCATGTACCTGGAGCGCGCCGGTCTACTGGCGGGGGTACCCGATCTCGGCGAGGTCGGCGGCCAGGTCGACCAGGGCCAGGTCGGGGTTGAGCCGCTTCACCAGGTCGGTGGTCAACGGGCGTAGGTCGAGGATCGCGCGGACCGCGTCGGCGTCCACCGGCCGCTCGTAGTAGTCCTCCGCGAACTCGTGGTACGACCCGTCCACCAGGGTCTCGAAGAGGTTGGTCGCGCCGTCCGGGTCGTCGCCGGGCGGGAACTCGATGTCGCCGGCCTGCCAGCGGTCGTCGCCGGTGCGCCGCCACAGGCACACCGTCGCCTCGAGAACGCCGTCGTAGCTGAACGCGGGTTCGTCGACGCTGTCGGCGAACTCGGGCGGCACGCTCTCCACCAGGCCCGGCCACAGCCGGCCGCCGTTGCCGGCCGGGCTCATCGGCGCCTCGTGGTCGAACCCGCGCACGAACGCGCCGGCCGCGGAGAACACGATCGACCAGAGGTCGCCGGTGCCGGTGCGCATCGACGCCATCTCCTCGCCCGCCGACCACTTCGCGTCGAACGAGTAGTACCGGTCCTCCCATTCCGGACACAGGATCGCGTCGAGCATCGCGTACGCCCGGCACCGCTCTCGCAGCGCCGGGATCTCCGGCAGGGCGCGGGCAAGGTCATGAACGGTCACCCGATCATTCAATGTCACATGGACGTGATAGGCATGCCCTTTGGTGAAGGGGGCACCGGCATGGACCTGACGGTCGCCGTTCTCGGGCCGCTCGACGTGCGGCGGGCCGGCCGTCCCGTCCGCCTCGGGCCGGGCCTCGCCTCGCTCCTGTCGATCCTCCTCGTGGAGAAGTCCCGCCACGTGCCCGCCGACCGGCTGGTCGAACTGCTCTGGGGCGCCGAGGCGCCGAACGGCGCCCGCACCACGCTGCGCAGCCACCTCTCGCACCTGCGCCGCGCCCTCGACGCCGACCGGTCGGCGCCGAGCATCGTCGCCACCGTCGGGTCCGGGCCGCGGCTCGGGTACCGGCTCGACCTGCCGCCCGAGCGGGTCGACGCGTACGAGTTCGAGCAGCGGTACGCCGAGGGCCGCGGAATCCTGGCGGCGGGCGACAACCCCGAGAAGGGCGCCGCGGAGATCGGTGCCGCGCTCGCGATGTGGCGCGGCCCGGCGTTCGCCGACCTCGCCGACCGTCCGTTCGCGCTCGCCGAGTCGGCCCGCCTCGACGCGCTGCGCCGCTCGGCCCGCCGCGACCGCGCCGAGGCCCTGCACTCCCTCGGCCGCAACGCCGAGGTGGTCGGCGACCTGCTCGGCGCCGTCGCCGAGGCACCCTACGACGAGGGCCTGCGGCGGCTGCTCGTCCTCGCCCTCTACGCCGACCAGCGCGTCGACGAGGCGGCCGAGATCTGCCGCGAGGGCCTGACCCTGCTCGCCCGCCGCGGCATCGACGATCCCGCGCTCCGGGAACTCCAGCGCCGCATCCTCCGGCGCGAGCCGATCGCCCCGCCGCGACAGGCCGCACCGGCGCTGGCCCCCGTCGTCCCGCGCATGCTGCCGCCCGAGTTGCGGCGGTTCGTCGGCCGCGACGCCGAGCTGGCCGAGGCCCGCACCGAGCTGGCGTCGGGCACGGCGCTGCTGGTCACCGGGCCGGCCGGGGTCGGCAAGACGACGTTCGCGATCCGGCTGGCGCACGCCGAGCGCGACCGGTGCCCCGACGGCCAGCTGTACGTCGACCTACGCGGGTTCGACCCGGCCGGCACCGCGATGAGCCCGTCGGAGGCGCTCCGGCTGTTCCTCGACGCGCTGCAGGTGCCCGCGAACCGCGTCCCCGCCACGGAGGTCGCGCAGGTCGGCCTGTACCGCAGCCTGCTCGCCGACCGGCGGATGCTGGTGGTGCTCGACAACGCCCGCGACGCCGACCAGATCCGGCCGCTGCTGCCCGCGTCACCCGGTTGCCGGGTCCTGGTGACCAGCCGCAACCAGCTCACCGGGCTGATCGCGGGCCAGGGCGCGCACCCGCTGGCGCTCGGCCTGCTCGGCCCGGCCGAGTCGCACCGGATGCTCGCCACCCGGCTCGGCCAGGCCCGGATCGCCGCCGAACCGCGGGCGGTCGAGGAGATCGTGGCCGCGTGCGCCGGTCTCCCGTTGGCGTTCGCGGTGGTCGCCGCGCGCGCCGCGACCCGGCCGACGGTGCCGCTGGCCGGGCTCGCCGCCGACCTGCGCGAGGCGGGCCGGAGCCTGCGCCCGTTCGAGTCCGGCGACCCGGGCACCGACGTCCGCACCGTGTTCTCCTGGTCGTACCGCGCGTTGCGGCCGGCGGCCGCCCGGCTGTTCCGCCTGCTGGGGCTGCACGTCGCGGCCGACATCGGGCTCAACGCGGCGGCCAGCCTGGCCGGCCTGCCGCCCGCGCAGGCGCGGCAACTGCTCGACGACCTCGTCGGCGCCCACCTGCTCACGGAGGTCGCCCACAACCGGTTCCGCTGCCACGACCTCCTCCGGGCCTACGCGGCCGAGCTCGCCGGCGACGAGCCCGACGCGGTCGAACGGCTCGTGGAGTACTACCTGCACACCAGCTACGCGGCGCCGCTGCTGCCGCCGTCCAGCCGCGACCGGTTCGACATGCCGCCCGCCGGTCCGCGGGTCACGCCCGACGCGGTGCCCGACGTCCCCGCCGCCGTGGAGTGGTTCACCGCCGAGCACGCGGCGCTGCTCGCGGTCGTCGACCTCGCCGTGGCGGCCGGGCTGGACACCCACGCCTGCCGGCTGGCGTGGACCACGATGCCGTTCTTCGACCTGCGCGGCCACTGGCAGGACTGGGTCACCGTGCAGCGAACCGGAATCGTCGCGGCGGAACGGGCCGGCGACGACTCCGGACAGGCCCACGGCCACCGAAGCCTCGCCCGCGCCTACTTCTACCTCGACCGGATGTCCGACGCCGAGCCGCACCTGCACCAGGCGATGGAGCTGTACCGCCGCACCGGCGACCCGGTCGGCCAGGCGAACACCCACCGCAACCTGTGCTTCCTGCACGAGCGCGCCGGCCGTTACCGCGACGCGCTCGACCACGGCCGCCAGGCCCTCGCCCTGTACCGGGAGGCCGGCAACGAGGTGGGCGTGGCCCGGAGTCTCAACGTGGTCGGCTGGTACCTGGCCCTGCTCGGCGAGCACGCCGAGAGCCTCGACCACTGCGAGCGGGCGCTGACGTTGCAGGAGAAACTGGGGCACCGCAACAGCCAGGCGCACACCTGGGACAGCCTCGGTTTCAACCATCACCGGCTGGGCGACCACGGGCGGTCGGTGCACTGCTTCCGGCGGGCCGTCGAGCTGTTCCAGGAACTCGGCGACCGGCTCGGCGAGGCCGATTCGCTGGGCCGCCTCGGCGACGCGCACTCCGCCGCCGGCGACCCCGGCGCGGCCGTCACCGCGTGGCGGCAGGCGCTCGCGATCGCCGACGAACTCGGCCACGTCGGCGTGGAGGAGTTGCGCGAGAAGGTCGCCCGTGGAAGGCCGGTGGAAGATCGATATCTGGCGCACGATTCTCGATTACAGTGACCGGCGCGGTGACGGTAACCTCGATCGGAGCGGTGCGTGCACAACGATGATGAGGTTCTCCGGCAACTCGACGCGCTGGTCCGCGAGATCGTCGGTCACCCCGTCGACCCCGACGAGAACTACTTCACCGCCGGGCTCGACTCGCTCGCCGTCACCAAGCTCCACACGCTGCTGACGCGCCGGCTCGGCGTCACCCTTCCGGTCATGGCGCTGTTCCGCCGGCCCACGCTGCGGGCCACGGCCACCGCGGTGGTCGCGCGCCGCGCGGCCGACGAGGCCACCCGTTCCGGAAAAACCATCGATGACGCCCACCCGGCCGCCGCCGAACCGCAAGACCCGGTTCCCGGGGCGGGTGCCACCACTCCCGTCCGCCGTGCCGCCCGCGAGGCCGGTGCCCCCGCCGCCCGCGAGGCCGGTGCCCCCGCCGCCCTCGGCACCCCCGGTGCCCCCGGTGCCCCCGGTGCCCACGGCGCCGCCGGTCGGGCCGCCCTGTCGCGGCGCGAGATCCGGGAGCGCATCCGTCGCGATTCGGCGCCGGGCGGCGGTACCCGGTGACCGACGGCTCCCCCGGCAACGCCGTCGCCGTCATCGGTGCGGCGTGCCGGTTCCCCGGCGCCGCCGACCTCGACGCGTTCCGGCGCCTGCTGGCGAGCGGCACCGACGCGGTCACCGTCCCCTCCGACGCCGATCTCCTGGCCGCCGGCGTCAGCGCCGACGACCTCGCCGACCCCGACTACGTGCGGGCCGTGCTCCGCCCACCGGACCTCGACCGGTTCGACGCCGCGTTCTTCGGACTGTCCGATGTGGACGCCGACCGCTGCGACCCGCAACTGCGCCTGCTCGTCACCGCCGCGCGCACCGCGATCGAGCACGCCGGCTACGACGTCACCGCGCTCGCCGCCGGCACGGGCGTGTTCGCCGCCGCCCGGCCGGGCCGCTACCGCGGGCTGCACCTGCTCGCCGACGGCTTCGAGACCTCGGCCGACGCCCGCGCCGAGCCCGCCGCCGCGTCGTTCGTGGCCGGCCGGCTGGGCCTGCGCGGGCCGGCCGTCACCGTGTCGTCGTGTTCGCTGCTCGCGGTTCTCCAGGCGGCGCAGGCGATCCAGGCCGGCACGTGCGACGTCGCGGTCGCCGGCGGCGTGCACGTCGAGTTGCCCGACGGCCACGGCTACCGCTGGACGCCCGGTGGTGGCCGGCCGCCGGACGGCCGCACCCGCCCGTTCGAGGCGGCGGCGGCCGGGGCGGTGCCGGGTAGCGGTGTCGGCGTCGTGGTGCTGAAACGGTTGACCGACGCCGTGTCCGACGGCGACCGGATACTGGCCGTGGTGGCGGCCGGCGCCAGCGGGCACGGCGACGCGGCGCCGGTCGTCGCCGAGGCGCTGGCGGTCGCGGGCTGGAGTCCGGCCGAACTGTCCACTGTGGAGGCACACGGCGCCGCGTCACCGGCCGGCGACGCGGCCGAGGTCGCCGCGCTGACCGACGCGTTCGCCCTCGCCGGCGGCGTGCCCCCGGCCGGGTCGGTGGCACTGGCGTCGGTGCGGTCGGTGGTCGGCGACCTCGGCCCGGCCGGCGGCATCGCCGGCCTGCTGGCGACGGTCCTCGGCCCGCACCACGGATCCGGCCCGGGGACGCCCGGCGTCGGCCCGCCGAACCCCGCCCTCCGCGAAAGCCCGTTCCGCCTCGGGCGCACCGGGGGTGCCCGGCGGTCGTTGGTGCACGCGGTCGACGGCGGAACGAGTACGGCGCTGGCGGTCGAGGACGGGTTGCCGCCGCTGCTCGCCGGGACGCCCGCCCGCGACCGCGTCGTCGTCTGGTCGGCGGTCGACGACGGGGCCGTGGACGCCACCGGGGCCGCCCTCGCCCGCTTCTTCGCCGGCTGCCCCGAGCCGGTGTTCGCCGACGCCGTCGCCACCCTCCAGCGGGGACGGACGGCGCACCCGGTCCGCCGCGCCGCCGTCTGCGCCGACGCCGCCGACGCCACGACGCGCGTCCGCTCGCCGATCGTCCCCACCGGAACCGCCGCCGGCGCCGTCCTGCACTTCCCCGACGGGCCGCCGCCGGCCCTGCCCACCCTGTACGGCGTCGAGCCCACCCTCACCGTCCACGCCGACGTGGCTCTGGACGCGCTCGAACGGCTCGGCCTCGACCCCGGTCACCCGGGCCTGCGGCGGTTCGTCGCGCAGTACGCACTCGGCATGCTCTGGCGGACCTGGCTGGCCGGGCCGGTGGCCGTCACCGGAACCGGCGCCGGACCGGTCGCCGGGGCCGCCGTCACCGGTGACCTCGACCTCGACGAGGCCGTCCGGTACGTCGACGCCATGTACGTCGAGGCCATGTACCAGGTGCCCGGCCAGCCGGTGCCGCCCGCCGTCGACCCGGCGCCCGGAACCGTGGTCGTCGACGGCGACCCGGCCTGGCGCGACCTCATGGACACGCTCGCCCGCCTGTGGGTGGCCGGGGTCGAGGTCGACTGGGCGGCGGTGGAACCGGACCACGCGCTGCAACGGGTCGTCGTGCCCGGCCATCCGCTGCGACCGCGCCGGCACTGGGTGGTGCCCGACCGCGGTCCGGCGGCCCCGCGGGATGCCCGGTCGTCCGTGTCCGCCCCGTCGCCCGAGGTGTCCACGGTGGACTGGTTGCCGGCGCCGGCCGGCCCGCTGCGTCCGCTCGGGCGCACCGAGCACGCGTTCTGGGTGCTGGAGCAGCTGGCGCCGGAGAGCGGCGTGTCGAACATCGGGATCGCGTTCCGCACCGCCCGGCCGCTGCGCTGGTACCCGTTGCAGACGGCGGTGGCCCACCTCGTGCGGCGGCACCCGGCGCTGCGGCTGCGCTTCCCCGCCGTCGACGGTGTTCCGGTGCGGCACCTCACCGCGCAGGAAGACGCGACGGTCACCGTGGCGACCCGCACCACCACCCCGGAGCGGCTGGTCGCCGACCTGCAGGAGTTCCAGCACACGCCGTTCGACCTCGACCGCGACCTGCTGTTCCGGGCCGGCCACTTCACGTTGCCCGACGGGTCCAGCGTCGTCGCGCTCGCCGCGCACCACATCGTCGTCGACGCGCCGTCGATCCAGTTGCTGGTCGAGGACCTCGGCGTCGCCTACGACGGGATCGCCGCCACCGGCCGGGTGCCCGACGCGATCGCCGGCGAGGAGCCGCACCTCGGGGAACCGGAGCCCGACCCGGAGTCGGTGCGGTACTGGCTCGGCCACCTGCGCGGCGCCGACCCGGCGGCGATGGTGCTTCCGGGCAGCCGACCGGCGCCGGACCGCCCGACGTTCGCCGGGCACACCTGCAGTTGGCCGATGACCGCCGACGCGCGGGAGGCGCTCGCCGGGCTGCGGCAGCGGCTGCGCGTCACCGACAACGTGGTGCTGATGGCCGCGTTCTGCCTCACGTTGCAGCGGCACGGCGCCGGGCCCGATCTGGTCTTCGGGGTACCGGTCGGCACGCGGCGGCCGGCCACGGCGCGGCACGTCGGGTACGGCGTCAGCACGCTGCCGCTGCGGGTGCGGGTCGACCCCGACGCGGGCTTCGCCGACCTGGTGCGGCTGGTCGGCGACACGTTCCTCGCCGGGGTCGAGCACGCCGACGCGACGGTCGAGCGGGTGCTGACCGAGCGCGGCCACGGCACCGGCGACTGGCGGGTGCCGCTGTTCCGGCACATGTTCAACTACCGCCCCTGGAGCGACGAGGGCATCCGCATCTGCGGTGAGGTGCCCGACTACATCGAGGACCTGTTCGACCGCAGCCGTATCGACCTGCAGGTGGTCGCGGTGCCCGAGCCCGACCGGTTCACGCTGCGCTGCTGGCACAGCACCGAGGTGCAGGGCGAGGCCGACGTGGCCGCGTTCGTCGCGCGGATGCAGGCGCTGCTCGTGCGGGCCGCCGCCGACCCGTCCCGGCCGGTGGCCGACCTGCCGCTGGCGTCGGCCGACGACGCGGCGGTGCTGGCCCGGGTCAACGCCACCGACCGCGCGTGGCGCTCCCCGGCGACCGTCGTCGAGCGCGTCTTCGCGGTCGATCCGGCCCGAACTGCCGTCGACGACAGCGATCGCCTGACCACCTACGGCGGACTCACCGCGCGGGCCGCGGCGGTGCGTGACCTCCTGCGCGCGCACGGCGTGTCCCCCGGCGACGTGGTGGCGCTCGGCCTGCGCCGCTCGGCCGACCTGGCCGCGGCGGTGCTCGGCGTCTGGGCGGCGGGCGCGGTCTACCTGCCGTTATCGGCCGATCAGCCGTCGACCCGCCTCGCCTTCCAGGTGCGGGAGGCCGGCGCGACGCTCGTCCTCGCCGAATCCGCTCCCTGGGCCGGGATCCCGGCGGTACCGATGTCGGCGGTGCCGGTGTCCACTGTGGACGGCGCCGCGCCGGACCTCGTCGTCGACCCGGATTCGGCCGCGTACGTCATCTTCACCTCCGGCTCCACCGGGCAGCCGAAGGCGGTCGAGGTCAGCCACCGCAACCTCGCCAACCTCGTGTTCGACTTCGCCGACCGGCTCCCCGCCGGCAGCGCCCGCGCCGTGCTGTGGTCGACCGCGTTCACGTTCGACATCTCCGCCCTGGAACTGCTGCTGCCGCTGGCCACCGGCGGAACGCTCGTCGTCGCACCCGACGACGCGCTGCTCAAGCCGCGCGCGCTGCTCGACCTCGTGCGGGCCGCCGACGTGTCGCTGGTGCAGGCGACGCCGACCGCATGGCGGATCGTCGCGCCGGAGGCCACCGACGAACTCGCCGGCCGGGTGCTGCTGTGCGGCGGCGAGCCGCTGCCGGCGGCGCTGGCGGCCCGGCTCCGGGCGCTTGGCGGGACGCTCCACAACGTGTACGGGCCGACCGAGACCACCATCTGGTCGACGGCCGCCCGCCTCGACACCGACCCGGCCGACCCGGTGCCCGTGGGCGTTCCGCTCGCGAACACGCGGGTGTTCGTCACCGATCCGGCCGGCCGGCACCTGCCCCCCGGGCTGCCCGGTGAGCTGTGTATCGCCGGCGACGGGGTGAGCGCCGGCTACCCGCGCCGGCCCGACCTCACCGCCGACCGGTTCGGCGTCGACCCGCGGTACGGCCGCTTCTACCGCACCGGCGACGTGGCGACGCTCGGGCACGACGGTGTCCTGGTCCTCGCCGGCCGCACCGACCGGCAGGTCAAGCTGCGCGGCCACCGCATCGAGCTCGACGAGGTGGAGGCGGTGCTGCACACCCACCCGGACGTCGCGCTCGCCGCGGTGACGCTCGTCGGCGACCCGCAGGTCGACGGCCGGCTCGTCGCCCACGTGCAGCCGCGGCCGGGTGCGACGACGCCGGGTGCGTCGACGCCGGGTGCGCCGACGACGTCGTTGCGGGACGCGCTGTGGGCGCACGCCCGGGAGACGCTGCCCGCGGCGGCGGTGCCGGCCGGCATCACCGTGGTCGACCGCCTGCCGACCACGCCCAACGGCAAGGTCGACCGGCAGGCACTGGTCCACGTCGCCGACGACCCCGTCCCGGTCGCCGCGCCGTCCACAGTGGACGGTGAGCTCGTCGCCACCCTGACCGGCCTGTGGCGGGACGCGTTGCGGCGCCCGGACGTCGGGCCGCACGACAACTTCTTCCTCCACGGTGGACACTCGATCCTCGCCGCGCGCCTCGCCGGCCGGATCGAGGAGGTCACCGGCCACCCGGTCGGCGTGCGCGCGGTGTTCACCCACCCCACGCCGTCCCAACTCGCGGCGGCACTGGCATGACGGACTGGTACGTGCCGCTGCGGAAGGACGGCGCCGGTGACGTCCGCGTCGTCGCGTTCCCGCACGCGGGCGGCGGCCCCGCGTCGCTGGCGACGCTCGCGCCGATGTTCCCGCCGCACGTCGAGCCGTGGGCGGTGAACCTCCCCGGCCGCCAGGCCCGGCTCGCCGAGGACCCCCGCACCGACCTCGACGGCCTCGTCGACGACCTCGCGGCGGCGCTGGCCGCCGTTCCCCGCCCCTACGCGCTGTTCGGGTACTGCAGCGGCGCCCTGCTCGCCTACCTGGTGGCCCGGCACGCCGCTGCCGTGCCGGCCCGGTTGGTCGTCGGGTCGTTCGCGGCGCCGGACGTCGCGGTCGTGCCGCGGCGGCTGCACGCGCTGCCGTCGGCGCTCTTCTGGGACCGGCTGGTCGCGGCCGGCGGCATCCCCGCGGAGCTGGCCGGGCACACCGACCTGTACCCGGCGCTGGAACCCGCGCTGCGCGCGGACTTCGCCATGCTCGCCGGCTACCGGCACGCACCGGCCGCGCCGGTCGACGCACCGGTGACCGTCCTCTATGGACGGCACGACCGGTCGCTGACCCGCGGCGCGCTGCTCGGCTGGCGCCGCCACACGACCACGCGGCCGGCGCTGCGGGAACTCAACGCGTCGCACTGGCTGGTCGACGACGCACCGGCCGAGGTGGTCCGGGTGATCGCGGAGGAGATCGGGTGCGACTCGGCTACAGCCTGAGCTACTGGGGGACGGCCGGGCTGTCGCCCGCCGACCACCTGACGCTGGTCCGCGACGCGGAACGGCTGGGCTACCACTCGGCGTGGGCGGCCGAGACGTACGGCACCGATCCGGCGAGCATCATGGCCTGGCTGGCCGGGCAGACCAGCCGCATCCGGCTCGGCACCGCGATCCTGCAGATGCCGGCCCGCCGACCGGTCGCCGCGGCGATGACGGCCGCGACGATCGACCAGTTGTCCAACGGCCGGTTCCGGCTCGGGCTGGGCTTCTCCGGTCCGCAACTGGTGGAGGGGTGGCACGGGCTGCCGTTCACGCGTCCCCTCGCCCACGCCCGCGACTACGTCGCGGTGGTGCGGATGGCCCTGGAGCGCAAGCCCGTGCGGTACGCGGGCCCGACGCTCACCGTGCCGCTGCCGGGCAGCGAGGGCAAGGAGCTGGCGCTCGCCGTCGAGCCGGTGCAGCGGCCGCTGCCGATCTACCTGGCCACGATCGGGCCGAACGCGGTGCGCCTCACCGGCGAGCTCGCCGACGGCTGGCTGCCGCTGAACGTCCCGCCGAGCCACGTCGCCGCGTGCCGCGACCTGCTCGCCGACGGCGCCGCCGCGGCCGGCCGGACCCTCGACGGCTTCGACGTCGCGCCGATGGTGATGGTGCTCGTCGAGGACGACCTCGACGTCGCCTACGACATGATGCGCCCGATGCTGGCGCTGTACCTGGGCGGCATGGGCTCGCGGAAGCACAACTTCCACAACCAGTTGGCCGCGCGGCTCGGCTTCGAGGCCGAGGCAACAAAGATGCAGGAGGCGTTCCTCGACGGCCGCCAGGGCGAGGCGATCGCCGCGATGTCCGACGGCCTCGTCGACGCGATGACGGTCTGCGGCCCGCGCGAACGCGTCCGCGAACGCCTCGCCGCGTACCGCGACGCCGGTGTCACGACGCTGATCGTCGGTGTGGTCCCGCCGACGCTGGCCGCCCGGCAGGCCCAGTTGCGCGCGATCGCCGAGGTGGCCGGTGACCTCTGACGTCTTCCCGGCGTCGATCGCGCAGGAACGCGTCTGGTTGGCGCACCACCTCCGGCCCTCGCTGCCGGTCTACAACGTCGCGATGTGGCTGCCGGTGCCGGACGGCGGCGACGTCGAGCGGTTGGCTGCGGCGCTGACCCGGCTGGTGGACCGGCACGAGTCCCTCCGGACGTCGTTCGTCGGCGACGTGGGCGTCGTGCAGGTCGTGCACCCCGCCGGCCCGGTCCGGGTCCCGGAGACCGACCTGCGGTCGACGCCACCCACCGAACGGGACGCGGCGTTCGCCCGGGCGGCGCGGGCCGAGGCGACGGTGCCCTTCGCGCTCGACCGGGCGCCGCTGTGGCGGGCCCGGCTGGTCCGGCTCGCCGGGGACGACGCGCGCCTCGTGTTCGTGTGCCACCACGCGGTGTTCGACGGCGCGTCGTCGGACATCCTCGTCCGCGAACTGCTGGAGGTGTACGCCGCGGCGGGCGCGGGCCGCGAACCCGACCTGCCCGAGCTGCCCGTCCAGTGCGCCGACCACGCCGTCTGGCAGCGCGACCGGTCGACGCCGGCGCGGATCGCCGCGGAACAGGCGCGCCAGGACCGGACGCTGGCCCGGTTGCCGGCCGACCTCGGCCTGCCCACCGACCGGCCGCGCCCGCCGACGCCCACCGCGCGGGGGGAGGTCCACCCGTTCACGGTTCCGGCGGAGCTGACCGCCCGGATCGTGGCGTGGTCGAAGCGGACCGGCGTCACGCCGTTCATGACCATGCTGGCCGCGTTCCACGTGCTGCTCGCCCGGTGGGCCGGGCGGACCGACGTCCACGTCGGCGTTCCGCTCGGCGGCCGGACCCTGCCCGAGCTGACCGGGCTCATCGGCATGTTCGTGCACACCGCGGTCGTGCGCACCGACCTGGCCGCCGATCCGTCGTTCGGCGAGTTGACGCGGCAGGTCCGCGACGCCGTCGCGGCGACGCTCGACCACCAGGACGTCCCCGGCCGCACGCCGCAGTGCCAGGTCGGGTTCAACCTGGTGCCGTCGGACATCAGCGGCCAGATCCACACCGGGACGGTGATGTCCGACCTCGCCCTCGACCTGAGCCTGGCCGGCGGCACGGTGCGCGGCCGGCTCGAGTACGCCACCGACCTGTTCGAGGAGGCGACCGCGCGCTCCCTCGCCGACGCCTACGTCGCGGCGCTGGCCGGCGCGCTCGACGCGCCGGACCGGCCGGTCTCCGTCCTTCCGGTGACCGTGCCGGAGCGGGCGGCCGGACGCGTCGAGTGGATCGACGGCGGCCCGTTGCCGGCGCCGGCCGCACCGGTCACCCGGCTGATCGCCGGGCACGCGCGGCGCCGGCCCGACCGGACCGCGATCGTCCACGATGGACGGACGGTCGGCTACGGTGAGCTACACACCGCGGCGCTGGCGACCGCCGCCCGGCTGATCCGACACGGTGCCGGCCCGGACCGGCCGGTCGCGGTCGCGCTGGCACCGGGGGTCGACGCCGTCGTGGCGATCCTGGGCGCGTTGTACGCGGGCGCGCCGTACGTCGCCGTCGACCCGCACGGTCCCGCCGAGCGGGTACGGGCCGTGCTCGACGACGCCGACCCGGCGGTGGTGGTGGCGTTGCCGGGCGAAGCGGTGGCGTACGGCGACCGGGCGGTTGTGCGTCCCATAAATGGTGCCGACGGCCCGGACACGGCCGCGACCACACCGGCCACCGTTGCCTATGTCTCCTATACCTCGGGCTCGGCCGGGCGGCCGAAGGGCGTGGTGGTCGGCGCCGCCGCGCTGGCACACTTCGTGGCCGCCGCCACGGCCCGGTACGGAATCACCGCCGACGACCGCGTCCTGCAGTTCGCTCCGCTGCACTTCGACGCGAGCGTCGAGGAACTGTTCGTGACGCTGTGCGCCGGCGCGACACTGGTGATCCGGACGCCGGCCATGCTGGAATCGGTGCCCCGCCTGCTGTCCGGCTGCGCGGACGCCGGCGTGACCGTGCTCGACCTGCCGACCGCGTACTGGCACGAGGTCGCCTACCTGGTGGGCGGCGGCGCGACGCTGCCGGCCGGCATCCGCACGGTGATCATCGGCGGCGAGGCGGCCGCACCGGCCCGCGTCGCCCGGTGGCCGGCGACGGTACGGCTCATCAACTCCTACGGCCCGACGGAGGCCACGGTGGTGGCGACCGCCGCCGACCTGACCCCGGCCGACACCGACGTGCCGATCGGGCTGCCGTTGGCCGGAGTGCGGGCCGCGGTCATCGACGGCGAGCTGTACCTGGCCGGCCCCACCCTCGCCGACGGCTACCTGAACCGGCCGGACCTGACGGCACGGCGGTTCGTCACGCTGGACGGGGTCCGCGCCTACCGGACCGGCGATCTGGTCCGGCGACGCGCCGACGGCCAACTCGTGTTCGTCGGCCGCCGCGACGACGAGTTGAAGATCAGCGGTCACCGGGTCGATCCGGCGGAGATCGAGTCGGCGCTGCTCGACCATCCGTCGATCCGCGACGCGGCCGTCGTCGCCGTCCCCACCGCGACGGGCACGGTACGACTGGTGGCGTACATCGTGACCGCCGGGCCCGTTGCGGCGGACCTGCCGGCGCGACTCGGCGCGGTCCTCCCCGCGGTGATGATTCCGTCGACGTTCGTCGCCGTGCCGGCGATCCCGCGGACGGCCAACAACAAGGTCGACCGCGCGGCGCTGCGGGAGCGGGACACCGGGCCTCGCGCCGTCGCCGCGGACGGCATCGAACGGGTCGTTCTCGACGCGTGGACGGCCGTGCTCGGCACCGCGCCGGCGTCCGTCGACGACGACTTCTTCGACGTCGGTGGCCGGTCGTTGCAGACCATCCAGATCGCCAACCGGCTGGCCGCCGTTCTCGGCCGCGAGATCACCGTCGGGACGGTGTTCGAGCACCCGACGGTGGCGGGACTGGCCCACGCCCTGGCCGGCGCCCGGGTACCGGAAGGCCACGACCCGGCCTTGCGGGACGCCGTTCTCCCGCCCGACATCCGCCCCGGCCCGGGCCCCGCCCGCACGGCGGCCGCCGCCCGGACCGTCCTGCTCACCGGCGCGACCGGCTTCGTCGGCCGGTACCTGCTGCGCGAACTGCTGACCACGACCGACGTCCGGGTCGTGTGCCCGGTCCGCGCCGACGACCCCGCCGTCGCGGCCGACCGGATCACCCGCGCACTGACGGCGGCCGGCACCCCCGACGTTCCGGGACTGGCGGCCCGCGTCCACCCCGTTCCCGCCGACCTCGGACGGCCGCGGTTCGACCTCGACCCGGCCGCGTTCGACAGGCTCGCCGCCGACGTCGACGCCGTCTACCACGCCGCCGCGAACGTCAGCCTCGCCGTGGGGTACGACAGCGCCCGGGCCGCGAACGTCCTCGCGACCCGGGAGATCCTGCGCCTGGCCGCCACCGGCCGGCCGGCCGCCGTGCACCACGTCTCGACGGTCGCCGTCGCGGGCCGGACCGGTCTCCGCGGCCCGGGTTACGCGCACAGCAAGGAGATCGCCGAACGGCTGGTGACGGAGGCCGGCCGGCGCGGGCTGCCGGTGGCCATCTACCGGCTCGGCCGGGTCGTCGGACCCGGCGACGGCACCGCGGTCAACCCCGACGACCTCATCTGGCGGGTGCTCCGCGCCGCGGTCGACCTGTCGACGCTGCCCGACCTGCGGGTCGCCGAGCCGTGGACCCCGGTCGACTGGGTCGCCCGCACCCTCGTGTCGCTGTCGCGGACCCGGGGCGCCGCCGCCGACGCGCCGGTGGCCACGTTGCTCCCGACCAGGCCGACCAGCCTGCGCGACGTCGTCGACTGGGTGGCCGGGTACGGGTTCGACCTGCCGCGGCTGCCCGCCGACGAGTGGGCCGGGGTCGCGCTGCGCCATCCCGACCATGCCGCCGTCGCGATCCCGCTGACCGCCGCCTCCGCCGACGTCCCGGCCGTCCACATCGGACGGTCCGGGTCGGACTGCCCGCCGGTGGACGAGGCGCTCATGCGCCGCTACCTCGCGACGGCCGTCGCCACCGGCGTGCTCCCCGTCCCGGCGGGGCGCCGCCGGGCCGGTCCCTGATCCGGTACGGTCGCCGGAATGTCGACCTTCATGGGTTTCGCCGTGGTGGACCTCGAGCCCGGCACCGATCCGCAGGCGCTGTTCGACGGCCTCGCGGCAGCCGTCCAGGAACCGCCGCTGTCGAAGCGCGTGTCGCCGGTGGCCGTCTGGCTCGCCGACAACGACCGGGTGAGCCTGTTCGCCACCTGGGGCAACGCGTGGCTCGCCGAGGCCCTGGCCGCCGCCGCCGAGGCGGGCCGCGTCCGCCGCATGATCATCGGCCTCGACCACGACGAGTACGGCGCCGAACACCTCATCCTCGCGCGGACGCCGGCCGGCCTGCGCCGCCTCCAGCACGTCTACGTGTACCCCGAGGGCGACCGGGACAGCGAGGGCGAACCGTCGCTCCTCGACGTGCCCGCGGCCGACGGCGCCGAGGTCCTCGACGACGGCACCGTCGACGGCCCGGTCGCCTGGGCCGCCGTCGCCGACGCATACGCGGTCCCGATCGACCGGGTCGCGGCGACCGGGCCGTACGCCGCGGTGGCGCACGAGGAACTGGGCGTGGTGTTCACCCCGCTCGAGCCGTGGTGGCGGGCGGTCGGCGCCGAGTACCCGATCGGCGAGACCCCACCCACCCACGAACTGTTCGGGTAGTGGCCGGCCGGGTCATCCGGTCCCGGCGGTGTCGGCGCGGCGCGGCTGCCGCTTGATCGCCATGCCGCCCGCCGGTCCCTCGCTCCCGGCCGCGGCGGCAGCACTGTCGGCGGCACTGTCGGCGGCACCGGCACCGTCCTCGGCGCGGACCTGCTCGACCAGCCGTGCCACCCCGGCGGCGGTCGGCTCCTCGAACAGGCTGCGCATCGGCAGTTTCACCTGGATCCGCTTGCGGATCAACGCGATCAGCTGCACCGCCACCAGCGAGTTGCCGCCGAGGTCGAAGAAGTCGTCCTCAACGCCGATGGCCTCGCCGCCCAGCACCTCGGCGAACAGCCCGACCACCGTGGTCTCCAGGTCGGTGCGCGGCGCGACGTAGCTGTCCGGCCGTGGCCGGGCCGGCGCCGAACGGGTGTCGGCCGTCAGCTCCTCCACGGCGTCGCTGGTGAAGCCGCCGACCTCGGCGAGGTAATCGGGCAACGGCGTCGCGGTGACGACCACCTGCGGCCCCAGCGGCACGGCGATCAGCCGGGCGAGGGCCTCGGCGCCGTCGGCCGGACGGATGCCGACCCGACCCGGAGCGGCATCCGGGGCGGGAACGTCCACAGTGGACGGCGACGGAGCGACCGACACCGTCGCGTGCACGGCGTCCGGGTCGATGCGGCGCAGCACGTAGTCGCTGATGGTCACGAACTCGCGGCCGGACTCGTCGATCAGCGACACGTCGGCGACGATCACCTCGGCGCTCGCGCTGTCGCGGAACCGCAGGTGGCTCCACATCGTCGCCGGCATCGGCCCGCGCACCACCACCTGCCCGTAGCTGTGCGGCAGGTAATGGCCCTCGACGCTGAACCGGGCGAACGACGTCGCCTCGTCGAGGATGCCCGGGTGCAGCACCCAGCGGTGCAGATCGGCCGCGACGACGTCGTTGGCCTCCAGGTACGCCAGCGCCTCGCCGTCGCCGGTGTACCAGGTGCGCAGGTTCTGCCAGTGCGGGCCGTACGTGAGCAGGCTCGACAGCGCCACGCCGCCCTGCCCGCCGGCTTGCGCGCAGCGGCCGCGGATCGCGTCGAGGTCCACCAGCGGGGCTTCCCCGGCGTCGGACCAGCCGGCGGTGCCGCGGGCGTGCGTGGACGTCCGTCCACTTGCGACGGAACGGACCTGGAACTCCACGCCGTCGGGGTCGGCCTCGAACACGACCTTCAGGTCGGCGGAGGTGCCGTCGGGCACCGGCATCGGCTCCACGAACACGACGTCGCGCAGTTCGATCACCTGGCCCTCGGCGGCCGGCGGCAGGGTCGCCTGGGCGGCGGCGCGGGCGATCTCGACGTAGCCGGTGCCGGGCATCAGCGGCGTCGGCGACATGCGGTGCTCGTCGAGGACCCAGTGGGTGGCGGCCGACACCGGGCCGCCGCACCACGGCAGCGCGCCGGTGCCGCGGTCGTGCCGCCCGGCCACCACCGGGTGGTCGACGACGGTCACCGTCTCGGGTGGTCCCTCCACAGTGGACGCGGGAGCAGCGGCCCGGATCGCCTCCGGCGCGGCCACCTCGGCGGCCATGCCGACCTCCAGCCAACCACCCCAGTTCACCGATACCACCCGGGCCTGCCAGCCGTGCGCACCGCGGGCGTGCGCGTCGAGGAATGCGTTCGCGGCGCAGTAGTCCACCTGCCCGAAGCCGCCGGCCACCGCGGTCACCGACGAGCACAGCAGCACGACGTCCAGCGGCAGGTCGCCGAACGCCTCGCGGAGCGCGAGCGTCCCCCGCAGTTTGGGCGCGAGGACGCGCTCGGCGTCCGCGCGCTCCTTGACCTCGGCGACGCCGCCGCCCGGCACACCGGCCGCGTGGATGACGCCGTGCACCGCGCCGAACATCGCGAGTGTCTCGCGCCGCACCCGGCGCAGGGCTTGCGGATCGGTGACGTCGGCGGCGAGCACGAGGGCCTCCCCGCCCGCCTCCTCGATGCGGCGCACCGCGGCGATCGCGCGGCCGACGCGGTCGGTGCTGCCGTGCGCCTCCAGGTGCTCCTCCCAGCGCACCCGGGGCGGCAGGCCGCCGCGCGACACGAGCACGACCTTGGCGCGGCACCGCCAGGCGAGATCCTCGGCGACGGTGATGCCGATGCCGCCGAGCCCGCCGGTGATCACGTAGACGCCGCCGGTGCGCAGCCCGGCGTTGGACCGGTCGGGGAGCGCGACCTGCTCGTAGCCGGGCGTCCAGCGGCGGTGGCCGCGCAGCGCGGTGGGCGGGCACAGGCCGGCCTCGTCGGTCTCCGGCTTGCGGGCCAGCTCGTCGGCGGCGAGATCCCAACCGTCCATAGTGGACGGATCCAGGTCGACGTGCCGGACGTCGAGCCACGGCAGTTCCAGCGGCGCCACCCGCACGATGCCGGCGACCGTCGCGTGCTCGGGACGCACCAGGTCGGTGCCGGTCACGTCGGTGGTGCCGCGGGTGAGGACGTCGAGCCGCACGGTGTCCGGGTGGTCGGCGGCCGCCAGCGACCCCACCAGGGTCAGCAGGCTGAAGAAGCCGTGCTCCTGCGCGGTCCACGGATCCGCCTGGACGGCCGGCGGACCGGCCGTCCAGGCGTGTACGACCCGGGCCGGTACCCCGCCGTCGCCCGCCAGCACGGCGAGCAACGCGTCGTAGTCGGCCCGTTCCGACGGCCGCACCGTGTAGCCGTCCCCCGTTGGCCCGAACGCCGTGCCCGGTCGGACCAGGACCACTTCGGTGCCCCTGCCGCGCAGGGCGGCCGCAAGGCCGTTGTCATCGGCGAACACCAGGCAGCGTGCCGGCAACTGTTCCGTCGACGGCCCCGGCGGCAGTTGCCGCCACGTCGGCACCCACGCCCAGCCGTCGACCGGCAGCACTCCCCCGCGCTCCGACCGGCTCGCCACCGCCGACGTCTGCGCGGAGAACCCGGCCACGGCGCGGTCGGGCTCGACCCACGCCCGCACCCGCTCGAACGGGTACGTCGGCAGCGGAACCCGCCGCGCCCACGGCCCCATCGCGTCCCGGTCGACCGGAACGCCGTGCGCCCACAGGGTTCCGGCCGCCTTGTACAGCACCGTGAGGTCGTCGACACCGTCGGCCGGGCCGGGCAGGCTCGGCTGCGGCGGGACCGCGTCGCGCGACAGCTGGCGCCGCACGAGGCCGGCCAGTTGACGACCCGGGCCGCACTCGACGAACACCCACTCGCCGTCGGCGAGAAGCGTCGCGACGCCGTCGCCGAAGCGCACCGGCTCGCGCAGGTGCCGGGCCCAGTACCCCGGGTCGGTCGCCTCGTCGGCGGTGATCCAGGTACCGGTCACGTTCGACAGGAACGGCAGCCGCGGCGCGGTCCGCGCGGTCGCGGCGACGAGGTCGCGGAATTCGGCCAGGATCGGTTCCATCATCGGCGAGTGGAAGGCATGTGACGTCCGCAGCATCGTCGCGCCGGTCCCGTCACCGCTCAGTCGCTCGGCGAACGCCCGCACCAGGTCGGTCGGGCCGGCCACCACGCACGACCCCGGCGCGTTGACGGTCGCCACCGACAGCCCGTCGGGCAGCATCGGCCGCACCTCGGCCTCGTCGAGCGACACGGCCAGCATCGACCCGGCCGGCATCCGCTGCATGAGCCGGCCCCGGTCCGCGACCAGGCGCACCGCGTCGGCGAGCTCGAAGACGCCGGCGAGCGTCGCCGCGACGTACTCGCCGATGCTGTGGCCGAGCATCGCGGCCGGCTCGACGCCCCACGACTGCCACAGCCGGGCCAGCGCGTAGCCGATGGTGAACAGCGCCGGCTGGGTGTTGCCGGTCAGGCGCAGCCGCTCCTCCGCGCCGTCTCCTGCGCCGAACAACACGTCGGGAAGGTCCACATTAGACAGTGCGGCTGCGCACTCGTCGACCGCCGCCCGGAACACCGGTTCCGTGCGGTACAGGCCGGCCGCCGCGCCGGCGTACTGCGCGCCCTGGCCGGAGAACAGCAGCGCCACGCGCGGCGCGCGGCGGCCGGCCACACCGGTGACGACCCGCTTGTCGTCGGCGAGTGCCCGCACGGCGTCGTGGACGTCGGTCGCCACGACCGCGGCCCGCCGCGCCAGCTGGCGGCGGCCGACCCGCAGCGTGTGGGCGACGTCGGCGAGGTCGAGGTCCGGGTGCGCGGCCAGGTGGGCGGCGAGCCGCTCGCGCTGGACGGCGAGCGCGGTGTCGGTGCGGGCCGACAGCATGAGCAGGTGCGCCGGCCGGGTCTCCCGGGTCCCGGCGGACCGGGCCGGCGCCTCCTGGAGGATGGCGTGCGCGTTCGTCCCGCCGATACCGAACGAGCTCACCGCCGCGCGGCGCGGCACGCCGTCGGGCTCCCACTTGGTGAGCGCGGTGGCCACGTGGAACGGGTTGCGGCCGAACTCGATCTTCGGGTTGGGGCTGCGGTAGTGCAGGCTCGGCGGGATCTGGCCGTGTTCGAGCGCGAGAACGGTCTTGATGAGCGCCGCGGCGCCGGCCGACTGCCCGAGGTGGCCGATGTTCGACTTCACCGAGCCGATCGCGCACCAGCCGGCCTCGTCGGTGTCCTGCTGGTAGACGCCCGACAGCGCCGACACCTCGATCGGGTCGCCGAGCGCGGTACCGGTGCCGTGCGCCTCGACGTAGGTGATCGTGCGCGGGTCGACGCCCGCGACGCCGAGCGCCTGCGCGATGACCGCCGCCTGGCCCTCGGCGCTGGGCGCGGAGAAGCCGACCTTCGTGTCGCCGTCGTTGTTGATGGCGTTGCCGAGGATCACCGCGCGGACGTTGTCGCCGTCCTCGATCGCGTCGGCGAGCCGCTTGAGCACCACCACACCGCCGCCGCTGCCCCAGATCGTGCCCCGGGCGTCGGCGTCGAACGGGCGGCAGTGGCCGTCGGGCGCGGTGATGCCGTCCTCGTCGTAGAGGTAGCCGTGCCCGGCCGGGATGTCGATCGTGGCGCCGCCGGTGAGGGCCATGTCGCACTCGCCGTTGCGCAGCGCCTCGCAGGCCAGGTGCAGCGACACCAGCGAACTGGAGCAGGCGGTGTTCATCGTCAGGCTCGGCCCGCGCAGGCCGAGCTTGTAGGACGTCAGCGTCGCCGCGTAGTCGGGATGGTTGCCGACCATCACGGCCAGCCAGCCCGCGTTCGCGTACGCCTTCGGGTTGCTGCGGATGTTCAGCCACTGGTACACGTCCGGGCCGACGGTCGCGTAGTTGCCGATCTCGCCCGCGTACCGCGACGGGTCGTAGCCGGCGTCCTCGAGGGCCGTGTGGCTCAGTTCCAGCAGCAGCCGGTGCTGCGGGTCGCGGATCTCCGCCTCCCGGATCGACATCCCGAAGACGCCGGTGTCGATCGCGTCGTGGTCGGCGAGGATCGCCGCCGCGGGCACGAAGTTCGGATCGGTGACGATCGACTCGGGGACGCCCAGCGCCCGCTGCTCGTCGAGGGTGAAGAACCGCACCGCCTCCGTGCCGTCGGCGAGCATCTCCCAGAACGCGTCGGCGTCGGCGGCGCCGGGCATCCGGCAGGCCAGGCCGATGACGGCGATCGGCTCCACGGTCGGTTCATCAGTGGCGGTCATGGTCAACCATCTCCTGTCGGTTCCGTGGTGGTGAGGTTCCCGCGGCGGGCCCGGTCGCGGTGGATCGCACCGCGACGCGCGGCGACCCGGCGGGCGGCCCGGTCGAGTCCCGGCCGCGTGGTGGCGCCGTCGAGATATCCGGCCAGCGACCGGATCGTGGGGCGGTTGAACAGTTCGACGATCGGTATCTCGGCGCCGAGCGCCGCCGACAGCCGGGCGGCGACCGTCGCCAGCGCCAGCGAGTGCCCACCGGCGTCGAAGAAGTTGTCCTCGGCGCCGATCCGGGGCCGGCCGAGCACCGACCGCCACACGCCGCCGACGAGCCGTTCGGTGCGGGTCCGCAGTTCGTCGTCGGCGGCCCGGCCCGGCACCGGTGGCGGCGCGAGGGCGGCCAGCCCGGCCCGGTCGGCCTTGCCGTTGGCCGTGAGCGGGATCGCCGGCACCAGCCGGATGTCGGCCGGCACGGCGGGCTCGGGGAACCGGCGCCGGAGGTGGTCGGTCAGGTCGGCGACGGACAGGTCCGGCTGCGCCGGTGCCACGAACACCCGGATCGCCCGCTCGCCGCCGGTCTCGACCGGTACGGCGGCGGCCGTGCGCACGTCGGGGTGCGCGGCCAGCGCCGCCTCGATCTCGGCCAGTTCCACCCGGTGACCGCGCACCTTCACCTGCTGGTCGGCCCGCCCGGCGAGGACCACCGACCCGTCGGCGCGGTGCCGGCCGAGGTCGCCGGTGCGGTAGGTGCCGGGTGCCGGGAACCGGTCGGCGGTGCGGCGCGGGTCGAGGTAGCCGGTGGCGAGGTTGCGGCTGTGCACCACCACCTCGCCGAGTTCGCCGACGGCGGCGGGACGGCCGTGGGCGTCCACGACCGTCAGCGTGCTGCCGGGCACGCCGCGGCCGACCGGCACCGTCTCCTGCGTCCCGCCGCTCTCGATTTCGTGCCAGGCGTGCAGTTGCGGGGTCTCCGTGGTGCCGTACCCGTTGACCAGCCGGGCGTTCGGCGCGAGCGCCCGCATCCGCGCGACGTCGGCGGCCGTGAGATGGTCGCCGGCCGAGACGACGAGGCGCAGCGCCGGCAACGCGGCGGCGGGCACGGTGCCGAGCATCCGCACCAGTTGCGGGGTGACGTGCGCGACCGTCACCCCGCGGGCGGCCAGGAACCCGTGCAGCCGCACCGGGTCACGGATCCACGCCTGCTCGGGAACGACCAGCGTGGCGCCGAGCACCAGCGGCGTGAAGACGTCGCGGAGCAGCGGGTCGTGGGCGAGCCCGGCGAGCATCGCGAACCGGTCCCCCGGTCCGAGCCCGAACGCGGCCGGGTAGTGGCCGAGGAACGCGGCGAGCGGTTCGGCCGGCGCGACGACGACCTGCGGCCGGCCGGTCGTGCCGGACGTGAACGAGAGGTACCCCGCCGGTGCCCGGGCCGGGTCGGGACCGTCCATCGGGGACAGTCGGGTCAGGTGGGCCAGGTCGGCGGGGACCGTCGCGTCCGGGGTCGCGACGAGCGCCGTGGCGTCGGCGGCCACCGCCTGTGCGGCGAGCGCCGGCGCGGGGTGCGCGGTGTCGAGGACCGCCCAGCGGGCGCCGGCGGTGAGGATGCCGAGCAGCAGCGCCGGCAGCGCGGTGTGGCGGGTCGCCAGGACCGCGACGGTCGCACCGGGCGCGATGCCGGCGGCGGCCAACCCCGCGGCCACCCCGGCGGCGACGCGTCGCCGCTGCCGGTCGAGGTCCCGGTAGGTGACGGGGCCACCCGCGCCGTCGACCGCCACGGTGTCGGGAGTCGCCGCGGCGCGGCGGGCGATCCGGTCGGCGACGGGCCCGGCGGGCGGCGGCACCGGCACGGACACCGCTGGCGCCGCGACGCGGCGGGCGGTCCGGGCGGCGACAGGCCGGGCGGGCGGCGGCACCGGCGCCTCGACGGTGAACGGTGGGCGCGCGGCGGCGGCGCCGACCGGCGCGTCCGGTTCGGCGGTCAGCCGCTGCAGGAGGTGGACGTACGAGGCGAGGAACGCCTCCACCCGGGCGGCGTCGTACAGGTCGGGGTTCGCCACCACCTGGACGCGATCGGCGTCCCCGCCCACGTAAACCGTCAGGTCGAAGAGCGAGCCCGGCAGGCCGGCCGACACCGGGGTCACCGCGCAGCCGGGCAGGTGGAGCCGGGCGGCCGCGTCGTCGTGCTGGTTGAACAGTACCTGGATCAGCGGGTTGCGGCCGAGGTCGCGGGGCACCCGCAGCGCCTCCACGACGCGGTCCAGCGGCGCGGCGCGGCGCGCGGCCGCCGCCCGCACCTCCTCGGCGCACCGTCCGATGTGGACGGTCACCGGCTCGTCGTCGTCGATCCGCAGCCGGACCGGCAGGATGTGCAGCAGCAGCCCGACGAGCGGCTCGAACGCGGCGTCCTCGCGGTCGGCGTAGGGGACGCCGACGACGAGGTCGGTGCTTCCGGTGAGGCGCCGGAGCAGGCACCCGAACACGGCCAGCAGCACCGCGTGCGGGGTCGCACCGCACCGCCGGGCCAGCGCCCGCACGGCGTCGGTGGTCGCCGGGTCGAGCGTGGTGCTCCGGCGCAGCCCCCGGAACGTCTGCGCGGGTGGCCGCGGGCGGTCGCGGGGCAGGTCGCAGACGGTCGGCG
Source organism: Virgisporangium aurantiacum (assembly GCF_016863635.1). GTDB lineage: Bacteria > Actinomycetota > Actinomycetes > Mycobacteriales > Micromonosporaceae > Virgisporangium > Virgisporangium aurantiacum. The sequence goes on along the minus strand of NZ_BOPG01000024.1, from coordinate 161,411 downwards.
CGCCGGCGAGCCGGTCGGTCCACCAGGCGAGGTCGGCCGCGCCGGTGCGGGCGGCCCGCGCGGCGAGCGTCGCGACGTAGGTGTCGAACGTAGCGACCAGGGGTCCACTGTGGACACCGGTGTAGGCGGTGGCGAGGTCGCGCAGGAACACGTCCTGCGACCAGCCGTCGAACACGATGTGGTGCACGCCGGTCACCAGCACGTGGTCCGCGGAGCCGAGGCGGGCCACCGCCGCCCTCCACAGTGGACCGTCAGCGAGGTCGAACGGGGTCGTCGCGGCCATGTCAAGAAAGCGGTCGAGGCCGTCCTCCGTCGCGTCGACGACCGGCAGCGGAACCGGGCCCGGCGGCTCGACCCGCACGTACGGGACGCCGTCGCGCTGCGGCACCCGCCACCGCAACGGTTCGTGCCGGGCCACCACGGTCGCGAGCGCGCCGCGGAGTCTCGCCACGTCGAGCGGGCCGCGGATCCGGTGCGCGAACGCGACCACGTGGGCCGAGGTCCCGGGCGAGACCTGTTCGACGAACCAGATCCGCCGCTGGGCCGTCGACAACGTCGGCGTGGCGGCACGCACCGGGTGAGATTCGGGCAGGGCGGGTGCCGCCAGGACCCGACGGGTGAGGCCGTCGAGCGTGCCGCCCGCGTGGACGTCCTCGACCGACACGTCGCGCCCGAGGCGCTGCCGCAACGCCGACACCAGCCGCATCGCCCGCAGCGAGTGGCCGCCGGCGTCGAGGAACGTGTCGTCCGGCCGGGGATCCGGCGCGTCCAGGATCTCCGCCCACACGGCCGCGACCGGTGCCAACCGTCCATCGTGGACGGTTCGCAACGCGGTCGTGTCCGTCTTGCCCGCCGTCGTCAGCGGGAGCGCGGCCAGCCGCACGACCCGGGTCGGCAGCATGTAGCCCGGCAGCCGCCGCGCGCAGTGCTCGCGCAGCGCGGCGAGGTCCGGCGCGCCCGCCGGCGTGACGTACGCGGTGAGCCCGTCGTCGACGGCGTCGACCACCGCCTGCAGCACGCCCGGGTGGGCCCGGACGACCGCCTCCACCTCGCCGATCTCGACCCGCTGCCCCTGGATCTTCACCTGCCGGTCGAGCCGGCCCAGGTACGCGATGCGCCCGTCGGGTTCCCACGCGGCGCGGTCGCCGGTGCGGTAGAGGCGCTCGCCGTCCGGCCGCGTCACGAACCGTTCGGCGGTGAGGTCGGGGCGCCGCCAGTAGCCGACGGCCACCTGCGGGCCGCCGATGTGCAACTCGCCGGCGATGCCGGGCGGGCACGGCGCCCCGTCGCCGTCGAGGATGTACGCGGTGCAGCCGGGCAGCGGCCGGCCGATCGGCACCGGCCGGTCCCAGGTGCCGGTCAGTTCGGTGCCGACCACGCACACGGTCGTCTCGGTCGGGCCGTACCAGTTGTGGAAGCGGGTGCCGGTGGCCGTCCACCGGGCGACCTGTTCCGGGCCGGGCGGCTCGCCGGCGGTCACCAGGTCGCGCAGGTGCGGCAGCCGGGTCGGATCGGCGAGCGGCAGCAGCGCCGGTGGGAGGAACCCCCAGGTGACGTCGTGAGCTTCCAGGAACCGTTGCAGGCGCGCCGGATCCACGCGGTCGGCGTCGGGCACCAGCCGCACGCTCGATCCCCGCGTCAACGGCGTGAGGAGGTCGAGCACCGACACGTCGAACCCGAGCGCGGCGAACGCGATCGCGCGGGTGTCGCCGTCGAGTCCGAAGTGGACACCCGCGGCGGTGACGAACGCGGTGACGCTGCGGTGGCCGACCTGCACGCCCTTCGGCCGCCCGGTCGACCCCGACGTGTAGAGGACGTAGGCGGTGCCGGCCGGGTCGGGAGGTCCTGCCGTCGGCGCGCGGTCGTCGGGTTCCGGGACGAGCACCGTGCGGCCGCTGCCCGCCAGCAGCGCGGCACCCGGCGCGTCGGCGACCACCACCGCGATCCCGGCGTCGTCGAGCACGTCGTCGAGCCGGCGGCGTGGGTGCGCCGGGTCGAGCACGACGTACGCCGCGCCGCTCGCGAGGACGCCGAGCACGGCCACCGGCATCAGCGGCGTGCGCGCCACGCAGACCCCCACCAGCGCACCCGGTCCGGCGCCGTGCGCCCGGATCCGGGCGGCGAGCGCGGACGCGGCGCCGACGAGGTCGGCGTAGCTCAGCCGGGACTCCCACTGCCGCACGGCTTCGGCGTCCGGCCGTTCGGTGGCGCGGGCCACCACGAGGTCCCAGACGGTGACGTCCGGCGGATCGTGGCCGGGGCCGCGCGTCCACTCGGGGTTCGGGGCGTCGGGTAACGGTGCGTCCATCTACCGCGCGTCCCCCGTGGTCGTCTCGTACCGGATGCGCACCGGATCCGGAGCGCCCGCCGTGGCGATCGCCGCGACGGCGTTGCCGAGGTCGAGACGGCGCACCGCGCCCGCCGCGCGCACCGCGTGGGCGGTGAGGGCCTGGAGGGCGGCGCGCACCTGGTCCTCCTCGGGCTCGCCGAGGACGGCTGCGCGCTCGTCGGGGTCGAGGCGGGCGCAGAGCGCGTCGAGGTCGTCGATCGGGCGCACCCGCTCGACGGCGACCGCCCGCACCGACGGGCCGATCGCGACCAGCACGGTGCCGCCGCCGGCCGCCGTCACGACCCGGGAACCGGCGGTGCCGCTCGGATACCGTTCCAGGACAAGGCGTTCCGCTTTGTCCATGGTGGACGGTTCGACCCGCCACAGGTGCACCTCGTCGTACCCGGGTGGCGCTGTGCCCGTATCCCCGGATCTTTCGACCAAAGCCGTGACGTCCGCCGCGTGGGTGCCCACGAACAAATGCCCCGCGGCAAGCGTGTGGTGCCGGAACCAGGCCGAGGTGTGCCGGGCCCAGCCGAGCATCAGGTCGCGCGGAACCTCGTGGTCGTCGGTGGCGGCGAACGCGACGATCGGGACCGGCAGCGGCGGCTCGGGCCGGAACCGGTACGCCTGCAGCCAGGCGAGGTCGGCCGCCAGCGCGGGCTCGACGGCCGCGCGGATGTCCGGGTCGTCGCGGACGGCGGCCGGCGTGTCGGCGCGGGTGACGAGCTGATCGATGAACTCGCCGATGTCGATGTGCGCCACGCGGGCGATCGGCTCGCGGACGTCGGGCGGGTGCGCGCCGCCGACGTAGAACCGCACCGGCAGCGGCGCCCCGCGACGGCGGAGTTCGCGGGCCACCTCGAACCCGAGCCGCGCGCCCATGCTGTGGCCGTAGATGGCGAACGGGCCGTCCTCGGCCGCGATCCGGTCGCAAACCCGGTCGACCGACGGCGCGCCCTCGCGGCCGATCGCGTGCACGCGCGCGGTGCCGGCGAGCAGATCGGCCCAGCGCCAGTAGGCGAGTTCGTCGCCGCCCGCGTACGGAAGGCAGAAGAGCGCTGCTGTCTCCACTCGCCTCCCTCGCCGGACGTCCCGTGACAGAATCCGGGACCGGCGTGGAAGTAGCGTGGAAGATCAATTCGCCGTTGTCAGCCGGGGAAGCACGTCCTGCGCGATCCGTTCCAGTTGCCCGGCGAGCTTCTCCGGTGGGAACAGCCACAGGCCGAGGGAGTCGGCGCCGGCGTCGAGCAGTGCGGCCAACTGGTCGCGGACCTGCGTCGCGCTGCCGGCGACGGCGAACTCGCCCGGTGCGCGCGACCGGGTGACCAGCGCGGTGTGCGCCTCGGCGGTGGCGAAGAACGTCACGGCGTCGCTGACCGCGTCCCGTGCGGCGGCCTCCTCGCCGACCGACGCCAGCACGAACGCGGTGATGGGTGGGACGTCCCGGTTCGCGGCCGCCGCGCCGATGGCGACCTGCTCGCGCGCCCACCGGATGTAGGTCGGCCCGGACAGCACCGACAGCAGCACACCGTCGGCGGTGGCGCCGGCGGCGCGGAGTGCCTTCTCGTTGACGGCGCCGATCCAGAGGGGTGGGGGCTCCGCGGGCGGGTAGGCAAGCTGGATGCCCCTGTGCTCGTGCCCCGCGAGGAGGCGGCGGACCGTGTCATGCCGGTCGAGGACGGTGCTCAGCGGACGCGGCGGCACCAGTCCCATCTGGGTGAGCCACTGCCGGTTGCCGAGCCCGACGGCCGCTTTGACCCGGCCCGGGTGCATGCGCGCCAGGCCGGCGAGCTCCATGGCCAGGATGGCCGGATGCCGCGTCATGACGCTGGCGAGCCCGAGCCCGGCCGGGATCGTCGTGGTGGAGGCGAGCAGCTGCGTGAGGCCGGACAGTCCGCCGGTGAAGAAGCAGTCCTCGGAGAACCACAGTTCACCGAATCCCAACTGCTCGGCGAGGGCCGCCCCACGGGCGAGTTCCTCCGGCGGCGTCAGACTCCCGAATACGACCCCGATCACGGTGCCACCTCCTCGGCCAAGTGGACGCTGTGTCCACTTGATGCCGAGGCTAGCCCCGCGAAGCGCCGACCGCCGTGTGACCCCAACCACGCCTCGTCAAGACCGCCGGTGTTCGCGTTGATCTGTAGCGGCTCGGCGTCTTCGCGGGTCATTTAGAGTTGATCTTCTGACCGGGCACTGAGGCACCTCGTCGACGCGGGGAGACGTGCCTGAGTGCCCAGTCCAGAGATCAACTGGTGCCGATCAGCGGCGTTTCTGGGACTGGATCACGGCGACGACGATGGCACCCACCACCACGACCATCATCACCAGAAAACAGAGCACCAGCAGGTGCCACGGCCTCACAGCTACCATGACGCAGCATCGTATAGACGTGGATCAGGAACAGTGTTCCCTGGGCATCGACCTGGGGACGACCAACACCAAGGTCGCCCTCGTGGCGGTCGGCGCGTCGAGGCTGGACGTGCGGGCGGTCGCCAGCGCGCCGACGCCCGCCCCCGGTGCGGTGAAGGGGGTGCTGCTCCGCCTGATCCGAGAGGTGCTCGCCGGGTCGCCGCCACCCGGTGCCATCGGGATCGCCTCGATGGCGGAGACCGGCGTTCCGCTCGACCGTGACGGCGCCCCGCTCGGTCCGTGGGTGCGGTGGAACGCCCACCAGGCCGGTGCGGAGGCCGACGTGCTGGCGGCGCGGCTCGGCTGGGCCGAACTGGTCGCCGCCACCGGCGTCCGGCCGAGTGCGAAGGTGCCGCTGGCCATGTGGGCGTGGCTGCGGGCGAACCGGCCCGACCGGTGGCGGGCCACGGCGCGCTGGGCGGGCGTCGCCGACCTGGCCGCGTTCCTGCTCACCGGCCGGCTCACCACCGACCACACGCTGGCCGGCCGCACCATGGCCTACCGCCTGCCGGAATCCACCCTGCCGGAGACCTTCGACGCGGAGCTGCTGGCGGAGGTCGGGTTGCGGCCCGAACAGTTGCCGTATGTCGGCGGTCCGGCCGCGGGCGTCACCGATGCCGACTTCGTCCACTGTGGACTTCGCGCGGGGACGCCCGTGGTGGTGGCCGGGCACGACCACGCCGTCGGCGCGTACGCCTGCGGTGTGCGGGAACCGGGCGACGTGGCCGACTCGCTCGGCACGGCCGAGGCGGTGATGACCGTCGTCGCCGGGGTGCCCGATCCGGTGGCGGTGGGACGGGCGGGCATGAGCACGGTCGTCACGGTCGGCGGGCGGTACCGGGCGGTCCTCGCCGGGTCGTCGAGCGCCGGTGCCGTGCTCGCACCGTGGCTGGAGCGGGGAACCGCCGTGTTCGACGACCTTCCGGCCGGCCCCACGGGCGTCCTGGTCCTGCCCTACCTGCAGGGGCGGCAGACCCCCGCGCCCGACCCGGCCGCCGGGTTCCGGATCGTCGGGCGCGAGCCGGCGCACGGTCCCGCCGTGCTGGCGAAGGCGACCCTCGAAGGGCTGTGCCTGCACACCCGCTGGATGCTCGCCGAGCAGGCCCGCCTCGCCGGCCCCGCGACGACGGTCTACCTGTTCGGCGGCGCGGTCGCCGCCAACCCGGCGTGGACCCGGATCAAGGCGCAGGTCCTGCCCACCCCGCTCCGGACCGTGCCGGCCGTGGAGCCGGTGGCGGCGGGCGCCGCGCTCCTCGCGGCCGTGCGGTCCGGGCACGCCACCCCGCCCGGGCCCGCCCTCGCCGCCGGGACCGCACCGGCCGCCCCCGACACCCGGTACGACGACATGTACGCCCGCTTCGTGGCCGCGGCACGGGAGAGGTCATGACAGCGCATCGGCCGCCGGCGACGATCATTCGGCAAAATATTGATTGGCGTCACGCTTTCGCCTAACGTCAGCGGCGAGCCACCGGGAGGCATGATGCGACGGTCGCCAGTCCTACGTCAGCTAGCCGTGTTCGTGATGCTCGGCGCCGTCCTCGGCGCGGCGCCGCCGGCCGTGGCCGCGCCCGCCCCACCGGCCGTAGCAGCCGCGTACTCCGGCGCCCTGCCGAACGGAACCACCTGGAAGGCCGACATCCCGGCCGGCTGGAACGGCACGCTCCTGCTGTACAGCCACGGCTACCTGCCCACGTTCGCCGGGGCACCGAACCTCCCGCAGAACGCCCCCGACCCGCAGACCGCGGCCGCGCTCCTGGCGGCGGGCTACGGCCTGACCGGTTCGTCGTACGCGGCGGCCGGATGGGCGTTGAACACCGCCCCCCGCGATCAGCTCGACACCCTCGCCGCGACGATCCACGCCATCGGGCACCGGCCGCGGCGGGTGCTGGCGATCGGTACGTCGATGGGCGGCCTGGTCACCGCGAAGCTGGCCGAGACGGCCGGCGGCCGGATCGACGGCGCGTTGGCCACCTGCGGGATCGTCGCCGGCGGCGCGGCGTTGAACAACTACCAGCTCGACGCCGAGTTCGCCATCGCCCAGCTGCTGGCACCGGGCGAGCCCATCACGCTCGCCGGGTACGCCACGCTCACCGAGGCGTTCGCCACGACGGCGGCCCTGGTCGCGGCCGTCACCCGGGCGCAGACGACACCCGCCGGACGGGCCCGCGTGGCGCTGGCCGCCGCGTTCCACCACGCCCCCTCGTGGCTCCCCGGACAGCCGCCGCCCGGCGACCCCGACGCGGTGCAGCGCGGGCAGTACGAGTGGCTGATCCGCAGCCTGCAGTTCACCACCCCGGCGCGCTTCGACATCGAGACGGCGGTCGGCGGCAACGCGGCCTGGAACCGGGGCGTCGACTACCGGCGGCTGCTGGAGCGGTCCGCCGACCGGGAGACGGTCGCGGCGGCGTACCGCGCCGCCGGCCTCGACCTCCGGGCGGACCTCGATCAGTTGACGCGCACCGCACGCGTCACCGCCGACCCGTCCGCGGTCGCCCGCATCTTCGCCACCTCCGTGCCGTTCGGTGGGCTCCGGATGCCCGTCCTCACCGTCCACACCACGGCGGACCAACTGGTCCCCGTGCAGCAGGAGGACGCCTACCGCAACGCCGTGCGCCGGGCCGGCCGCTCCGCGCTGCTGCGCCAGGCGTACGTGGCCCGCCCGGGCCACTGTGCCTTCACCCCGGCCGAACTCGTCGCCGCGGTGCTCGCCCTCGACCACCGGGTCGGCACCGGACGCTGGGACGGGCGCACGTCGGCCGACGCGTTGCAGCGCGCCGCGCAGCGACTCGGCGACGCCGCGTACACCCGCTTCGAACCCGGCCGGCTGCTCCGGGAGACCGGCTGACCGGCCGCGCCGGGTAGGTTCGTTCCATGAGCTCCACCCGGGTCTCCCGACACGTGCGTGCCCCGCGTCCGGCCGTCTACCGCGCGTTGCTCGACGCCGACGCGGTCGCCCGGTGGCGGGTGCCGGACGGTATGACCAGCCACGTGCACGAGTTCGACGCGCGTGAGGGTGGCTCGTTCCGCGTCTCGCTCACCTACGACACGCCGGACAGCTCCGGGAAGTCGACGGCGCACACCGACACCTACCACGGTCACTTCGTGACGCTCGTGCCGGACGAGCGCGTGATCGAGGTGATCGAGTTCGAGACGACCGACCCCGGGTTCGCCGGCGTCATGACGATGACCACGACGCTCACCGACGCCGACGGCGGCACCGACATCGTCGTCGTGCACGAGGGCGTTCCCGCCGGGGTCTCCGCCGCCGACAACGAGACCGGCACGCGCATGGCCCTGGACAGCCTTGCCGCTCTGGTCGAGGTCGAGGCGCACTAACGGCGGCGCGGCCGGGCGGCCGGCCCGTCGGGGACGGGAGCCAGCGGCAGCGGCCGGTTCTCGACGATCCGTCGCATCACGATCGTCGACGTGAGCCGCTGGACGCCCGGGAGCGCCGCGAGCGTCTCGTCCCGCAGTTCGGCGTACGCGGCGAGGTCCGCGGTGACCACGCGCACGAGGTAGTCGGGGTCGCCGAACAACCGCTCCGCGTGCCGCACCGCCGGCACGGCCGCCAGCGCCGTCTCGAACTCCCGGATCGTCGCCGAGTCCTCGCGCTCCATCGTCACGCTGACGAGGACCTCGAACCCCAGGCCCACCGCGGCCGGGTCGACCACCGCGCGGTACCCCGTGATCACGCCGGTGCGCTCCAGTTCGCGCAACCGGCGGTGACACGGGCCGGCGCTGAGCCGGACCCGGTCGGCCAGTTCGGCCACGGTCAGCCGGCCGGCGACCTGCAGCTCGGCAAGAATCTGCCGATCGGTCTGATCCACGCGCACGATCCTTTCATCGAGCGCCGACAAACGGCCAGAGATTGACGGAAACCGGCGCCACAACAGGCATAGTCTCGCAGGCCATGAACCTGGTCGACGCCCTGCCGGTGGCCGCCGCCGCGCTCGCCGCACCGCAGTTCCTGCCCCAACTCGTGGGCGTGTGGCGACGTGGTGACGCGGCCGGGGTCTCCTGGTCGTGGGCCGCGCTCACCAGCGTCGGCAACGCCGCGTGGACGGTGTACTTCGCGCTGTCGGGCATGTGGACCGCGCTGGTGCCGTCGATCTCCGCGACCGTGTTCGCCGGCGTGCTCGCGATCCTGCTCGGCCGTGACGGCGTCGGACGCCGGCCGGTCGTGATGGTCGCCGGCTGGACCACCGTCCTCGCCGCCGCCTGGATGATCGCCGGCCGCGCCGGGCTGGGCACCGCGCTGGCCGCGTCGTTCGTGCTGCAGGTGACGCCGTCGGTGTGGACCGCGTACCGCACCCGCCGACCGACCGGCATCTCCCGCGGCACCTGGCTGCTCATCCTCGGCGAACTGGCCTGCTGGGGCGCCTACGGTCTGGCCGAGTCGGACCCGCGGCTGACCGTCCTCGGTGGCACCGGCGTGATCGCGAGCCTGCTCATGCTGGCCCGCACCCGCGCGGACCCCCGTCTCACGCCCATCGACACCGGTGATTCTGCCGATGCCCACCACGGCGGCGGCACGCGACGCTGACGGACCCACACCCCCTCGGGAGGTCCGACATGATCCGCATCCATCCCGCGGTCGTCCTGATCGTCGCCGCGTTCTCGATAGTCCTGCCCGGATCGGCGGCGCGGGCCGCCGCACCGCGGCCGATCGTGTTCGTGCACGGCGCCGCCGGCTCGGCCGCGCAGTTCGAGACGCAGGCGAAACGCTTCGCCAGCAACGGATATCCGGTGACGGTCGTCGACGGGATCGACTACGACTTCAGCTTCGCGACCGAGTCCAGCGCGGCCGTGCTCAACCGGCTGGAGCAGCGCATCACCGCCCTGTTGCAGCAGACCGGCGCCGACAAGGTCGACCTCGTCGCCCACTCGCTCGGCACGTTCCTGAGCCAGTCCTACCTCGACACCCCGGCACGGGCGGCCAGGGTGGCGCACTACGTGAACCTCGACGGCGCCACCGCGCTGCGCCAGCCCGGCGGCGTGCCGACGCTCGCGATCTGGGGCGAGGGCTCGATCCTGCGGCGCATCGGCGGCGCCACCAACGTGTACCAGCGCGACCAGTCACACACCCAGACCGTCACGTCGGTGCAGAGCTTCAGCCAGATGTACCGGTTCTTCACCGGGTCCGCGCCGCAGACCACCGCCGTCGTGCCGCAGGCCGGCCCGGTGCAGGTGTCCGGACGGGCGGTGCTGTTCCCGTCCAACGCCGGCGCGGGCGGCATGACGCTGACCGTCTACGAGGTCGCGGACGCCACCGGGCAGCGGACCGGCGGCCCGGTCGCGACGTTCGCCCTCGGCGCGGACGGATCGTTCGGCCCGTTCACCGCGAACCCGGCCACCCGCTACGAGTTCGCGCTCGCGCAGGGGCAGGGCCAGACCCAGCACCACTACTACCAGCCCCCGCAGCGCACCGATCGCCTGGTGCGGCTGCTGACCAACCGGCCCGGCGAGGGCATCGGCGCGCGGGTACCGGTCTCACCGGCGCACAGCGCGCTGTCGATCAGCCGGTACAAGGAATGGTGGGGCGACCAGGGCTCGTCCGGCGACGCCCTGAGCATCAACGGGACGAACATCGTCAACGCCGTCACCGCGCCGCGCGACAAGCGGGCGATCGGCATCTTCGCCCACGACCAGAACACCGACCGGCGCACGAACCTCGCGGTCGCGATCCCGGACTTCGACGAGACGTTCATCACGGCCGCCGACATCTACGTCCCGGCGAGCCCGGGCGGAAGCGGCAGCGTCACCGTGGTCGCGCAGTCGCGGGCGGGTGGCGGCACGCACCGCTTCGTCGTCCCGAACTGGCCGTCGGACACCGACCGCATCTCGGTCAGCGTTCCGGACCTGTGAGGACGGCGGGACGACGGTTGACGGCGAGGTCGGCCAGGCGGCGCAGGCTCTCCTTGTTGCGCAGGTGCAGCATGACGTCGTTGACCTTGTTGCGCAGCCCGAGAAGCGGGCCCTCGGTGAACTGCTCGACCATGGTGAGCCGGGTGGCGGCGGAGCCGACCGGGTCCAGGATGAACCGCACCTGCCCGGCGCCCAGCGGCCACAGCCGCAGTTTCAGGCGGAGCATCCGGCCCGGGCGGCACTCCAGCACCGTCGTCCGGTCGCGGAGCGACACCGGCCACGGGCCGGCCTTGTGGTGGACGGCGGTGCCCACGGCCGGGTAGCCGGCGTCGACGTTGCGGATGTGCGCCGTGCCCACCACCCAGTCGCTGTAGGTCCAGCCGTCGGCCAGGACCGCGAACACGCGGTCGGGGTGGGCGTTGATCAGCCGCGTAGTCGTCGCCATTGCCCCACCCTGCCCGCTCTGCCGGCGTCCTAACGTCTTTTCGACCGGTTCGGTGAAACCGATCGCCACCAGGCGGTTGACCGAAAGGTTGACCCCGAAGGTGGCGACCCGGTTGGTCGGAACAGTCGGATCGACCATCGCCTGAGCGGCCGGATTTCACCACACTACGCAGCGTGAAGCGGGGGGTTTTCGCGTTCGCGCTCGTTGTCATGCTCGCGACGGGCGGCTGTTCGGCGTCGGCCGGCGACGGCGACCTGGCCGACGACTGGGGGGCCATGGCGTCGGCGGCGCCGCTGGTGCCGGCGGCCAGCGCCTGCTACGACGCGTCGAGCCGCGCGCGCGACTCGATCGCGCCGAAGTGGCGGTCGAGCCTCCCGTGCACCGGCAACCACGGCGTCGAGACGTATCACGTCGGGGAGTTCGCGGCGTCGATCACGCAACCGCCGGCCGACGGCGACCGGGACTACCGGACGGCGTTCGAGGACTGCGAGAAGGTCTCGAAGACGTTCCTCGGCGGCGAGTGGTACGGCGCGCGGATCTACATCACCGTGTTCGTCCCCACCAAGGCGCAGTGGGAGTCCGGCGCCCGGTGGTACGCCTGCCAGGCGATGGAGACGCAGAACGTCACCACCAGCCTGATCGTGCAGCGGTCGGGGTCGCTGAAGAACGCGTTGGCCAGCCCGGGCCCGCTGGCGCACGGGTGCACCAACGTGGTCGGTCTGAAGGAGACCGACTGGGACGACATGACCGCGATCGACTGCGCCAAGCCGCACGACGCCGAGTTCGCGGGCGCGTTCATCGTTCCGGGCACCGACTTCCCCAAGGACGACCAGATCGAGTCGGTCCTCGACCGGTGCTGGAACACCATCGCCTTCTACATGGGCGGCACCGTCGACGGGATCCAGGCCGGGTACATCCCGTTCGGCCTCGTGCAGAAGGACTGGACGCGCGGCCACCGGTACGTGCGGTGCTGGCTGTGGTCCGACGACTACAAGACCGTCGGCAGCGCCAAGGGCAAGGGCAACGCGGCACTCCCGCGCGGCTGATTCATCCGGTCCGGAGTCCGCTCAGGCGCAGCAGCGGCGGCGCGAGGACGACCAGGGCCACGGCCAGCGCGGCGACGGCCACCATCGCACCCCGTAGCCCGACGGCGTCGGCGAACAGGCCGACGTACACCGGTCCCAGCAGGAAGCCCAGGTACGACACGGTCGTGACGACCGACGTCGCCCGGCCCCGGCGGGCCTCGTCGACGTTGCGCGACACGACGCCGACCAGCGTCGGGAACAGCACCGCCGTGCCCGCCGCCGCCACGACCAGCCCGAGCGCGGCGACGGCCAGGGTCGGCGCGGCGGCGATGCCCACCGCGCCGGCGGCGGCCGCGGTCGCGCCGGCGAGGAGGACGGTGCGGGCGTGACCGGACCCGAGCCCACCGGCCGCGAACCGGGTGACCGCGACGGTTCCCGCGAACACGGCGGGCGCCACGGCGCTCAACCCGGGCCCGGAGCCGAGTTCGCCGTCGGCGAAGACCGCGCTCCAGCTCTGGTGGGCGTTCTCGCTGGCGAAGGCCAGCGCGCCGAGGACGCCGACGAGCAGGATCGGTCCGACCCGCCAGGGGCGCGGGTCGGGCGTCGGGTCCGCGTCGGCGGGCCGGGTCATGGCCGGCGGCGCGACCGGCGGGGCGGCCGGTAGCGTCCCGGCCAGCATGGCCGCGGCCAGCAGGGACAGGACCGCGACGGCCAGGAACGGCACCGGTACGGGCAGGGCCACGGCCGACGCCAGCCCGGTGGCCAGGCTGCCGAGCACCACGAAGCTGGAGAAGACGCCGTGCGCCCGGGTGATGACCGGCCGGCCGGCGTCCCGTTCGGCCCGTCCGGCGACCGAGTTCATGGCCACGTCGGCGGCGCCGCTGGTCGCGCCGACGAGCGCCAGGCCGGCGCACAGCCCGGCCAGGCTCCCCGCGGTCAGCGCGAGGCCGGCGCCGGCGACGCCGAGCGCGCCGATCGTCCATGCCGCGACCCGCAGCCCCCACCGGTCGATCGCCCGGCCGACCAGCAGCATCGCCGGCAGCGCTCCGGCACCGACGAACAGCAGGGCGACGCCGAGCCCGCCGTCGGTGACGCCGGCCCGGTCCTGGATCCGCGGGACGGACGCGCCCCAGACACCCCAGAACGCGCCGAAGGCGGCGAAGGCCACGAAGGCCGGGACGACGATGCCTCGCACGGGCAGCTGCTTGACCAAAACCACCTGTGTAACGATACACAGATACACTGGCGCCCGTGAAGCGCGTGACCCTCGCCCAGGTGGCCGAGCTGGCCGGTGTGTCCGTGATGACCGCCTCGTACACGTACAACCGGCCCGGCCGGGTCTCCGGCGAGGCACGGGCGAAGGTGCTCGCCGCGGCGGAACGCCTCGGGTACGGCGGCCCCGACCCGAGCGCCCGGTCGCTGCGCCGCGGCAGCACCCGCACGCTCGGCGTCGTCATGGGCGAGCACCTCACCTACGCGTTCGACGATCCCCAGGCGGTGACGTTCCTGGCCGGGATCGCCGACGTGTGCGCCGACCGCGGCTTCGGCATGACGATCCTGCCGATCACCGGTGCGGTCGACGACGTCCCGCGGATCCGGGCGGCGGCCGTCGACGGTTTCGTCGTCTGGACCACCGCCGACGACGACCCGGTGCTCGCCGCGGTCCGCGCGACGAAGCGTCCGTCCGTGGTGCACGGCGGGCCCGCCGTACCCGGCCTGGGCCTGGTGACCATCGACAACCGGTCGGCCGCCCGGGCGGTGGGCGTCGCGGCGTTCACCGGCGCCCGCCGGCCGGCGGTCCTGAGCTTCCCGCTGTCGCGCGACCGGGTCAGCACGGTCGCCCGCGGCGTCGACCCGGCGGGGGCGCTGTTCCCGGTGACGCGGGAGCGGCTGGAGGGTTACCGCGACGCGGCCGCCGACCTCGGCGTCGCCTGGGCCGACGTGACCGTGGCGGTCTGCTCCCGCAACGACGGGGCGGAGGCCGAACAGCTCGCCGGGCGGCTGCTCGCCGCGCCCGACCCGCCCGACGCCGTCGCGGCGATGGGCGACCGGATCGCGGCCGGCGTGGTGCGCGCGGCCCACGCCGCCGGCCGCGCGATCCCCGCCGACCTCGCGGTGACCGGCTGGGACGACGCGGCGGTGGCCACCGAACTCGGCCTGACCACGGTGGCCCAGTCCCTGCGCGAGCAGGGCTCGGCGTGCGCGACCGCCGCCCTCGACGGCACGCCCGGCTCCCCCACCGCACCGTGGACGCTCGTCCGGCGCACGAGCACCCGCACTACTTCGGTGGCAGACCCCGGGTGAAGGTGACCCCGCGGTCGACCCATTCCTCCAGGGCGGCGTCCGTCGCGCACGCGGAGGCGTCGACGGTGAGCCAGCCGCGAAGTGGGCGTCCCCTCATGACCGTCGCCTCGACGCCGGGTTCGGACCGCAACGACTCCGCCGCGGCCGAGTCGACGCGGACCATCAGGCCGCCCTTCCCGCGGACGACAACCGCCATGTTGCCGCCGAGCAACATCGCCACGCCGCCGAACATCCGCCGCTCCGCGAACCCGGACTCGTGTGCGACCAGTTCGCGGACCCGGTCGGCGAGATCCTCGTCGAACGCCATCCGGTCATCCTGGCACGACCGGCCCGCGCGAAGATGACGAGCATGATCGTGGACGCGCTGATCCTGGTGGACGTCCAGGTGGGCCTCGTGACCGGCCCCGACGCCGTACCGGCCGCCGGCCACCTGCTGGAGGTGCTCACAGACCTGGCCGCCCGGGCCCGCGCCGCCGGTGCGCTGGTCGTCCAGTTGCAGAACGACGGGGCCGCCGGCACGCCCGACGAACCCGGCACGCCGGGCTGGCGGCTGCACCTGCCGGTCGGCCCCGACGACGTCGTCCTGCGGAAGACCACCGACGACGGCTTCGCCGGCACCGACCTCGGTGACCTGCTCACCCGGCGCGGGGCCCGCCGGCTGGTCGTCGGCGGCGTGATGTCGGAGATGTGCGTCAGCGCGACGGCCCGCACCGCGCTGCGCCGGGGGTACGGCGTGGTGCTGCCGCACGACGCGCACGCGACCTACGACATCCCGGCCGCCGCGGGGATCAGCGGGGCGGTGCCGGCCGCGCACGTGTCGCGGGTGGCGGAGTGGGCCCTCGGCGACGAGGTCGAGGTGGTCCCGAGGGCCGCCGACGTCGCCTTCAGGTGAGGCTGGCGCGGTCGACTTCAGGTGAGGCGGGCGCGGGAGATCACGCGGGCGCCGGCCGCACCCAGGACGGCGAGCATCGGGACCGTGCCCAGGGCGGGCAGGATCGGGACGTCGTACGGCAGCATCAGCAGGCCGGCGTAGCCGGCGACGATCGCGGGCAGCGTCCACCAGCCGAGCACACCGGCCCGGGCGAGCCCCGCGAACGTCACCAGCAACGCGATCGCGATCAGCGGGCCGGGGTTGAACGCGAGCGTCACCGCGGGGTGGGCCAGCACCCGGTCCGAGATCGCCGCCCCCATTTCCGGCGGTGCGCCCCGCCCGATCTCCATGTGGAACCAGTCGGACAGCAGCGCACCCGAGTTCTGGATCAGCCCGAGCGCGGCGAACAGCGCGCCGACGAGCGTCACCACGCTGCCGCGCCGGCCGCGCACCAGCAGCGGCACCGCCAGCAGGCCGACGCCCATCAGCAGGTTGCCGTAGTGCAGGAACAGCGCGGAGAGCTGGGTCTGGAACGGGTCGCGGGCGAGCGACTCCAGGTAGGCGATCTTCGAGTCGCCGTTCTGCACCGGCGAGGTGGCCAGGCCGGCGAAGAACGCGGCGGCGCCGGCGATCAGCGATCCGCCGGCGGCGTAGCCGAGGAGGCGGTGAACGGAGGTGGTAACGGGAGGGGTCATCGTGTTCGTCATGCCGGAAAAGTTAGGGGCGGGCACCCCCACCGGTCTGCTGCGCAGCGGCTCGATCCGGGCCCGCCGCACGACGGACGCCCGGTCCGGCACCTGTCCGCCGTAGGGTGGACCCGGCCCGTCCACCTGCGCCTTTACGCTTTCCCGCGATGAGCAAGCTGATCCCGTTGGCTGCCGCCGCCGTCCTCGGCCTGATCGGGGTCGCGGAGATCGCGCTCGACGGCGCCTTCTCCCGGGCCCCGGCGGCGCCGGTGGCGGTCCTCGCCGCCGTGGTCGCCGGCGCCGTGATCGCGGCGTGGCTGCCGGTGGCCGGCACCGCGGTCGTCGCCACCGGGTTCCCGATCGCCACCGTCGGCGGGCTGACAGGCCCGACCGGGGTCGTCGTGCTGGCGTTCTTCCTCGCGCCGGGCTGGGCCGGCTACCGCCAGCCGCCGCGGCGATCGTGGGCGGCGCCGCTGGCCGCGCAGGTGATGGCGAGCCTCGGCACCTGGATCGCGGGCCGGGCGGCCGGGTCGACGGTGGCCGGGCTCGGCGCGATGGCCTGGGAGAACCTGTTCTTCGGGCTGCTGGCGTGGGGCGCCTGGGGCGTGGGCATCGTCGCGCGCCGGCTGCGCGAACGGGCCGACCTGCTCGCGCGTCTGGCGGCCGCGCAGGACGCCGAGCGCACGGCGCGGGAGCGGGCGGTGGTGGTCGAGGAGCGGCAGCGCATCGCCCGCGACATGCACGACGCCGTCGCCCACTCGCTCAGCGTGATGGTCCTGCAGCTCGGTGCCGTCCGCAGCACCCTGCCGTCCGGCACGCCGCAAGCCGACATGCTGCTCGGCGTCGAGCGACTCGGCCGCGAGTCGGTGCGCGAACTGCGGGCGCTGCTCGGCATGCTCCGCGCGGAGCCGGACCCGACGGCACAGCCCTCGCTCGCGCGACTGGCCGAGCTGGTCGCGGAGGTCCGGGCCGCCGGGCTCCCGGTCCAAATGCACATACACGGTGACGTCGTGAGCCTGCCCCGGGCGCTCGACGCCTCCGCGTACCGGGTGGTCCAGGAGGCGCTGACGAACGTGCTGCGCCACGCCGGAACCGTGCCCACGACCGTCGCCGTGCGGCGTGACGCCGGCCGGGTGACGGTCGTGGTCGAGAACGAACCGGGTGCGCCGGGGCGGGTCGGCACCGGCGGCGGCCACGGCCTGGTGGGGATGCGCGAGCGGGTCGCGATGTTCGACGGCGAGTTCGCCGCGTCGGCCCGCGCCGACGGCGGCTTCCTGGTGCGGGCCGGGTTTCCGGTGACGGCATGAGTGGCGGCGTGATCCGGGTGGTGCTCGTCGACGACGAGGCGATGGTGCGCGCCGGCCTGCGGATGCTGCTCGACCACCAGCCCGACATCACCGTCGTGGGCGAGGCCGCCGACGGGCTGCAGGCGCTCGACGTCGTGCGGCGCGAGCAACCCGACGTCGTGCTGATGGACGTGCGGATGCCCCGCTCCGACGGCATCGCCGCCGCCCGCGAGATCGTCGCGTCCGTCCCCGCGAAAGTGATCATGCTGACCACGTTCGACGAGGAGGCCGCCGTCGCCGGTGCGCTGCGGGCCGGGGTGAGCGGCTTCCTGCTCAAGGTGGCGCCGCCGGAGCAGCTGGTGCGGGCCGTCCGCACGGTCGCCGGCGGGCAGGCGCTGCTCGACCCGGCCGTGACGCTGCGCGTCATCGAGCAGTTCGCCCGCGCCCCCGCACCGGACCCGGCCGCCGCCGCCCGCCTCGCCACCCTGACCGACCGCGAGCTCGACGTGCTGCGCCTGGCCGCCCGCGGCCGCTCCAACGCCGAGATCGCCGCCGACCTCTACCTCGGCGAGGCGACCGTGAAGACCTACATCTCCCGGATGCTCACCCGCCTCGACCTGCGCGATCGCGTACAGGCGGTGGCGTTCGCCTACGAGAGCGGCCTCATCCGTCCCGGAGACCAGGGGTAGCGGGCCGAGGGGTCAGGCCAGCCGGCGGACCACCGTGCCGAGGACCGAACCGCACCGTACGTAGCCGATGAGGCGGGAGTCGACGCTGTGCGGGTTGTCGCCGAGGACGAGCACGCAGCCCGACCGCACCACGTCGTCGGGGACGGCGGCGCGCATCTCGGGCGGCACCGGGTCGCCGGGCACCGCGGCCACCCGCTTGACGTACCAGGGGACATCGAGGTCGGGCGGTGCCCGGAACACCACCACCGACCCGCGCGCCGGGGTGCGGCCGGGCCGGCAGCGGACCAGCACCCGGTCGCCGGGGCGGAACGTGGGCAGCATGCTGCGTCCCGTCACGTTGATGACCCGGTACGAACGCCGCGCCAGCGCCGCGGCCGCGACCACGACGAGCGCCGCCACCAGAACGAAGGGCATCTACGTCGCCACCGGCACGCCGTAGCTCGCCGACTGCAACCGGAACAGCCGCGCGTAGCCGCCGCCCGCGGCCATCAGCCCGTCGTGCGTGCCCTGCTCGGCGACGCGGCCCTGGGCCAGCACCACGATCAGGTCGGCGTCCCGGATAGCGCCCAGCCGGTGCGAGATCAGCAGCGTGGTGCGGCCGCGCCGGCTCTGCCGCAGTGCGGTGTGCACGGCGTGCTCGGCCTCGGCATCCAGGCCGGCGTTGGGCTCGTCGAGGATGACGAGGTCGGGATCGGTGCGCATCAGCGACCGGGCGACGGCCAGCCGCTGCCACTGGCCGCCGGACAGCAGCACGCCGTCGACAAGCGTCGTGTCGTAGCCCTGGGGCAGCGCCGCGACCGCCTGGCCGACGCCGGCCATCACCGCGGCACGGGCGATCGCGCGGCGGTCGGTCAACCGGTCGACGTCACCGAGCCCGATGTTCTCGGCGGCGGTGAGTTCGTAGCGGCAGAAGTCCTGGAACGTGGCCGCGATCCGGCGCCGCAGGTCGTCGACGCGCAGAGCGCGGAGGTCGGTGCCGTCCCACCGGATCCGGCCGCGTTGCGGGTCGTAGAACCGGCACAGCAGCTTCACCAGCGTGCTCTTGCCGGCGCCGTTCAGGCCGACCAGCCCGGTCGACCAGCCGGCGTGGAGCGTGAACGTGACGCCGCGCAGGATCCACGGTCCGTCGTCGTCGTAGCGGAACCACACGTCCTCGAACTCCACGGTCCCGGCGAGCGGCGGCACGTCCAGGTGCCCGTCGGGCAGGTCGTCGGGCGCGGCGAGCACGTCGGTGAGGTGCCGGACCGCGGCCAGCGACCGGGTCGTGTCGCCGAGCCGGCCGAGCAGCGCGGTCAGCGTCGCCTGCACGCCGACGGTGGCGGCGGCGACCATCGTCAGCCCGCCGAGCGTCTGCCGGCCGTCGACGACGGCGAGCGCCATCACCACCGTGCCCAGCGCCGACACCGCGACACCGGCGACGCCCAGCAGCGCCCGCACGACGGCCCGCCGCCGGTGCACGCCGAGTTCGGCGGCCGTGGTCTCCTCGAGCGAGCGGTGCAACCGGCCCCGGAACAGGTCGCCGAGGCCGAACAGGCGGATCTCCCGGTTGGCGCCGGGGTCGGTGAGCAGCGTCCGGTAGTAGAGCTGCGCGGCGGTCGCCCGGTCGGTCCGCGCGGCGCTGCGGCCGAGCGACCGGTGGCTCAGGTACGCGGGCACCGCCGCCACCGTCAGCAGGAGCAGCATCGGCGGCCACAGCAGGCCGATCGCGATCGCGAACCCGCCGACGGTCGCCGCGCCGCGCAGACCGTCCGACAGCAGTGCCGTGACGCTCAGCGGCGCCTCCCGCGCACCGTTCTGCGCCAGCCGCAGCCGGTCGCGGAACCGCGGGTCCTCGAACGGGCGGAGCCCGCCGAACCCGCTCACCTTCGCGTAGAGGTCGGACTGCACGGTCAGCGTGATCGCGCGGTGCAGCCGGGCGGCGAGGTAGGCGCCGAGCTGGCCGAGCCCGGCGGTCAGCGCCGCCGCGGCGGCGGCCGCCAGGGCCAGAGCGACCACCCGGGCGGCGTTCCGGCCCGTGGTCAGCTCGTCGATCATCAGCGTGCCCAGCCATACGGCGGCGGACGGCAGGAGCCCGACGGTCAGGGCGAGGGCGCCGACCGCGGCGGTCGTCGCGCGGCCCGCCCGCCAGCTCGTCGCCAGGCAGGCGACCACCGTGGGCAGCATCGCGGCCTCCCGATCAACGCGCGGGTGACGGGACCGTGGCCCCGTCACCCGCCCCCCCGTTACTAGCAGGTGCCGGCGTTCGTGGTCACCGGGTTGGGACAGCTGCCGTTGCACTGCACCCGGCCGTAGACGGTCTTGTACAGCCGGCCGAGGTGGCAGACGTACTTGGTCGCGCCGCAACTGTCACCGTGGTCCGGCACGCACGCGCCCGCGGTGTCACCGCGCAGCAGCCTTGCCAGGAGCCGATCGACGGCACTGTTGATCGTCTTCATGGATGTCTCCCTGGTGGTCGTTCCGGGCACCGGCCGAGTGCGGCCGGCGCGGCGCACCGACCGCGGCGGACGTTAACGACGACCGCTAAGAATCCACTAACTTTTGCCGATCCGGCAACGGATGTTGCGGGGCGGCCGTGGGCGGGGCAGGGTCGTGGCCGACCGAGCGGAGGAGACGGCAATGGACGCGCAGTTCTGGGACGAGCGGTACCGCAACCACGAGCACATGTTCAGCGGCAACCCCAACGGGGTGCTCGTCACCGAGGCGGCCGGCCTGCCACCGGGCCGCGCCCTCGACGTCGGCTGCGGCGAGGGCGGCGACGCGATCTGGCTGGCCCGGCGCGGGTGGCGGGTGACCGCGGTGGACATCTCGCAGGTCGCGCTGGACCGGGCCGCCGCCGCGTACACCGCCGCGACCGGCGGCTCCGCTGACGGCGCCGGCGCTGACGGCCCGGCCGGCGCCAGCGGCTCATTTGGCGGAATGGTGTGCGTGCGAGCCGACCTCACCGTCGACGCGCCGCCGGCCGGACCGTTCGACCTGGTGTCCGTCCACTATCTTCCGCTGCCGCGCACGCCCGACCACGCCGCGCTGCGCCGCCTGCTCGACACCGTGGCGCCCGGCGGCACGTTCCTCTTCGCGGGCCACGACCTGGCCGGCCTGCCGCCGGCGACGGAACTCGGCATCGACCCGACCGGCTTCTACCAGCCGCACGAGATCGCCGCGCTGCTCGACGACGGCTGGACCGTGCTGGTCGACGAGACCCGGCCACGGACCGTGCCGGCGCCGCCGGGTACCCACCACACGCACGACACGGTGCTGCTCGCCCGCCGGGTCAGCTGAGCTGTTCGGCCAGCCCGACGATGATGCCCTCGGGCCCGCGGACGTAGCAGAGCAGGTAGACGTCCTCGTACCGCACGATCTCGCCGACGAGTTCGACGCCGGTGCCGCGCAGCCGCGCCACGGTGTCCTCGATGTCGTCGACCGCGAACATGACGCGGCGGATGCCCAGCGTGTTCACGGGCGCGTCGGTCGGCTCGGAGCGGATCGCCTTCGGCGCGTGGAACTGCGTCAGCTCGATCCGGCCGTGCCCGTCGGGCGTCCGCAGCATCGCGACGTCCTGCCGGGTGCCGTCGATCGCGATCACCTTGTCGACCCACTCCCCCTCGGCCGGCCCCTTGCCCTCCAGTTCCATCCCGAGTTCGACGAAGAACGAAACGACGGCGTCGAGGTCCTCGACGACGATGAGGACGTTGTCCATCCGCTTGATCGCCATGCTGATCTCCCTGGTGTCGTACGGCGGTGTCGACCCCGGGGACGGAGCCACCCGACGATTCTCGACATCCGTGGTCACAATCGCCTGTCGGTCGATGCTCCCTCAGCTGACGCTCAGCACCGCCGCGTTCGTGGCCACGGCCAGGGTGCCGCCCATCCGGGTGCAGGAGAACGCCGCCACGTGCAGCGGCCGGTCCGCCGGGAGGGCGAAGCCGCCGTCGAGGGTGTAGCGGGTGTTGGTGACCTTGCGGGTGCCGGCCGCGGCCGGGTCGCCGGCGCTCTCCGGTGGTGCGTCGGCCCGCCACACGAGCATGACCTCGGTGCAGCCGGCCGGCCAGTCCCACTGGACGAGGGCGTCGGTGACGCGCAGGTTCGTGACCGGCGGCAGTTCGAGGTACCACGTGACGGGTCCGGCCACGGCGGCGCCGTCGACGGTCAGCGCGAGGTACCGGGTGGGGCCGGACGGGCGCCGGTCGACCGCGAGCCCCGGCCCCATTCCCGGCACGACCTCGCCGTACGTCGACGGGTCGGACACCAGGGAACCGGCCGTCGGCGGGCGCACGCCGTCGGGGAGCCGGCGGATCTCCACGTGCCCGGTGGCGGGCACGGGGTAGACCAGCCGCACGCGCTTGCCGTGCGGGAGCACCGCCAGCGACTCCACCGGCACCGGCAACGGGCCGGGCGGCACCGACACCGGGGCGACCGCCGCCGCCTGGGCGACGGTGGCGGACGGTGCGGCGGGAGTCGACGTGGCCGGGGACGCTGCGGGCGTCACCGGGGATTGTGACGCGCGGCCCGGCGCGTCCGAGCGGACCTCGGCCGACACGACCCCGGCCCGGCGGGCGACCACGACGTACACCGGCGTCGGCTCGCCCGGGCGCGGCGCGGCCACCTCGAGCTCCGGACGGTGCGTGGTGCCGACCGGCAGCAGTTTCCCGTCGGGACCGACCCGCTGGATCCGGTACTCGACCTGCCCCGGCGACGTCGACGGAGCCCAGCTGATGACCAGCCCGCCGCTCACCATGCGGGTGCGGACGTCACCGGGCGGCTGGACGCCGATCTCGTGCAGCGCGGCGATCAGGCCCGGATGGTCGGGCGCGGCGTTGAGCGCGGACAGCAGCGCCAGTTCCCGGGCCTGCCCGGGCAGCGTCGCCGCGTGCTCCAGCGCGGCCGACGCGGTCTCGGTGCCCCGGTGGGCCTCCGCGAGGGCGTCGGCCACCGAGCGTCCGTTCGGACCGGCGACGTCGACCGCGATCGCCTGGATCCGTTCGAGGATGCCCGTCGCCTCGGTGTACCGGCGGGCGGCGAGCGCGGCGACGGCCGCCGCCCAGCGCTGGGTGGCCTCGGTGAGGACGTTGGCCGCCTCGTCGGCGATGGCCCGGATGGGCGGCATCGTGCCGCCGGCGAGCTGGCGGGCCTCCTCGACCTTCGCCTGCGCCTCGGTGACGCGGCCGGCCCGCAGCGCGGCCCGCGCCTCGGAGAGCTTGTCGTGCCACGCCCGCGGCGAGGCGGTCGGCGCGGCGCCGCCGGCCGGCGTGCGGCCGGGCCGGGCGAACCGGTCGGGCCGTGACGGTGGCGGCGGTGGTGGCGGGGTCGACGGTGCCGGGGTGTACGTCGACGGCGGCCGGATCGTCTGACCGACGGGCGGCTGCACGCTTCCGGGCCGCGGGACGCCCGACGACGGCGTCCGGGCCGGCTGCGTCGCCGGTTGCGGCACCGCCACGCCGAGCTCGCGGGCCAGCGTCGACACCGCCTTGACGGCGCGGCCGTGGTCGAGGCCGAGCGCCTCCGCCTCGCTGACCATGTGCTCGTAGTCGTCGGCGGTGAGCTCGTCCTCGACCAGCACCGCCGCCGACACGCGCGGCCGCAGCCGGGCGGTGACGTCCTGGAGGAGCATGTCGAGGTACGCCTCGGGGTCGCTGTCGAGCAGCAGCGCGGTGACGGAGGCGAGCAGGTCGTCGACGAGCGCGCGGCGCCGGTCGGGACGCAGTTCGCGGTTGCGGGCCGCGTACACCTCGCGCGCGTTGGCCAGCACCGGCCGCGGCGCGGTCGGGTCGAGCCCGAGCAGGTCGTAGAGGCTCACGAACGCGGGCCGGCCGAGGATCCGGCCCAGCTCCTCGAGGTTCGCCTTCACCTGCCGGAAGACGACCTCCGACATCGGTGCCGGCTGGCCCGCCGTGGGCTCGTCGTCGATGACCGGGTGCCGGGCCATCCGCGCCTCGGCGCTGGCCTGGTCGACGCCCGCCTGCGCGGCGAACGCGAGCACACCCGCCCGCTTCGACCGGGGGATGCCGCCGAACCGTTCCACCAGCCGCTCGATCGCGGCGTCGAGGTCGACGAACCGTTCCTCGTCGCGTTCGGCGCGCGACGTGCGGGTCTTCCCGGCGAGCTGCAGCCGGGTGAGCCGCTCGCACATGGCCGGCGCGATCTCGCCGTGGGCCTCGAGCAGCGCGGTGACCAGGCCGCGGTACTTCGGGTGGTTCCGGTTCTTCTGCCAGAACGCCCACACCGCCTCGACCTGCGTGACGACCTCGTCGTCGCTGATGAGGTCGGCCTTGTCCAGCGGCACGTCGTACCACTCGAACGGATCGCTGGCCGGCATGCCGCCGCGCGCCTCGACCGCGGCGAGGACGCGCTTGCGGTAGTCGTTGGCGTCGAACGTCATGAGCTCTTGCGCCACATGTTCGCGACCTGCGCCCGTTCCCTGGCCACCTCGGCCTGGCTCAGCGCCGCGCTCGTCTCGATCTGGATCTGCAGCGGTCGGTCGCGCATGCCCTCGTGCACCGCGCTCAGCGTCAGGATCCCGTCGAAGCCCATCGCCAGCGTGATCTCGATCTCGCTGCCGGCGGGGTAGCCGTGCGGAATCCCGGTGATCGACGCCTCCGCGATGATCTTGTTGACGAGCGGGTCGGTCGACTCGACGCCACCACCCTGCTCGATGATGCGCACCGTCACCACGTCCTGGTTGTCACGCACCGTGCCGAACGAGCGGCGCACGGCCACCGGCAGCCGGTCGTTGCGGTGCACGAGGAAGACCGCCTCGAGGTCGCCCCGGCCGATCGCCAGGACGCCGAAGCCGCGCGAGCAGACGTTCAGCACCTGGATCTCGACCGTGCGGCGCACCTGCTCGGGCGTCATGTCGAACGCGCTCGCGATGCGGGCACAGGCGGCGTCGAGCGCGCCCGGTGCCGCCGAGCCCACCTCGGCGCCGTCGATGAGCTGGCCGCGGGTGACGAGGTCGCGGACGACCAGCCGCTCGATCGCCTTCTTCTGGCCGTAGACGGCCGCGCCCTTGGCGACCGCCAGGTCGGGGTCGGCGAGTTGGGTGGGCACGCCCAGTTCGGCGGCGAGCCGCTCGGCGACGGCCGGCATGCGGCTGGAGCCGCCGACCAGCAGCACCCGGTCGATCTTCTGCACGCCGCGCTTGCGGGCCGCCTCGATCGCCTGCTTCGTCAGCTCCATCGTGCGGTCGAGCAGGCTGCGGGTGAGCGTCTCGAACTCCTCGCGGGTCACCGTGACGTCGACCTCGCGGCCGTCGTGCGCGACCTTGACGGTCGTCTGCGGACGCCGCGTGAGGTTCCGCTTCGCGTTCTCCGCCGCCAGGATCAGCGCCTGCGAGCCGGCGCTGTCGTCGAGCGGGTCCTCGGCGTCGGGGTGCGCCTTGGTGAACGCGTGGGACAGGTGGATGGCGAGCTTCTCGTCCCAGTCGGCGCCGCCGAGCTCGTGATCGCCGTCGATCGACACGACCGCGACGCGCTTCTCGGCGAGTTCCACCACGGTGACGTCGAACGTGCCGCCGCCGAGGTCGTAGACGAGCGCGACCTCCTCGTTGGCGGCGCCTTCCGTTGTCGTGCGATCGATCCGGGCGAACCCGTACGACAGGGCGGCGGCGATCGGCTCGCTGATGACGTCGACGACCGTCAGCCCGGCGTACTCGCCGGCGAGCTTGGTCGACCGTCGCTCCTCGTCACCGAAGTATGCCGGCACGGTGATCACGACATCGTGGACGGGCGTGGGCGCGGCCAGTGCCGTGTCGTTGACGAGCGCCTTCAGGATCAGGCTGCTGACCGCGGG
Source organism: Virgisporangium aurantiacum (assembly GCF_016863635.1). Taxonomy (GTDB): domain Bacteria; phylum Actinomycetota; class Actinomycetes; order Mycobacteriales; family Micromonosporaceae; genus Virgisporangium; species Virgisporangium aurantiacum. The sequence continues at coordinate 135,717 of NZ_BOPG01000024.1, read as the reverse complement.
TGCCGACCACGCCTTGCCGTGGCTCACGAACCGCCAGTCACCGTCGCCCATGCGACGCTTCACCAGCGTGCAGACGTCTTCGGGCAACGCGCGGGCCTGTACGCGCGCGGGCTCACCGGTCAGATAATCGTTCGGCCCCACGAAAAGGACCACGCTCGGGAGCGTGGCCACCTCGTTCAGCATCGGAATGATCTCGGGCTGGCCCGAGGTGCCGATGCCGGCCAGACAGCTGTACGTGGTACCGAGGTCGATGCCGTACACGGCCCCCGTGGACTCGGTTCTACTGCGCGACATGGCGGAACTTTAGCGTGCGGAGTCCACGGCGGGTTGCACCGTGTCGGGCACCGGGCGCCACTACAGTCCCGCGACGTGGACTACTCCCTTCTGTCCCACGGGTTGCTGGTGGAGGAGTTCGTCTACGGCGACGACCACACGACGGTCGGCCTGCGCGTCCTGACCTGGACGCGAGCGGACCCACGCTGGCTCAGCACACCGTCGTTCGGCCGCGCCGTGCGCACGGATCCCGACCTGTTGGCCGGCGTGACGCCGACCGACCGCGCCGGCGCGGAGCGCGCGTACCGCGCCCTGGCCGGCGGTGAGCTTCCGGACGAAGCCGCCCTCCGCGCCCGTTTCGTCGGCCACGAGCCGTTCGCGACCGCGCCGCCGCTGCGCCTCGGCCCGACCGACCCGCCCGCCGGTTTCCGCGAGAAGCGCGTCTACCGGGTGCTGTTCGCCAAGGAACCGGCCGGTGCCGCGCCGGGTGCCGGCTCGCGCACGGTCGGTGGCGACCACTTCTCCTGGGACGTGCGGCGGGTCGGCCGGGGAGTCGCCTGGGCACTCGACGTGACCGTCCTGCTGGCCGGCGACACCGGCGATGCCGGCGATGCCGACGATGCCGACGATGCCGACGACACGGTCGGCCCGGTGCTGCGCGACCTGACCGCCGCGGTACGGCGGCACGGCCTGGTGCCCGTCACCACGGAACGGTTCGCCTGACCGCTAGTGGTTCGACGCGGACCGCAGGGAGCGTTCCACCTCGGCGAAGCCGTACTCGAGCATCTCGGCCTCGTACGCGTGCACGGCCTTGAGCAACGGACCTTCCGTGACGCGGCGGCACAGCAGGGCGGCGTCGCGCAGGGCGACGGAGGCGCTGGTGCCCTGCGGCACCATCGTGTGGATGGCGTCGCCCATCAGCGTCACCGGCACCGTGTCCCACGGGGGCACCGGTTGCGCGGTGCGCATCGTGGTGGTGTGCACGCTGCCGGGGTCGCCGAGCCCGACGATCGCGGACAGGCTGGGGTGCCAGTCCGACACCAGGTCGGCGGCGGTCTTCCGCAGCGCCGGTTTGTCCATTGTGGACAGATCGGCCGGGAACATCGCGGCCGGGCCGGCGACGACCCACATGAGGTAGTCCTCCCCGGCGGCGCCGGGGAGGAACCGGTGCGCGGCGAGCGGCATGAAGCGGCCGTCGGTGCCGGTGACGGCGCAGAAGCCGTCGATCGCCACGGCCGGTGCCAGCGCGTGGACCTCGTCGGTCAGCGGCGTGCGTCCGAAGATCTCCGTGATGCCGAGCTCCACCACCTCGGCGTGCGGCAGCAACTGCTTGCGGACCGGGGAGTGCGTGCCGTCGGCGCCGACGAGCAGGTCAGCCTCGTCGACTCTGCCGTCGCCGAGGAAGACCCGCACGCGGCCGTCGTCGAGCAGTTCGTAGCGCCGGAACGGCGTCGCGTATTGAACGTCGAGGCCGGTGACGAGGATCCGGCGCAGCGTCAGCCGGTCGACCGTGAGGTGGCGGCCGTGCTCGGCCTCGCCCGCCGTCTCCGGCACGAGCGTCTCCTGGACGACGTTGAGCGTCGGGTCGAGCACCCGCCATCCCGCGCCGCGCCGGCCGGCGGCGGTGGCCAGGACCCGTTCGTAGAGGTCGGCCGGCAGGCAGGCCCGCAGCGCGAGGTCGCCCTCGGGCGCGATGTGGATCCGGTAACCCTGGGCCTGGCCGGGGGCCTCCCGCTCGTACAGCGCGACGTCGACCCCGGCCCCGGACAGGCCCTGTGCGAGCAGGGACCCGGACAGCCCGGCCCCCACGACGACAATTCTCATGAACCGAGATTATCTGAACTCAGACGATCTGTCATCGGCCATAATGTGTCCATGGACACCGACCCCCTCGCCGGGACCATCGGCGGGCAGTTCATGCTCGCCCACCGCTACGCCCGCGCCGCGACCAACCGCGCCCTCCAGGCGCACGGCGTCGAACTGCGCCATCTCGGCGTGCTCGGAACCCTCGCCGAGGCCGGTCCGATGAGCCAGCGCGCCCTGGCCGACCGCCTCCAGCTGGACAAATCGTCGATGGTCTACATCATCGACGAGCTCGAACGGCAGGACCTCGCCACCCGGACGAAGGACGAGCGCGACCGCCGCAGCTACGCCGTCCGGATCACCGACGCCGGCCGCGAGCGCCTGACCGCGGCCGCCGACACGGCCGGCGAGGTGATGACCGGCCTGCTGACCCCGCTCACCCCGGAGGAGCGCCGCCGCCTGCACGACCTGCTGGCCCGGTTCATCGAGTACGCCGCCGCGAGGTCCTGACCCGGCGGTGACAGACTGTGTACCCATGGGACTGTTCACGGTGCCGCAGGCCCGCGCCGAGCTGACCCGGCTGCGGCCGGTGCTCGACGAGATCGTCGTCGTCCGGGCCGACCTCGTCGAGCTGACCGCCGCGCTCGCCGTCGGGGGTCCGCCGACGGACCTCGGCGGGCTCCCGGAGCGCAAGGCGGCCGAGGCGCGGCTCAACGAGCTGATGACGGAGGTCCAGGAGACCGGCGCGGACCTGAAGGGCGTCGCACCCCTGCTGCTCGACTTTCCCGCCGACCTCGACGGCGTGCCCGTGCTGCTGTGCTGGCTCGAGGGCGAAGCCGAACTGACCTGGTACCACCGCACCGACCTCGGCTTCCCCGGCCGCCGCCGGCTCGCTGACTGACCTCGATGTCCTAGCTTCTTGATCGTTATGATGGCTTGATGGCGCGGTTTCTCTGGTACATCCCGAACGAGGTCCGGGCCGGGCATCGGGGCGACGACGGCGGAACCGGCCACAACAGCCTGTCGACGCTCACCGAACAGGCGCTCGCGATCGAGAACCACGGCTGGGCGGGCGCGCTGATCGGAACCGGCTGGGGACGGCCGGACACGTTCACCGTCGCCACCGCGCTGGCCGCCCGCACCACGACGTTCCGGCCGCTGGTCGCCGTGCGGCCGGGCTACTGGCGGCCGGCCCAGTTCGCGTCGGCCGCCGCGACGCTCGACCACCTCACCGGCGGGCGGTTGCTGGTCAACGTCGTGTCCGGGAAGGACGACCTGGCCGCCTACGGCGACAGCGAGGGCGACCAGGCCCACCGGTACGCCCGCACGAAGGAGTTCATGCGCATCGTGCGCCGCCTGTGGACCGAGGACGGCGTCACGTACCGCGGCGAGCATTTCCACGTCACCGGTTCCACCGTCGAACCGCGACCGGCGCGACCGCCGCGCCTGTACTTCGGCGGCGCCTCCGCCGCGGCCGAAGCGGTGGCCGCGACCGAGGCCGACGTCCAGCTCTTCTGGGGCGAACCCCTCGACGACGTGGCCGCGCGCATCGAGCGCCTCACCCGGCTCGCGCGGGAGTCGGGGCGCGAACACGCGCCGCTGGAGTTCGGGCTGCGCGTGACCACCGTGGTCCGCGACACCGCCGAGGAGGCCTGGGCCGAGGCGACGGCCCGGGTCGCCCGGATGGCGCCGGCCACCGAGGCCAGCGGTTCGGGGTGGGAGATCGCGGCCGGGCAGCGGCGACTGGTCGACCTCGCGGCGCGGGGCGAGGTGCTGGACACCAACCTCTACACCGCGCCGGGACGGTCCGGTGGCGTCGGCGCCGGCGCCACGTGGCTGGTCGGCTCGGCGGCGGAGGTGGCGGCGTCGCTGCGGCGCTACGAGGCGCTCGGCGTCACGCACTTCGTCCTCTCGGACACGCCGTACCTGTCCGAGGTCAGGCGTCAGGGCGAGCACCTGCTCCCGTTGCTCCGGAGCACGGGTCCGCGTTCTGATTAGCGGATGGCGGAGAAGGAACCCCAGGTACTGCTGGTCGTCCAGCGGGAGGACCGGACGCATCCGTCAGCGATCGCCTGGGCCCCCGACGGAACGACCTTCGCGATCTCCGGCCATACCGGGATAGAGATCTATGACTTCCCGACCGGTGACATGCGACTGCGTCTCGCCACGGAGAACTTTGTCGGTCGGGTCGCGTTCGATCCGCTCGGCACCCTGGTGTGCGGTGCCGTCGGCGCATCGGTCTACGGCTGGAGTCTGGAGAGCGGGCGACGGCTCGACTTCACGCTCGGGCAGAGTGCCGGCCAGGTGACCGCGATCGCCACCGCCGAGCGACCGGACGGTGCCCGCATCCTGCTCCACTCCGGCAGCGACGGAAACGTCTTCCTGAGGGACCTGTTCGGCAGTCGGGACGTGCTGCGGTTCGCCGCGTTCTCCGAGCCCGTCTCGGCCGTCGCGATCGCGGCCGACGGCGAGCGGTGGGCGGCGGGCAACCCCCGTCCCGACTCGCAGAATCTGGTCGTCTACCGCGCGACGTCGGACCACGGCGCGTACATGTCCATTCCGGGTGGGACGCAGTCGATCTGTTTCAGCCCGGACGGTCGGACGATCGCCGTCGGGACGCCGAGCGGGTCCGTCAGCGTGCTCGACGTGACCAACGGCAGAACGCTGATCAGCCTCGAAGGACCGGTCGACGGCGTCACTTCGCTGGCGTTCACGCCGGACGGGCGGCATCTGGTGGCGCGCAGCCGCGGAATCCATGTCTGGAGCTGTTCAACCTGGCGCCTCGCCACCGCGCTCTTCGACCAGCACGCCCGGGGACTGTGGCGGCAACCCGCGGCGTCGATGCATCCGAGCCGGGAAATCCTGGTGACGACCGGGTTGGACGGACGCCTCGTCGTCTTCGACCTCAACCTGCCGAACCGTCCGGTCGCCGTCACCGGCGACCTCAGCATCCGGTACGCCACGAAGAAGGTGGCCCTGGTGGGCGACAGCGGCGTGGGGAAGTCGACGCTCGGTTCCCGGCTCGTCTACGACGAGTTCATCCTGCACGAGTCGACCCATGGACAGCGCTTCTGGATCCTGGATGCCCTCGCCGCGGAGGATCAGGACGACACCACGGTGGAGGTGGTGTTGTGGGACTTCGCCGGCCAGCCGGAGTACCGCCTCGTCCACTCGCTCTTTCTGGACGGCCTCGACTGCGCGCTTCTCCTCTTCGACGCGTCGAATCAGGAGGACCCGTTGCGCGGTGTCGAGTTCTGGGTGCGCAAGCTGCGGAGAACCGACGACAGCATGCCCCCGGCGGTGCTGGTGGGCGCACGGGCCGATCGGGGTACCCCGAACCTCACCTACGGCGAGTTGCAGCGGTTCTGCACCGAGCACGGCATCTCGCACGGCTACGTCAGCACCAGCGCCAAGACCCGGGAGGGGATCGAGGAGCTCAAACGGTTGACCGCGTCGGCGCTCGCGGCGAGCGAACCCCGCGTGACGGTGACGTCCCAGCACTTTCTGGAAGTGAAGATCGCCGTCCTGCGCATCAAGGAAGCGGTCGAACGGGAGGGATCGGGAAAGCCCATCCTGACCGTCGACGAGCTGATCACCCTCGTCAACACGGACGAGGCGGCGACCCGGGACGCCGCGGTCTTCGTGTCGGCGCTGCGCGCCTTGCGGAACCACGGATACGTCGAACTCGTGTCCGACTCCCGCGGCCGCGACTTCGTGGTGCTCCTGCCGGATCTCCTGGTCGGCCTCGCGTCGTCGATCGTCCTCGAGGCCCGGCGGAATCCGCGTGGGCTGGGCGCGCTCCGGGAGGCCGACCTTCTCGAAGGCAGGTACAGCTTTCCCGAGCTCGACGGCCTCAGCGCGGATGAACGGCGGCTCATGCTCGACGCCGTCATCCTGCTGTTCCTCGGCCGCAAGGCCTGTCTCCGCGAGTCCCTGGGCGCGGACGCGCTGCTGGTCTTTCCGGCGCTGATCAACCAGAGCCGACCCGAGTCGCGGTCGGTGCCCGTCGAGGAGTTCGCCACCTACCGGGTCACCGGGGACGTGGCGAACGTCTTCCCCGCACTCGTCGTGCTGCTGGGGTACACGAACGCGTTCCGGCGCAGCAACCAGTGGCGCGACCACGCCGAGTACGAGGTCGGACCCGGCGAGATCTGCGGGTTCCGACGGTCAAGTCATGCCGACGGTCTCGTCGAACTCGTCATCTACCAGTCGGCCGGCTCGCCGGACTCGGTCCGAATGCTGTTCCAGGGCCTGTTCGAGGACTTCCTCAGACGCCGGAACGTCCACGTCCTCCGGTATCCCCTCGCGAGGTGCGGACAGTGTTCGTTCGCGCAGGAGCGCAGCACGGTGGTGCGGCGGGTGCTGGAGGGTCGCACGTTCGTGATCTGCGAGGAGTGCGGCTCGAGGATCCAGCTGACGACACCGGTCGAGCTCTCCGGGCACACGGCCGACGATGCCTCGATGGTGGACCAGGAGCAGCTGACGGCACGGATCCGAATTTCCTACCAGGCCGCGCTGGTCAAGATCAAGGCTCTGGCCCGTGACAACGGACTGGCCGCGCCGACCTGCTTCATCAGCTATGCCTGGGGACTGGCCGACGACGCCCGGTGGGTCGAACAACTGGCGGTGGACCTCTCCGACGCGGGCGTCAGCGTGCTGCTCGACGTCTGGGACAACTCCGCGGCCGGCGCCAGCATCTCCCGGTTCATCTCCGAGATCGCCACCGCCGACCGCATCATCGTGATCGGCACGCCGGGCTACCGCGAGAAGCACGAGACCCGCGACGAGGCGGGCACGATGGTGGCCGCGGAGGGTGACCTCATCGGCGTGCGGATGACCGGCGGGGAAACCTCCAAGAAGACGGTGCATCCGGTGCTCCTTCGCGGGTTGCCGTCGGAGTCGTTCCCCCCGCTGCTGCAGGGGCGGGTCCACATCGACTTCCGCGACCCGTCGAGGTACTTCGGGAAGATGCTCGACCTGGTGACGTCGGTGTACGGCATTTCCCGGCGGGAACCCGCCGTTCTCGCCGCGCGGAACATCATCGAGAGCGGTACGCCGGTGTAGAAGCCCGGCACCGGTCCGGCCAGTGGGTCGGACCGGTGCTGGACCGGACCTACTGCGCGCAGAAGATCGTGGTGTCCATGTTCCACGCGAACGTCGGTGTCACCGACGACTGGGCGCCGAAGGTCCCACCGAACGCCGTCCGGCCGCCCGCGAGGTTCGGCGTCAGCCGCTGCAGGTGGGTTCCGAACAGGTCGGTGTACCCGGCGAACCCGGTCAACTGCGTCCCCGACGGGCAGAAGGTGAGGTTGCTCAGGCTCGACACGCCCGCCGCCGCGGCGACCTGCACCCGCCGCATCTGGAAGTCGCTGGCCAGCAGGTTGGGCCGGCCGCACACCGAGTAGCCGGTGACCGTGTAGAAGCCGGCGAAGCCGTCGGCGTCCTCCTTGGCGATCGCGGAGCTACCGGTTGCCAGGATGCCGCTGCTGGTCGGGACCGTGCCGAGGTCCACCTGGCCGTTGCCGTTGTCGATCCTGCCGCCGGTGCTCATGACCACCTTGCCCGGCGAGCACCGGGTCACCGCCTGGTCGACCGTCGCCGAGGTCGGCGGGTTGGTCAGCGTCCTGATCTCCAGCTGCACGCTGGCCGGTACCACCGCGCAGAACGCGAACACCTGCATGCTCCAGGTCCCGGCGATGCCGAACTGGTCGGCGGCGGCGGTGACCTGGAAGGAGTCCGGGCCGGTGGCCGGGTGGATCGGCTGCATCTCGGTGATCACGGCGTGCACGCCGCCGACGGTGAACGCCCCGCCGCCGAGCACCCGCTCGCCGGCGTTGCACGGGAGCGCGAACGTCTTCGGGTTCGCGGTGCTGAACGGCACCTGCTGGACGATCGACCGCACCGTGCCGAACGGCAACGTCGCCGCCTGCGCCGGTACGGCCCCGGCCGCCACCACCGCGGCCACGGCCAGGCCGGCCGCCGCCCACATCCTTGATACGCGCATCTCTGCCCTCCTGTCGAAGCCCTTGTGGCTGCGGAGAACCGTGAGACACGACGCTGGACAAACGATGGGCAACCGATGGGCGGACGCCCGGACGTCGACAACCCGACAGGCTATTCGCGTTCGCGCGTGCGGAGGCCGTGTGCCGGCGTCCACCAGTCGACGACGAGGAGGGTGGCCTTCTCGTTCAGGTGCGTGTGTACGACCGAGGCGATGTCGGCGCGGAACCGGTCGCCTTCCGGTCCGTCGACGAGCGCGGGCCGGTCGACGAGCAGTGCCCGGCCGGAGATCTTCGCCTCGCCCGGCCACTGCGCCTCGCCGCCCTCGGCCGGGTCGACGGTGGAGCTGTGCAGCGCGAACCGCGGGTCGCGCCGGAGGTCGGCGCCCTTGCGGGCGTCGGGCATCGAGCCGAAGACCAGGTCGCCGTCGTCGAAGACGGTCTCGATCCCGGAGATCCGCGGCGACCCGTCGGCGCGCAGGGTGGCCAGCGTCTTGTGCCGGTGGGCGTCGAACAGCGCCCGCACCCGCGCCGCGAACTCCGGTTCCGCCTGTTCGAACTCCCGCCATGTCGTCATGCCCGCGATCCTGCCACCACTCACGCCGGCGGAGGTTTCGCGTCCACGCGAATCTTTAACCGTGCGCCGGCCCGCCGGTCGACACTTCGGATCATGAGCACCTACCGCGACCTGTTCCGCACGCCGCAGTTCCTGCCGCTGTTCGTCAGTTCCTCGCTCGGCGTCGCCGGAACCACGGTCAGCGGCCTCGCGCTCAGCACGCTGGTGTACGCGGCGACCGGGTCGCCGCTGCTGGCCGCGCTCAGCATGTTCGGCGCGTCGTTCGCGCAGATGATCGGCGCGATGACCGTGCTGAGCGCGGCCGACCGGCTGCCGCCGCGGGCCGCGTTGACCGGCATCGCGCTGCTGTTCGCCGTCGGCACGGCGATGCTCGCGGTGCCCGGGCTGCCGGGCTGGGGGACGGCCCTGGTGATCCTCGGCATCGGACTGGTGAACTCGGTCGCCGGCGGGGTGCGCTGGAGCCTGCTCGGCGAGATCGTCTCGGCCGAGCGGTACCTGCTCGGCCGGTCCGTGTTCAACATGGCCGTCGGTGTCATGCAGATCGCCGGGTTCGCCGTCGGTGGGGTGCTGGTGGCGGTGCTGTCGGCACGGTGGACGCTGCTCATCGCCGTCACCTTGTATCTGCTCGCGGCGGCGGTGGCGCGGTTCGGACTGTCCGAGCGCCCGCCCCGCTCCCCCGGGCGGCCGTCGGTGCGGCGGACGTGGCGGGTGAACGGCATGCTGTGGTCGTCGCCGGCGCGGCGCGCGACGTACGCGGCGATGTGGCTGCCGAACGGCCTGATCGTCGGCGCCGAGGCGCTGTTCGTCCCGTACTCCCCCGACGCGGCCGGCGCCCTGTTCATGGCCGCCGCCCTCGGAATGCTGGTCGGCGACACGCTGGTGGGCCGGATCCTGCCCGTGCGGCACCGGTTCATCACGCCGTTGCAGGCGCTGCTCGCCGCGCCGTTCGTCCTGTTCGCCCTGCCGCTGCCGCTCGGCGTCGCGGTGGCCGCGGCGGCGCTGGGCGCCGTGGGCTACGGCGGCAGCCTGCTGTTGCAGGACCGGCTCCTCGCGCAGACCGACACCGCGATCCGCGGCCAGGCCCTCGCGCTGCACTCGGCCGGCATGCTCACGATGCAGGCGGTCGGTGCGACGGTGGCGGGCGCGGTCGCGCAGTTCCTGCCGGTGGGCACCGCGATGGCCGTGATGGCGGTGGGGTCGCTGGTGGTGACCGCGCTCCTCGCGCCGGCGCTGCGCCGCCCCGTCGTCGCGCCGAGGATGAGTAATCTGGTCGGTTCCGGGCAGTAGGCCGGCATGAAGGCACTGACATTCCAGGGCACCGGCAAGGTGTCCGTCGAGAACGTTGCGGACCCGACCATCCACGAGCCGACGGACGCCATCGTGCGGATGACGTCGACCGCGATCTGCGGCTCGGACCTGCACCTGTTGGACACGCTCGGCATGTTCATCGACGAGGGCGACGTGCTCGGGCACGAACCGATGGGGATCGTGGAGGCGGTCGGGTCACAGGTGACCCACATCAAGCCGGGCGACCGGGTGGTGGTCCCGTTCAACATCTCCTGCGGGAACTGCTGGATGTGCAAACGCGGTTTCTTCGCGCAGTGCGAGACCACGCAGGTCCGTGATCAGGGGACGGGCGCCGCGCTGTTCGGGTACACCAAGCTGTACGGGCAGGTGCCGGGTGCGCAGGCCGAGTACCTGCGGGTGCCGCAGGCCCACTTCGGCCCGATCACGGTGCCCGACGGGTTCCCCGACGAGCGGTTCCTGTACCTGTCCGACGTGCTGCCGACGTCGTGGCAGGCGGTCGCCTACGCCGACGTCGAACCGGGCTGCACCGTCGCGGTCATCGGGCTGGGACCGATCGGCCAGATGTCGGCGCGGATCGCCCGTTACCTCGGCGCGGAACGCGTGATCGCCGTCGACAGCGTCCCGGAGCGCCTGGAGATGGCCCGCCGCCACGGCATCGAGGTCCTCGACGACTCGCAGGTCGACGACGTCCCCGCCGCGATCCTCGACCTCACCGACGGGCGCGGCGCCGACGGCGTGATCGAGGCGGTCGGCATGGAGGCGCACGGGTCACCGGTGCAGGAGTTCGCCCAGCGGGCCGCCGGGCTGCTGCCCGACGCGATCGCCCGCAAGGCCGTCGAGAAGGTGGGCGTCGACCGGATGGCCGCGCTGCGTACCGCGTTCGCGAGCGTGCGGCGGGCGGGGACGATCTCGATCATCGGCGTGTACGGCGGGAAGGCCGACCCGTTCCCGATGATGGACCTGTTCGACAAGGGCGTGACGATCCGGATGGGCCAGGCCCACGTCAAGCGCTGGATCGACGACATCATGCCGGCGCTCACCGGTGACGGCGACCCGCTCGGCACCGAGGACCTGATGACCCACCCGTTGCCGCTGGACGAGGCCCCGCACGCGTACGAGATCTTCAAGCAGAAGGAGGACGGCTGCATCAAGGTCGTCCTGAAGCCGTAGCCGAGACGGAAAGGGGGCCCGCGGGCCCCCTTTCCGCTGCCGCCATCAGAAGCGTTCCCAGGCCCGGTGGTTGGCCAGCAGGGCGCTCACGGCCGCCAGCGTCTCCGATCCCGACCTGCCGGTGACGACGCCGGGCGTGTCGGCCACGCCGGCCCGTTCGAGCACCGTGACGCCCGCGCCCCACGCGCCGATCGCCTTGGCGTGCCGCCAGCACTCCTCCACCAGGAGCAGCACCCGCGGGTCCACGACGTCGGCGCCGGGTGCGCCGACCTTGGCGTCGCGGCCGGCGACCGCGTCCTGCGCGAGCGCAGGTGCGGCCGCGAGCAGCAGGGCGTCGAACTCGACCGACCGGGCGGTGGCGAACGAGCGCTGCACCACGAGGTCGCCGACCGTGCCGCCGTGCGGGGCGATCACCAGCGGCACCATGCCGGCGGCGAACACCTCCCGGCGCACCGCGTCGACGCCGTCGGTCCCGGCGCCGCCGTTCGCCGGCTCGGCGTCGACGACGATCCCGACGAGGCGGCCGTCGACCGGCCACCGGTTCCCGAGCTGGGACAGCGCGGGGCTGGGCGCGACGTCGGCCAGCGGCAGCGTCGGTTCCGGCACGGGCAGGCCGAGGCCGGCGGCGACCTCGGCGCACAGCACCGGGTCGATGTTGGCCAGGCACCGCAGCTGGCGTTCCTTGACCGCCTGCTCGTAGCACTTGCCGAGCTCGAACGTGTAGGCGTTGATGATGTGCTCGCGCTCCACCGGCGACATGCTCAGCCAGAACAGGCGCACCTGGCTGAAGTGGTCGTCGAAGGAGACCGGGTTCGCCCGGATCTTCGGCGCCTCGGCGACGGTCACCGGGACGTCGACGAACCCGTCCCCGGTCGCTTCGAACGGGTTGCCGCCGTCGAGCGAGTTCGGCCGGTACGGCGCGACGCCGCCGTGCACGGCCTGCTGGTGGAAGCCGTCGCGCAGCATGTCGTTCACCGGCGCGTGCGGCCGGTTGATCGGGATCTGCCCGAAGTTCGGCCCGGCGAGGCGGGTCAGCTGGGTGTCGAGGTACGAGAACAGGCGGCCCTGCAGCAGGGGGTCGTTGGTGACGTCGATGCCGGGCGGCAGGTGGCCGAGGTGGAACGCGACCTGCTCGCTCTCGGCGAAGAAGTTCGTGGGGACGCGGTTGAGCACCAGCTTCCCGACCGCCTGCACGGGCGCCAGCTCCTCCGGCACGAGCTTCGTCGGGTCGAGCAGGTCGATGTCGGCGAACGTCTCCTCCGGGGTGTCGGGGAACGCCTGCAGGCCGAGTTCCCACTCCGGGAACGCGCCGGCCTCGATCGCGTCGTAGAGGTCGCGGCGGTGGAAGTCGGGGTCGACGCCGTTGGTCAGCTGGGCCTCTTCCCACGTCAACGAGTGGACGCCCAACGTCGGCTTCCAGTGGAACTTCACCAGCACCGTCTCGCCGGCGTCGTTGACCAGCCGGAACGTGTGGACGCCGAAGCCCTCCATCATCCGGTACGAGCGCGGGATGCCCCGGTCGGACATGTTCCAGATCGTGTGGTGCTGCGCCTCGGTGTGCAGCGACACGAAGTCCCAGAAGGTGTCGTGGGCGCTCTGCGCCTGCGGGATCTCCCGGTCCGGGTGCCACTTGGCGGCGTGGATGATGTCCGGGAACTTGATGGCGTCCTGGATGAAGAAGACCGGCATGTTGTTGCCGACGAGGTCGAACGTCCCTTCGTCGGTGTAGAACTTCGTGGCGAAGCCGCGGGTGTCGCGCACGGCGTCGGCCGAACCGCGCGAGCCGAGCACGGTCGAGAACCGCACGAAGACCTTCGTCTTCCTACCCTTCTTGAGGAACCCGGCGCGGGTGAGCGGCTCGGCGGAGCCGTAGGCGGTGAAGACGCCGTGGGCTCCCGCGCCGCGGGCGTGCACCACCCGCTCGGGGATGCGCTCGTGGTCGAAGTGCATGATCTTCTCGCGCAGGTGGTGGTCCTGCAGCAGCACGGGGCCGCGCGGGCCCGCCTTGAGCGAGTGGTCGGTGTCGCGCAGGCGGGTGCCCTGTGCCGTGGTGAGGAAGGTGCCCCGCTGGCCGTGGCTGACCGGCGTCGCGCCGGTGGTGTCGCCGGTTGGCGTGCGCGTCTCCGGCGTCCCCTGTTCCGACTTCGGCGGCAGCGGATCGTGCGGCTCGGTCGGCTCCGCGACGGTCGGCGTGCCGCTGCCCGGCGAGCCGGGTACGTCCGGGGTCAGGGCCTCGGCGACCTTCTCCACGGCATCCTTGACCTTGCGCACGGGGTCCATGTAGCTGTTCCTCCAGACGACGGCGTGACGAGCCCCCGCGGCCTACCCGGCCCGGGTGGCCCGAAACCGGAACCGTTCCAGATTCACCGCGGCGGATGCCGGACCTCGGCGGGCGGCGCACGCGTGTGAGACCGGCCGCGCGCGGGCAGGAACGCCAGATGCGGATACTGACCTACAACGTGTTCGGGCGGCACGGTGACTGGCCGGCCCGGCGGGCGGCGATGCGGCCCGCGGTGCGCGAGCTCGCGCCCGACCTGGCCGTGCTGCAGGAGACGGTCGTCGACGACGGCTACGACCAGGTGGTCGATCTGCTCGGCGACGGCTTTCACGTGGACCACCAGATCGGGCGCGACTCGGACGGCACCGGCGCCTCGATCGCGAGCCGGTGGCCGATGCGGGTGGTGCGGCGGGAACTGCTGCACGTCACGCCGCGCGTCGACGCGACGGAGCCGTGGATCGGCAGCGTCGTGCTGGCCCGGGTCGAGGCGCCGGAGGGCGTGGTGCTGCTGGCCCACTTCAAGCCGTCGTGGCAGTTCCACCTCGCCCACGAACGGGAACTGCAGGCCGTCGCCGCGGCCCGGATGATCGAGGACGAGGTGGCGGCGGACCCGCCCGACCACGTGATCCTCGCCGGGGACTTCGACTCGACCCCGGACTCGTCGATGATGCGGTTCTGGACCGGCCGGCAGAGCCTCGGTGACACCAGCGTCGTGTACCGCGACTCGTGGGAGTGCGTCCGCGGAACGGCGGCCGGCCTCACCTTCGTCCCCTGGAATCCGCTCCGTGAACGGGAGCAGATCCGCCACGAGATCGGCCGGCGGATCGACTACATCCTGGTGCGCTACGACCGATGGGGGCCGACGCTCGCGGTCCACAGCTGCGACCGCTTCCTCGACGATGCCGTCGGTGAGGTCTGGGCCAGTGACCACTTCGGCGTCACGGCCGACCTGATCCGCCATTGAATCTCACCGTAGGGTGGCGCGCGACCCCGCAGAGCGATCGCCGGGGTTATGGTGGGCTGCCGGCCGACGTCCAGGTGGGAACCGTGGCCGGATGCCTTCCGGGAAGGTGCGATGCGTCCGCAACCCGAAACCGCCGTGGTCACGGTCACCGTGACGCCCGTGCAGCAGGACGCCGTACGGGTATCCGTCGCCGGTGAGGTCGACATGTCCAGCGCGCCGAAACTCCGGGCGGCCCTGGCCGGCGCGATCGAGTCCTGGCCGCGGCGGCGCCTGGAGGTCAGCCTCGCCGGCGTGCGTTTCTTCGACGCCTCGGGCATCCACGCGTTGCTCGACGCCCGCCGGCGCGCCGCCAAGGACGGCCGCGACCTGGTCGTCGTCGCGGCGCAGCCGATGGTCTGCCAGGTCCTGCGGCTGACGGGAGTGCTCGACGTGCTCGCGCCGGACGGAATCGAGAAGGTGCCGAAGGCACACGTCGTCACGTGAGCCCCACGCTTCGCGAGGTGTCACACGGGGTATCCCGTTCGTCGTGATCGCGCTGCTACCGGTCTACCGACCGAGTCTCCATCTGCCCGAGCTCGCCGCCGAGCTGCTCCGCACCGGATCGACGGCCGGGGTGGTGGTCGTCGACGACGGCAGCGGGTCGGACTCGGCGGAGCCGCTCGACGCCGCCGAGGGCCTTGGCTGCACGGTGCTGCGCCACGCCACCAACCGCGGCAAGGGCATCGCGCTGAAGACCGGTCTGCGGCACATCGCCGACGCGTTCCCGGGAGAGGACGCGGTCAGCGCCGACGCCGACGGTCAGCACAGCGTCGCCGACATCGAACGGGTCGGCCGCCGGGTTGGCGACACCGGCCGGCTGGTGCTCGGGGTGCGCAGCTTCGACACCGACGTCCCGCTGCGCAGCCGGTTCGGCAACGGTCTCACCCGGCTGCTGTTCCGCGCCGCGACCGGCCGCGACGTCCGCGACACCCAGACCGGGCTGCGCGGCTACCCCGCCGGCCTGTTCCCGTGGCTGCTCGCCGTTCCGGGTGAGCAGTTCGAGTACGAGATGAACGTCCTGCTGCGCGGCGCCCGCGACGGTCACCCGGTCGACCAGGTCGACATCGCCACCACCTACCTCGCCGACAACGCGTCCTCGCACTTCGGCTCGCTCTCCGACTCGGTGCGCATCTACCGGCCGTTGCTGCGGTACGCCCTCACGCCCGGCGGTCGGTGACGAGGACGGCTACGCCGCCGCGCCCGCCATCGGCCGCAGGGTGCTGGTGGTCCAGCTGATGGCCTCGAGCATGTCGGTGCCGAGGTCGCTGTCGGTCGGGCCCTGCTGGTAGTCGCGGACCGTACGGACGATGTCGGTGAGCGGACCGGGCCGCCCGGTGACCGCGTCGGACAGGTCCACGGCCAGCGGTAGGTGCGTGGTGAGGCGATCGGTGGACTGGCCGAGGAGCTCGCCGACGCCGGTCAGCAGGCCGGCGGTGAACGCGGTGTCGCCGGAGACGCCGCGCCGTTCGGCGAGGGTCTGACACATCCTGGCCCGGATGATCGTGTCCTCGAGGGCGGCCTCGTCGCCGTCGGCGAGGTCCGCGAGGAGCATGAGCGTGAGCCACTGCTGGAGCTTCCGGGTGCCGACCATCGTCACCGCGTCGGCGATCGAGGCGATCGTGCGGCGGACGCCGCTCGCCGCGGAGTTCACCAGGCGGAGGACGCGCATCGCGAGCCCGGGATCGTGCTGGATGATCGCGGCCGCCCGGTCGAGGCTCACCTCGCCGCTGTTGAGCTCGACGAGCAGCCGGATGCGGTGCATGCGCACCGGGTTGACGGTGGTGGTCCGCTCGACGTGCGGTCGTCCCAGCCCGTGACCCTGGAACAGCTGGAAGCCCAGTGACATCGCCGCCTCGACGTCGGCGGCGGTCTCCAGGCGCTCGGCGATGAGCTGGACGTGCGGGTACCGGCGGCACCGTTCGATGGCGCGCTGCGTCTGGTCGCGGTCGTCGACGAGCATGTCGATCTTGGCGTAGGAGGCGTACGGGAGCAGCGACTCCTGCCCGCGTTCGGTGCCGGACTGGTCGACGGCGATGGTGTAGCCCTGCTCGGCCAGGGCCTGCACGCCGGCGACGACGTCGTTGTCCACGACCACGTCGGCGAGCAGTTCGACGCCGACGCGGGCCGGGTCGAACGGCACCGGCAGCTCGCCGACGAGGAACTCCCGCGTGACGTTGACGAAGCAGGCCCGGTTGTCGACGAGCTCGTCGACGTGGAAGTCGGCGAACGCGGCCACGATGACCTGGCTGGTGGCGTAGCTGCCGCGGTCGGCGGCGCTCACCGCCTCGGCGGCGTCCCGGAACAGGAGCTCGTAGGCGACGACGACGCCCTCCCGGTCGTAGATCGCCTGACGGCCCACATGGACGGGACGGATCCCACGTGCGTCAACGGTCACATCCCATGATTGGCGCGGGAACGGGACAGTTGTGTCCGGTTTTGGGTGCGGTCGGGTTGCAACCCGGGTGCCGCCCCCGTCCCCCGACATAAACGACGCTCGATCCGGTGCGGTTCGTCGGACGGAACCCACACCGGATCGAGCGTCGTTGATACAAGCCGCCGCTCAGCCCCAGATCTCGCTGGACCAGGTGAGACCGGACCACGTGAGACCCGACCACGTCAGACCCGACCAGGTCAGGCCGGACCAGGTCAGGCCGGACCAGGTGAGACCGGACCAAGTGAGACCGGACCAGGTGAGACCCGACCACGTGAGACCCGACCAGGTGAGACCGGACCACGTCAGACCCGACCACGTCAGACCCGACCAGGTCAGGCCGGACCAGGCTCCGCTGCCGCCGACGGTCGGCCGGGCCAGTTCGGTGCCGAGCCACCGGCCGTCGTTCCACGCGGTCCCGGCGCTGCTGGCCGCGGCCCACGCCGCGCCGTCGAACGGACCCCACGGGGTGTTCTCACCGGTCAGCACGGAGGCGCCGAACGCGACGTGCGCGCTGCCCCGGGCGGCCTCCAGCGAACCGGTGCCGCGGGAGGGTTCCCACGTCTGCGCGGCGCCGACCTTCGGCGAGCGCAACGCCCTGGCGAGGTCCAGTTCGCCGGCGCCCCGGCCCTCGGCGTCCGCCCTGGGCAGCGTCGACGCGGTGGCCGTGAGCAGACCCTTCACCTGGTCGGGGGTGAGGTCGGGCCGCTGCTGGAGCAGCAGCGCCACGCCACCGGCGACCACCGCGGCCGCCTGCGACGTTCCGCTGCCCTTGATGTACGCGTCGCCGACGCGGGCCTGCGGGTACGTCTCGTCGATGTAGCCGCCCGCGTCGCGCAGCGACACGATCGAGCGGCCCGGTGCCACCAGGTCGACGCGGCGCTCGGCGGTGCCCCGGCTGGAGAAGTCCATGACGGTGTCGTCGCCGGACCGGACCGTGCCGGCCGAGTCGGCGGCACCCACGGCCAGCACGTACGGGTCGATCGCCGGGTTGGTCAGCGGTGCCGCGCCGTCGTTGCCGCCGGCAACCACCACGACGATGCCGGCCCGCCAGGCGTTCTCGGCGGCGTGCGCGATCGGGTCGATCGTGTAGGGCTGGGTCGAGTTGGTGCCGTAGGCGAGGGTGATGACCCGGATCGGGTTGGTCGGGTCGTCGTCGCGGTGCTCGACCACCCAGTCGAGCGCGGCGATCACCTGGGCGGCGTCGACCACACCGGTGCCGGCGCCGACCTTCACCGAGGTCAGGCGCGCGCCGGGGGCCATGCCGCGGAACCCGTCCGGGCCGGGCGACCCGGCGATGATGCCGGCCAGGTGGGTGCCGTGGCCGTACGTGTCGAGGTCGCGCAGGCCGGGAACCTGGCTGTCGAAGGACAGGTCCGGGCCGGTCACCACCTGCCCGGCGCGCAGCGCGTCCACCGGGACGACGCCGGTGTCGACCAGCGCCACGCCGACGCCGCGACCGTCGACGCCGGAGCGCCAGGCGCCGTCCGCGCCGACGATCGCGCCGACGTTGGTCATCGTGGTCGCCGTGGCGTCGAACCGCCACTTCCCCTTGGCCTGCGCGGACGACGGCCGCGTGTCCTGGGTGTCGGGCCGCGGGCCGGCCGCGGCCGGGGCGGCGACCGTCAGGGCGCCACCGAACACTCCACCGATCGCGATGGCCAGCCCGGCACCCGCCGTCCGGACCCTCTTCCACCGACTCATGCCGTCTCCTTGCCACAGGGTTTCTGTCACCGGCGATGTCGGCGCGAACACGTTCCGTAGTTAGTCGATGACGACGGGTTGACCTGACCGTTGCCCGAACCTGGCCGTCCGTGGGACAAGCCGCGCGCTCATGCCCCCCGCGCGGGTGCCGATGTGCCCAACGGACGGACAGGGAGGCACCAGGAATGACAGGCGACGAGCCACTCAACGAGCCGATCACCGACGCGTTGACCGGTGCGTACTCGCGGGGCCTCCTCGCGCCCCGGCTGACCGAGGAGCTGGCCCGCGCGTCCCGGTCGAGCACGGGCTGCGCCCTGTTCCTGTTCGACGTCGACTACTTCAAGAGCGTCAACGACGCGTACGGCCACCAGCGCGGCGACGAGGTGCTGCGCGAGCTGGCCGCCCGCGTCCACGGCCTGGTGCGCGCCTACGACGTCCTGTTCCGCTACGGCGGCGACGAGCTGATCCTGCTCCTGCCCGACACCGCCCGGGCCGACGCGGTCGCCGTCGCGCTACGACTGGTCGACGGCATCAAGGGCACCGAGTTCGCCGGTACCCCGCCGCTGACCGTGTCGGTCAGCCTCGGCGTGGCCGTCTTCCCGGACGACGCCACGGACCCGGACGGGCTGATCGCCGTCGCCGACCGGCGCAACTACCTCGCCAAGCACCGCGGCCGCGCGTGCGCGGTGGCCGACGACGCGGAGGAGACCGCCGACCAGGCCCGCCCGGTCTCGTCCCGGCTGCTGGAGCGCGACCTGCCGATGACCGCGGCCCGCGACTTCCTCACCCGGCTGATCGCCGACCAGAGCGGCGCGATGGCCGTCACCGGCGACCGCGGTGCCGGCTACACCCGCTTCCTCGAGGAGGTCGCCCGCTCCGGACGGTTGCGCGGGTTCGAGGTGGTCGAGGCCGATGACGCGGCACAGGTTCGGATTCCACGCACCGACCGCGCCGTGCTGGTCGTGGTGGACGGGCCGGTCGGGGCCGACGTCATGGCCGGATGGGTGGCCGGTGCGGGTGGACCGCTGGGCGTCGTGCACCACGCCGGCGCGCCCGACGACGCCGCGCCGCTGCCGCTCGTCGAAACGGTGGAACTGCTCGCCTGGTCGTCGGCGGCGCTGCGGGTCTGGCTGCGCAACGGCCTCCGGGGCGAACCGAGCCGGATCCTGCTGGACTGGTTGCTGAACCGGTCCGGCGGCCTGCCGGCACGGGTCGCCGCGGAGGTCGACCGGTTGTCCGAGAGCGGCGGGCTGGTGCGCGAGAGCGGCGGCGGCTGGACCGTCGCGCCGGCGCTGCTCGGCCGGTCCCGCCCCGCCCGCAAGCCGCTGCCGGTCCCGTTGACCGAGCTGGTCGGCCGGCAGCAGGAGACGGCACAGGTGGTGCGGCTGATCTCCGAGGGGCGCCTGGTGACGCTGGTGGGACCCGGCGGCATCGGCAAGACGCGGCTGTCCCTCGCGGCCGCCGCGACGGTCGCCGACGCGTACGCCGACGGCGTGGTGTTCGTCTCGCTCGCCGCGGCGCACTCGGCCGACGACGTGGTGGCCGCGCTCGCGCACGCGCTCGACGTCACCCAACTGTCCGGTCAGGTGGCGGCCGAGGCGCTCACCGCGCACCTGGCCGAGCAGTCGACGCTGCTGGTGCTCGACAACGTCGAGGCGTCGCCCGACGCGGCGGACGTCATCGCCGACCTGCTCGCCGCCGCGCCCGGCGTGGCGGTCCTGGTGTCGACGCGGGAGCGGCTGGGCGTGTACGGCGAGCAGGTGTACGCCGTGCCGCCGCTCGCGTTGCCGGACCCCGCCGACCTGCCGCCGGGCCAGGCCGGCGTCGCGGTGGCGTTGGCCGCCTCACCGGCGCTGGCGCTGTTCGTCGCGCGGGCCCGCGCCGCGACCTACCAGTTCGCGGTGACCATCGAGAACCTCCGGACGCTGATCGACCTGTGCCGCCGCCTCGACGGCCTGCCGCTGGCCATCGAGCTCGCCGCCGCCCACGCGGACACGCTGAACCCGGCGGAGATGCTGGCCGAGCTGACCAACCGGCTGGACCTGCCCGGGCCGGGGCTGCGCGGCGTCCCCGAGCGGCAGCGCACGCTCCGGGGCGCTATCGAGTGGTCGGTGGACCGGCTCACGCCCGAGGAGCGCGAGCTGTTCGTGTCCCTCGGCGCGTTCCGCGGCGGCGCGACGCTGGACGCGATCGGCGCCGTGTGCCCGCACGAACCGGAACTGGGCAAGCGACTGGCCACGCTCGTCGACAAGAGCCTGGTCCGGGCCGAACCCGACACTGCCGACGGCACCCGGTACGCGTTGCTGGAGACGATGGTCGCCTACACCGCCGAACACCTGCCGGCCGCGGCGGGCGGCCCCCGCGACCACCACGCCGCCCACTTCGCCGCGTTGGCGGCCGCGGCCGGCACGGAGCTGACCGGACCGGACCAGGGGGCCTGGCAGGCGCGGGTGGAGCGGGAGTACGCGAACCTGGGCCACGCGTTCGGCCATGCCCTCTCCCTCGATCGCTCCGACACCGCGGCCGGCATCGCGCTGGGCATCTGGCGGTTCTGGCGCAGCGGCGCCTACCTCGGCGACGGGCGGCGCTGGCTGGACCGGCTGCTCGACACCGGACCCGGGGACGTCGTGCGGGCGCGGGTCCTGCACGCGGCCGCGGTGCTCGCCGCCGCACAGGACGACCACGAGACCGCCCGCCGGCTCGCCGGCGAGAGCCACGACCTGGCCCGGGCCGCGGGCGACCGGCGCACGGTGGCGCAGGCCGCCAACGCGTTGGGCATCGCGGCGCTCGCCGCCGGCGACTACCCCACGGCGCGCGGCTTCTTCACCGAGGCCCTCACGCTGTGGCGGGACCTCGGCGAGCCGCTCGGAACGGCGATGGCGCACGGCAACCTGACCAAGGTCGCCCTGCGGCTGGGCGACACCGGCACCGCCGCCGGGCACGCCGAGGAGTGCCTGGCGCTGGACCGGGCGCAGGGCAACACCCGCGGGATCATGCTCGGCCTCCTGTGCCAGGGCGAGATCGAGCAGCTCCGGGGCGACCGGCCGGCCGCCCGCACCGCGCTGGCCGAGGCGCTCGCGCTGGCCCGGTCCCTCGGCGACCTGTTCGGCGAGGCGATGGCCCGGCACCAGCTCGGCGTCGTCGAGGCGCAGGACGGGCACGCGCGGGAGGCACTGGCCCACATGACCGCCGCCACCGCCCTGCGCCGCGACATCGGCGACCGCGAGGACCTCGCCATCTCACTCGACGCGCTGGCGTGGCTCCTCGGCGCCGACCAACCCGTGCTCGCCGCCCGCCTCCTCGGCGCCGCCGCGGCGCTCCGCAACCAGCACCGGCTGGCCGAACCGGCCACGGCGGGAGGCGTGGCCCGCACGTCGCTGGTCGACGACCTCCGGACGGCGTTGGGCGCCGACGGCCTGAGCGCGGCCCTGGACACGGGCCGCTGGGTCGGCCTGGACGCGGTGGTCGACGACGCCATCGAGGTGTCGGTGTGACCTCACGGCGAGGTGTACCCGGCGACGGCGATCGCGCGTTGGCCGGCCGCATGGGCGTGGACGTTCGCGCGGAGCCGGGTCAGCCAGGGTGGGTCGTCGGGCCGGGCGGGGTCGACGGCCGATCGGGCGCGCACCGCGGAGCAGGCGGCATTCGCGGCGGTGAACAGCGGCAGGTGCGCGAGGTCGGCCGCCGGCAGCGGACGGACCTGCCGGTAGCCGGTCAGGAACGCCGCGAACAGTTCCTGCTCGCCGGACGGTAGCGAGGCCAGGTCGCGGACCGCGAACGCGATGTCGGCCAGGTACCAGGAGTGGGCCGCCTCGTCGAAGTCGAAGGCGACGGCCCTTTCCGCGTCCCAGCTCACGTTGTCGAGCTCGAAGTCGCCGTGCACGGTTCCGAACCGGTCCGCGTCCCTGGGGAGGGCGGCGAGGGCCCGCGCGATCCGGTCGGCGGCGGACCCGAACTCCGGATCGTCCGGGAACGTGGTCGCCACCCGGGCCAGTTCCGGGAACGGCCCGGGTAGCCGCACGGCCGCGTCGCCGCCGTCGCGGTGCAGCCGGGCGAGGGCGGCGCCCCAGTGTGCGGCCCTGGTCGTGGTGAGCGCGTCGACCTCGATCTCGCCGCCCGGCGCGGCCGTCACGGCGGTGGCGTGGACGTCGCCGATGGCGGTGGCGACGGTCTCGACCAGCGCGCCGGACATCGCCGGGACCGGCGCCACCACGGCCAGTCCACGCCTGCTGAGGGTGTCCATCAGCCGCGCGACGGCGGTCACCGCGCCGAGGGGCCGGTGGGTCGCCGGGACGAACCGGAGGTAGACGCCGGCGGTCGGCACCGCGAAGACGTGACTCGCGCTGGAGCGCCGCAGCCGGGCCGCCCCGGGTGGATGGCCCCACGCCGCCGCCACCGTGTCGGCGACCGGGCTGCGCCGCTCGTCGTCCACCGTCCGGGCGAGCCGGTGGATCTGCGCGAGCGGCATCATCGCCGCGCGCCCTGGCTCAGGGCGACCTCGCCGAGGTGGCCCAGCAGCACGTCGGCGAGCGGGACGTGGTCGTGGCTGGCCGGGACGATCGCGACGACGTCTCGGACCAGCCCGGCGGCGGTCGGCCGGGCCCGGGTGCCCGGCCGGTGGGTCAGGGCGAGGCGCGGGATCAGCGAGACGGCGACGCCGGCCTGGGTGAGGGCCTGCGCGACGTCGTACGACTCGGTCTGGAACGGCACGTGCGGGACGAACCCGCGGTCGGCGGCGGCGACGTCGAGCTGGGTCCGCGACGGGCGTCCCGGTGGCCCGCTGGCCCAGGGCTCGTCGGCGAGGTCGGCCAGGTCGAGGGGACCCGTTTCCCCGCTGAGCGGGTGGGTGTCGGGCAGGACGACGAGCATCGGGTCGGCGAGGATCCGGTGGGTGGTGACCGCGTCGACGGTGGGCAGGCTGCCGTAGCTCGCGGAGACGGCCAGGTCGAGCGCGCCGTCGGCGACGAGCCCGGGACCCGCGTCGGACAGGATGTCGTCCACCGACAGCTCGGCCGCCGGGAACCGGAACCGGATCGCGGCGAGCACGTCGGGCAGCAGCCGGTAGGTCACCGACGCGGGGGCGCCGACCCGGAGGCGGTTGCGGTGGACGCCGATGAAGTCGGCCGCGGTCTCCTCGGCCCGGCGCAGTTCGTCGGCCACCCGCGTCCCGTGCACGGCCAGCCGCTCGCCCAGCCGGGTGAGCCGGGCGCCGCGGGCGCCGCGTTCGACGAGCGGGGCGCCGACGTCCCGCTCCAGGCGGGCCAGTTGCTGTGACACCGCGGGCGGGCTGACGGCGAGCGTGAGCGCGGCCCGGGCCAGGCTGCCGGTGCGCTGGATCTCGACGAGCAGCGCGAGCTGACCCGAGCTCAGAGACATAAGGTCAGCTTATCGCTGGGTGTGCGAAGTCGTTCTTCCCTTACTGCTCGCGGTCCCGAAGCATTTTGACCATGACGACCACGGTGACCCTGGCGGTGGACGCCGGCCTGGCCCGGATCACGCTCGACGGCCCGACCACCCGCAACGCGCTCGACGGGGCCAGCGCCCAAGCGCTCGTCGACGCCTGCGCCGCGGTCGACGCCGACGCCACGGTGGGCGTCGCGGTGATCACCGGCGCCGGCGGCGCGTTCTGCTCGGGCGCCGCCCGCGGCACGCTGGCCGCCCTCGCGGACGCGCCCGCCGACCGGATGTACGACGAGCTGGGCGCCGTCTACCGGGCGTTCGAGCGGGTCGGACGGCTCGCCGTGCCGACGATCGCCCGGATCGAGGGTGCCGCCGTCGGCGCCGGGCTGAACCTGGCCCTGGCGACCGACCTGCGGCTCGCCGCGCCCGGCGCCCGGTTGATCTCCGGCTTCGCGGCCATCGGCATCCATCCCGGCGGCGGCCACCTGCACCTGCTGGCCCGGACGGCGGGCCGGCAGGCGGCCGCCGCGCTCGGGGTGTTCGCGTGTCCGCTCACCGCTCTGGAGGCCAAGGCCGCCGGGCTGATCTGGGACGTCGCGGCCGACGGCGACCTCGACGCGCTCGTGGACGCGGCGGCGGCCCCGCTGCGGGCCGATCCGGAGCTCGCCCGGGCGCTGAAGACCAGCCTCCAGCTGACCACGTCGGGCGTCGACGCGTGGTCGGCCGCGACCGAGGTCGAACGCGCCCGGCAGATGTGGTCGCTCACCCGGAAAGCGGCCCGATGAACCTTTCGCAATTGCTCATTGCGCGGGCGGCCGAGCGCCCGGACCTGCGGATCGGAACGGTCGACCGGCAGCTCGAGCTTTCCGACGCGCTGCGGCGGGCCGCCGGCGGCGCCCGGGCGCTGCGGGACCGTGGACTGCGTCCGGGTGACCGGGTGGCCGTCGTCGCGCCGAGTTCGACCGACTACCTCGTCGTGTGGATGGCGTGCCTGCTCGCGGGAACGCCGGTGGCGCTGGTCAACCCGACGTACCCGGAGGACCTGCTCGCCACGATGCTCGACCACCTGGACCCGGCGTTCGTCGTCACCGAGGTGCCCGACACGGTCGCGGACTGGCCCGATCTTGAGGTCGAGGCCTCGCCCGGCCTCGACGCCGACCGGTTCGACATCGCCTCGTTCATGCACACCTCCGGCACCACCGGCGTCCCGAAGTTCTGCGCGCAGACGCACAGCTACTTCCTGCGCCTCGGCCGCGCGGTCGCCGACGCGCTCGGCCTGACCGCCGCCGACCGGATGCTGGCCCCGCTGCCGCTGTTCCACATCAACCCGCTCGGGTACGGCATCGTCGGCGCGCTCACCGCCGGCGCCGACGCGCTGACCGTCGACCGGTTCTCCGCGCGCGGCTTCTGGCCCGCCGTTCGCGAGCACGGGGTGACGGCGTTGGCGTTGCACGCGCCGCCGGTCGAGATCCTCAAGCGGTCCACGACTGCGGCCGACGCGGCGGGGCACCGGGTGCGGACGATGTTCTACGCCGACGCCGAGTTCGTGTCCCGCTTCGGCATCCCGCTCGCGGTCTCGGGCTACGGGTCGACGGAGGCGGCCGGGGTGAGCCACCTGCACCGGTGGCGGCTCGGCGACGACATCCCGGCGAACGCCAGCCGGTACGGCGGTCTGCCACGGTCCGATGTGGACGATCGCGTCGTGGACGGCCAGATCCTCGTGCGGGAAAGGGAACCGGGCACGTTGTTCGCCGGCTACTACGCGCACGGCGTCCTCAACAGCGCGACCGACGCCGAGGGCTGGTTCGCCACCGGCGACCTCGGCCGCCGCGACTCCTCCCATGGCGCGGCCGGCGGTCTGGTGTTCCTCGAACGGGCCGCGGAGTCGATCCGGGTCAAGGGCGAGTTCGTGCCGATCCCGTTCGTGGAAGAGCGATTCGGGACGCTCGCGCAGCTGACCGATCTCGCGCTGTGGAAGACACCGGGCGACCTCGTCGACGACGACGCCGTTCTCTACGTGGTCGCCGAACCGGTGCCGGTCGACGCGATCCGGGCGGTCGCGGCCACGCTGCCCGGGTTCATGCGTCCGGCCCGCGTCGCGCAGGTGCGCGCCATCCCCCGCGACGCGGCCGCGGGCAAGGTGCAGCGCCGGCTGCTGGACGGCCAGGAGGTGCTCTCGTGGACGGCCCTGTGACGCTGCCCGACTGGGCCATCGACATGGTCGATCTGCACGCGCACGCGTCGCCGAGCCTGCTCCCCCGGCACGGTACCGACGCCGAAACCGTCGCCGCAGAACGGGCGCTCGGCTTCTCGACCGTCGTGCTGAAGTCGCACGAAGGGTCCACTGTGGAGCGTGCGGTCGTTGCCGGTGTACACGGCGGCATCGTGCTCAACAGTCCCGTCGGCGGCGCGAACCCCGACGCGGTCGAGGTCGCCGCGCGGCTCGGCGGCCGGATCGTGTGGATGCCCACGGTCTCCTCGGCCACCCACCAGGCCGGCGCCGAACGGCCGGAACTGAGCGTGCACCAGGGTTTCCGGCTGCGCCGCGTCGACGTCGTCACCGACGGCGCGCTGCGTCCCGAGTGGTACGACGTGCTCGACGTCGTCGCGGCCCACGATCTGGTGCTCGCCAGCGGTCACCTCTCCGCCGCCGAGACCGTGGTGCTGTTCACCGCGGCCCGCGCCCGTGGGGTGACCCGGTTGCTGGTGAACCACCCGAAGATGCCGTTCCTCGGCTGGCATCCCGCTGCGGGGATCGCGCTGCGGACGCTGGACGCGCGCCTCGAACTCGGCATCCTGCCCGACATCCTCAGCGGCCCGGGCGCGGCCAGCGTCGACCTCGTCGACGAGTACCCGACCGCGCTGCTGGTGTTCGGCGCCGACCTCGGCCACGCCCACCACCCCACGCCCGCCCAGGCGATGCCGGCCTGGCTGCGTTCGCTGGAACGGCGGGCCGGCGCAGACGCCGCGCACGCGATCACCGCGACGAACGGCCGGGAGCTACTCACGTGACGACCATCGCGCTGCTGCCCGGCGACGGCATCGGCCGGGAGATCCTCGACGGGCCGCTGGACCTGCTGCGCCGCATGGCCGCCGACGGCGCGCCGGTGACGCTGACCGGCCCGTGGCCGTACGGGACGTCGGGCTGGGCGGAGACCGGCTCGATCCTGCCGCCGCGGACCGTCGACGCCTGCCGCGCGGCCGACGTGGTCCTCAGCGGCGCCGTCGGCACGCATCCCGGTGTGCCGGCGGCTGACTGCCCGAACCCCGAGGCCGCGCTCATCGAACTCCGGCACATTTTCGACCTGCGGATCAGCGTCCGGACCGTGTGGGTTCCCGGCGTCGACGACGTCACCATCGTCCGCAACATCACCGGCGGCGCGTACGCCGACCCGAGCCGGCGCACCGAGAGCGACGGCGTCGGCCCGGCGGTCGACCAGATCGTGCTGCGGCCCGAGCGGGTGCGGGAGGTGTTGGAACTCGCCGCGGAGCATGCGGTTCCCGGACGGCGGGCGATCAGCGTCGACAAGGCGAGCGTGTTCGCGACCTCGCGGCTGTGGCGGTCGCTGGCGACGGTGGTCGCGGCCGAGCGCGGCGTGAAGTTCGACAACGTCAACGTCGACCGGGCCGCCTACGAACTGGTCCGGTTCGACGAGTTGCCGGCCGTCATCGCCACCGAGGGGATCTTCGGCGACATCCTGTCCGACGTCGTGTGCGCCCGCGCCGGCTCGCCGGCCCTGTGCGGCTCGGCCACCATCAACCCGTCGCGCGGGCGCGGGCTGTCTGCCTTGTTCGAGCCGGCGCACGGGTCGTCGCCGCACCGGACCGGTTCCCGCCGGTCCAATCCGACCGGTGCGTGGCTCGCGCTGGCCGCGCTGCTCGACTGGTGCGAAGACCTGCGCCCGTACCGGATGTCGGCGCGGATCCGGGCCGCGCTCGCCGACGTGCACGCGCGCGGTGTGCGCACCTACGACCTGGCCGGCGCCGACCCCGTCGGCATGGACGAGTTCAACGCCCTCGTGCTGGGAGAGCTGACATGACGCTGTGGAGATACCTGGCCGACGAGTCGGTGGCGGCGCCGGCCCGCGAGTTCGCCGAGACCGTGGTGCGCCCGGTGGCCGCCGACATCGACACCCGGGACGTCTACCCGGTCGACCTCGTCGCGCAGACCGCCGCCCGGGGCTGGAACACGATGACGCTGCCGACCCGGTACGGCGGGCAGGGCGCGCCGATGCGCGACGCCCTCGCGGTCTTCGAGGAACTGGGTGCGGGCAGCGCCAGCCTCGGCGTCTCGCTCATCACGATCCTGCAGAGCAGCAAGATCATCGAACTGTACGGGTCGGAGAGCCTGAAGGAACGCGTCCTTCCCCGCTACGCCCAGGGTCTGCGGGCGTCGTACGCGCTGACCGAGGGCGGGCGCGGCAGCGACATCCGGTCCCTCGACACGAAGGCGCGGCGCAGCGACGCCGGCTGGGTCATCGTCGGCGAGAAGGCTTTCATCACGTCCGGCTCCCGGGCGGAGTTCTTCGTCGTGCTCGCCGAGACCGACGTGGGCGTGTCCGCGTTCGCCGTCGACCGGGACGCTCCCGGAGTGTCCACCAGGGAGACCCGCGAGGCGGAGACGTTCGGGCTGCGCAACGGCCCGCACGTGAACCTGGTGCTCGACGAGGTCGAGGTGCCGGTCGACGCGCTGATCGGCGTCGAGGGCAAGGGCCTGAAGCAGGCGATGGTGACGCTGTCCAACAGCCGCACGCTCGCGGCCGGCATCTCGCTCGGCATCGCGAGGGCGGCGTTCGACGACGCGTTCGCGTACGTGCGGCAGCGGGAGGCGTTCGGCGGGAAGATCTTCGACTTCCAGGGCATCCAGTGGTACTTCGCCGAGGCCGCCGCCGAGATCGACGCCGCCCGCCTCGTCTGCTACCAGGCCGCCGACGACCTGGACACCGGCGGCGACTACCAGCGAACCTCCTCGGCGGCCAAACTGCTCGCCGCCGCGCTGGCCACCCGCGTCGCCGGGATGGCGGTGCAGGTGTGCGGCGCGCACGGCACGCAGGAGACCGCCCCGTTCGGCCGCTACTTCCGCGACGCCAAGGCGTACGAGGTCGCGGGCGGCTCGGCCGAGATCCTGAAGAACACGATCGCGAAGTCGTTGCTCAGGGCGGTCAGCTGACCGTGCGGCGGGCCATCAGCGTGACACCCCCGCGGTCGTGGGTGTCGAAGTAGACGAAGCCGGAACCGTTGTCGCGTCGGCCCTTCGCCGTCACGGTCAGGCCGAGCGTGTGCGCGGACCGTTCGGCGTCATCGAGGTCGTCCTCGAAACCGAGGTGGTACACGCCCTCGCCGTGGGCGTCGAGGAACCGGCGCTGGGCGCAGTCGCGCTCCGGCGGTTGGCACAACTGCAACTGGACGTTGTCGAGGTTCACGAACTTGTACCGCAGCCCCCGGAACGCCTCCGGATCGGGGTGTTCGAGGGTGCGGTACTCGGTCAGGGGTGGGTAGTCCTGCCACGGGCCGACGCCCATCGACTCGTAGCCGGCGACGGCGCGGTCGAGGTCGCGCACGACGATGCAGATGTGGTGCAGGTGCCGGAACGGCGTCTCGCTCATCAGAACACCAACTCCACGTTCGTCGCCGTCGCGTCGGCGAAGCGGTCCAGACGCAACGGTGTCACGTCGAGGCTGTCGATCCCGCCGGTGGCCACCTGTTCGGCGGCCAGCCGTCCGATCTCGGGTGCCTGCATCAGGCCGTGGCCGGAGAAGCCGCAGGCGTTGACCCACGTCGGCGCGGTCGGGTCGGCGCCGAGGATGCCGTGGTGGTCGGGGGTGTTCTCGTAGGTGCCGGCCCAGCACGCCGTCCGGTCCAGCGGCAGGTCCGCCAGCCACGGGAACCGCGCCACCGCGCGCTCCAGCAGGCCCTCCATCCACGGCCAGTCCACGTCGAGGCGGTAGCCGTCGGGCTCGTCGGGGCGGGCGCCGCCGAACAGGAGGCGGTCGCCCTCGCTGCGGACGTAGACGCCGGAGCCGAGGTCGATGGTCATCGGCAGCGTCGTCGGGAGGGCGTCCGGCGCGGTCGCGTAGATGTTGCGGCGCGAGTGGACGACCGGCACCCGCAGCCCGGCGAGCGCCGCCACCTCCCCCGCCCAGCCACCGGCCGCGTTCACCACGTACCGCACGCGGAAAAGCTCGCCGCCGGCCTCGACCCGCCAGCCGTCGCCGTCCGGCGCGATCGCCGTCACCTCGTGGCGGAACCGCACGGCCGCGCCGCGCGCCCGGGCCAGGCCGAGGTAGGCGGCCGTCGCCAGGTGCGGATCGACGACGCCGTCGGCCGGCCCCCAGGTGGCGCCGGCGACCCCTTCCGCGTCGAACGGCGTGACCGCCGACGCGGCGTCGACGTCGAGGACGTCGACCGGCACCCCGTGGGCGCGTTGCAGGTCCACCGCGGCGAGGTGCGCCGCCCACGCCGCCGCCGGGACGAGGAACAGGTACCCGGTGGGGCGGTAGCCGACGTCGAGGTCGCGGTAGGCGCGGATGCTGCGCCACGACATCTCGATGTTCAACGGATCCGCCCACTGCGCGCGGATCGACGCGAACGACCGGCCGGTGCTCCCCTCGGCCGGCCCGTCGAACCGGTCGACCACGACGACCGTCAGGCCGCGCCCGGCCAGGTGGTGGGCGCAACTCGCGCCGATGGCACCGGCGCCGACGACGAGGACGTCCGCGGTGTTCATGCCGGCGACCGTAGGCCCGCGACGGGCATCGACGCTTCGGCGCCGACGCTCAAATACCGCCGTCCCGTTGCTACAAATGTCGAACGGCTACGCCTCGCGGTAGGCCGCGAGGCGCAGCGCCATGAGCAGGTCGCCGCGGTCGGGTCCGGCCTTCAGGTCCACGCCCGCGACCGCCTCGATCCGGTCGAGGCGGTAGTACAACGTCGTCCGGTGGATGTGCAGTTCGGCGGTCGCCCGCGCGACGTCCCCGCCCAGTTCGAGCACGACGCGGGCCGTGGTCAGCAGGTCGGCGCGGGGCAACGCCGCCAGCGCCCGCACGCCCGGGTGGATGTCGCCCGGCGACAGGTCGGCGGGTGCCGCCACGACGAGGTGCCAGGCACCGAGCGCGTCCCAGGACGGGGTGCGCAATAGCGCGCCGGCCCGCAGCGCCCGGACCGTGCTGTCGGCCCGCTCGACGGCCCGGCGCAGGTCGGCCAGCGGCAGCGGCGGGCCGCTCGTCGGCGGGTCACCGGGCACCGGTTGGAGATGCACGCTGAGACCGGCGCCCAACCCCCACCCGCCGGCGCGCGCCGGGCCGTAGACCACCACGGTCGCGTCGGCGTCGAGGTTCTCCAGGGCGACCAGTTCCGTCGCGGCGTCGGCGTCCGCGCCCTTCGCCAACCGCGCCAGCAACGCCGACCGCCGCCGCTCGTGTCCCTGATCGGACGCCCGCTGCCGGGCCAGCACCGAGGCGGCCAGGTCGGCGCACGCGACGAGCCCGGGCAGCTGGTCCGGTGCGACCGTGCCGTCGCCGTCGAGCACCCAGAGGTAGCCGAGCAGGTCGGTGCCGTCGCGCATCGGCACGCACCAGCGGGCCTGCATGTCGGCCTCCGGAACGGCGGGGGTGCGTACCGGTCCGGTCGCGGTCGCCAACCGCATCCGGGCCACCAGCGCCACCGCCTCCGGACCGACGGTGCGTTGCAGGATCGTGTGCGCCCGCACCGTGTCCACCTCGCCCTGGACGCTCCACCACAGCGGCCGGTGCCGGCCGTCCTCGATCAGCACGGCATGGCCCAGCGTCGCCGCCAGCTGGTCCACCGCGGCCTGCACCTGCCCCGAGTCCGGCA
Source organism: Virgisporangium aurantiacum (assembly GCF_016863635.1). Classification (GTDB taxonomy): domain Bacteria; phylum Actinomycetota; class Actinomycetes; order Mycobacteriales; family Micromonosporaceae; genus Virgisporangium; species Virgisporangium aurantiacum. The sequence continues at coordinate 103,938 of NZ_BOPG01000024.1, read as the reverse complement.
CCCGTCCCCCCTCGCCTTTCGACAATCGTAGGAAAACCCGGGCCGGACTTCCGTGATGCCGCCGAAGCGGCGCGCGTGGAGGCGTACCTACCCTCACGACATGACGACCCCTGCCGGCCGCACCGCGCTGTTCCCGATCGGCCCGACCGCACCCCGCGGCTACGCATCCGGTTCACCGGAACGGGCCGCCACCGCCGCCGCGCTCGACGAGGTGCGCTCGGCCGGTTACGACATCCCGAACCGCGTCGGCGCCGTCGAGGTGCGCACCGGGCGGCGGGCTCCCGTCGTCACCCCGCACGCGCACGCGGTTCAGCTCGGCGAGGTGCATCATGCCGGTGCGGCCGAGACGCTGCGGGCGATCGAGGCGGCCACCGCGGCGGCGTCGTGGTGGGGCCGGCTGCCGTGGGAGGACCGCGCCGCGCCGTTCCTTCGCGCCGCCGACATGCTGGAGCACGGACCGTGGCGGGACCGGCTCAACGCCGCCACCATGCTCGAACTGTCGAAGACGACGTACCAGGCCGACATCGACGCAGCCTGCGAGACGATCGACTTCATCCGGGCGAACGTGGAGAACATGCTGCGCATGTACGACGTGCAGCCGGGTTCGCTGCCGGGCAGTTGGAACTCGGTCGAGTACCGTCCCCTCGAAGGTTTCGTCTTCGCGGTGACGCCGTTCAACTTCACCTGCATGAACAACCTCGCCTTCGGCCCGGCCGTGCTGGGCAACACGGTGGTGTGGAAGCCGGCCGAGAGCGCATCGCTCGTGGCGCACCTGTCGCTGGAACTGCTCCGCGAGGCGGGGCTGCCCGACGGCGTCATCAACGTCGTCTACGGCCACGGCCCCGACATCGGCGACGTGGCGCTGACCCACCGCGACCTCGCCGCCGTCCACTTCACCGGCTCCACCGCGACGTTCCAGCACATCTGGCGCACCGTCGGAGCGAATGTCGCCGGCTACCGCAACTACCCCCGCGTGGTCGGCGAGACCGGCGGCAAGGACTTCATCGTCGCCCACCCGTCGGCCGACCTCGACGCGCTGGCCGTCGCCTGCGTCCGCGGCGCGTACGAGTACCAGGGTCAGAAGTGCTCGGCCGCCTCCCGCTTGTACGCTCCGGCCAGCCTCTGGCCCGCGCTGCGCGACCGGCTCGTGGCGCTCACCGAACAGGTCGTCGTCGGCGACCCGACTCTTGCTTCGACCTACGTGGGCGCCGTCATCAACGCCCGTCAGCACGCCAAGCACGCGGCCGCGCTGGCCAAGGCCCGCGCGGACGGCACCGTGGTCGTCGGCGGCAACACCGATGACGCGACGGGCTGGTTCGTCGACCCGACCGTGCTCCAGGTGACCGACCCCCGCTCACCGTTCATCACCGAGGAACTGTTCGCCCCGGTGCTGACCACCTACGTCTACGACGACGCAGACTGGGACGCCACCCTGCGCCTGGTCGACGAGTCCACCCCGTACGGCCTGACCGGAGCCGTGTTCGCCGCCGACCCCGACGCCATCCACGACGCCGATCGCGAACTCCGCTACACGGCGGGCAACTTCTACGTCAACGACAAGCCCACCGGCTCGGTGGTCGGCCAGCAACCGTTCGGCGGCGCCCGCGCCTCCGGCACCAACGACAAGGCCGGCACGGTGTGGAACATGATCCGCTTCGCCAGCCCCCGCACCACCAAGCGCAACCACCTCCCGGCCCGCGACTACCGCTACCCCCACCTGGACAGCTGACCGCGACCGTGAACGAGCGCCCTCAGAAGCCCGCCAGGAAGAGCACTCCGGCGGTCACGAGGCCGGCCTCGACCAGCACCACGAAGGTGCGGTCGCTGATCCGGCCCACCACCCTCTTGCCGACCCACGCGCCCGCCAGCGTGGACGGGGTCAGGGCGGCGCCGAACAGCAGGATGCGGCCCGTCAGCAGGTCGCCGGCGCCGTAGGCGGCGACCTTGGTCAGGTGCATGGTGAGCGCCGCGGCCGCTTCGGTGCCGATGTACGCCGCGCGGGTGAGGCCGTAGGCGAGGAAGAACGGCGCGGTCAGCGGGCCGACCGACCCTAGCAAAGCGGAGCCGAGACCGGAGGCGGCGCCGATGCCGGCGAACGTCGCGTCGGCGGGTTTGCGGGGATGGGGGTTGAGCCGGCGCCAGGCGACCACGGCGAGCAGGAACACGCCGAGGAGTCGCTTCAGCGGGGCGAGCGGGGCGTGGGCCAGCAGCAGCGCGCCGGCCACGGCAAGGGGGACGGCGCCGAGGGCGAACCAGCCCACGAGGGGCCAGCGTAGGTCGCGGCGGTTGAGCCACACGCGGCTGCCGTTGCTGGACAACTGGGCGAGGGTGAGCATCGGCACGGCGGCGCGCAGGCCGAACAGCGCGGTGAACACCGGCAGCAGCAGCGCCCCGCCACCGAAGCCGGCCACCGCCGACAGCACGGCCAGCACGAACGCGGCGGCGCAGGCCAGAACCAACGTCACGATCGATCACCGTACGGCGCCTCCGTACGGCGGCGCCGGGAATTACAGGCCCAGGACGCTGCGGCGCACCTCGTCGCTGCCGCGCAGGTCGGCCGACGGGCCCTCGCCGGCGACCCGCCCCTCGGCGAGCAGGTACGTGCGGGTGGCCAGGTCGAGCGCGCGGTCGATGTCCTGTTCCACGAGCAGCACGCTGACGCCCTGCGCCCCCACCGCGCCGAGAGCCTCGAACACCTCGTCGGTCAGCACGGGGGCCAGCCCGAGCGACGGTTCGTCGAGCAGCAGCAGGGTGGGGCCGGCCATGAGCGCGCGGCCGATCGCGAGCATCTGCTGTTCGCCGCCGCTGAGGGTGCCGGCGGGTTGGGTGACGCGCTGGCGCAGGCGCGGGAAGACGTCGAAGACGCGGTCCAGCCGCTGCTTGTGGCCGGCGCGGGCGGTCCGGCGGTAGGCGCCCAGGCAGAGGTTGTCGTACACGGACATCGTCGCGAACACCCGCCGGCCCTCGGGCACCACGGCCACGCCGTGCTCGCAGACCCGGTGCGCCGGCACGCCGGTGATGTCGGTTCCGCCGACGGCGATCCGGCCGGACCGGTGCGGGTGCAGCCCGGCGATCGCGTTGACGAGCGTCGACTTGCCGGCACCGTTCGGCCCGATCACCGCCACCGTCTCTCCATCGTGGACGGTCAGGCTGACCTCGCTCAGCGCCCGCGCGTCGCCGTAGTAGGCGTCCAGGCCGGAAACCTCAAGCATGGGCACGCTTCCCGAGATAGGCACGGACGACCGCCGGGTCGGCGAGGACCGTCTTCGGATCGCCGTCGGCGAGCCGGGCGCCGCGGTCGAGCACCACGAGACGGGTGGCGAGTTGCGTCACCACGCGCAGCAGGTGTTCCACGATCACGATGGCCACACCCGACTCGTGCACCCGCCGGATCACCGCCACCGCGTTGTCGATCTCGACCGGGTTCAGGCCGGCGAGCGCCTCGTCGAGCAGCAGCACCTTCGGGTCGGCCGCCAACGCCCGCGCGATCTCCAGCAGTTGCCGCTGGTGCAGGTTGAGAACGGCCGGATAGGCGTCGGCGAGGTGTGCCAGGCCCACCGTCTCCAGTGGACGGTCGGCCGCGGCGCGCGCGGCGACGAGACCCCTCGGCGTGCGGCCGAACATGACCGCCATGGCGACGTTGTCGCGCACCGTCATCGAGGTGAACGGGCGGGGAATCTGGTACGTGCGGGCGATTCCCGCGTGGGCGACGCGGTGCGGCGGCCACCCGGTGACGTCGCGGCCCTCGACGATCAGCCGGCCGGCGGTCGGGCGCCGGCTGCCGGCGAGGATGCTCACGAGCGTCGACTTGCCCGAGCCGTTCGGACCGACGAGGCCGACGATCTCCCCCTCGTGGATGGTGAGCGAGACGTCGTCGAGCGCGCGCACGCCACCGAAGTGTTTGGCGACGTTCGCGCACTCGACCAGCACCCGACCGGCACCGTCGACCGGCGATGGAACCGTGGGGGCGACGGCGTGTTCGGTCTCCGCGGGCCGGACGCGCGGTGCGGGCCCCGCCCGCCGGTTCAGCACCATCGCGACGACGGATGCGGTCAACAGGCCGGCCAGCAACGCGTCCAACAGATCCACCGACAGCGCGAGCCGGACCGCGGCGGTGACCACCGCGGCCGTGCCGACCGCGATCAATGGACGCGCGCTCAGTTCGGGCCAGATTCCCTGCGGCGCAATGATGACGAGGACGATGAGCAGCGCGCCGAGGACGATCAGCTGCCACTCCCCCAGCCCCGACGCGGTGAGCCGGTCCTGCAGAAGCACCACCAGAACGGCACCGGCCACCGGACCCATCCAGTGGGCGCGGCCGCCGAGCACGCTGATCACGATGACGAACAACGGCACGGTCAGGTGGAACACGCTGTCGACGGCGACGAAGCCGATCTGCAACGCGAACACCGCGCCGCCCACGCCGCCGATGACCGCGCTCGCCACCAGCGCCCGCAGCTTGTACCGGAACGTCGCCACGCCCAGGCCCTCGGCGACGTCCTCCGCGTCGTGCACGGCCGACAGCGCCCAGCCGATGCGGGTGCGGCGCATCACGAACGCCACCGCGACCGCCGCGCCGGCGACGAGAAGGCTGATGAGGTAAAGGAAATCCTGGAACAGGCCGATGCCGGCGGGGAAGTCGGGGACGCTGACGATGATGCCCTGGCCGCCGTCGATCGTCGTGTTGATCCGGGCCAGGGCGGCGAGAATGAAGGGGACCGCGAGCGTCAGCAGCGCGAAGATCTCGCCGCGCAGCGAACGCAGGCGGAACGCCAGCGCGCCGATCGCCAGCGCCAGCACCGCACTCAGCGCGGCCGCCACCACCACCGTCACGTAGAAGTTGACGCCGTGCCGGCCGAACAGCACGGCCGTGCTGTACGCGCCGATGCCCACGTACGCGGCCTGGCCGAAGCTGAAGTACCCGCTGTAGCCCGACAGGATGTTCCAGCTCGTCGCCTGCGTGACCCAGAACAGGATGCTGGTGAGCAGAACCAGGTACGCCAACGGGATCCCGAGCGTGACCCGGTACAGCGACAGCGCGGCCAGCACCGCGATCGCGACCGGGAAACCGATCAGAGCCCGGCGCGTCGTCACTGGCGCTGCCCCACCGGGAACAACCCTTGCGGACGCAGCAGCAGCGCCAGCACGATCGCCGAGAACAGCACGAACGGGGCGGCCGCGGGCGACAGCACCACCGACACCACGCTCGACAGCGCGCCGACGAACACCCCGGCGGCCAGCGTGCCGACGAGGTGCCCGATGCCGCCGAGGATCACGACGGCGAACACGGTGCCGAACCACTCGAACGCGGTGGCCGGGGTGAGCGCGTTCGCGAGTGCGAACAGCGCTCCGGCGATCGCGGCCGTGGCACCCGACGCGGCGGCGAGCAGCACGCCGATGCGCCGGTGGTCGATGCCGAACGCCGCGGCGATGGGCCGGTCCTCGGCGTACGCGCGCAGCGCCCGGCCCAGGAAGGTGCGGCGTAGCACCAGATGCGCGCCGAGGATCACGATCGACGCCACGGCGAACGCGAGCAGCGTCGGCACCGGGAACACGAACCGTCCGATGTGGACGGACCCGGTGGCGTACGGGTTCACGGTCGCGGTCATCCGTTGGAAGTCGGCGCTCCAGATGTTGCTCACCGCCTGGACGATGATGATGAGCAGCCCGAACGTCACCAGCAGCGAGTTGAGCTCGGAGATCTTCAGGTAGTCGAACGCCCACTGGGCGGCGCCGCCGAGGAGGAACATCGCCGGGACGCTCACCACCAGCGTCACGAGAGGGTCGACGTTCCACGCCGAGGCGAGCTCGAACGTGAGGTAGGAGCCGAGCAGGATCAACCCGAAGTGCGCCAGGTTGATGATGCGCAGCACTCCCCACGTCACCGAGACGCCCGCCGCCATCAGCGCGTACAGGCCACCGAGCAGGATCCCGCTCAGCGCGGCCTGCGCGATCGTCATCTCACGGGCCCTTGAGCTGGCCGGCGGCGCGGTCGCGCGGCCACACCGTCACCCAGTCGCCGTTCTGGATCTGCTTGATGCTCTGGGTGGTCGGCCAGAAGTTGTTCTGCTTCGGGTCGAACGTCAGCTTGCCGCTGAACGTGGTCTCCGCGCCGTCCTTGTGCAGGGCGTCGCAGATCGCCTGCTGGTCGAGCTTCCCGGCCGACTTCACTCCGCCGGTGAGGATCTCCCACGCGTTCCAGGAGGCGGCCGCCTGCGTCTCGAAGACGGTGTACGGCAGTTTCGCCGCGGTCGCACGGGACTTGAAGTCGGCGACGATGTCGGTGGCGGTCGGGCCGAGCTTGTCGAGGGTCGCCTTGTTCGGTTCGAAGATGGTGACCGACAGCAGCCCGTCCGACGCCGGGCCGAGCCCGAGCGGCGGGCCGGGTGCCGGGAAGAGGCTGAACATCGACGGCGGTTTGTAGCTCAACTGCGCCATCGCCTGCAGCAGGTTCACCGGGTCGACGCCGATCCCGCTGTTGATGACGAGGTCCGGTTTCGCGTCGCGCACCCGCGCGGCGATCGGCGCCCAGTCGGTGGTGTTCGGCGGGTAGCGGATCTCCAGGACCAGGTCGAGCCCCTTCTCCTTGGTGATAGAGACCGTGCCGGTCTTGTTGTTGCCGGCGCCGTAGGACACGAAGTCGGTGGAGCCGTTCTGGTTGGTGAGCACCGCGATCCGCTTCGGCGGCGTGGGCAGCGAGGCCACCGCCTCGAACAACTGGTTGGGGACGAAGAGGTTCGGTGTCGGGCCGATCGACCAGCCCGGGAACTGGCATTCGTACGTGAGTTGCGGGGCGATCACGGCGGTGTGCTGGGGCAGCACGTACCGGTGCCGGGCGGCGACCGCCATCGCCGACAGGATGTTCGGGGTGGCGTACGGTCCCATGATCAGGTCGACCTTGTCCTGCGTGATGAGCTGCTCGTAGAGCGTGCTCACCTTCGCCTGGTCGGACTCGTCGTCGCGCACCACCCACTTCACCGGACGGCCGAGCAGGCCGCCGCCCTTGTTGATCCGGTCGACGAACGCCTCGCCGGCGACCTTGTGGATGGCGCCGGTGGCCGCGAACGCGCCGCTGAGCGACAACGTCGAGCCGACGGTGATCGGTTGGCCGCTCGCCGCCGCCGGTGCCGCGTCGTCCGCCGACTTGCTCTCGCAGGCGGCGGTGGCCAGCAGCAGGATGACGGTGGCGGCGGGGAGGAGTCGTCTCGCGCGGGGCAGCATGTCAGTCCGCCCTTCCCTGTGCTGGGGATGAGGGGAGGAGCCTTGGGCGGGAGTGTAAGCTCCTTGTTCACACCCGTGCAATAGAGCTGCGCGGTGTCAGGCCTCGATGATCAGGTGGAGCGTTCGAGCACGAACCACACGCCGACGGCCGGTTCCGTGGACTCGTTGCGGTAGGCGTGCGGCGTCGAGGAGTCGAACGAGACGGCGTCCCCGGCACGCAGCCGGTGCGTGTCGAAGCCGAGCGTGAGCGTCAGTTCGCCGCTGACCACGAACCCGAACTCGGTGCCGGAGTGCCGCATCAGCAGCCCCGAACTCGACGACGTTCCGCCGGGTTGGTACGTGATGAGCAGGAAGTCGACGTGCTTGTGCGGGATGCGGCCGAGCAGTTCCCAGGTGACGCCGGAGTCGAGCGTCAACACCTCGCGCAGGTCCGGCGTGACGACGGGTCCGAGCCTCGTGCCGACCTCCACCCCGGTCGCGGCGGGCACGGATGTCGCGGTTTCGGCGGTCGTCAACGCGGTCAGCAGGGCCGCGCCCACACCACCGCCCAGGCCGCCGGAGCCGAACGACGTCACCACCGGTTCGCCGACAGCGGCGAGGGGTGCCGGAGCGTCCGGGACCGGGGTGGGGGCGTCGTCGAACAGGTCCTCGATCGAGATGCCGAGCGCGGTGGTGATCGCGTACAGGGTGCTGACGGAGGGGCTGCTCTTCTCCGTCTCGATCTGGGAGATCAGGCTCGCCGACACGCCGATCTCGCGGGCGAGCCCGCGCACGCTGACGTCGCGGCGCAGACGCTCGGCGCGCAGGCGCGCGCCGATGGGGGGCAACGCGTTCGACGCCACGACGATCAACTCCTTCGGCCGGTGTCGAGTGTAGGTTACCTGTGAGTGTTGAGTGTGGCTTGACGGACGGCCCCCACCTTCGTAGGTTGCCGGTAACACAGATTTAACAGGTGCGGCCAAGGGAGCGCGGCCATGACCGTTCGCACGTTCGGCACCAACTCCGTGGACTGGGAACAGCGGCTCGACCTCGACCGGCTGCGCACCGAACGGCTCGACAAACTGCGGGCGTCCCTGGACAACTCCGACCTCGGCGCGCTGCTCACCTTCGACTTCGCCAACATCCGCTACATGACGTCGACGCACATCGGCACCTGGGCGATGGACAAGCTGATCCGCTTCGCGGTGCTGCCGCGCGGCGGCGAGCCGGTGCTGTGGGACTTCGGGTCGGCCGCGAAGCACCACCAGCTGTACAACCCGTGGCTCGACGGCGAGAACCGCGCCCGCGCCGGCATCTCCACGCTGCGCGGGGCGTTCCACCCCGACGCGGGCATCGCCGAGGAGGTGGCCCGCAAGGTCGCCACCGTGCTCCGCGAGCACGGTCTCGCCAACGAGCCGGTCGGCGTCGACCTCATCGAGATGCCGATTCTCGCGGCGCTGCAACGGGAAGGGCTCCAGGTCGTCGACGGTCAGCAGGTCTTCCTCGACGCCCGGCGGATCAAGACGCGGGACGAGATCGGACTGCTCGCGCAGGCGTGCTCGATGGTCGACGCCGCGTACGAGGAGCTGTACCGGTTCCTCCGGCCGGGCGTCCGGGAGAACGAGTGCGTCGGACTGGTCTCCAAGGTGCTCTACGACCTCGGCAGCGAGTACGTCGAGGGCGTCAACGCGATCTCCGGCGAACGCTGCTCGCCGCACCCGCACGTCTACAGCGACCGGCTGATCAGACCGGGCGACCCGGCGTTCTTCGACATCCTGCACAGCCACATGGGCTACCGCACCTGCTACTACCGCTGCTTCGCCGTCGGCAGCGCGTCACCCGCCCAACGTGACGCCTACGTCCGCTGTCGCGAGTACATGGACCACGCGATCGCCCTCGTGAAGCCCGGCGCGACCACCGCCGACATCGTGTCCGTGTGGCCGCGCGCCGAGGAGTTCGGTTTCCCCAACGAGGAGGCGGCGTTCGCGCTGCAGTACGGCCACGGCGTCGGGCTGTCGATCTGGGAGAAGCCCATCTTCAGCCGGCTGGTGTCGCTCGACCACCCGGAGGTCCTCGAGGAGGGCATGGTGTTCGCGCTCGAAACCTACTGGCCGGGCTCCGACGGCTGGTCGGCGGCGCGGATAGAGGAGGAGGTGGTGGTCACCGCCGACGGGTGCGAGGTCATCACCAAGTTCCCGGCGGAGGAACTGCTCGTCGCCGGAAAACGCTACTTCACCGCGGGCGGCGCGCTGAGCCACACCCGGGAGTCGCAGTCGCACCTCAACAACGACAACGGAAAACCGGCATGACCGAGCTCATCGACATGTACGAGCGGATGGCGGTGATCCGCCGTACCGAGAAGGCCGCCTTCGACCTGTTCATGTCGGGTCTGGTCAAGGGGACCACGCACCTGGCGTCCGGGCACGAGGCGGTGGCGGTCGGCACGGCGGCGGCGCTGCGGGAGAACGACTACGTGTTCGCGACCTACCGCGGCCACCACCACGCGATGGCCATGGGCGCCACCGCCGAGGAGTGCCTCGCCGAGTTGATGAGCAAGGCGACCGGCATCTGCAAGGCCAAGGGCGGCTCGATGCACCTCACCAAGGCCGCCAACGGGATGCTCGGCTCGTACGCGATCGTGGGCGCGCACCTGCCGATGGCGGTCGGCGCGGCGTGGTCGGCGAAGCTGCGCGGTACCGACCAGGTCGCGGTCGCGTTCTTCGGCGACGGCGCGACGAACATCGGCGCGTTCCACGAGGCGCTGAACCTGGCCGCCGTCTGGAAGCTGCCCGTGCTCTTCGTCTGCGAGAACAACTTCTACATGGAGTACACGCCGATCGGCGCCGTCACCGCGGTCGAGCATCCGGCCGCCGATCGGGCGCCGGCGTACCGGATTCCGGCCCGGGTCATCGACGGCAACGACGTGGTCGTCGTCCACGAGGCCGCGTCAGAGGCTGTCGGACGCGCGAGAGCGGGCGAGGGCCCCTCCGTCATCGAGGCGGAGACCTACCGGCACCACGGCCACAGCCGCACCGACCCGGCGAAGTACCGCCCCGCCGAGGAGGTGGAGCGGTGGCTCAAGCACGACCCGCTCGACATCGCCCGGGCCCGCCTCGAAGCGCAGGGCGTCGAACCGGCCGAGATCCAGAAGGTCGACGAGCGCGCCGACACGCACGTGAAAGCGGCCGTCGACGCGGCGAAGAACGCACCCGACGCCGACCCGGCCGAGGCGTTCACCGACGTGTGGGCCGACGGGAGCGCGACATGGCGGACCTGACCACCTATCGCGAGGCCGTCGCCGAGGGCATCGCGCGGGAGATGCGGCGCGACCCCACCGTGGTCTGCCTCGGCGAGGACATCGGCGCCGCGGGCGGCGTGTTCAAGACGACCGTCGGGCTGTTCGAGGAGTTCGGCGCCGGACGGGTCTGGGACACCCCGATCTCCGAACAGGCCATCGTCGGTGCGGCGATGGGCGCGGCGATGACGGGCATGCGGCCCGTCGCCGAGATCATGTTCTCCGACTTCCTCGCCTGCTGCTGGGACTACCTCGCCAACGAGATCCCCAAGGTGCGGTACATGACCGGCGGTCAGGTCACCGTGCCGCTGGTGATCCGCACCGCCAACGGCGGCGGGCTGGGCTTCGGCGCCCAGCACTCGCAGGCCGTGGAGAACTGGGCGCTCACCGTGCCCGGGCTGAAGATCGTGGCGCCGTCGACACCGGCCGACGTGGTCGGGCTGATGGCGTCGGCGATCCGCAGCGAGGATCCCGTGGTCTTCTTCGAACACAAGGGACTGTTCGCGTCCAAGGGCACACCGGCGCCGCCGGACCACGTGGTTCCGCTGGGTGAGGCCGCCGTCGTGCGCGAGGGCTCCGACGTGACGGTGGTCGCGCTGGCGTCCACCGTCCCGCTGGCCCTGGCCGCAGCGAAGGAACTCGCCGACGACGGCATCTCCGTCGAAGTGATCGACCTGCGGTGCCTCATCCCGCTCGACATGGCCACGGTGCTCGCCTCCGTGGCGAAGACCTCGCGGCTGGTCGTCGTCGAGGAGAACCCGTACCAGGGCGGCTGGGGCGGCACGGTCGTGTCGATCGTCGCCGAGGAGGGCTTCGAGTCGCTCGACGCCCCGATCCGCCGCGTGGCGGCGGAGAACGTGCCGCTGCCGTTCGCCGACGTGCTCGAGGACCGCGTGATCCCGACCGTCGAGAAGCTCGTCACCGCCGTCCGTAAATCCGCCGAGTACTGACGCACACCCACCCACCCGAAGGAACCGTCATGAGCAACCGCATCCTGCTCCGTGGTGGTCAGGTCATCACCATGGACCCCGCCATCGGCGACCTCGCCACGGGCGACGTCCTCATCGAGGACGGGAAGATCGCCGCCGTAGAACCCAGCATCGACGCCGACGCCGAGGTGGTCGACGCGACCGGCCGAATCGTCATCCCCGGCTTCGTCGACACCCACCGGCACACGTGGGAGACCGCCATCCGCGGCGTCGCCCCGAACGCCACCCTGGACGACTACTTCGTCGAGATCCTCGACACGTTCGCGCCGCTGTACCGGCCGGAGGACGTCTACTCCAGCAACCTCGCCGGCTCGCTGGAGTGCCTGAACGCCGGCATCACCACGCTCGTCGACTGGTCGCACATCAACAACACCCCCGACCACCCCGACGCCGGCGTGAAAGCGTTGCAGGAGACGGGGATCCGGGCGCAGTACGCGTACGGCAGCGCGAACACCTCGCTCGCCGCGTACTGGTTCGAGAGCTCCATCGCGATCCCCGGTGACGACGTGCGCCGCATCCGCGACGCCCACTTCTCCTCCGACGACCAGTTGCTCACGATGGCGCTCGCCACCCGCGGCACCGGGTTCTGCAAGGACGACGTGGTCCGGTCGGAGTGGGCGCTGGCCCGCGAGCTGAACATCCCGATCACCGTGCACGTCGCGATGGGACGCATGGCCGGCCGCTTCGGCATGGTCAAGGCACTGTCCACGATGGACCTGCTCGGGCCCGACACCACGTTCATCCACTGCTGCTACCTCAGCGAGGAGGAGTGGCGGCTGCTCGCCGACTCCGGCGGCACCGTCTCCATCGCGCCACAGGTCGAGACGCAGATGGGCCACGGCTGGCCGCCCACCGCCAAGACGCTGGAGTACGGCCTGCGGCCGAGCTTCTCGATCGACGTCGTCACCACGGTCCCGGGCGACATGTTCACCCAGATGCGGGCCGCGTTCGGCGCCGACCGGGCCCGCACCAACGCGATCTGGTGGGAGAAGAACGAGCCCGCGCAGGGCCTGCTGACCCACCGGCAGATGCTGGAGGCGGCCACCATCAACGGCGCGCACGTGGCCGGGCTGGAGAGCCGCACCGGGTCGCTGACGCCGGGCAAGCAGGCCGACGTCGTGCTGCTCGACGCCACCGCCATCAACATGACGCCGATCCACGACCCGGTCGCGGCCGTGGTGCTGTGCGCCGACGTGTCCAACGTGGAGGCCGTGCTCGTCGACGGCGTGTGGCGCAAGCGCGACTTCAAGCTCGTCGCCGACGTCGCCAACGCCCGGAACCTCGTCGAGAACTCGCGCGATTACCTGCTCGCCGAGGCCGCGCGCCGCGCGTCGGAGGCCCCGGCCGCATGAGTTCGCATCTGGTCCGCACGGCCGCCGGGGCGACGTACGCCGCGCCCGGCGGCTGGGCGGCCGGCGCCACCGGCTACACGCGATGGGACGTCGTCACCGAGGCGGCCGGCAGCGTCCACACCGGGTTCAACATCGGCGTGCTCGACCCCGCCGGCACCGTGCCGGCGCACGTGCACTCGTTCGAGGAGAGCGTCTACATCCTCGACGGGTACGGCGTGCTCGACACCGCCGACGGTGCGGTGCGGCTCGGCCCGGGCGACTACGCGCTACTGCCGGTCGGCGTCGCGCACGCGTGGCGCAACGACGGCGACGAACCCGTGCGGTGGGCCGAGATGCAGGGACCGGTGCCGCGCGACCGGTTCGACGGCGACACGATCCTCGTGCCCGCGCTGCCGGAACACGAGCCGGTGCCCGTCGACGTCCGCGACCCGCGCACCCGCCGGTTCGGCAGCATCACCCCGGGCCACATGGACGCCGCCAAGCAGCAGCAGGGCATGCTCGCCGTCTCCGCGAGCATGCGGACGGCGCTGCTCGTCTACAGCGGGATCACCGTGAAGATGATGGTCGACAGCGACCTCGGCGCCCGGCTCACCACGATGTTCATGGTGCAGTACGAGCCCGACGGCACGGCCGGCCCGCACGACCACCCGTTCGAGGAGACGTACCTGTTCCTCGAGGGCACCGCGTCGGCGACGTTCGACGGCGAGGTGTACACGCTCGGCCCCGGCGACGTGGCGTGGGCCGGTGCCGGCTGCGTGCACGGGTTCGGCAACGCCGGCGGCGGCAACCTGCGCTGGCTGGAGACCCAGTCGCCGCAGCCGCCCGGCCGGCACTCGTACCGGTTCGTCCGCGACTGGGAGTACCTGCGTTCCGCGCTCGCCGACAAGGGGGATCAACCGTGAGTTCCGTCGTCGTTGTCGGTGGCACGTCGGGCATCGGGCGCGCGATCGCGCAGCGCGCGGCCGGTCGGGGCGACGAGGTGGTGATCACCGGACGCGACCCGGCCCGCACGGAGGCGATCGCCAAGGAGGTCGGCGGGTCGGCCCGGGGCATCGCGCTGGACATCTCCGAGCCCGCCGGGATCGCCGACGCGCTGTCCGACGTCGGCCCCGTCGACCACCTGGTGGTGGCGGCCATCGAGCGCGACCAGAACACCGCCACCGACTACGACGTGGCGCGCGCCGTGCGGCTCGTGACGCTCAAGCTCGTCGGCTACACGGAGGTGATCCACGCGCTGCTGCCGCGGATCGCACCGACCGGCGCGATCGTGTTGTTCGGCGGGCTCGCCAAGGACCGCCCGTACCCAGGCTCGACGACGGTGTCGACGGTCAACGGCGGGGTGACGGGCATGGTGCGCACGCTCGCCGTCGAGCTGGCGCCGATCCGGGTGAACGCCCTGCACCCCGGGATCATCGGCGACACGCCGTTCTGGGAGGGCAAGCCGCTCGACCACGTCGTGTCGCGTACGCCGCTCGGCCGGCTGGCCACCACCGACGAGGTCGTCGGCGCCACCGAGTTCCTGCTGACCAACGGCGGGGTCAACGGCGTCAACCTCGCCGTCGACGGCGGGTGGATGCTGACGTGACCGGTCCCGTCGTCGCCGTAATCGGAACGGGCCGCATGGGTGCGGCGATGGCGGCGCGGTTACGTGCTCAACGCGTCACCGTGAAGGTCTTCAACCGCACGACGGACCGCGCGGCCGCGGTCGCGGCCCGGACCGGCGCGGACCTCGCGCCCACCGCCCGCGCCGCCGCCGCGGGCGCCGACGTGGTGCTGGTGTCGCTGGCCGACGACGCGGCCGTGGAGGCCACCTACACCGGCGCGGACGGGCTCGTGGCGGGGCTGCGCGCCGGAACGGTCGTCGCCGACACCAGCACGATCGACCCGCGCACCGCGATCCGGCTCGGCGATCTGGTGCGGGGCGCCGGCGCGGCGCACCTCGACGCGCCGGTGTCGGGCAGCGTGCCGAGTGTCGAGAGTGGACAGTTGACGGTGCTGGCGGGCGGCCGGCTCGCCGACCTCGACCGGGCCCGGCCGGTGCTGGCGCACCTGTCGCACCGGGTCGTCCACGTGGGACCCGCGGGTACCGGCGCCACCATCAAGCTCGCCGTGAACGGCATCGTGCACGCGTTGAACCAGGCCCTGTCGGAGGCGCTGGTGGTCGCCGAGGCCGCCGGGGTCGACCGGTCCACCGCCTACGACGTCTTCGCGGCCAGCGTCGCGGGCGCCCCGTTCGTCGGGTACAAGCGGGCCGCGTTCGAGGATCCCGACGGCGTGCCGCCCGCGTTCACGCTCGACCTGGTCGGCAAGGACCTCGACCTGCTGCTCGCCCTCGCCGCCCGGGTCGGCGTGCCGGCGGCCCAGGCGACGGCGAACCGCGCGGCCGTGGCCGGCGCGGTGGACGCCGGGTTCGGCGACCGCGACATGAGCGCGATCGCCGAGCACCTCCGCAACCGTCGGCTATCGGTCGGGCGGCGAACCGGAAACGGTGGTAGAAATGGTATGTGATCATCGACGCGCCCGCTGATCCCTTTTCCGACCTCGACGCCTACACGCGCCTCCCGCGCGTGGGTGGGCTCTGGCTGTCTCCCGACGGTCGCCGGCTGGTGGTGGGGGTCGCGACGCGCGACCGCAAGGGAACCCGCTACACCACGGCGTTGTGGGAGGTCGACCCGGCCGGCGTCCGCCCGGCCCGGCGGCTGACCCGCAGTGACAAGGGCGAGTCCACGGCCGCGTTCACGCCGTCGGGCGACCTCCTGTTCACCTCGGCCCGGCCGTCGCCCGACCGGGAGAGCGAAGACGATCCGCCGACGGCCCTGTGGCTGCAGCCCGCCGGTGGCGGCGACGCCCGGGTGGTGGCGGAACCGGCCGGCGGGGTGCACGGCGTCCTCGTGAGCACGGGCGGCACCGTGCTGGTCGGCACGTCGATGCTGCCGTCGTCGGCCGACCTGGCCGCCGACAAGGAACTCCGCGACAAGCGCAAGGAGGCGGCCGTCTCGGCGATCCTGCACGAGGAGTACCCGATCCGGTTCTGGGACCACGACCTCGGGCCCGGCCGCACCCGGCTGCTGGTCGCCGATCTCCCCGCCGATGACGCCTCAGCCGATGCCGACCTGCCGCTGCGCGACGTCACCGGGCACGTCGGTCGGGCCCTGGACGCCGACAGCGGCTGGGACATCACGCCCGACGGTCGCACCGTCGTCGCCGTGTGGCGGGTGGCCGAATCCGCCGGCTCGCAGCGCGACACGCTGGTGGCGATCGACGTGGCGAACGGCGAACGGCGGATCCTCGCCGACGACGCCGACCACGAGTACGGCCTGCCCCGGCTCTCGCCCGACGGCGAACGCGTCGCGCTCCTCGTCCACCGGCGGTCGAACCCGCACGATCCCGGCGACTCCTGGCTCGGCGTCGTCCCGCTCGGCGGCGGGCCGGTGCAGCCGCTCACCGAGGGCTGGGACCGCTGGCCGTCCCGCGCCCGCTGGACCCCCGACGGCACCGCGCTGATCGTGGCCGCCGACGACAACGGACGCTCACCGCTGTGGCGCGTCGACGCCACCACCGGCGAGCCCACCCGCCTGACACCCGACGACGGCACGTACACCGACGTCCGCGTCTCGCCCGACGGGGCCTGGATCTACGCGCTGCGCACGGCCGTCGACAGTCCGCCCGCTCCCGTCCGGGTCTCGTCGGACGGCGTCATCGAGCCGCTCCTCGGCCCGGCGCCCGCGCTGGAGCTTCCGGGGACGCTGACCGAGGTCACCGCCACCGCCGCCGACGGCGCCCCGCTCCGCGCCTGGCTCGCGCTGCCGCGGACGGATTCGCCGGCGCCGCTGCTGCTGTGGATCCACGGCGGGCCGCTGCACTCCTGGAACTCGTGGTCGTGGCGCTGGAACCCGTGGCTCGCCGTGGCGCAGGGCTATGCCGTCCTGCTGCCCGACCCGGCCCTGTCCACCGGCTACGGCATCGACTTCATCCGGCGCGGCTGGGGTGCCTGGGGCGGCGCCCCGTACACCGACCTGATGACGATCACCGACGCCGCCGCGGCCCGGCCCGACATCGACGCCACCCGCACCGCCGCGATGGGCGGCTCCTTCGGCGGCTACATGGCAAACTGGATCGCCGGCCACACCGACCGCTTCGCGGCGATCGTCACCCACGCCTCGCTGTGGGCCCTCGACCAGATGGCGACCACCACCGACGCCCCGTTCTACTGGCTCCGCGAGATGACCCCGGAGATGACCGACGCCAACTCCCCGCACCGCTTCGCCGACGCCATCACCACCCCGATGCTCGTCATCCACGGCGACAAGGACTACCGCGTCCCCGTCGGCGAGGCCCTCCGCCTGTGGTGGGACCTCCTCTCCCGGTCGAAGGCCGCCGACGGGTCGAGCCCGCACAAGTTCCTCTTCTTCCCCGACGAGAACCACTGGATCCTCAAGCCCGAACACGTGAAGGTCTGGTACTCGACGGTGCTCGCGTTCCTGGCCCACCACGTGCGCGGCGAGGAGTGGCACCCCCCGACCATGCTCGGCTGACGCCAGCCGCCGGGTGTGCCGGCCGGGCCTCAGCGGCGGCGGGCGCCCACGGCGGCGCCGGCCGTGCCCAGCACCGTGCCGAACACCGGGAGCAGGCCGAGGCAGAACACGATCGCGTCGGACAGGTTGACGCCGACGGGCGCGACGACCTCGCCGTCGAGGGTGTGGCCGTCGATCGCGTGGCGGCGCAACGCTTCCGGGAGCCAGAGGGCGAACGTGAGCGGCATCGCCGCGGTGAGCGTCCACACCAGGGCCTGGACGCCCGCGCGGCGCGACCCGCCCGCGGCCCGGCCGGCTGCTCGGCTTGCTGGTCGGCCGGCTGCCCGGCTTGCGACGAACGCCGGGACGGCGAACACCGCGAACGGCGTGAGCATCAGCCCGATCCCGAGCACCTCGGCCACCACGACCGGCGGCTCGACCGGTTCGAGCCGGTACAACGCCAGCGACCACGCGGCGAGCACCAGCGCGGCGGCGGCACCGAGGTACGGCGCGAGCCGGGTGGTGCCGAGCGGGCGCGGGGACGTGACGGCGATCCACAGGCAACCGGCCAGCACGGCGGCGAGGTACGCGGCGGCCGGTGCCGGCAGGTACCGCGCGGCGGCGGGTTCGCGGTGCAGGAAGACGACGACGCCGACGATCGACGCGGCGACGGCGCCGCCCACCACGAGGGTGGGCACGGGCGCGGGCAGGCGGGGCTTCGCCGAACGGGCCACGCCGAGGACCACGAGCGCGCCGAGCACCGCGGTGAACGTCATCGCGAACACCGTCAGCGCCGGAAGTTCCGCGCGGACCACGCGCCCGACGGCCGCGACCGCCGCCACCACCGCACCCGCGACGAGCGCGAGCACCGACCAGCCGCCGGCGGGCGGGATGAGCAGCGTGGCGCGGACGCCGCTGAGGGCGAACGCCCAGCGGTCCCCTCGCCGGGTAACCTCGTGGAGCTCGGCGAGCATCGCCAGACCCCAATCGCGCCGGCGTTCGGGCAACGCCGCGACCGCGACGGCCAGGATGCGCTCGGGTACGTCGGTCATGCGCCCTGCCACCCCTCCCGTAGGCCGGTGACCGGGCGCGGGTCCCGGGAGAGTTCGGTGGCGAGCGCCCGCCCCGAACCGGTGAGCCGGTACAGGTGACGCGGCGGCCGGCCGGACGGGACCTCGGTGTCCCAGGATGCCTCCAGCAGTCCCCGGTCGGCGAGACGCATCAGGATCGGGTACAGGGAACCGGGTTTGAGGCCGAGTTCCCGGCACAGCTCGTAGCCGTACCGCCAGACCGTGGGCTCGGCGGCCAGGGCGAGCACCACCGCGGTGGTCTGTGCGGACGGTCGCCGGGAGCGGGTCACGCGCTAACTCTACATATTAAGAGTTAACCAGCGCAAGGACCATGTACTCAGGTCCAGCCGTAGTCCGCCCGCAACGCCGTACACACCGCGTCGAAGCGGGTCCGGTCGAGCACGGCGCCCTCGCGGCGGATGCCGTCGTCGGGCATCCGGAGGACGCGGTCGAGGCGGAGCCAGCTCGGCCGGTTGTCGCGGTCCCACGGGCCCGCGCCGAGAGCCAGCCAGTCCCGTTGCCCGTCGCGATCGGACTGGCTCGACAACATCAGCCCGAACACGGTGCGGCCGTCGCGGCCGACCACGAGGACCGGGCGGTCCTTGCCCTGGCGCGGATCGTCCTCATAGGACACCCACGTCCAGACGATCTCGCCCGGATCGGCCCGGCCGTTCGGGTTCGGGGCGTACGACAACGGCGCGCGTCGCAGCGCCCTGACCTGTCGCCGCCGCGCGGGCTGCGCCGCACCCGGCGGTTCGGCCCGACCCAACAACCTCTTCAACAGACCCGACATGACCCGGGACTCTATCCAGCGGTGCCGCCCCGCTGGACCCCGAGGGTCACCAGGTTCACCGGCCCCAGCACGGACGGCTCGCGCGCGGTCACCGCCAGCGCGAGCGTGTTCACCGCGCCGTCGCGGAGCAGGCCCGCCGGCAGCACGAACCGGGTCTGCGGACCCATGCCGCCACCGTACAGCCCGAGGTTCCAGCCATTCAGAAAAATCATGACCCGGTGACCGGTGGGCAGCGGCCCGTCGAAGTTCAGCGCGACCGAGACGTCGTGTCCCCTCGGCAGGTCGAGCCGGAACGAGGTGCGGTACCAACTGACGCCGGGCGGCACCGCGGTTCCCGCCAGCGCGCCGATCGCGGGCCAGCGCCGGTCCACGGACCCGGGCAGCGACCACCCGTTCCGTTCGCCGTACAGGCCGCCGTTGTTCAGCGGCCCGCGCACGGGGTCGGCCGGCCCGGCGCCCTGGATCCGCCACGACACCGGAACCGACGCGCCGGCGGTCACGATCGCGGCCCCGACGAGACCGCGCGGCTGGCGCATCCGGTTGTCGTCGACGGTCCAGTCGTCGTTGTGACCCATGTTCTCGACGAGCACCGACAGCACCGCCGGTTGCCCAGGCGTGAGCAGACCCGGTGGCACGGCGAACGTTCCCGGCCCGGGGTCGGGATTGTTCGGCTCGGCGTCCGCCTCCACGCCACCCTTCGCGGTGCCGAGGTAGCGGCCGTTGAGCCACACCAGATAGCTGCCGCGGCGTCCGGTGATCGCGTTGAGCTTCACCGCCGTCTCCGCGCCGGTCGCCGTGAACCGGCCGCGGTACCACACATTGCCGTAGTGGTAACCGTATTCGTCGGCGTACAGGACGGGTTGCGTCACCGGCGGGTAGGGGCTGAGCGAGGTCGTGCGGTCGGCAACGGTCCATCGGGAGTCGTCGAAGTCCGGCCGCGCCTCGGGCGCCTCGTCGTGCCCGCGCCAACCGGTGAGTTCCGGCAACCGCACGGGATCCGGTCCCCTGAGGGTGCCGAGCAGCGAGCCGCTCGCGGTGCGGCGCACGGGTGTCGCGGTGCCGTTGACGGTCACCCTCTTCGCGGGGGCGAAGATCTCGATGGGCCCGCCGGCCGCGGCGTCCGCGCGCAGGCGCAGCGTCTCCGCGTGGACAGAAGCATTTCTGACGAGGTGAGCACCTCGAACGAGCACGGGACCGCGGCCGGTGTCCATGCGCCAGAACGACGCGACCGTCTCGTGCGTCCCCAGGAGCAGCAACGCGGGGCGACGGCCGCCGCCGGTGATCTCCACCCGGGCCAGGCCGTCGTGGCGGTAGGCCAGCCGCAGGTCTCCGGTCGCCGGGTCGAACGACGACGCGACCGTCCCCTCGACCACCCGCACCCGCGGCCGCTCGCGGTACCGCAGCACGGTTTCGCCGGCGGTTCCCCGGTCGCCGTCGCCCCGGCTGCCGGCGCCTCCGCTGCCGTCGCCTCCGCTGCCGTAGAGGACGGCGATGTCGCGGCCGTCGATCGTCGCATGCGTCATGAGCTCCGACGTGCTGTAGACCAGCCGCTGTCCGCCGAGGTCGAGGCCGGCCACGAGGATCTGCGCGCCCCGCCCGGTCACCGTGACGGGGACGCGGTACCGGCCGTCGGGCGTGTTCCAGTCCAATGTGGACGCGTCGTCGGTGGAGGCGGCCCGGTCGGTGTGCCGGACGAGCACGAACTGCGTACCGGTGTCGGGGTTCGCCCGCGCGGCCGCCTGCACCGCCGGGTTGCCCGACACCGGCCCCGGCGCCGGATCGGTCTTGGTCAACGGTCGCGCGGCGGCGAGGAAGTAGCCCTGCCGCTTGAACTCGTCATACTTGGTGGTGAGCTGGCGTCCCTCGGTGATCGCGGCGCCGTAGTCGTACGACGTGTAGACGTCGTTCGGCTGCGACAGCCAGCCCCAGTTGGTGCCGCCGAACGTCATGTAGTACGAAAACATCGTCGACCCGCTGGCGATCGCGTTGTTCTTGTAGAAGAACCGCATGTACTCCGGGCCGGTCAGCTCCCGGCACCTCTCGTAGCCGGTGTCGTTGAGGTCGATCGCGCCGGCCTGGTACTCGGCGGCGTACCCCGGCCCGTCCGTACGCACCCGTTCGGTGACGCCCTCGCCCCACGGTCCCCACGCCGTCTCCGCGTTGGCGCAGTCGAAGGACTGCGGGTAGTCGTCGACGCCGGGGATCTGCACCGCGCCCGGCCCGCTCCCCCACGTGGAGGCCCAGCTTCCGGCGTCGCAGCAGACGTTGGTGACGATCGGCACGTCGATGCCGTCGGCGCGGGCCTTGTCCTGCAACGCCTGCATGTAGGCGGCGTCGGTGTTCACCTGGTACTCGTTCTCGACGTTGTACAGCAGCACCGGGCCGCCCCGCGTCACCTGGTGGCGAGCGATGATCGGGTTCACCCGGCTCAGCCACTCGGTGTAGGCCGCCGTGTAGCCGGGCGCGCTGGTGCGGGCGAGGCCGGGCACGAGCTTGAGCCACGCCGGGAACCCGCCGCCGGTGGTCTCGGCGTTGATGTAGGGTCCGGGCCGTACGACGGCGTACAGTCCGAGGTCGTCGATCATGCCGAGCAGCCGGTCGATGTCGCGGACGCCGGTGAAGTCGTAGACGCCCGGCCGCGGCGAGTGGTACGCCCAGTCGAAGTACAGCGAGACCGTGTTGAAGCCGCCCGCGCGGATCTTCTCCAACACGTCGCGCCACAGGTCCGGGCTCGGCAGCCGGAAGTAGTGGAACTCCGCGCCCTGCACGAGCACCCGCCGCCCGTCGACCGTCACCGAGTACCGGTCATAGGCGACGGTGTGCCGCTCCGCCGCCGGCGCCGCGCCCACCGGAACCGGACCCATGAGCGCGATCACCAGCAGCACGACGGCCGACAACCGGGCGATTCGCACGGCACACCTCCGGGCGGGACGGGCCACACATTCAGCGATACCTATGAATGTGTAGCCCAGATCGCCGCGCCCCGGAAGCCCCCCACCTCAGCCGATCTTCGCGAGGTACTTCTCGGCGGCGTCGCACACCTTCGTCGGCGACCCGTTCTCGAGAACCACGATGGGAGCGAACTCCACCGTGCCGGACCCGAAGCCGCCCCGATCGGCGTCCGCTATGGCCCGCTCGAGCGTGGCATAGAGCTTCACGCAGTTGGCGATCGCCGCCTTCGCGTCGGCGCTCAGAAGCTGAGCCTCGGTGGCCGCCAACTTCTTCTCGAACTCGGCCCGCTCCGCCCGCACCGCGGCCAGGTCCCGCTCCAGTTGAGCCGTGCGGGCCGCCTCCGCCCGCAACGCCTGCCGGGCATCGTCGTGCGCCGACCTCTCCCGCACGAACAGGACGCCCACCACCGCCACGGCGATCGCCAACACCACGGCCACCACCCCGAGCCCAACGAGCGGACGCCGCGACCGCGCACCTGCCACCGCCCCACGATCACCAGCAATCGGCGACACCGCTTCGGCCGTGGCCACTTCAGCCGTGGCCGCTTCCGCCTCGGCCTCGGCCCCTTCCGCCTCGGCCGGTCCCGCCTCGGCCGCTTCAGCCTCGGCCACTTCAGCCTCGGCCACTTCCGCTCGCGATGCCTCGGCGGTCGCGGCCTCCCCCGCCGGTTCCTCGGCCGTCGCGGCCTCCCCCGCCGGTTCCTCGGCCGTCGCCGGCGTCACGGCCTCCGGCGTCGTGGCCCCGGACGCCACCTGTCCCGGCCGGTCACCGTCCACAGTGGACTCCTCCACTGTGGACCCCGCAACCGCCGATTTGTCCCCGTCTGACACCATCGTTCCTCCACCCGTCCCAGCGACCCGCATGATTATCGGGGCGCCACCGCGATTCGGGCGGCCCATTTACGTCTCAGTTTGCGACGTACGCGTTGATGGTCGTCTGATCGACGGTCGCTCCGGTGCGGTCGGTGGCGCGGGTCCGCAGCGACACCGGCGATCCTCCCGGGTCCCGGGGCAGGATTGCGGAGCCGGCGGTCAGGGTCGCCGGATGCCAGGTGCGGCCGCCGTCGTAGGAGGCGTCCACGGTCAGCGAGCGTAACGGAACGCCGCCCATCGCGTGGACCTGCAATGTGCGTGGGCCGGCCGTCGTGAACCGGATCGACGGCAGGGAAAGGGTTCCCGGGGCAGCGGTGGTGAACGTCCACGTGGCGGTGGTCCGGGCGGCGATCGGGGTCCAGGATCGTTCGGCCGTCGCGGTCAGGGTGTGTCGGCCGGCGACAAACGGGAACGCGGCGCCGTCGAGCTGGGATGCCGTGCCGACCAGGACTCCGTCGCGGTAGAGGTCCACCTGGGCGTGGGAGGTCGAACCGGTGCCCTCACGGATACCGGAGGCGTCGGAGAACATCGCGAACCGGGCGAACAGCCTGGAGCCGTCGCGGGTCACCCGGGGTGCGGGCCAGTACGGGGTGGCGTTCCAGCGTTCGGCGTAGGTGCGGCCGGGCGCGTACGCGGTCGGGGTCTGTTCCTGGGTCACGGCGTCGGCGAACTCGGTGCCGGCCGCGTACTCGGTCAGCACCGTGGCCCAGCGGGCGTTGCCCGCGTACCGCTCGATGCGGTCGGCCGGCAGGGAATCGATACCGAGAGACTGGGCCGCGGCACCCGACGACAGCGCGATGCCGTACGACCGTACCGCCGCGCGGCCCGGCGCCACCGTGTCGAAACGGGCCCGCACGGTGCTCAGGTCCGACTCCGCCACCCGCTGCCGGAACCCGGTGAAGAACGCGCCGTCGCGGCGCCACCCGGTCGCGTAGACAACCGGAAGCCGTGCGAACAGCACGCCCACGGCCGATTCGAAGTCGGCCGGCGGCGTCGTCGGTCCATCATGGAGGGTGAAGAGCGCGGTGACGTCGGGGCTGCCGTACACCGACCGCACCTGCCCGCCGGTCACCGTCCGCCGGAACGCCGCCAGCGCGCCCACGCCCGCCGCCGCGCGATCCGGCACGGTGACCGACACCGGCCGCGCCGCCCGCGCGTCGACGACCAGGTCGGTGGCCCGGTCGACGGACAGCAACGGGTTCACCGTCACCGAGACCGCCGGGTCCGCCCGGCCCGGCCGCGGGGTGTCCACTGTGGACTCCATCAGGTACCGGCCCGCCGGCAGCGTCGCGCGGCCGGTGCCGTCGGGCTCCGGCACGACGAACGCGAACACCGACGGATCGTCGACGTTGCGCAGCATCGAGTACGCGGTGGCCGTCGGCCGGCCCGCGCGGTCGAGGTACCGCACCGTGATACCGACGGCCGTCGCCGAAGGCGGCGATTCTCGGGGACGCACGTGAGCGCCCGACCGCATCCGTCGACTGCCCAGGCCGACGCCGCCCACGGCGGGATCCGGTTCGGTGAGGTCCCGCCACGCGGAGGTCGCGCCGGCCTCGAACAGGCTCAGGTCCAACGCGCCGGAGGCGACCAGGAGTTGGGCGTCGGCGGGGATGACGTAGGTGCGGCCGTCGAGCACCAGGGTGAGGTGGGCGGCGGCTGCGGGCGTCACCGTCGTGGCGGCCGACGTGGGTCCGACGGTGACCGCCGGAACCACCGCGACCACGACGCCGGCCGCGCCGAGCGTCATGACCCGACGCCGGTTCAATTGCCACCGCCCGCGGACGCGCCGGGGCCGGACACCGTGGGGCCGGAACCGGGATCCCGTGACGGGTCCTGGAGAGCCTCGCCGGGACGGGCCGCGCGGCCGAACGTGTACTGGACCGTCGACGTCGTGTCGATTGAGATCCGGATCGTGAGCGTGCACCGCAGCGGCTCGACGGCGCAGTCGACGCGGCCCCCGCCGGTGGGTTCGAACTCGGTCTCCACGTGGGTGGTGCGGTTGGCGCTGCTGCCCGAGCTGAGCAGTTGCCCGACGTAGCGCGGCGACACGGGCACCAGCGTGATCGTCACCTTCTTGCCGACGGCGCGGAACGCCTCGGTGAACCGCTCGCGGTCGGCAAGCGGGTCCTTGATCCGCGCGACGAGGAACCGGCCCTCGCGCCGGATGTCGATCGCGTCGTTGGCGTAGGACGCGGCGCCGCCGGGCCGGTCGCCGAGCAGCCCCGGCCCGAAGACCGCCGCCGCGCCGACCACGACAACCGCGGCCGCGACCAGGACGATCCGCCGACCCGTGAACCGCCGCGCGGCGACATGGTCGGTGTCGGTGACGATCGTGTCGAACAGGGCGCGGGCCGCCGGGTCCGACTCCATTCCGGCCAGGTCCTCGTCGCGGACCCGGGCCGCCCGGGTGACCGCGTTCAGGTCGTTCATCGCTTCTCCTCCGCCGTCAGCAGTCCTGTGGTGATGCCGGCCGCGGCCAGCCGCGCGGCGAGGCGTCGCCGGGCGCGGTGCAGCCGCAGCCGGACCGTGTTGCGTGAACAACGGAGAACCTCGGCGATCTCGCCGTGGTCGAGGCCTTCCCAGGCGACGAGCGTCAGCACCTCGCGATCGGTCGGCGGCAGCTCGTGGAGGAGCCGCAGGATGGCCGGCGCCGCCAGTTCGTCCTCCGGGCTCCGGGCGTACCGGCCGGCGAGCTGTGCCGCGAGCGCGGCCGACAGGTCGTCGCGGCGCGCCGATCCGCGCCGGTGGTTGGCCAGCACGTTGCGGGCAGTGCCGTACAGCCACAGCCGCGCCCGGTCTCCCGGTGGCAGGTCGTCGATCCGGCGCCAGGCCGCGGCGAACGTCTCGGCCACCACGTCGGCCGCGTCCTCGGGGACGGCGCACCGGCGCGCCGCGTACCCGAGGATCGCGGTGAACGTGGCGGCGTAGACGGCCTCGAAGCGGCGTACCCGCTCTGAATCCACCCGGCGCTCCTCACGTCGTTCACGGTCCACACCTGGTACGTGTCACGACGGCGCCGAGCATGTCATGGGAGTTTCAACAAAGGAGACGGGCATCCGCCCAGTCGGCGTGGTCGTACTCGACGCCGTCCGCCCCGCCGGCGACCACGAGTCGCAGCGTGCCGCGGCCGGTGACGTCGACGTCGACCGCCATCGGTGTGGTGGTGACCGTCGGGCTGGTGAACAGTGTCGTTCCGTCGGCGACGACCGAGAACACGACGCTGCCGCGGCCCGCCGTCTCCGTGTCGACGCCGGCCACCGCCGTGAACCGGGTGCACGCGCCGCCGAGCGTCACCGCAACGTCGCTCGCCGGATGCGCGCCGATCCCCTTGGGGTAGTGGACGCCGCCGACGGTGAGCACGCTGCCGTCCGACACCGCCTGCTCGCCGTTGGACTGGTCGCGTTCGGCCGGTCCCCAGCCGTTGGACGACGACGCCCACGCGCGGTCGCTCACCCACGAACCGGTGCCGGCGCTCCCACAGGTGAGCGTCGGCGCGCCCCAGTCGGCGTGGTCGTAGTCGATGCCGGTGCGCGCGTCGGTGACCCGCAGTTCGAGCGTCAGGTATCCGGCCGTGCCGACGGTGAGCCGGGTGGGTGCCTGCCCGCCGGTCTTCACGTCGGTGTAGGCGAGCAGTTTGCCGTCGCCGTAGACCTGGAACCGCGCCGAGCCGTTCGCGCCGACCTCACCGTCGACGCCGACCTGCGCGGTGAACGTGCGGCAGGCCCGGCCCAGGTAGAGGTGGACGGCGGAGTCGGCGTGCACGCCGATGCCCTTGGCGAACGCGGTTCCGCCGACCGTCAGCGCGGCGCCGTCACCCGCGGCCTGCTCGCCGTTCGCGCGGTCGCGCTCCGCCGGTCCCCACCCGTTCGACGACGCGAGCCACGACAGGTCGCTCACCTGATGCGTCCCGGCAACCGGTGCGGCCGACAGCGACCCCGACCGCGTCACCCGGTACATCACCACGCCGTGCGACGGCACCGACGCCGACACCGCGCCCGCCGACGTCGCGGTGGCGCCGGTCCACAGGTCGCGCAGCGCGTAGGCGGACGAGCCGCCGAGGCCGAGCGCGGCCGCGGTGGTCGCGACGGTCGCGGTGGTCGCGCCGCGGTTGAAGAGGACGACCGCGGTGGACCCGTCGCTCATCGGCTTCGCCCACACCTCGGCGTCACCCGCGTCGGCGACCAGGCGACCCTGCGAGCCGCCCCAGTCCTGGTTGACGGCGAGGACGTCGGCGTTGCGCAGCACCGACAGCGTCGACGCCGATACCGAACGCAGGTCGTTGCCGAGGAGCAGCGGCGACGACAGCAGCGCCCACAGCGAGAAATGCGCGATGTTCTCGGTCTGCGTCAGGCCGCCGTTGCCGACCTCCAACATGTCCGGATCGTTGTAGAAACCCTTGCGGGCGAACGGTTCCAGCCCGCGCTGCTGGTCGAGCAGCGACGTGACGCTGCCCCAGTTGTCGCTGATGTCGCCGGTGGTGCGCCAGTAGCTGCCGCCTGTTTCGGGACCGAACAGCCACGGGTCGTCCAGCCCCCAGTTGCAGATGCTGTAGACGATGTGGCGGCCGGTCGCCTTCAGCGCGTCACCCATCGCCCGGTACCGGTCGCGGGCCGGCCGGCCCTGGTTGTTGCAGTTGTCGTACTTCAGCAGGTCGATCCCCCACGACGCCCACGTCTGCGCGTCGACAACCTCGTGGTCCAGGCTCGCCGGGAAACCGGCACACGTCAGTGTTCCGGCCGAGGAGTAGATGCCGAGCTTGAGGCCGCGGGCGTGCACGTAGTCGGCGAGGGCCTTGATGCCGCCGGGGAACCGGGTCGGGTGCGGTTGCAGGCGGCCCTGCGCGTCGCGGGTCGAGGCCATCCAGCAGTCGTCGATGTTGACGTAGGTGTAGCCGGACTCGCGCAGGCCGGTGCTGACGATGGCGTCGGCGGTGGCCCTGATCAGGTTCTCGTCGATGTTGCAGCCGAACCGGTTCCAGCTGTTCCAGCCCATCACCGGCGCGGCGATCGGACCGGGCGGCGGCGTTCCGGCGGCGTTGGCCGGCGCCGCGCGTCCCGGATTCACGGACGCGACGGCGACGGCCGCGAGAACGACGAGCGAGACGGCGGCGGCACGGAGCTTCATGCTGGCTCCCCAGGTCGGGATTCGATCGACCGGCCGCCGAAACCGATCGTGCACTGCCGCTATTTCTACGTCTATCGATGCCTTATGCGCAAGACGCGGGTGCTCAGTCGCCGATCCAGACAGTCTTGAGGTTGCAGAACTCGCGGATCCCGGCCGCGGACAGCTCGCGGCCGTAGCCGGAGTCCTTGACGCCGCCGAACGGCAACTGCGGATACGACGTGACCATGCCGTCGACGAACACCGCGCCCGCCTCGAGTTCGGTGACGAACCGCTGCCGCTCGCCGGGATCGGCGGTCCACGCGTTCGCGCCGAGCCCGAAGGTCGTCGCGTTGGCGAGGTCGATCGCCTCGTCGACGGAGCCGACCCGGTACACGCCGGCGACCGGTCCGAACACCTCCTCGGCGTACATCCGCATCGCCGGGGTGATGCCGGTGACCACCGTCGGCGGGTACCACCAGCCGGCCTGCTTCGGGGCCTCGCCGCCGCACCGGATCGTCGCGCCCTTGGCCGCCGCGTCGTCGACCTGCCCGGCGACGTCGTCGCGGCCCTGCTCGGTGGCGAGCGGACCGACGTCGGTGGCGTCGTCCATCGGATCGCCGACCGTCAGCGCGGCCATCCGGGCGACGAACGCCTCGACGAACGCGTCGTAGACGTCGGCGTGGACGATGAACCGCTTGGCCGCGATGCACGACTGCCCGTTGTTCTGGCAGCGGGCGGTCGTCGCCACCTCGGCGGCGCGCTCGATGTCGGCGCTGGGCATCACGATGTACGGGTCGCTGCCGCCGAGTTCCAGCACGGTCTTCTTCAGCTCCCGGCCGGCGATCGCGGCGATCGAGCGGCCGGCGGCCTCGCTGCCGGTCAGGGTGGCCGCGCGCACGCGCGGATCGCTCAGGATCCGCTCGACCGCGTCGGAGCCGACCAGCAGCGTCTGGAAGGCGCCGGCCGGGAACCCGGCGCGACGGAAGAGGTCGCCGAGGTACAGCGCGGTCTGCGGGACGTTCGAGGCGTGCTTCAGCAGCCCCGTGTTGCCCGCCATCAGCGCGGGTGCGGCGAAGCGCATCGCCTGCCACAGCGGGAAGTTCCACGGCATCACCGCGAGCACCGGCCCGAGCGGCTGGTACCGCCCGTACGCGGCGGACGCGTCCACGTCGGACGCCTCGACCGGCTCGTCGGCGAGGAAGCGCTCGGCGTTGTCGGCGTAGAAGCGGCACGCCCGGGCGCACTTGGCCGCCTCGGCCTTCGCGGCGGTGAGGGTCTTGCCCATCTCCCGCGTCATCAGGGCGCCGACGTCGTCGCGCTCGGCGTCGAGCAGGTCGGCGGCGGCCCGCATCCAGGCGGCGCGCTGCGCGAACGTGGTGCCGCGCAACTCGCGGAAACCGGTCACCGATCGGCCGATGGCGCCGTCGATCTGCTCCTCGGTCAGCGCGTCGAACGTCTTCAGCACGTCGCCCGTCACCGGGCTCGTCGTCGCGATGGGCATGCCGACCGCCTACCCCGACGGCGGCCCCGCAAACGGTTCGGCCTTCATCGCGGTCCAGGCGCGGTGCAGGCCCGCGTAGACGCCGCCGCGCGCCACCAGGTCGCCGTGCCGGCCCTGCTCCACGACGGTGCCGTCGTCGAAGACGAGGACCCGGTCGGCCGTCTCGGCCGTCGCCATCCGGTGGGCGATCGTGATCGTGGTCTGGTCGCCCGCGACCCGGCGGAGCGCCCGTTGCAGCCGCACGTCGGTCGCCGGGTCGACCGCGCTGGTCGCCTCGTCGAGGATCAGCAGGTCCGGCCGGACGAGGTACGTGCGCACCAGCGCGACCAGTTGCCGCTCCCCCGCCGACAACTCCTCGCCGCGCTGGCCGACCCGGGTCCGCAGGCCGTGCGGCAGCGTGCCGAGCCAGGAGATCAGGTCCAGGTCGGACAGGGCGTCGAGGAGGTCGTCGTCGGTGCACTCGGGGCGGGCGAGGCGGAGGTTGGCGTCGATCGTGGTGTCGAACAGGAAACAGTCCTGCGGCACGATCGCGACGCGGCCGTACAGCGACTCCGGTGCCAGGTCGGCCAGGCCGACGCCGTTGAGCCGGATCGCGCCGCGCTGCGGCACCAGTTGGTGGGTGAGCAGCTTGGCGAATGTGCTCTTGCCCGAACCGGTGGCACCGACGACGGCCACGTGCGCGCCGGCCGGGATGTCGACGTCGATCCCGTGCAGCACGCGGGGACCGGTCGGGTAGGTGTACTCGACGCCGGCCACTTCGACCCGCACCGGGCCGGCCGGCAGCGGAACCGGCTCCGCGGGCGGCGCGACGTCGACGGGCGTGTCGAGGATCTCCAGCACGCGCCGCCACCCCGCGACCGCGTTCTGCGCCTCGTTGAGGATCTCGACCGACTGCTGGATCGGCCGGGAGAAGAACGTGATCAGCAGGACGAACGCGAGCAGTTCGCCGAGGCTGATCGTGCCGAACCAGCCGGACCAGTCGCCGTCGCGGTAGGCGGACGTCGACAGCACCAGGCCGCAGACCACGACCGCTGCCGTCGACAGCCCGGCGACCAGTTCGCCGACCGAGAAGCCGACCGCGAGTTGCGGCAGGGCCGAGGTCTGCGTGCGCCGCACGGTGTCGACCGCGTCGTCGAGCCGCCGTTGACTGAGCCGCTCGACGCCGTACGAGCGGATCGTGACGGTGCCGACGGCGGTCTCGCCGAGCACCCCGTACATCTCCCCCACGTCGCGGCGCACCTGCCGGTACCGGGCGGCGACCCGCCGCTGGGCGGCCCGCATCAGCAGCGCCGCCGGCACGAAGCAGGCGAGCACCACCAGCGCCAGCACCCACGAGTACCACAGCATCACGACGGTCGCGATGACCATCTGCAGCAGGCTGATGAGCAGGGTCACGCCGCCCGCCTGGGTGAACTGGGTGATGATGTCGACGTCGGAACTGACCCGGGCGACCAGCGAGCCGCGGCGTTCGCGGTGCTGCGTCAGCGACGACAGCCGGTGGATGTGGTCGAACGCCTTGACGCGCAACGCGGCGAGCGCCGTCTCGCTGGCCCGCACGAGCCGCGTGTTCATC
The DNA here is from genome assembly GCF_016863635.1 of Virgisporangium aurantiacum. GTDB lineage: Bacteria > Actinomycetota > Actinomycetes > Mycobacteriales > Micromonosporaceae > Virgisporangium > Virgisporangium aurantiacum. The sequence continues at coordinate 72,724 of NZ_BOPG01000024.1, read as the reverse complement.
GCCCACGAGCAGACGCCGGCCGACACGACCACGAGCAGCGCGACGCCGACGGCGCCGAGGACGCGGTCGGTGTCGGTGAGGCCGTGGTCGACGGTGTACCGGGTCATCATCGGGACGACGATGCGCCCGCCGGCCGCGAACAGCGCGAGCAGCAGCGTCAGCCGGATGCCGGTGAAGATCTCCGGCGTGGCCCGCAGCCCGCGCCGGATGGTGGCGAAGGAGCCGTCCTTCATGCCCGCACCGCCCGCGCGAGCTCGTCGACCTCGACCGCGTCGTCGTACGCGCCGACCAGGTCGCGGTAGGCCGGCACGGTGTCGAACAGGTCGCGGTGGGTTCCGGTGGCGCCGATCCGTCCATTGTGGACGAACACCACCCGGTCGGCGAGCACGATGCTGCTGCGCCGGTAGGCCACCACGACGAGCGTGGTCTGCCCGACCGCGCCGCGCAGCCGGGCGAGGATGTCGCGCTCGACGCGGGTGTCGAGCGCCGACGTGGCGTCGTCGAGGATCAGCAGGCGCGGCCGCCGGATCAGCGCCCGGGCGAGCGCGACCCGTTGCTTCTGGCCGCCGGACAGCGTGGCGTTCCCCGAGCGTCGTGTCGAGCCCGTTCGGCAACGCGGCGACGAACGTGTCGGCGGCGGCGGTCCGCAACGCGTGCCAGATCTCGTCGTCGGTGTACGACCCGTCGAGCGCGACGTTGACGCGCACGGTGTCGTCGAACAGGAACGTCTGCTGGGCCACCAGCGCGACGGTGCCGGTGACCTGTCCCTCGGCCAGGTCGCGGACGTCGTGACCGTCGTAGGAGACGGTTCCGCGGGACGGGTCGAGCAGGCGGCTCAGCAGGCTCGCCAGCGTGCTCTTGCCCGCGCCGGTGGCGCCGACGACGGCGGTGACGGTGCCCGGCGGCAGATCGAGGCCGAGCCCGTCGACGACGGGTTGCGCCGGGTCGTACCCGAAACCGACGTCGTCGAGCCGGGCGTACAACCCGTCGTCCTGGTCCGTCAACGCCCGCGCGCCGTACGGAAGCTCCTCGGCGCACGCGAGGGTCCGGCCGACCCGCTCCCGCCCGATCACCGACAACGGCAGCCCGCTCAGCAGCCGGCCGATGATCTGCAGCGGAAACGCCATCGTGGTCAGAAGATAGGTGACCTGGATGAGCACACCGGTGTCGATGGCGCCGCTGGCGACGCGGTTGGCGCCGACCACGAGGACGACGAGAACACCCGTGGTGGGAAGGAGTTCCACGATCGGGTCGCACCCGGCCGGCGCGGATGTTGGCGTCGCGCAGCCGGGTCGCCGCGTCGGCGAACAGTCCGGTCTGCGCGTCACGCAGGCCGAGCGTCCGCACGACCTGTTCGCCCTCGAAGCTCTCGTGCGCGATCGAGGCCACCTGCGCCCGCATCTGCTGCGCGTGCCGCAGGCGCGGCGCCACCCGCCGCTGGTATCCCAGGTTCACGGCGATGATGAGCGGCACCAGCACCAGCGCGACGACGGCCAGCACGCGGTCGGCGACGACGGTGGCGGCCACGCCGGCGACGAGCATGAACAGCACGCCGATCGCCAACGGGAACGGCATCATCGGCGACCACGTGGCCTCCACGTCGGAGCCGACGGTCGACAGCATCTGGCCGGCCGGGTTGCGCCGGTGCCAGGCGAGACCCAGGCGCAGGTACCGCCGGGTCAGCGCGCGCCGGTAGCGGGCCTGCAGCCGGAACTGGGTGGTGCCGGAGGTGACCCGTCGCGTCACGAGCCCGCAGACGCGCACCAGCGCGATGCCGACGATCACCGCCGCCGCCGAGAACGCCGCGCCGACCGTGGTTTCCCCGGTGGCGAACGCGGGCGTGATGACGTGCGTCGTCACCCACCCGAGCCCCGACGCGGCCGCGACGATCGCGCCGCCCTGCACGATCGCGGCGAGGATCGACGGGACGAACGTGCGCCACTCCTCGCGTCCACCACGGAACAGGCCGGCGAGGCCGACGCGGAAGATCCGGCCGGTGCCGCCGACCGCGCGGAGCTCCTCGTCGGAGGCGACCGGCCGCCCGCCGCCCTTGATCTGCCTCAGCACCGCGGCTCCTGATGCCGCCCGTCGTACCGTTCGCGGGCGGCGTGGACGCGGTCGATGTGCGTCTCCGCCCACGCCTTGATGGCGCGCTGCAGCGGCAGGATGTCGTGCCCGAGGTCGGTCAGTTCGTAGTCGACCCGGGGCGGGACCGTGCCCGTCACGGTGCGGGTGACGAGGCCGTCGCGTTCGAGCCGGCGCAGCGTCTGGGTGAGCATCTTCTGCGTGGCACCGGCGACGGTGCGCGCCAGTTCGCCGTGTCGCAGCGGTCCGTCGGCCAGGGCGCTGACGATCAGCGTCACCCACTTGTCGCTCAGCGCCGCGAGCACCTCGTGGCCGGGGCATTCGGCGAGGTTCGCGTTGTACTCCCGCCGCGTGGTCTCCCGCCGCTGCGCGGCGCCGGCTGTCGTCATCGGGCTCCTCCGGGTGCCTCAGGCACTCGAAGGTGCCTACTCCCGCGACCAACGGTAGGTGCCTAGCGTTCATTCCGTGAAAGCGATCATCGTGCGCCGCGCCGGCGGCCCCGAGGTTCTCGACCTCGTCGACGTCCCGTTGCCCGAACCCGGCCCGCTCCAGGTCCGGGTCCGGGTCGCGGCGTCGGCGCTCAACCCGATCGACCTGTCGGCCCGCGCCGGGCGGCTCACCGCGGCCGGGCTCATGCCCCCGATGGACGCGTTCGGCCTCGGCTGGGACGTGGCCGGCCACATCGACGCGTGCGGTCCGGGAGCGGACCGGTTCCCCATCGGCGCCGCGGTGATCGGACTGCGGGACCTGCTCTTCGCCGGCGGCGCGCACGCGGAGTACGTGGTGCTCGACGAGTCGGCCGTGGCGCCCGCGCCGGCCTCGGTGCCGCTCACCGACGCGGCCGCCCTGCCGCTCACCGCGCTGACCGCCGACCGCGCCCTCGACCTCGCCGGCCTCGAACCGGGGCAGACGCTGCTCGTCACGGGTGCGTCCGGCGGCGTGGGCGGGTTCGCGCTCGACCTCGCGAAGCGCCGGGGACTGCGCACGATCGCGCACGCCCGGCCGCGCGACGCCGATCGGCTGCGCTCACGTGCGTCCCAGATCACCACCGCGACCGACGATCTCGCCGCAGCCGTGCGTGGCCTCGCGCCCGGCGGCGTCGACGCGGTGATCGACGCGGCGGTTCTCGGCATCGTCGCGCATCAGGCGCTGCGCGGCGGCGGCACGTTCGTCGCGCTGGTCGCACCGTTCGCGCCGCCGCCGATCCGCGCGACCCGCGTCGTGGTCCAGGAGGTTTTCGCGGACGGCGGGCGCCTGGCCGGTCTGGCAGAGCTCGTCGACGACGGCGTCCTCACACCGCGCGTCGCGCACGTGCTGCCGTTCGAGCGGACCCGCGAGGCGCACGAACTGCTGGAGAAGGGCGGCGCCGGCGGCCGGATCGTGCTCGTCCCCGCGTAGGCTGCCGTCGTGTTCGACCGGTACCTCACCTCGCTCGCCGGGTCGTGGGAGGCGCTCGCCGCCCCGCATCCCGACGCGCGTGTGGTGCGCGGCGACGGCTTCGTCGCGCTGCGGAGCGAACGTCAGCCGGTTCTCTGCAACGCCGCGGTGCCGCGTCCCGACGCGGTGCCGGCGGCGCTGGCTGTCTTCGAGGGCCTCTCCCACTATGCGATCTGGTCGGCCGACGACGCGACCGCGGCGGCGATCGCGGCGGCCGGGCTGGTCCGCGACACCACGACGGTGCCGATGGTGTGCGAGCTGCCGGATCCTCTGCCGCTCGACGACGGCGTGGTCTCCGGCGTCACGCCCGAGGTGATCGCCGACATCTCCGGCGTCGACGCCGACCTGCTGCGCGGCGTGCCGGGACTGTGGACGTTCGCCGACGCCGACCGGGCGTCCGGACTCGTGCTGATCCCGGTGGACAGCGACGTCAACGTCGGCTTCGTCGCGACCCGCGAACCGGCCCGGCGGCGCGGGGCGGCGGCCCGGGTGCTGCGTCACGCACTCGCGGCGGCGCGCGCCCGCGGCTTCCGCACGGCCAGCCTCCAGTCGACGCCGATGGCGGAACGGCTGTACACGCGGGCCGGGTTCGTCCCGGTCGCCCGGTGGCAGGAGTGGGTCCCTCAGGGACCGACCGGCCTGATCTGACCCGCCGGACGCGGCACGGCTTCCGGGTGGAGGATCGCGGCGATGGCCGCCACGCCGTCGACGAGGCGGGGGCCGGGGCGCACCACGAGGCCGTTGGCGTCGATGGCCCAGACCGCGGCGTCCGGGAACAGCGGGACGACCGTGCGGGCCTGCGCCGCGGCGCCGTCGAGGTCGTAGCCGCACGGGGCGACGAGTACCACGTCGGGTGCGGCGTCGACGAACTCCGGCCAGGTGGTCTGCACGGAGCGGCCACCGGGCCGGGCCGCGACCGGTTCACCACCGGCGGCCCGGACCAGGTCGGGCACCCAGTGACCCGCGGTGAACGGCGGATCGACCCACTCGACCACGGCGACGCGCGGCTGCGGGCGTCCACGAACAGCCGACGCGATGGCCGCGAGCCGGCCGCGCAGCCCGGCCACGAGGCGCGCCGCCCGGTCCGGAACGCCCGCCCGCGCGCCCACCGCGACGATGGTGTCGAGGACCTCGTCGAGCGTGTGCGGGTCGAGCGACAGGACGTCGGCGCGGCAGCCGAGGTGGTCGAGCGCCTCGTCGACGTGACCGGCCGGCAGCGCGCAGACCCGGCACAGGTCCTGCGTGAGGATCAGGTCCGGGTCGAGCCCGGCCAGCGCCCGGGCGTGCAGCGTGTAGAGGTCCTCGCCGGCGGCGATCCGGTCGCGCACGTAGGCGTCGATCTCGGCGGGGGTCATGCCGGTGGTGTCGCGGCCGGCCACGACCACCGCCTTGTCGACGCGGGCACGGGCCGGCTCGTCACACTCGAACGTGACGCCGACCAGGTCGTCGCCGAGGCCGAGCGCGTAGACGATCTCGGTGGCCGACGGCAGCAGGGAGACGAGGCGCATCACATCGGGAAGTGGCCGCGGCGGATGCGCCAGTGGCGGCCGGACTTGAGGTGGTCGACGATCGCGCGTTCCAGCACGGTGCGCCGCGGTAGCTGGTCGAGCGGCGTGGTGAGGGTGCGGAACACGAACCGCAGCACCTCGACGTCGGCGTCCATTCCTTCCGGCTCCTGGTAGCGGTCCAGCTCGAACCTGCGCTGGAACCGGATGATGTTCGAGCCTTCCGGCAGGTACTCCAGCAGTTGCGGGTCGAGCAGCCACGAGCCGCAGCCGAACAGCGTGTAGTGCTCGTCGGGAAAATGGCGGGGGAAGAACGCGCGGGCCGCGTCGAGCGACGCGTCGACCGCCGCGGGCGTCATCGGCCCCGACTCGGGGATGTGCAGGTCGACGACCCGGGAGCCGGCGCCGCCGCGGTGGTGCTGCAGCCGGCCCAGTTCGTAGACGGCTCCGCGCCAGTGCAGCGACAGCCAGGCCTGCATGACCGGCCAGCCCTCGCGGTTCATCCGCCGGTCGACGGCCAGGTTGCGACCCAGGTCGGCGAGGGTCGCCCAGGAGACGGCGTCGGCGACGCCGTGGTCGCGGTGGTAATTCAGGACGACGTTCACCAACGCCAGGTACGCGTACACGTAGAGATGCCGCCAGGCGGGACCCCGGTCGCGCGGGAGCTCCGGGCCGGGCGGCAACCAGTCGCGGCCACCGAGGTCGGCGCGCACCAGGGCGATCGAACGGTCGAGCAGCCAGCGAAGCTCGGGCGTCCACAGTGGAGAGTCGGGATCGGGCCAGCCCGCCATGATCTCGGCGGCGTCGTCGGGCCGCACGGCGAGCCGGTCGAGGATCGCGGGCGCGTCGGCTTTGGCGGGCAGCGGAGCCGACGGCCGGTCGCCGGCGAGCCGTTCGACGTCTCCGACGGGTACCCCGAGGCGGGCGGCGATGTCGTCCAGATCCACGCTCGCGACCCTATCGTCTTCGTAGGGGAATCGGACCGCGCATATCGTCGATGCGTTCGGCGGGCAGCCTCACGTCAGGCCGTAGGCCACCGAGTCGATCTTCCCCTCGGCTCGATAGCGAGTCCGAAGAACGACAGCCGTGCTTGCGTCGGGGATCGACACTGTGCGGTGATGGTTCACCGCAGCGATAATCCGCAGGGTCGACAGGCGGCCGAGCCCGGCCACGATGCCGCACCGGCCGGCCCAACACCGACCGGCCCGGCACCGGCGCTCCCGCCCCACGTTCTGGCCGCCGGCGGCAACCGTGCGATGGACCGGCTCCTCCACCGGACCGACCCCGGTGGCGACACCGCGGGTGCGGCGTCGGCGGGTGCGGCACTGGCCGGCGGTGCCGGCAACGCCGCCCTCGGCCGGCTCCTCGGCGGCGACCAGGTGTTCCGCAGCGCCGCCGGAACGGCAGCCGGGTCGACCGGAGGGCAGGTGCTCCGCAGCGCCGCCGGCACGGCTGAGGGCGTGCCGGACGGCTTTGCCTCCTCGCTCGCCGGAAGCGGCTCCGGATCGTCGTTGCCCGACGACTTCCGGGCGCAGGCGGAGAACCGCCTCGGCGCCGGGTTCGGCGACGTCCGGGTGCACACCGACTCGTCCGCCGCGGCGGCGGCCGGCCAGGTCGCGGCGAACGCGTTCACCGTCGGGTCCGACATCTACTTTGCCGCCGGACAGTACGACCCGGGCAGCCGCGACGGGCAGCAACTGCTCGCCCACGAACTGACCCACGTCACGCAGCAGGGTTCCGCCCCGGCCGGGGACACCGGCCGGCTCAGCCATCCGGGTGACCCCGCCGAGCGGGAGGCCACCGCGGTCGCCGAACGGTTCCACGCCGGCCCGGTCGGGGCCGGCACACGCCGGCGGGTCGAACCCCACATCCAGCGGGACCCCGTGCTCGACGACGTCGCCGCGCTCGCGGAGGCGGACCGGGCCCGAACCCGCGCGGTCGGTGACGCGACCGCCGCCGTGCTGGCCGGCGCGTCCCGGGACACCACCGTCGACCTGGCCACCGGCTTCGCCGCCGCCGCCAAGGGCGCGCTCGCGGACAAGGCAGATCCCGATCAGGTCGAGCGGGGTGCCGCGCAGGCGTCCGCGGTCGGCGGGCTCACCGAGGCGGTCACCGTTCCGCCCGACGGCGAGCAGACGCTCGGCATCGCCGACGTTCTCGGCCTGCTCTCGGACACGCACGAGGCGGCCAGCGGCGGGCAGGCGGGCGTCACGGTCTCGGCCGGGCTGCGCGAGGTGATCCGGGTGATCGCGGCCCGCACGGCCGACGCCGTGGTCGCCGCCATGCCCGGCGGGGCGTCGTTCGCGGAGCTGTACGTCAACGGCGTCCGGCAGGCCCTCGACCAGGCCGCCACCGCCTCCGGTGACGCGACCGCGCTGCTGCGGTTGGAGTTGGAGGGGACGATCAGCGAGCTGGTCGCGCTCCGGGAGGCGGCCGCGTTGGCGGCCGACGAGTCGGCCCGGGCCGCCGCGGGCGCGCAGGTCGCCGAGACGGCCCGGCGCGCGCTGCTGCTCGACGAGCAACTGCGCAAGGCGACCACGCGAACGGCGGGCAGCGGGCCGGCACCGGTGGACCTCGCCGTCGAGCAGCGGGCCGGCGACATCGCCCGGATCCGGCAGATCGCGGTCACCGAGTCGGCGACGAAGGCCGAACTCGGCGGCGGACTCGACCTGCTCGGGCAGCGGGAGGTGACGATCCACAGTGGAGAGACGCCCGACGAGCCGGTGTTCCCGGTCGGCGAGCACGACGTCACGGTGGTCAACCCCGAGGAGGCGTTGCCGGAGACGACCGACACGGCCGAGAAGGCGTTCGCCGGGCAGTTGACCGGCCAGCTCCGCAATCAGCGCACCGACGTCGCCAACCTGCACGACCAGGTGGTGCCGCCGAGTCCCGCGTACACGATCGACGAGTTCGCGGCGGTGCACCGGCGCTGGTTCGGCTTCGTGAGCCAGGCGCAGGAGCTGCAGGACCCTACGGTCAAACTGATCATGGACCTGATGGGCGAGCCGTACGAGCTGATGGGACGCGGGTACGGCAACCCCGCCGTGCACGCCGAGGGCGGCATCGCCCGGGCGTACCTGATGGACTTCGCCGTCGACATGCTCAGCGAGCACCTGTCCAGCGGCGGCACGCAGTTCGCCAAGCAGGTCGCGAAGCCCACCCGCAGCGCGGAGACCACCGGTGACGCCGACCGGCCGGTCTACTCGTCCGGTGAGCTGTACCCGGGCGCGGGGTCCGACGAGGCGGCCCGGCGCCGCAGCTTCGAGCAGGGCAAGCGGGACGGGTCGGCGACCGGGTTCAGCGAGGTCGCCGCCGTGAAGCCGGTCGCGCAACCGGTGGCGGCCGTCGCCAAGGGGCTGGCACCGGACGCGTCGGTGCCGCTCGTCGGCGTGCACACGGTCACCGCGAAGGAGGGCTGGAGCTACCTCGTCGACGTCTACTCCGCCGGGCCCGCCGATCCGCAACTGGTCGCCCGCGAGCACAAGGTGGTGGCGCCGGAGGTCGCGGAGTACCTGCTCGCCGCGCGGCAGCAACAGCAGGCGCTCGCCGCGCCGCACGTGCCGACCGCCGACGGAAAGGCATTGGGCGGCGCGAACACCCGCGCCGGGGGCATCGAGAAGGCGACCGCGACCGCCGCCGCCAACGGACCCGGCGGGCAGCGCGACCCGAAGGTCCCCGACCAGATCGTCGCGCTGCGCTCGGAACTGGAGGCGTCGCGGGACGCGGTGGCCACGGGCGGACCGGACCGGCTCATCGCGAACCTCCAGGCCGACCTCCGCAAGTACCTCGACGGGTACTTCGCCGAACGGCAGAGCATGGAGTACCGGCTCGCCGCGATCTTCCACATCGGCAACGTGGAGCACAACGTCGGCGCGCAACTGGAGGCGTTGCTCAAGCCCGAGACGATCCGCGACATGATGCTGGAGGCGGCGAAGATCGCCGGTGCGCTGACGGCGCTGCAGATGCTCGGTCCGCTGGGTCAGCTGTCCGCGATCGCGTACCAGTCGTACCTGTCGTCGCAGGGCGTCAGCGACGTGGCGGCGCTGATCGCGATCGCGGGGTTCGGCCGCAACGCCGCGGGCGCCGACACCCTCGACAAGGCCCGCGCGTGGGGGTACATGACCCCGAAGATCGCCGCCGACGCCGGCGAGCTGTTCGAGAACCTGGTCACCTCGCCGGTCACGCACGGGTTGCAGGTGCTGGCCCACGGCGCCGGTTCCGGGTCGCCGCGCGAGCTCGCCGACGCGCTGCGTCCCCTCGCCGACGACCCGGTCGGCGGCCCGCAGCTCCGCGCCGCCCTCGACGCGGAGATCACCCGCCGGGAGGCGCAAGGTCCGGGCGATCCGGAACTGGCCAGTCTCAAGGCATTCCGGGACAGTCTGATGGGACGCTCGGCAGCCGACACCGCCGACGCGGCGGACGCCGTGCTGCCGGGTGCGCAGTCGGCGTCCAATCCCTTCGCCACGCGAAGAGCGCGCAGCGACGCCGATCGCGCCGCACTGCAGGCCGCGCTGGGCGATTTCGCCGGCAACGTCGCGATCGTCGAGAGCGACACGGTGACGGGCAACGGCGTGCACGTCCGGTACGGCGACAAGGGCGGCGTGCGGCTGGAGATCGGGCGCGACGTCGAGCCGCAGCACATCCGCCGGCACGTCGAGGTGGTGCGGCAGCTGCGCCGGTACGAGGGTCCGATCGGACGGATCCGGGCGCTCATCAGCCGCATCCAGCAGATCATCTCCGGCAAGCCGGCCTACGACACGCTCGGTCACGAGGCGCGGCTGGAGGTCGACAAGCTGAAGGCGATCATCGCCGAGCTGGAGACCGAACAGACCGCGGTGACCGCGCGCGGCGACCGTCTCACCGGCGCCGAACAGCTCGACGTCGCCCGCGAGGCGGAGTCCATCGGCCTGGAGATCGAGGCGCTGGAAGCGCAACTGGCCCGGCACGAGGAGAACGTCGACTCGTACGAGAAGGGCCGCGGTTTCGTCGCCGCCGAGGACACCAAGTCGCCGACCGAGGTTCAGCTGGAGAACCTGCGCGACAAGCAGAAGCAGGCCTACCTCGAGGCCGAGATGCTGCCCCGCATCTACAAACGCATGGCCGACGCCGGCAAGGTCGACCTGTCGCTGCTCACCGACGCTGAACGGCAACTCCTCGACGAGCACGTCGACGGCGACCTGTCGACGCTGACCCTCGCCCAGCTGCGCAGGGCGAAGGACGCCGGGGTGGCCGAACTCGGTCGCGAGATCCGGCGGAACGCCGAGCAGGACGCGCGACTGGTCGAGCAGCTGCGCCAGGAGTCGATCCCGCTCTACGACAAGATGCGCGCCGCGTCACCGAACTCCACGGCGATGCGCAGCGTACTCGGCGGCGCCCGCGGCCTGGACTTCGCGACCGGCCTGCCGCCCCGCACCGCGTCCCTGGACGTCGACCACATCATCCCGTTGCGGGAACTGGTGTTCATGCCCGGCTTCAAGGACCTGTCGTTCGACTCGCAGCTGGCGATCGTCAACGACGTCAGCAATCTCCGCGCCATCGACTCGGCCGCGAACCGCTCCCGCAGCGACTGGTCGTGGTCGGAGTGGCCCCAGGCCGCCAACCACTACGGCGACGCCGAGCTGGCGAAGATGCGCGCGCTGGAGGAGACGCTGCGCGCCGAGATGGCCGGAAAGATCGCCGCGCTGAAGGGCAGGTAGCGCGTCACGTCGCGGCCTCGCCGAAGAACGACCGCACCGTGTCCGCGAACAGCGCGGGGGCCGTCATCGTCGCGAAGTGCGACTGTCCGGGCCAGATCACCCGGCGTGCGCCGGGAATCGTCGCGGCGAGGGTGTTCATGACGGTGGGCATCGGCTCCCAGGTGTCGGCGCCCTGCATGACGAGGGTCGGCACGGAGACGGCCGACCAGCGGGTGATGTCGGTGGAGTCGGCGGCCATCGACTCCAGGTCGTGCAGCCAGCCGGTCGCCGACCGGCGGAACACGGCCGGATCGGGCGTCCGGCCGCTCGTCAACGAGGCCGGTGCCCGCGTCACGTCGTTGATGACGGCGACCATCGCCGCGGTGTCGTCGCGGGCGAGAGCGGCGCGGAAGCGGTCGAGCGGGATGGTCGGGCCCGCGGCGTAGAGCGGGGGTTCGAAGACGGCGAGCGAGCGGACCGCATCCGGTTCCGCGACGGCGGCGTGCAACGCGACGGTGGCGCCGTACGACCCGCCGACGAGGTGCACCGGGCGGCCCAGGTCCTCGACCAGGGCCAGCACGTCGTCGACCTCGTCCCGGAAGGTCTTGGATCCGGTTGGTGTGTCGCCGTAGCCGCGGCGGGTCGGCGTGAACAGTTCGTAGGTGTCGGCGAGGCGGTCGACGATTCCGGCCCACGAGTGCGGGCCGCCGCCCGAACCGTGCAGGAGGACGACGGGGTCGGGCTTCATTTCTCGGTACTCCAGTGGCTCAGTGTGGTGTGGAGCGCGGCGACGAGGGCGCGCCACGACGCGTCGAGGTCGCGCGGGTGGCCGAAGCCGTCGGACGCCTCGAGGTTCGCGAACCCGTGCAGGGTGCTGCGGACGAAGCGCACCGCGTCGGTGAGGTCGGGTTCGTCGAGCCCGTAGCCGCGCAGCGTCGCGTAGCTGAGGTCGATGAGCTTGCGGTGTCCCGCCGAGTTCAGGCCCACCTCGGGCGGCAGCTGCCGTTGGGTGGCGGCGTACTGCCCCGGGTGCGCCACCGCGAACGCGCGGTAGGCGTCGGCGAAAGCGGTCAGCGCCTCCCGGCCCGCCCGTCCGGCGACGGCGAGCGAGAGCCGGTCGCCGAACGCGGCCGCGGCGCGCACCGCGACCAGCTCGATCAACGCGTCGCGGCTGCGGACGTGGACGTACAGCGCGGCGTCGGAGACCCCGAAACTCCGGGCGACGGCGGCGACGGTCAGCCGCTGGAGCCCGACCTCGTCGGCGAGGTCGGCGGCGGCGGCCGAGACCCGGTCGGTGGTCAGTCCCTGGCGGGGCATGAGGACCCTTCGGCTTGAACTTAGGGTCCCTAAGTTAGCACGCCGAGGCCGAGCTCGGCGAGGACGGCGTTGCCGGCCGCGGCGGCGTCGCCGCCGGTCAGGATGAACGTCCGGGCCTGTTGATAGGGGCAGCCGGCGGTCTCGAACGCGGCGGCGATGGCCGGGAGGCGATGGTGGTCGCGATCGAGCAGCGCGGCCGCCCGGTCGAGAATCGCGGTGGCGACGGGGTTTCCGGTGACGACGGGCCGCCCGGTGACGATGTGGTGGGCGGCGTCCGGGTCGCCGGCCAGGACGGCGGCTTCGGCCCGCAGGACCACGTGCCAGTGCAGCAGGATGCCGGTGAGCCACGCGGTCCGGGTGTGCAGCTGTTCCCGGGCGGCCGTGGCGTCTCCGTGGTGGAGCAGGACGATCGCGTCGAACGTCGGGCCGTAGCCGGCCCGGTCGTCCGCGGTGACGCCGAGCTGGTCGACGACGGAGAGCCACTCGGCCCGGGCTGCCTCGTCACCGGCGATGCCGTGGACCATCGCGACGGCGGCGGCCACCGGGCCGAACGCGCGGGCCGGTGGCCGGCCGGCGCGGGTCCAGGCGTCGAGGAACCGGCCGCTGGCGGCGATCACGTCGGTGCCGTGGCCGGCGAGGGCGTCGGCCATGAGCAGCCGTGAGGTGGCGATGTGCCCGTCCTCGGCCAGCGCGGGCAGGTCGCGCAGCCGCCGGCCCCAGCGTCGTGCCGCCGGCAGGTCGCCGACACCGATGCTGGTCGCGGTGGCGATCAGGAGCGAGTCGATCAGCTCGTCGGTGGTGGCCGGCGTCACGGGTGCGTCATCCAGCAGCTCGACGCGGCGGCGGGCGGTCGCGGCGGCGGCGAAGACGTCGCCCGCGCGGCGTTGGGCCCCGGCCAGCGCGAACAGGGCGGCGCACTCGGGCAGCGGATCGTGGAGGTGGCGGGCCAGGTCCACCGCCCGCTGGGCGCGAGCGGTCATCTCCGCCGCGTCCGGCGCGGGCGTGGCCGGGTCGGCGAAGAAGGCGTGCCCCGCGGCGGCGCAGTCGGCGAGGGCCACCGCGGCGCGGGCCGCGACGTCGTCGCCGGCCAGCTCCCGCGCCCGGACGAGGAGCGCGATCACGTCCTCGCGCGGGGGCGGCTGGGCGAAGGCTCCGGACTTGCGGAAGTAGGTGGTGGCCGCGGTGGCCAGGTCCGCGGCGGGGTTTCCGGCGTGCCGGGCGGCGGCCTGCCAGAGGCGGTAGGCGTCGTCGCCGCGCATCCGGCAGGCAGCCACGGTCGCGGCGCACCGCAGGGCGGCGGCCGCGTCAGCGGGGTCGTCGGCGAGGGTGGCCGCCTGCTCGTAGCGCTGCTGGGATTCGCCGACGAGGGTGCGGACAAAGGTCAGCCGGGCCAGCGACAGGGCGAGGTGGTGGGCGTCGACGCGTCGGTCGGCCCGATCGGCGGCCCAGCCCAGGGCGGCCCGCAGGTCGTCGGCCACCGCGTCGAACCGGGCCCGCCAGTCGCCGTTGCCCGGGCTTCCGGCCAGTTCGTCGACGGTGGCCCGGCACCAGCGCAGGTGCCGGGCCCGGGTGGCGTCGTCCTCACCGGACGCGGTGAGCAGGTCGGTTCCGTACTGGCGGACGGTCTCCAGCGCCCGGTACCGGGTGCGGCCCCCCGACGCGGCCACGCTCAGCAGGCTCCGGTCCGCGAGCCGGGCCAGCCCGTCGGCGATCCGGCCCGGGTGCAGCGGGTCGTACCCGGCCACCGCCGCGGCGGCCGAAGTGGTGAACGGCGAGACGAACACCGAGACCCGGCGCAGCAGGGTGAGGTCGGCCGGGTCGAGCAGGGCCCGGCTCCAGTCGAGCATGGCCCGCACGGAGCGGTGCCGGTCGTCGGCCCGGTACCCGCCGACGAGCAGCCGGAGGTGATCGGACAGGCCCGCGATCAGCCCGTCGAGGCCGAGGGTGGGCAGGCGGGCTGCGGCGAGTTCGATCGCCAGCGCCACCCCGTCCAGCTGCCGGCACACCTCGGCGATCCGGTCCCGGTGCGTGTCCTCGACGGTCCAGCCGACGGCTCCGGCCCGGTCGACGAACAGGGCGACGGCGTCCCCGTCGAGCGACAGCGGCGGTACCGCGTGGACCCGCTCGAACGGCACCATCAGCCGGGCCCGGCTGGTGACCAGCACGCTGACGCCCGGGCAGCGCGCCAGCAGCTGCTCGGCGAACGGCGCCACCCCGGCCGCCAGGTGTTCACCGTTGTCCAGCACCAGCAGGGCCTGCCGGTCGGCCAGCGCCGCGAGCACCGATTCGTCGATGCCGCATCCCCGCCGCTCGCCGACGCCGATCGCGGCCGCCACCGCGGCACCGACCATCGCCGCGTCGGTGACCGGAACCAGGTCGACGAACCACACGCCGTCGGCGAACGTGCCGGCCAGGTCCGCGGCGACGGCCAGCGCCAGCCGGGTCTTGCCCACCCCGCCGGGCCCGACCGCGGTGACCTGCCGGTGCGCGCGAACGGCGGCACCCAACGCGGTCCGCTCGGTGGCCCGGCCGACGAACGCGGTCAGCGGCGTCGGGAGCCCGGCCAGCGCCCGACTGGTCCGCTCGGCGCGGGCGACGTCGGCCGCGAGGTCGGCGAGGGCCCGCCGGTCCGGGGCGCCGAGCTTGCGCAGCAGGGACGACACGTGCGCCTCGACCGTGCGCACCGAGATGAACAGCTGCGCACCGATCTCGGCGTTGCTGCGGCGCTGCCCGACCAGGGCCAGGATCTCGGACTCGCGGGCCGAGATGCCCGCCGGCGTAGACACGCGTGCCATCCTCGCGCACGGGCCTCCATCCGTGGCCCGTTCCGTGCTCGGCACGGATGCGGACCCGGCCGGCAGGCGGGACACTGACCAGCCATGACCTCCATCGAACACGTCACCGTCGAGGTGACCGACCCGGCCATCGCCGAGCGTTTCTACGCCGCCCTCGGGCTCGGCACCCGGGTGTGCGTGCGGGCCTCGGACGCGCCGACGACGGGCTTCCGCGGGTTCACGCTGTCGCTCGTCGTCTCGCAGCCGTCCACCGTCACCGGCCTCGTCGACACCGCCCTCGACGCCGGCGCCACCACGCTGAAGCCCGCCGAGAAGTCGCTGTGGGGTTTCGGTGGCGTCATCCGGTCCCCGGACGGAACCATCGTGACGATCGCGTCCTCGTCGAAGAAGGACACCGGCCCGGCCACCACACAGATCGACGACGTGGTGCTGCAGCTGGGAGTCGCCCACGTCGCCGCGAGCAAGCGGTTCTACGTCGACCACGGCCTCGCCGCGACGAAGAGCTACGGCCGCCGGTTCGTCGAGTTCGGCGGATCCGGCCCGATCTCGATGGCGCTGCTCAAGCGCCGCGCCCTCGCGAAGGCCGCCGGCGTCTCCGCGGACGGCACCGGATCGCACCGCATCGTCGTCGGCAGCGACGCCGGACCCTTCACCGACCCGGACGGGTTCGTGTGGCAGTCACCGTCCCGCTGAACCGGCGCCGGGTTCCTCGACCTGGACGCCGAGCGAGTTCAGCGTCCCGGCCAGCATCGCGTAGAACCCGACCAGCATGCACACCTCGATGACCTGTTCGGTGGGGTACCGGGCGGCCAGGTCGCGCCAGGTCGGGTCGCTCAGCCGATGGTCGGCGACCAGCTCGTCCGCCACCCGGAGGGTCAGCGCGCGCACCGCGTCCCCGTCCTCGACGGTGTCGCGGGCCAGCGCCTCCAGATCGGCGTCGGTCACGCCGACGGACCGGCCGATGCGCGTGTGGTGCGACCAGATGTAGCCGGCCCCGCACCGCCACGCGGCCCGCAGAATGAGAAGCTCCCGAACCCGGCCGTCCAGTGTCGACCGGGTGAGCAGGCGCTGCCCGAACGGCAGGAAGTCGGCGAACACGTCGGGATTGCGGACCAGCGTGGTGTAGACGTTGAGCTCCGCGCCCGCCTGCGCCACCAGGGCGGCCTGGCGCTCGGTTCGCTCGGACGGTGCCAGCGGCGCGACCCGCGCCGGTTGCTCGATGTCCGGCATCGAAATCTCCTCCTATCGGCGGGGCGGGCAGAATGGGCCGATGTCCGCTGAAGAGACCGGTGACCGCCCGCGGCGGTGGATCGTCTGGCGCCAGGACGACAACGGGAACCGCTTCGAGGTGAACCGGTACGAATCGCGGGCGGACGCCGACGAGGTGGCCGCGACCATGGAGGCCCGCGGCCACAAGCAGATCTACTGGGTCGCCGAGGTCTGAGCCAGCCCGGCCAACCGGGTCACCAGGCGGGTGCGGACGGCCCGCTCGTCGTCGCCTTTCGCGGGCCACCAGGGGCACGCGACGGTGAGCGCCGCGACGCGGCCGGTCGCCAGCAGGCGTTCGCAGGCGCCGAGAACGGCGGCGGCGGACGGGCCGCCGAACGCCGGGAAGCGGAGGCCCGGAACCTCCCCCGCGTCGATCACGTCGACGTCGACGTGCACGACCAGCGGGCCCGACGGCACGGTGTCGGCGGCCACGTCGGTCACCTGGATGTGACCGGTGGCGCTGCCGGCGAGGTACCCGACCTCCGCCGGATCGAGGTCGCGGGCGTCGACGAGCACGGCCCGCTCCGCCGGCACCGGCCGCAGCCCGATCGGGTCGGCGTAGCGGTCGGGGTGCGCGCCGGTCAGCAGCCGCAACGCGAGCCCGCCGAGATATCCGGACGTGGACGTGTCGAGCGTGTGCACGTCGCCGTGCGCGTCGAACCAGACGACGGCCGGATCCAGCCCGGCGCGCTGCAGGCCGGCGACGGTTCCACCGGTCATCAGGCAGTCGCCCGAGAACACCGTCGGGACACCGCCGGCCGAGACCACCGGCGCGACCGCGTCGGCGATCGCGCCGCAGACGCCGGCCAGCGTGCCCCACACGTCACCGTCGGAGCCGTCGGGCAGATCCGGGTGGACGGTGACATCGGCGTCCACCGGGATGTCGTCGGCGGCCAGTCGCTGGTCCTGGTGGTACGGCGCGAGGATCGTCGTCACCCGCGAACCCTATCCAACGGGTTCGCGCAGGCCGACGCAGTCGTGGTCCCAGAACGCGTTCCGGTAGACGAACGTTCCGGTCATCCAGGGTTCGTAGGCGGACAGGCGCACCACCTGGAACCCCCCGTCGGGGATCCGCAACGACGGCTTGCGGAAGCCGTGATCTGCGCCCGGCGTGAACCCCAGCCGGGAGTAGTAGCCGGGATCGCCCTCGAGGAACACCAAGGGGACGCCGCGCTCGTCCATCGCCTCCAGACCGGCGCGGACGAGGGCGGAGCCGATGCCGCGGCCCTGCCTCGGCGGCGTGACCGCCAGCGGGCTCAGCGTCTGGACCGGCACGAGCCGCCGCGGGGCGTCGAGCAGCGCCGGGCTGAACATGATGTGCCCGACGACCTCGCCGTCCTCCTCGAACACCAGCGAGAGGGCGTCGCTGCGCAGCGCGTCGACCAGCTCGGCGACGGTGACGCCGTGATCGCCGCCGAAGGCGGCCCGCTGAAGGGACGCCACCGCGTCATGGTCGCGCACGTGCTCGGTACGTATGGGCATGGCGGGCAAGCTAACGCCCCGGGCCGGGTCCGCCAATCGAATTACCGCGGCGCCAGCGGACCTCGCCGTCCTGCCACTCGTCGGTGCGGGTCAGCCCGACCGCCGCGGCCACCGCCGCCGACGCTCCGTGGTCGGGGTGCACGTGCGCGACGATCTCCCCGTCCACCCGCCCCGCCAACCACGCGACCAGCGCGCGGGCCGCTTCGGTCGCGATCCCCCGGCCCTGCCACGGCGTACCGATCACCCACGCGACCTCCGCGACCGGCCCGGTGACCGTCGCCTGCACGGTCCCGGCCAGGCACCCCTCGTCGCGGAGGCGGACGACCCAGTTCAACCACGAGACCGCCGGATCGGGTGACCCGGCGGTCATGCGCTCGTAGCGGGCCCGCAGCTCGTACGGTGTGGCCGGGCTGCCGCCGATGTAGGTGTGCAGGGCGGGATCCGACAGCACCACGGCCATCTCGTCGGCGTGGTCGACGCGCAGCGGAAGCAGGTCGAGCCGGTCCGTGGCGATCTCTTCGGCGTCCATCCTGCGATCATGCCGTGGGTCAGGCGCGCCGGCGGGCCATCCACTGCCAGATGTGCTGCCCGTTGACGCTCGGATCGTTGCGGGCGACGTAGATCCACGACCAGTGACCGGGGAACTGGTGCCCGTTCCAGATCACGTGCTCGTACAGCGACACCAGCGACCCGGGTATGAGCTCGTGCGCGTGGACGGTGTTCGGCACCGGCGGCACCGTCGTGTCGTCGAGCGAGGTGACCAGCCAGGTCGGCGTGCTGATCGCGGTCAACTGCTCGTCGGTGATCAGCCGTGGCCCGCCCTGGAACGACTGGACGACCCCGCAGATCGGCACCGACGCGGCGAACAGGTCGGGGTAGACGGTGGTCATCTTCAGGCTCATGTAGCCGCCGTTGCTGCAGCCCACCACGTGGATCCGCGACGTGTCGACGTCGTTGCGCCGCACCACCTCGCGGATGATCTCGTTGATCAGCGGCGCGAAGCGGTCGCCGTCCTCGATCCAGAACGACGTGCTCTGCGGCGCCACCACGTACGCACCGTTGAAGATCCGTTGCGCCTCCGGCGTGGCGAAGCCCAGCGCGCCGCGGTTCGCGCGCAGCGTCGTCTCGTTGTCGTAGTAGTTGTCCGGCAGCGAGGCGCCCTCCCCGCCGCCGTGCAACCACACGACCAGCGGACGCCGGCCCCGCGCCCGGGGCGAGAACAGCCGGTACTTCATGCCGGACCGCGCGGTGTGGTAGCTGAACGCGTCCACCTCGGGGCTGGACAGGCGGCCCTGCCGGAACGAGGAGATCGTCACCGGGCGGCGGCGCACCGAGACCGGCGCGTTCTGGGTGATCGTGTAGACCAGCATCAGCTGGACGTTGCGTCCCTTGCTGACGATGTACCCGAGCGTGCCGCCGCCGACCTGGCCCTCGGCGTACGCCAGGTCGAGCACGATGTCGCCGCGGCGGTCGACGCGGACGGCGGTCACCGGGCGGTCGAGGTCGTACTCGCTGAAGATGAGGTCGCCGGGCGCGAGCGGGATCGGGCTGGTGGCCTTGGCGTGGACGCTGAACGTCCCGGCGGTCACGCTCGCCGGATCGATCGGACCGAGGCGGGACGTGTCGAGGGTGACGGAGGTGACCTGCTCGCCCCCGTCGAGCACCTCCGCGTTGAGCGTGAACCCCACGCCCGTCGGCGGGTGCCCGTTGCCCGCGTGGGCGGCGGCCGGCAGGGACAGACCGGCGGCGGCACCCGCGCCGGCGGCCAGGATCGAACGACGGCTGATCGGCGGCGTAGCCATGCGGAGACCCCTTCGAATCGATTAAATCCAAATCATCGAGTTCGAAGCCGGTCTATCACATGGCGATCGTTCGAGGGAAGGGCGGTCAGAGGGTCTCGGTGACCGGGCGGCGACCACCGAGGCGGGCCGGCACCGCGGTCAGCGCGGCCACCACGAGCACCGTCGCCAGCACCACGACGGCCGACTGCCACACCGACGGCAGCGTGGCCCGGTCGCGGTCGCCGCCGGTGATCGCGACGATCGCGGCGAACAGCGCGAACCCGCCCGGGAACGCCCCGAGCAGCGCACCGACCAGCGCCGGGAGCACCTGCGCGGCCGCGAGCGCCGCGGCCACGTCGCCCGGGGTCGCGCCGAGCGCGCGGGCCAGCGCCGACGAGTGGCGGTTGTCGAGCACGGTCGCCCAGGTGATGAACACCGCGTTGACCGCGGCCAGCGAGAACAGGATCACCATCCAGACCAGGAGCACGTGCCGCAGCGTCGCCACCTGCGGCTCGCCGTACCCGGCCGGCGGCTGTCCGGTGAGGAACGAGTTCAGCACGAGGACGACGTACACGCCGCTGATCGTCACCGCGATGCTGACGACGGCCAGGACGGCCCGGCGCGGCCGGCGGGCCGCGACCCGCAGGGCCATGAGCAACGGGACCGGCAACCGCGCCGACACCGCGATCAACCAGCCCACGCGGCGTGGCGGCCGGGCCGCGTCGGCCAGCGCGTCGACCGTGCTGACGCGGGCCGCCCGCACCGCCGGCACGAGCGTCGCCACCACCGCGACCCCGAGCGCGACGGCGGTCACCACCCCGACCGTCGACAGGGTCAGCGACGGCGTGCCCGCGCTGCCGAGCAGGCCCGCGGTCGGCCCGGTGAGCAACGGCGCCGCCAGCGTTCCCACCGCCAGGCCGGCCGCGGCGGCGACCAGCGCCACGGCGAGGTACTCGGCCAGCAGCACCGCGGCGACCAGGCCCGGCGTGCCGCCGACCGCCTTCAGCAGGCCCACCCGCCGGGTCTGGTCGGCCATCCGGCCACCGACCAGTACCGCGAGGCTGGCCACCGCCAGCAGACCGAGCAGCCAGGCGCCGATCAGCAGCAGGATCTGCGAGTCACCGGCCAGTTCCGTGGCGTCGGTGAGGATGTCCTGCCAGGTCCGCATCGGCAGCCGCTGGCCGTACGTGTCGACGAACGCCTGCGCCGCAGCGGGGTCGGCGAGTTTGAGGTTCAGCACGTACGCCGCCTCACCCGGGATGCCGCGTACGTCGTCCCCGGTGAGCCACACCAGGCCGGGATTCTCCAGCAGGTCGTCGGGCAGCGGCCGGTCGCCGTCACCCGTGCCGACCAGGCAGGCGAAGTAGCAGAGCGACTGCGGATAGGGCGGCGCCGCGGCCGTCACCGCGAAACCGACGACCTCGAAGGCCCGCCCGCCGAGCGTCACCTGTTGGCCGATGCGCAGATCGAGCGCGTCGGCGAACGCGGCCTCGACCACGACGCCGCCCGCGCGGACCCAGCCGCCGCGGGTGACCTCGGGCCGGTCGACCGATGCCGGTGTGCTGTCGCGGCCGACGGCCTGCACGTCCGACGTCCGGCCGTTCGCCCGCAGTTCCGTGGCGGCGGCCGGGAACGGTCCACTGTGGTCGGTGACGCCGGGCCGGTTCTCCAGACCGGCGAGCGCGCCGGGTTCGTCCGCGCTGACGACGACGTCGGGCCCGTTGGTGGCCGCCCGGGTGGTCGCGTACGGGTCGCCGGCCGCGTCGCGCAGCACCAGGCCGAGCGTCAACGTCGTGGTCGCCGCCATGACCGCGAGCAGCAGGAGCACCGCCTCGGTGCGGCGCCGGCGGAGGTCGCGCGCGGCGAGGCGGGCGACGAGCAGGAGGCGACCCATCAGTCCTCCAGCCCGACGAGGGCGCCGAGCCGTCCCGAGGTGCCGCCGGTCAGCCGGGTCTCGTCGACGAACGCGCCGTCGCGCATCGTGATCAGCCGGTCGGCGGTCGCCGCGATCCGCGCGTCATGGGTGACGATCACCAGCGTCTGCCCGGCCGTGTGCAGCCGCTCGAACAGCTGGAGCACGTCGAGCGTGGCGGCGCTGTCGAGGTTCCCGGTGGGCTCGTCGGCGAGGACCACGGCCGGTTCGTTGCTCAACGCCCGTGCCACCGCGACCCGCTGCCGCTGCCCGCCGGACAGCGCCGACGGCAGGAACCGCGCCCGATCGGCGAGCCCGACCTGGTCGAGCAGCTCCAGCGCCCGGCGGCGGGCGGCACGCGGTGACCGGCCCGCCATCAGCGACGACAACTCGACGTTCTCGACGGCGGTGAGCTCCTCCATGAGGTGGAACGACTGGAAGACGAAGCCGACCTCGGAGCGGCGGATGCGGGCCAGCGCCTTCTCGCTCAACGTGTCGATGCGCCGCCCGTTCAGCCACACCTCGCCGTCCGAGGGCCGGTCGAGCCCGCCGAGCAGGTGCAGCAACGTCGACTTGCCGCACCCGCTGGGTCCCATGACCGCCACGGTCTCCCCGGCGGCGATGTCGAGATCGACCTCGTCGACGGCCCGCACCAGCCCGTCGCCCGTGCCGTACCGCTTGCGCAACCCGCGGGCGCTCAACGTGGTGGTCACGATCCACTCCTCCGGTGGGTCCAGGTCTGCTCGCACGCTTCGAGCCACCGCAGGTCGGCCTGGAGGCGAAGCACGACGCCCTCCAGCAGCAGGGCCGCGTCGGAGCCTCTGAGCGGCTCGGCCATGGCCGCGCGCTGGGCGTCCCGCAGGCGGCGCAGCAGTTCGCGGCGCTGGGTGTCGACGATCACCACCGGGTCGGCCAGCCGGGCCGCCGCGGCCGCGACCAGCTTGAGGTGGAACTCGGCGAGGTCGGGACGCGGCCAACCCACCTCGGCGATCCACTCCGCGACCCGCTGCTGGCCGGCGGGCGTCAGGGCGTAGACCTTGCGATCGGACCCGCCGGTGCTCTCCAGCAGGCCGGCCTTCTCCAGGCGCGTGAGCGTGACGTACACCTGGCCGGCGTTCATTCCGTCGCCGAGCGGGCCGAGCGCGTCGCGCAGGCGGGTGCGCAGCTCGTAGCCGTGCGCGGGCTCCTTGGCCAGCAGCGCGAGGACCACTTCCTGCCGCATCCGCACCCCCGTATAACCGTTAGCCCCTATAGCTAACGGTTAGCCCTGGCGATTGTCAAGGCCGCGGTGCCGCCTTCAGCGACGTTGACCCGGAGTCACGCACAGAGATGATCTTGGCCGAGCCCGGACCCGGGAGACAAAGTCCTGCCGCAACCGGCCGTTGTCTCCCAAAAGAGTGCCGCCCCGAGCCTCCCTGCGGAGCCTCATGATCATGGGGTCGGTGGCATCGCCTTCCGGTCGACGGTTCGCGACACCGCGAACGTGACGGCCCCGCCGAGCGCCAGGATCCAGGGCCCCATGCCCGCCGGCGCGATGATCGTCCTCGGGACGCCGGCCGCCAGCATCACCACCGGAACGACGACCAGGCCTGCGGTACCGACCATGCACGTGCACAGGAGGGCCACCGACCGCGCCGACAGTCGCCAGCGGGTCCAGCGCCGGCCGGGCAGCGTCAGGTCGATGAGGAATCCGGCAAGCCCGGCCATGACGATCACCGCGACGTCGACGAGGACCAACGCCAACACGATCCTGTCCTGGCTGTCCATCGCGGCAATGTACCAATCAGTCGATGACCATTGGACGTTCAGTGGGCCGCGCCAGACTGCCCCGCAAGCGCTTCGACGGACGTCGATGCCGGGGATTGGAGGACCCATGCGAAGACGACTGCTCAGCGGCGTCCTGGTCATCTGTCTGGCCGCCGCGATCGGGCTGGCCGCGCCGCCCAAGCCGGCCAAGGCGGTGGCCTGGACCGTGTGGATCAACGTCGCGGTCGCGGTGGCGGGGAGCCTGTTCGGCGGTGGCGGTGGCGGCGGGGTGACGTCGGCCGAACTGGAACGGGCGAAACAGGAGATCCTCGGCGCGATCAACCAGTCGCAGCAGGAGATCCTCGCCCACATCGACGGCATCGCCGCGGCCGACGTGCGAGCGTGCCTGCGGTCGGGCACCATCCTGATGCCGAGCCTCGACTACATGGACGAGTACACCGTGCCGGTGTTCATGCAGAACAGCCTCAACTGTGCGACGACGGCGACCGCCTACTTCGACGCCGTGGTCGACCTCGCCGCGGCGGACAACATCGCCAAGCTGCTCGGCGAGGTCTACTCGATCGCGATGGTCACGTTCGCGAAGATGGGCTTCGACAGCACGTACCTGCTCGACGACCTGATCCACACCTACGAGAACGTGCTGAACAAGGTGAAACCGGCGTGCAGCCACTCCTACGGCACGATCTGGGACCCGGAGTTCGCCTGGATCACCGAGCACACCTACGGGTGCCGCGCGTTCAACGGCGAGGTCGCGTGGAACAGCGAACTGTGGCACGGATCGGAGACGATCAACCCGATCGACTACGCGTGGGTCGAGTCGTACCCGATGCGCGACACCTCGCGTCCCTACATCGAGCAGACGCTTCCGCTGCTCCGTCAGATCAGGGCCAACGTATGAAGATGAGGATGATCGCGGCCGTGCTGGCCATGGTTCTGGTCAGCCAGACCGCCGTGCAACCGGCGAAGGCCGACGCCAACTGGGACAGCTACGTCGACATGGGCATCGAGCTGCTGATCAGCTTCATCGACAAGGCCGAGAACGGCATCGACGACATCGAGCTCCTCCAGCTGGTCCAGGAGCTCCGGGCGGCGCTGTCGGGCGTCAAGGCCGACCTGTACGCGCACGTCGACGAGTTGGCGGTCGCCGACATCAAGGCACAGGTCCGGTTCACCATCAACAACGTCGGCATGCTCAACGTGCCGTCGCTCCGGGGCAGTTACGTCGTCAGCGTCGCCACGGCGGCCGCCAACGCCCGCGAGAAGCTCGCGGTCTTCGGTGCCGACGCGGCCCGGGACACCGTCGCCCGGGCCATGATCACCGAGTACCAGACGCTGCTCGTCGGGCAGGCGAGGGTGGGGATGCCACCGGCGTACGCCGAGTACAAGGAGGCGCTCGCGCACGCCATCGCCAGCATGCAGCCCCGGTGCAGCGAGTTCATCGACCCGAAGCTGGGCTCGATCACCCACTCCTGCGACTGGAACGGCCGGAACGTGACGGGAATCCAGCGGATGGGCACCTCCGGCTACGCGGAGGTCTCCTACGACGGCGGCGTCACGTGGTCCCGGAACACGCTCGACCGCGGCTACATCTCCACGAAGGTCATGGAGCAGACCGCACAGGAACTGGCCAGGCGTGCACTCCTCGAACTTGTCGAGGGCGGCCACTGACCGACCCGGGGCGCGCCGGATGCCTCATCCGGTGCGCCCCTTCGGTTCCCAGGCGTGCGGCGCGGTCCAGTGCCGGACCATCGCGACGATGCGGAACATGAACACGAACAGCGCCGCGCACGTCGCGACGACGGGCATCGGCAGGTCCGTGTGGTGGGCCGCGACGACGACGGCCGCGCCGGCCGCCGCCGGGATCGAGTACAGGTCCGTGTCCATCTGGACGAGCGCGGGCGTCTCCCGGGCGGTGATGTCGCGCAGCACACCCCCGCCGACCGCGGTGGTGACGCCGAGCAGCACCGCCTGCAGCGACCCGAGCCCGAAGTCGAGCGCCTTGAGGGTCCCGGTGACGCAGAACAGCCCGAGGCCGGCGGCGTCGAACACGAGGACCGGGAACGCCAGCCGCCCCACCAGCGGATGGGCGAAGAACGTCACCACCGCCGCCACCATCGGGATCACCAGGTAGTTGACGTTCGTGAACGCGGCCGGCGGCGTGTCGCCGATGACGAGGTCCCGGAGCACACCGCCGCCGAGCGCGGTCAGCAGCGCCAGAACCACGATCCCCACGACGTCGAACCGCTTGTGGATCGCCATCAGCGCACCCGAGGTGGCGAACACGTAGAGCCCCGCCAGCTCGAGGATGTTGACCATGGTGTCCACCGGCATCCGGCCAGTGTCGCCGATCAACCGACCCCGTTTGACCGCTTCTCGTAGGCGGCGCGGCTCGCCTCGATGTGCGGGACGTGCTCGATGGCCCATCCCGCCAGGGCGAGCGCCGGCCCGAGCAGGCTCCGCCCGGTCGGGGTCAGCTCGTACTCGACCCGCGGCGGAACCTCGGCGTGCACGGTCCGGTCGACGAGGCCGTCGCGTTCCAGGTTGCGCAGGGTCAGGGTGAGCATGCGTTGGGAGATGCCCGGGACCTGCTGGTGCAGGTCGGTGAAGCGCAGCGTCCGCTGGTCGAGGGTGGCGACGATCAGCAGCGTCCACTTGTTGCAGATCTGGTCGAGGATGCGGCGGAGCGTCCGGCCGCCGTCGCCCCGGATCATGCAGGCGTGTCCGAACTCCTCCACCGCACCTCCCTGTGTGTCAGGCACACGGATGTGCCTTTTGTAAGCCGCTCAATAGTGACGCATCATGTGGCTACTTACGACCGGTAACCAACCTGGTCAGCATGGAGGTCGCCATGGAGATCGCGTACTGGATCGTCGCCGGGCTGCTGGCGGTCTTCTATCTGTACGCCGGGGGCAAGAAGGTCGTCCAGAGCCAGCAGCAGCTGCTGCCCATGATGGGCTGGGTCGACACGGTGCCCATGCCGCTGGTGCGGACCATCGGGGTGCTGGAGGTCCTCGGCGCGGTCGGCCTGATCCTGCCGCCGCTGACCGACATCGCGCCGGCGCTGGCGGTGGCCGCCGCGGTCGGGCTGGTGCTGATCCAGGTCGGTGGCATCGTCGTCCACGTCAGGCGGGGCGAGGCCCGCCTGATCGGGCTGAACATCGGCCTGCTGGTGGCGGCCGCGGCGGCGGCGTGGCTCGGCACCACCTGGCTCTGACCCGGGACGACGTACGCCGCCGTACTGTGGGACCTCACAATACGCACCGGTACGGGGTCGAACCTACGTGAGCACAACGGAACCCGATCCGGCGGTCATCCGGGAACGGCGTCATCTCATCAACGTGGCGTACCGGCTGCTCGGCTCGCTCGCCGAGGCCGAGGACGCCGTCCAGGAGACGTATGCCCGCTGGTACGCCATGCCGCGGCACAAGCGGGACGAGGTCGAGTCGCTCGGTGCCTGGCTGACGACCGTCACCAGCCGGATCTGTCTCGACATGCTCGGCTCGGCCCGGGCCCGGCGGGAACGGTACGTGGGCGAATGGATCCCCGAACCGATTCCGGGCCCGACAGCGGAGGGTGACCCGGCCGACCGGGTCACCCTCGACGAGTCGGTGACGATGGCGTTCCTCGTCGTCCTCGAGTCGATGACGCCGGCGGAGCGGGTCGCGTTCGTCCTCCACGACGTCTTCCGCTACCCGTTCGCCGACGTCGCCGGGATCGTCGGCCGCACCGAGGGCGCGTGCCGCCAGCTGGCGTCGTCGGCCCGCCGCCGCGTCCAGGCTTCGGAGCCGCCGACCGCCGGGGACGCCGCGCGGAACGTCGCGGTCGTCCGCGAGTTCAAGCGCGCCTGGGAGGCGCGCGACATCGGCGCGCTCGTCGGCCTGCTCGACCCCGCCGTCACCGCGACCGGCGACGGCGGCGGCCTGGCCAGCGCCGCGCTCAGGCCGATCGTGGGCGGGGCGGAGGTCGCGCGGGGCATCGTGGACGTCGCCGGCAAGGCGCCCGACATGACGCTCCTGGAACGGACGGTTAACGGCCAGCCCGGCCTGATCGCCCAGCTGGACGGCGTCACGGTGACCGTGTTCGCGTTCGACATCGTGGGCGACCGGATCCGCCACATCTGGGCCGTCCGCAACCCCGAGAAGCTCGGCCCCTGGCGCGCTCCCTGACTTCCGGACGTGGCAGGGTTGGCCCCCGCGCCAGGGAGAGGGGCAACCGGACGATGCAGGTGTCAGAGGTCGGGCGCGCCACCGCCGCGGCCACGTCGACCGCGGCGGCGCTCGGGTTGACGGTCGGGGACGCGGTCGTGCTGCACGACTCGAACAAGCTGACCCTGCGGCTGCTGCCGTGCGACACCGTGGCCCGGGTGGCACCGGAAGCCCAGCAGAACGCGCAGTTCGAGCTCGACCTGGCGCGGCGGCTCGCCGACGCCGGTGGTCCGGTCGCCGTTCCCGACCCGCGGGTGGAGCCACGGGTCTACGCCGCCGACGGCTTCGTGGTCACGCTGTGGACCTACTACGGGTCCGTGTCGGAGCCGGAACCGGCCGCGTACGCCGGGGCGCTCACGACGCTGCACGCGGCCATGCGCGCGGTCGACGTCCCGACGCCGCACTTCACCGACCGGGTGGAGGAGGCGCAGCGGCTCGTGGCCAGCCCCGACCTGACGCCGGAGCTGCCGGACGCCGACCGGGAGCTGCTCGCCGGCACGCTGCGGAACCTGCGGCGGAGCATCGGCGCGCGGGGCGCCGCCGAGCAGCTGCTGCACGGCGAGCCGCACCCGGGCAACGTCCTCAACCCGGCGGGCAGGCCGGTGTTCGTCGACTTCGAGACGTGCTGCCGCGGCCCGGTCGAGTTCGACCTCGCCCACGCGCCCGACGAGGTCGTCGAGCACTATCCGGGCCTCGACCCGGACCTGCTGCGCGAGTGCCGGATCCTCATGCTGGCGATGATCACCACGTGGCGGTGGGACCGCGACGACCAGCTTCCGAACGGACGCCAGCGGGGCGCGGAGTGGATCGGCCAGATCCGGGCGGCCCTCAACACATAGCGGCTAGCTCTCCTCGCCCCGGCGGCGGAGCATGCCGAACCCCGGGATCCCGTTGATCGCCTGCTGCACCTCGCGCGTGACGCCGAGCAGTTCGTGGACGTCCGGGCCGATCTGGGTCACCAGGGCCTGCGCCGCCGCCGACGTCTCCGCGACCTGCCCCACCAACGCCCCGGCGACGGCGGAGGTCTGCGCGGCCTCCTCGGCGACGGTCGCGGCCGACGTGGTGACGGTGCGCACGTCGTCGACGGTCTTCTCGGCCGCGTCGACGATGGCGGCGATACGCACCAGCAGGACCTCGCCCTCGTCGATGAGCCGCAGCAGGCGGCCGGGGGCCGAGGCGAGCCCGGTCGCCACGGCCACCGCACTCCCGGCTGCGGAGACGGCGGTGGAGACGGCAGAGTCGATGATGGTCCCCGGGGCGGGGATGCGGAACGCCATCAGACCATTGTGCGTCGTCGACTGCGGATAAACGTCACCAAAAGGAGCGCGACCGCCGCGACCACCGCCACCGCCCCCGCCATGACCAGCGTCACCGCCACCCGCAGGTCGGGTTGCTCGGAGACGCTGACCGACGCGCCCGGCGCCGCCGGATCCCCCGCGCAGCGGATGACGTAACCTCCGGCGTCCCGCGCCTCGAACGTCGCGATCCGGGTGTAGACCGCGTCGTCCTCGGCCCGGGACACCCATTCCGCCCGCGGGCGCGGCTCCGCCACCGGTGCCGCACCGCCGTCGGCGGTCGTGACGCGGCACGGGCCGACCGCGCCGGTCGCCCAGATCGCGTGCGTGCCCGCGTGCGCCACCTCGACGGCCGCCGGTTCCGTCACCGACCCGCCGGAGCGCATCGTGACGAACGTCGGGTCCGGATGCGGAGTCAGCGGGTAGCTGGCCAGGCCGCCCACGCCGAGGGCGAGCAGGGCGACAGCGATCAGGACGCTACTTCGCATTGAAGTACGACGCGTCGGGGTGGTGGACGATCAGCGCGTCGGTCGCCTGCTCCGGGACCAGTTGGTACTCCTCGCTCAGCGTCACGCCGATGCGGCCGGCGTCGAGCAGGCCGACCAGCGTGCCGCGGTCCTCCAGGTCGGGACACGCCGGGTAGCCGAACGAGTAGCGGCAGCCGCGGAAGTCGGTGCGGAGCAGGCCGTCGAGGTCGCCCGGGTCCTGCGCCGACATGGGACGCCCGTCGGGCAGCACCAGTTCGTCGCGGACCCGCCGGTGCCAGTACTCGGCCAGCGCCTCGGTGAGCTGCACCGACAACCCGTGGACCTCCAGGTAGTCGCGGTAGGCGTTCTCGGCGAACAGCTTCGCCGAGTACTCGCTGACCGGCTGGCCGACGGTCACCAGCTGGAACGCGATCACGTCCAGATCGCCTGCTGACGAGCGGGGCTTGAAGAAGTCGGCGATGCACAGCCGACGGTCGCGGCGCTGGCGCGGGAACGAGAACCGGGCCCGTTCAGCGGCGGCGTTCTCGTCGAGCACGACGAGGTCGTTGCCCTCGGAGTAGCACGGGAAGTAGCCGTAGACCACGGCCGCCTCGAGCACCTTGTCGGTGGCGAACCGGTCGAGCCAGTACCGCAGGCGCGGGCGGCCCTCGGTCTCCACCAGCTCCTCGTACGTGGGGCCGTTGCCGCCGCGGGTGCCGCGCAGCCCCCACTGGCCGAGGAACGTGGCCCGCTCGTCGAGCAGCGCGGCGTAGTCGGCCAGCGGAATGCCCTTGATCACGCGCGTCCCGTAGAACGGCGCCTTCGGCACGTCGACGTCGAAGGCGATGTCGGCGCGGACGCTGGTGTCGTCGAGGGCCGGAAGGTCCTCGCGCACCGTCACCTGCGCCGCCCGGCGCTCGCGACGCGCGGCCAGGGCCTTCTCCCGCGCCTCGTCGATCACCGGCGCGCCGCCGCGCTTGGCCGTCATGACGCGCTCCATGAGCGTCAGGCCCTCGAACGCGTCGCGGGCGTAGTGCACCTCGCCCTGGTACACGGCGCGGAGGTCGTCTTCGACGTAGGCGCGGGTGAGGGCCGCGCCGCCGAGCAGCACCGGGAAGCGGTCGGAGACGCCCCGGGTGTTCATCTCCTCCAGGTTCTCCTTCATGATCACCGTGGACTTGACCAGCAGCCCGGACATGCCGATGGCGTCGGCCTTCGAGTCCTCCGCGGCGTCGAGGATGGCCGAGATCGGCTGCTTGATGCCGATGTTGACGACCTCGTAGCCGTTGTTGGTGAGGATGATGTCGACCAGGTTCTTGCCGATGTCGTGCACGTCGCCGCGCACGGTTGCCAGCACGATCCGGCCCTTGCCGCCGTCGTCGGTCTTCTCGATGTGCGGTTCGAGGTAGGCGACGGCCTGCTTCATCACCTCGGCCGACTGCAGCACGAACGGCAGCTGCATCTGGCCGGACCCGAACAGCTCGCCGACGGTCTTCATGCCGTCGAGCAAGATGTCGTTGATGATCTCCAGAGCGCTCTTGCCCGACAGCGCGGCCTCGAGGTCCTCTTCCAGGCCCGTGCGCTCGCCGTCGATGATCCGGCGCTTGAGCCGCTCCTCCAGCGGCAGCGCGGCCAGTTCCTCGGCCCGCCCGGCGCGGGCGGCGGCCATGTCGACGCCCTCGAACAGCTCGATCAACCGCTGCAACGGGTCGTAGCCCTCCCGCCGCCGGTCGTAGATCATGTCGAGCGCGACCTCGCGCTGCTCGTCGGCGATGCGGTTCATCGGCAGGATCTTGCTGGCGTGCACGATCGCGCTGGTGAGGCCCGCCTCCTGGCACTCGTGCAGGAAGACGGAGTTGAGCACCTGCCGGGCCGCCGGGTTCAGGCCGAACGAGATGTTCGAGATGCCCAGCGTGAAGTTGATCCCCGGGAAGCGGCGGGTGATCTCGCGGATCGCGTCGATCGTCTCGATCGCGTCGCGACGGGTCTCCTCCTGACCGGTGGAGATCGGGAACGTCAGGCAGTCGACGAGGATGTCCTGCACCCGCAGGCCCCAGTTCGTGGTGAGGTCCTCGATCAGCCGCGCGGCGACGCGCACCTTCCATTCGGCGGTGCGGGCCTGGCCCTCCTCGTCGATGGTCAACGCGACGACGGCCGCGCCGTGCTCCCGCACGATCGGCATGATCCGCCGGTAACGGCTCGTCGGGCCGTCGCCGTCTTCGAAGTTGACCGAGTTGACCACGCAGCGGCCGCCGAGGGCCTCCAGGCCGGCCTCGATGACGTTGGGCTCGGTGGAGTCGAGCATGATCGGCAACGTCGACGCGGTGGCGAACCGGCCGGCGAGCTGACGCATGTCGTCGGCGCCGTCGCGGCCCACGTAGTCGACGCACAGATCGAGCAGGTGCGACCCGTCGCGGGCCTGCTCGCGGGCGATCTCGATGCACTTGTGGAAGTCGCCGGCCAGCATCGCCTCGCGGAACGCCTTGGACCCGTTGGCGTTGGTGCGCTCCCCCACCATCAGCACGCCGGCGTCCTGCGCGAACGGCACGTGGTGGTACATCGAGGCGACACCGGCGTCCTCCTGCGGCCGGCGGTCGAGCGGGCCGAGGCCGGCCACCTTCGCGGCGACCGCGGCGATGTGCGCCGGCGTGGTGCCGCAGCAGCCGCCGACCAGCACCGCGCCGTACTCGGTGGCGAAGCGGTACAGGGCGTCGGCGAGCTCGTCGGGCGTCAGCGGGTAGACCGCGCCCTGCGGCGTCAACTGCGGCAGGCCGGCGTTCGGCATCACCGACAGGGGGACGCGCGAATGCTGGCTCAGGTAGCGCAGGTGCTCGCCCATCTCGGCCGGGCCGGTGGCGCAGTTGAGTCCGATCAGGTCGACGCCCAGCGGCTCCAGCGCGGTGAGCGCCGCGCCGATCTCGCTGCCGACCAGCATCGTGCCGGTGGTCTCGACGGTGACGTGACAGACGATCGGGACGTCGCGGCCGGCCGCCATCGCGCGCTTGGCGCCGACGATCGCCGCCTTGGTCTGCAGCAGGTCCTGACAGGTCTCGACGATCAACGCGTCGGCGCCGCCGGCGATCAGCCCGGCCGCGTTGTCGCGGTAGGCGTCGCGCAGCGCGGCGTAGGAGATGTGGCCCAGCGTGGGCAGCTTGGTGCCCGGACCGATCGAGCCCAGCACGTACCGGGGCCGGTCGACGGTGCTGAACCGGTCGGCCGCCTCCCGCGCGATGCGGGCCGACGCCTCGGCGAGCTCGAAGATCCGCTCCGCGATGTCGTACTCGGCCAGCGCGCTGAGGTTGGTGCCGAAGCTGTTCGTCTCGACCAGGTCGGCACCGGCCTGCAGGTACGCCTCGTGGACCTGGCGGACGACGTCGGGCCGGGTGACGTTGAGGACCTCGTTGCAGCCCTCGTAGCCCTCGAAGTCGTCGAGGCCCAGGTCGAAGGCCTGCAACATGGTTCCCATCGCTCCGTCGGCGACCAGGATCCGGCCGGCGGCGGAGAAGATGTCAGGACTTGAGCGCATCGTTCAAATCTACCGTTTCGGGTG
Source organism: Virgisporangium aurantiacum (assembly GCF_016863635.1). Classification (GTDB taxonomy): domain Bacteria; phylum Actinomycetota; class Actinomycetes; order Mycobacteriales; family Micromonosporaceae; genus Virgisporangium; species Virgisporangium aurantiacum. The sequence continues at coordinate 40,182 of NZ_BOPG01000024.1, read as the reverse complement.
GGCCGTCCGGCGCGGTCCTCCTGTGACACGCGTTGCCCTTGGGCGACACGCGCTCACGGCATGGTCCTGAGCAGTGCGGACCGTACCCGCGTAGGCTGGGTCGGTGACCGAGTTCGACGGCTTACCAGTCCTCCGCTCCCCTGTCGCCATCGCCGCGTTCGAGGGGTGGAACGACGCCGCAGATGCCTCCACGGCCGTGGTCGAGCATCTGGAGGAGATCTGGGAGGCGAAGAACGTCGCCACGCTCGACCCGGAGGAGTTCTACGACTTCCAGGTGAACCGGCCCACGGTCACGCTCGCCGAGGGCGAGGTCCGCAAGATCGACTGGCCGACCACCCGGTTCTCCGTGGCGAAGCCCCCCGGCGCCGAGCGCGACGTGGTGCTCATCCGCGGCATCGAGCCGAGCATGCGGTGGCGTACGTTCTGCAACGAGCTGCTCGAGGTGTGCCACAGCCTCGACGTCACCCGGATCGTGCTGCTGGGCGCGCTGCTGGCCGACGTCCCCTTCACCCGGCCGCTGCCGATCAGCGGCAGCGCCTCCGACCGCGCCACCGCCGACCGCTACGGCCTCACCCTCAGCCGCTACGAGGGCCCGGTCGGCATCGTGAGCATCCTTCAGGACGCCGCGCAGCGCGCCGACCTGGAGGCGATGTCGTTCTGGGTGCACGTGCCGCACTACGCCAACAACCCGCCCTGCCCGAAGGCGACGCTGGCCCTGCTGCACCGCATCGAGGAGGTCCTCGACCTGCCGATCCCCACCGCCGACCTGGCCGAGGAGTCGGGCGAGTGGGAGAACCGGCTGCGGCAGGCCGCCGAGCAGGACGCCGAGCTGGCCGAGTACGTCCGCGAACTCGAGGAACGTTCGGGTGACGAGGGCATCCAGCCGCTCAGTGGCGACGAGATCGCCCAGGAGTTCGAGCGCTACCTCCGCCGCCGCGGCGGCCAGGCGGGTCCCACCGCCAGCTACTGACGTTCCCGGCGCCAGCGGCGCGCCAGCGGCGCGACAGTCACGGCGCGTTCCCCGGGCCGTCCGGTTGCTACGGTCGGCCGGATGGTATGGGACGAGGGGGCCGGTCCGGCCTACCGGCCGCGTAGCGGCGAGGCCAAGGCGCACAACGGCATCGAACCGGTGAGCGATGAGCCGGTGAGCGATCCGCGCAGCGGCCCGCCCGGCGGTGTGCCGCCGTGGCAGGTGCAGGTCGGGGCAGTGCTGTACGCGGTCTGGTGGGTCTTCGTCGCGATCCGGCTCATGCAGCAGGGGTCGTACTCCGCCACCGCCTGGTGGGGGGTCAGCGTCTGGACGATCGTCATCGGGCTGGCGCTGTACCGCGTGTGGCGGGGCGGGCCGGTCGCGCGCTGGTTCCTGCACCGGTTCGGCGTCGGGGTCGGCGCGGTGCTCGGCCTCGGCATCGTGCTGCTCGCCTACACGCTGTCCGAACGGCTCGCCTGGGACTTCAGCACGATCACCGGTCCGCTGGTGGCGGTGGTGCTGTTCGGGGCGGGCCTGCTTTTCGGCACCGCCCCGGCACGGGCCTGGTGCCCGGGTTCCAACCCGGGCAACCCCTGACGGCTCACTGCTTGTAGGTCGAGAGGAACCGGCCGATCCGCCCGATGGCGTCCTTCAGGTCGGCGACGCGCGGCAGGGTGACCACCCGGAAGTGGTCGGGCTTCGCCCAGTTGAACCCGGTGCCCTGCACCACCAGCAGCTTCTCGTTCAGCAGCAGGTCGAGGACGAACTTCTCGTCGTCGTAGATCGGGTGCACCTTCGGGTCGATGCGCGGGAACATGTACAGCGCGCCCTTCGGCTTGACGCACGTGATCCCCGGAATCGCCGTGAGCATCTCGTGGGCGACGTCGCGCTGCTCGATCAGCCGGCCCCCGGGCAGCACCAGGTCGTTGATGCTCTGGTAGCCGCCGAGCGCCGTCTGCACGGCGTGCTGGGTGGGCACGTTCGGGCACAGCCGCATGTTGGAGAGGATCTCCAGGCCCTCGATGTAGCTCTCGGCGTGCTGCTTGGGGCCGGAGACCACCATCCAGCCGGTGCGGAACCCGGCCACCCGGTACGCCTTCGACAGCCCGTTGAACGTCAGGCACAACAGGTCCGGCGCCAGCGACGCGACCGACGTGTGGGTGACGCCGTCGTACAGGATCTTGTCGTAGATCTCGTCGGACAGCACCAGCAGGTGGTGCCGCCGCGCCAGCTCGACGATCTGCTCCAGCAGCGCGTCGGGGTACACCGCACCGGTCGGGTTGTTCGGGTTGATCACCACGATCGCGCGGGTGCGGTCGGTGATCTTCGCCTCGATGTCCTTGATGTCCGGATACCAGTCGGACTCCTCGTCGCACAGGTAGTGCACCGCCGTGCCGCCGCACAGGCTGGTCGCCGCCGTCCACAAGGGATAGTCGGGGGACGGGATGAGCACCTCGTCGCCGTTGTCGAGCAACGCCTGCAGCGCCATCACGATCAGCTCGGACACGCCGTTGCCGAGGTACACGTCCTCGACGTCGACGCCGTGCACGCCCTTGGTCTGGTAGTACTGCACCACCGCGCGGCGGGCGGAGAGCAGGCCCTTCGAGTCACCGTAGCCGTGTGCGGAACCCAGGTTGAGGATGACGTCCTGCAGCATCTCCTCGGGGGCGGCGAAGCCGAACGGGGCAGGGTTGCCGATGTTCAACTTCAGAACCTGGTGCCCCTCGGCCTCCAGGCGCTTGGCCTCCTGAAGTACCGGACCACGGATGTCGTAACAGACGTTGGCGAGCTTGCTCGACTGGCTGACCTGCATCCCGCCACCTTAGAAGGCCGGCGCCGGACCACCCCATGAATTGTCCGAAGGTTGGAATCCGTTCCGCCTACCAATCCGAAGGTTCTGGCCACCGGCCGATAGGTTGCACCGCATGGTCAACGTCAATCGACGACCGGTCCCCCGGTCGTGACGCGTCTCGCCGTCGACTTCGGCACCTCGCACACGGTGGCGGTCGTCGAGCTGGCCGACGGCCGCGTGGAGGCGCTGCTGTTCCGCTCGTCGCCGCTGGTGCCGTCCGCGGTGTTCTCCGCCGACGGCCGGCTGGTCGCCGGTCACGACGCCGACTACGGTGCCCGCCTGGACCCGGCCCGGTACGAGCCGAACCCCAAGCGCCGCATCGACGACGGCCACCTGCTGCTCGGCGACGTCGAGGTGCCGGTCGTCGACGCCGTCGCGACGCTGTTCCGGATGATCGCGGCGGAGGCCCGGCGGGTGACCGGCGGGGCCGTCGGCGAGGTGGTGCTCGCCCATCCCGCCGGGTGGGGGACGCACCGCAAGGCGATCCTGCGGGACGCGGCAGAAGCGGCCGACCTCGGCCCGGTGACGCTGATCGCCGAACCCGTCGCCGCCGCCGGGTACTTCGCCGTGGTGCTGGGCCAGCGGGTACCCGACGGGTCGTCGCTGGTGGTCTACGACCTCGGCGGCGGGACGTTCGACATCAGCGTCGTGCGCCGGGCGCCGGCGGGCGGGTGGGAGGTCACGACGTCTGCCGGCCTGGACGACGTCGGCGGCGTGGACCTCGACGCCGCGATCGTGGACTGGGTGGGCCGGCAGGTCGCCGACGCGTCGCCGGCCGAGTGGGCCCGGCTGACCGCTCCGGCCCCCACAGCTGATGGTGCCGCCGACCGCCGCCGGCGCCGCCAGTTGTGGGACGACGTCCGGGCCGCCAGGGAACAGCTCAGCGGCGCCAGCCAGGTGACGATCGCGGTGCCGGCCGTCGAACGGGAAGTGCACCTGACCCGGTCGGAGTTCGAGGACCTGGCCCGGCCGTGGCTGGACCGCACGGTCGCGCTGACCACGGCCACGATGCTGGGCGCCGGTGTCGGCACCGCCGCGCTGGCCGGCGTCTTCCTCGTCGGCGGCGGCAGCCGGACGCCGCTGGTCGCCAGCCTGCTGCACCGCGCGCTCGGGGTCGCGCCGATCGCGATCGACCAGCCGGAACTCGCCGTGGCCCGCGGCTGCCTGACCGACGCCCTGGTCGACGCGCCGGCCGCTCCCCCGCCCCATGCGCCGCCCGCCCCTCTCCCCGATCCCGGGGTCGCCGCGCCGTCGGCGGCGTCGGCGGAGTCCGGGATCGCGCGGTTCAACACCGACAAACCGCAGGCCTCCGCCGACCGGCTCCGCCCGCTGTGGTTCCTGGGTGGACTGGTGTGGCTCGGCGCCATGGCCTTCGTCCTCGCCGCCGCGCTGCGGGCCTTCGAGGACACCTCGATCAACTACGACATCAACCGGATCGCCGTGAACGTCTACGCCGGCGTCCGGGCACCCCTCGGCCCGACCGCCGCACTGGTCCTGCTCGGTCTGCTGCTCCTGGTCGGCGGAACCGGGCCGGCGGGCGGCACCGCCGCGGGCGCGCTGGGCCGGCTGCTGCGCCGCAGCGCCGTCGCCGCGAGCACGGCCGTGGTCGTCCTGCTGTACTTCGCCACCGGCCTGGCCGACGCGATGGACCCGAACGGCTACTGCTCGTCGTCGATCTTCGGCGACCCCGACGTCTTCAACGGTTTCGACTGGATCGACGCCGCCGCGCTGGCCGGACGGGCCGGCGGGCAACTCTGGTGGGTGGTCGCCGCCGCTCCGATCCTGGTCGCCGGTGGGCTGGTGTCGCTGGCCCTGCGGCGACCGGTCGACCCGCTGGCGGCGGCCGGCGACCGCGCCGGAACCCTCCGCGCGGCCGGCACGTGGGCGGCGGGCGGTGTCCTGATCGGGGTCGTCGCCCAGTCCTACCTGTACGACCAGGGGCTGACGTGCGAGCAGGTGAACGGCTGGAACCCGGACTGGACCACCGCCGAGTACACGCCGGTGAACATGCTCGCCCAGAGCGTCCTCACGTTCGACTTCGACGTGCCGGTCTGGGGTCTCGTGCACGCGGTCGCGTTCTGGCTGGGCCTGGTGCTGACGCTCACCACCGCGGGCCTGCTGGCGTTGACGGTCCGCCGCGCGGTGGCCCGCACCCCGCAGGCCGCGCGGTCCGTCCGGTTCGCCGCCGGTGGGGTGCTGGTGGTCGCCGGCGTGCTGGCGGCGTTGCACGCGTGGCGGGAACGGGTCGCGTGGCAGGGTGAGACCTGGCGGGAGCCGGATCCGCTGGTGTCCGGCGTCCACGCGGTGTGGGAGTCGGTGATCGGCTGGACCACCCCCCGCGTCGCGACGGCCCTGACGGTGGTGCTGCTGCACGTCCTGCTGGCCGCCCTCGTGGTCACCGCCCGGCGCGACCGCCGGGCTACCGCACGGGTCGCAACCAGGGACTGAGGTCGTCCGCCGTCAGACCGATCGCGGCCAGCCGGTCGTACAGGTCGGGGGTCAGCACGACCATCGCGACGATGACGTTCTCCGCGCCGCCGAGGGCGTAGACGCCGGTGGCCGGGTCGCGCAACAGGTCCAGCACGACTGGCTGCACGCGGTCCAGGGTCGCGGCCTGCTCGGCCAGGCTCAACCGGCCCGGGCTCGACACCACGCAGAGGTTGCCGGAGTACCGGCGCCGCAGGTCGGTGCGGGCCGCACCGGCGTCGCCGCGGACCACCTCGACGACCAGCACCTCCGCGCCGCCGTCGGCACGGCCGACCCACGGGTTGCGGAACCGGTCGGCGTTCTCGACGACGTACGTCTGGACGGCCCTGCCGTCGAAGGGGCCGGTCGCCGTCCACCCGCCCGCCGGCGCCGGGCACGGGACCGCCGGCGACCCGGCCGTAGCAGCCGGCTCGGGCGGCGCCTGCCCGGTGACCGCGAGCACGCCCGACCGCAAGGTTCCGGTGAGGGTCGCGGACCCGATCCGGGCGCCGGCCCGCTCGACCGGTTGGGCGAGGGCGCCGAGGTCGACCCCGGTGACGACCACCCCGTGGACGCACGCGGGAAGGTCGGCGCCCGCCGGCGCGGTGGAGGTGGCCGGTGCACAGAACCGCACCGGCTGCCCCGGCACGGCCAGCACGGTGCCGGAGGCGCGCACCCGCATCCCGTCGCGGACGACGAGGTCGGGCGGGCTCTGCGCGGTGGCGGTCGAGACGTTGCCGGTCCGGTCCTCGTCTCCGGTGTCGCGGGTCCGCGTCGTCAGCACCGCGACCGCGGCGACCGCGACGAGAGTGGCGGCCGTCGTCGCGAGCACCGGCGCCCACCGGCGTCGGGCCGGCCGGGCCGGGCCCAGCCACCGACCGGGGTCGGGCTGCGGGGGTGGTGGTTGCGTCGACCGCCAGCGCTCACCGGCGCCGCGAAGCAGGTCGTCGACGTTACCGGTCATTCGGACACCTCCAGGAGAGTGCGCAGTTTCGCCCGGGCGTCGGCCAGGGTCGACTTCACCGTGCCGTCGGAGCACCGCATCACCGCCGCCGTCTCCGCGATCGACAGGCCGACGAAGTAATGGCAGTCGACCGCCAGACGCTGGCGTACGGTCAGTCGCCGCAGCGCGCGCTCCAGGTCGAGCCGGTCGTCGGCGCGGGCGGCCACGGCGGTGGGCCCGGCCGGTCCGGCGAACCAGCGGCGGGACCAGTGCCGTCCGCCGGCCTTCCGGGCCTGGTCGGCGGTGATCGCCAGCAGCCAGGCCGACGGTGTGCCCCGCCGGCCGTCGTACCGGTCCCGCTTGAGCCAGGCCCGCGCCAGCGCCTCCTGCACGATGTCGTCACGGTCGGCCGGCGGGCCGAGCCGGGCGGCCAGTCGCGCCATCGCCGGCAGGTGCGGCCGGACCCAGTCGGCGAAGGCCTGCTCGTGCGCGGGAGCGCGCTCCGTCACGATGCTCACAACCTTCTACCCTCGCCGACGGTGGGTCGGTTGGCTCCGGGGTTCACATTTCTCCCACGCGTTCACACGGCAGCGGCGCCAGAATCACACACGCCGATGCGCGCGTGATTGACCACGCGCTCCCCCGCATGCGACAAAGCCGCATCGCTGACAACTTGGACAAGCCCGCATCCCCGGTAGGGTTCCGTTTCATGGCCGACCCGGACACCCTGGCCTGCCTGCTGCTCGTCGCCTACCCCGCCACTCCCTCGCCGGCACGACGGTGGGCCGCCCTCGCCCGGCTCGTGGGCGCGCTCGTCGCCGACATCCCCGCGGAGCCCGAGGTGTCCGATGTCCGCGCCGACGTCGTCGTGGCCCGGCGCGACACCGGTGAGACGATCCTCCGCATCGACGCGAACACCGGCGACGCCGAGTTGCTGCGGTTCGTCCGGCGTCAACTCGAGCAACTCTTGCGGATCTTGGACTGCACGGGGTGCCATAGGCCCTCCGGGAGTCCAAGATCCGCGAATCGACCGAGCGCGGGGCCCGACCGGCGGCGCTGGGCGCGTCATTCGAGTGCGTGCGGCGTGTCACCACGCCTTCGGCATCCTAGGAGGCTAGGTTGGTTGCCATGACCGTGAATCCTGGGGCGGCCGAGGCGCCGCATCGGCAGATCGCGATGATGCTCCGCGAGCGTATCCGCCGCGGTGAGTGGGGACCCGGCGAGCGGCTGCCCGCCATCCCGGCCATCGCCCTCGAGTACGGCGTCGCCAAGCAGACCATCCAGCGCACGATCGACCAACTGCGCGTCGAGGGTGTGCTGATCACGCGGCCCGGCTCCGGGACGTTCGTGCGGGGCACCAAGCGGCGGCTCAACCGGCTGTCCCGGGGGCGGTACGGGGCGCAGCGGGGCTATCACGCCGATCTGGCCGCCCGGTACCGCCAGCATCTCCTGGAGGTCGGCCACGGCCCGGCGCCGCACGACGTCGCCGAGGCGTTCGGGGTGGCCGCCGGCTCCACGCTGGTGGTGCGCCGGCACCTCGTCCGGACGCAGGACGTGCCGGTGGAGGTCGGCGCCGCGTGGCTGCGCCCGTCCGACGCCGACGGCACCGCGCTGGCCCGGGCCGAGGTGTTCGACCGGCCCCTCTACCAGGAGGTCGAGGAGGCCACCGGCCGCACCTACACCACCGCCACCGACCAGATCACCGCCCGCCTCCCCAGCCGCGACGAGGCCGAACTGCTGCAGATCCGCCCGGACACGCCGGTGCTGGTGCTGATGCACGTCGCCTTCGACCAGCGCGGCAAGGCGATCGAGGTGTCGCAGGCGGTCTGGCCGGGGCCGGTCACCCAGCTCACCGAGAAGTACCAGATCGCCGGCGAACGCCCCGCGGTCCCCACCGACGACCCGGACCTGGCGCTGGGCTGAACGGCCGGGCTGAACGGCCGGGGCTACGGCTCCCGGTGCCAGGGCCGGTCGGCGGCCGAGGCGGAGTCGACGCCGTACCGCAGGACGTGTTCGGGCCGGCCGTCGCCGTCGGCGTCGATGCCCACCTGATCGGTCCGGCCGTCGCCGTCGGTGTCGTACAGGATGCGGTCGAACGAGCCGTCGCCGTCGGTGTCGACCCGGGTGACGTCGAGCACGCCGTCGCCGTCGGTGTCGCGGGCGAGGGAGTCGACGTGACCGTCGCCGTCGGTGTCGCGCCACACCTCGTCGAAGCGGCCGTCCTCGTCGCTGTCGTACCGGATGTCGTCCCAGTGGCCGTCGTCGTCGGCGTCGCGGTAGACGGTGTCGGGACGGCCGTCGCTGTCGGCGTCGGCGACCATCATGTCGACGTGTCCGTCGCTGTCGTAGTCGTACGTGGTGTAGGTGGCCGTCGGGCCGTCCGGGTCGTCCTCGCGCGGCGGGACGGACGTGACGTCGACCGTGCCGGCCGCGTTCTCGTCCGACCCGGCGACGGAGGGGTAGTCGGCGGCGGACACGTGATCGGTCAGGTCGAAGTCGGTCACGGCACTACCTCCGGCGCTCGGTGTGCCGTGGACGGTAGCTCAGAGGCGCACACCCAGCAGCGCGTCGACCGCCAGCGCGACCTCGTCGACCGGCGCGTCGGAGACACCGGCCAGGGCCGCCTCCGCCCACGCGTCCACCGCCGCCAGGGCGCCCGGCGTGTCGAGGTCGTCGGCCAGCCGCGAACGCAGAGCCGCGACCACCGGACCGGCAGCGGGTCCCCGACCCCGGGCCACCGCGTCGCGCCAGCGGGCCAGGCGCTGCTGACCGGCCTTCAGCACGTCGTCGGTCCACTGGCGGTCGCCGCGGTAGTGGTCGGCGATCAGCGCCAGGCGCAGCGCCATCGGGTCGACCTTGTCGGCCCGCAGGCGGGAGACGAACACCAGGTTGCCGCGGCTCTTGGACATCTTCTCGCCGGCGAGCCCGATCATCCCGGCGTGGACGTAGTGCCGCGCGAACGGCGCGACGCCGGTGAGCACCTCGGCGTGCGCGGCGGAGCACTCGTGGTGCGGGAAGATCAGGTCGTTGCCGCCGCCCTGGACGCCGATCTGGTCCCCCAGCAGCCGCAGCGCGATCACCGCGCACTCGACGTGCCAGCCGGGCCGTCCGGGGCCGAGCGGGCCGCCGTCCCACGCGGGTTCGCCGTCGCGGGCGCCGCGCCAGAGCAGCGGGTCGAGCGGGTCGCGCTTGCCCGCGCGTCCCGGATCGCCCCCGCGCTCGGCGGCGAACGTGAGCATCGTCTCCCGGTCGTAGTTCGACTCCGACCCGAAGCCCGGCGCGGCCGCGACCGGGAAGTAGACGTCGCCGGTGCCGTCGTCGAGCCGGTAGGCGGCTCCAAGATCAACGAGGCGGGCCACGGCCGCAGCGATCGCAGGGATCGACTCCACGGCGCCCACGTAGTGCTCCGGCGGGATGATCCGCAGCGCCTCCATGTCCTCGCGGAACAGCGCGGTCTCCCGCATCGCGAGGACGACCCAGTCCTCCCCGTCGCGGGTGGCGCGTTCGAGCAGCGGATCGTCGATGTCGGTGACGTTCTGCACGTAGTTCACCGCCAGCCCGGAGTCCCGCCACGCGCGGTTGACCAGGTCGAACGTGATCATCGTGGCGGCGTGGCCGAGGTGGGTGGCGTCGTAGGGGGTGATCCCGCAGACGTACATCGTGGCCGGGCCGGTCGGGGCCACGGCGGCCCGCGCGGTGTCGTACAAATTCAAGGGGACGCCCTGACCGGGCAGTTCAGGTACGTCGTGCGAGGTCCAGGGCTCCATGACCGCAACATTAACCGCTGATCACGAACAGACTATTTCAGATCGGCGGCCACGGTAACGCCGGCCAGTCCTCCGGCGGGTTCGGGAACACCTTCGTCCGCAGCAGGCCGTCGACGCGGCGGCACATGGCGCGCAGTTCGCGGATCGTCAGGTGCTCGGAGAGGTCGGCGCCGAGGTCGGCGTCCAGGGCCGAGCGGAGCTTCTTGAGGACGTCGAGCGCGTCGTCCGGCACCGGCGACTCCGACCAGCCCCACAGCACCGTGCGGAGCTTGTTCTCGACGTGGAAGCTGACGCCGTGGTCGACCCCGTACAGCTCACCGTCGACCGTGGACAGGATGTGGCTGCCCTTGCGGTCGGCGTTGTTGATGACCGCGTCGAAGACCGCCATCCGGGCCAGTTGCGGCTCGTCGGCGTGCGCGAGGACGAACGGCCGTCCGCTCTCGTCGCGGGCCGCCGCGACCCGGTGCCAGCCGACCGGGATGCGCCGCCCCGGCACGAAGTCCACCAGCGGCTCCGGGCGCTGGCGGTCCTCGTCGATCCACAGCTGGCACATGCCGGGGCCGAGGGGCCCGTCGCGCAGCACGGTGGGCGGCACGATTCCCCACCCGGTGAGTTCGGACACCAGGTAGGCGGCGTACTCGCGGCCGGCGAGGGTCCCGTCGGGAAAGTCCCACAGCGGACGCTCGCCGCGCACCGGCTTGTAGACGCACCGGGCGTCGACGCCGTCGAGGGTGATCTCCGCGCGGAGGGTCGTATTGGACGCGTCGACCAGCCGGCCCTCGATCTCCAGACTCCCCCGCGACAGCAGGTCGGTGAGCTCGCCCACGTAGCTACCGGTGGTACCCGTTGTGCCGCGGGCACAGGTGGCCCTTCGGGTCGAGCGGCTGCCCGCACAGGGGACACGGCGGCCGGCCGGACGCGAGGACCCGCTTCGCGCGCTCGATGAACGCCCGGGTCTCCTGTGGCGTCAGCCGCACCCGGAGGCGGTCGCGGTCGGCGTCGGCGTCCTCGTCGTCGGCGTCGTCGTCCTCCGCCGCCTCCTCCGGCTCGGCCTCGGCCTCGCCCTCCGGGGCCGCGATCGCCTCGATGACGACCGTGGACGTGTCGACGTCGAACGCCAACCCGAGCGTGCCGACGCGGAACTCCTCGTCGAGCGGGGTGTCGAGCGGCTCGTTGTCGGCCGCGATCGCCAGCGTGGGCAGTTCGAGCCCGAACCGCCGGTTGGCCTCGGCGAGCAGTTCGTCGAGCTTCTCGGCGAGCAGCTGGACCTGCACCTTCTCCAGGGCGACGCTCACCAGCCGGCCGCCGCCGCGGGCCTGGAGGAAGAACGTGCGCTCGCCGGGCGGCCCGACGGTACCGGCCACGAACCGCTCGGGCGGTTCGAACGCGTACACCTGGTGGGCCATACCCACGACGATATCCGCATCGGTACGGCGACGCCGACTGGCCTACCGTCTTAAACGCTCCCCGCCCCCGCTCCGCCGCCGACCGCGGCGTCGCTGTCGGCGGCGGCCTTCGCGCGGCCGCGCCGGGTCTTCTTCGGGGGCACGAGGGACGCCAGATCGGCGCCCGAGTCGTTCAGCCGCACGACGAAGGGGCGGGTGGACGTGTAGCGGATCGCGGTGACCGACGCGGGGTCGGCGACGATGCGCTGGAACTGGTCCAGGTGCAGGCCCAGCGCGTCGGCGACAATGGCCTTGATCACATCGCCGTGGCTGCAGGCGAGCCAGATCGCGTCGGGGCCGCGTTCGGCGGTGACGGTGGCGTCCCACTCCCGCACGGCGGCGACGGCGCGGGCCGACATCGCCGACATCGACTCGCCACCGGGGAACGTGACCGCCGACGGGTGCGCCTGCACCACCTTCCACAGCGGATCCTTGGCGAGCTTGGCCAGCTCCTTCCCGGTCCAATCGCCGTAGCCGCACTCGGTGAAGCGTTCGTCGACGGCCGGATTCACGGCCGGCAGGGCCTCGGCGACGGTCTGCCGGCAGCGGATCAGGGGGCTGGTGACCACCGCGGCGAGCGGGATGCCGGCGAGCCGCTCACCGGCGGCGCGGGCCTGGCCACGGCCGACGTCGTCGAGTTCGACCGGCTGGCGACCGGCCAGGGTGCCGGCGGCGTTACTGGTGGTGCGGCCATGCCGCAGCAGGAGGACGGTTGCCACCCGGCGAAGCGTACGCGCGGTCCCCTATGCTCTTCCCGGCCATGAACGGTTTCGAAATGGGCGGGGCCTGAGATTTGAACATTCTCGAAGCGGTGCTCCTCGGTGCGGTCGAGGGCGTCACCGAGTTCCTACCCATCTCCAGCACCGGCCACCTGACGATCCTGGAGAAGCTGTTCGGGTACCAGATCGACGATCCGGACATCACCGCGTTCACGGTGATCATCCAGTCCGGCGCGGTGCTGGCGACGATCCTGTTCCTGCGCAAGGACATCGCCCGGATCGTGCCGGCGTTCTTCCGCGGCCTGACCAACGCCGAGGCCCGCCGGCACGTCGACTTCCGGTTCGGGGTGGCGGTGCTGCTGGGGTCGATGCCGATCGTGTTCGCGGCCCTGCTGTTCAAGGACCAGATCGAGACGACGCTGCGCAGCCTGTGGTTCGTGGCCGGCGCGCTGATCCTGTGGAGCGGGGTGATGGTCTTCGCCGACCGCGCCGCCACCCAGCAGCGGGGCGAGGAGGACATCAGGTGGAAGGACACGCTCATCATCGGCGTGGTGCAGTGCATGGCGCTGATCCCGGGCATATCCCGGTCCGGCGCCACGATGTCGGCCGGCCTGCTGCGCGACTTCGACCGGGTGACCGTGACGCGGCTGTCGTTCTTCCTGTCGATCCCGGCGCTGACCGGCGCGTCGATCCTGCAGGGCATCGACGAGTTCGACCGCATCTCCAACGGCGTCGGCTGGTTGAACACCATCGTGGCGACGGTGGTGAGTTTCGTGGTGGCCTACCTCTCGGTGAACTGGTTGCTCCGGTACATCGCCCGCCACTCGTACACCGTCTTCATCGTGTACCGCGTGGCGCTGGGCACGCTGCTGATGGTGCTGCTGGCGACGAACGTGCTCGAGGCGAAGTGACCCTCAGGGGATCGACAGGTCGAAGGGGTGCCCGGCCGGGTCGGCCAGCGTGATCCAGCCGGTGCCGCCGCCGAGCCGGGTGCCGCCCAGTTCCTCCGCTCGGGCGCCGACCGCCGCGAGGTGGTCGGGACCGTCGACGACGATGTCGAGGTGCCCCTGTTGCGGGTGCGCGGGATCGGGCCACCGCGGCGGCGTGTAACCGGCGACCTGCTGGAACATGAGGCTCTTGCCGCCACCGGTGACGAGCGCGCCCTCGGGCCCGTCGTGGGTCACCTCCATCCCGAGCAGGTCGGCGTAGAAGCGGGCCAGCGCCGACGCGTCGGGGGCGTCGATGGTGACCGCGAACAGCTGCGTCTGCGGGCCGATCTCGTCGCGCTGGCACAGGTCGAAGGGGTGCCCGGCCGGGTCGGCCAGCGTGATCCAGGTGGCGCCGTCGGCCAGCCGGGTGGCGCCGAGCGCCTCGGCGCGCCGGGCCGCCTCCTCGTGCCCGTCGACGAGGAGATCGAGGTGGACCTGCTGAGGGCGTTCCTGCCCCGGCCACCGCGGCGCGCGGTGCTCGGCGACCTCCTGGAAGGCGACCTCCTGCCCGTCGCCGGCGCGCAGCGTGATCCAGCCGTCGACGCTGCGGACGGTCTCCCAGCCGGTGAGCTCGGCGTAGAACGCGGCGAGCCCCGCGATGTCGGTCGCGTCGAAGGCGACGAGTTCCAGGCGTCCTGTCACGGTCATGCGCGTCATCCTGCCCGCCCCCTCCGACAAAAACTCCCGGTAGCCTCGGCCGGGTGACGGATTGGCGCGGGTCGCTCCCCGACCGGCTCGCCGAGGCGGCCCGACGGCACGGCGTGCCGGGTGCCGCGGTCGCCGTCGGACACGGTGGCGACCTCGTCGAGGCGGCGTACGGCGTGCTCGACGTCCGCACGGGTGCGGCGGTGACGCCCGACAGCCTCTTCCACGTCGGCTCCGTCACGAAGCCGTGGACGGCGACGCTGGTGCTGCAACTCGTCGACGAGGGGCGGCTCGACCTCGACGCGCCGGTCGTCGGGTACCTGCCCGGGTTCGCGGTGGCCGACCCCGCCGCGACCGCCGCGGTCACCGCGCGGCACCTGCTCGCGCACACCGGCGGGTTCGCCGGCGACCTGTTCCTCGACACCGGCGACGGCGACGACGCGGCCGACCGCTACCTGGAACGGCTGCGCACCGAGGCGGTGCAGGTGCACCCGCCCGGCGCGATGTTCTCGTACTGCAACTCGGGCTTCTGCGTGCTGGGCGCGCTGGTCGCGCGGCTGCGCGGCACGACCTGGGAGACGGCGGTGCGCGAGCGGGTGGCCGGGCCGCTCGGTGTGCGTCACCTGGCCTTTTCCGCGGCCGAGGCGCGGGCGTTCGCGGCGGCGACCGGCCACCTGGATTCCCGGCGCACCGTCGACGACGCGACGCTGCCCCGGTCGAACGCCGCGGCGGGGTCGCGGATACGCGCGGCGCCCCGCGAACTGGTGCGGTTCGGCCGGGAGATCGGCACCGTGCTGTCGGCCGACGCGGTGGCCGCGATGCGCACCCCGCAGGTCGCGGCGCCCGGTGTCGTCGGGCGCGGCGGCGACCACTGGGGCCTCGGGCTGGAGCTGTGGACGTGGTCGGGCGTTACGATCGTCGGTCACGACGGCGGCGTGCCGGGCCAGGCCGCGATGTGGCGGGTGGTACCCGACCACGACCTGGTCGTGGCGGTGAGCATCAACGCCGACGCCGCGACGACCGGCATGACCGACGACCTGGTGGTGCCGCTCCTGGAGGAGCTCGCCGGCGTCACGGCGCCGTCCCGGCCGGTGCCGCCGCGCCCGGCCGTGGACGCCGGCGACGTCCGCCGGTTCGCCGGTCGCTACGCCACGCCGTTGTGGGAGTTCGAGGTGACGGCCGACGCCGCCGGCCTGGTGGTGCGGCGGACACCGCACGGGCTGGTCGAGGAGATGGGCCGCCCGCCGCGCACCGACCGGTTCGTGATGCTGGCGGGCGACACCTTCGTCACCGCCGAACCGGTCGACGGCACGCACGACACGGTGACGTTCCTCGACGGCGGCCGCTACCTCCATGCGGGCCGCGCGGCCGCCCGCGTCGACTGACCGCGGGCGGCCGACCCCCTACAGGGGGTCCGGCGACGCGCTGCCCCGGATCCAGCGCGGGGTCCAGCTGCCGTCCTTGAACCGCTTGCGGTACCACCACTGGCCGTCGGCCGCGGCGATGCAGTTCACCACCACCGACCAGTTGGCGTACTGGTAGTTGAGGAAGATCCGGTGGTTGGGATTGCACGTGCCGCCCATGTTGAGCCACTCCGCGGTGCCACCGTCGCGCCGCCACCTCGTGTAGACCGACCGGTCCTGGCCGATGACGAACACCTGCCAGTGATAGTCGGGCTTGAACCACTCGGCCTCGGTGTTGCAGTAGAACGTCCCGTCCCAGATCGTGTAGTGGCAGAAGGCCGGTTTGTTGGGGTCCGGGTACGTTCCACCCGATTCGACGTTGGCGTTCGCGGGTCCGCCCGTGGCGACCACGGCGGCCATCACCGCCACCACGATGGCGGCCCGCTGCAGCAGGCGTCTGACGTTCATGCGCACTGACGTTCTCCCCTGTTCGACGCCGACGGCGTGTGTGGGCAGAACGTAGAAGGCGCGCGTACACGTCGCGTACATGCTCGCCGGCGGCCCCGTCACTCACGCCCGGGTGGGCTCGGCGTGCGTCCGGAGGCCGTCGACGTCGATCGACCTCGCCCGCACGACCCCGTCGGCGACGAGGTAGAACGTCGGGAACAGGCGCTGGTTGAAGGCCCGGCAGACGGGGCCGTCCAGCGGTTCGCGCAGCACGGTCGCCACCGGATCGATGTCGGCGGTGAGCTCCGTTCCGACCGGATCGTCGGCGGGGCCCACGACGACCACCAGCGCGGCGTCCCGGGCGATGCCGCGGTCGGTCACGTAGCGGATCAGCGCGGACACCTGCTCCAGGCACGCGCCGCAGGTGGTCGACAGGAACGCCAGCACCTCGGGCTTCGCCGTCGCGCCGTCGACGACGCCGCCCCCGGCGGTGTGGCCGGTGAAGGCCGGCAGCGGCGCGCCGACCGGCAGCAGTTCCGAGTCGGGGTTGCCGGCGGCCGGCTGGGTCGCCTGCTCCCGCAGCCGCCGGAGGACCGCCAGGGTGAGCAGGAGGTTGAGCAGGCCGAGGACGGTGGTGAACACGACGGCGGCGATGAGGTACGGCACGGGCTTCTCTCCAAGAGACAGGACGAGGGGCACCGGTACCGGCCTTCCGGCCGGCACCGGTCGGTCTTCTCAGCAGCAGTCGTTGCAGTTCACGCGGCAGACCTGGTCCTGGGTGCACCAGCGGTACCCGGCTCGCCGCGTCCCTTCGTCAGGCGCCGGAGCACGGCACCGAGCACCCGGTCGGCCGGCAGGAAGCCCCACGACCGCGAGTCGTAGCTGACCACGTTGTCGCCGAGCACAACCAGGTGGTCCGCCGGTACCGGGCTCCCCGACGGTTGCCCGCACGCCCGCTCCACCGCCGCGGGCACCGGTTCGCCGGCCACCGCGGCGACCCGCTTGAGGTGCCACTCCGGCGGCCGGTCCCGCCACCCCGGCTGCTCCGGCGCCCGGAGCACCACCACGTCACCGGTCCGGCAGCGCAGGCCGTCGCGGCGGCGGACCAGCACCCGGTCGCCGTCGTGGAACGTGGGAGTCATGCTGGGCCCGACGACGGTGACGACGAGGTAGCGCCGGCGCACCGCATACACGGTGCCGGCCGCGATCGTCAGGATGGCGACCGCGATCAGGCCGGTCACCGCATCGCCCGGTCGACGCCGGTGGCGCAGGTCCATCCGGCGACGAGGGCCAGCGGATCCTCCGGCGCGCCGTGCAGCGCCTCGGCCCGCCGCCCGCACAGGTACAGCACGATCATCTGCAGGGCGCGGAGCCGTTCCCGCAGTTGGTTCGCGTTGGCGTTCAGCGCCAGTGTCGCGAGCACCGCGCGTTGGCGGTGGCTCCGAAACCAGACCCGTCCGGGTGGGCCGCCGATCTCCGGTGGTCCGAGCAGACGGAACTCGATGTGATCCCCCATGATCATCGTCACATTGTCGAACCGCTATCGATGTGTGGCAAGACCAGCGGAAAGATCGGGAAACTACGCGACGCCCGACTTCTCGTACGCCTCGGCCGCGAGGCGGAGCTGCCGGATGCTCGCCTCCAGGTCGGGCGCGTGGATCGCCAGCGACAGCGTGGTGACGCCGGACGCGGCGAACTCGCGCATCCGGTCGGCGACTCGGTCGACGGGGCCCAGCAGCGAGGTCCGGTCGATGAACTCCAGCGGCACCGCGGCCGCGGCGTCGCGCTGCTTCTTCGCGAGGTACAGATCCTGGACCTCGCGGGCGGCGTCGCCGTAGCCCATGCGCACGGCCAGCGCGTTGTAGAAGTTCTTCTCCCGGCTGCCCATGCCGCCCACGTACAGGGCCGAGTACGGCCGCACCGGCTCGGCGGCCTTCTCGACGTCGTCGCCGATCACCAGCGGGACGCTCGGCACGACGTCGAACGGTTCACCGGCGCGGCCGCCGCGCTCCCGGCCGGCGCGGATCGACGCGAGCTGCTCGTCGGCGAACTCGGGCGCCCAGAAGACGGCGAGCAGGCCGTCGGTGAGCTCGCCGGCGAGCTCGAGGTTCTTCGGGCCGATCGCGGCGAGGTAGGTGGGGATGCGCTCGCGGTGCGGGTGCAGCATCAGTTTGAGCGGCTTGCCGGGTCCGCCGGGGACGGGCAGGGTGTGGTGCTCGCCGGCGTACTCGACGGTCTCCCGGGCCAGGGCCTTCGCGATGACCTCGAGGTATTCGCGGGTCCGGGCCAGCGGCTTCGCGAAGGGGACGCCATACCAGCCCTCCGACACCTGCGGGCCGGACACGCCGAGTCCCAGCCGGAACCGGCCGCCGGAGAGCAGGTCGAGGCTGGCGGCGGTCATCGCGGTCATGGTGGGTGTGCGGGCGGGGATCTGGAAGATCGCCGATCCCAGGTCGATGCGTTCGGTCTGGGCGGCGAGCCAGGCGAGCAGGGTGGCCGCGTCGGAGCCGTAGGCCTCGGCGACCCATACGGCGGCCAGGCCGAGCCGGTCGGCCTCCTGGGCGAGCGCGAGCCGGTCGGCGGGATTGGTGCGCCCGGACAGGTATCCGAGGCTGAGCGCGAGGCGCATGCGGTCTCCCTGATTCACGAAGGTCTGAACCCCGACTCACCTTATGTGTGGTACGTGGTTGTGACCTTAAGTGGCCCTATCCTGTGGCTCATGCAACAGCGACCGCTCGGCCGAAGCGGGCTGACGGTCTCCCGGCTCGCGCTGGGCACGATGACCTGGGGCCGCGACACCGACACCGACGACGCGGCGGAGCAACTCAAGACGTTCGCCGACGCCGGCGGCACGTTGATCGACACGGCCGACGTCTATGCCGACGGCGACGCCGAGGCCGTCCTGGGCAGCCTGCTGCACCGCCTGCTCCCCCGCGACGAACTGGTGATCGCCACCAAGGCCGGCCTGCGGCCCGGGCACCGGCGGCGGCGCGACGCCTCGCGGGGACACCTGCTGCGGGCGCTGGACGCGTCGCTCGCCCGACTGGACACCGACTACGTCGACTTGTGGCAAGTGCACGGTTTTGACCCGGACACGCCGCTTGAGGAAACTTTGTCCGCTATGGACTATGCCGTGTCGTCCGGCCGGACCCGCTACGTCGGCGTGTCGAACTACGCCGGCTGGCAGACCGCCCACGCCGCCACGATGCAGACGTGCGCCGGACGCACCCCGCTGATCTCCAGCCAGGTCGAGTACTCGCTCGTCGAGCGGGAGATCGAGCGGGAGGTGCTGCCGGCCTGCGCGGCGCTGGGGCTCGGCGTGCTCGCCTGGTCGCCGCTCGGGCGCGGGGTGCTCACCGGCAAGTACCGGTACGGCGTCCCGGCCGACTCGCGGGCCGCGTCGCCGCATTTCGAGGGCTTCACCGCCCCCTACCTGGACGCGCGTTGCGGCGGGATCGTGGAGGCCGTCTCCACGGCCGCCGACGGGCTGTGCGTGGCCCCGCTCGCGGTCGCGTTGGCCTGGGTCCGCGACCGGCCCGGCGTCAGCTCGGTGATTCTCGGCGCCCGCACCGCCGCTCAACTGGTCGGATCGCTGGCGTCGGAACGGCTGGACCTGCCCGCCGAGATCCGCGCCGCGCTCGACGACGTGTCGCTCCCCTACGGCGGCTATCCCGAGCGTGAGCTGTAGATTCGTGCGGGATCAGGACTGGTTTTAGGCGCCGACGCGCGGCAATATCGGAAAGTGACTCCTCTGACGCCTGATGTCGTCAGTTTCTCAGACCGTTCGTCAGGTCTGAAGGGCAAGCCCTGCCCTGAGGATGTTGGTTGCGGCGACAATGTCTGCGTGCCTGGCGAACCCGCAGGCGAGGCAGACAAAACTGGCCTGGGTGACACGGTTGCCCGCAGCACAGTGCCCACAATCGGGACAGGTGCGGGACGTGTTGCGGGGGTCGACCCCGACAATGACACGTCCGGCACTCTCAGCCTTGGCGTGCAGCACAGCGAGGAACACCCCCCAACCCGCATCGAGGATGCTCCGGTTCAACCCGGACTTCTGAGCCACGTTCGTGCCCGGTTCTTCGAGGGTGCCGGCCGCCGAGCGGGTCATGTTGGTGATGCGAAGTTCTTCGTGGAAGATCAAGTCATGGTTGCGCACGAGCCATACGGCGGTCTTGTGCGCGTGGTCCAGCCGTCTGCGGCGGACCGCCGCATGCAACGCAGCGACCCGGGCGACGATTCTCCTCCGCCTGTTCGAGTACCGCGCGCACCGGGCGAGAGCCTGCTGCGCAGCGGTGAGTCGTCCGGCGGAACACCGGCCCGGTCGCGGATTGGGGACTTGCGCACCTTCAGAGGTGGTGAGGAACGACGCCACTCCCATGTCGATCCCGACAGTGCTACCGGCGGGCGGCAGGGGATCCGCGGGTACGTGATCACACGACAGTACGAGGTACCAGCGGCGCCCTTCCCGTTTGGCGCTGACGGTCTTCACGGTCCCGGCAATCTTGCGATGGGCATGCACCCGAACGTGACCGATGCCTCGCAGGTAGACGCGGGTGCGGTCGCTGCGGGCAGCGGAGTCGGAGGTCGAGTTCCATCGGCAACCGTCACCGTCTTTCGGCCATTCGACCGTGTCGAAACGGCCGCCACCCTTGAACCGCGGATAGCCGGGTTTCCGGCCTGTCTTGATACGCCGGAAGAACGCCTGGAACGCTCTGTCCAGGCGACGCAGCGTGGCCTGCTGGGACGAGAACGACCAGCGACCCTGCCCCTGCGGGTCAGCGCTGCGGATGTCTTTGAGTTGCTTCGACTGACTTCCGTACAAAATTCCCTTTCGCGCACGGCGCCACGCTTCGCGGCGCTCCTCCAGCGCGGCGTTGTACAGCAGCCGATGGTCCTCCACACACGCGGCGAGCGCCGTCGCCTGCTTCGAGGTTGGGCGCAGCAGGAACTTGTAGCGACGCCTCACCCCAGCCTCGCCGTAGTTGTCGTCTGTGCGGCAAGTTGCGGTCCGCGCGCCACGCGCCGACCATACGGGAACCGCACATTTCACCGATACAGGCCACGCCGCTCGCGGCCGCGAATTTGTCCATAGCCCACAATCGACCGCCCATGGAGGCAGCCGGTGGATTACGAGTACGCGCCGTTGCGGTTACCAGCGAATGTCGACCGGTTGACCGCCACGGCGCAGCTGACGCTCCAGGCCGAGTACGCGGGATGGGAGCTGGCGCGGGTCCAGCTCTACCGCGACGGAACCCGCAAGGTGATGATGCGGCGGCGCATCGCACCCGGTCAGCCGGAGCTGCAGCCCGGTCTCTCCATCTGAATCTTTACCAACGCTTTCCGCGCACCCTCTTGCACAATGGGTAGTCGCGAGAATATCTTGCGTAGCCATGACGTGGCGACAACCTTCGGTCGGGCACCTCACCGACTGCGGTCCGCTTACGTACGTGATCGCCTCCCGCGACGACACCGTGCTCGCCGAGGTCGTCGCCCACCGCCACGCCCGCCGCATCGAGCCGCACCTGCTGCTCGCCGAGCTGACCAGCGACGAGGTCAGCGCGATGCGCCGCCAGTACGCGGGGCGCGCCGTGATCGCTCCCGACGCGCCCATGAGCCCGTTCTGCACCTGAGCCGCGTTGCGGCCTCAGTAGTCGGCGTTCCGGCTCTCCAGCAGCCACAGACTGCCACCGCTCGGTGAGGTGCCGGTCCCCTCGCTCGACGCGTACTTCTTGGCGTTGTACGCCGCGGTGATGAACACGCCCGGCGTCGTCTCCACGCTCGACGGGTTCCCCTGGTCGCCGAAGCCCGAGTTGTAGATCGGCACCACCTTCTGCCCGGCCGACGGCTGCCGCCACGGCAACTGGGTCGGGTTGCCGATCAGCGTGCCGTACGTGGGCCGGTAGGTCACGCCCTTGTTGCCGAAGGTGAACAGCAGCCGCCCGTCGGCGGTCTTCAGCAGGTGGTGCGAGTTCGCCTGGACGTTCCAGTCGGCCCGGGTGAACGTCGGCGTGTCGGTCGACGCGCTCCAGGTGATCACGCGGGCGGGTGCTCCCCGCCGGACCGAGGTGTCGGTGGGCGACCACCGCTCGTGCCGCACGACCACGAGCAGCGTGTCGCCGTACTGCACGAGGCTCGGCTCGAACCACATCTCGTTGAGGCCGTCGGCGGCCCGCGAGGTGGTCTCCAGCGCCCAGAACGCGTTGACCGGCAGCGCGTGCGACGCCGTCCCCTGGTAGTTGGCCCGGGCGACGTAGGCGTTGCCGTTGCCCGTGTAGAACGGGATCAGCACCTGGTTGCCGCCCTCGAGCGCGACGATCCCGCCGTGCTCGGCCGGCGTGCCGGCGAGGCCGGGCACGACCAGCTTCTGCGGCGTGCCGAAGTAGCTGTCGCCCGGCCGCCACACGGCGGTGTACACCCCGTCGCCGGGCACGAACCAGCTCAGCAGGACCCTGCCGTCGTGCATCTTCCCGAGCTTCGGGTCGCGCATGTCCTTGCCGCTCATCGGCGCCATGTCGGCCAGCGCGTTATGGCGCACCGGCCACGAGCGTCCGTTGTCGCGGTTGTCGAAGGCGACCTGGACCGTCCCGATCGTCCCCTGGTGCTCGGCCGCCCGGTACCAGACGGCCATGATCCGGCCGTCGTCGAGTTTCAGCAGGTCAGGGAAGCGCGCCTCGTACGGCGACGGTTCCTGGTAGATCTTCCCGATCCGCGTCACCGCCGCGTCGGCGGGCGCCGCGACGCCCAGCATTCCGATCGTGAGCGCCGCCGCCAGCACGGCACGGCGCAGCCGTCCATAACGCATCCTGAGTCCCCCGTTTCGACAAGGATCGATATGTGAGGGGCAGTGTGCCACAGACGGAAGACCGCCGGGCAGGCCGGCGGTCTTCGGAAAGATCTTTATCTGGGACGCGGTGAGCGCGGCTCAGTGGGTCGCCTGGGAGGCGTCCTCTTCCTCGTCCTCGTCTTCTTCCTCGTCCTCGTCGTCGAAACCGATGCTCGCGTGCTCGTCGAGCCGGTCGACCAGCCGGTCGCCGGTGTCCAGCGCGAACGGCCCGGTGCCGTCGGTCTCGTCGTACGCCTCGGGATCCAGCGGCTGCCCGACCTCGGCCACCACGACCACCCCGTCGAGCGACTCCAGCTCGGGGATGTCGAGCGCGCCCAGCGACACGTCGGCGGCCTGCATCAGCTCGAGGACCGCCTCGCCGACCGTCTCCACCGCCGCCACAGGCTCGTCGGAGCCCTGCTGGCTGGTCTGCCGGGCGCTCTCCGCCGCCCGCAGCAGCGCCGCCACGCTCGGTACCCGGTAGTCACGCCGCTGACGCACCGAGATCACGTGCTCGTACTCGTCGTCGGACCCACCGGCACCGACCCCGAAGCCGAACTGCTTGTCGGCCTCGTTCGGGTCGATCGGCTGGACGTCCCACGGCGTGACCTCGCCGAACGCGTCGAGCAACTGCTCGTCGTACTCGAACGAGGCGTTGTTGAGCTCGACGTACGCCCGCCACACCTCGTCGTCGTCGGCGCGGCCGTCGGCGGCGCGCACCGCGGCCAGGTGATCGCGGGCAGCCGTGATCATGCGCTCAAGAGCGGCATCCAGTTCGGCGTGCCGGTCGGTCATGGTTGAGCTTCCTCTCGCGAAGATCGGGGAACTTCAGCAGGCGGTCAGGAAGCGGTCGAGTACCCGCACGCCGAACTTTAGTCCGTCGACGGGTACGCGCTCGTCAATGCCGTGAAACAGCGCGCTGAAATTCAGGTCGGCGGGCAGCCGCAACGGGGAGAACCCGAAGCAGCGGATGCCCAACCGGCTGAACGACTTGGCGTCGGTGCCACCCGACAACATGTACGGCACCGGGTGCGCGCCGGGATCCTCCGCACGCAACGCGGCCTTCATCGCCTCCACCAGCGGGCCGTCGAACGTGGTCTCGACGGCCGGGTGGAGGTGACCGGTCTCGATCTCGATGTCGGGGCCGATCACGGCCCGCAACTGCTCCCGGAAGATGTCGGCCTGGCCGGGCAGCGTGCGGCAGTCGACCACCGCCGTCGCCTGGCTCGGGATGACGTTGTCCTTGTACCCCGCGTCGAAGCGGGTCGGGTTCGCGGTGTTGCGGATCGTGGCACCGATCATCGCGGCGAGCGGGCCCAGCTTCGAGATCGTCAACTCCGGGTCGTCGTGGTCGACCTCGATGCCCAGCGCCTCGCCCACCTCGTCCAGAAATGCCCGGACCGTCGGCGTCAGCACGACCGGGAACCGATGGCGGCCGACCCGCGCCACGGCCTCGCTCAGCGCGGTGATCGCGTTGTCGTCGTGGATCATCGACCCGTGCCCGGGGCGCCCCTTCGCCTTGAGGCGCAGCCAGTCGATGCCCTTCTCCGCGGTCTCGATGAGATACAGCCGCTTCTCGGCGCTGATCGAGAGCGAGAACCCGCCGACCTCGCCGATCGCCTCCGTGCACCCCTCGAACAGCTCCGGCTCGGTGTCGACCAGGTAGCCGGCGCCGTAGTTGCCGCCCGCCTCCTCGTCGGCGAGAAAGGCCAACACGATGTCCCGTGTCGGCCGCTTGCCCTCCCGCGCCCACTGACGCGCGACGGCCAGCATCATCGCGTCGAAGTCCTTCATGTCGATCGCGCCCCGGCCCCAGAGGAAGCCGTCCTTCTCCTCCCCCGCGAAGGGGTCGACGCTCCACTCGCTCTTGTCGGCGGGGACCACGTCGAGGTGACCGTGGACCAGCAGCGCCGGCCGGGTGGGGTCGGTCCCCTCGATCCGCGCGATCAGGCTGGTGCGGCCCGGCGCCGCCTCCCGGAGTTGCGACTCGATCCCGACCTCGTCGAGCTGCGCCGCCACGTACTCCGCCGCCACCCGCTCACCGGCTGTGGTGGCAAGATCACCGGTGTTGGTGGTATCGATGCGCAGCAGGTCGCGACAGATGCGAACGACCTCGTCGGTGCCGGTCATGCCCTCACTCTATGGTGGGTGACGATCGTGCGTGCCGCGGGTGGCCTGGTTGTGTGGCCGCCGTGTGGCTGTGGCGCCGGTCCCATTCGACCTTGAGCGGAAGCGCTCCCGTTTATTCATGGATTCGCCTGGGTACCTCCGCGACCATGAGTTTCCTGCTGTGGATCCTGGCAGTTGTTCTCGTGGTCGCCGGCATCGTTTCGATCGTCCGCGGCCAGCTCCTCTGGGGCATCGTGCTCATCATCGTCGGGCTGCTGGTAGGGCCCGGCGGGGTCAGCATCTTCACCTAACCAACCGGGCGCCGCACGAATCCCCCTCGTGACGGCGCCCCCGAGCAGGAGTGGCCCCGGTACCCCCGGGGCCACTTTTTTCCCTCTTGATCTTGCCTCGTTCGCATGGGGGGAACCACCGTGCGAAGAGGGCGGGGGGCCATGTACAGTAATCGCGCGGCGTGACCCGGGTGGTCACACCAAGTCCGAGTGGCGGAATGGCAGACGCGCTAGCTTGAGGTGCTAGTGCCCGTATAGGGTGTGGGGGTTCAAGTCCCCCCTCGGACACAAACCTTTTCCCAACGGCGCAGCGGATCGATCTCCGCGTGCGCCGTTTGTGTTTCGTGATGCCAGTTGAGGCGCAGGCCGAGTTGGCGGTAGACCTCGGCCTTGTCGGCCGGGTCCGCCTGAGCGAGGACGGCCAGGATGTCGCCGAGTTGGCCGACCAGGGTCGCGATCTCCTCGGCGGTCATCCGCCGGCTGCTCTTGCCGGGGCTCGTGCCGCTCAGTAGCGCTTCTGCCGCTTTCCGTTCGGCCTGGACCTGGCTGATCCAGCCGGTCACGACTGCCGGGTCGGCGCCGGCGTCGAGGGCGGCGCGGTAGCGGGCAAGTTTCGCGTCGCAGTCGCGCAGCACGGCGGCGGCGGTCGTGGCGGCCGAGTCCGGTTGATCGGGCTCGTCCTGGGCGGCGGTGAGCTGATCGATAGTGTCCTGTCGGTGGTTCGGGCTGAACAGCCCGGCAAGCCAGCCGTCGAGGTGCGGGACGAGGAGGTCTTCGCGCAGGATGACGTTGCGGGGGTGCTCGATCCGGTTGGCCAGGGCGTACTCCTGCGGGAACCGGCACCGGTAGTAGGCCACGCCGTGGGAGTGCTGCCCCTGCATCTTCCGCCCGCACACGGCGTCGTAGACGGCGCCCTTGAATACGTACGGGTGGCGGCTCCGGCGCGGTCCCCGCGGGCTGCCCAGCCGGGTGCCGCGCCGGGTCAGGATCTGCTGGGCGTGATCGAAGGTGTCCTCGTCGATCAGCGGCTCGTGAACCAGCTCACGCGAGCGGATCCAACTGTCCGGCGAGTTCCACCGCATGACGTTGGTGTGGCCGAGGGCGACGTCGTCAACGTCGAGGAGGATCTCGTCGGTGCGCTGCTTGTTCCACACCTGCCGGCCGGTGTAGCGCGGGTTGGTCAGGATCACCCGCACCGCGCTCTTGGACCAGGCGATCCCCGACCGGTGCCGGTTTCGTGCCCGGTCGTACGCCGACGGGCACGCGATCCCGTCACGGGTGAGCCCTTCGGCGATGACATACAGCCCGTTCCCGGTCAGGAACTCGGTGAAGATCCGCTGCACGACTGGAGCGGTGGCGGGATCCGGGGTCAGGCCGTGCAGTCGGCGTCCCTCGGCTGCCTTGGCCGGGTTCGGGTGCGGGCCGAGGTCGGCGAGGGTGTATCCGTACGGCGGGCGGCCGCCGAGGAACCGGCCTTCCAGTTCGGTCTGCGCCGCCATCGCGGTGCGGACCCGGACCTTGACCCGGCTGCGTTCGCCCTTGCTCATCCCGCCGAAGACGGACATGACCAGCTCGTGCGCCTCGTTTTCCGGGTCGATCGGGCCGCCGATCTCGGGCACCCACAGGGCCACGCCGTAGTGCTGGAACAGCGGCGCGGTCAGGCCGAACTGGTTGCCGTAGAACGCCCGGTGCGGCTCCCCGATGACCACCGCGTCGAACCCACGATCACGATTCCGCAACGCCGCCAGGAGGCGGGAGGCGTCGGGACGCCGCTGCCACGGCAATGCACGGGTCTGGCCGATGTCGAAGAACTCGGTCACGATCTGGCCGCCGCGCGGCTCGACCAAGGCCCGGGCTCGGGTCAGTTGCCAGCCGCGCGAGGACTCCGGGTCCTGGTTGTCCTCGGTCGACACGCGACCGTAGAAGGCGAAGTCCACAGCTTCACTCCTCAGCAGATCGGTCCTGTTCGTCCCCGTGCCGCCGGGCCGCGCTGAGCAAGATCCGAAGTAGTGCACGTGCGGCACCGGTCGTGAGGTCGGGCGTCGCCGACGGCAGCCGCACTCGGATCTCTTCGGCAGGCGTGGGATTGCCGGTGGCAGCGGGAGGGCCGCCACCATAGTTGGCCTCTTGACCAGCAGTCACGGTCTCTTCGAGCCTAATACCTTGCAGCTCGCTGTCAGGGCCAGTGCGGTGTGGTTTGGTGCGGCGTTGTTCGGCGGTTGTCGGACGGTGCCGCTGGTCATCGGCGGCCTCGCCACCAGGTGGGCAGCACGTCCGGGACGCGGTAAACGAGGACGTCGTCGTGGATGACCCGCGGTCGCGAGAGGCGTCGCCGGTTACGGGTAATCGGGCGTCGCGCGCGTCTGGTGTCGCTGATGGGGACGTGTAGGGCGGCAATGCGTTCGACGAGGGCGAGCCCGGCCCACTCGGCGGCATACGCGATCGGCACGGTGAGGTCCAGCATCTGGTGCCCGCGGTGCAGCAGCCGGCTGGTCAGCACGATGGTTGTGCCCGAGCGCAGCAGCGGGATCCAGCAGGCGAATGACAACTTGAGGTCGGTCTCCATCTGACCGACGAGGTCGGCGTTGCTCCACCGTCGCCCCGAGTGGCCAGATGCGTTCAGCCGGGCGGGTGGCGTGGTCAGGACCAGGTCGACGGTGCCGCGCAGCCGTCGCGGCACCGGTTGAAGGTGGCGGGCGTCGCCGCGCAGGATCATGGCCGCGCCGGTGGCGCCGTGCTGGCGGGCATGGTGGAGGTTACGTTCGGTCAGCTCGACCCATCGCGGGTCAATGTCGACGCCGATCGCGCGGCGGCCGACATGGACCGCTTCGACCACCGTGGTTCCGCTTCCGACGAACGGGTCAAACACAGTCTGCCCCGGGCGGCTGTACCGCTCGATTGCCGTGGCGGCCAGGGCTGGACGGGTCCGCTGCGGGTGGCACTGTGTCTGCGGCAGGTACCTGCCGGCGCGTTGGGAGGCGCCATTGTCCTGGCCGGTGGGCCACACTGTGGCCGCTGGCCCGACGTGGCTCTGCCCGATGCCGCTGATCGCCGCTTGTAGTGGCGTCGTGGATGTGTACACCCAGCAGGGTGTGGCCGCTGTGCGCGGCGTGGCCAAGACCGCGTCGGGGGTGTGGCCGCTGGGCGAACGGCTTGCCGCGCCGGTGTGGTCACCCATCGTCGGCGGTCTTGACATCGTGGACACCGAAGATGAGCAGGTCGGCGTGCGGATGCTCACATGTGGCCGCGTCCGGGTCGAGGGCGGCGATGTGGCGGATCTTGTTCAGCCCGGCCGTGGCCGCTGCGCCACCGAGCGCGGTCAGGTGCGCCATCCGCTGGCCGTTGTCGACGGAGACGGCGATCACGAGACGACCGGCGACGCCGAGCAGCGATCGGCATGCGGTCAGCAGCCACCGGGGGTTGACCGCGGGGCGGGGCCAGTGCAACAGGATCAGATCGAGGTAGCCGGCGGCGTGGCTCATCGTCGCCAGGTGGTGGGCTCCGCCGAGTGCGTGGTGACGGCGTCCAGTCGCTGCCGCGGTGGCCGCGAAGGCGATGTCGTCGTCGATGTCGAGAACGACGTCCTCGACCTTTGTCTGGTCGTCGAGCAGCAGGTGGGCCAGTCGCGGGGACAGGCAGCCGGGCTGCTGCGCTGGCGCGGCGCGCCAAATGGCGGGACGGGCCTCGCCCGGCAGCGCCAGCCGGTCGGCGAGGTGGTCGTCGAGTCGCGAGCCGAGACAGTCGTGCTGTTGGTGGTGTCGATCCATGGCGGGTTGCGGCTCCCGCGCTGGCCAGTCACGCATGCATCAAGGAAATGCAGCTGATCGCCGTCACCGATTACCGGCGAGGCATCGACGGTGCCGAGCTGTGATCCCGTGTGACAGCGGCAGCGGCGTGGCCGGCGACGCTAGAGATGCCCAACGTCGTGGCGGATTCAAGGACTGACATGCTGTCTGTGCCCGCCACGCCCACGAACAGCCGCTGTCGGTCCCTCCCCCGCCAGTAGCTCACAGTGAGTAAGCAGCGCTCGCGAAGCGCCGACTTCACGCATCAGAGTTGCTCGGCGTAATCTCGCCAAACGTCCTGCGGCCGGGTTCAAGGCCCGCCCCCGGTTCGGCGGCTACACTCCGTGCTTGGCCGTGTTGTCCGCGCGGAAGGTGGCCGATGACGACCTCGAAGGTCGCTCTGCACGGCGGCGGGGCTTCCAAGGTCAGCGGAATCTACGAAGACCACTGGACCATGTACGTGCTGATCGACCTGCTGATCGGCCAGGCCGAGTCGATCACGCTGGAGCCGCCGGGCACCGCCGGGGTCGGCTTCGAGTTCTTCGTCGACCGGCCCGACACACGCGAGTGGCACCAGGTGAAGTACCAGAACTCAAAGTCGGGGAAGTGGACGCTCCCCGCGCTGGACAGCGAACACGTGCTCGACAACTTCCGCGCCAAGCTCGCCGGCGACGAGCGGTCCACCTGCGTCTTCGTCTCCGCGCACGCCGCCCACCCACTCGGAAAGCTGTGCGACCACGCCGCCGAAAGTGCTTCGCTCGCCTACTTCGTCACGCACTTCCTGTCGAGCCAGGAGCTGACGGACGCATTCAACGACCTCCAGCACAAGCACTGGCGCGTCACCGGCCAGGATGCGTGGGCCTGGCTACGCAACCGCGTCAGGACGCGGACCCTCGACGCCTGGACGCTCGAGGAGCGGCTGAGTGAACGCGCTGGCGCCTTCCTCGACGGCGACCCCAAGGATGCGATCGCCTCTCTCCTCAGGATCGTCCGCGGATCCCTGTATCGGCCGCTCGACCGGGAGGAACTGATCCGGCGCTTGGCCGAGGACGGAACGACGCTGCGCGGGGCGGGCGCCTCGGCCGACGAGGTCCGTGCGACGACGGAGCGCTTCCGCGTCGGCGTGGATAATAGCCTCGTCAACTCCTCGTTCCTGCCGCGCGACGAGATCCCGCACATCGTCCGGTCCTTGGGATCCTCCCGGTCGGTGCTGGTCACCGGCGGGAAAGGCAGCGGCAAGAGCGCTGTGCTAGCCGGGGTAGCGGGCATCCTTGTCCGCTCCGGCGCCGAGGTTCTCACCGTCGACGTGACGAGGCTCGTGCGCGAGACGTCCAGCGCCGAGGTCGGCCGGGCGTTCGGACTCGCCGCTCCCCCGGCTGCCGCGCTGGCCGCGGTGGCGCGGAACAGGCAGGGCGTCCTGGTGATCGACTCGTTGGACTCCGTCGGCGTCAATCGGGACAAGCCGGTCGAGTTGTTCCGGGCGGTGAGCGAGGTGCTGCGCGAGGCAGCCGCCTATCCGAACCTGGCCGTCCTCGTCTCGTGCCGTACTGAGGATCTGGACACCGACACCCGGCTGCGCGGCCTGGTGGCGGAGCCGGATCCCGCCGCCCGGTTCGATGTGGGACTGCTGTCGCGCGGGCAGGCGACCGGCGCGCTCGTCACCGCAGGACACGACCTGTCGAAGTTCGGCGACGTTCAGATCGCGATCCTTCGGGTCCCGGGCAACCTGCGGATCCTCACCAAGGTGCCGCCGGCGGAGCTCTTCGACTTCGGCACCGAGCAGGAGCTCATCGACGGATACCTGGATTGGGCGGTGCGGACGTGACCGCCAAGTGGAGCGCGCTGAAGCTGATCGCGGAGCGGGCCAAGGAGACCGGCGCCCACGGGGTCGACGCGCGGGAGGTCGAGTCGCTGTCGGCGGTCGTGGAGGAGCTCGTTCGGGACGGGGTTCTGGTCCGAGAGCGGAACGACCTCCGGTTCTCGCACGAGGCGTTGTTCGACCAGGTCATCGCGCGGTCGTGGGCGGAGTCGGAGCGGCCCCTCGCCTCGGCCCTGCTGGACACCAACCAGGATCTCTCGCATCGCTCGCTGGTGCGGCAGGTGCTCATCTACCAGCGAGGCACCGACCGTGCGGCCTACGAACGTTCCATCTCTGAGCTCCTGGGCGACCCCGGTATCCGGTATCACCTCAAGGACGTCGTACTGTCGGTGCTGGCCTCGGATCCAGCGCCGACACCGGCGCTCTGGAGGATTGTCAGCGCTGACCCCGTCGCGGAGGTGCTCACGACGCCCGCATGGTTCGCGTACGCGGATGCCACCGGGGTGGTGCTGCGATGGGCCGCCGGTGACCGGCCGGACCTGGCGGCGACCATGCTCGATGCTGCCCTGAAATGGGACGCCGACCGGGTCGCGGAGATTCTAACGACCCTCCTCCCCCAGCCGGCGTGGCGGGACAGACTGCGCCTGCTCATCGACCGGGCCCCGGCGGGTTCCTCTCCGGCCTTCTGCCGACTCATCGCCACGGCGCTGGACCGCGGCCTGTTCGACGACAACGGGCTGCTGGTCGACGACTTGTTCCTTTATTCCCTGACCGAGGGCGAGGACAACGCCGAGGGCAGACTCGCAGTACTAGCCGCGTTCGTTGCCCGGTGGTTCGCGCTTTCGGCTCAACACGGGTCGAGGCTCGGAACCGTCGTCGAACGGCATCACTCAGTCACAAACTTCCTCCAGGCGATGGCATCCCGTCACCCCGACGCGTTCGTGTCGATCGTGCTCCCCCACGTGGCGGCGATGCTGGCCTTCACCGAGGTCAGCTGGTGGCCGTCGATCTCGAGTTCCGTCGAGGATCCGGTGGACGCGCTGCTGGTCGCCCTCGCCGATGCCCTGACCGGTCTGGACTCCTTTCCCCACGAGGCCGACCTCGTGGCGTTGCCGGACCTGGAAGTCGCCCGCTTCCTGCTGTATCGGACCTGGGCCGGAAACGCGGACCGGTACGCGGATCGGGCCTTCGATTTCCTCTTGGCCGACCCGGCGCGGTACCGGTGCGGATACATCGACAGCGCGTACTGGGTCACGCACGAGCTCCTCAGCGCGATCCATCCCCGGCTGTCGCCACGACGGCGGCTCGCCTTGGAGGAGTCGATCCTCGCCTTCTATCCCGACTGGGAAAGGTCGGCGCGTACGCGAACGGCCCGAGGGTCCGCGCAGTTCGTCCTCCTCGATGCCCTGGATCCCGCACTCATGTCGCCGGACGCGCGTCGGCGCCGCGACGAGCTGCGGCGCAAGTTCGGCGAGGACCCCCGGCCCCCACAGGGCGCAGAGTTCGGCTTCGTCCCCTCGCCGATCGAGCCGGCGGCCGCGGCGCGCATGACGGACGAGCAGTGGCTCAGTGCCATGCGGCGCTACGACTCCGACGAACGGGAAGGGTGGCTGCAAGGCGGTCCCCACGAACTGTCCGCCGTGTTGCAGGACGTGGCACGGACCGATCCGGGTCGCTTCCTGCGCCTGGTGGTCGGGATGCCGGACGACGTGCACCGGGCGTATCCCGACGCGATCCTGATCGCCGTCGGCGACTCCGTCGGCGATGCAGAGGCCGACGCCCTGTACGCGGCGTTGCGACGGCTCCACGATCTCCCGGGCCGCCCGGGCGGTCGCTGGATGGGCAGGCCGCTCGCCCGTCTGGCCGACACGGACATCCCGGACGACGTGCTGGAGATTATCCGCTGGTACGCCACTGAGGACGCCGACCCGCACGAGGACTCGTGGCTGCCCGCCGACAGGAACGACGGCGGGGATCCGCTGACAGCGGGCATCAACAGCGTCCGCGGCGCCGCGGCCGAGACGATCAGTGCTCTCCTCTGGCCGCGTCCGCAGCGCCTGCCGCTGTTCGCCGACACCCTGCGACGCCTGTGCACAGACCGGGTCGGTGCTGTGCGGGCTTGCGCCGCGCGCGCGGTGCTCACCGTGGCGAAACACGATGAGACCTTCGCTCGGGAACTGCTCGAGATGCTCGTGCGCCGGGCGCACGACGCCGTGCTGGCCACGCGGTACGTCGAGCGCTGCATCGCCCGGTTCAAGGCCGACCCGGGGCCGCGCCTGCGGCGGGTGGTGCGCCGGATGGTCACCTCGCCAGTCCCCGCCGTCCGCGAGGCGGGCGGTCGCCTGACGGCCCTGATGGCCTTGGAATCCGGAGCGACGGCCGCCTTACTCAGCGGGACGGTCGGGCGCTCACCGGAATCACGTGCGGGGGTCGCCCAAGTCGCCGCGGCCTTCTTCGCAGCCCAGAACCCCCGGGTACGGGAATGGTGCGCCGAGTGGCTGGACCACCTCTTTCACGACGAGGATCCGTCGGTACGCGGCGCAGCCGCCAACTGGATCCGGTCCTTCACCGAGACGGACCCGACCAGCCGGGCCCTCCTGCCGCCGTTCCTGGCCAGCCCCGCCTACGTCGACGATCCCTGGCCCGTGCTCAAAGCCCTGGATAAATCGCACCGGCTGGGCTCGGAGGCCATCATCGACGCCCTCCGCCCCTTACTGACCGCCGAGGCGCGCCCCGGCCCGCGCCGGGTCAGGCGTCCGGCCCATCAGAACTTGGTGGCCGACATGGCCGTCCGTGCCTATGCCTCCGCCGATACGCCTGCCGTGCGCACTGCGGCCCTGAACCTGATCGACGACCTGCTGTCCGAGCGAGACCCCCACATCCGCCACCAGCTGACCCGATACGAGACCACCACCGCCTGATCAAGGGACGGATGGGGGCGCCAACGTCGCCTCGGCAGCGTTCGTCGGCTGGAACTAGGTCGGAGTGGCGAGTACTTCACGGAGCCGGCGGGTGGACACGCCCAGCCGTGCGGCCACCTCGGCACGGGATAGATGCGGCTCTGTTTCGATGATCTGACGCGCAAGTTGGCGGGTGGTGGCGGCGGGCCGACGCAGCCGGGAGTGCGTGCGTGACGGCTTCAGCATGCGGCGGGCGATTGGTGTGCCCGCAGGTTCCGCCGTCTCGACATCAGCGCCCTCGGCCGGCGGCAGTTGCGGCGGAACATCGACTGTTCCGCCGAGCGGCGAGAGGACGGCGGTGCGGCGGCTCCGTGCCGTGGCCGTGGGTTTCCCCACGGCAGCGAGCGGCGGGACGGCGGCGGAGTCTCCGCCACCTGTCGCCGCCTCGATCAGGTTCACGGCGCCAAGGCGGCTGTTGGTGACCGGCGGAAGGTGGGTGTTTGGCCGGGCCAGAACTTCCGCCGCACCGTCGGCGGGTGGTAGTGCGGCGGCGATCGTAACTGCCGCCGGTGTGATGTTCGTGGCGGCTGCGGGCGGAACTTCCGCGGCGGCCGTCGGCGGAACTTCCGCGGAGGAGGGACCGGTCGGCCGGGCCAGCATCTCCACGACCAGGAGGAGCGCCACCGCTGGCCAGGCGGCCACGATCCGGGCGCCGATGCTGGGTTGGGCGGCGGCGATGTTGGCCGCGACGGAGGCGAGGACGCCGGCGGTAAATGCCAGGCGTGCGATGGGGCGAACGCGGTGGCTGCGGCGCTTGTCGTCGACCATCACCACGCTGGCGACGATCAGCATGCCGTCGACGCTGAACGGAAGCGCGTAGGCGACCTCGGGGCGTTCGCCGAAGGCCAGCGCGACGTGGACCATGTGCGAGTACGACGACCACGCCGCGATCGCGGCGACCGCGCCGGCGGAGACGTTGCGTGCTGCGCTGGTTCCACCCGCCATCGCTGCCCCCTCTCCCACGGAACTCGCGTATGCGCTGGGTCCGGTGAGCCCGGACTATTCGTAATAGCCCGCCGGGACCCGCCAACGGTCAAGCTATGTGAGTCCGTGTGAGGCCCGCCCGGGATCGAGGAATCACACGAAGTCACACGCAATCACATTGCAGGTCCTGGACATGAGGTCTCCCGAGCAGCTCGCCGCCGTCGTTGGAGATCTTGCACGCTGACTCGACGTCACATCGGGCGACACCACGGTTGACCTGTGGTTATGTTCTCCATCCCGGTGTTCGGTTGTGCGGATCGATGCATCCCAAGGGCTACAGATTCCCCAACCTCGCCGCTCGTGTGGGACCGGTGTGACGGTGCCGGTGCCTTGATGGCTCTCCCAGACCCGCGCGAGCGCAGACCAGCGCGGGCCGACAACTGTAGGAGGGTTCGACGATGGCGCGACGCTCGCGTTCGGACTACACGACATCGGCGCTGCGGGTGGCGCAGCAGGTGTTCCTTGCCGCGACGACCGAGCCGACGAATCTCGTCCTGCGCCGCGAGGATCTCGACGGCGATGTTCCTCAGGACGTTCGGACGCAGCTACCGCCCGGGCGGATTCTGTTGCGTCCGCTGCGGGATCTGTTGCTGCGCCGGCAGACGCCGTTGGCGGTGCGGGATGCGGTCTGGCGGGTGCTGATCCGCCGGGCACGTAGTGACCGCTCTACATGGCTCGTGGTCGCCCTGGGAATGGCGATGCCGGGACTCCGTCGTGAGGCTCGTGCCCTCACCCTGGATTCCGCCGGCGATCGCGACGATGTGGAGTCCGCGCTGGCCGAGGGGTTCGTCGCGGAGTTGTACCGGGTGGACGTGACGGCGCGGGCGTTGTGCGCCCGGCTGGTCCGCGCGGCCCATCGGGCCGGGGTGAAGCAGGTGTACCACGACGCGGCGGCGCGGGGCGTTGTCTGGTCGCAGTTCGCCTCCTGCGCCCCGCAGACGCCGTGGGGGCATCCGGACTTCGTCCTGCTCGACGCCGTGCGGGCAGGGGTGCTTTCGCGGGCGGAGGCGTGGCTGATCGGGGTGACCCGGCTGGAGCGCGCCGCCGTCGACGAGGTGGCATCGATGCTGGGCGAACGGCCCAACACGGTGGTGGTTCGCCGCCATCGCGCCGAGCGTCGACTGCGGGACGCGATCGCGGTCGGAACCGTGACGTGTAGCCCTTTCCCCGGCGCGACCGCGTCTCCACCGTCCGCTTCGGACTGATGAGCCGGTGTGGGTCGATGTGAGTCGGCGGGCCGGTAATCACCGGCTCACACGGCCGCTCTTCCCGGGTGCGGGATCCATCGCAAGGCGTCGGTGAGTCCCGTCTCGCTCGCGGGGTGGGCGGTCTGGCTGGACACGGTCACGCATGCAGCCGATCGCGTCGACGGAAGGGAGAAAGGGCTCCCACGCCGCCCTCCCGCCGAGTGAGGACCGTCCGGCCGAACTGTGGAGGTAGATCCGATGAAACGTAGCAACATCCGGCACCGACTGATCCGGATGGCGGCCGCGGTCGCCATGACCGTGGCCTTGTCGGTCGCCGCCGGGTCACCGGCCTTTGCCGCTGAGCCTGATCCGACCCAGCGACTGACGACGATTCTGGACAACGCCACGGGGTGGTTGATGGGCATCCTGGCCGCGATCGCCACGTTCTTCGCGACCGTTGGCGGGGTCCGGTACGTGATGGCCGGCGGTGATCCGGGTGAGGTGGAGAAGGCCAAGTCGGCGTTCAAGTCCGCCGGTCTCGGCTACGCGCTGGCCGCGCTCGCTCCGATCCTGGTCGCGATCATCAAGGGCATTCTCGGGATCGCCTGACATGGACAGCTGGTACTCAGGCTTGATCGGCGCGCTGGGCGGGGCGATTTTGAACTGGTTGACCTCGGCCACCCAGGCCGCGCTGAATTGGGTGTTGGGGTTGCTGTCGGGCTCGGTGTTCTCCAGCCCTGATGTCACCGGGCTGCCGCAGGTGTCCTACGTGTCCGGTCGGGCGCTGCTGGTCGCCAACGGTTTCATGGTGCTCGTCGTCATGGTCGTGGGCGTTATCGCGATGACCCACGGGAATGTGCAGGAGCGGTATTCGCTGAAGGAGCTGCTGCCGCGCATGCTGATCGGGTTTCTGGCCGCGAACATGGCAACGCCCATGGTGCGGGCGGCCATCACCGGCGCGAACGCTGTGACCGGCGCCCTGTCCGGGGACAGGTTCACCTCCGATGACGCGTTCACCCAGATCCGCCGGGTGATCCTCGGCTCCACCACCGACTCGACGATGTTCGTGGCGGCGCTCGTGTTGCGTGAACTCGCGCTGTGGATGCTCATCGGGCTGGTCTTCACCTGGTTGGGCCGCATTGCTGTTCTGCTGGTCGTTGCGGGCACCGCCCCGGTCGCGCTGATGTGCCACGCCTTGCCGTACACGGAGGTGGTGGCCCGGCTCTGGTGGCGGTCGCTGGTCGGAGTGCTGTTGGTGCAGGTGCTCCAGGCGGTCACGTTGAACGTGGCGGTGGCGACGTTGCTGTCCAGCGACGCCAATCTGCCGGATCTGGGTCTGCCGAAAGATCCCACCGGCGTGCTGAACATCCTGATCACCTGCTTCGTGCTGTGGCTGGTCATTCGGATCCCGAAGTGGGTCGCCCGCATCGTCGGCGGTGGCGACCTTGGACGCGGCGGGAGTGTCCTCGCCAACATCGTCCGTGTCGTGGTCGTACAGCAGCTCCTCGGCGCGGTCGGCTTTCGTGGCGGTCGGCTGCTGGGCCGTCGCGGTGCGGCCGCGGCCGCTGGACCTCGAGCGCCGGCAAACCACATGCACGCCAACGACCACCAGCACTTGCACCAGCACCTGCACATCCACCCACCCCGGCCGCCGAGGGCCGACGCCGAGCCGCCGCGCCGCGGTCATGTCTGGGTAGACCGATCGCCAAGCGCGCGACCGCATCCGGGCCGGCCGCCGCAGGCGTTGGAAGGCCGGCCGACCCTTCCACCGGCGACCCGCCGCGCGGTCGGCCCCGCATGACCACCGTGGACGGAGGAACATCCGATGAGCTATGACGCCCCGCCGGTCGAGGCGAAAATTCCCGCTGATTTCGACGCGCCGGACCGCGTTGTGTACGGGCTGACCGCCCGGCAGGTCGCCATCGTCGCCACCGCCGGAGTGCTGCTGTGGCTTGCCTTTCAGATCCTGACCCCGGCGGTGCCGGCAGTGGTGTTGGCGACCGCTGCCCTGCCCGTCGGTGGGCTGGCCGCTGCGGTCGCATTGGGGCGTCGCGACGGGATCAGCATGGACCGCTGGATCGCCGCCGCCATCGCCGCCCGCCGTGCACCACGACGCCTGGTCGCCGCAACCGATGCCTCTCCGACCGTCCCCAGTTGGGCACCGGTGCCGCGGACGGCCACCGCCGACGGACTCACGGCCGCGACCGATGACCGCCACGGCCGGACGGCGATGGCACCGCTACGACTGCCGGCGAACGCCATTGGCGAGAACGGAACGGTCGATGTCGACGGCGGCCGGATCGCGGTCACCGCAGCCACCACGGTCAACTTCGACCTGCGCTCCGTCGTTGAGCAGCACGCCCTCGTCGCCGGCATGGGCCGCTGGTTCAACTCGCTGTCGGGCCCGGTGCAGATTGTGATCTCCACGCGCCGCGTTGACTTGTACACCGTCGCCCAGTTGGTCGACGACCGCCTGGACGCGTTGCCGCATTCCGCGTTGGCCGATGCCGCCGCCGGTTACGCGCAGTTTCTGCGTGACCTGGCCGCCGACCGCGACCCACTCGACCGGCGGGTCCTCATCGCCCACCAGGTCGGGCCGCACACCGACCCGGGTGTGGCCCGCCGTGCCGCAGAGCAGACCGCCCGGGCGTTGACCGGGCTCGGCGCAGCCACCCGGGTCCTCGACGGCGGGCAGGTGACCGACGCGCTCGCCGCCGCGTGCGATCCGTGGCGCACCGTCGGCACCGGCCGAACGATCCCCGATGCCGTGATAACCGCCGGACCGGACGAGGAGAAGCCGTGAGATTCACTCGACCCGTCCGGACGTTGACCACCGATCACGCCGGAGCGCACGCCGTTGCGGCAGCGGTCGGGCCGGACAGTGTGGAGGTCGGCGCACGATCGTTGCGCCTGGGATGGGGGTACGCCGCGACGTTCGCCGTGACCGGGTACCCGGCGACCGTCGGCGCACCGTGGTTGGAGCCGATCCTGTCCTGGCCGGGGCGCCTCGATGTCGCCATCCACGTCGAGCCGGTCCGGGCCGACACCGCGGCCGGCCAGCTACGCCGCCAGCGCGCCAAGTTGGAGTCCTCGCGCCGCATCGACGCCGACAAGGGCAGGCTCGGCGATCCGGGCGTCGACGCCGCCGCGGAGGACGCGGCCGAACTGGCCGACCGCGTCGCCCGTGGGGCGGCGAAGCTGTTCCGGACCGGCGTGTACATCACCGTGCACGCTGCCAGCGCCGAAGCGCTGATCGAGGCGTGCGCGCAGGTGCGTGCCGCGGCAGCTTCGGTGCTGCTGGACCTTCAGCCGGTCACCCATCGGCACCTGCACGGCTGGGTCTCCACGCTGCCGCTGGGCACCGACGCGATCCGGATGCGCCGCACCCTCGACACGCACGCCCTGGCCGCCGCGTTCCCGCTCGCCTGCCCGGACCTGCCCGCCCGCCTTCCGGGTGAACCGGCATCGGCCACCGGCGTGTTGTACGGGCTGAACCTCGCCTCCTCCGGCGTGGTCATGTGGGACCGCTGGGCGCAGGACAACCACAACTCCGTCGTCCTGGCCCGATCCGGCAGCGGCAAGTCGTACCTGGTGAAACTCGAAGTGCTGCGCAACCTGTACCACGGCGTCCACGTCGCGGTCGTCGACCCCGAGGACGAGTACGTTCGCCTGGCCGAGCGGGTCGGCGGGACCGTCGTGCAGCTCGGTGCCGCCGGCGTACGGCTCAACCCGCTCGACATCCCGGCCGGGGATCGCCGGGATGTCGCCCTGAACCGCCGGTGGCTGTTCCTGCACACCGTCATCGCCGTGCTCGTCGGCCCCAACCGCGGCACCCCCGACATCGGCCCGGAAGAGACCGCCGCCCTGGACACGGCGATCATCGACACCTACCACCAGGCCGGAATCACCGCCGATCCGGCCACCTGGGACACGCCGGCACCCCTCCTGCGTGACCTCGCCGCCACCCTGGCGACGGCCGAAGACCCAGCGGCCACCAGACTCGCCGCCCGGCTCGCGCCGTGGGTCACCGGCTCGTTCAAGGATCTCTTCGACGGACCCACAACCGGCCGCCCCGACGGGCATCTGGTCGTCTGGTCCCTGCGGCACCTCGCCGACGAGGTCAAGACCATCGGCACCCTGCTCGCCCTCGATCACATCTGGCGAACCATCGACACACCACCCACAAGCCGGCGCGCCCGGCCACACGCGGTGCGTCCGCGGCTGGTGGTCGTGGACGAGGCGTGGACGATGCTGCGTGACGGCACCGCCGCGAACTGGCTGTTCAAGATGGCCAAAGCCGCCCGCAAACGCAGCGCCGGGCTGGCCGTCATCACCCAGGACGCCGCCGATGTGCTGGGCACCGACCTCGGCCGGGCGGTCATCGCCAACAGCGCCACCCAGGTGCTGATGCGGCAGGCCCCGCAAGCCATCGATGCCATCGCCGACGCGTTCCAGCTCACCGACGCCGAACGGCACCTGTTGCTGTCCGCTCGCCGAGGCGAAGCGCTCCTGGTCGCCGGCTCGCACCGCGTCCGGTTCGACGTCGTGGCCTCCGCCGACGAGCACGCCCTTGCGGTAA
>NZ_BOPG01000023.1 GCF_016863635.1 Virgisporangium aurantiacum | reverse complement strand
CTCTGCGAGGTGCTGTTTGACGCGTCGCTGATCAGCGAGATGCGTCACGACCCATCAACGATTCGGATTCATGAGGTTTTTCGGCAACACTTGCGGACGCTCGCCGGCGCCGAACGGCTGCGGTCGCTCAACGAAGCTTTGGTCGAAGCGGCTCGAAGCCTCCTCGGGTCTGCGGATTGGTGGAATTTGCCGCCTCGCCACACCTATCTGTGGACCAACCTCGTCCACCACCTTATGGCGGCGGGTCGAAGCGCTGAGGCCGAACAGCTCGTTAGTGACCTGCGCTGGGCCTCCGGACGCCTACAGCGGGGCGGCGCTGCGGCCCTAGAAGCGGACTTGACCCAGGTGAATACACCCGTCGCTCGGGCACTCGCCACGGTGGTGCGCCGCAATGCACACCTATTCGAGCCCATCCAGCCGGCCGACGCGTTGGGCGACATCCTCGCTGATCGGCTGGAGATCGTCCCTGAGCTCGCCGGCCTTGCCCACCAGTTCTACATACGGACTCCCCGCCCACGGCTGCTAAACCGATGGCGGCCCTCCGACGAGTCACATCAAGCATTGAGGCGCACGCTCACGATGCCCGACGCAAGCCAAGCGATCGGAATTGCCTGCGGCGCTGGCGGCGCCCTGCTCGCCACGCGTACGGCGGGCGGGCAGGTGCATGTCTGGGACATGGAAACCGGCATTCGGCGGCAGTCGTTCGGCAGCGACCGATACGGCCAGATGTCCATGGCGTTTGCACCGGACGGTCGTTGGATCGCTACGGCTCGTAGCGTAACCGAACGTGATCCCGTCGTGTGCGTGTGGGACGTAGACTCCGGTGAGTTGCGACAGGAACTGGTCACCGAACATCGAAAAGGCATCTGGGAGCTGAAGATGCTGGCGGGCGGAGACCGCATCGCAACGGTCGGCCGTGTCGATGAGGACCCAATGGTGCAGGTCTGGGAAACTCGCACCTGGACGACGCTGTGGACGCTCAACGCAAGTCCCGACCATCGCAAGCCCCAGACTGTGATTGCCCCAGATGGAACTTGGATTGCGACGGTTCAGGGCACCAGCGGGCGCGGTAACACCATCGGCGTCCGGAACAGCCCCGCAGGTGCGTTGCCCCGCTCTGTTGAGCTGGATGCCGGGCAGTCGATACGGAGAATGGCGGTCACGCCAGACGGCAGATGGCTCGCCGTGGCCGTTGCCGGCCGTGAGGGGTGCCTGCGAGTCTGGGACACCGAAACATGGACCCTGCGGAACGTCGAGACCCCTCAGCCGTACGTTTACGACAAGTTGATCGCGCCGCCGGACGGGGCTTGGATCGCTACGACCCGCCTCGGAACTCCAGATGATGCGCGGGTCGACATTTGGGACGGCACCACATGGGCGCCCCTCCGTTCAATCGATACCGGCCACCCGCGTGGTGCTGGCCTGTTCGCCGTGTCGCCGGACGGTCGTTGGCTCGCCACCGCCGAGTACGACTTCGACTACGACTATCGGCGAGATGCGGGCGACGGCGTCGTCCGGCTCTGGGACGTGGCCGCCGGCGAACTTCTCGGCACGATCGGCACGGGTCATCGCAGCGGCGTGGGCACGTTACTTTTCACGCCGGACAGCCGACACATCATCACCGGTGGATTCCGGCTATTCGTAGATGGGGGCGACGCGCTGGTGCGGGTATGGGCCGTCGAGGCTGCACTCGCCACTGAGGCCGCGTCAGAACAAGGCCGTCTCGATGAGGCTCTGACTATGGCATCCGCGCCAAATGGCGACTGGCTCGCGGTCGGTGCCTCCGACGGCAGCGTTCGGATTCTGGACTCGGCGACCGGGTTGCCGCGAGCTACCTTCGACACGCACCGCCGAATCGGAAATCCGTTGGTGTACGTCGATCCCGCTGGAACGTGGATCGCGACACATGGCCACGTCGAAGACAAGACGGTGCAGATCTGGGAATTCGACACTGGCGCCCAGCGTCTGAGTCTCGACGTCGGAGACCGTGCTGTCTTCATCAGAAGTCTTGCCATAGCCCCGGATGGGAGCTGGCTAGCGGCGCTGGTGTTCACTGCCATCCCGCCGCCCGACAACGTCCGCCTCTGGAACACCGCCACCGGCAGGCAACTACTCTCGGTAGACACAGGTCATCCGCACGGAGTGCGACAGATCGCCGTCGACCCCGGTGGAGGCTGGTTCGCCACCGTCGGCCAAGGCGTCAACGACTCAAGGCATCAAGCCCGCGTGGACCGCACCGTACGGATCTGGGACGTCACCACCGGAGCGCCCCAGCTAACCATCGACAGCGCGCACCCAAGAGGCGTGCGACAGATTGCCGTCGGGCCTGGCGGCAGATTCGCGACAATCGGTGACGTACCGTATGACACTTACGACTCCAGCCCTCGCGATCCGATCCTACGTGTCTGGGACGCCACAGCCGCGACCGAATGCATGGCTCTCGATACCGGATGTCATCAAGGGCTGGACCAGGTACTCATCTC
Organism: Virgisporangium aurantiacum; assembly: GCF_016863635.1. GTDB lineage: Bacteria > Actinomycetota > Actinomycetes > Mycobacteriales > Micromonosporaceae > Virgisporangium > Virgisporangium aurantiacum. Next base: position 311,584 of record NZ_BOPG01000023.1, on the reverse strand, counting down.
GCCCAGGGGCGATTGGATCGCCACTCTCGGATCCGACTTAGGCGGGCAACGGGTGGTTCTGTGGCATCCCGATGCGGGACATCGGCGCACCCTGGAGACTGGATCTCGAAGCGATTTCGGACGGCTGGTCGCCGATCCCACCGGACGCTGGCTCTCGTTCTGGAGCAGCGACGGAAAGTTCCGCGTCTGGACTGCCGACGGTGAACCGCACAGCGCTATGCGTGTCAACGCCACGATCTATGAAGCTGCCGCCATCCCGGGTGGCGACGGCCTCTACCTGTCAAGCAATCGCGGTCTGTATCGGTTCGACCGGAGCGGCTAACGATCTGATTGAGGCATGCCGAACCGCCAACCTGCAACGCAGGTAGACGCTGGAACTGCAGCCCGTGCCTCGTGTCGCCGCTGCTCATCGTAGGTGCGAGGGGATCATGCCGTTCAGGTTTGTCTCTGCGGCAGGGCATGTCACAGAACTGCAGTCGTCAATACCCAATTGGCGTGATTGGGGCATGCGGATCAAGCTCGTCAGCTATTTGCCCCAGGGGCGACGTCGACTGCACCACCTTCCGCTGTCGTTCGCTGCCTCGACCGCCTTGATACCGCTATTGTTCGGCAGCGAACAACATCGAACCTCGCTGTGTGAAGGCTGCGATAACCGGACCATACGTCGATTTCGACAACGTTCAGTTGTGGTGTCGACCTGCCGGAGTTAGGCGACACATCGGAGTGGCGATCGTATCGACGAACGCGCGGTGGGTTTCTATTTGCGGATCCCGCCAGTTGCCGGTGTGCAGGTCAATTACAACTGTCCCGGCACACTCCTGCCGTGCGTTGTGCGGGTTCGCCTCGCACCGTTTGGACAGCTGTGTGCAAGCAAGATGCGCCTTTCCGGTCGAACGGCGGACAGCGTTGACTATTTCTGGTCGGGGGTTGTCGAACGTGCCGCGACCCATGGAGAAGATGACTTGTTCCGGTTTGACTAGAGCACACAGTTTTGCGGCAAAGGCCGCCGGGTCACCGTGGCCAGGCCGGCCCCCGTGATGCGGGAAAACCAGCACCGGTGCAGTAAGGTCCCGTCCTTCAGCGGCCAATAGGTCGAGGCCGACGGCGTCGAGGTCTGCGGCGAGCAGCGCGCGTTTCTGTCCGTCAATGCTGAGGAGGAAGACCGCTGAATTCGTATTGGCGGTCAGCGTATGGCCGGCGAGCGTGCTGCCTGGACCGCTTAGAACCATCTCCGGGCTAGGACTGACCACCTCCAACGTTATGGAGCGCAGCGTCACGGTTGCGGGGTCGGTGGAGTTCAGGGCGGTGTGCAGGGCGGTCAGACCACGCTGCCGGGCGGTGCCGAGCGCTTCCTTTAGGTCGTCCCACACCTTAGTCTTGCGGACTGGGTCAGGGTTCACGTAAACCTGCTCGACGGTATACCGGTCGTCAATCAACAGCGGAACTGCGCCGTCGATGTGGTCAGCGTCGGCGTGTGAAAGGAACAATGCCGATACCGTGGTGATCCTGCGCTGGTCGAGGAATTGCAGGAGTCCGGCACGGCGTGGCGCGTCGATGACGACGACAATGCCGTCGTCCTCCACAACGGCGCAGTTGCCATGTCCGACGTCTAGCACTGCGAGGCTAGGCATCGCTGGTCAAACCGAGGGATTCGTCGGTCGGCAGCGGTCCTGACATCATGAAGCCGTCGATTCGGAGATCCTCGGCACTGTCCGCGTCGAGGTTGACCCAGGCGGTTCCCCGCACCGGACGTTGATCCATCTCCAGCGCCATCAACGCAGTGAAGGGAAGCCCGGCACTTGGAGTTTGCACGACCGTGTCGCTGTCCCAGGCCGGCACGATGGCCAGTACTCGGTCGCCGTCAAAGCCGACGAGCCGAACCAGCGTCCGCCAAACGCCGTTCTTCGGTCGACCAGTAGCATTTGCCTTGCCAGCGGACAGCTGTTCGACACGATCGATGTCGATGAACGCTTCCTCGGTCATCAGGTGGCTGATCGTTTTTACCACCAGATCGGTGTCGTCGTTGAGGACGCCGGGGTCCTCGACCGCTTCTACGAACTGTTCCCGCAGGTAGCGGGTAAGTACGTGGCCGGTGACCGGGCTGCACAGCAGCAGGAGCGGGATCCGGTTGTCGCCGACCCGGAAGGCCAGGACGTTAGCACGGGCTTGGCCATTGTCGCCGACGGCACCGATAGCGTAGGCGACCCGGTCGCCGTCACGCCGCCACAGGGCGAACTGCTCGAACGGCGACAGGTCGAATAGGCACGACAGCCGAGCCCGCTGTAGTGGTGCCGACCAGCGTTTTAACCATCGCTGGTCGGCGAAGCACCGCAGCGAGACGTTTACGTAAACCGCGACCCTGTCCGTAGCGGCATTGATAATCCCGGCCAACTGATCGGGTGTGTCCAACACGATCATGTCGAGGGGGCCTGAGTCCGCATCGCCGCTACGGGTGGCTACGACCGGCTCGGCGCCGAGCCGGTCGAGCCACTTGCGGTCCGGTCCGGTGAACTGGAACTGCTCGAGCAGTCGGAACGCGGGCCGCACCGCGCAGTAGACGTAGGTTTCGTCTCCCGACGCGGACAGCAGGCGGCGGCGGTGTGTCTGACTAAGGTGCGTCAGCTGGGCGAGGCGCACTTCGCGCGGGACGGTTCGGATGACCAGGCGTTCTCGGGGCCGGATCTCGTAGCCCTCGTCTTCGACGGTGCGTTCGTCGGTGGAGGGCGCGAGTATGCCGGTGGTCTGTGGGGCGATCCTTTCCGCGGCGTCGATCACCTGCTGAATCAGGTCGCGGTGCCCGTCGTAGGCCAGGGTCGTCGACGGCGCGAGCAACCCCGCCGCGCGGCGGAACAGATGCTCCGAGCAGGTCTGCCACGCCGGGCCATACTCCTCGTCGTAAGTGTCCACGCGCAACGCGGGATCGGTCACGGCCGCGCGCAGCGCTTCCAGCGCTGCGGAGTTCGCGATCGCGTCCTCGCACTCCGCCCAGGCCTTTCGCCAGAACCCTTCACTGACCCGTTGGTGCAGTTGGCCGAACCGGTCATCGGGTCGGTCGGCGCCCCCCAGCGCATGCCAAGCCCCCGCAGACAGGCCGTCCTCCAACAGCCGGGCGAGGCCGTTCGACTGCATACAGACCCGGATCGCCGCCTCGATCATCAACTCCTTGCGACGGTCGTGATCGGGCAGGTGCGGGACCAGGTCGCTGGCGTCGCGGTACCAACCCCAGTAGTCGGAGTATCCGCGGAGCAGACCGAGGTCACCGTCCCCGACCAACCACAGGCTGCCGAACGTGGCGAATGCCTCGTGCGTGATGCGGCACCCGTCGACGAGCTGGCGCAGCGCCGCGACGTAGCCGCTGTCAGCATGGCGGGCAAGAACCGCGTACCCGGCGAGAGCCATCCCGTAGGCGGTGGTGTCGTTGAGTACTACGTGCAGCGCTTCATGAGTGGTGACCAGCCGTCCTCCGGGGGAATCGGCGTCGTCTCCCCGCAACGTCGTCGACCAGGCATCGACGTTGTTGTACGCGCCCTCGTTCACCTCGGAACCGCCGGCCAGCAGTAGGGACACCAGATGGTCAGCCATCACACCTCCGGTCAGCGAGCTCTCCCGACAGCGACGACTACCGCTACCAACAGTACGGCTCGTCGAATGGATAGCGGATCACTGTTAGATAAGGAACGAAAGTTCTTTCTGGACTGGAGCAGGTCGTGGTCTCCACGACCATCACTGCATCCCGAAAAGAGGGACTATCGTGCACCGATAGCAAATTGTACTCCGCCATCACTCAGGTCGAAGTATACGATCACACCTCGCCAGCTGCGAGGTCATGAGCCGTCAGCCTTCATGAGGGCTCGGTCGGTGGCGTTCGCATCAGCTCCATTGTTCGCCAGTGATCTTCTCGTACGCAGCGATATACCGACGTTGGATATCCTCAACTAATTCGTCTGGGATCTCCGGACCGGGGGTACGTCATATCCCAATCTACCGCGACCAGCCAGTCCAGCAGGGGCTGCTTGCCAAAGCTCGCCTGCTTTCCGCCAGGGTTCCAGTTCTCGACGTTCCAAAATCGGGATGAGTCGGGTGTTAGTAACTCGTCCGCCAGCACCAGCTGTCCGTCTTGGGCTAATCCAAACTCTAGTTTCGTGTCTGCAACCAAAATTCCTCTCGGTTCACAGATGCGGCGTGCGCGTTCAAGGACAGCCAAGGTGAGGCCCTTCAACTTCATTGCGAAATCGGGACTTATGGTTGTTTCCATCTCGGCGTACGTGACTGGCTCACTAGGCCCGGTTGTAATCTTCTTCTTGGGCGTGAAAATTGGTGTAGGAAGGCGGGATCCTTCGGCGAGTCCCGGTGGTAGCGAGATGCCGCATACTGATCCAGTGGAGCGATACTGAATGACGCCACTACCTGCTAGATATGATCGAGCGATACATTCTATCTCGATCATATCTAGCCGACGCACGAGCATCGATCGGCCGCGAAGTTCACTCTGCGACGGCATCCGTTCTCCTCACATGATCAAATGGCCGTCGATCAAGCCGAAAGCCTGAGATATCTTGCCACGACGAGCGGGCCGCCGCGGAGCCCCCGACGACGCGTCGGATTGCCGTCCACCGAGTGGGTCCTGCTGGTGCGTAGATCGGCAGCGGAGCTGGCGCCATCAGTGGGCTCCGAAGCCCTCGGCAGCGGTTCAGATGCCTGCTGGTGGCTTGCCCGCCCGCCCCCTGTGGGACAACGTGCGGCGTTTGCACCCCGCCCCGACCCGACCGTCAAGCGACATGGTATCGAGGTGGCCGCCAGCGAGGCACGGCTTCCAACGGCCACAAGATGCATCCGCAGCCGGGGATATGGCGCGGTACAGAGTTGGTCACAGTGATCGCCGGAGAGGGGTGGGCGGCGCCACCGTCTACGCCCGCGTGGTGAGCTGCCGCTCAGCTTCCAACGCCTCTGCCAGCCTTGCCAGATCGTAGGATGCGCAGGTGAGACCGATTGATATGAGCGAGTTGGTCGCCGGAGCACAGTGGTGGCGGGCGACGACCACGTGGCGGAAGGATTTCCACAACGCCGACTACCGAACGCTTGCCGCTGAGAACCCGCATGGGGCGTTCCTGGACGACTGGTGGGCCGGCTTCCTGCCTCGGCTGGCCGCGTGGAAGGCGTTGCGGCCGGTGCCGCATTCCGAGGTGACCGCGCGGCTGCTTGACAACCGGGAGGACCTGGCCGCCGCATGGCACCAGGTGTGCGTCCCGGTGCGTGACGACGACATCGCCGCAGTCACGTGGGGGCAGGTGCGAGGGTTCCCCGAGATCGTGGCGCGGCTGAAGCCGACCCAGTCCCGGTCCCCGGTGTTTGCCTCGAAGTTCTGCCATTTCCTGCTTCCGCGGATCTTTCCCGTCGTCGACAGTTGGGCCGTCAGCGGCGCGGGCACGTACGAGGGGTACTTCACCTTGATAAAGGAAACCTGGGAGGCTACCCCGGTGGATCTACAGACACGACTGATCGCGGGCCTAACCTGCCTCGTAGAAGACGGTGGTGACACGCTGTTTAGGGGGTTCCCGTACGCAACCAAGATCACCGAGTTGGCTCTTATCGGGCGCAAGCACGCTCGACGCGCATGAGACGCACTAGATGCGGCGCCTTCGTGTCGCGGTCCGCGCATGATTCAGACGCATCCGCTCATGCTTGATCCGGGCGCATTCGGCACCGTACATCAGGTCAACGCGAGAATGACCCGGCCGTTCGGTCGCGCGAAGATCACGACGAGGTGGTCAGCGGGATGCCGGTGAACCCGAAGTCCTCTGCGATCCTGACCATCGCCTGCCTCGCCAGAGTGTCGACTTGTGACTGTGGCAGGCCGAGCGGGGCGGTCGCGGCCACTGCGAGGTGACGGATCTGTTTGCGGCGGGTCCGCCCGAACGCAGAAAGGTCGATCATGTCGAGCGTCCGCAGCACCCGGGGATCGCCGCTCGCGTCTGGGCGCTCATTCTGTATGTATAGCTCAAGCCGGGGGGCACCGGCCGGAGGTACCTCAACCGGGTCCTCGGTTGCCGACAACGGCAGGATCATCGTGGTGAGGTGCCATGCAACGGAGAAGAACTCAATCAATTCGGACAGGCCAAGCCGAAGATCTGCGGCGATGACCGCTGTCGATGACGCAGGGCGGATGGCGTCGAAGTCCACCCGCAGGTCCATCACCGTGGATACTTCGGTTGCGAGCCCGTCGGGCAGTGTCAACCACAGGCCCGATCGGAGCGCAGGGCGACCGGCGTCACCGGCTATCGACATCTGGTAGGCAGCGAATCGGCTGTCATTGTGCCCCTCCGGCTCTTCGGTCTCCTGCCAGGAAGCGGTTGGATCGAGGCCGTATCGCATGGCGAGCCGATTAACTAGACCGGTGACCCCGGTACGGGCGAGGGCTTTCAGCATCCGGTCCCGGCCACTCTCGGTCACCCGCAAGCCGTCGGCGACCAGCGGGATACGGGTGGCGACACAAAGCCGAAGATCCATTTTGCTGGTCCGGTTCGTCCAGATGTCCTGGTCCCTCGACGCTTCGCTGTCGAAAACGATTTCCGGTTGCCACAGCGGGTGGAGACCCGGCCGCCGTAGCAGGCGCCCACGACGAATGCCGCCACTCGGCCGCCCCCAGGCCCCGCCGACCAGGTCGATGGTCTCAGCGTCCGGGCCGAGGTAGGACAGCCTGGCCTGGCCGGCGGCGGGATAGCCGACACCCACGACCCCGCCGTTCGGCGCGTTGGCGCCCGCGGCACACAGGTCGTTCCAGACTGACTGAGCCACGGCGATCACGGGGTGGCCGATCAGCGCGCAAAGCACCGCCGGCTCGCCTGCCGGGCCGCCGTCGAAGTGCTGCACGAGACCAGGGCCGGTCTGATCGACCTCGCCCAATGCCTCACCAAGGCGCTCGGCGCCGCCAGCGGCGTCAAATGCGGGCTGGAAAGCCGCCTCGTTGCCCGGCTGACCAGGCCGGATTCGCTTCGATGGCATCTCAACCGTGACGCGGGTCTGGTGTGGGGCGGTTAGCCGGTCGTGCATGGTGGCGATCAACTCGTTTGGGGTGATCAACGCAGCAAATGCCCGGCGCACGTTGGGGTAGCAATCCAAGAAAGTGGTGATCTGATTGGCGTCCCAGATCCGCCAGTCCTTGAGCGGGAGCCGCTGTAGATACGAACTTATCAAGTTGTCCACGCGGTCTTTGCCACCACTGGCCGGCACCGCGGACAACGAGACGTTGGTGGCAAAGATCAGATACTCGGGCAAGCGCCCGTCGCGTACCCGTCGCTTGTTCGGGTCGACCCAAGCGTCCATCTCCGCCTTGACTCGGCCAAGGAGCCACGCGGTGTCGTGTCCGGTTGTCGTGGCCTTGTCCTTGTACTTGGCCTGCAGCACACCGTAGCCGTCCCACGGCCCTTCGCTGCTCGGGTAGGACAGCCGACCATGAAAGCTGGCTTCGCGCCCCCCGTCCGGACCGTCGCCGAACACCTGGATCCCGGGCCCCAATGCATAGGAGGCGAGTGCCTGGCACATCCGCTCGAAACCCCGTGCGCCCAGCCCGGTTAGGTCGTCCGACATCCATCTATCATCGTGGACCCCCACTCGACACTATGCAGCGACCCGCTCCACCCAGGGCGGAAGTCTCCGCAGTGGGTGGAGCACGCATGCATGGGGCGGGGCCTGGGCGGGACCACAATCAGGGTGGTCGCCGGCCCGTCGCCCCCCGGCCAGAGACAGACCGGTAATCTCGGGAACGGGCCCCCTGGCGCTGAGCTGCTGTTTTCCTACTTCGCGACCCGCGCGGGTTCGCTTGCTCGACCGCCACAGGTTTAGTCCTGACCGGACGCCCCGCGTCCTCTGCCGACGGTGATCTAGCAGTGCTTGGCGGCCACCCCCGATGCCATCTATGCCGGGCCATAACGTCGTGATGCCCCGGCGCGGGCCGGGGCATCACGACGTCTACGCAAGGTCGAAGCTGGCTTAACGATCAGCATCTGTTATATGCCCCTGGCCAGAGACAACCTGCACCGGGAGCATTCCTGGCGAACAGCGGCGCCCTACTGGTCCGGACTATCGGCCGAGGTCGGGGCTCGGACAATGCTGTCTGGCCCGAATGGTGCGATAGCCGCTGCTTGATCGAGTACAAGGCGGCGCCACCGCTCCCACCACGGTGTAGCCCACGTGGGATCGACGTCGTGAGCGAACGCAAGGAGTCCGTCAACGTAGCGCACCAGCCCTAGGGCGGAGGCGAACTTGCGGTTGATCTGGTGGTGTACCAGCCCGAACCGCTCGGCCCCGTAGACGTGTGCCTCGATGCGGGATCGAGTGTCGCGCGGAACTCGGAGCCGTTCGCCGTCGATGAGCAGCCCAAGGACGATTCGGCGGGCTCCCGGTGGGACGACGCGTGTCTTGCCGTCATGTGGCTCGAAACCGGATTCCCGTATCGCCGTACCGGCCAAACGGATGATGCTAGCCGCGTGTGCCCGGTTGAACGGGCCGAGCCCCGACAACACGATGTCGTCGGCGTAGCGGGTGTAGACGAGCTGGTGATCATCGGCGATCGCCGTGAGTCGATCATCGAGCGGACGCGCGACCAGGTTGGCGAGGGCGCCGCTCGTCGGGGCGCCTTGCGGAAGGAAGCCGAGACAGTTCGTGGTGTAGTTCGCGATTACGCGGTCGTGGATGCGCATGGCATGGAAGCGACGCGAGCCCGGAAAGGTTCCGGTTGATTGCCGCGTACATAGTCGAGCGATCTCCAATGCAACAAGGCGCGTGTAGCCCGCCTGCCGGATGACTTGGTAGACCTGCCGCTCGTCGATGGTGTGGAAGAAGTTGTGCAGGTCGAGCTTGACGAGCCAGTCGGCACCGAGATGCTGCGAAGCACATGCGCGGATGGAGAAACCGGTCCGGTATGCGAAACTCGCCGGATGGACCGGAACGTGGTTGAGGATCCGGCTGAGAATCCAGCGTTGGACGTGCATGAGCGTCGGATCGGGTGATGAGATGACCCGGCCGCTCCCCCCGACGCGCCGACGGATCTCAAACACGTGATATGGGTCGCGCTTACGCTCGACGATTTCTCGCAAATACGGGTATGGCGCCCCGGTGCGGTGAGCGAGGTGATTCAGCGTCAGGACATGGGCGAGCCCGCGTCGCTCGACCCTGGCCGCCTGTTCAATCGCGGCTTGGAGCATGTGCTCATCCTGTTGCCGCACGCGTCCGTGCAGCCGATACAGGTGAGGGGGGCCGATAGTCATCTACCTTCGGATGCACCCGGAGGGTGCCGCGTGGTGTGACGGCCGAGACCCCGAGGGTAAGGCACGCCACGCGTTTCCAGACGCGAGCGCAGGCTTGACCAACGCCGGCACCCACGGTGCCGGCAACGGACTCGTCGCCCCTGTGTCGGAGCCGACGGCTCCGACGGTTCTAGATGTCAACGGCCCCCCTCAAGGTCACAGGATAATACGGCTCGTCGCTACCCTGTAGGTGGAGGGTGACCCGTCGTGGCCTCATCTGGGCGTGTCGGAGTTCTTCGTGGCCGCGGTCGGTGAGGTGAAGGTGGTCATCGACAAATTGCAGTTCTCGTGCCGTCTTGAGAATGCTGCTGACCTCGAACGACGACAGTGAAAGTTCTAGGGTCAGATGGTCCGGGCGACGGACACCGCAACTGATCTGGGCAAGGACCAGCATGAGTGGCTGCGTCCTTGGCAGGTCCACAAGCTTGCCTTCGGCGAGTCGTTCGTTGCCAGCGCGCGCCGCCAGGGAGGCAAGGCTCAGGCCGGGCGGACGGTATCCGCCCAACTCCAACTGCTGCACGGGCGCCAGCCGTCTGTGGCCCTCGGGAAAGAAGCTGATCCACGGCTCGCCGTCCTGACGCTTGCCCTCGAACAGGATGTTGGGCAGGTTGTTCGGTGCTGTATGCACCATCGCCAACGTTCCTTCGCTTTTGCGGTAGCCGAGAGCCTTGCTTGTATTCAGGGCGTAGGTCTTGCAGAGCTGTCGCACACGAACTCGGTCATCGTCGTCCCACGGCGCGCTGTCGAAGTCCAGTCCGTACTCGACTGCACGCGGTGGACCGTCCAGCATGACGTGCTGACCTACGGCTTGTTCGGCGCGCGGGGACCACGCGTAGGTCACGAGGTGAAACCTGAGCAGGTGGTACGACCGCCAACTGCGAATCGTCGCATTCCGCTGCCATGCGGCGAGAAACTTTCGCACGCTGCGTCCGGTGCCGGAGTAGTCATCAACGAATAGGGCAGTGCGGCACCGGCTCAACCGGAGCGTATCTAGATCGGGACTTCCATGCACCGGATGGTTCTTGAAGGTCTTGGTGATCTCGGTGATGATGTTGGCAACGATCAGCTCGCTTCCGGCGTCGGGCTCGATCGGCCGTGCCGGGTTCGGCTCGACATAGGTTGGCGGCCCGGGAGTCTCGTCGGCCTTTGGGGTCGGCGGTGGCCGAACAGGATACAGCGCGACAGGCCCGTCGCTCAGCTTCTCTTCCACGACGCTGGTCAGGAGCCGGGTCAACCCCGATCTGAATTCGTCCTCGGACAGGACCCGCAGTCCGTCGAGCAGGGTCCTAGCTATTGGCACGTCATCGGGGACGAAGTTCGTTAGCCACTGCCGCCCGCGGCTTGTCTCGCTCGGTTGGACGTCTGCCACATCCGCAAGCCTACGGACGCCGCGCCGTTCAGCACGCGCGGCGGACCGCCCCGCCGCGATACTGGGCACTTCTGGCCAACGTTCATGGACTTACGCGAGGACGCCCCAGCGAGCGCCGGGGCGTCCTCGTCCGTTATCCAACTGCGAAACTGGCTTCTACGATCAGTAATCGTCCGACCGCGCTGCGCTGTTTCAGTTCTGTGACGTGCCCCCGGAAGGATTCGAACCTGCGCGGCGGCCAGATTCATGACCGGCCCGGCATGGATCACCTCAACGTCCTCAAGATCGACCCTCTCGGACGATTGGAAGCGGGAACTGTAACCCGCGACCGTCGCGAAGGGGTTTCGTATGCTGGAATCTTCGGCCCGCCTGGTTCGAACCCCGCGAACTATTCCACGCCGCTCTGGAGGCCCGCCGCAGGCGCAACATCAACTCCTTCACTTGCAGGACAATGCGGCCAGCCACGTCGGCATCACCCACCGAGCGACACCACCGCCCCAACGGTCGACACCCGACAACACCCTCCGCCGACAATGGACGACCCACCTCACCGGCCCCGAGCTGAGAACGTCGACCAAGGTGCCGGCTCGCGGTCACCTCTCAACGAATCATTGGACCAGCGACGTGCCGCCGTGCCAGCGTCTTGAGGGCCACTGGGCAGTCACGGTCGAGGGTGGCGGCAAGACCTACCGCGTTCGCATCCCCCACGAGGATCCGTCAGACTGGACGATGAGCGTCGACATGGACTGAGCGAAGCGCCGGCCACCGCACCCCACCGCGTACCAACACGCGGATGCCCCTCGGAACCTTGCCAGCGAAACCGCGGCTGCATGCGGGCACGACAGTGCGGGTGGGATCCTGTGTGTGCCCGAGGGCTCACCTAACCTCCCAAGCTCCTACGTGCGGCCCTGAGTGCCAGTCGAGGCTCCGGTTTAGGAGTTCGTTGAGGCTGGTCGCGGACATCACGGAACTGACAACGGCGGCAGCGTCGCACTGACCGCTACTCGGAAACCGGGCCATCATAGAGATTGCGCCCGGTCGTCGGTGTGAGCGTCGAGCCAACGTTCGACCTCGCTGCGGCGGTACCGCAGTACGTTGCCGACTCGAATCGCCCTGGGGCCGAGGCCGCGAGTTCGCCACGCGTACAGGGTCGCTTTCGGCTTTCCGAGCCAGCGTGCTACTTGATCGACCGTCAGCAACGGATCCGGTTCGGTGGTTGGCACCGGGGCAGCTTTCATGACGTCGCTCGGTGAGGGGCGGGCGCCACGGTGCGTGGGGCTACCCGGTCAACCGTTGCCTGCCGCGTGTGCAGACGCCGACGCCAATGTGGATCGGAATACATCTCGCTTACCCGTCTGGCTGAGGATGGTTGTCTGCCCACCGTGGTCCCCACCCGTTGACGTAAAGGTTGCCGCTGGCTCACAGCGCCGGTCAGGTCTTGTCGGGCCTTATCGGAGGTTGCGGCTTCGACAGCGACTACGGTCGGGACGGCTGTGAACAGCTCCGCGACGGGCGCGTCAAGGTTGCTGAGGAGCACGGCGCCGTCGTCGATGCGCAATTTCGGGTACGGCTCCCAGTGAGTCCTGCCGGCTCCGCCCGTTGTGCAGGGCATCCTTCCGGTCAGCGAGGTACCGGCGGGCGAGCGACCCGGGCGGGCGGCGTGCGCGTGATGGTCGACGCGGACCGCCGAGGGCAGCATGCTGAGTTGTCGAATAGCACAGGCCGGATCCGTCCGTGGGCAACAGACCGACGGCGAACGTGTTCGATGTGCCAAGTCCACGAGCTGCGCGTTAGTCCTCGGCCGGGTCGTGATCCTCTCGTCGGCGACGGTGTACGCGTTCAGGGTCGGCAAGATTCGGTCAGCGTCGAACTGCTCGGATGGTTGGTGGCCGGGCTCCGGTGGCGATCGGATGGTCGATCGTGAGCGGCAACGGAAGCTGGTGCGGCTGCTGAGATGCGAGCTTTGTCGCGGCGGCGCGCAGAGCGGCTGCTGCCGAGAGCGCCGACCGTGCCTGATGCAGTCGGCGTTGGGCGTGGCGCAGGTTGGCGAGGGTGTCGGCGAACGTCGCCATGGCCTGGAGCAGGTCCAGCAGGAGCCGTGCGTCGCGCGTCGTGTCGATGTGGTTCAGCGTGGCGATGAGCCGTGCGGACGAGCGGAGATCGCCGCCGGCGACGGAATGCGCGGGCCTGTGCCGGCCGTCAGTACGGGCGGCATGGTCGAACTGATCGCAGAGCATCGTCAGCGGCCCGACGCGTCCGCGTTCGATGGTTCGGGCGAGTGTGACCAGGACGTCGGAGCATTGGACTGCGACCGTGGCCGCTCGGTCGGGGCTGGCGTCAGCCACGTTCGTCATGTGCTTGCCCGCGGACTGGATGGCGTCTCGGGCAGAGCCGAGGACGGCGGCGCCTCGACCGACGCGTGGTTCAGGACCGGCAGTCGGGCGTCCCCACCGGTGGCGAAGCCGGGGGAGGGTCAGGTCAGGGGAGAGGCGGCCGCCGCCGTACCAGATGGTGTCGCCGGTCGAGGTGCGGTGGCTGGGTAACCCGACGGAGTAGCCCGTGATGTCGCCCCCGTCGATCGTGCTGTGCCGGAGCCGGACGAGGATGCGGGCGTTGCGCAGTCGGTCGAAGAATTCGGCTTCGCCGGCGGATGCCGCGGCGGCGGTTCGAACTTCGCGGCGGAGGCGGTCGCGCGGAACGTCACGGTGGCCGAGGCGGCGGGTCTTGTTCTGTTCGGCAGCCCCCGGATAGCGGTGGGCGGTGTGGTCGGCCGGCCCGACCTGGTGGAGGCCCAGTTCGCGTTCGAGGCGGCGTGCGGCCGCTTGGGCCTTGTACTTCTCGTTCCAGCCCCACGCCGTCTTGCCGTCCTGGCGGACGAGGGTGGCAACGACGTGGATGTGGTCTTCGGCGTGACGGATGGCGGCCCAGCGGACTGCGTTCGGGTCGCCGTGTGGAGCGAGACCGACGGCGTTCATGATCTCGCGAGCGATGTGGGCCCACTGTTGGTCGGTCAGCGGGCGGTCGCTGGCGTGGTTGCGGACCGAGGTGTGCCAAACGGTCAGTTCCGGTGGGTTGGCGGCGGCGTTGACGGGCTGGTTGAGCAGACGGGCGAGGCGACCGATGTCGTGCCGGCCGGTTGGTCCGCACGTCGGTTCCAGCCATGGGATCTGCTGCGGGCCGGTCCAGGCGGCGATGATGTGCGGGTTGCGGTGTTCTTCGTGGCGGCCGGGTCCGTACAGGTAGGCGAGCAGGCCGCGGACGTTGCGACCCCGCTTGTGGACGGTGGGGATCACCGGAGCCGCTGATCGATGCGGTCGACAACGCTGTCGATCCGGTCGAGCGTGAGCTCGGCATGGTTGACGGCGTCGCCGAGCCATGGTGGTGCCTGGTCGACGGTGTTGATCGCGTCGGCGGTCTGTCCGAGTGCGGCGCCGAGTTCGGTTGCTGCGGTTCGAGCCGCGAAGAGGTCGCGTTGCAGGCCTGCGAGTTCAGCCCAGGTGACGTCGAGACCGGCGACCGGATGGGCGGCGTGGGCTGTGCCGCGGGCGGCGGCCAGCGAGACGTCGGCGCAGAAGCCGCTGGGAGTGAGTCCGGCCCGGATGGCGGCGCTGGCCACCTCGTGGTGCTCGTCCATGTCGAAGCGCAGATTGATTCGCGACTTCCGGCCGGGGAACCGGTGCCGCCGGTCGCTGCCTCTCGACATCCCGTCGTCCGGTCCGGTGTCCATGGCATTGACGGTGGCCGGAGGGGGTCGACGGCTCCGTTGCGGACCTTCCGCTGACCCCGCCGGGTCAGCGGATCCCGGTTGCCGGTGGAGCCGACCGCGCCCGGTCGGCGGATCCGGTAACCGGACACTACAACTTGCTTCCGCCGTTGCACGTCATCGCCTCAGCCTGTCACGGAGGGCAGTGATCAAATGGCCTCTGAACTGCGGAAATGCTTGATTTTCACGATCAAGATTGATACGCTTTGACCTGGTTCGGCCGGCGGATGAGGCGACGCCCCCGCTCTGGCCCACGAATCGCGTTCCTCATTTTCTTCCCCGGTTCCGGGTGCGCCACTGCGCGCCGTCCAGGAGGTTCGTCATGCCTGCTTCTGTCGCCCGCAAGTCCCGTACTGCCGCTCCGAAGACGACGGGCGGGGTTCTGGTTCACGTCGATCCGAGATCCTTGCTGTCGCATCCCGGAAACCTGCGGACCGATCTCGGCGACCTGGCCGAGCTTGAGGCCAGCATCGCCGCGAACGGCGTCGTCCAGGCGCTGACGTTGCTGCCGGACGGTGAGGGCTACCGCATTCTCGCCGGGCACCGGCGTGCGGCGGCTGCTGCGGCGGTCCTGGATTCCGGCCGGTGGCCGGACGGTAGGCCGGCGACGGTGCCGGGCCTCGTGCGGACCGATCTGGTCGACGCGGCGGCCGATCAGGTCGCGGTGATGCTGGTCGAGAACGACGCCGATCAGCGGATTCCGTTGACCGTGATGGAACGGGCGGCGGGTTACGCCCAGCTGGCGGCGTTCGACCTGGACGCGGCCGAGATCGGTCGCCGGGTCGGGAAGTCCACGACGCATGTGGCGGCCACATTGCGGCTGAGTGGCATGTCGTCGGCGGTGCAGGCGAATGCGGACGCGGGTCGGTTGTCGCTGGAGGACGTCGCGGCTCTGGCGGAGTTCGAGGACGACCCGAAGGCGGTCACCCGGATTCTGCAGGACGCGGCCACTCCGTGGGGGATCAAGCACCGGATGGCCGACGAGCGGCGCAAGCGCACCGACGCCGCAGCTACCCGGGACCTGCGGGCCGGACTTGAAGCGGCCGGCGTGACGGTGGTGGCGAAGCCCAAGGGCTGGCCGTACAACTGCGCCGCTGCCCGTACGGAGGATCTGATCGACCCGGTCACCCGGGAGGCGCCGGACCCGGACGCGGTGAAGGCGTCGGACGGGTTCGCGGCGTTCATCGACACGGCGATCAGCCCGCCGAAGGCGGTGGTGATCTGCCTCGACCCGGCCGAGCGGGGCTACGTCCGAACCACTCACACCAGCTACCGGTCCAAGGACCAGATCGCCGCTGCCGAGGCCGCGCATGAGGCGAAGCAGGCCCGTATCGCCGCGCTCGATGACGCGGCCACGGTCCGGCGCGGGTTTCTGGTCGAGACGTACGGCACGGCCAAGGCGGCGAAGGTGTTGTTCGTCGAGGCGGTGCGGGCGGCGGTCGAGGATCCGGACCGTGTCGACCGTGGCGACGCCGATCTGGTGCAGGCTCTGGCCGGTGGCGACATCCGGGCCACCGGCGAGGCGAAGCTGGACCGGTTGAGCCGGTTGCTGGTCGCGCGGTGGATCGCCGGTCAGGAGGACAATCTGGCGATGCTGACTCGCAACGGGCCGGGCTGGCGGCGCGATCCTGCCGCCGCGATGGCGTGGCTGGACCGGCTGGTCGAGGCCGGGTACGAGTTGGCCGCCGCCGAGGTCGAGGCCCGCGCGGAGATCGAGGCCGGGCTCGTTCAAAACCAGCAGGACGACGAGGACGACGTTGACGAGGGCATCGACGACGAGGTTGACGAAAGCGTGGCGGACGACTCCGTCGACGGTGCCGTCAACGGGGGTGGCGCATCCTCGCGGGCGTCCGTGGCAGTCGATCAGGAAGGCCGGGCTGATGCGCGTCCCGTTGAATGAGCGACCGGCGGTCCTGCGGTGACCGGCCTCGATGCCGGCGTGGTCGCGGCCTGGGGCCGCGACCACGCGCCGGCCCTCGTCGTCGGCGGCCTGGCCGTGTGCGTGACGCTGCTGGCCTGGCTGGTGTGGCGGGCGGTGCGCAGCGGCCGGCCGGACGGGTGGCTCGCGCGGTTGTCGTTCCTGGTCGGGTTCGCATGGTCGGGAGAGGCGATGTGGGAGGTCGCCACGCAGAAGCTGCGGTTGTCGCCGGTGTTCGCCGGGTTCGGGTTCTTCCTGTTCGAGGCGATGATGGCCACGGCGATGATTCGCGCCGAGCGGGCGCACGCCGAGCGTGGGCGGGCGGGTCGGCACGGGCGGGCGGTGTGGTTGATCGCCGTCGTGGCCGGGCTGATCGCGGCCATGGCGGGCGACAGCGCGGTCGAGATGGGACTGCGGTTGGCGGTGCCGCTGCTGGTCGCGCACCAGTGGTGGGTCGGTCTCGCGGGGGACGGGGTGGCGCGGCCGGCGGATGCGATCAGTTGGACGTGGACTCCTCGCCGGGTTCTGGTCGCCGTTGGACTTGCCCGGCCGGGAGTGACGGATCTGTCCACTGTGGACCGGGAGCGGCAGGTGCGGGCGGTGGCGAAGGTGGCGCACCGGCTTCACTCGACGTCGTGGCGGTGGCGGTGGCGGCGCGGCTGGTGTCAGATGCGGCTGCGGTCGTTGGCGATGCGCGCCGATGACGCGGTGCTCGACGCGGCCCGGGCGCGGGTGGAGCGGGTGTGGCGGGCGGCGGAACGGACCCGGCCGGCGACGCCGGCGGAACTGGAAGCGGTTGCTTCCGCCCGCGCGGACGCGGAAGCAGCTCGTGCGGAAGCGGAACGCGCACGGTCGGAGACGGAACTCGCCCTGGCGGAAGCCGCGCGGAGCCGCGAAGACGCTGACCATGCGCGTGCGGAAGCCGTTCGGGTCTGCGCGGAGGCGGAAGCGGCAAGGGTGGAAGCGCATCGGGCCGGGGCGGAAGCGCTCGCGGTAGCGCAGGCGGAAGCGGAAGCACTCGCTGCGGAAGCGGAACATGCGCGGGCGGAAGCGACTGGCACCAAGGCGGACCTGGATACGGTCAGGGCGGAACTGGCATCCCGTCGTCGATCGTCCACCGCGGGGTCTCGGGTTCCGGTGTCGGACGATGGCGATTCGGTACCTCGGGTGCCCCGGGTCGGGTCGGCAACGGTGCGGGCGGTGCTGGATGCCCGGCAGGCGGAGCCGTCGGCGACGCAGAAGGAGATCGCAGCGCGGGTCCAGGTGTCGGACCGGACGGTTCGGGCCGTGCTGGCCGCCGTCGGCAACGGCCGTGGCCCCGATAGCGGATCGTCTGCCGCCTGACCTGCTGCTTGAGCTCGTCGGCGTCAACCTGTCGCCACGGTGCCGGCAACCCCCGGCCGGCACCGTACCCGCCATGGACGCCGAACATCACGACCCCTGGAGCGACGCCACCCGCCAGGCGATGGAACGCCTGATGGCCCTCGGCGTCCTCGTCGAAGCCGGCTCCCGACTGCATGCCGAGAACAAGCGTCAAGCCGCCGGCCGCACCGAGCAGCGTGCCGCGAAGCTCGCCGACGACGCCCGCCGCGCCGCCACGGCGCAACGCGAGGCTGGTGCCCTCTCGAAGCGACAGGCCCGGGACTGGGCCCGGTTCGCCGGCGATCCGCAGCGTCTGCGCGACCATCTCGCCGGTCTGCCGTTCCAGGAACTCGCGCGTCAATGGGGTGCCGAGTTGCGGTACGCCGACACCGACCCTGTCGCCGCGACCGTTCTCGCGGCCGCCGAAGCTGACCTCCGCCAACGCGCGCCCGGCTTGATGAACTTCTACGACCAGCAGCGCGCCGACGGCACCTCGCGTGCCGAGGCGATGACCAACGCCGTCCGCTACACCTGGCGCGGCGACGGCCCCGCGCGTCCCCACGGCGGACGCCCACCGACCGCCGGCGCTCTACCTCGACTCAGCGAGGAACTCGAGACCGCCCTGGCCGACCTCGCCCGTACGGCCGGACCGATCGAGCGGAGCCGGTTGGTGCGCAACCTGGAGGACGCCGGCTGGTCCACCGAATCGATCGACCACATCGAGACGCTTCTGGACCGGCATGCGCCGGCGGCTGCACCAGACGGACCCGGGCGGACGGCGGCGCAGGTCGCCGCCGAGTCCTTTCCCGTTCCGGCCCGCCGCGTGCTTACCGCCCACCCGGCCGCGATGCCCGCCCGGGCGCGCGCCGCGAATCCGATCCACCGGAGGACGCGATGACCACGCCCGATCACGAACCGCCGGCCGCTGACAACGGCCAGGCCGATCAGGCCGCCGCACTCGAGCTCCGGTATCCCGACGCCGAGATCTGGGTCCATCTGATGTTCCTGCCCACCTTTGGCTGGCGCGTCGACGATCACACCTGGCGCTGGTGTGCGCAGTGGTGGCGCCACGCCGAGGCCGTCTGGCGTCTGGAACTCCTGTGGCGTTCCTGGGAAGCTCACCGCCTGCAACCAACCGGCATGTCCGCCTGGTCGCTCGAAGTCGACCGCCATCTCCGCGAACTCCTCGGCTCGGACGGCACCTTCCGCCAATGCCGCTCAGCCGACGGTGACCGCGAAGCCCGCCACACGGACCAACCCGTCCCGGCCGCCGATCTGGCACCTGACGGCTGGTGGCATCCGCCGGAGGACTGAGTTCAGGGACGCTTGACTGCGCGGATGACTTGGCCGTCATTATCAAAAGATCGCCTGTGGCGGCACCTGGCCCCCACAGGCTCGAACGACGACGTAATCCGAGTCGGTCAACGCTCGTGACCGCCTAGCTGATGAACCATCCCGCGCAACCGCCGCATGCGGTGATTACTGCAGCGACGGCTGAGAGCAGTGCGGCGATGGCGATGATCGTCTGAGTTCGTCGATCAGCTTTTTCGGTCCGGTCGATTTCGTTGTTGTGCATGGCGCCCCTCCTCGATGACCCACGTGTCGGCATCGAGCAGCGACTGCGATGGAATGCGAGGAGGGTTCAGCTGATGCTTGTTCTCCCTTGTCAATAGACCGATGGCCAAAATCACTTTACCGTCTGTCTTGGTAGTCAATTCTCGCGCAGTGGATTAGGTGGCTGATCAGTTCCTGTCGACCACGAACGAATTCTGACAAGCGCGGCCCAGGGTCCGTTGTGGCAAGCTGGCGGAATCTGACAGGGATGATAAGAATGTGAGAGGAACTGCATATGGTCGGTGTTGGGGTGCCAGATGAACGGACTGTGCCCTCCGGACCACTGCGTGATCTTGTCCTCGCCTTGCATGACCTCTATCGAGATGCCGGAATGCCAGGCACTCGATGGATCAGTCATCAGGTGAATCGGCGTGATGATCTCCCCGACACATTGAGTCATGAAGGAGTGAGCGCGCTGCTTCGAGGGACGGGGCGGCCGCGCTGGGCAAAAGTTGAGAGTTTGGTTCGCGTCCTGGTCGCCCGCTCCGTTAGAGGTCGAGACACGACGACAGAGGTAGCGAACATTCACGCCCTATGGTTGCGCGTGGCTGATACGGACACCGAGAGGCTCGGTGTCCCTCGCTTAGCTGAGCAGCTTTACCGAATTGGTGTGGCGGTGCCAGGGCCTGCTGACTACCCATTCTCCGCCGCTGTCTCCGCAGGTGACGATGAGAGCGGCTGCCGGACAATCTCGGTCTCAGGAGAGCTGGATATCTCTTGTGTGGCGGAGTTTCGACACGCGTTACAGGAAGTTGCGCCGGCCGAATCCATGCGGTGTGTGCTCGATCTCTGCGGCGTCAGATTCCTTGAGTCCACCGCCCTGGGCGTCATTGTCGGATTTAGGCAGCTCGTTTATCGGCTTGGCGGAACGCTATCGGTTATCTGCTCGCCGCCGGTCTATAGAATCATGAACACCGTCGGAGTTGTGGAATTTCTCCAAGCCACGGAACCTCACCCTGCCGTGCCCCAGTCTCGGGCTCCACTGGGTACGGGGAATCAGGCATATTCCGCCTGACGTTGATCTTCCTAAGGTTTGGATTGCGCTAGGAGAGCGGGTCCGTTTATCGATGGGCGAGTGCTCCCTATCGATGGCGGTCACGGCATTCTGGCCATCTGGTTCCGGCCGTCGGTTGAGAGGACGGTTGCCGTCTCGGAGTCGGCGCGGCCGCGAAGCTGCCATCGATGACCTCTCGGACGGTGGCGTGCTCACCCTGCTGGCGGAGAGTTCTGACAGCGTCCATGATTCCGACCGGCGGTTCGACACCGGTGAGGTCGGCGAGTTCGGTGCCGGCGTTGAAGGCGCGTTGCAGTGAGTTGCGAAGCCAGCGGCAGACGGGGTCGTCAGCAGGCGCGCGTTGCCATTGGGCGAGGTGGAGGACCTTGCCGGGTTGTCGGTATAGGGCTTCGGGGCGGAGAAGCCCGCCCGCTTCATGCGCGCGTCGCACCTGCTCGGACATGAGTAAGGCGATCTCGGGTAGGCGGACGGCGATCTCACTCGCGAGGGTCTGCCAGGATCTATCCGGACTGAGGGCCGGCCACTTGGCCACAGGCCGCCAGCGCGTTGGCGGACCGATCGTGCGTGAAAGCCAGTCCGCGACGGCGCGAAGGGCGTTGTCGGCGGTGTAACCACCGACGGGCTGTTTGGCGGGGCTACGAAGGAGGCTTGCGGTTCCGTTCGCAATTCGCCATTGGGTGGTGGCGTTTCGCGCTCGCTTGGCCACCTGGTTCGGGATGGCGGTGGTGTGGCCGAGGATGTGCCCGATGTGGTGGGTGCAGATTAGGGCCGATCGGGCCATTCGGGCGGCCTCGGTGGTGGTCAGATCGCGACCATTGGTGAGCAAGGAAGATCGGGCAGCGTCCAGGGCGTCGGTGAGGAGGCGAGACGAGGTGATGAGCTGCCATCGCCAGGGTTGGTCGCCGGTGATGGGGTTGACGCGGCGGCTGGGTGCCTCGGCGGCATTGCCTCGGCTCGCGACGCGCAGGGCCTCGATGGCGAGGTTGCCGTGCTCGGTGCGGACGATGTCGGTGTCGGCGGCCATGAGCAGCGGTAGCCAGCTGCCGGCGTCGGGCGCAGGTTGCAGCCATCCATCGACGATGAGGCGGGTATCGAGGTCGATTGCGGCGCAGGCGAGGCGGGCGACCGCGGCGAGGTTGTCGGCGCGACCGTGGCCCGCGCGGAGCGCGACGCCTTCTGGCGTGGTCGGTCCAGTGCTTCCGGCGCCGAGGTGTCCCGCCAATCCGGTGTTGACGGTGACGATCGCGTCGACAGCGTGCACGAGGGCTCGGCTGACCGGTCCGATCGGTGGTGCGGCCGGCAGTTGTGCAGGCATCGCGGCGCGGACGGCTGCGGTCGCTTCGCGCAGGCTGGAAGCCAGGCTGGCTGAAGGGATGTCCGGATCGATGCCGGGGCCGGCTAACAGGCCGACCTGTCGTCTGAGTTCTTCGTAGAGGCGGGTGCGACCGACAGCGACCGCGGCTTGTTCGTCGGGGTCGTAGGGTCGGTGGTCGCGGAGGGCGACGGTGGCGCGGGCCAGGGTGTCGGCGGCTTCATCGAGGTGGTCGCCGGTGTTCACGGCAGGTCCTTGCGGGCGTCGTCGAGGCGGTGGGCGACCTGTGCCCAGACCAGCCGTCGCCACGGTGAGTCGGTGTCGCCGGTCGCGGCGGCGGCGAGCACGTCGGCGAGTCGCTGCACGAGCGCTTGCACCGGTTCGGCGAGCCGGTCGACGTCGGCGGGGGTGGGATGGATGTCGGCCGCCAGGATCCAGCCGGCCGCGAGGGGCGCGTCGAGGTGCTCGATCGCGTCGGCGATGGACAGGGCGTACTGGTCCCAGCCGGCGGCGGTGTCGGTGGCGTAGTTGGCGACGGTGGCGGCGCGGTCGGCGAGGAGGAGGGCCTGCCGTACGTCGAGGCCGTCGGGATCGGTGCCGTCGATGAGGGTGTCGTGGGCGTGGTTGATTCGGTCGGTGAAGTTCATGGCGTGCAGGTCACCTCCGTTTCGGGGCGCGTGGCAACGGCGCGCTCTCTGGGCTGTGGACAGCGGGGGTGGCTGTGGACAACGGATGTGCGGTCATCGGGGCGAAGGAGGTCCGGGCGAGCGCCGGGGCCGGGCCGGTCGCGGCCGGTACCTGCCGCGCCGGACCGGATGTCGAGGTGACCCGGTGGGGCGGTGCCGTGGTGGCGTGGATGAGGACGACGCCGACCTCGGTGCCGGTGACTGAGGTGGCGAGCCGGCGGGCAGTGCGTCGGGCTTCGGAGGTTCCGGCGAGTTCGAACGCGAGAACGCTGTCGGACACATGCCGCGGCAGGGCGTTGGTACACAGGAGGAGTGGGCCGGCGTTGAGTGGGCAGACGCTGATGGCGCCGGCGCGGACGCTGGACGTCAGCAGCGACTCGGCGAGGCCGCTGCGAGGGACAGGCCCTTTGGTGACCTCGGCAAGCTGTCCATTGTGGATGGTGTAGGCGCGGCAGTCGCCGGCCCAGGCGAGTTCGAACCGGACGCCGTGCCGGATGTCGGGTTCGGGGTAGGCAGTCACGACGAGGATGCTGGCGTCGCCGGCGTGGCTGAGGTGGGTTCCTGTGTAGTGGCCGTTCAGCGCGTGGCGGGCAGCGTGCAGTCCGGCCGGGGGAGCAGTCCGCAGGGCGACGGTCGCGGCGATCTCGGCTGCCAGCACCGACGCCGTTGCCGCTTCCGGATGGGTGCCGATGCCGTCGGCGATCGCCCACACGGTGCGGCCGGCGGCCGGGTCGTGGCGGGTGACGATCGTGATGTCGCCGGGCGTCGCGCCGCCGCGGTTGTGGGCCGTTCCGGAGACGGTGGCCCGTTCGTCGCGGCGCTTGCTCGGTCGCGGCGCCGTCGTCGTCGCTTCAGGTGTCGGATCCGGGGAAGGGGGTGGTGCAGCGGCGGTGTCCGGCGCCGGATCAGGGTCGCCGCCGGGTGGGGAACCGTTGCGGGTTTCGAGGACCTCGACGACGCCGCGGACCACCGTGGTCGGGTCGACGCCGAGGCGGTCGGCGGCTGCCCGGGACAGGTGGTCGACGTCGCCGGGGTCGTCGACGAACAGGGACGCGATGGTGCGGTAGACGCGGTCGCGGTCGGCCGGATAGGCAGCGGGGTCGGTGATGCGCCTGTCCCGCTGTAGCGCGTCGATCCGGTTGACGAGTTCGACTCTCGCCAGCGGCTGGACGGAGTCGAGCAGGACGGCCGCCGCTCGGTCCGGCCCGCCGGCGGCAAGGAGGTCGGCCGGATCGCGGCCGGCGGGCAGGATCGTTCCGGACACCTGCCCGCCCCAGGTTTTGGCGAGGCCGTAGGTGCGGGAGGCCGCGCGTCGTCCGGCGGGATCGCCGTCGAAGGCGAGAACGATGTGGGCGTCGGGCAGCCCCTGCCACAGCGCGTCGAGGTGGTGTTCAGTAAGCGCGGTTCCGCACGGGGCGACCGCGTACGTCGGCCGCGTGATGCGCCTGGCCTGTGCCATGAGGTGGACGGCGACGACGTCGGTGGCGCCCTCGACGACGAACACCATGGGGTCGCCGGTGACGGCCGGCGGGTGCGCGAGTTGTTGGCCGAGTCCATACAGGACGGTGCTCTTGCGGTAGACGGTGTTGTCGTGCGTGTTGATCCACTTGCTGGAGCTACGGCCGGTCAGGTCTCGGGCGATGAACCCGATTGTGCGGTTGTCGAGGTCGGTGATCGGGAAGACGAGCCGGCCGCGGAACCGGTCGAGGAGGTTCCCGGTCTGGCGGTGCCGGAAGGCGAGGCCGGCGTCTAGGAGGTCGGTCGTGCTGAATCCTTCGGCGACGAGGTGCGCGTTGAGGACGGTCCACCCGGCCGGCGCGTATCCGATCCGCCATTGCGGGCTTGCGTTCGACAGGCCGTGTGCGCGCAGGTAGTCGAGGGCGGCGGGGGTTCGGACAAGGCGTTCGGCGTAGAACGCGGCGGCGGCCTCGTTGACGTAACGAAGGTTCATGCGGCACCGTGCCGGCGGTCGAGGTCGGCCTGTGCGTGCCGGGTGATCTCGGCGACGCTCGCGGCCGTGTCGGACGCGATGGTGGCGGCGTGGTCGCTGTCGTACCAGGGCATCAGGTCGACCATCGCGGCGCGGGCGCCGGTCGCGAGGAGGATCGCGCGGCCGCGAGGGATGGCGCGGAGGTCGCCGGGTTCGAGGATCCGCCGCCGTTGCACGCCGGTCGACCAGCTCGGGTAGCCGCGGCCGTCGCGGCTGACCGACGCGACGGCGACGTCGTGGTCGCCGATGAGGCGGGACATGTCCTCGGCATGGCGGGCGTCGTCGAGACCGGCGCCGATCAGCTTGATGGTGGACGCGCTCCATAGCGCGGCCATGCCCCGTTCGCCCCACACGCCCTGGCCCTGGGCGAGGTTCTGGACGATGGTGATCGGGATGATGGCGCGGCCGCCGAGGTGGCTGTAGAGCTGGGGCAGGTCGCTGATTTTGCAGATGTTCGCGGCCTCGTCGAGGACGGCGAGCAGGGGCGGGTCGAGTCGGCCGCCGGCGGATTCGGCGTAGGAGATGGCGGTGCGGAAGGCGCTGTCGGTGAGTCCGGCGACCAGCGGTCCGGCGGCGCCGGCGCCTTCCTTCGACAATAGGTACAGCGTGTCGGTGGAGTCGACGAACGTGTGCACGTCGAGTTGCGGCAGCCAGCCGGGCGGGGGAGTGACCCAGGCCATGATCTCCGGGTCGGACAGGCATCTCGCCGCGGTGCGGGCGGTCTCGTAGACGCCGTCGCGGGTCTCGGGGGCGCCGGACTGTCGCCCGGCAAGCGACCGTGCGGCTTGCGGGAATCCGGCAGCTCTCAGCAGGGTGACGGGTTCGCGGCTGGTGACGTCGGACAGCCAGGCCTGGACGTCGGCGAGGGTGCCACTGGAGGTCGCGGCGGCCAGGAACAGGCAGGTGAGAAGGTCGCCGGCGGCGAGGGGCCAGAACGGGTCGGAGGAGCCGACTCCGCGGATCTCCTGGATGAAGTGGTCGGCGAGCCGGGCCGCTTCCTCCACTGTGGACATCGTCGAGAGCGGGTCCCACCAGAATCCCTGTGGTTGCCGGGTGACCCGTTGCGGGTCGAACAGCCACACGTGCCCGACCGTGCTGCGGGCGCGGGCGGTGGCCGCCCATACGTCGGACCGGTTCGAGGTGGCGAGGACGGCGCCGGGTGCGTCGAGGATCGGTGGGACGGCGAGCGCGGTGGTCTTGCCGGCGCGTGGCGCCATGATGGCGAGGAGGACGTCCTCCCAGCTGGCCCGGAGCACCGGCCGCTGCCGACCACGGTGGATCAGGCGGCCGAGGGCTACACCCACTGCGGTATCAGGGATCTCGCGCGGGTCGAGTCCGGCGAGGCTCGGCCGCAGTCTTTGTGCGCGTCGGCGGGCGGTGTCACCGAGGAGCTCGTCGACGTCACGGGGCGCGGCGAGCGACGGGATGGGGTCGTCGGCGTCCGGGCGCCGGTTCTGCCACCACAGCCATCCGAGGACGACCGGCACGACGACGACGGCGAGCAGCAGCGCGAAGACCACAGCGACGAGCAGCGGCGGTGTGCCGGGCCACAGCTGCTGTGCGTCCCCTCGAACGAGTGCGTCGACGAATGTCCAACCGAGCGACGGTCCCCGCTGTGGCTGGCCGGCGAGGATGGCCGCGATGCGGCCGGCGAGCCAGGCGAGCGCGACCAGGCCGTAGCCGGCGGCGCAGCCGGTGACGATCAGCCATGGGACGACAGGGAAGCCGCCGGCGGTGCTGGCCGGGACGACGGGCCGGGCCCTCATCGGGCACCTGCCCGGTCGATCGGTTGCCATCGGGTCAGCAGTCGACCTAGCGTGCGCTCATGCAGTTCGCGCTCCGCCCGCTCACGCTCGACGACACCGCTGCCGTCCACGACTGGGCCTGCCTGCCGGAGTCGCGCCGCTACCAGGCGTGGGGACCCAACACGTACGAGCAGACAGAGGAGTACGTGCGGGCGGCTGTGGCGGCGCCTCCGGACCGGTATGTGTTCGGGGTGCTCGTCGGTGGTCAGGTCGTGGGCAGCGCCGAGTTGAAGCTCCATGGTCCGAGCACCGGCGAGATCGCGTACGCGGTTCATCCACGCGTGTGGGGGCAGGGCGTGGCTACGGCCGCGGCGCGGGAGTTGCTGCGAGTGGGTTTCAGCGTGTACGGGCGTCACCGCGTCTTTGGCACGTGCGACCCGCGCAATGTCGCCTCGGCAGCGGTGCTCCGCAAGGTCGGTATGCGGTATGAAGGCCGAATGCGGGGCACCGCATACATCCGCGACGGTTGGCGCGATTCGGACCTGTACGCGATCCTCGTCGACGATTGAGTTCCGGTTCGTCGTCAAGGTCTGCGGTGGGGCGGTCATCGCGAACCTGCCCGGACGGCGGCGTCGGTGTCGTACAGGTTCGGTTCGTCGTCGACGAGGTAGAGGGCGACGGGGATGCCGGCGCGTTCCCCGGTTTTGAGGAGATAGCGGCCGCGGCCGGGGTGGGTGGCGCCGGGCATGAGTGCTTCGGGGGCGGCCCAGGAGGCGACCATGTCGCGTTCGGGTGTGGAGAGGCGGACCATGCCGGCGATGCGGTCGAGTTCGCGGTTGGGGAGGGCGGCGAGGACTTTGATGGCGCAGCGTTCGGCCATGCCGCGGGCTTTGGCGCGGTCTTCGTTGGTGGCGAGGGCGTCGAGGTCGTCGAGGCTGTGGGTGAGCATGATCTGGGCGACGCCGAGGTTGCGGGACAGGCGGGTGAGGGCGTCGGCGGGTTCGACGAGTCCGGGTGCGCCGCGCAGGACGCGCCAGAGTTCGTCCATGACGGCGAGGTGTCGGCGTCTGGGGGCGAGGTTGTGGTGGGCGAGGACGGCGGCGGCGTCGATGACGGCGTAGCCGTAGGACCAGGTGGACAGCATCGCGGCGGTGACGAGTTTGTCGCCGGCGGCGGCGACGCGGGAGATGTCGATGGAGACGGCGGGTGCGGTCAGGTCGATGGGTGTGGTGGTGGTGGCGTCGAAGACGCCGGCGAGGGTGCCTTCGCAGAGCAGGCGCAGGGTGGCGACGAGGTCGTCGACGCGGCGTCGGTAGTCGGCCGGGCTGGTGGCGCGGGCGGCGGTCCGTAGGGTGTCGGGCGCCTGGTCGAGGACGGTGAGGACGTCGGGGATGACGGGATCGGTGGGGGACCGGTCGTTGAGCAGGTCGACGGTGCGGCCGAGGATGACTTCTTCGGTGTTGGTGACGCGTCCGCCGTCGCGGACGAGGGTGCACAGGGCGATGAGGAGGGTGAGTCTTCGCCCGCGGACCTCGATGCGTAGCTGGTCGGCGTCCGGTCCGCTCATGCGGGTGAGTGCGGTGCCGAGTGGGCCGGCGTCGAGCGGGTTGATGCGGTCGAGGCCGCGGCCGACGCGGATCACCTGGCCTCCCAACGCTTTCACGAGGCGGGTGTAGTCGGGTTTGGTGTCGCCGAGGATGAGTGCCTGGACGCCGGTGCCGGTCATGCCGGTGACGAGGCGTTTGGCGAGGGCGCTCTTGCCTGCGCCGGGTTGGCCGAGGACGAACATGCCGGTGTTGGTGGTGAGGCCGGCGGTGAGCCATTCGAACGGGTCGAGCAGGACGGATTCGCCCCAGAGTTGGTGGCGTCCGATGGGGACGCCGAGGAGCGGTGAGCCGCTGCCGGCGGTGAACGGGTAGAGGCCGGCGGCCTGCACGGTGGTGGCGTGGTATTCGGTACCGGCGGCGACGTGTGAGGCGCGGCCGGCGTTGCGCCCGGCCCAGCCCCATGCGGGTGCGATCGTCATGTCTCGTGCTCCCTTCAGCGGCCCGCGCGTCGCGGGTGGATGTGCGGCGGGGTCTGGTCGGTGTGGTCGGCCGGGCCGGCGCGGGCGGTGCCTGGGGGTTGGTTCGGCTGTGGGTATGAGGTGTGGGCCAGTGCGGCCGGGTGGGTTCGGGTGATGTGGCGGGCGGCGGTGAAGAGGGCGCGTTGGGCGGTGGTGTTGGTGAGGATGGCGGGGTGGCCGTCGATCGGGGTGTTGTGGAATCGGCGGGGGTCGTCGTGGAGTGCGACTTCGCCGAGGTACACGTCGGGGACGAACCGGGCGACCTGGATGGGGCTGCGGCTGCTGTAGGGGCCGACGACGGTGCGGACGCTGCCGTCGGTGAGTTGGAGATCGAACGGTTCGCCGTTGAAGCCGCGCCCGTCGCCGCTGTCGAACAGATCGACGATGTAGCCGTCCGGGTGCTGGCCGACGTAGAGGGTCCGTGGCAGCGGATGGCGGCTCGCGGGGAACTCGTCGTAGGTGGGGTGCGGCGTGAACCGGAGGTCGGCCAGGTCCGGCTTGTGGTCGACGAGGACGGCGAGCACGCCTCGGTCGGTGTGACACGCGTCGAGGACGTTCATGGACCGCCGGCCCGTCGTTGCGGGTTCTTGCCGGTGGACGAAGCGGCTTACGGTGTCGGCGAAACCGCGTAGCTCGGCCGTGCGCATTCGGTGGCCGCTCGCCGCGACGACGACCATCGACTGCGGGCTTGTGCGTACCGCTACCCACGGCGAGTGCAGCCAACCGCTGCGGAAAAGCAGCCGGCGGGCGATCTCGGCCCAACCTCGGCTTGCCGTCACGTGTTCGCCGGGATCGAGGCGGATTCCGACCGCGCTCAGGGGATGCCCGGCGGTGACCGCCCGGGCGAGGTCGGCGCGCCAGTCGCCGGGCTGCCAGTAGCCGTCGGCGGCGACGAGGGTGCGTTCGTCCACAGTGGACGGAAGATCCGGGGCCGCGACCAGGACGGCAGAGATCTCGCGAGTGACGCCGGGGCTGTAGGAGATGACCTTCATTGCGTTCTCCAGAGGTCAGTGGGGCCAGACACCGGACAGGACCGGCGGGCAGACGCCGCACGGCAGCGTGGTGGCGAAGCCAGCGGCCTGGGACCGCCACAGTCGGCGGAGGCGGACCTTGCACGCGTCGGCGCGCGATTCAATGTCGGCGACCGCGCGGTCCAGCAGCGCCGGGTCGGTGACGGTGGCCGTGACCCAGAGGCTGATCAGGCCGAGGCCGGCGCCGAGTGCTTCTTCGCGGGCCGCTGCGGCGGCCTGTTCGATGTCGGCGACGTCGCGGGCGGTCGGGTCGAGCCGGCGGGCGCGCCGGTATGCCGAGCGGAACTGGGCGGCGTTGACCTGCCGCTCCACCTCGGCTGCCGCTTGCCCGGCGGTGAGCGGTCGGTAGATGAGGCTGACCCGCTTGGGATGTTCGCCGGGTGCCAGGAGTCGGGCGAGGATGTGATGGGCGACCGGCTGGCGGGGCGCCTCGTGCCAGGCCCAGCTGACGCTGGTGGCGTTCTCGTGTTGGTACCGGTCGGGGAACTCCTCGGCGGCGACCGGGCCGGCGTTGTCCCAGTCCATCAGGTCGGAGCCGGCGAGGTTGAGGTCGCCGCGGATGTCGGGGTCGAATGCCTGCCGGACCATGGCCGCGAGGTCGGTGGCGGTGGCTCGGCCGAGGACGGTCAGCCCGCACGCCGACAGGCTCGTCTCCAGTCCCGGGAGGGCACGGTCGATTTCGGCGAGACGGTCCACTGTGGACTTCGGCTTGGCCGGGGACGCGTTCGGGTCGAAGGTGATCGACACCGTGGTCTGGACGTCGGCGGCGGCCTGGGGTGCGGTCGCGACGAGGTGTTTGAGGATGCGCAGCGCGGCTGTTGGTCCGCCGGGGGCGAGCCGGTGGGTGATGTAGTCGGTCAGGCGGGTGCCGGCGTCCGGGGCGGTGTCGACGGTGACGGTTGTCCAGCGGACGGTCGGGACGTGGCCGAGGCCGGCGAGCCAGCCGCCCCAGTTGGCTACCCATGCGTTCGCCGCGTCGGGGTCGGCCAGCCAGGTCGACTGCGCCGCGCACCGCAGCGTCACGGTCATCGTGCCGAGCCGGCGGTTCCACACCACGCCGTAGCCGGCCGGGGTATCGAGGAGTGCGGTCGGGGCGAGGACGCCCGGGAGGTCCCAGGCGTGTTCGGGTGGGGCCATGACGCCGCCGCGGAAGGTGGTGTGGCCGCGGCCGGCCCCGGCCAGCCACCGTGCGCGGTGCACGATTGCCTGGCCGAGGGAGACGCCGTCCCACCGGGCGACGTTGCCGAGGACGATCGCGGCCGCTACCGGCCCGACGATCGCCGTCGCGGTGATGCTGACGGCGGCGGTGATGAGGGCGGCGGTCAGGGCGGCGAGGACGATCAGGGTCTGTGCGAAGCCGAGTCCGAACAGGCCCATCGCGCGGGCTCGCCGCCAGCCGCCGTAGGTGCGGTGTTCCGTGGTGGTCACCGGTCAGCCCTCGCCGGTCGAGCGGGCGGCGGTGTCCGCGGCCGATTTCGCGGCCGTCCCGACCGCTTTGCCGACAGCCATGGCACCGGCGACGATCGGCGCGGCCGGACCGGCCGCTGCTGCGGCGCCCGCGGTTGCGGCCGTCCCGGCGCCTGCGCCGGCACCGGCTGCCGCGCCCGCACCGGCCGTTGCCGCACCGGCCGTTGCCGCGCCGGCTCCTGTTGCCGCGCCACCGCTGGCGCCGGCCGCGCCGCTCGCTGCGCCTGCACCCGCCGCTGTGCCACCACCGGCGCCCGCTGCGCCTGCTCCGGCGAGTCCGCTCGCGGCCCCGCCGCTTCCGGCCGCGCCCACGGGGGCGCTCGCCGATGGTGCGGCCGGGGACGGGCCGGTGAAGCTGGGTGGCTTCGGGCCCGGCGACGGCGTCGGACCGGAACCGCTTCCGTTGCTACCGCTGGGTGGTTGGTAGCGGCGGTCGAGGTCGCGGGCGTAGTCGGTGGCGCTGAGTCCGCCACCGCCGGCGCCGCGTTGGGAGGAGAGGGCGTGCATTCCGGCGGCGCCGGTGGCGGCGAGCATGCCGGCCGAGCCGCCGGTGGATTGGACCGCTCCGACCGTCCAGTTGAAGAACTTCATCATCGCGGGAAGCGCGATGATCGACATGGCGAGCATGGCCACACCGGTGAACCAGGTTGCGACGTCGGTGTTGCGGCGGTCGCCGATGAGCATGAACGAGACCGCGTAGGTCGTTGCGGCGAACGGTTTGTAGAAGGTGAGGGCGAGCAGCCAGCCGAGGATGCGGCGCAGCCAGTTCGACGTGGCGGAGGTGAAGCTGCCGCTGGCGGACAGTTGCAGCATGCCGGCGAGCACGATGATGGCGCCGTTGCGGAACAGCAGCAGCATCGCCTGCGTGATGCTGGCCAGCAGGGCGAAGAGGCCGACGATGACGATGAGGACGCCGGCACCGTTGAGGCTGACCGGGGTCAGGACGAACTGCATGCGTTCGCCGAGGGCGTCGGTCTTGCAGGCGGCGTCCTGACCGAATCCGGGCTTGCAGTCAAGGCCGTAGGTGAGGACCCATTCGGTCCAGGCGTCGCAGGCCTGTAGCAGCAGTTGGGTGCCGGCGAGGCTGACCGCGCCCCAGATCGCCGTGGTGAACAGCCCTTTGACGATCGCGACGAGGGGTTCGCCCTTGCGGTTGATGATGAGCATCAGCGATTGCCACAGGATCCCGCCGGTGACGACGAGGATCGCGAACGGCAACATCCACCGCTGCAACGTGTGGGCCGCCGGCGCACCGCCGGCGTCGACGGATGGCAGATACAGCCACCAGGTGACGGTCGCGGTGATCAGTGCGTTCTGTGCTTCGCTGATCGCTCCGACCAGGCCGCCGACGACGGCGCTGACGGCGTCGCCCGCGGCCTCGCGGGTCTTGCACTGGAAGTCCCAGACCTGGCACATCGCGGTCACCTCGCCGGGAGTGGGGTGTAGTCGGCGGCGGCGTCGGCCGGAACCGGGGTGCGGACGGTGCTCCAGTCGCCTCGGGGTGGGGCGACGAGTCGCCAGTCGTTGTCGCTCCAGGCGACCTGCGCCAGGGCGGCGGCGCGGGCGGTTCCGGTTCCGGTCGGTGCCTCGATGAGGACGCGCATGCTCGCCGCTTCCGCGCTGTAGGCGTCGAGCCGGACGCCGACGATGGCCGCGTAGATGCGGTCGGCCGGTTCGCCTTTCTGGAGCGCGGCCTTGTGGTCGGCGCGCACCTCGGCGGTGTACGCGGCCGCGTCAGGGCCGACGACCTGGTCGCGTAGCGTCGGCTCCCAGACGGCCGCGCCGACCTGGTAGCTGGTCCGCACGATCAGGTGCAGGGCGGCGAGGACCGCACCGGCCGGGGTGTGGCCGTACTCCTTGGCCAGGCCGAGGTTCCGGTTCCGCGGGCCGTCGGACGCCGACACCGGAAGGTCGATTCCGGCGACGCGTTCCCAGCCGAGGTCCGTCGGCCAGCGGAACTCGCGCGGTTCCGGTTCCTGCGTCTGTTCCTGCTCGGGATCCGGTTCCGCTTCCGCTTCCGCCGTGGCCTGGTTCCGGCGGGGTGGTTCCGGTTCCTGGTTCCTGCTCATGCAGGCGACCGCGATGGTTCCGGCGATCATCGCGACGGTGATCGCGACGAGCAGGACGATGGTTGCGGTTCTGCGGTTGTGTTTGCGGTGGCGTCCACGGTTCATGACAGCGCCACCCCGGCGATCCCGGCCGCGAGGCTGGTCAACGCCAACCCGGCCAGCACCCACGGCACCCCGGCGGCGCCGTCGACGGCGGTCTGCGACCGGTTACGCCGTCCAATGATCATCATTCCGGCGCAGATGAAGAAGCCGAGCACACCGGCGACGAGCAGGGACCACTTGCCCCAGCCGAGGAAGGTGTTGGCCATCTCCTCCATGCCGGGTGGAGCGATCGGCCGCGGGTTCGGCGCCGACGGCGGCGCGGAAGGATCTGGTGCGAGAAACACGGAGGGCTCCGTCCACGATGTCGCGGCCCCCGGGACGGGAGCCGTTCGAACGCACCGTGGCGCGACGGGGATGCCGCAACCGTTGCCACGCGTCGACGGGACCGTTGCCATCGACCGTTCCGCCGACGGTCCGGCGCGACCGTCGGCGGCATGGGATCTCTTGCTGGACCGGCCATCGGGGCGCTGGTTGTCGCGCTGGCGGCCGGGTCGGTGGCGGTGATCGGCATCGGCGCGCTGGCCACCACCGTGTCATCGACCGCTGCGGGCGCCGGTCAGCTGAACGTCGACGCGATCCCGGCCCATGCCCGGCACCTCGCGCCGTGGGTCATCCGGGCCGGATCAGTATGCGAGGCGGTCGACCCGCCGACGGTCGCCGCGCAGATCGACCTGGAAAGCGGCTGGAACCCGGCCGCAGTGGCCCACAACCCGGCCGGACGCGGCGGCGACGCGGTCGGCATCGCCCAGTTCCAGACCGGCACCTGGGCCACCTGGGGAGGCGACTACGACCAGGACGGCCGCAACGATCCCGGCGACCCCGAGGACGCCATCGTCGCCATGGGCCGGCTCATGTGCGATCACGTCGCCTGGGCCACGCGCGGCGTCGACACCGGGCTTGTCACCGGTGACCCGCTCGACCTGGCCTGGGCCGCCTACTTCTGCGGACGCAACTGCGTCATTCTCGCCGGCGGTGTTCCGGCGTCCGGGCTGGCGCACGACTACCCGGGGCAGGTCCGGTCCCGGATCAGCCGCTACACGCTTGTCGCCGCCGTTGGTTCATGGGTGTTTCCGCTGCCGGCCGAGAGCTACGAACTCGTCTCCCGGTTCCGCACCGCCGAACGGCCGAGCCACGACGGGGTCGACCTCGCCGCGCAGACCGGAAATCCGATCTACGCCGTCGCCGACGGGGTGGTGCTGGCGGCTGGGTGCACGAGCGCGTACTGCGACCGTCCCGGAAGTCCCGGGCTCGGAGGCTGCGGTCTCCGCGTAAACCTCAACCACGGCAATGGTTTCGCCACCCGGTACTGCCATGCCGTGCGGCTCAACGTCACCGCCGGCGCCCTCGTGAAGGCGGGCGACGTCCTCGGCTGGGTCGGGTCGACGGGCAACTCGTCCGGGCCGCATCTGCACTTCGAGGTCCACCGCAACGCGCCGCCGCTTTCGTCGGCAACCGCGGTCGACCCGCTGCCCTATCTCGGCCTCTGACTTTGAAGGAGTGTCCATGCTCGTCAACCTCTACGACAACCGGTCCGCGCGGCTGCTCGCTCAGGCCGCGGTCGCCAACGCGACCGGGCCACGCAGCCGCAGCACCAGCTCCCGCGCACGGGTCATCGACGTCGGCGGCGGCTGGAACCTCCGATCGTGGCGCTCCTCCGTGCGACTGCTCGCCGACCGCGGCACCGTCACCGCGCTCGCCGTCCGCACCCTGCCGACCCAACGACACCTGACCGACGCCGAGTGGGAACAGATCTCCCGCCGGTTGGCCCGACAGGCGGGGCTCGGAAAGCGGCCTTGGCTCGCCGTGCGGACCAGCTCCACCACTGTCGCCCTCCTCACCGACTCGACCGCAGGACCACCGAAGATCGACGCCGCTCGCGATTTCATCCGCACCGTCGTGATCGACAGGGGACTACGACCCGGCCAGACCGCGGATCCCGAGCCCCGCGTGACCTTCCTCCAACCGCAAC
The DNA here is from genome assembly GCF_016863635.1 of Virgisporangium aurantiacum. Lineage (GTDB taxonomy): Bacteria > Actinomycetota > Actinomycetes > Mycobacteriales > Micromonosporaceae > Virgisporangium > Virgisporangium aurantiacum. The sequence goes on along the minus strand of NZ_BOPG01000023.1, from coordinate 276,802 downwards.
CGACGGACGACGAGGGTCACCCATCATCGGCCGTACGGGTCGAGGTGTCCGCTGACTCGCCTGACGATATCGCGCAGGCCGTGGTCGGACGTGAGGAGCTAACGGACAAGGGCTTGCTGGCCGCGGTGTCCATGAACTGGGAGCGGATGGCGGCCTCACCCGACCGCGGCAACCGCATCACCATGGCCGCCAGCCTCGCCTGGAACCACACGTACACCGACGCCTTCGAACGCGGCTACGAGATCGTGTCCAAAGGCTCGTCGGAGCATTTCGCGCAGCTTCAGGTCCGCGTTGCCGACGCCCCGAACCGAGACGAGGCAACGGCCAGCGCCGTCCGCGAACTGTTCCTGATCGCCCGCGGCGCGATGCCCATCCGGATCGAGACTCCTGAGGTGCCTCGCAACACCATGATGGTCGCCACCCGAGCCGGCCTGGAGCGCCCTGCCGATCAAACGATTCCGGAGGCCATCGTTCGCGCCGTCTGCCGGGAGGCCGCCGCGATCGGGGGACGCCACGGCGCTCTCGCCGCTACGGCCGACATCCAGCACGCGTGGCAAGCGCACCGGCGATCGCTGGACGCCAGCGTTGTCGACAGCGCGGTCCTTCAACGGATCGACAGCGTGTTTACCGAGTTGCACCAGAAGCTCAGCGACAGCCTTGCGGCCCGCGAGGAGGGCGCCGGACCGGGTGCAGTGGAGGTACGTTCCAGCTTCGCCGCGCCACCAGGCACTGCGACACCCCCGGTCACCGTGCAGGCAGATCCGGTCAGCCTCGACCAATTCCGTCGAAGCCGCCGCCTGTAGTGGTGGATCGGGTCCGGCTCCGAACGGAGTCGATCACGAGATGGAACATCCTGCGCTGCTTTACCGGTGTCGAGGCGAGCACCGGCCCTGACCACGCGCTGTCGCACGAGTCCGTGCGCAACGGCGTGCGGGGCCTGCCCGACATGTTGGGCCGACTTCCGGTGCTCGGGGCGCTGCTCACCTGGTCGTTCACCGGACGATCCTCGTCCCCCATCGGGTTGGGCACGATTACCTATCCGTTCACGGACTCTGGAAGAGCAGTGTCGAGACCACGCGGTCCGCGGTTCGGCTGGCCAGGTTGACCTCGAACAGGTCGGGAAGGCGAATGTCGTCCCAGAAACCGGGTGGATCGGCGAGGTTGATGGCGTCGGCCAGCCACAGGGTCATGGCCATGCCGTGGGTGGCGACGACCAGCGGCCGGGTGGCCGCGCGGAGGTGCCAATGGCTGATTCCGGCGTCGAACCGTGCGGCGACCTGCTCGCGTGGTTCCCATCCTGGGTGGTCGGCGCCGGCGAGGTAGGCGCTTCTGCGCGCTCGGAAGTCGCCGTGATAGGGCTCGTTGCGTGCGACTTCGTTGAATCGGGCGTCGGTGAACACGTGCCCGGCCGGCTCCAGCGTCTGGCGCGCCTTCGGCTCCTGGCAGGAGACGAGCATGGCGTCCGCCGGGATGACGTGTTTGAGCGTTTCAACACTCGGCCGTCCTGCGGCATCGAGTTCCCAGTTTCCGGGTGGCACCTCAGGATCGACGGCGGGCACGGCGTGCCTGACGAGGAAGAGCACCGCCGAACTTTAGCCGAGGAGCCGGTCCCGGTCCGGGTGTCAGCGCGCTGAGCAGCCGTGGCCTGAACCGGAAGGGACGGCGTGTGCGGATGTCCGGCTGCGCTTGTGCTGCCAGAATGTGGCTGTGACGGCGGCCAATGATCGGGATGAGGTCCTCGCCAGACTGGCGAACCTGCGCCAGCACCAACGCGACGGTCGTCGGTCACCACACAAGCCGCTGGCCGACCACGCGCATGTGTCAGCTGACCTGCGAACTTCTCCAACTCGCCGGAGAGATCTTCTTCGACTGAGACCGGTATACCGACGCCGCCCACTGCTACGCCCTGGCCGCCTCCGCTGCACGCGAGTCCAGCTCCTACGACCGGTGGGCGTGCGCACTGACGCGCCAGACGTTTGTCAGCCTCTACGCACCCGCTGGGCAGTCGCCGGCCCAAATGGTCTCGGCGGGATTACCGCACAGGCCTGCTGACTCGATCTTTGCTGCGGAGTGTTGCTGAAGTTCGAGAACGCCAGGTTCCACGCGATGACCCTGTCCAGCACCGCGGTTGGGTCGATTGCGACAGTGATCTACCAGGTCCTGCACTCGCGATCGAGAGCAATGGTGCCCGTATGTACTCGATCGGCTTGCCGGGGGCCACCACCGGCCATCGTCGAGTCGGTGCCGGGATCCGCATGTCGACGACGTTCTCTTCCACGGCATCCGCCAAGGACGTGCTCGGATGGTTGGATGAGGCCGCGCTCGTTTCGGTGAGCACAGGAACCATGGGTTTCATGTCGTAGACCCTGTACGACCAACGACGGCCGTACCGCGTGCTGGTTGTGGCCTATCGGCCGATTGGCACCTACCGAGACGGTTGTCAAACACAGCGCCACGGTCGATGGGTTGATTGTTGCGCACGCGCGTCCGTACGCCCTTTCGGGCGTGGCCGGACGTATCGAGGGACCTGCTAAGAGCCTCGACACGTCACCCGCTCGTGCTATGTACCGGCACGGCAACTAATTGAAGACTGACTACGTGGATCAGCGCTCACCGGACTTCTTCTCCCCGATCTGCTGCTGCCTGTGTCCCCTACTCGTAATCGCCATCGTCATCGTCCTTGCGGTTCAGCCGCTGCGCACAAGCGTCCTGCAGGCGATCGGGCTCGCAAAGAAGCCGGCCCGGCCAACGTATCGTCCGCTGCGGGGCAGAATGGCCGCACTCGCGGCGGAGGCGTACCGGCAAATCGCGTCGGTGCAGCGCCCGAACAACCCGTGGCTCACCGACGCCGCCGAGCTGCTCGCCGCTTTCCGATTGGCGCGCGAGGTGGCCTCGCCGTACTACACCGACGCGTGGATCATGCAGCAGATTGATGACCAGGTGAGAGTCAGCGTGGACGACCCACCGGTGTTCCTGCACCGAACGCGGGCTTTATTTGAGCAGGTCCAACCCCGCACCGACGACGTCGGGCAGGCGATCGCGGTCCTCGCCTACGTAGCGAATACCGAGTGGTACGGCGCGATCCCGGTCACCGTCGCGACGACGATCAGATACTTCATCGAGAACGGTCCGCCGGTGCGCAGCTCCGGCATCACATACCGCCCGCTCGACGGGCGGCTGGCCCGGCTAGCGGCCGAGGCGCATCCGCAGATCGCCGGCCGGATATCGGAGAGCACCTTCGGCCGGGACGACATCGGCTACGCCGCGGATCTGGTCGCGGCCCTCCGCTTCTACCGCGACGTCGTCTCAGAGGCGTACTACGACAACCTCTTCGACGCCGGGCTCAGCGACAACCCGGCGAACTTCCTCGCGCTGACCGTCGAGCAGTACGAGAAGATCCACCCGCGTACGCCGGACATCGATACGGCCATCCAAATCCTCCGCGAGCTCAGCCGGTCCTCACGCTTCACTGCCTACGTCGCCCTCGCCCGAGCGGCGCTCGGCCGATGACGTCGCCGAGGCCGGTCCACGAGTCGTGCGCGTGGGCGGAAGGAACAGCCGATCCGACCCGGCCGGACACTGTTCAGGACCGGCCGGGCGGCGGACTTGTGGTTCGGGCGCGCTGCCCGCGCTGCCACGGGCTGACGGTACGACGGATCCCGAAGATCATCGGCGGGAGCAAGGGGCCAGGCGATCCGAGCGATCCACACGAACCTGTGAACCCGACGGCCTGGGTTTTCGAATGCGAATGTGGCCACCCGCACTCGGACCGGCCGGCGAACGTGGATCGGTACGGGTGTGGGACGTCCTGGTGGGTGGCGCGATGACCGTCCCCGACTTCGATTCGGACGAGAGTCGGCCCTCCGCCGTCGACCGGCGATGGGCGGCGTTGGCCGAAGACATGCAGTTCAGCCAGTTGACGATTGCACGCGGGCAGGCGGAAGGCTGGCGGAACGGGCTGGCCGCCGGCGCGACGCTGCTGGCCACGGTGACGCTGGTCAAGGGCCGCGCCGACTTTGACAAGCTCGCCGGCGCCTGGCGCCTTGTACCGGTGGTTCTGATCGTGCTGGCGTTCGCGTTCCTAGCGGCCGCGCTCCTGGTGGCGATTCGGGCCGCGCACGGTCAACCAGGCGCGTACATCCTGGCCGACGGGATCTCGCTCCATGACTGGACCGAGCGGGAGGTGGCGCGGATCAGCAAGCTCATCCCGCGGGCCGCCTTGTTGTCGCTGACCGGCCTGACCCTAGTGCTGGCCGCCGCCGTCGTCACCTGGACGGGCCCGGTGGCGGAGTGATGGCGGGCACCGGCGACATCGCGGTATTCGTCGGCGTCGGGGTGTACGAGGATCCGCAGCTGTCGGATCTGCCGGACGTCGCCGAGGAGATCAACCTGGTGTCCGGGGCATTACGACGTAACGGGTTCACCACCGGCTCAGTGTTGTCGGGCGCGGTGACCCGGACCGCGGTCCAGCAGCACCTTGCCAAGGCGGGCGCGAGCGGGCCGAAGCGACTGGTCCTCTACTGGACCGGGCACGGCGTCAGCGACGGGTCCGGAAGCCGGCTGCTGCTGACACCGGACGGCGACGGCCTGGCGGCCGACGAGGTCGCGTCGTTGCTCACCTCGTCGCTCGATGTTCCGCAAGTGGTCGTGATCCTGGACTGCTGTGACGGTGGATCTACCGCCCTGGAAATCGTCGGCGCGATCAACGCAGCGCCGCGTGCCACTCCGGGCCCTAGCCGGGCTCCGGCCGCGTTGTCGCTGATGGCGTCCACCTTCGGCACCGCCAAGGTCAACCCCGTGCTGTTCGCCGAGGCGCTTACCACGGCGTTACGCAATGGGCCGCCGTTCGGACCCTGGCCGGCGCAGTCGGCTCGGATCCCGCCTCAGGATCTGGCGCTGGCAGCCGACGCCTGGCTGCGGCGTGACGGTGCGCCGCCCGATCAGCGGGTCCTTGCCGTGGGCGTCGAGGGCGGCACGCCTTTCTTCCGCAACCCGGCGTACCGGCCGGGCCTGCGGGAGATCGTGACGAACGGCGAATCGCGGGTGCGACGCGACCGAGTCCTCGACGACCTCTTCTCGTGGCGTGGTCATGAACCGTCCGGGTTGTACCTGCTGACCGGTTCCATCGGCACCGGTAAGACGGAGACGCTGGCCCAGGTCGTCGCAGAGATGACCGCGGCGGCTGGCGAGCGTCTCGTACAGGCCGACCTGGCCGTCCAGCGGACCGTGCCTGCCTTGATTGAGGTGCTCGCGCCTCGGTTGGACCCGGCCAGCGGGGCATCACTAGAGGATCTCGTGGACCGGGTGCGGGCCGATAGCGAGCCACTCACGCTCGTCCTGGACGCTCTCGACGAAGCCGAGCCGGTCGAACTGGAGGAGATCGTGACCCGGCTGGTGCTGCCACTGGCCGCCGCACCGCACGTCCACGTCGTCGTCGCGGTGCGCAACTCAGCGGCCGGTGCACTTGAGGGAGTGCTGCGTGCCCACTGCTCGGGCTTCTACGACCTGGACCGGGATCCCGGCGCGACCGAGGCCATCGCGCGGCACGTGACAAACGTGCTGACCACCACCCCCGAATCGCCGTACGCCGAGGACCCCGCCCTGGCCGGGGTGGTCGCCTCCGAGATGGCCGCCGCCAGTGACGGCGCGTTCCTGTTTGCCACCAGCCTGGCCAACGCCCTGGCCCGGGAGCCGGAGGTGCTCCGTCCCGGCGACGTTGCCTTGCAACGGATGCTGGGCCAGTCTGCGGCCGAGGCGATCGAGGACGACCTCCGGCACCGGTTCGCCGATCGCGCCCCGGCCGTGACCGCTGTGCTCGCCCCCCTGGCGTGGGCGTTCGGAGCCGGTCTGGCCGTCACACAACTATGGACCCGGATGGTCGCTGCAGTCGGCCTGTTGCCCAGGGCGGATCCGCCGACTGAGGAAGCGCTCGCCCGGCTCGTAGCCGAGGCCGGCGCCTTCCTGCGCAGCGTCCAGGAGGACGGGCGGCCGGTCTACCGTCTGAGGCACGCGGCCTACGGCGAGTTCCTGCGCGCGGCCACGCCGGACGAGCCGTCCGCGGTGCACGACCGGATTCTCGGCGCCGTGCGGCCAGGGACCGGCGGGTGGGCACATGCCGATCCATATGCCCTGCGGTACGCGGCGGCGCACGCCGCCGAGGCCGGAACCCTCAATGATCTGTTCGCCGATCCGGACATGCCGCTGCACGCCGAGCCCCGGACCACGCTCGCCGCGATCCATCGCGTCCCGCGCGTCGCGTGGAATGAACCGGTGACCCGATACCTGACCGCCGGCGCCCGGCTCCACAACCTGAGCCCCGCTGAGCGCATTGTCGCGCTGCAACCGGTGCCAAGTTGGCGCCGCATGCCTGCAAAGAACGGCGGCAGAGCGGCCCCGTCGGGGCGGCAACAGCCCCTCCCGAGGATCGAGCCGCCGGGCCGGATCGACTGGACCACGGTCGGTGCCGCGCTGCCGCACCAGGTAGTCCATGCGGCCGGGTGCGAACTGGAGTCGATGGCGGTGATCCCGCCGACCACCGCCAGCGGACGCCGGCTGATCGCCGCGGCGCGGCGCAGGACACTGGACGGCCTGCCAGCCTCGATCAGCCTTATCGACGTGGACACCGCCGAGGTTGTCCAGGAGCTGACCAACTCCCACGCCACCGAGGCGAGTGCCCTGGCCCACGTCGGCGGCTCGGACCCGCTGCTGGTCGCCGGGTACTCCAACGGACTGGTGGTGGGCTGGAGCATCCGCGCGCGGCGGATCCGGTGGATGCAGAGCACCGACTCGGGCGCGCTGCGCATCACCCCGATCGACAGTCGCCACGGCGCCCTGCTCGCGGTTGCCGACAGCGTGTCCGAGCTGTTGCTGCTGCGGCCCGTCGACGGCACGGTGGTCCGCTCGATCCGCGACCACGGTGGAATCATCTGCGCGGCCGCAATCCCGGACGGCGGGCAGACCGTGCTCGCCACCGCGACCAACACCAGTTGGCTGGAGTTCTGGGACATGGACACCTTCGCGAAAATTGCCGGCGGTGAGCTGCAGGAGCCGTGGACCGGCATGGTCACGGTGACCGTCGCCGGACGGCTGCTGCTGGTCGGCGCCCGTTCGGACGGGCGGCTGGAACTGCTCGACGGGCGCACCCGGCAACGGATCGACGTGACTCGACAGGAGACGGGCAACGAGATCACGGACATCTGCGTGCTGGACGCCGCGGCGCCGTACCCACTGATCGCTACCGCAGACGGAAGGCAGATCACCCTCTGGTCCTGGAGCGCCACGACCTTCCAGAGACAGACCGTCCTGCACGGTCACACCGACGCGATCACCTGGCTGGCGACGCTCGGCGACGGGGCGGACCACGACCTGGTGGCATCGGCTTCCGAGGACGGCACAGCGCGGCTGTGGTCCTCCCGCGGCATGGACAGCCGGTTCAACCTGGCGGACCACGACGAACGCGGGTATGGCGACATCTTCAGCGGTGCGATCCGCGGCCATCGGGTTGTCGTGGCCGCCGAGACCTGGGAGGCCGACGTGCTCGACGCGGACACCGGCGTCCTGCACCACCGCGTTCCCGACAACATCCCTGGGCAGGTGCGTGACCGCATCGAGCGGGTCGACGCGGTGGCGGAGACGACCGGGGAACTGCTCATGCTCACCGGCGACGAGGTCGGAGACCGACTGTGGGGACTGTCCGACGGGCGGCGCTACGGAGCCCCTGCGCGGCCCGCCGGGGCCGGATCGGTCGTGGTGGCCACGCGGCCCGGCTACCCGGTGCTCTTCACCGGCACAGGGAAAGGGCCGATTCGGGCCGTCGACTTCTTCGGCCACGATCACGGCGAGGTTCCGGGAGGACAGGACGGCGTCCCGGTCCTTGCGGTCACCGGGCCCGATGGTCCGGGCGTGCTGGTGCAGTGGTCGGATCGCTTCGGCTGGTTCGACACCACCAGCCGGACCTGGCAGCACATCCTTCCCCTGCCTTGGCAATGCCAGGCGCTCGCCGCGGCGCCGGTTGTGGGCGGCCCGGTCGCGGTCGCGGTGAGCCGCCGGGATTCGGACACCCGAATCCTGCGGTCTGACGGCGGAGACCTGCCCGCGCTGCCGGATTCGAGCCGGGCCGCAACGGTTCTCGATCTCGACGGTGTTCCCATGTTCGCGCTGGCCAGTGGCGAGCTGATAGTGGTGGTACGCCCCGCCGACGGCACGGTAGTGCTGCGCTTCCCGCTGCCCGGGCCGGTCAACCGGCTCTGCTCCGTGGACCGGAACCGGCTGGCGGCACTCGTCGGCGAGTGCGTCATGACGGTCCGGTTCGGGCGGGTCCAGGGATGAGACCCGCTTGACCGGGCTGGATTTGTCACGCAGTAGTTCGTCGCGGATTGCGGCGTTGAGGGCCGAGCGGAGTGTCACGCGGATGCGGTGCAACGTCACAGGAGTCGACGGGCGGCCCTTACTGAATCGTCCTGCGTGGTGAATGCGCCGGCAAGCTAGACGGACCAGGCGGCGGACGGCCTGCCCAAGCTGCTCACGCCGTCAATGAGCGACCCGGTGCACGATAAACGGCACTACCATGCGGGGCCGTCTGCTGCCGATGCTGACAAGAACTACCTGGCGGAACTGAAGTTGCGCGTCAGGTAGCGGTCGTGTTGGGGGCTGTGCAGATCCGCCATCTCGTTCGGGAGCGTCAACACAAGTCGACAAGGATAGGCCCGAGTTCGATCCCCTTGCATGACAAGGTTGGCGAGGTCGAGACCGCGGAGGGCTGCATGATGGTTCGTGATGGCGCCGCGCCGCTCCGATCCGTGGCTCTCGCGCCGGCCTGGCCGGGCCGTGGAATGGTCGAAGGCTGCGACCGCTCTGGAGGACTCGGACGATTCGGTCCGGCTGCATCCGTAGCGTTCGCCAAAGTCAAGCGGCAAGATGGTTGGTCGCCTTCGCCGGGGCTAATACCGATTGCCACCTCGTTTGCGAGTTCGGCCAACACCTCGAAAGGGTAGGAACTGCTACCGGCGATCCGAATTGTTTTGGTTTCATCGGAAATGATTCTTACGACACAGCCGGTTCGCGACGTGGCGGTCAATAGCCCGTGCAAAATTCCGTTGCGCACGATTAAAGGAACGATGACCTTCTTCAGAAGCCGATCAGCGGAATCTGATACAGACACGTGCGCACTTATCGGTCGCTCTATGCTCGACGCGGTTGGTGGGACGGTCCAATGTGATTGTGGAGCGGTCGATGGGATCTGCCCATTTGCGTTGTTCGGGGGTCGAGCGTCGGTCGTACGCGGAGCAGGTTGCGTAACAAGTGTGGCTGTACCTAGTGCAATGGAGCCAACACCGAAGATAAGCCACAAGGTCTTCCGTGCGAGTATTCCTAGAACGCTAGTCCCTAGCAGGATGATCATAACGAAGGCGGCGTCGGCAAAAACCCCGAATCGGGCACGGCATGCGAGGGCCAACCGCACCAGCGACAGCGACAAAATGCCCCGGCGAGACAAGTGAGCGGACTCGCCGCGGTCAGGGAGAGCCGCGCTCTCGTCAAGAAATTCACTGAGGCGCCGGCGCGCCGCGGCGACCTCGTCGCGAGCGGCCGAACTGCGACGAGGTGGTGCGTAGTGCTGGCGCGTCCAGCGCCATCTCACTGACAAAACTCCCTGCCTCTTCTATGGCAACGCGTGAACCGTGTCGCCTGGGGACTCTGGAGCTTGGCGCCGTACCAACTCGGCCAGCAGATGCCGATCAACCGCCTTTCGCAGCTCCCATCGAAACGTGGCGCGGTGGAACCGCTCGGCCGCCTCGACCCGTCCAATGATCTCCGCATAGGCAGCCCGCACCACGTCATCCGCCAGTGCGGCTGCCGCCGGTTGCGTCATGTGCGGAGCCAGCTGGGTCCGCATCGATGCTCGGAGCGGATCGAGGCGACGATCCATCGTTCTAATCATCCAGGGCTTAACTCCGGACAAGTCGACAAGTCGACGGCCTCGGTAGTAGGGCTCACGCAGGTTGTACAGCATGAGCCGCGTCTGAATCACCGTCGCAACTGCGGCGACAGTAGCAACAACGAGAGTTGCGAGTGTCAGGAACTCCGACAGCGACAACCCCAATAGCGACAACTCCGCCAGCGAAAATGAGGTCGCCTCAAAACCCATGCCCCTGTCCCTTCCCTGCGCCGATACAGCCTTAACGACGAGGCGGGAGTTTTCGCCACAAGTCGGTCAATTAGACCATGGCATAGTAGTGGGAGATCCGGCAAACCGTCCCCCACACGGCTGGATGCAAGTCACCCTTTGGTGTCGCCCAAAGTGCTTGGTTCGGGACGCGTAACCGCCCAAAGTCGATATCAGACGTCCGCAAACCGCCGCCTGAACCGCGAGGTTCACCGGGAGACGGAAGCTGCCGTACGGCATTGGGTGTCCTGCTGCTTCGTCACACGGGGTCGGAGCTGGTTGACGGCTGACTCTCGTAGCCGTATCGCGCGGTGCCGTCGGCGTCGCCCCGGGCGCTGCCGCGTTGTGGGTGCAATCTGATCGCCGACCTGTCAGGCATTTGTGCGCGATCTGTGGGTGATCCATGCGTGATCGATAGCCTTGGCAGGGACCGTCACCCGTCAGCAGTAGTTGCCATTTCGATTCCATGGATGCGCAGCTAAACTGGCATGTGTCGACAGTTGTCGGTAATCCCAAGCAATATCTGACATCGATAAGTCGCGGACTCATACTCCGCTGGTTCGTGCCGCCGTGTGTTGAGCGGTATCGCAGGGTGCTGGGCAGTCTCGTCGAGTGCCGCTGTGTGCCTCGAACTGGAGTTCATCAAGTTCTCCACCTTCATACTCTGGGTGGAAATCATCGATCGAGCCGGCTGGTCGGAGTGCTGGCGGCTGTGCGAGGCGGCCGTCAGCGCCCTCAAATTCGACGTCCGCAGTCGTGCAGGTACCTGCTGGCACAGGACCGGCCGGCGGCATGGAGGGACAAAAGTCCGGCCGGCCTTGGAGTCCGGAGGTCCGCGCGTCAAGCGGCATGTTGAAGGCGGTGTCAGGGCTTTGGCCACTCCCGTCAAGCGGGCCACGCCAAACGACCAGCGTCCCGCTGTCATCTCTTGACACAATCTGTCACAGAGTCCTCCCTTCTGGTGTTGGCGTCCCCCAGGACTTTCGAAACAATGGCCGGACCCGGCATCCGCACCCGGGCATCAGGTCGCTGCAATACGGTTGGCGGCAATCTGGTAATTTGCGGACGTACTCGTACGCAAGGTGCGAACTGTCGAGGGAGGGCGGGCTTGGCATCGCGAAGCCGCACAGGCGATGTCCACTGTCGTCGGAGCTGACGCGTCGCTGAAGGTGGGGTGCCGTGACTGACGCTCAGACACCGAGGGCTGCCACCACAGCGACCGTCGCACATACGGATCCCCTCCGCATCTGGGCGGGAGTGCCGCTGCGGAACTCGTCCTTCACCGGCCGCGAGATCTTGCTCTCGACCCTGCGGCAGGCACTGGACCAGCAGTCCAAGGCGTCCGTCCTGCCGCACGCGCTGCACGGCCTGGGTGGGGTCGGCAAGACCCAGCTCGCCGTGGAATTCGCGTACAGGTACGCCGACCGGTATGACGTAGTCTGGTGGATTCCCGCCGAGAACCAGACTCTCGTCCTCCAGTCGCTGCGCGACCTCGGCCGGCGCCTCGGCACTCCGGAGACGGCCAGTCTGCAGCAGGCCGCCCGGCTCGTGCTCGACCGGCTGGCATCCTCGCGACTGCGCTGGCTCCTGATCTATGACAACGCGAACGATCCCGACGACGTCGTCAATTTCATTCCCAGCGGCGGCGGGCACATCATCCTCACCTCTCGCAATCAGACGTGGTCCGAGCTGTGGGATCCGATCAAGGTTGACGTCTTTGACCGCGACGAGAGCGTCGAACTGGTATGCAAACGCGGCTCCGAGGTCTCGTCGGCTGAGGCCGAGCAGCTCGCGATCCGGCTCGACGACCTGCCCCTTGCGCTCGACCAGGCCGCTGCCTGTCAGGCGGCCACCGGTATGCCGATCAGCCAGTATCTGATACGCCTCGACGAGCACATCCAGGCGCTGTCGCCCCCTGAGAAGCCGAGGTCCAGCCGTACCACCGTCGCAGCGCTCGTGCGATTGACGCTTGAGCAGTTGCGGATCAAGTCGCCTGCCGCCAGCGAGCTGCTGGAGATGTTCGCGTTCCTGGGCGCCGAGCCGATCTCCCGCAGCCTGCTGCACAAGGGCCGCGACGCGCCTGTATCGAGTGCACTGGGCGCCGCGCTGCGCAGCCAGGCGGGCCTGAACGGCGCCATCCAGGAGCTTAAGCGCTACGGCATCGCCAACTTCGACGCGGTCCGACGCATCCAAGTGCACCGTCTGTTCCAGCTGGTGCTGCGCGACCAGATCGGCGCGGAGGCGCTCGCCCGCAGCCGAGAGAACGTGCACCAGGTGCTGGCCTCGGCGAACCCGGGGTACCCCGAAGACGAGAAGACCTGGGACGGCCACGCCGAGATCGGTCCGCACATCGTGCCGGCCGGCCTCGTCGACTCTGACGTCGCGGGCGCCCGCCAGGTGGTGATCGACCAGGCGACGTACCTACGGCTCATCGGCGACCTCGACGGGTCGCGTCGGTTGGCCGAGAACGCGGTCGACGTGTGGCGCAAAGCGGAGAACCTGACGGGCCTCGGGGCCGATGGTGAGCTGACCCTGCTCGCTGGCCACACCCTCGCCATCGCCCTCCGGCTGCTCGGTTTCAACGAGCGCGCCCGTGCTCTCGCGGAGGACATCTACCAGCGGATGCGTAACAGCTCCGAACTTGGCCCCGACCACGACCACACCCTCGCGGCCGCCGCCGGCGTGCCGCCGAACCTGCGGGTCGCCGGTCTGTTCCGCGAGGCGCTGGAACAGGACCGCGCCAGTGCCGACAGGTACCGGCGGAAGTTCGACGAAGACGACCCAGAGACGTTGGGCGCGCAGAACAACGTCGCAGTCGACCTTCGCATGCTCAGCGACTTCCCCGCCGCCTACGAAATCGACAAGGCGGCGGTGCACGCGTGGCAGCAGACGGTCAGCGAAAACGATAACCGGCTGCTGTTCGCGCAGACCAACCTAGCTCGTGACCTGTACGGGCTCGGTCGGTACGGTGAGGCGCTCGCCCTGCAACAGCGGATCCTGGTGCCGTTCCGCCAGCAGCGCGGGCCTCGCCACCAGGACGTCCTCCTCGCCGAGCGGACGTTGGCCATGACCCTGCGGAAGGTTGGACGGTACGCCGAGGCTCTTACCGCCGCCGAGCAGCACCACGATGACACCGTCGACCGGTACGGCGCTGAACATGAGCACTCGCTGGCCGCCGCTATGACACTGGCGAACAGCCTACGCGCCGCCGGTGAGGTCCGGCGCGCCGACGCCTTGGCCACCGACGCAGTCGACCGCTACCAGCGTGTGTTCGGGGAGGATCATCCGCTGACGCTGTCAGCGGCTGTCAACCATGCAATCGTGCTCCGCGCACTCGGCAAACGTGACAGGGCCCGTCAGCTCGACGAGGACAACTACCCCCGGATGCGCGACACGCTCGGGCACCAGCACGGCTACGTGCTCTGCGCGCTCAACGGGCTGGCCCTGGACCACGCCCTAGTCGGCGATCGGGCCGGCGCGCGGGAACTCTTCGACGAGGCGCTGACCGTATCCCGGGACTTCCGTGGACCGCGACATCCCTACACGCTGGCGTGCGCCGTCAACGCAGCGCTCGCCGTGGCGGACGATGACGCCGAAGCCGACCTCGCGCGGCTCGGCCAAGCCGTCGCGGGATTGGCCGAGGTGCTCGGCCCCGAGCACCCGGAAACGCGCGCGGCGCAGCAACGCTCGTGGGCCGAGTGTGACATCGAGCCGCCGCCGACCTGACGCCCGACACGGGGGTCAGACCGCCTGCGAGTGGGCCGCGTAATTCTCGCCCTGCCTGTTCATGTCGAGAAGGAGCTTTCGTATCGAGTGACCCAGTGCCGAGTCGTCGGTTCGGAAGACGATCTCCAGCGGAATGTTCGACACATCCGCGATGGTGGGTTGTGCCTCTTCGTCGAGGTTCCAACCTGGACTTTCTGACATGGCGTCAACCCCCTGTGGCCTGGGCATTCCAGTACGCACGACCCGCCGGTGGAACTACCATACGTTGACGCAGATCGAATTCCTACCGATTGCCATCCGGATCGGGAGCATCCGCGGACGACGGCGTCACACGCTGGTGCTGTGGGCCGCGTAGTTCTCTGCCGGTTGCCCGAGATTGTCCACGATCTGACGGACGGCGTCTGCCAGGACCGAGTCGTCGGTGTGGAAGACGGTTTCGAGGGAAAGCCCGGCGACGTCGAGGATGACGGGGTCGCCGTATGCGGCCGGCGAGGGCTCTGCTCCGTCGTCCATTACTGCGCCTTCCGACCGCGGTGTCGGACCCGGGCAGGGGCCGACGGGGGCTACGCCGCAGCGGTGCGCCGGCTCGCCGTCTCGGGTGAGCTTACCGCCTGTGCCACCGTTGGATTCCCCGACACTCGGCTTCGCTCCTCCCAGGCTCGACGGCATATCTCCAGCGCACGGCGGGACGCGTCTTCGTCCTCGTCGGGAACGGGTTCGGCCAGCAACCGTTCGGCCGCGCCGCGCAGGCCGGCGACGAATTCGCGTCCCTCCGTCGTGAGCTCACGGGACCCTTCGAGCGCGGCCAATCCGGCATCGACCTGGCGCCGCGCAATGGCGAACTCCCGGGTGGCCTGCAGTGCCAACTCCGGTGCCGCGCGGAGGCCATGCCAGGCGTCGGCGATGCCCAGGAATGCGTAGACCCCTTGCAGTAGGCCGGCCGTGGGCCGGGGGTCGACGCGCCAGGGGGCGAAGTGCAGTTCGGCGGAGTCAGGCCTGGTGAGCCGAACCAGTTCGAGCAGCCCGCTGAGCTTAGAATGCTGAAACTCGTGCACGAGAGTGATCGCGAGGTCGGGCGCCGACGTTGGCCGGGTGAGCGCCAATGCGCCGAACATGTCGCGCGCGGTTCCGCTGCGCGCCATGTCGCCGTCCGCCAGCGCCAACGGGATGAGGGTGCGCAAGCCTGCGGACATCTCCGCCGCCCGCCGCCGGAGGAGCCGGACCAACAGCGACCATGCGTCCGCGAACAACTGCCGCCACCACTGCAGTTCGTCCGGGCCCAGGCGGCCCACCGGAGGGGCATGATACGAGTTCCGGTAGGGGCTGCAGTCCTCCAGGTTCACCGTCACGGCGAGATCGTCATGCTGGGCCGACAACCGGCGCAGCGGCATCCAGTGGCGGTCGTCGGCGGCGACGCGGACGGTGCGGGCCGGGCCGGCGATCGACGCTACGCCGTCGGACACGTCGATGACCACTGGGCCGTCGGCCCCGACCAATGCGGTGCCGAGGGTTGGCAGGGTGACGCCGCCGCCGATCGCCCACGCCTGCAGCCGGGCGTCCTGACCGGTCCGGATGGCTGACGCGGCGGCCAGCGCTCCGAGCTGGCGCAGGTCGCTGTCGACCGATGCCTGGCGCCCAACCAGTCGCCGGACGGTTTGGGCCGTCCAGGCGCCGACGAGCGGGTCGCTTATCAACTCGGCGACGACTCGCCGGTCGTTCCTGTCGGCGCGGACCAGTACATCTTCGGCGGACCGGCCTTCGCCGAGCCGCGCGGCCTCGACCAGATGCCGGAGCAGCAGCAGGCGCTTGCTGTTCTGCGCCACGGCTAGTTCGCTGACGGAGGCCGGCCCGCCCAGTCCTGACGCGAGAGCGGCGAGGCGGTCCGCCGGAACTCGGTGGAATTGGATCACGTCAGTCTCCCCAGCCGGTCGTCCAGATCCGCCCTGACCCGGCCGTTGATGTGCCGGATGAGGTGCGCGAGGTCAGCACAGTGCACGGAGGGGTTGCGGAATCCGTCACCGGCGCGGAACCGGTGCGCGTAGTGACCCCCGCCGCAGATGGTGTGCACCGGGCACCGGCGGCAGGTGTCGCTCAGGGCGCGCAGGCCGATCTGGCGCGCGACGACGCCCGGATGCAGCAGCGCCGCGTCGAACGGGTCGGTGCGGACGTCGAGGCCGGTATCGCACGCACCGGGGTAGGCCGACTTGAGCGAGTCGACCTGCTCGATCGCGCCGTCGGTCTCCACCACCACGACAGCCACGGGGCTCAGGCCGACCTGCTCGGAGCGCCCGACCCCGCCGAGCGACAGGGCGATGATGTCTTCGAAGAGGCGAATCCGAGTCTCCTTGCGGGGAGCGCCGTACCAGCGGTCGAAGACGGCGATGAGCCAGTCCGCGAGCGGGTGCGGTCCGCCGTCAACCGGATAGGTCGACGGCATTGACCAGTTCGCGTGCGGCAGCAGGAGATCGATCATCGGTGGCCGGTAGCCCACCAACGTCTCGTAGCACGCGAGTGGATCGGTCACCGGGTCGACGGCGCAAAGGATCCCGCCGAACGCGGAGCGGTGGGTGTCGGTGCCTAGCAGGCGCAGTGCGCGGTCCACGGCGTGGAAACTGCCACGTCCGTTCGGGAGCCGCCGACGGCGGTCGTTGTCGGCGGGCGGGCCGTCGAGACTGACTCCGATGGTGACCCCGCAGCCCCGCAGCTTGCCCAGTACGGCGTCGTCGAGCAGGACGCCGTTGGTCTGCATGCGCACATTCAGGGTGCAGGTGGTGCCCAAGACCGCGCGGAAGTCGCCGATGAGCGCGGCCAGCTGGTCGACGCCTACAAGCAACGGCTCGCCGCCGTGGAGAATTAGCCGCATGGCCGGAAGGCGGTGCTCGGCGGCGTGCTCCGCCATCCTGTCGGCGGTGGCGAGCCACACGTCACGGGCCATTAACCGGGGCCGGTCGCGCCAGCTCTGGTCGGCCATCGTGTAGACGTAGCAGTAGTCGCAGGTCAGGTTGCATCGCTGGTGGACCTTGAGAACCACGTCATGGAACGGGGTGGGTCGCCAGCCGCCCGCCCGCAGAGTCGCCACGTCGAGCGTCGCGTGTGGCCACACCGCCGCGCCGCGCACCGCGCGCAGGCCGAGCATCCGACCCTTGGACACGGGATCAGCCCCCGGACGCCGGGGTGGCTTCGCAGCGGCAGGTCATGCGGTGATTCTCCTCAGGTCGGGCTCAAACCGGCGGGGGTTCCACGTCACACTCCACCCAGCGGCCGGCCATGGCGGACGCAACCGCCGGAACGTCGGGCCCGAGCGTCCGGCGCAGCGCGTCGATGCTGTGGGCCAGGATGCCGTCGTCACCCGTGGGCTCTCCGCCGAGCAGCAGGCCGAGGTTGATCGCGCAGATGAGCGTGTCGGGGTGCTCCTCGCCGTTGACCCGGCGGGAGTTCTCGAGGGTGCCGGCCAACAGCCGGCGGGCGGTCTCCTCCTCGTGGGCGAGCACCAGGTCGTTGCTGACCCCCACGGCGGCGGCGATCGTGTACGGGTGATCCTGGCCGAGGGCCTGCCGGAGAGCCCGGTAGCTGGCCTCGCCGACGTGCCGGGCCCGTCGCCGTTCGCCAACCGCCCGGAGCACTATGGCCTGGTTCGTCGCCGCCACCAGCGTGAACGGGTTCGGATCACGTTCCCGGTAGACCTGGCTGTGTCGGCTGACCGCCTGGGCGGCCAGTTCGACCGCCCGGAACACTTCGCCAGCGGCGCAAAGGGTGTTCGCGTAGGTCATCATCGCCGCCAGCGTCGTTCGATTGAGCGGACCCAGGTGCGCCAGGCATGTGTGGAACAGGCGGTGCCCCTCGTCGCGAGCTCTGACCAGCTCACCGGTCTTGCGCAGGCCTAGCACGACGGTGCGCCAGGCGGCGAGCACCAGCGGGTGCTTGATGCCGAGGAGGTCACGGTGCGCCGGCCACACCGGCCCTTGGAGATCGAGGGCGGCGGCGTATCTGCCGAGCCCGTACAGGTCGCGGGCGAGGTTCGACATCGCGAGCAGAGTTCGCTGGTGGTGGGTGCCGTACCGCTGGCGGCACAGCTCGACCAGCTCCGCGTCGACGTCGTGGGCGGCCCGGTAGTCACCGGTCGCGCGCAGGCTGACCGCCAGGTTGTTACGGGCGTCGATGGCTTCTTCGCTGTCCCATCCGTCGCCGCGCCGGTGACTGTCGACAATGGATCTGTCGGTCTCCAGCGCCCTGTCGAACTCCCCGGTCACCCGGTACATGACCGCAAGCATGTCGGCCAGTTCCAGCGTGGCGCCGTGGTCCAGGCCGAAGTTCGGGTTCGCGACGAGAGCCCGGTAGCGAGGCTCCAACCCCTGAGAGGCCAACATGTATTCGCCGAGTTCGTACAGCGCGGCGACCCGGCGCCGGAAACAGAACTCCACCTGCTCGTCGTCGGTGACGCCGTGGCGCTCCCAGGCCTGCAACGCCTCGTCGCAGAGGCGGCGACAGCCCTCAAAGTCGCCCACCTCGTATAGAAACTCCGCCTGCTCGACGAGCACCTGACGGACGTCCCGCTCGATCACCTCCGCGATCCGCGCGGGCCGCAGATGCGGGCCGATCCGCATATGCATGTCCCAGGTCAACGGGTTCGTCGGCTGCCCCGGGTTGGCGGCGGCGAGCATCCGGCAGGCGTTGATGTACGCCTCCTTCCGCTCGGCCACCGGCAACGCGTCGCGAACGATCGCCTGTACCAGCCGGTGCACCTGCACCGCCTCGCCGTCTTCGACCACCTTCACCAGCCCGTACCGGCGTAGCCGCCAGATCGCCTCGTCGAGGATCTCCAACTGGTCGAGCAAGCGGCCCAGCGGCGGCGCGATCTGCCTGCCGCCGGCGTTCAGCAAGGTTCGCGAGATCGGCTCGGCGCCGAGGCAGCAAATCAGCTCCAACAACTGGGCCGTCGCGGGAGACTCACGTCGGACCTGCTCGGCGGCGACCGTGAAGCTGGTGGCTACCGTAGTGTGGTAGTCGCCGGGCGGCGACGACCCGAGGATGTCCAGCGCCCGTTCGTCGAACTGCTGGAGGTAATGGCGGACGGGGGTGCGGGTCACTGACTGCATCGCGGCCACCTGCTCCAGTGCCAACGGCAGATCGCCGAGGCGGTCGGCGAGCTGATCAGCGTCGTCGAAGCTGATCTCGTGGCAACGCGCGTTCAGCAGCTCGATGCTCTCGGACCGTGTGAACACGTCGACCTCCACCGGCCGCCCCACATCGAGCCAGGCGGCGTCCCGGGTGGTGATGATCAGGTCGCCCCCGGCCTGCGGCAACAAGGACTGGATCTCATCCGGGGCACCGGCGTTGTCGTAGACAATCAGCCAGCGTTCCGGCCGGCTCTCCAGCCTGCTCAGCACCGTGCGGACGGTCTGTCCCATGTCGAACCGGACCGGCCAGTCGAGCCGCTCGCCTATGCTCGCCAGCGTCGCGGTGACCTGCGACGGATCCTCGGCCGTGATCCAGGCAACGAACGCGTACCTGCTCGCGTACCGGTGCAGGAACTCCGCCGCCAGCTGCGTCTTGCCAACGCCACCGAGCCCGTACAGCACCAACGGACGCCACGGTGATCGGTCAATTGTCGTGGCGATCCGGTCGATCACCTCCCGTCGTCCGGTGAAACCGGGATTGCGTTGCGGGACGGAACCCAGCGGCACGATGCTGGTCGCGGCAGCGGGTCCGGTCGCGACGTCGGACGGGAACTCGCCGGGCGCGGCGTCGAAGGGCAGCTCGACCGGTCGGGGCGTCGGCGGGCTGACGGGCCGCGACGCGGCGGATGGCGACGCCTGCCGGGAATCGACGGCTTCGGACCACAACGCGTGGAACCGCTGCACCTCCTCTTCGACGTTCGGACGGTGCACCGCCATCGCGGCAAGCTGCCGGATGACGCTTTCCACCTTCGACCAACGCGCGAGCGCCTCACCACGGAGAATGGCTCCAACGGTCTCATGGCTCACCGTGTCGGGCATGCTGTCGTTGCGCCGGATCTCGGTACTAATGCGCCGGTACGACGGACGTCCCGCAGCTCGATAGAGCAGTTCCAGTTCGATCAGGAACTCCTCCTGGGGCACCCGCCACACTCCAAGATCTACGCCATAGACCAATTCACCAGTTGACCACTGCCAACTAGCGTCAATTTGCGTCAGGACAGCATTCCATAACGAACCCGCCAGTAGTAACTACCCGTAAATCTTTGGAGGTACGCGGCAGAAACTGATCTCACCGTAGGAGGGCCTCGCACCATCGGCTTAACGGATCCGTCGTGGAGGGGTGCCCGACATGAGTGTTTGTTCGAAGCGGCCCAGGAAGCTCGGCAGAGCGGTGAAAGAGCTGCTCAAGTCCGTCACGGGTCGAGCGGGCCAGGAGTCAACGGGCCGGCCGCTCCCCGATCGGGTCGGTCCCGTGATCCGCCGGAGCCAACGGTCGCCGGACTGCATCGATACGACCGGAACCCCTCGGCCTGAAGGGGGTGATAGCCAGCAGCGCGTACCTAATGCGGCGAGGCCGGCCGGCCCGCCCATCGCCGACGTCGTGATCGTGACCGCGCTCGATGAGGAGCATGCCGCGCTCGTGGCCGCGCTCAGCTGCGTTCTACGGATCGACAGCCGTGGGCGCCGGATCTTAACCGCGGAGGTCGCCGGCCTGCGGGTCGCGGTCGAGTCTCTACACGGCATGGGCAACGTCAGCGCCGCGTCGGCCGCTAGCACCCTCATGGTGGCGTGGCGCGCGAACTATCTCATCCTGGTCGGCATCACCGGTGGATTCGAGAGCGCCGGCGTCCGCCCCGGCGACATCGTCGTTCCCGATCAGGTGGTCGGGTACGAGTCCGGCAAGTTGACGACCGAGGGACCGCGACGTCGTCCCGAGGTGTACCGTCCGGACTTCGACCTGCTCACCGCCGCCCGGGCTGTCGACGCGGACGAATGGGTCACCACGATCCGCACCGCGCCGCCGGAGCCCGGCCTGCCGCCGCGGATCCGGTTCGGAACGGTTCTGAGCGGCGAGAAGGTCATAGCAGACGCCGAATCGGCCGCGGACCTGCGGCAGAGCTGGCCGAAGGCGGTGGCCATCGAGATGGAGAGCTACGGATCGGCGCTAGCGATGTACCGCCACGGTGGTCGATTCCTCATGGTCAAGGGCGTCAGTGATCTCGCCGACGCGAACAAGGACGACCGCTGGCGCGCCTACGCTGCCGAGGGCGCCGCACAGTTCACTCGCGCCGTGTTGCGGCGCATCCCGGTGTGCGAACAGCTGCGGGAGGCCGACGATCTGGCCGTGCCGGGTCCGGTGATGCTGTCGATCTGCTGGGCCCTCGCCGACGACTGGACCACGCTTGCGTATTACTTCCAGATCCCACGCCACGAACTGGTCAGGTACCCGCCCGGCCACGAGCCGATGCGGCTGTGGGACTGGCTCGCCGTTCGCCGCCGCCTGCGTGAGCTGCCCGCAGCGCTCGCGTTCATCGGCCGTCAGGACTTGGCCGAGGCGCTGATGCGCACCGCCTCCCACTCAGGAGCATTCAAACTCTGAGAGATCAGTTCAGAATTAGCTTTCGGAGGTCGATCACTAAGCAGGCCAGGCCGAGTAGGGCTCGGTGGAGGTCGGCTCGGTATTCGGTGCGGGTGCGTAGTCGCTTGAAGGCGTATAACCCGGCGAAGGTGCGCTTGACGTACTAGCGATGGCGTCCGAGGCCGGAGCCGTGTGCGGTGCCGCGGCCGGCGATGCTTGGGGCGATTCCGCGCTGGCGCAGCAGACAGCGGTACTTGTCGTGGTAGTAGCCGCAGTCGGCGTAGAGCAACTATGGACGACGTAGCGGCCCGCCCGACCCGGCCACAACGGTGTGCCTTCCGCGTCGGTGATCAGGTGATATTAGCTGCCAGCCGGCCCTGGTCGACCGGGCTAGGACCGGTGCCTGCCCCCTTTGAGCGCCGTAGATGACTGGAGTCCACGATCGGCCGCGACTGGTCTAGCTGTCCCGCGGCGCGCAACTCGGCCAGGACCATCTCGTGTAGCTGCTGCCACACGCTCGGTGCGAGTCCTTGAGCCGCCGCCAACACGTGGAGCCCGACGCGCCGAACATCGCTGTTCGTGGTCGTTCCAGTTCAGGCAAATCGGGGCCACGAACAGGATCCCTTCCAACGCCGCCCGATCGGAGTTTGGCAACCGGCCCAGGTACCGAAACCGGCGGGGATGCACCGGCAGCAGCGGCTCCAACCGCTTCCATACTCATCCGTGAGCATCGTGTCAGACACCGCATGGGTCTCGACCCCGAAGTAACCGCATTCGGGTGATCGCCGCGTTGAAGCCCAGCTGGTCGTCGTAGGCGGCCCCCCGGCCGGACGTACAACGCCTGCCCCCGGACGCTACTGACGCAGCGACGGTCACCGCCGTCCAGCTGCGTCAGCTCCTCAAAGCGGCTGGTCACAGCCGGGCAGTGGCAGACCGGCGACTCGGAAATCCTCGTCGTCGCTGAGGCTCGCTACGACGGGCCACGACTGGCGTGGCTGCTTCGGGATCTGCCGTGCAGGTGCTGATCCGGCCGCGGTCGGACCGCGTGGACGGGCCGCATCCCCACTACCGAGGTTACGAGACGTCCCCAAGTCGAACACCATCGTGGCCCGGACACAGATACCTGCGACCTTCGGTCGCAACTTAAGTGCATACGGCCCAACATTTTGAGTGGCTGGCCAACCGAGGTTCATGTCCTCAGGCAAATCCTTGTCTTGTGATGATCGGACGGAGACATGCGCGGCGGAGGTGTCTAGACTGAGTGACGTTCGAGCCCTCAGTTTCCCTTCTGTTAACTGAAGATCACAGTCGGCGTACTGGATGCGAGGTAGCCAGTACGACGCTCCGTCGAGCATGAGAGATGTCGGCTGGAGGGCAACGGCACCCAGGCGCCTACCTGGGTGCCGTTGTGTTTCGCCGTACTGGGAGCCATAATTGACGTTGAGTCGGATACGGTCAGCGCGCGTTCATGAGAGAGGCCATCGCCGTAATGACGGCGGCAACGGCCAGCACGTATTGAATCAATTGGGCGTGACTGAGGCGCGACAAGCGCTCGCGTCGGCGGGACCTGCGGGTGCTCCGCCTGTCACCGTGCTGGCGGATAGTCTCCAGCGTCATTGACTCCGAATCCACTGGGACCGACTGTCCGTACGCTCGTCTTAAGGCGCGAATTTCGCTCGCGCACAGCGAGTGGAGGCAAACGCTTTTTGGATGTCTGCGGCACCCGCGCGGTCGAGGACCCCGTGCCGGTCGCGTCGGTACGTTAGACGCCGGAGTTTGATTGCTGCGTTTGCAACCTCTCCCCGATCTCCTGTGATCGGGCGACGTCCTATTCGAACTTCTTCTCTTATGCTGCTTGCCGGCGACCTTCCGGCCGCGCCCATTGCTCGTTGACACTCCGTCATGCCTTTCTCGTGCTCTTGGCGCCCATGAGGGCTTTGAGAGATGTCGGCTGAAATAACAGAAGTCTGTTTGAAGCGGTGAAAGCGAGCGAATGCCTTGACTCAACCTCTCCGCCCTTGCCTAGGGGGCGGCGTCAAGGATCCTACTGATGCCTTCCAATTGCTAACTGATAACTGGCGCCATGATTCTCCATTCTCCGGGAGAAATGCCGATCTTCAGATCGAGCCTGCTGGCATCGTAAGACTTAGAGGTGTCGCTTCCCATCGGATTCAGCAACAGATTGCTGCCAACGTTTACCAGTTGGTCAGTGCGGTCACTCGACCGACTTCAGGGGCGTTACGATCTCAAGAGATTCTCTTCGCTGTACCTCGGATTTCTGTTCGGGCGGACGTGACACTCAATAGAACACGGTCTGTTTCGCGGTACGCACCTACCGACAGCCGCAATTCAGGAGTCGAACCGCCAGTAGCCGCGGTCTGGCACGACAAACTCTCGGTGCAGTGCCGAATAGAGGCTGGGTTGGCGTTGTGGCGAGGCTCCTTGTTTGTGCGCGTTCCTGTGGGTCCCTCGAAATTATGTTCGGGCACGATGACGGCGCCAAGAGCCGTTACGGGGAGTATTTGACAAATTGTGTCAAGAGATGGCGAGGGTGATTCGAGTTGGCGATTGGCAACATGGCACGCCAACCTGCTACGAATGACCGAGGCCATCGTCGTAGTTAGATCGGCGGAGCCGAGGTGTCTAGGGAATCGCCGGACATCACAAGTCTCCGCCACTTACCGGGGTCAGCCGGAGAACTTGCAGCTCAGCTGGCAAGTCGTCAACTGATTCAGTCGCGGCCGTCTGTTGCTGGTGCCGCAAATCATGAATGCTTCTCGTGTATTGGCGTACCTCATCAGCCTGGGTTTCCATGGCTACACGAGAGCCAGATTGCCGAATCCAGGTGCTCAATTAGGGCATTCCTGTCATCGCAATTTTGCAACTTCTGTGCTGTAGGGCATTGCCGGGGAAGATCAAAATTTGCCGGATAGCTCCAAAAGTTTACGGGTGGTTACCAGTGGTGGATCGGTATGGAATGCTGCCCTGACGGAAGTTGACATACCTAGTTGGCATTTGATCAACCGACTGAACGCAGATCCTTGGAGGGTGCGAGCACCTGGTCCAGGGCTGCCGCCGCTTCTACAGGTTCCCAGCGTTGCCTCGCCAGACGGCGAGGTCATACCTGGCACTCAGGGTGTCGGGGTGGTTGTGGCGCTGGGGAGGGCGAGGCGGAGGGCCGTACTAACAACATTGATTGGTCGTTCGCTGCGGGGGAGCCATTGGACGTAGGTGCTCAGGGTGTGTTGAAGGTTGGAGTGGCGGAGTGTTCGCTGGACGTGTTGCGGGTCGACGCCGTTGGTGAGCATGGTGGTGGCGCAGAAGTGGCGGAGGGCGTGAAAGGTGCCATGCTTGACCGGCCATCGGGCGGCGTCGCGCCACCGGGTCCAGTGCTCTGACCAGCGACGGTCATGGAACGGTCTGCCGCGTTGGTCGGTAAACAGCAGCTTCGCGATCCGCCGGCGCGGTTCGCGCTCGGTGGCGTCTACGAGGCCGACTTCGCGGACGCCGTAGTAGGACAGGTGTTGGGCCAGAGCGCCTCCTGCGGCTAATTGAGGGCGATGGTGCCAGCGGAGCCGCCCTTGGGCTCCTTGAGGAAGAATCCGCCGTGGTCGCGGGTGTCGTACTGCAGCTGCTGCCGGGACGTGGAGTTCGCCGCGGTTCAGGTCGATGCAGGTGGGGGAGTCCTCGATGGCGAGGACTTCGCCGATGCGGCAGCCTTGCCCGGCGCCGAGCCACAGCGCGGCGTGGTACCGCTTCGGTACCACCTCGAACAGGTCGAGTACCTGGCCTTCGGTCGGTATCCATCGCGGTGCGCCGTTCAGTCCGCGGAATGCGGCAGCGGTCTTGATCGCGCGGCACGGGTTGACTCGAATGAGACCGTCGATCTCGGCGCCGTTCATGATCGTGCGGAACAGGTCGTAGTACAGCTTCATCGACGATCGCGGCGTTGCCGGCGGTCCGGCGAGCCGCCGGGAGATCCACTCGAGGACGTCGGTGGTGGTGATCGCACGGATTGGGCCCGGGAATGCCGGGTTCAGGTGGTGGGTGATATTGCCGGGGATGCGGCGGCGGGTCTCGATCTCCCAAGTGAACTCCCGCGATGCCCGCCACCGGTCGGCGTACTCCGGGAAGGTGACCCGGCTGCGTCGGGCCGTCATCGGGCGGCGGCCCGACGATGGTGGCCGTGTCGGCAGGGCGAGCGGTGGTCGGGTGGGTGATCCATGGGTGATCCAGGGGTGATCGACGGTTCTGGTACGGCCCGACACCGTACGACAGGCCGTGGCCGGGGTTTGCGCTGGCCACCCCCACGATCGGGCAGGAACCGGCCTGAACTGGCACCAACCAACCCGCGCCGATATAGCCCAGTTTATTCTCTTAATCCGCTGGTGAGCTCTCAGACTGCAACGCGACGCACGAAGCGGTGACGCACGCGACGGGCATCGACGACGTGTCCGTCACCCAAGCCGTCCTCGTGCCCATGCGGGAGATAGTTGGGGACTGGCCGCCGGCCCGTGCCCAGCCGAGGGCTCTGGGTGACGCTGACATCGCGCCGATCCGAGTGGTGGTTCGCGATCCGCATGTATGTGCCCGTCTGCTTGGTCGAGCTCGACCTAGTTTGCCGGCTTATGCGTATCGGCGAGGTGGGCTCAACGGCCGGGCGGGACGTCGCGATTCACCTGCACACCACGCTCCGGCAGCCAGGACCTGGCGCATGTGCACAGAGATCCCTGACGACTGGATGGCGAATGTCCCGATCAGAGGCGGCAGTCGCTGATCGGGACGCTCACTGCATAGGTGGTGGTAAAGATCCGGCGGTACTCGGCGAGGTCGGCGGGAAGTTCGCAGTAGCGGGCCCCTGTGAGGGTCTCGGCGTAGACGACGTCGGGGTCGTCGGGGTCGGTGAAGTCCAGGATGGTGAACCCGCCGGCGGACATGGCTGGGTGGGCGCCGGCTGTCCAGGGCAGGTATCGGATGTCGATGTGGACGCGGTCGGTGAGTGCGGAAAGTTGCCGGATCTGCTCGCGCATGACATCGGGGTCGCCGACAGGTCGGGTGAGTGCGTTCTCGTTGAGAACGGCGGTCAGCCGCATGGGCGGGGTCCGCTCGGTCAGCAGGGCCTGGCGTTCCTGCTGGTGCTTGAGGTGGTCGCGGACGGCTGCCTGGGTGGCGTGGGGTTTGACGGCCAGGTAGAGGGATCGGGTGTAGTCGGGGGTTTGCAGCAGTTCGGGTACCTGTCCGAGTTCGTAGATGTAGAGGTGATCGGCGATCGGTTCGAGGCCGGCGTAAAGCCTGTCGCTGACGGACGTCGCCTGGTCGAAGTCCTCCCACCAGCCTGGTTGTTTGCAGGTTTGCGTCCATCGGGCGAGCAGGTTGGTCGTCGCGTGGTCGGCGCCGTAGAGCAGGCACAGGCCCCGGACGTCGTCGGGCTTGAGCTGTTGGTGGCCGGTTTCGATGCGCCACAGTTTGGCCCTGGATGCCAGGCCTGATTGTTCGACGTCGTGGTCGGTCTTGCGGGCTGTTTCCCGGAGCTGTCGTAGCCGTCGTCCGAGCTGTCGCTGGAGGACGGTCACATGTCGTCCTCGCTGTCAGAGAGGTGAGACGTTGACGGCTGTTGTGAGGCGCGGCGGCGGCTTGAGCGCCGGCGGCGAACGGTGGTGACGGTGATGCTCTTGGAGCCGTGACCTTCTCGTCGGGTGCGTGCGCTGCGGTGGTCGTGGCCCCAGATTTGCGACGGCGTCTCATGTTCGTGCCACAGCTCCCGGCACAACCGCCGGGCGATGTACAAGGTGGTGATGAAGCCGTGCCGGGCCTTGTTCAATGACTCTGCCGCGAGGCTGTAGTCGTCGTGGTCGGCGAGGGCGCGGATGACCCGCAGGTACGCCGGTCGCAGGGTGGAGAGGATCTGGTGGACGGCGACGGCTTCGACGATGCGGTCTTCGTGTGACTCGGTGGCTGCGGCGAGGGCCTGCCAGTACGTCCAGTACCGGGTGATCGGTACACCGCCGGGTGCGCCGGTCCGGGCGATCAGGCCGCGGTGGTGCAGTTCCTTGACCGCGTAGGAGTGGATGGCGCGCTGGCCGGCCTTGACCAGAATCCAGAAGCCGGGCCGATCGTCGGCGGCGTAGAGGAGTTCGAGGATGGCGAACTGGGCGATGTCGACGCGTTGCCGGAACGCCACCTGCCGCCACGGCGAGGTGTGTGCCGCCTTTGCGGCCGTAGCGTCCAGTTCGGTGATGGTGAAGCCGTGCGGCAACTGCTCGTCGGTCACTCAGGCGTCCCAATCGCTTCGTGGTGGTCGTCTGGTCAGGCCGGGCGTTCGACGTGGCAGCAGGCCGTAACGGGCGAACAGACCTTCAGCGAGGCTGCGCTCGTAGCAGTGCCGGTCGGTCGCGCACAAGGCGCAGGCCGTGAGGTGGCGGTAGATGAGCTCTTGCGCCCGTTCGAGGTGCACGGCCAACTCGCCGGTGACGTACACCCCACTCATGGCGGTGGCCTCAGCGCAGCCGTGCGGACGAGCGCCGTTCGTTCGCCCACCTGCTCGCCGTCCCAGGCGATCTCGATGCCGGTCACCTGGATCCAGTCGCTGCCGGTGGGTAGGTGGTCCGGCGGGAGTTGGGTGATCCGCAGTGTCACGTCGCCGTAGCCGAGGTAGCGGTCGGCTTCCTTGATGGTGATGGTGTCGCCCACCTCGATCGGCAGGATCATGGCGACCTCCGCAACTGCTCGGTCGGTTACGGGCGTCGGAGGGTGCAGGGAACACCGGGATGGCGCGGTGCCTGTCCTTCTCACACCGGTCGCAGGTGACCCGTGTCGGCTCGGTCCACCGGACGAAGCGGTTGGAGAGGTCGAACGGGGCAGCGATGGCGAGTTACCCAGCCAGTGAAGAGCGGCGAGCTAGTGGATTCAGGAGATGCCCGGACGCCCGTCAGAGCGCGGCGAAACCGCGCGACGGGTGGCTTCAGTGGCCGTCAAGAGGCACAGCTGCGAACCGGAGGAGGACAAAATTCTGGCTGCCGTCGCCGAGCGCGGTGACCGACGTGATGCCGTAGCGGCGGAGTTCGAAGGCTACATCGGGTTGGTCGGACGCGGTCCTGGGAATCTCGCCCTCATCGGGGGTGAGGTCGATCTCCCAATGGCCGCCGCCGTGGCGCTCGATGCGTTCCAGTTGCTCACGTAGCTGGGAGACGTTGAGTAGCGGTCGAGGTGTGGTCCGCTGCCGCGGCGAGAGTGTGGTCGATGTGGCCTCGGGCGTGGTCATGGGTGCCTCCGTGAGTGCTGTTGTCTACAGCAAAACGTCCTGCACACTCATCGTGGAGGGAACGGCGGCGTCAACACTGTCAACTTGATCCACACGGTCTGCATGTCAGAAATGGCTTCTCATGCAACGGCGAGCGTCGTGACCTCGCTCGCGCAGCCCCACGAGAGAGTGACTCCGGCACCGCCATGTCCATAGTTGTGGACGACCACGGCATGGCCGACGCGGTCAGCTTCAACGCGAACCCGCGGGCGTGTGGGGCGTAGCCCCACCCGATGGCCGATGACGCGGGCGTGGCGCAGCCGAGGCTCTACCGTGGCGCATCGGGTGATGATCGCGGTCGCGATGGATGGGTCCGGTTCGCGGGTCCATTGTCGTGGCTCAGCGGTTCCGCCCACCACCACGGTGTTGCCGTGGGGCGCGTAGTGGAGTAGATCCGGTGATGACCCTGTGTCCTCGGAGAAGAACTCGGTAATGCCGGGATTTTCGACGACGACCAGGTGGCCCCGCACGGGGAACAACTCGGGATCCGGAACCAGGTCGTGAGCGCCGATCCCGGCGCAGTTGACGACGACCGGTGCGGCGGACGCCGCCTCGGCGAGTGAGCCGATCCGACGCAAGCAGATTTCGGCGCCTGCGGCGCGAAGCCGGCGTTGGAGATATGTCAGGTACACCGGCATGTCGACGAGTGGTGCGACGAATCGCCATCCGGTCGCGAAGCCGTTCGGCAATTCGACAGGGGCGCACATGCGAAACTGGTCGAGTTGAGAGCCCCAGTCGGGAGGCTTGACGGGCTCTCGGGAGGCCTCGACGCCCGCGACGAGTCGGACGCCCGTTCCCGGCTCGTCGGCGAGGTGGCGCAGTTCGTGGAGAGTCTCCGCGCTCCATGCCTGGACGCGGTCTAGTGGTTCGACGAGATATGGCCCCCACATCGCGCCGGCGGCCATCGACGTCGTGGCAAGGGGCTCGTCGGCTGTCCAGACGCTGACCCGTCTACCGGCCTCCGCAAGGCGAATAGCGGTCGTCAGGCCACTGACACCTGCGCCGATCACGACAACGTCGGTCAGGGAGCGGGGCACGGTCCGACGGTATCGTCAGCCGCCGTGTCGGGCGAGTGCGTTGTCCAGATCGGGCAGCAGCTCCGAGACCGTCTGGTTCCGCTTGCGCTTGCGGAGCTCACCCGCAAGTTCGCGCAATAGCGCGGTGCTACGTGGAGATCGGACCGCGTCGAGGCGGGGGAGGGCCATCCGGGTGACCGCGCAGGCCTCGTCGAGTTTTCGGTGTGCGGTGTAACCGAGCGCGAGCCAGGCTCCTTCGTATAGGGCGCGGCGCTGATTGGGCGCATCCACTGGGCGAGCGTGCGCTCCGGTGCGAAGGAGCGCCTCGCCTTTGCGGAGCGTTGCGCGTCCGCGTGCCGCACTGCCGGACGCGAGCAGGTGACGTCCAGCTCGGATCATCGCGTAGCCGGCCTGGCAGTCCAGATGGTTCGGGGTCAGGTAGTACATCCAGTCGGGTTCGCCTTCGCGTCGCCCGCTGGCGAGTTGAGCATGGGCGGCGGCCCACGTCCGCTCACAGTCCTCTACGCGTCCGGCGGCGGCGTACGCGTACGCGAGCCGGGACTGGACCGAGGCCTGGACGTTCCCGGTGGAGTGCTCAGCCGTGCGTCGCGCGGCCTCTCCGAGCATCACACCGTCGGATGAGTCCCCGGCCGAGGCCGATTGGAAAGCCAGATCGGCAAGGATGTGCGCCTCCATGCTGCGATAGCCCGCGTCGTGGGCGGCGCGCAGTCCGGTGAAGTAGTAGCGCTGGGCCAGCCCTGGCTGCGCCGCGTCGTGGGACTTCCATCCGGCAAGTTGAGCAAGATCTGCGAGGACGACGAGGAGTCTGCGGGTGGTCCGGTCGGTATGACCCCCGTCGCGCAGGAGCAGCAACGTTGCCCGTACCTGCGCGCCGACATAGGTGAGCCCGGCCGCGCCGCCATGTTCATCATCGAGCGCTTGCAGCGCCGGAATGCTCGCCTCGATCTGATCGACGAGTGGATCGTCAGCGGATGCCGTGGGCACGCCTATAGATGCGGGACCGGCCTGGGCGGAGAGGTACACACGCACAGCCCCAGCCAGCGCCGCGCCCGACACCGACAGGAACAGTCTGCGATCCACGAGTCCTCCCAGTAGCCAGTCCTCGGCCACCTGCATGGTGTCTGCGAAGCTCCACGGTCCGTCCAGGCCAGCGCTGGCCGGCAGAACCAGCGTGCCGTCCAGGGGGTCGGAGTGACCGGGCCAAAGGTCCTGGACGGTGACGACCCGTCCGATCCGGCGTGAGATCACGTACGCGGCAAGCCGCGGCAACGGAGCACGGGGTACTCGACCGGAGTCCCGCCAGTGATACGGCGCAGTCTCTGCCAGAGTCCCCGCTCCGAAGATTCGGTTGATCTCGCGGGCAAGCTTTCGCGGTCCGAGGCCAGCTTCCACAAGGTGGGCAGCAAGGGCACGATTGCCACTGATCGTCATTGACGCCCTCCCTCCGGAGTTTGACGGTACCGGCGGCGTCCGCGTTCGTGTCAGTACCCATCGACGAAACTCGGAAGTTGACAGAGTTGACGGAAGCGAGGACTCCTCGCGGCTGGTAGTAGCAGAGGTACTGGAGGCCCCGCTGGTGTACCGCCGTAGGGCTGCGCCAGCGGGCACGTCGTTCTTGTCGCAGCATCCGATCGGGTTGAGCGGTGGAATCAGGAACTCTGCGGTATCGGAATGGCGTGATCGCGCCGTTGAATGGCCGGGCAGTGGCCTGGCCCGGAGACGGCGCAGTTCGGGCTGGTCCGGCTCTCTGGCCTCGCCGGTGCGTGCAGCAGGGGCGGAGGCAGATGTATTGAGGGCGACCACTCGAACCGGTGGAAGCATCGACCAGTAGCGGGTGGACGGACGCACCGCTTCGGTGCCGGCGCGGCGCAGTCCGTCGGCGTAGCCGGCGGTGCCCTGGAAGTCGAGGATCACGACTCCCCGCCGAGGTTGAGAACCCTGAGCAGTTCGATGACTGCTGCGGGAGCGGCGGAGGCGACGAATAGTCACCCGAGGCCCGTGTCGGGCGCGGTGGCGTCAACCGCCCAGGCTGTCGAGATCCTGCCGGATTGATCTCGAAAGCATCGTCGATCTCGGCTGCTCGGCCAACTCAAGCGCCTGTAGCAGAATCTCGCGTGCACGCTCCGGGCTGTTCCGGACGACAAGGCACCGGCTGAGCCCCCGTAGCGCCTGGCACATACCGGTCACGTCGCCGATTTCACGACACGCGTCGAACACGCGGGTGAACAGCGCCTGTGCCTCATCGACCCGGTCCTGCTTGAGGCGCAGGTTGCCCTGCCAAAACTGAGTCTGAGCCTCGATCCGACGGAATGGACCGAACTCGGCACACAGGCCAAGTGCCCCCTCGAAGTAGTCATCGGCAATCGCGAAGTCCGCCTTGGCCAGATGAATCTGGCCGATGCTACGCAACAGGTGCGCCCGCCCCCCGGGCTCCTCCAGATCGGTGAGACGGGTGAGTGCCCGCTCGCAGTACTCCAGAGCCTCGTCGTTGCGGCCCAGGAATCGGTGCGCCATCGCGACGTAGGCCATCGACACACCGATGCCATGCTGATGCTCGGCTGACTCGAACAGGGACAACGAGCGTTCGAAGCATCCGAGCGCCTCGTCAGCCAGGAACTGGTCAGCACGCAGTTTGCCGAGTGCAAGCAGGACCGCGGCCTGTCCAACGACGTCACCGGTGGCGCCTGCCTCCGACATGCCGATGTCGAGCACGAGCTGCCGCTCGTCGAACGATCGCTGGAGCGCGAGCAGATCGGACGAGACGACTGCGATTTCCCAGCAGAGGCCGACGTTGCCGTCGCGTTGAGCCTGGCGCAGCGAGGGCAGGATTCCAGGGCGCACGCTGTCGAACCAGGCCAAGGGCTGTCTCTGGACCAAGGTCTGCAGGCTGTCGACCACAGATGCCACCTGGTCGCCGCGGATGACCATGTGGTCGCCGTCGTTGGCGGCTCGACAGGCGGCTTGCAGACCGGCCAACAGAGCCGTGTGCGCTCGTTCGCGGTATGCGCGCCGCAGAATCGATGGATCTTCGATCCGGGCGCGTTCGGCGGCGAACAGTCTCACGAGATCATGCAAGTGATACAGGACTGTGCCGGTCGAGTCTGCGCCCGCCACGTCCAAGAGGTAGGCGTCGACGAGTTGATCGAGGACGAGGTCTGCGTCGGTCGGAGCGATGCCGAGGGCGGCCGCGGCCTGCCAGCCGGCGATTCGGTCGGGAAGATCGCTCAGAATCCGAATGGCACGCTGCGCGTCCGGTTCCAGGCCGGCGTAGCTGACCGAGATCGTGGCGCGGACGTCGAGGTGATCGTGGACGAGGTGGTCGAGCCGCGCGTCTTCATCACGGAGGTCGTTGGTGATCCGGTCGACGGTCCAGTGCGGCTTGCCGGCGAGCTTCGCTCCCACGATCCGTACCGCCAGGGGGAGCCTGCCGACAAGGTCGCACAACACGGCAGTGGCGCCGTCCGTAGCCGACGTCCGGGCCGTGCCGACGATCCGCTGAAGGAGCGCCGTCGCGTCGACCGTGTCGAGCACGTCGAGGTCCAGGGTCGCGGCGCCGAGCGTGGCGCCGAGTCGGGACCTGCTGGTGATCAGGGCGGCGCAGAGCGGCTCTGCTGGGAGAAGGGGCGCGACCTGTGAGTCGGAGCGGGCGTTGTCGAGGAGGACCAGTACCCGTCGATCGGCGAGAAGGCTCCGGTACAGCTCCGCCCGTTCGTCCTGTCCTTCCGGGATAGCGGAGCCGTCGACGCCCAGCGCTCGGAGGAACCGGCCGAGGACGTCTCGCGCTGAAGCCGGATGGTCGTCGGCGCCGTGGAGGTCGACATAGAGCTGGCCGTCGGGGAACCGGGCGCGGGCAAGGTGCGCTACGTGGATGGCGAGGGCTGTCTTCCCGACGCCCCCGGGGCCGGCGATCGCGATGAGCGCGGCGCCGCTGCGACCGTCCGGTAGTAGGCGATCCGCTATCCAGGTGACTTCGGAGATCCGTCCGGTGAAGTCGTTGACGTTTGCCGGGAGCAGTTTGGGCATCGCCGGCCGGAAGCTGACCGCTGTCGGCTCCTGCGAGGTCTGCGCCAGGATCTCGCGGTAGGCGTCATGCAGTTCCTTGCTGGGATCGCTGCCAAACTCGCTGGCCAGCCAGCGTCTGCACTGGTCGTACAGCTTGAGCGCTTCCGCAGTGCGGCCCGCCTGGTGCAACGCGCGGAGGAATCGGGCGACGAGCGGCTCGCGGACGAAGTTGTCGAGGACGATCGGCAGAAACTCGTCAACGACCCGGCCGGAGTCGCCTGACCTCATCTCGATGTCGAGCAGGTGCTCGATGGCCGTCAGCCGCTCCGCTTCCAAGGCTTGGCCGTAGCTGGCGGTGATCTCCGGCATGGCGTCTCTGCCGAGCAGCGGTCCACGCCACAAAGCGAGCGCGGCACGGATCCGATCGGCCGGTGCGGCGGCGCCTCGCCGGAGGAGGTCGCGGAAGCGGAGGACATCGACGGAGTCTGGGGCGGCTTCGAGGACGTAGCCGCCCGCTCGCGGCTCGAGGCGGACGTCGAGACCATGCGCGTCGTCAGGACAGAGGATCGATCTGATCTGGGAGATCCTGATCTGGACAATCGTCCGCGCGTTCTCCGGCGGTTCGGTACCCCAGAGCAGATCGATCAGCCGGTCCACCTGCACGGGCCGATTCGCGTCGAGCGCGAGGATGCCGAGGAGGATCCGCGATTGCCGTCGGGGTATCTGCACAGGGAGTCCGCGGTGGGCCACTTCGAGCGGCCCAAGAACGCGGATCTCCACGCGTCGACGTCCTTCCGCTCGCCCCGAGAGCTGATCGACCATCGCGAATGGTAACAGGGTGATCGCAAGCTGCGACCGCTCGGAGATCTCGGCTGTGCTGTTGGTAAAGGTTTGGTAGTCGCCGTCCGACATCGTTCGCTGAACCCAGTCGAGCGAGTCGTTGGAGCGGCGACGAATGCCTGACAGCAGATCAACACGAGGTAAGGACGGCACCAACGGCGGCGCCGACGATCAGGAACGGCCCCATCGGAAGGTGGGCGCCGTCCCCGGCTCGTTTGGCGACGACGAGAGCCGTCGCCCAGAGTCCCTGCGCGACGAGCGCAAAGGCGAGTCCCGTAAGGACGGTGGTCCAGCCGAGCCAACCCAGCAGGATCCCGGTGCCGAGCATCAACTTGGCGTCGCCGAGCCCTGGGCCGTGTCTGCCGAGGGCCAGCGTCAGGGCCGTGAAACCGGCGGCCAGTCCGGTTCCGGCTACCACTCCACGTGCCAGGCCGGAGGCGGTGTGGTGCTCAACCACGGCCGAGAGGCCGAGCAACGTGACGACACCGCTGGCGGCCGGATAGGTGAGCCGGTTTGGCAGACGATGAACGGCCGCGTCGACGAACGCCAGCACGATCGACGTGCCGGCCCACCATGCGACGGCGAGCGCCTCAAGGTGCGACGGCCGAACCAGCACTACAACGAAGGCCGCCACGAGCGTCGCCGCCTCGACGAGGTATGGCGGGGCGCCGACCTTCAGGCCGCAGGATCCGCATCGGCCGACAGGCGAGAAGGCCATCGATGGATCGCGGATGTCGAGCGACGCACGGCAACCGTCGCAGGATCGCCGCCACGGCGAGTCGGAAGGGACCGAGTGGGTGGCGACGGCGGCGCGAAGCAACGGCGTGATGAATGCCCACGCGATCGGGGCTACCCACCTATTCACGAAGCCGACAATACATATGAAAACTGTATTTTCAAGGCGTTGGTTCTCGGGCTCTTGGTCCTCATCGCCGCGGTCGGCTGCGGCCGTGATGTCGACTCAGAGAAGCAGCCGTCGGGCATGACCGCGTCGGCGGAGGCCTCAACCACCGCCCGGGAGATCCTTGCTGCCCTGTACGGGTACAAGGAAGCACTGCGGATAGCCAACGAGTCGGGAACCGAAACTCCCTCGAAGGATCTCAGCGCCTACCTCGTCGATCCTCTGCTCTCCGAGATCGCGGCCATGATCCACAGCAATCGTCAGAAGGGTGTCTACTACGCCGGCACCTCCGTGCCGGTTGACCCGAAGGTCACTGACCTGAGAGCGGATGCCGAACCGCCGACCGCGGTCGTGCGAGCCTGCACCGATAACACGAACTACCGGTTGGTCTACCGCAGGAACAACTCGCCGGTTCCGGCTCCGAGTTATGAGTTGCGGATACTGGCTTCCTACGAAGCCGTCTACGTCGCGGGTCAGGGCTGGCGGATCTGCAAGGCGACCAATTCCGGTGAGCCATGCTGACCCGTCAGCTCGCCGTAGCCCTTGTTGTCGTTCTCCTGCTTGCCGGTACGCGGGCGGTCGCCAACCCACCGGGTGGCAGTTGCCCGCCGGACAGCCCGATGTGCTCGGTGGCCGGCGATCTTCCGGGCGCGCCCGGCGGTGGGAGCGCAGGCGGCGGTGAAGGAGGATCC
Organism: Virgisporangium aurantiacum; assembly: GCF_016863635.1. Lineage (GTDB taxonomy): Bacteria > Actinomycetota > Actinomycetes > Mycobacteriales > Micromonosporaceae > Virgisporangium > Virgisporangium aurantiacum. Next base: position 240,606 of record NZ_BOPG01000023.1, on the reverse strand, counting down.
GGCGGTGGCGGCCCGTGCGTCTTCGAGGGCGAGGCAGTTCCCTGCGAACTCGACGACTTCGGTTCGTACGTCGGTGGTGGCTGTTACGCCCGCCAGATTCCCGCTCCCGATCCGGATCCACACGGCGGAGAAGGAGCCTGGTATCAGCGCACATGCGGCATCTACGGCGGAACGCTGATCCGATACGAGGCCGAGTGGTCGCTACTTCCTCCGGGTGGAGTCGGGCCGACGCCCGAGGAGCTCGCCCGGGAAGCGTTGGCAAAGATCCGCCTGGACGGTGCCGCGATCGGCACCGCCCCGGGGGCTGGCAGCGCCGGGCTCGTCGGTCTACCGATCTGGCTTTGGACGGCGGTTACACCCAACACGTGGGGACCGATCGCTGCCTCGGCCACCGCGGGCGCCCTCACCGTCACGATCACCGGTTTGGCCGTCCGGATCGTCTGGTCGATGGGCGACGGTGCGACCGTGACATGCGCGAACCCGGGCACGCCGTACGAGTCCAGGTACGCCGATCAGCCTTCGCCGACTTGTGGGTATGTGTACCACCAACCCAGCCGTATCCGGCCGGCCGGCGTTTACCGCATCTCCGCCGTCACGTACTGGCGGGTGAATTGGGCCGGCGGTGGCGAGTCGGGCGTCATCGACACCACCCGCGAGTCAGCGACGACGCTCGCCGTCGAGGAGTTGCAGGTGGTCACGTCATGACACCGACATCGGCGCTCGTGCCGCCCGGCCCGCTCACACCACCGCGAACGCTCGGGCAGCGTCGCACCAGGTGGAATGCACTCGCCCTGGCCGTCTGCCTGATGGCCCTGGGCGGCTTGTTGTCGGGCTTCGCGTTCCTGACCGCGACCCGGATCCAGAGCTGTCTCGCCGTCTCCCGTGCGGTGGCCGCCGGCGCAACCATCTCCACTTCCGATCTCAGGACCGTCCAGATCACCGTCGCGCCGGGGCTCCTGCCCATCAAGGCAAAGAACATCCGGGACGCGGTGGGCAAGCGGGCGGCCGTCACCCTGGTTCCCGGAACGCTGCTCACCGCGGCTCAGATCACCGACGAAGCGCTGGTACGGCCGGATCAGCGACAGGTGGGCGTGGGCCTTCCGGCGAACCGGATGCCGGCCCGCACCCTGCATCCCGGCGACCGGGTTCAGCTCGTCAGCACACCGCCGGAGGCCGCCAACGCCTCGGCGGCGCCTGTGCTCCGTTTCGACGCAACCGTGGTCGACCTGAGCGGGCGGGGCGGAACCGGCGTCGACGGTTGGGTGGTCCATGTCGCCGTCGCGGAACGGGACGCAACCGCAGTCGTCACGCTCGCCGCGCAGAGCCGGCTCACCATCGTGCTCAGGGTAGGTGGGTGATGGCGGTCATCGCTGTCGCGTCGGCGAAGGGCTCGCCCGGCGTCACCACCGCGGCTCTCGCCTGGACGTTGACCTGGGGGCGGAGCACGGTTCTCGCCGAATGCGACCCGTCCGGCGGGACCGTGCTTGCCGGCTTCCTCCGGTCACAGCTTCCGGCCGATCGGGGACTGCTGCCGCTGGCGATCGCGGAACTACGAAGCGACGCGCTCGCCGCCGAGTTTCCGCGCCAGCTCATCGACATGGCGCCGCCGCACGGCCGGCGACTTCTGTTGCCGGGGCTGACCGATCCCGTGCAGGCCGGGACGCTCGCACCGGTCTGGGAACGGCTGGCGGGGTTCTTCGCGGACCTTGAGTACGGTGACCGCGCCTGCGACGTGATCGTCGATTGTGGACGGCTGGCCGCCGAGCATGTGCCGTGGCCACTGCTGCGCTCGGCGGACACCGTGTTACTCGCCGTCCGTCCCTTCCTGACGTCGATCGCGACAGCCGTCCCCACCGTCACCCGGCTGTCACGGGAACTGACGAACGAAGGTGGACTGCTCGTGATCGGTGACGGTCCCTACAGCCCTGGCGAGATCGCGCGAGGACTCGGAATTCCCGTTGTCGCAACGGTCCCGTGGGATCGCCACGCCGCAGCCGCGCTGGCGAACGGCGGCGTCATCCGTGCCCGGTCCACGCTGCTACGGGCGGCAGCGGGGGCGGAAGCTCCGGTTCGGGCGGCGATCGGCCGTCGTCGGCAACAGGTGCCGCAACGGTTCGTGCCACAGGTGGTGCGCAGTGGCCCGATTTGAACCGGTGTTCAGCCCGCAGATCGTCCCGCGGTCGGGCGCCGAGCACTCAGGAATCGACCACGACACGGTCAAACTGTTGCGGCACCGGGTCAGCGAGCGGCTCACCGCCTGGATCCGGGAGCAGGACGGCGTCTCCGATGACGGGCGTCGGCGCGAGTGTCAGCGACTGGTGGCGGAACTCGTCTCGGAGAACGTCGAGATGCGACGCCGGTCGGGTGAGCCGGTGTCCCGGGCGGACGAGGCGGCACTTGCCGACGCCGTCGCCGCTGATCTGGCGGACCTCGGTCCACTTCGGGCGCTGATCGCCGATCCGGCGATCGAGGAAATCCACATCCTGGGGTGCGACCGGGTCCGGATCACCCATCGCGACGGCACTGTGAGCTGGGGCGCACCGATCGCGGCCACCGATGCGGATCTTGTCGAGATGCTGCAGGCGCTGGCGCGCCGGGCCGGTTCGACGGAGCGGTCCTTGTCCACCAGCCGCCCGACGCTCGACCTGCAACTGCCGGACGGGAGCCGGCTCGCGGCGGTCTTTCAGGTATCGCACCGTCCCGTCGCGGTCATCCGCCGGCATCACACGATCGACGTCACGCTCGACGACCTCACGGGCAGCCGCGTCGGTATCGACGAGATGATCGATCCGCTGATCAGGGATCTGCTCCGGTCCGCGATGGCCGGCGGTCTCAATATCATGGTCGCCGGCCTGGCCGGAGCCGGCAAGACCACCCTTCTTCGGGCACTGGCGGCCGAGATACCGGCGAACGAGCCGTTCGTGGTACTGGAAGAGAGTCGGGAACTCGGCCTGCACACCGGCACGAGACACTCGGCGGCGATCAGTTTCGAGGCGCGCGAGGGCCACGGTGAACGCGGGTTGGACGGGAAGCCGGCCGGCGAGGTCACCATCGCCGATCTTGTGCCGCTGTCGCTGCGGATGGGCGTGCTGCGCATCATCGTCGGCGAGGTCCGGTCGCGCGAGATCATCCCGATGCTCCAGGCGATGACGACCAGCCGTGGTTCGATGTGCACGATCCACGCCCGGCACCCGTCCGCTGTCCCGGAACGGATCATCGAGCTGGCCCTGGCTCATGGCCGCGACATGACCGTCGAACTGGCCCGGCGGATGGCTGGCAACGCCCTGGATCTGATCGTGTACGTCACCGTCGAGGACGAGACGGCGATCGGTGGGCGCAAGCACCGGTTCGTCTCCCACATCGAGGAGGTCGACGGGGCCGGGGACGGCCGGATCGCGACGACGCAGTTGTTCGGACCCGGTCCCGATGGCCGCGCGATACCGCGTCACCTGCCTTACCGGCTCCGCGAAGCGCTTCTGCGGGTCGGTTACGACGCGCGGCAGCTGTCGGCCTGGATCGCGGCCGGGCACGGAGGCTGGCAACGACGCAGGGCCAGCGTATTGAGGCAGGCGTCATGAACCTGACCGTTCTGGCGCAGCTCGGCGGAGCATTCGCAGTGTCCGGCGTGGTGCTCGGCGTCGTCGCGCTCGTCGGTACCACGCGCCCATCGCGTCCGGCACCGCGGTTGCGGCGCTGGATGGCGAGAGCAGCCGAGATCAGGCGTCGCCGCGCGATGCTCAGCGTGGCGGCTGTCGCGGGATGCACAGGATGGTTGCTGACCGGTATGCCGGTGGCTGGGATCGTCATCGCCGCCGCCGTTCCCGGAGCGCCGTGGCTGCTGACCGTCGGTCGGCGTGAGCGGCAGGCGATCGCCCGCGTCGAAGCGGTGGGGGAGTGGACACGCCGGCTGAAGGACATCTCCGCCACGGGAGCCGGGCTACAGCAGGCAATCACCGCGAGCACCGCAACCGCGCCGGTCCCGATCTCGGACGAGGTTCGAACGCTGGCCGCCCACCTGGACGCCGGGTGGCGGCCGAGAGACGCGCTACGGCAGTTCGCGGACGGCATCCACGATCCGGTCTGCGACCAGGTCGTCGCGGCGCTGATCCTGAACATCACCGACCGCGGTGAACACCTTGGCGACGTACTGAACTCCATCGCCAACGCCGCCGTCGCCGAGGTGGCCACCCGACGGGAGGTCGATGCGAAACGCACCCAGCCACGGTTCGCCGTCCGATTTCTGACCGGCATGACGCTGGTGACGTTCGGGTACGGCATCACCCGCGCCGAGTACATGCGCCCGTACACGACGGCGAGCGGCCAGGTGGCGCTGGCGGTACTGATTGCGGTGTTCGCAGCGCTGCTGCTGTGGGTGCGCCGAATGAGCGAACCCCCGCCGCCGGTCCGGGCCTTCGACGGCACGCGGAGCTCGCGATGACATGGCACCTGGCCGCCGCTGTGGCCGGCGGTGCAGTCGCGGGGGTCGGCGGATTCGTTGCGTTGCGCGAGGTCCTACCCGCCGCACCACCACTTATGTCCGCGCTGCGTCGGCTCCACCACCCCTCCGAGGCCCGGCGGCCGGTGCTGGCTCGGCTCGCGGGGTTCGTTCATCCACCCGTGCACGAACTCAACCTCCTGGGTCAAAGCCCGGAACGTTACGCCGTCACGCTGCTCTGCTACGGACTCTTCGGATTGGCCCTTCCGTCTCTGATAGCCGTGGCAATGGCCTTCCTGGGCGCAGAGGTTGACGTCATCATCCCCGTGTTCACCGGCCCGTTGTGCGCGGCTCTGTCCGTGCTGATCGCACGTCGCGACGTGAGCGTCCGGGCCGCGCGGGCGCGGCGCGAATTCGTCCGTGCGGTCTGCATCTACCTCGACCTGGTCGCGTTGCAGCTGTCGGCCGCGCATGGTCCGGTCGAGGCATTGGAACGGGCCGCGACGGTGTGCGACGGCTGGGTGTTCGATCGGATCCGCGACGCACTGCTGCGCGCGCAACTGCAGCTCCGGTTGCCGTGGCAGGAGCTACGGGAGACGGCAGACCGGATAGGCGTTCCGGAGCTTGGCGACGTCGGGGCCACCATGCAGTCCTCCGGCACCGAGGGCGCTCAGGTACAGGACACCTTGCGTCAACAGGCGGACAGCCTGCGCGACCAGCTCCGAACCGACGCCCTGGCCCGGGCGGAGGCGGTGACCGGTCGGCTCGACGTTCCCGGCGCGGCGCTCGTGTTCGTCCTCGTCGCCTTCGTGCTCTACCCGTTCATGACTCGACTGTGACCACAACGGATGGAGAGAACTCATGGTCAATCGAATTGCGGCAGCGGTCGCGACGCGGATCCACGAGATCAGGGCCGAAAGGGACCGCGGTGACAACCCGGTCCCCACGGCGATCATCATCGCCGGGCTGGCGATCCTCGCCGCCGCCGTCGTTGCCTGGGCGGTGGCGCGAGCCAACGGTTTCATGGCCACCGTGCCCGGCGGACCGGCGTCGCAGTGAGACGCGTGATCCGTCGAGCCGAGTCGGATCGCGGGTCGGCGGCGGTCGAACTCGCGATCCTGTTCCCGGTGGTGCTCCTGCTGTTGTTCGCCAGCATCCAGATCGCGGCCTGGTTCCTGGCCCGCAACGTCGCGATGGCCGCCGCGCAGGAGGCGGTGACCGCGGAGCGCGCGTACAACGCGCCGTCCGGCACGGGCCAGGCCCGCGCCGGACGGTTTCTCGACGGCGCGGGGGACTGGCTGGTCGGCCCGAAGGTGACGGTCGTGCGCGATGGCGACGACGTGTCGGCCACGGTGACCGGGCGCAGTCTCCGGTTCCTGCTGGCGTTCGACGTTTCGCAGACGGCGCACGGTCGGGTCGAGCGGTTCAGCAGCGAGGAACGGCCGTGACCGGCCGCTGCCGCGACGAGGGCTCGGTGTCCGTGGAGCTGGCGGTCCTGATGCCGTTGTTCCTCGTGCTCGTCGCGCTCGCGGTGGTCGTCGGTCGGCAGGCCGTCGCGCAGAGCGCGGTTGACCTCGCTGCGCACGACGCGGCCCGTGCGGCTTCGCTGTCCCGTACGCAGGCGGTTGCCGAGGAGCGCGCGGTCGATGCGGCCACGCAAACCTTGGCGCGGCAGGGCCTTGGCTGCATTGAACTCACGGTGACCGTCGACGTCAAAGGGTTCGGCGTACCGGTGGGTCAACCGGCATCGGTCGGGGTCCGGGTCATCTGCGAGGTCTCGTTCGCGGACGTGGCAATGCCGGGAGTACCGGGCACACGGACCCTGACCGCCTCGTTCACCTCTCCGCTCGACCGGTACCGCAGTCGGGGAGGGTCGGCATGACCGTCCGTCTGCGCTCGGACGAGGGTCGGATCAGCGTGTTCCTCGCGATCGCGCTGCTCGGCGTCCTCGTGGTCATCGGCCTGTCGGCGGATGGGGCTGGCAGGCTCCGGGCAGCCCAGCATGCCGACCACATTGCGGGTGAGGCGGCCCGCGCCGGTGGGCAGGCGATCGTATTGCCGCAGGCGGTGACCGGAGGGGAGAAGACGCTCGACCCCGACCGAGCGGTGGCCGCCGCACAGCAGTATCTGGACGCGGCCGGGGCTGCGGGGACGGTACGTGTCGAGGACGAGGTGACACTGGTCGTCACCGTGACGGCGACGTCCGACACCTTGATGCTCGGGCTGATCGGCATCGACCGGGTGACGGTGACCGGCAGCGCGACCGCGCATCTGGTGACGGGATGAGGGCCGCGAACGTCCGGCGGATCTCGAGCGCTTTCGCCGCGGCAGCGGGCTTGGTGGCGATCGTTGCCGGCGTGCCGACGGCACTGGCCGCTGTGGCCGGCAACCCCCTGCCGGGCCAGGTCCCCACGATGGACGAGGTGGCCGATGCGGTGATGGCGCGGGACACCGGCGAGCTGTTCCTGCGGACGCTGACAATCGTTGCCTGGGTCGCGTGGGCGTCCTTCGTACTGTCGGTACTGGTCGAGATTCCCGCGACGATCCGGCGGCGTCCCGCGCTGCGATTGGTCGGGTTGGGGCCGCAACAGCGGTTGGCAGCCGCGCTGGTGGCGGCGATCGTGATCGGGGCGGCGGCACCTGCCGTGGCGACCGCTTCGGTGACGCGCGCCGGCCCGGCGGCCACTGCCTTTGCCGCAGCCGCGAGCGGGCAGGTGTACGTGGTTGCGCCCGACGATCGGCTCGCAGACATTGCGGTCCGGTACCTCGGTGATGCGGGCCGATACCACGAACTCGGACGCCTCAACGGCCTCTCGGATCCGGACCGAATCGCCGCCGGCCAGCGGCTTGTTCTACCGACTGACGCGGTCGATCGAGGCGCCCGTCCACACGCGGCGGGCGCGGTCGAAGCGGCAAGTCCGGCCGGACAACTGGCCTATGTGGTCGCTCGCGGCGACCGACTGGCCGAAATCGCCGACCGGTTCACCGGGGAACCTGAACGGTACCGGGAACTCGCCGAGACAAATGGGATCGGCGATCCCGATCGGATCAGGGCCGGCCAGCGGCTGCAGTTGCCGCCGGACGCGACGGATCGGGGACCACATCGAAATGCCACCGGAACGGTGCTCGGTGAGCGGGCGGCCCCGCCACCCCCGACAGCTGTTGATCCGACTCAACCTGCGCCTCCCGCGTCAACGGAACCCACGCCGCCGGTCGGATCGGCTGCGCCTGCGACTCCCGCCCAGCCCGCCCCGACGGATGACGTCGACGGCGACGACAGCGTGCTGGATCAGCTGATTCTGTTCGGCGTTCCGCTGATGGGCGCAGGCCTGTTCGCGGCGCTCACGCTTGCCCTACTGCGGCGCCGCCGGAGGCGGCTCCAGGAACGTCGCCCGGTCGGCGGACGAATCCCCGACCCGGCCGAGCCGAGAATCGAGACCACCATGCGGGTCGTTGCCCAGCCCGTCGCCGTCGAGCGCCTTGACCAGGCCCTCCGCGCGCTGTCCGCCGGACTTGCCGACCGGGACGACCAGACACTGCCCGACGTCATCGGCGTCTGGATGGAAGCGGACACCGTTCACACGCTGCTGACCCGACCGGCGCCCGATCCGCCGCCGCCGTGGCAGAACGAGCGGTTCACCTGGACGCTCTCCGCCGACGCGGAACTCCCAGACGTCAACGGACACCTTGCGCCGCTGCCCACGGTCGCCGCGGTCGGATCCCGGCCGGGCATGCACCTGCTGCTCGACCTGGAACGCCTCGGCCTGGTCACCGTAACCGGCGACGCTCGGCGGGCGGAGAACCTGCTGCGGTACCTCGCCGGGGAGCTGGCCTGCAACACCTGGAGCGACCACGTCGACGTCATCGTCGCCGGGTTCGACGCCGACGAGACCGCCGACCTCATCGCGCTCAACACCGATCGCGTCACCGCCGCCGCCAGTACACAGGCCGCGATCGACCGCGCCCGGCGCCGTGTGGAACAGTCCGTGGCCTCGATGGACCGCGTCGGTACCGACCCGTTCGTCGGACGGATCGAGGACATCGTCGCCGACGCCTGGATGCCCCAGGTGTACCTCGTGAAGAACCCGAGCACGGCAGACCTCGTGACGTTGCAACGATTCGACAAGGAACTCGACAGCGCCGGCCGATGTACGGTCGCCGTCGTGACGACCAGCACCGAGACCATCGGTCGCTGGCCGGTTCACATCGACGGGAACGGCCGCCTCAGCATCGACTTTCTCGGTCTGGCCGACACCGAGGACGCCCTGGACGCGGCCAGCCTGTCGCGGAGCGAGCTGGGCGCCATCGCCGGCCTGCTGAGGCAGGCCCAGAGTACGGAGAACGAGAAGATCCAGCGTGGAGCGGTGGCCGATGCGGCGTCTGCCGTCCCCGTGATCGTGGTGCCGGTCTCGAAAACGGTGCCGCGCACCGCGTCCCGCCAGCAGAGCGACCCGACGCTCGACCGGGACCTGCGCGACTGGGTCGACCCCGCGATACCTCGGCCCCGGATCTCGATCCTCGGTCCGGCCACCGTCGAGGCCACTGGAACCGCGCCCGCCGACCGGCCACGCTTCTACACCGAGATTGTGGTCTACCTCGTGACCCGTGGTGCCCGTGGCGTTCTGAGCGACCAACTCGACGAAGCGTTGTGGCCGGGCCAGACGGTGAAGGTCACCACGCGGAGGTCGGCGATGACGCGGACCCGGCGTTGGCTCGGATCCGCATCCGACGGCGAGCCGTGGCTGCCGGAGGCGACGACCGATCGGCGGTACCGCCTGCGGGACGGGTTCCTGCTCGATTGGGATCTGTTCCGGCGGTTGCGCGAGCGCAGCGACAACCGGGGGCCGGCGGGGATGAGTGACCTCCGGGTGGCGCTCGGGATGGTCAGAGGCGCCCCGCTGGCGGACGCCGACATCGCGTTCTCGTCGGTGGCGCGCAACCCGTACACGTGGCTGCCGACCTCGGACATCCAGCCACACCACCTCACGTCCGCCGTCGTCGACGCCGCCCACCGCCTGACCGAACTGTGTCTGGCAGGCGGGGACACCGCCGGCGCTCGGTGGGCGGTCGAGCAGGCGTGGAAGGCGGATCCGTACCGGACCAGCGACATCACTTGGCGGGACATGCTGCGTGTTGCCGCGGCGGAGGGGAACTCGGCCGAACTCGAGCAGGTCGTGGCAGACCTGATCGATGCGCGGGAAGCTGAGGTGCCGGAGGACCTGGACAGCGAGACGTACCAGGTTCTGTGCGAGGTGGCACCTCACTACGTGGGAAACCCCGGCCGCGCGTCGTGACGCGGATCTTGGTTGTGTCGCCGATCGTCAAGGTGATGGACGCGGGATCCTCAGCCGGCGATTGCACTGAGGCGCGCGACTGGGTACAAACGTTCGAAGGTAGCAGGGGAGAATTGGAATGGACGACTTCACCGACGCCATCTGGCGTAAGAGCGTCAAGACCCAGAACAGCGGCGCCTGTGTCGAGATCGCACGGGTCGGCAATACCGTCGGCGTTCGAGACTCCAAGGATCCCGGCGGGCACATCCTCCGGTTTACCGTCCGCGAGTTCGCGGCGTTCCTGGATGGGGCTCGCAGGGCCGAATTCGATGACCTCGTGACGGCGGGGGAGTGATCGATCCTCACTCTCCCGTGGTGAGGAACACCGGCGGCCCTACCGGTGATTCGACGTCGGCGTTCGATCGGCGGTCTGAGTTGTACCTCTCGTCCGGTTCAACCAGTATGTACCTTCGCCTGCTGATCATGTTCGTGTGTCAGCGTGCGATCACGTGGGCCGCCAAGGTGAATCGGTTGATCGGCCATCGAGTGCGGGGTCGGCGCGAGTGGCGCCGGTCGCCGACCTTCCGAAACTCGTGCATCGGTTCGATCTGATCGGATGGGCTCACCCATGGGGGATCGCCGGGCGACCGCCGCTGTGGCGGCCCCTTGCCCCGGTCGATCGCGAACTGGTGGCGACCTCGCGCATCTCGGGTCGGCCTCGGTGAGGTCACTCAGAAGGGGGCGCCAAATTCATCTCGCCCGCCGCTAGGCGCCTGGGGCATTGAAGATCATCACCGAGGCTACTCGGCCAGCTGAGATGCGGCTCACGAATAAAGTGTGGGTAAAATGTGGGTTGGCTCAGACCTGACAAGATCAACGAGACGTTTCCCCTGGTCAAAGCTCCCCCATTTGGACTCGAACCAAAAACCTGCCGGTTAACAGCCGGCTGCTCTGCCAATTGAGCTATGGGGGATCGGACCACACCGCAGCGTGGGCGACCGGACTAGAGTACATGATGTGGCCGGCCCCAAGCACAGGGGTTATCGCCGACGCGCCGGCCCGCACGTTTGTCGGCATTCAGCCCCGGGAACCAGGTGTCACCGGCACCATGTACGGGTATGCACGGACAGACGACGCAACACGTCCGTTCGCGTGACTAACGGCGACTCGCGTCGCCTGAAGAAGGAGGTCGCATGCGCGGCAAGCTGTGGTTCCTCGGCGGACTGGCCGCGGGATTCGTTCTCGGCGCCCGGGCCGGTCGCGAGAAGTACGAAGAGATTGTGGCAACGGCCCGTAAGGTCCGGGAGCACCCCACGGTCCAGGAGGCCCGCGGAGTGGTCCAGGAACAGGCCAGCAAGCTGGCGACGACGGGCAAGGAGAAGCTCAGCAACTCCAAGCTCGCCGAGACGAAGGTCGGCCAGACCCTGCTCGGCACCTCGGAGAGCGACACGACCCTGGCTACGACGGGGTCGGGCGTCACTCGTCCGAGTTCGAACTCGAGCAACTCGGGTACGAGCTACTAGGAACACCTCGACGAAACGGCGGGCCGGTCTTCCGGCCCGCCGTTAGTCATGTCCGCCGCCACCAAAAACGGCGGCGGCGACGCGACGGGGGCTCGGGTTCTCGCCGGGGTGCCGGGGACGGGCGGGCGGCGCGCCAGCCCGCCACGATCTGCTCGACGTTCACCGGCCGCACGCTGATCCGTAGCTCGGACGGCTGGCGCATGCATTCGACGATGCGCCGGTTCAGGTCGGCGACCGCGGCGCGGACGTCTGCCTCGGACGACATCAGCCGGACCACGTCGGGAAGCTCGTCGGCCTCGCGGCGCAGCATGACGGCGGGCGGCAGCAGCGCGTCGCCGGTGACGCCCTCGCGGCGCAGGTAGCTGTTGAGCCACCAGTTCTCGTCGTCCTGGCGGCCGGCGCCGGGCAGCGGCTTGCCGGCACCCGGCAGGTTGTCGAACTCGCCGCGTTCGGCGGCGTCGCGGATCTGCCGGTCGATCCAGGTTTCGAAGTTGACTCCGGCCGGTCGTCGCTCGGTCATGACGGCTCCCCACTTCGTGGTGACCCGCCCTGACCGGGAGGGCTCTGCTTGCTGATGCCCTCGCGCAAGCGCTCGGTCATGTCCCATACCTCCCCGCCCCGATTCTACAAGCTCCACAGTGGACGGTCGTATTCGCTTGATCGCCGGTCGGTGTGGCCCTAACGTCGACAAGCGAACAAGGGAGGGGACGTGCGAACGCACTATCCGCGTACCCCGCACCTGCCGTGGTCGCCGGGGAAGGCGGCCGACGACGTCACCGCCGGCGACCTGTCCGGGTTCGTCGGGCGCGAGGTCGTGGTCACCGAGAAGCTCGACGGCGAGAACACCACGATGTACGCCGACGGGCTGCACGCGCGGTCGCTCGACTCGGCGCACCACCCGTCGCGGGCGTGGGTCAAGGCGTTGCACGGGCGGATCGCCGCCGGCATCCCGGCGGGCTGGCGGGTGTGCGGCGAGAACATGTTCGCGCGGCACTCGATCGCGTACGACGACCTCGAGAGCTACTTCTACGCGTTCTCGGTGTGGACCGGCGACGGCTGTCTCGGCTGGGACGACACGGTGCGGTTCGCGCGCCGCGTCGGCGTGCCGACGCCGCCGGTGTTGTGGCGCGGCACGTTCGACGAGCGCGCCGTGCGCGCGATCAAGCTCGACACCGCGCGGCAGGAGGGCTTCGTCGTCCGCACCGTGGAAGGCTTTGCCCGCAACGACTTCGGCGTCCGGGTCGCGAAGTGGGTGCGGCCCGCACACGTGCAGACCGACACGCACTGGATGCTGGCGCCCGTCGTCCCGAACGGTCGCGGCCCGGCGGCGGCCCTGTGGGACGTGCGGTCCGGCGCCACGCCCGACGCCGCGGCGCTGGGCGCCGCGATCGGGCTTCCGGCGACGGAGAGCGATGCGGTGGTCGAGGCTTCGGCACGATTGGACGTCGGGCAGCGGACGGGTGACGCGCGACTTGCCGGCGTTCTCGCGACGCTGCTGCACGACCGGCGCCGTTCGGAGCTGGCACCCGAGCTGGCCGTCCACATCGGACTGCCGCTCGCGCGGCGGGTCGCCGATCTCGTCGGGCTGCACAGCAACCTGCACCGCGCCGTCCCCGACGAGCAGCGGCGGGCCGGCCTGGCCCGGATGGCGATGTCGGCCGATCTCGGTGTGCTGCACGCGGTCGCCGCCGCGGTCGCACCGGAGCGGGCCGAGCGCGAGCAGGTCGAGTGGTCGCTGCTGCACGCCGACGACGCCGGCCTCCTCGGTCCGGAACCGCTGAAACCGTTGCGGGACGGGATGCGTGACGCGCTCGACGGGCTCGACGGCGCCGACCGGTGCTGGGCTGAGGCCCGCGACGCGTTCGCCGCCGGCCGCATCGCCACCGCCGAGGAGGGCCGTGCGTACACCTGGCGCTGGCGCGACGGCGGCTTCCCCCGGCTGGTGCTGACGAGCGGTCCGTCGGGCAGCGGCAAGAGCACGTTCATCGCCGGCCTGGACAACACCGACGTGATCTCGCTCGACGACCTCCGCACGGCACGAGGCGACCGCGGCGATCAGAAGGCGAACACCGGGATCCTCCACAGTGGACTCGACGCGCTCGACGCGGCGCTGGCCGCCGGCCGGTCGGTGGTGTGGGACGCCACGTCGATCAACGGCCAGCAGCGCGGTGTGGTGCAGGCGGTCGCCCGGCGCCGCGACGCGTGGCTCACCCACGCGGTGCTGCTGGTGCCCGCCCGGGAGCTGGAACGCCGCAACGCCCGGCGCGAGCATCCCGTGCCGGCGAAGGTGCTCGACGCGCAACTGCACCGGTTCGTGCCGCCGTACCCGGGCGAGGCGCACCGCACCTGGTACATCGGCGCGGCCGGCACCGTCGACGACGTGGCCGGCACGCTCGACAGCGAAGACCCGTGAGGCAGTGATGCGTACCAGCGAGGAGATCTACCACCGGGTCCGGTGGGATCCGCGGTTCGACCCGGCCCGGTTCGTGCTCGGCATCAACGTCCGCGGCGCGGCGCCCAAGCGCGTCCCGTTGCCGAACTTCGTTCCCGGCGGCGACATCCCGTGGCACCGCGTGCTGTTCGTGGAGGCCGACGGCGAGGTGGTCTGGGACCGCGCGGCGGGGGTCGACCGGGTCGACTCGTCGGGCGCCGGCCGCGTGCGGGAGGCGCGGCTGCTGCGCGCGCCGTTCTTCACCGCCCGCACGCCGTACGGCTACGACAACGGCTGGCGGCCGGCCGAGAACGAGGGAGCCGGAACGGCGACAGCGATTCGGCTGCTGACGTGGAACACGTTGTGGGACCGCTACGACAGCGACCGCATCGACACCGCCCGCCGGTGGCCGCTGCTGCTCGCCGCCCTCCGGAACGCCGACGCCGACGTCATCGCGCTGCAGGAGGTGCAGGCCGGGCTGCTGGCGATGATCCTCGCCGCGCCATGGGTCCGCGAAGAGTACACAGTGGACACCGACGAGCGCGGCCGCGAGGTCGAGGCGAGCGGGCTGCTGATGCTCAGCCGGCTGCCGGTGCGGGAGGCCGGCCGGCACGCGTTCGGCCCGTACAAGGCCGCCGCCGGGCTCACCGTGCTGACGGCCGCCGGCCCGCTGGTGGTGGTCGGCACCCACCTGACGAGCGACCACACCGACGGCGGTGCCACGCACCGGACGCGCGAACTCACCGAACTGGCCGACGGGCTCGGCGGGGTCGACGCCGACGTGGTGCTGCTCGGCGACTTCAACGACGGCAGCGCCACCCCGGCCATGACGCTGGGAATGCGTGACACCTGGACGGAGCTGACCGGCGACGACACGGCGACGTTCGACCCGGGCGTCAACCCGCTCGCCGCCGTCTCGTCGTTGTCGATGCGGGCCGCGCGGATCGACCGGGTCCTGCTGCGCGGGCCGACGTTCCGCCCGACCGGAGCCGTCCTCTGTGGACAGACGCCCGCGACACCCGACGGGCTGTTCGTCTCCGACCACTTCGGCGTGTGCGTCGAGCTCGCGGCGGGCGCACCCGACGGCACCGCGGTGCTCGACGTCGCGCCGACCGCCCGCACGGCCGTCGCCTGGTTGCCGCCAGACGAGTTGTGGCCGGCGATCCAGCGCGTCCGCGCCGCACACGATCCGCAGGTCGACCGGTGGCCGCCGCACGTGAACCTGCTCTTCGGCTTCGTGCCGGAGGCCGACTTCGAGCGGGCGCTGCCGCTGGTCGCCGACGCCGCCGCGAAGGTGGCGCCGTTCACGGCCCGCCTCGACGGGATCAGGACGTTCCGGCACCGCGACGAGATGACGGTGTGGCTCGACCCGGCCGCGGCCGATCCGGCGCCGTGGGCGGCGCTGCGGCGGGAACTGGAGCTGCGGTTCCCGCGGTGCCGCGGGCGGGCCGAGGGTTTCACGCCGCATCTCACGCTCGGTCGCACCGCCGATCCTGACGGCGCAACCGTACAGGTAAAGGGATCCACGGCACCCGTGGGCGAACTCGTGCTCCTGTCGCGCCGCGGCGACGGCCCGATGGAGACCCGCGCGACGGTCGCATTGGGAACGGGTGCTACGCGGTGGGCGTCATCTATTTTGTCCTTTGTAGACAGTGGCCGCGATGGCCCGGCACCGGCGATCGCGGCCAGGCTGGCGGTGGCGCTGGCCCCCGGCGTCGTCGAGGTGGTCGGGTCGCGGCGGATGGGATGCGCGCGGCCGGGATCGGACCTCGATCTGGTCGCCGCGTTGCCGGGTGTCGGAGACCTGTCCACAGTGGAGTCCGCTGTTCGAAGCGTATTGCCCGGGGCGGCGATCCGGGAGGTGGTCGGTGCGCGGGTGCCCGGCCTACGGCTGCGGATCGATGGTCTCACCACGGATCTCGTGGTGGTGTTCACCGGCGACGTCGCGCCGGCGGAGGCGGTCGCGCGGCGCATGGAGCTCGGTGAGGCGGCGGCGGTGGCGTTGCGGGCAGTCAGCGACGCCGACGCAATACTCGCCGCCGTCGACGGGAAGCGTGCCGCGTTCGCCGCGTTGGCCCGCACGGTCAAGGGGTGGGCGCGGGCGCGCGGGCTGGATTCCGCGCCGCACGGCGGGATCCCGGGCATCGCGTGGGCGGTACTGGCGGCGCGTGTCGGGCGCGAGCACGGCGACCTGCCGGCCGACGCGCTGGTTCGGGAGTTCTTCGGGACGTGGGCGGCGTGGGACTGGCGCGAGCCGGTGACGCTGGCCGGGCCGCCCGGTGACGCGGTGGGCCGCGCCCTGTCGATCTACACGCCGACGGCGCCGGTGCGGCTGTGCACGGAGCAGGTCGGTGCGGGCTGGCGTGACCTGGTGACGCAGGAGTTGTACGAGGCGTGGGAGAACCCGGCGGAACTGCTGGCGCCGCCGCCGATGCACCGCCGGCACGCGGCCTGGGCCGTGCTCTCCGTGCCGGCCCACGAGGCGACGAAGGGGCGGGTGCGCGGGCGGGTGCGGTCGTTGCTCACGGCGCTGGAAGAGGCCGGTGTGACGGATGCGCACGCGTGGCCCCGGCCGTTCGAATCCACTGTGGACACCGTGCGGTACGCGATCGGCCTCGGACGCCGACCGGTCGACCGGCCGGCGCTCGCCGCGCTGGCGGAACCGTGGTGCGCCGGGCTGGCCGGGGTCGAGGTGTCCTGGGTGGACGGTGGATCGGTGCCCACCTTGCGCTAAGGCCGGCCGACCGGCCGCCGATTGTCATATAGCCAAACTCCGTCGCTGGGCGAACCGTCGTCCGGCACCGGCCCAAAGGCAGGTCCCATGGCGATCAACGCAATCGGTTCCGGAAACGCACTGCAGCTCAGTTTTCCCACGGCCAACAACCAGAACCGGGATCCCGAGGCGTACCAGGCGGCGGTCAACGCACAGGCCGACCTCCTGCAGGCGGTCCGGCACGTCGACCTGCCCGCGAAGGTCGCCGCCGACCTGCCGCAGCCGAGCGAGCGGACCGACGGGGGACGGCTCGACGTCTACCTGTGATCGCTTGACTCGCCCCGCTAAACATTGGGTGGACATCGAGCGGGAAGGGTACCGATGGCGTCCACCCAGAACCGGAACGAGTATCTCGACCGGGTCGTCGCGCAGCAGCAGGTCCTCGAGGAGAACCTGAAGTCCAACCGCGGCGCGGCACCGGCGCCCGCGCAGGCTCAGGCGCCCCACGCGGCACGCGGCCGGGCAGCCGCGCGGCCGCCGGCCGACCGGCCCCGGCCGGCCGGGGTCGAGGTGCGGGTCACCGGCTTCTGGCGGTGGAGAACCGTTCTGGTGCCGCCGAACGCGTTCGTGGTGCACACCCGCCGCAGCCGGCCCGAGCCGCTGCACATCGGGCTCGGGGTGTCGTTCCGGTACCGGCCGCAGACCGACGCGTTCCTCGTCGTGCCCGGCGCGATGCAGACGATCCTCCTCAGCGCCTTCTCGATCTGCCGCGAGCTGCAGGGCGTGGTGGTGCAGGCGTACGTCCAGTGGATCATCGAGGACTTCGCCACCGCGTACCGCAAGCTCGACTTCAGCGATCCCGACGACCCGATGCGCCTGGTCAACCTGCAGCTGAAGGAGCAGGCGGAGGCCGCCATCAAGGACAAGGTCGCCACGATGGGCGTCCACGAGGTCCTCAGCGACAAGCAGCCGATCATCGAGGAGCTCACCGCCCGCCTGAGAGCGGTGGCCGAGGGCGACAGCGGGCTCGGGCTGCGCATCGTCACCGTGCAGATCAAGGAGGCCGTGGTCAGCTCGTCCCGCCTCTGGGAGAACCTGCAGAAGCCCTACCGCGCCGAACAGGAACGCGTCGCGCGGCTCGCGGAACTCACGGCCGCCGACGCGGTCTCCGAGCGCGAGATGAGCGTCGCCCGTGCCCGCGAGACCCGCCGCCTGGCCGACGAACGCGAACTCGGCGACCTGCGCCACCGCGACGAGTCGGCGGGCTTCGACCGCGACACGGCCGAGCGCGTCCGCCGGGCCGGCCGCGAGCAGGAGGACGCGCGGACGCTCGCCGACCTGGAGAACGAGACGGCGGCCCACGCGTTGGAGTTGCGCCGTGCCCGGCAGCGGCAGGAGCACGAGGTCACCCTGGCGCGGATGGAGAACGAGCAGGCATTGCGCGCCCTCGAACGGGAGGACGAAGCGGCGACCGCGGCGGCCGCACACGAACAGGCCCTGCTGGTCCTCGACCGGGACCGGTTGCGCGGCGACATCGCGAACGCCCAGTCGGCGGAGAGCATCCAGGCCCAACTGGTGGAGCGGCTGCCGGAGATCGTCGCGAGGATGCCCAAGCCGGCCGAGCTTCGCGCGGTGACCATCGGTGGCAACGACGGCACGTCGGTGGGCGGGCTGATCGCGGAGCTCGCGGCCGTCGTCAACGCCTTGCGTGACGCTAAAGGTCCCGGCGCAGGGTGACCGACATCGGCGCGAAGCCGTGCCGTCGGTAGAAGCGTTGGGCGCCGTCGTTGGCGGCGTATGCGCTGACGCTGGCATGGCTGGCGCCGTTGGCCCGGGCCCACGCGAGGAAGTGCTCCACGAGCCGGCTGCCGACCCCGCTGCCCCGGGCGGCGGGGTCGACCCGGATGCTCTCCAGCACCGCGACGGCAACGGGGCGCAGGTCGCCCGGGGCCTGCAGCTTGCCCACCAGATGGCCGACGGTCGCGGTGCCGGCCCGGGCGACGGTCAGCAGGCAGTCGTCGGTGCCGACCAGCCCGCCGTAGTACTCGGCGCCGCCGCGGGCCGGCCAGGTGATGTCCATTGTGGAGTCATGGGTGCCGGCGTCCTCCCGGAACAGGCCGGCCACGGAGACGAGTAGGTCGTCGATGTCGTCGGCGGTCACCACATGGATGTCGATTCCCGTCACCCGCCCGACTGTACGGGCCCTCCGCGCGGACGGAGGGCCCGTGACGCTCAGGCTCAGGCTCAGGCTCAGGTGAGGGTGAACCGCCAGCCCTCGTTGATGGTCGGAACGTGGGCGGTTTCCCGGGTGACGTTGCTGCCCAACCGGTACTCGCACGTCTGCATGTCGTGCCGCATGCCGACGGTGTGCACGTCCATGACGACGTCGAAGCTCTGCAGCCCGTACTCACCGAGCATGGTGCGGAACGGCGGGATCGGGGCGGTGGCGCCGACACCGATGGAGGTGGTGCGCGACACCTGGATCTGGAAGCCGGTGGCCAGCGTGACGGTCAGCGCCAGCGTCTCCGGGTTGGCGCGGCCGCCCTGGATGGTCAGGGTGATGGAGGCGGTCATCGTGACCGTCCGGGACTCGGTGGCGGTCCAGTTGCCGTTGATGGTCTGGTCGGTGCGGTTCTCGTTGAACCGGCCGTACGCCAGCTCGAATACGGGCGTCGTCGAGACGACGATGTACCGGATGCCGTCCCGTGCGTAGCCGCCCTGGTTGGTGCCCCACCAGTCGATCGGTCCGAGCGACGAGCACGGCGCCACCTGGATGGGAGCGTGCGGGAATCCGGGGCCGATGGCCGGGTCGGCGAGCGCGGCACCGGGTGTGGCCGTGATCAGGGCGACGAACGCCGCGAGGGCGCCGAGCCTCCTTGTCAGTTTCACATCGGGCTCCTTCCTGTCGACGAAACGCCGCCAGTCTGGAGTGGGGGACTGGACAACGACTGGTCGTCGACTGGGCGCCGAATGTCTAGCGCACCGGAACGGCGTCCTTCGTGGCGGGGGCGTCGGTCCGGCGCCGGCGCAGCGCCCGGGCGACGAGGACCGACGTCACCGCGACGGCGACCACGGCGACCGCCGGGTCGGGCAGGCGGAGCAGCTTGAGCCCGCTGGCGAGCAGGACAACGGCCAGGGCCGCCCGGACGAAGCCGGCCGGTGCGCGCGTGGACAGGTGCGCGCCGAGCAGCACGCCGGGGATCGACCCGACGAGCAGCGCACCGGCGACGTCGAGGTGCAGGTCACCGAAGAACAGGTGCCCGAGCGCGGCCGCGGTGACCAGCGGAACGGCCTGGATGAGGTCGGTGCCGACGAGGTCGTTGGCCCGCAGCGTCGGGTACAGCATGAGCAGGAAGACGATGATCAGGGACCCGGAGCCGACCGACGTCATGCCGACCACGAGCCCGCCGACCGCGCCGAGCAGCAGCGTGGGGAGCGGGCGGACCCGGATCGCGGCGGCCGTTCTCGCTGCCCGGGCCATATAGGCCTTGCCGACGAGACCGGCGACGGCCAGGATCAGCGCCACCCCGAGCGCGATCCGGACGACGTTCTGGACGTCACCGCCGCCGACCGCCCGGGCGAGGAGCGCGCCGCAGAACGCGCTGGGCACGCTGCCGGCGCACAGCCAGCCGACGAGGCGCCAGTTCACGGTGCCCCGCCGGGCGTGCACGACCCCGCCGAACGGCTTCATCACGGCGCTGACGACGAGGTCGCTCGACACCGCGGCGAGCGGCGGGATGCCGAAGAACAGCACCAGGATCGGCGTAATGAGAGCGCCCCCGCCCATGCCGGTCAGCCCGACCACGATGCCCACGCCGAAGCCAGCGGCCGCGAGTACCACGTCCATCCGACGAGTCTGAAGAGCGAATCCCCACCTTGTCCACCTTTCCTACTGAGAAGGGTGACTTTCAACACGACCGGGGCGGCGCCGTAGCGCCGCCCCGGGATGTGCAGGTGTGGTTGCGGTTACCGGACCGCTTGCGATCCGCGGTGGTCGAAGTCGTAGTTCTGAGCGGACCGCGCGGCGGCGCGGCTGCCGTCCGGGAAGAACCCGGACTTCGTCAACGCCAGCGTCAGGACGGCGTGCGCGGCGCCGTCACCGAGTTCGGCGAGTGCCTTGACGTTGAGGTTGTTGATGTCGTCGCAGGCCTGGTGGTAGCACGGGTCGTAGGCCACCCCCGCGGTACCGCCGTAGACCGCCGCCTGCGCCGGCGTCTTGACGCCCTCGGCGCCGCTGAACAGACCACCGGCCGGGATGCCGACGGCGATGAACGGACCGTAGTCCGACCGGCCGTCGAACGCGGTCGGGTCGGTGGCCAGGCCCTGGCCGGCGAAGTACTTGCCGAAGATCTCCTCGATCTGCGCCGAGCCGGCCGGACCGGCGGTGCCGGTGGCGGAGCCGTCTCCGTCGTAGACGAACCGGACGTAGTTCGGCGAACCGACCATGTCGAAGTTGAGGTTGGCGTAGATCTTGGCCAGTTCCGTGGCGGGCAGCGTGTCGACGTAGTGCTCGGAACCCAGCAGGCCGGCTTCCTCGGCACCCCAGAACGCGAAACGGAGCTTCTGCCGCGGCTTGATCTTCAGCGCGGAGATCTGCTTCGCGATCTCCAGGATCGTGGCCGTGCCGGACCCGTTGTCGTTGATGCCCGGACCGGGGACGACCGAGTCGAGGTGTGCGCCCACCACGACGACCTTGTTCGGGTCGCCGCCCGGCGAGTCGGCGATGACGTTGGTGGTTGGCCGGTTGCTGCTCTCGGTGCTCGTGACGACGTGCGCCGTTACGGTCCCGGCCTGGGTCTGCTGGTACAGGGCCGCCCCGTCGGCGAAGCTCAGCCCGACGCCGGGGATGGTGAACGGCCGGTTCATGGACCCGTGGAACAGTGCGTCCCGGCCCGGCTGGCCCTCGTTCATGAAGATGACCGCGTCGTAGCCGGCGGCCTGCGCGTTGGCCGCCTTCAACTCGAAGAAGCAGGTGCCGCGCTGGATCAGCGCGATCGACGGCCCGGCCGGTGCCGGCGCGAAGTCGCTGGCCTCGCAGCCCGAGGTGGAGCTGGGTGTGGGCGTCGGCGGCACCAGGATGTCGTTGGTCGGCACGACCGTTCCGGTGACGTCGCCACTGCCGGAGAAGTCGTAGGTGACGGTGTTGTACGTGGTCGGGGTCGGCGAGACCTGCGACAGCTGCGCGGGCGCGAGTTCCTGGTAGAACGGGAACTCGAAGGTCTGCTCCTTGACCTTGTACCCGGACTGCTTGAGCACCTGCTTCACATACGCCGCCGAAGCGGCGTATCCGGGCAGACCGGAGGCGCGGGTGCCGTTGTTCTGGTTGGCGACGCGCTGGAGAACCCGTTCGTGGGAAAGAATCCCGTTGACGGTCACCGCGTCACGCAGACGCTTGGAGTTGATGTCGTCGACGGCCTGTGCGGGCGTCGCGGACACGGCAATGACCACCGCAACTGCGACCGGAATGACGAGTTTTCGCATATTCCCCCCAGATCGTGGCCCATCGCCGGGGCCCAGCGATGTCAATCGAACTTATACCGATCGACGTGCCCGGAGGAGCAGATCTGTCACCCAGGCGTCGCTCAGCGTTCCCATATGGGTCGATCCCGCCGCCCGGTGGCTGGAGCCGGGTCGAAGCGGCGCACGCCTGGTGGCGCATCACCGGTGACGCGGTCGCGGCGGTTCCGGTGCTCGTCGCCGCCGTGGAACCGTTGCGCCGCCGCCGCCCTGCCGCTCAGGGTCGACAGGATTGGTAGCATGATCGGATGACGTCGAACTGGAAGGGCGGATTCCGCCCCGCTCGATGAGCGCCCGGGAGTGGCCGGAGCGCCACACCTATCTCGCACACGCCCTCGCGTTGTCCGCGCTGCACGGTCCCGGCCCCTGGCCCGACGGCGGCGCCCCGTTGCCCGACGCGAAACCACCGGCCGAGCAGCCGTTCCTGTCGGAGGTGGTCTTCGAGGGGATACGCACACACCATGGCGCGGCCGGCGACGACGAAGCCGACGCGATCCTCGATCTGGTGGCGCGGATCGAGGCGCTGACAAGCGGTCCACCCGACGCCGCGGCGCTGCACGACGCCGCGGCGCTGGAGGCGCTGCACGACGCCGCGGCCGCGGTCTCTCCGCTCAGTGTCGCCGACGTTCTGGTGCGCGAGTGCACGGAACGCGACCTCGACGGGGGACGCTTCCGCGAGGTCGGGCGGTGGCTGGCCGAGAACGGCGGTCGCCGGGCGGCGGTAGCGGTCGGCATCGTCCTCCTCGGGGTGGCCGGCGACACCCGCGACCGGTCCCTGCTGTTGCTGCTCGGCGCGTTGGAGGATCTGACCCTGTACGCCACGGTGGCCCTGCTGCGGTCGCAACCCGACCGCGACCGTGCGGTTTTCGACCTGGCCCGGCGGGTGGACGGATGGGGCCGCATCCACGCCGTCGAACGGTTGGCCGGCACCGGCGACCCGGAGATCAAGGGATGGCTGCTGCGCGAGGGCTACCGCAACGGAATCATGAACGAGTACCTCGCCCACCTCGCCGCCACCACCGGGGATCTGGCCGGTGCGCTGGCCGCCGACCCGGTCAGCGACGATGTGATCGACGGCGCCGGCGGAATCCTGCTCGCCCTCTGCAACGGCGGACCGGCCCGGGACATGACCGACTACGAGGACGGGCCGGTCGCGGTCGAGCGGTACCTGGTCCAGGTCGGTCGGCGACCGCCGGTGCTGCGCCGCATGGCGATCGTGGGGACGCTCAACAGGTCCCTCACGGATCTGCCGTGGGACGGAGCGGTGCGCGCTGCGCTGTCGGCACGCTGTACCGGGCTGACCGACCGCGCGGACTGGCGGGCGACGCTGGCCGACGCCGTCGGTAGCGACGACCTGGAGGTGTTCCGCCGGGCGATCTGGCCGGCCACCACCGTCGGGGTGCCCATCCGCGATCGGTTGAAGCACCATCTGCCCGCCGCGCCCTTCGACATGGATCTGTGGTGGCCGCTCGTCGACGATCCCGGCGACTTCGACGAGGTCGTGGAGCTCGCGACGGAGCTGCTGCCGCTCGACGACCTTGCCACCGGTCCCGGCCTGACCCTCACGTTCTGCGCCGGCCCGGCCGGCATCCTCGACGTGGTGGTGAGCCGACTCGCCGACCACCCGGGCACGGGCTGGCCGCTCATCCGCGCGGCCCTGTCGAACGAGACGATCCGCAACCGGAACATGGCACTCCAGGCCCTCGCGGCGTGGCCCACCGTTCCTGCGGAGGTCGCCGCCGCGGTCCGCGAAGCCGCACGGATCGAACCCGACGACCGGCTCCGTGCCGCCATGGCGGCGCTGCTCGCAGACAGGGGTTAGCTGGTCGCGCTGAGTGGTGTCGGCGGGTCGGGTTGCGCCCGGGTGCCGGGTTCGGTACCCGGGGGTGACCCGGTTCCCGCGTAACGGCCGTGGCTGCCGGCCGTTCGGCGCTGACCGGGTGCCCGGCAACGCCTCTATCGTCGCCCCGGACCGGAACGGGGTGCGGAACGGGGGCAAGGGCTGATGGGCGTCGCTCATTTCTGGAAGCGGGTGCCCGGCGCGGCCATCGACGGCCGGCGGCCGAAGGAGCTCAGCGACCTGGTCCCGTACTGGTTCGACCCCGGCTTCCCGGCCGAGCGCGACCGCGGTCTCCTGGTGGGCGTCCTGAACACCGGCGACCTGATCGGCACGCTGCTCGCCTTCGGCGCGGTCGGCACGGGACACGAACCGGCCGCCGGTGTCGTCTCGGGCCGCCCGCACGATTGGGACGAGGAGTGGACCGTCGGCACGATCGGCGTCGCCGATGTCCGTCAGGTGGCGGCGTTCCTCCTCGCGGCGCCGTTCCAGCAGTGGGCCGTCCGGCACCATGCCCCGCTCGCGGCCGAGGCGGAGTCGCTGGGCTTCGACCTCGAAGCCGCCGACGTGGTCGGCGGCGCGGAGCGGCTGGCCGCGTTGTTCGTCGCCGCCGCCGCGCACGACCAGGCGGTCGTCGTGAAGGTCTCCGCGTAGGTCTCCGCGTAGGGAATAGCCGTTGGCGGTCCGGTGTTGCCAGGCTTCGTGCAGATCGAGGTGTGGTCCGACATCGTGTGCCCGTGGTGCTACATCGGGAAGCGGCGGCTGGAGACGGCGCTGAGCCGGTTCCCGCACCGGGACGCGGTCGAGGTCGTCTGGCGGTCGTTCCAGCTCGATCCCCGCATCCCCGAGGGTCACACCGAGCTGACGCTGCCCGCGGTGGCCGCCAAGTACGGCATCGGCGAGGAGCAGATGCGCGCGCAGATGGCCCGCGTCGAGCAGTTGGCCGCAGCCGAGGGTCTCGACTACGACCTCGCCAACGGGGTCAGCGGCAACGCGCTGCTCGCCCACCAGCTCATCCACCTCGCCGCCGGGCACGGGCTGGGCGGGGCGATGAAGGAGCGGCTGCTGCACGCCCACTTCGAGGAGCGCCGCTCGGTCTTCGACATCGAGGCGCTGGTGCCGCTGGGCGTCGAGGTCGGGCTCGACGAGGACGAGGTGCGCACGGCGTTGACCGACAAGCGTTTCCTGCCCGCGGTGCGGGAGGACATCGCGACGGCGCGGGCGCTGGGCGGCAACGGGGTCCCGTTCTTCGTGGTCGACCGCACGTACGGCGCGTCCGGCGCGCAGCCACCGGAGGTGCTGCTCCAGCTTCTGGAGCGGGCATGGGCCGACAGCCACCCGCTCACGACCGTCCCGGCGGCCGACGGCTGCGACGACGGAAGCTGCGCCGTCTGACGCCGATTGACATGGAATAACGTTCCAGATAGCTTCGGCCCGCATCGGACCTGATCATCGAATGGCTATCCCTCGATGGAGTGATCCTGTGCGAATGCTTCGGCATGCCCTGCTGGCCGCGGTCGTCACGGCCACCGCGCTCACCGCTGCCCCCGTTGCCGTCCACGCCGCTGTTCCCGCCGCTGTTCCCGCCGCTGTTCCCGCCGCTGTTCCCGCCGCGCCCGGCGCGGGAACGCCGACCGACCCGGTCGTCGTCGCCACCGCCGAGCCCGGTAAGCGCGCGTTCTTCGGCGACATCATCAAGCTCCACAATGGACGGTTGCTCGCGGCCTACCGCGAGTCCGTCGCCCACATCAACCAGGACGGCCGCATCATGGTCGTCGAGAGCCGCGACCAGGGACACACCTGGAGCACGCCGCGGCTGGCGATCGACACCGCGATCGACGACCGCGATCCCAAGCTGATGCAGACGCGCGGCGGCGCGATCCTGTTGAGCTTCTTCCGCACCGACTGGACCGGCTACCCGCCGGGGCCGGTGACGCTCGTCGGAACGTTCGTCGCCCGGTCCACCAACGGCGGTGCCTCGTGGAGCGACCCGGTCGAGGTGGGCACGGCGATGGAGGGCCCGTCGACCGTGGTCGTCGGCGCCTACTACGCCGGGCACGCCGCGACCCACGGTCCGATCGTCGAACTTCCCAACGGCGAACTCCTCGTGCCGCTCTACGGCCGTCTCCCCGAAGGCGGAAGGCAACCGGCGACGGTCGTGCGCTCGCGCGACGGCGGACGCACCTGGCCGAAGGAGACGGAGTCGATGATCGGCCACACGACCGACCTCGACTTCCAGGAACCCAACCTGAGCCTGCTGAGGAACGGCTCGCTCCTGGCGATCCTCCGGACGTCGATCAACATCGCGTACGCATCCTGGTCGTACGACTTCGGTCGCACGTGGACGACGCCGGTCTCGACCGGGCTGCCCGCGTCGTCGCACCACCAACTGGTGCTGCACAACGGCGACGTCCTGCTGACCTACGGCGACCTGTCCGGCCAGTTCGGCCCCGGCCGCCCGACCGCCGGCCGGATCCTCGAACGCCCCGAACGAAACATCGAGGCCCGCCGGGACATCCTCATCTACGACGCGGTGATCCACGGCCCGGCCACCACCGACCAGGCCAACCCGTCGAGCGTCGAACTACGACCCGGCCGCTACTTCACGATCACCTCGGACCCCCACATCGCCGCGATCGTGGGCATCTACACCAACCACCGCGACTACCGCTAGAAAGACATGGCCCCATGGTCGGGCGGCGGCCCGAGCCCGGATCCGGGAGACAACGGTCGGCTGAAACCGAACGTTGTCTCCCGAAAGGCGGCCACCCGTCCGTACCGCAACAACGTGGTTGATTTTCCGTGTTATGACACGGGCCATCCACCGCATTGATGCGGTAGCCGGATGGTCAGCCCGGAGAGAGCAGGGCTTCGATCGCGATCAGCGTGCGCCAGTTCCGCGCCGTCCCTCCCACGCCGAGGCGCTTGAGTAACGGCGCGTGCTGCAACCGGCTCGCCCGGCTGGCCGCCGCATAACAGACGCACACCTCCAGGCCGCGCACGGCCAGCGCATCGGGCGACCAATCCGATTCCAGGAGGGGCGCCACTCCAGCCGGATCCGGCGGGGCGTCGAGGTGGATGACCTGGACGCCCGTCGGGCGCGCGGCCGCCTCCGACGGGAACGGGTTCCAGGCGAGCACGTCGCGGATCTGTTGCGGCGTGCGGACGACCACCGATGTGGTCACACCGAACTCGGCGTGGATCACCGCTTCCACCGCCTGCGCGGCCCGGGAGGCGCTGCGGTGGCGGGACCGCGCGACCACGTTGCCGCTCTGCACGTAGGTGCGGACGTCGTCGAAGCCGGCCACCGTCAAAGCCTGGCGCAGCTGTGGCATGGCGACCTTGTTGCGGGCGCCGAGGTTGATCGCGCGGGGTAGGAGGACCCACTCGGGCATGCCTGATCGTAAAGTAACCAGCGTGGAACCGTTGTACCGGCGGGTCAACACCCGGGCCCGGAACGTCCGTCACCGCCATGGTGGCGACTTCCGGCATCGGCGGAACACCGAGGCGGAGCGGGTCTCCGACGCCACGCGTGGGCCGATGAAACGACAGCGGCGCGGCCTGGACTACACGCCGCTGTTCCGGTTCCTGCTGTCGAAGGTCGGCGAGGACTGGGACGAGGTGTTCGGCGACGCCGCGAAGCGGCTCGACCGCACCGAGCCCGTCTTCTGGTTGGTCGCCCGGCAACCGCACGAACGACAGGCCTACGTACGGGTGGGGGAGAGCACCTACTACAGCGGGCTGTTCGTCGACGACGGGAATCGGCTGCGGAAAGTCGACCCGGAGCTCGGCCCGGAGTCCATGTCACGATCGTGTGAGTGTTGCACCCACACGTTCAACGGTGTCAGGTTCGGAGAACGATGAAGGTCACCAGGCTCACGGTCATCCCGCTCAAGGGTCTCGGCGCCCACCACCCCGAGGAGATCACGGTCACCGCCACCGGCATTCGGGGTGACCGGCAGCTGTTCCTCGTCGACGACAGTGATCGCCTGTTCTCGTGCACGCGTACCGGCGCCTTCTACGGCCTGCGCGCCGACTACGACGTCGAGGGGCGACGCCTGAGGGTCGGCGACGAAGAGGGGCCGATCGAGCTCGGCGCGCCGCTCACGGCGTCCTTTATCGGGTCTCGAAAGGTGAGCGCCCGGGAGGTGATCGGCCCGTGGAGCGAGATGTTCAGCCGGCTCGCCGAACGGCCGCTGCGGTTGGCGTTCGCCGACGAGCCGAACGGCGGCTGCGACGAGTACCCGCTCACAGTGCTCGGCGTCGCCTCGACGGAAGAGCTCGCCCGCCGGTCGGGAATGTCCACAATGGACGGCCGCCGCTTCCGCATGTCGATCGAGTTCGACGGTGCCGCGCCGCACGCCGAAGATGCCTGGAAGGATGTGGGGATCGGTGACGTCGTGGTGCGCGTCCGCGGGCCGGTTCCGCGGTGTGCGGCCACCACCCGCCACCCCGATCGCGGCGACGCCGACCTCAAGACGTTGCACCTGCTCAAGGCGGCCCGCGACAACACCCTGTTCGGCGTCTACGCCGAGGTTGTCACGCCGGGCACGATCAGATTGGGCGACCCGCTCCGTTGACCTTGGCCGGTACCGTCGGCGGGGTGAGGCTGACGATCCTTGCCGCCACCGGCGGTATCGGCAGGGAGTTGCTGCGCCAGGCGATCGCCGCCGGGCATGACGTGACGGCCGTCGTCCGGAATCCGGCCCGGCTGCCCGACACGCCGGCGCGGGTGGTGGCGACCGATCTCGCCGCACCCGATCCCGCGCTGCTGCGCGACGCGGTCGCGGGCAACGACGCGGTGCTCTCCGGGCTCGGGGCGCGCACGGGGGCCGAGGCGGGCGTCGCGTCCCGGGGCACCCGGGCGGTCGTCGAGGCGATGCGCGCGTCGGGTGTCCGGCGCATCGTCGTGGTCAGCGCGGCGTCCGTCGGCACCGTGCCGTCTCCGGGACGACCGCACCCACCGCGACACAATCCGGGCGACGGGCCCTTCATCCGGTACGTCGCGACGCCGCTGGCCAAGGCGGCGTTCGGCCGGCACTACGCCGACCTGGCGCTGATGGAGGACGTGTTGCGCGACAGCGGGCTCGACTGGACCGTCTCGCGCCCGCCACGGTTGCTGAACGTCGCGCTGCGGCGCCGGTACCGGACCGCCATAGGACGCAACGTGCGCGGCGGCGCGTTCATCTCGCGGGCGCACGTCGCCGAGCACATGCTCGACATGCTGGACCGGCCCGAGACGTACCACCGGGACATCGGCATCGCCTACTGATGAGACGACACCGCGTCACGTTCGTCGCCGCCGGCGTGTACAACATCGCCTGGGGTTGCTACGCGGTGCTGGACCCGCAGTGGTTCTACCGGGTCACCGGCCTGCCGCTGTCGAACTCGCCGCAGATCTTCGCCTGCCTCGGCATGGTCCTCGGGCTGTACGGCCTGCTCTACCTGGAGGTCGCCCGCCGGCCGGAGACCGGTTGGCCGATCGCCGCGGTCGGCCTCGCCGGCAAGATTCTCGGGCCGCTGGGCCTGGCCTGGCTGATCGCGACCGGCACGTGGCCGGCCAGCACCGTCGTCATGATCGTCACCAACGACCTGATCTGGTGGGTGCCGTTCGCCCTCTATCTCCGCGACGCCTGGCCGGCCTACCGAACGGGCCGGCCGGGCGAACCCGCCCGACCGGCCCCACCCGACGAATCAGCTCTCGGGGGATGAGCCGATGCGCTGGGTCAGCAGGATCACCTTGGTCAAGAGTTCCGGCTCGTCGGTCGCGAGCTCCGACGTCCGCACGACCTTGGTGAAGCCGCCGTCGTACGTGACGGTCACGGTGTAGATGAAGAAGTCGCAGCACGGGTTCTTGGGTCCGTAGAGCGGCTTCAACGCCAGGTACTCCGGCGTGGAGACGAGCGCCAGCAGCCGGGCGCCGGGCTCGCCGAAGTGTTCGGCGTCGACGGTCCAGGTCTGCGGGATGCCGGTGAAGCCGCCGGTACGCACGAGCTCAACCCGGTTGGCGACCAGGGTTTTAGGCCCCGGCACGTCCGCCGTGGACGCCGCGGTAGCGGCACCCGGCATGGCCAGCGCGGCGGTGGCGATTCCGAGCAGCAGCGCGGCCGCGGCGAGCAGGCGACGGATGATCCGGCCCGATTCGTTACGCATGAACGCATTCCTTTCGGTGATTAGCGGGACCGGTCGAGCATGGGCATGCCGGGCCGCTTTCCGAATGCGTACTTCTACGTACCGACGGGACGTATCTGAGGCGAACCGATCACCTCAGTCACGCAGGCCGAACGCGGTGCGTACGGCGGTGAGCGCCCAGCCCATGCGGGCCGCGGCGGTCTCCGGATGCTCGCCGAACTCGCCGGCGACGTGGACGGCGCAGCCGAGTTCACCGATCCGGTGGAGGGTGACCGTCACCGCGTCGCGGACCCGGTCGACACCGGGCGCCTCCGATGCCTGCACCGGCGACACGAACAGGGCCTCGGCCCGGACCGCCTCGATCGTCCTGCTCATGTCCCACCTCCGGGGTTCTGGTTCATCTTCCGAACACTGTTGAGTGTCGATCCGTGGACACCCGGAATCGAGGTGGCTAACGGGACTCTCGGTGGAGGCCAGCCCTCCAATCTCGGGTAGGGATTTCCCCACCCCTGTACTACTGCTTGACACATTGTCAAGTCTAGACACAAAATCCAGGAATGGCTCATCCGCAGTGGCTGGCGCCGGTGGTGCCGGCGGTGGAGGCGATCGTCGCCCTGTTCCATCCGCACGTCGAGGCCGTCGTGTACGACGTCGACACCGACACCGTGGTCGCGATCTGGAACCCGGTGTCGGGCCGCCGACCCGGTGACGCGTCCCTGCTCGAGCCGGAACTGATCACCGCCGGTGCGATGTACGGCCCGTACGCCAAGGTGGATGTGCGGGGCCGCACCTGGACCTCGGTGAGCGTGCCCCTCCCGTCCCATAACGCTCTGCTTTGTCTGAACTTCGACCGCACGGTCCTCGACACGGCGGTCTCCGCCCTCACCACGTTCGCGGCCGCGGTCGAACCGCGGCCGCCCGCGCTGTTCGAACGCGACTGGCGCGAGGAGATCAACCTGCTCGTCGACGGTTGGTGCCGCGCCGCGCAGCTGCCCCGCCGCGCCATGAACGCGGCCCAGCGACGCGAGCTGGTCGCCCATCTCGACGGCAAGGGCGTGTTCGGCGTCCGCCACTCCGCCAGGCACGTGGCCACCGCGCTCGGTGTGTCCCGCGCCACCGTCTACGGCCTGCTCAAGGCATGCCGTGCTTCGTTCGATGGAGAGTGACCGCCATGCGGCTGCCGTTGCCGGACTTCCGGCTGGAAAGTTACTTCTCCCGGTGGGAGTTCGCCGCGGAACACCACCTGACCGCCTCCGACGCGCAGACCCTCACCCTGGCCGAGTTGCTGGCCCTCGCGACCGACGAGGACCGCGCGGCGTTCACCGACCTGCCGCTGAGCTACGTGCCGACCTGGGGCACCGACCGGCTCCGCGCCGCGATCGCCGCCACCTACGACACCTGTGACCCGGCCGACGTGCTCACGTTCGCCGGCGCCGAGGAGGCCATCTTCTGGCTGATGCAGCTGCTCGTGGGCCCCGGCGAGCACGCCGTGGTGACGGTGCCGAACTACCAGGCGATGGAGACGCTGCCGATCGCGAGCGGGGTGCAGGTCTCCGGGGTGCTGCTCGACGAGGCCGACGGCTGGCGGCTCGACCTGGACCGGGTGCGGGCGGCGCTGCGCCCATCGACCCGGCTGGTCGCGGTGAACTTCCCGAACAACCCGACCGGCGCCGTTCCGGACCCGTCCACGTGGCAGGGACTGGCCGAGCTGTGCGCGGAGCGCGGGATCCGGCTCGTCGCCGACGAGGTCTTCCGCGGCCTCGAACTCGACCCGGCCCGCCGCCTCACCCAGGCCGCCGACATGTCGCCGACCGCGGTGTCGGTGAACGTCCTGTCCAAGTCGTACGGGCTGCCCGGGCTGCGCGTCGGCTGGGTCGCCACCCGCGACCGCGACGTGCTGCGGTCGCTGGAGCGGCACAAGCAGTACACGTCCATCTGCAACGCCGGCCCGAGCGAGTTCCTCGGCGCGATCGCCGTCGAGCGGGGCGCGGCGATCCACGCCCGCAACCGCGGCATCGTCGCCGACAACCTGGCCACGTTCGGCGCGTTCTTCGCGGTCCACAAAGATCTTTTTGAATGGACGCCACCCGACGGCGGCTGCGTCGCCTTCCCGCGCTACCTCGGCCCCGAGGGGGCGGGCGCGTTCTGCCGCAACCTGGTCGAGACCGCCGGCGTACTGCTGCTGCCCGGCGACATCTTCGGTTCCGACCTCGCCCCGGTGCCCGCCGACCGGTTCCGCATCGGCGTCGGCCGCCGCGACCCCGGCCCGGCCCTGGCCGCGATCGACCGCTTCCTGGGCCGCGGTCACCCGGCGGGGTGACCGAGTCGTCATCGCGTCTGAACGCCCGTGGGTGTGGCTGAAGCTCGGTAGCCTCGAACCGCCCGATTTCAGAGGTGAATTGTGCGATCCGACCTCGGCTACTCCCCGGACAACCCGATCACCGTGGGCGGCGGACGGGTGTTCGCGGCCTTCAACGAGCAGCAGTACCTCCGGCGCCTGCGCGGACCGGGCGGTGCACCGCTGGAGTTCCGCCGACGGGGTTCGACCGGCGGCCCGCGGATCCTCGACATCTACGAGATCGAGTCGGCCGAACCGCTCGTGCTGCTGCTCGACCCGTATCGCCCGGGGCCGAACGGCGTCCCGGACGGGTTCACGCTCGACCGCCCGGACGAACCCTGGGCGTTGGCGACCTCCATCGTGCCGGTGGACCCGTCCGCTCCCGCGCCGCCGCCCGCCGGTCCGGCGAAGTGGCGGATGGTCGGCGCGGACGGTGCGACGTACGGGTTCGTCGACTTCGGTGCCGGCGGCGCGGTCACCGTCGACATGCCGCAGCACACCGGTGCGCTGCTGCGCGAGCGGGTCGACCTGTTTGTCGGGATGACACCGCCGGAGTACCGGGCGGGTGTGCTCGCCGACGTGCTGGAGCGCGTCATCCCCTGGGAGAGCAGGGGAGCCATGCGTGGCATCCCGGAGGCCGCGCGGGCGGAACCCGGTTGGTCCGGGCCGGTCTGGGGAACGGAGAACGATGGGCAGACCCGCCGCCGATGGTGGCCGTTCGGTCGCGGCCGCGCCGGCTGACCGGGCAGGCGCGGCGATCGCGTTGCTCCTTCCGCTGATGGTCGCGCTCACCGGAGACCTCGCGGTCAACACGGCGGGGTCGGTGCCGGTCGCCGTCGCGCTGTCGGCGGCCGCCGCCCTCACGGCCTTCCAGTGCGGACGCGTCTACGTACGGCTGCAGAACGCGCCGTTGTATCCGCGCGAGAACTACTTCGGTGAAGCCGACATCGTCCCCGAACTGCCGGAGGCCCCGGTCGTGGCCCGCCGACGCTTCTACGTCGCGGCGGCCGCCGCCGGCGGAACCGCCCTTCTCCTCGCGACCGCCGAGGTCGTCGTCGGCATGCGCGCGCCGGTTGCCGCGCTCGCGCTCGCGGTCGGTGTCGCCGTCGACGCGGTCCGCGCCGGCCGGCTGGATCCCGCGCGTCGGGAGAAGGCAATGCGCGGCCGGTACGTGCTGTATCTCCGCAACTTCGCGCGAGCCCGTCCGTGGATCGTGCTGGCCACGGTGCTGGCCGCTGCGCCCGGTCCGGTGCTGGCTGTTCTGAGCCCCCGACGGACGGAGGCCCGTTCCCCGTCCTGGTACCTCCTCGGTGTCCTCTTCCCGGTCCAGTTCGCGCGGATCCGCTTCTGGGCCACCGGTGACGACCAGTGGCACCGCGTGGTGACCTCGTGCATGAACTCGTCGCGGGCGATCGTGTACGACTGCTCCGGCCTGCCGCAGACGGAGACGGCCACCTCGGGACTCGAACTGGAGATCGGCTTCTCCGCGGCGTTCGGTGGCGCGCACCCGACCGCGTACGTCACCGAACCCGGCCTGCTCCTGCCGGCGTGGCTGCCCGTGCCGGCGATCCTGCAGACCCGTCCGACGCCGTGGTGGCTGCTGCGCCGCTTCCGGGCCCTGGTCGGGCGGCTCCGCGCCGTCATCCTCCGCCGGCTGCCCGCGGCGGAGCAGGACTACCTGGACCGGTTCTACGCCGCCCTCGGCGAACAGTGGACCGAGGCGGCGATCCGCGACCGCAACCTGGCGCACCGGGAGGGCCGGCGGGATCCGCACGAGTTGCTGATGAGCCGCGATCCCGCCGCCGCGAGCGCCGCGGAGATCCGGCGTCGTGAAACCAACACCGGATGACAGAGCTCGCCGGTATCTGCGACGACCTCGTCGAAGCGCTCTGGGAGGCGGACCCGATCCGGGCCACCCGGATGGGGATCCGCGGGCACGAGCACGAGTTGCCCGACTACAGCGACGCCGGTGCCGAGCGGCACCGGGCCCGGATGAACGGGCTCGCCGCCCGCACGTTCGCCCTGGACGCGAGCCGGCTGGACCCGCAGGAACGGATCACCCGGGCGGTTGCGCTGCAGGCGATCGAGGACGAGCTGGTCGGCGTCGAGGTGCGGGCGCTGGAGTACACGGTAGTCGGCTCGTGGGTCGCCCCCGCCGTCGAGCTGCTGTTCGCGTTGCCCGGGACCGCCGGCACCGATCGGGCCGCTTATCTGGCCCGGCTCGCCGCGATCCCGGCGGCGCTCGATGCCCTCGCTCAGCGGCACCGCGACGGCATCGCGGCCGGCCGCCTTCCGGTGCGATCGCTGGCCCGGGACGCGGTGGCGTTCATCGACAGACATCTGGAGGACCCGGACCGGCTGCCAGCCGAGCACGTGCGTCCGGCCTACGTCCGGTACCGGGACGTGCTGGTCACCGAGGTGGTGCCCCGGTCTCGCCCGGACGACCGGCCCGGGCTGTGCTGGCTGCCGGACGGGACCCGGTACTACGCCGCCCTCTGCCGGCGGCACACCACCACGGTTCGGGACGCCGACGATCTGCACCGCACCGGGATCGACCTGATCGCGCGGCTGGACGAGGAGTACGCCCAGCTCGGCGCCCGCGCCCTCGGCGAGAGCGTTCCGAAACTGGTACGGCGGCGGCTGCGGCAGGACCCGGCGTTGCGCTGGACCGACGCCGACGAGGTGCAGGCGCACGCCCGGGCGACGATCGCCCGGGCCGAGGCGGCGGCACCGGACTGGTTCGGCCGGCTGCCCGACCGCGGCTGCGACGTGCGTGCGGTACCACAGGACCTCGCTCCCGGTGCGCCCGGCGCCTATTACGAGCCCCCGGCGTTGGACGGCAGCCGACCGGGCATCTACTACGTCAACACCCACCGCGTCGGCGAACGCCACCGCCACGCCGGCGAGGCCACCGCGTTCCACGAGGCGGTCCCCGGTCACCACGTGCAGCACACCGCGGCCCAGGGACTGGTCGGACTGCCGTTGCTGCGCCGGATCCAGGAGTCGACGGCATTCGGCGAGGGCTGGGGCCTCTACGCGGAGCGGCTGGCCGACGAGATGGGCCTGTACTCCGACGACCTGGCCCGGCTGGGCATGGTGGCGGCCGACTCGATCCGGGCCGCCCGGCTCGTCGTCGACACTGGGCTGCACGCGCACGGCTGGAGCCGGGAGCGGGCGACGGCCTACCTCCGCGAGAACACCGCGATGGCGGAGGTCGACGTCGAGTCGGAAACCGACCGGTACATCGCCGACCCGGGGCAGGCGCTGGCGTACATGGTAGGTCGACTTGAGATCCAACGGCTGAGAGCGGAAACGGCCGCACGGCTCGACATCCGGGCCTTCCACGACACCGTCCTGGGCAACGGCGCGCTCCCGCTCACCGCACTCACCGAGGTCGTGACGGGGCGGCCTCCCGCGTGAGGGAGGTTCCCGGCGTCGGCCGCGCCGACCTTGCGTCGCTCAGAACCCGATGGCCTCGCGGAGCAGGAGGACGGTGCCGCGTCCGGGGTGCGGCTCCGCGTTGAGGATGAGGATGCGGTTGGTGGCACTCGGTTGCCCGTAGACCCCCAGGGCGCGCTCGCTCTCCAGCGGGAGGCAGTGGTCCTCGATGCGACGCAGCGCGGTCGCCAGGTCGGGCACCACCTTCTGCGCCCCGACGACCCAGATCGCGCGGGTCGCGCCGCCGGCGTAGCCGGGCAGCTGGCTTCCGCTGGCCGAGGCGGCCACGAGGGAGCCGGTTTCGGTGACCGCGTGAACGCTGCCAACGATCACGTCGGGGACGGCGAGCAGCCGCAGGATCTCGGCCATCTGGGTGGCCCGGTCCATCGCGTGAGCGCGTGCCTTGACGGACTCGTACCGTCCGCTGGTGTTGATGTCCTCGTCGATGCCGGACAGGCGGAGGGTCTCGCTGGCGCCGGTGAACACGCTGGCGCCCGCCGGAATCAGCTCCTTGACGCGGTCCCGGGCAGCGGCGGCGTCGTCGAGGATCTCGACGTCGAAGTTGTTCGCCCGCAATGCTTCGGCCACCCGCTCCAGGCGCTCCGACGATGCCGGCTCGGTAAAGGGCACCGGCGCGGAACCCGCCAGCGGGCTCGTGTCGAGGTACCTGACCTCGTAGACCCGCTCGGCGAACTTCCAGCCGTCGTCGGTGCGCCGGTAGCGGTCGTGGTAGATGGCGAAGTTCTCGCCCTGGCGGCCGTCGAGGGCGCGCGCGAGCTCGTGGATGTAGGTGCGGCCGGACGCCGAGTCGCCGTCGAGGCGGATCGTGCCCGGGTGCGTGTTCTGCACGAAGAAGTCCCACTGCGCCTGCAGCCGCTCGCCGCCGGCCCGGATCTCCTCCCGGCCGATCAGCTCGACGGGGATGTTGGGCATCCGCAGCACGCCGTCCTCGGTGAACAGCGATGCGAGGCGGGCGCGGTCGCGCATCATGGCCGCGTCGGTGAACTCGCCGCGCAGCGCCTCGATCTCGACGCGATCGGCAATGACATCAAAATCGCTCATGCCAGTACGACACCGCGGCCCATGAAAATGTCAGGCGTCCACCTCGATCGCGGCGATGGCGGCCGGGTCCATGCGCAGGTCGATCGCGGTGATGGCAGCGCCGTCGAAGGTGAACTCGAACACCACCCGCACCGTGCCGTCGACCAGCCACGCGGCGCCGGGTGCACCGTCCACCAACGCCTCGACGGCCGCGCGTGCGCGTCCCAGAAAATTCTGCGCGACCGCCTGCGCCCCGCGGACCTCGGCCGACGACCCGGCCGCGACCGCCACCGCGTCCGCGCGGACCACGACGTCGGGGGCGAGCACCGCGAGGAGACCGGCGAAGTCGCCCTCGCGCGAGGCGGCCAGGAACGCCCGGACGACATCACGTCGCTGCTGCGGCTCGGCGGGCCGGTCGGTCGGCACGCCGCGGACCCGACCCGGGTCGGCGGGCTGGTCCGTCGGCACGCCGCGGACCCGGCGCCGGGCCCGGCTGGCCAGCTGGCGGGCGGCGGCGGGGGTCCGATCGACGATCGGGGCGATCTCCTCGAACGGCACGCCGAACATGTCGTGCAGCACGAACGCCAACCGCTCGGCCGGGGTGAGCGTGTCGAGGACCACCAGCAGGGCCACCCCCACGGCGTCGGCCTCGACGGCCTGGTGCTCGGGACTCTCGTCGCCCGCCGGGTCGCGCTCGGGCAGCGGCTCCTCCCGGCGCGACGTGCGGGAGCGCAGCATGGTCAGACATACCCGGGCGACGATGGTGGTGAGCCAGCCGGCCAGGTTGTCCACCTCGTCGGCGCCGGCCCGGTTGGCGCGCAGCCACGCCTCCTGCACCGCGTCGTCGGCGTCGCTGCGCGAGCCGAGCATCCGTTGCGCCACCGCGGTCAACCGGGGCCGGTGCGCCTCGAATACATCGGCCGGAAAATTCTTCTGCTCCACCGGTCACATCCCTTCGTCGACGTCGGTCAGGGAGGTGACCAACCGGAGGGCGCCGATGTGACGGCCCCACGTTTCGGAGGAGTTCACGATGAAGACGATTATCTTCCCGGTGACGGACCTGGCGGCGGCCAAGGCCGTGTTCGGTGCCCTGCTCGGCGAGCCGGTCATGGACGAGCCGTACTACGTCCAGTTCGCCCGCGATGGCCAGGAGGTCGGTCTCGACCCGAACGGGCACGCCAAGGGCATGACGGGTCCGGTGGCGTACTGGCACGTCGAGGACATCAAGGCCGTGGTGGGTGAGCTGATCGCGGCCGGCGCGGAAGAGGTCCAGGGAATATCGGACGTGGGGGGAGGCCGCCTGATCGCGTCGGTGCGCGCCGGTGACGCGGTGATCGGCGTCCTCCAGCCCTAGCCAGGCGTGGGGCGGGCGGGGTTCGAACCCGCGACCGAGGGGTTATGAGAGTGAAGATTGTCGATGGATTTGATCTGGACTGATCCCGGCGCGGGGCTGTGACCTGCGGTTTTGTTTACGAGGGTCCGGCCCCGTTCGGAGCGGTTCGGACTGGTACGGGGCAGTACCCTAGCAAATCCCTAGCATGATCTTGGACCTCCTTCTTCGATGGAGGTCGATGTATGTCTTCTGTTCGCCCGCGCCTTGAGGGCGTGGTTCAGGTCGGCATCATGCTGGTCATCGGGGTAGCGGCCGGGGCGGCGAGCTTCCGGCACGTGCACGATGTGGCGGCGGCGCACGGGCAGGCGGGGTGGTTGGCCTGGGCCGATGCGGCGACGTTGGAACTGATGTCGATCGCGTCAGGGCTGGAGATTCGGCGTCGCCATCTGGCTTCTCTTCGCGTCGCCTTCCCGGCGACGGTGTTGGTGTGCGCGGTTGTGCTGTCGCTGGCTGCGCAAGTGGTCGAGGCGGAGCAGTCTGTCATCGGGTGGTTGGCGGCAGCGCTGCCGGCGCTGGGGTTCCTGGCGATGGTCAAGCTGGCGATGGCGCGGACTTCCGGTCCCGGACCGGTGGACTCGAAGTCCTCGCCGCTCGACCAGCAGTCCTCGCCGCAGGATCCTGTCGCCGCGGCGCCGGACTCCAACGCGGTGGTGATCGTGTCCGGGACGGCGATGGCCCTCCTGGACGAGCCGGCCACGAAGGTCGAAGCGATGCGGCGGGCATTCAAGGCCGCCCTGGCGGAAGGACGAACGCCGGACCACCGGGAACTTGCCGACGTGACCGGCGCCGACCTGTCTCACGCCCGCCGAGTCCACCGACGCCTGGTCGACTCACTGGCCGAGTGACGATGGAGCGCCGGTCCACCTCGATGGGGGGTGGACCGGCGCTACTGCGTTTCCAACGCGGCCGTCGCTCTTGCACATTCGCTCGTTCGCCAGATGTGCATGACTACTTGTCGCAGGCGAACCCGTCGCCGTCGCGGTCGAGTCCTGACCGGTAGCCGGGCTGGCCCCGGCGGAGCGGCGCTTTGCCTGCCGCACGTACCTCGTCGCAGTTGCGGTAGTAGACGTCGGCGGGCGGATCTGCCGGTGCGGCGGTGGTCTGCGGCGGTGGATCTGCCGGCCGCTGCGCGGTAGGAGCGCTGGTCGCTGTCGTGACGAGCGGTGCCGCATCAGGGCACATGTGCTTGACCGCTGCGGCGACAAGCCTGGCACCCTGCAACTGGGTGACCTGTACGTTTCCTCCGCTGTAGCGCTGGGCGGCCCGAGTGGCGTGCTGCCCCGCGGGAAGGCCTCCACGGATGTCATCGCACAAGCGCCTCCCCCAATCGACGGCGCGGTTCTCGTTACCACGAATGAGATCTGGTCCGATCGTCCGAAGCTCGGTCAGGTACGCCGTCGGGTTCTCAGCAGATGAAGGGCTCGGCGGAGACGATGTCTGCGGAGGTGCTGGCGGCGGCGTTGCCGCGACGGCCTGCGAGGATCCGGTGGACTTCTCCTCGTCATCGCTGAGCGCGGCGCCGATTCCGCCGCAAATCAGGAATGCCGCAACGATGGGCAGCGTGATCCACAAGGCGAGATACTTTGACGGTGGTCGCCGCTGGGGCTGCGATTGATACGGCGCCTGCGGATAGGGGTTCACGGACGCCGATGGTAGGGGTGTACACACTGCCGGACAGGCCGGATCGACAATGTTCAGCCGAACGCCGGAAACGACAGAGCGACCGTTCGGGGCGACGTCGTCCAGCCACACGATGGCCGCGAGTACAACTGCGACCACTCCATTCGAGGGCCAGTTCCACTCATCGATTACGGGGTTGACGAGGGCGCAGCCAATCGCCCTGGCAAAGCAGCGGGAATCCGCATGAGGGTGATCGACCGCCAAAGTCGGCGATTGCGCCACTGCGGCGAGTCAGCCAGCCCGGCTATCGGCCGGATGTCCATTCGCAACGTCAAGTGTGGACTCGATCAACGCCTTCGCCAGTCAGGAATGGCCGCGCACTTCGAACGCTGAACGCGGCTATTCGCCTCAAGGCCCACCACAGTCGCGGAGGCAGTGACGTCTCGCACCGGCAACGGGGCGGAAGCCGATCGAGGTATTGATCCGGAGCGCCGCGTAGGCGACGATGACCAGAGGACATAGCTAACCGTGAACGAGACCGTACGGATCGTACTGTCCAAGATCATCCCTGCGGGGCCGGTCCCGACGACACCGCGAACTCGTCGGGCGTAGAAAACCTTGGGTGCCGCAGACGCCGCGAGGGGGTCGCCATGGGCCGGCACTTCCGTTTCCGAACGAACGTCGAAGGAGATCATCCCGAGTGGCTCGCGGCGGTGGCCGTCTCTGGGCCATTTCTCGCCTTGCCTGTACTCACCCGAGTGTGGCCGACCCTTCAGCCCATCGACCGTGCGTGGTGGCCCACGCTGCGGGTGGCACGAGCCGAAGGAGATCTCGATCCAAATCTTTGGAACGACTTCCTGCTACGTCGGCTGTGCGGCTGGGAAGAACTCCTGCGGCAAGACGGACTCGGCGGTCTACGCATTGACATTCCGGAACACTCGACGTCTGTTGAGCCGGACTTTGCGCTGCTGGACCCAGCCGATGGCAGCCCGCGCCTGCTTGGCATGACACTCAAACCGGGGAGTCATCCAACGGTCCGCGTCGCCGGTGACGCTTGGCCAGCGACTCCGGTAGATCGGATTGCCCGGTTGTGCCGACATCACCGGGTCACAATAGGCCTGGTCACCGACGGCCGTTGGTTCGCACTCGTCGCAGCACCCCTGCACTCGGTTACCTCAACAGCTGTCTTTGACACCGCAACCTGGACGGAAGCCGCCGACCGGAAGGTGGTGCGAGCGTTCGTCTCACTCCTGGAGCGTCGAAGGTTCTTCTCCGTTCCGGAGGAAGAGACCCTCCCCGCCCTACTTCGCGAAAGCCTGGACCGGCAAGCTGAAGTCACCGGCGCGCTCGGCAATCAGGTCCAGCGGGCGGTCGAGATGCTAGTGACCGCGATCGGTTGGTACGACGTCCGACAGCAGCAGCAACATCGGACGGGGCTCTCGGACGTTTCGGCGGCCGAGGTTTATCACGCTTCGGTGACCATGGTCATGCGCGTGGTCTTCTTGCTTTATGCCGAGGAGCGGGGGCTGCTTCCCGCTGACAACGATCTCTACTCGCGGTCCTACTCCGTCAGCAGTCTCGGAGAAGAGCTCGAACGCCGAAGTCAGGAAACGAGCGAAGAAGACCTGGAGCAGTCCCGCAGTGGATGGCTGCGGCTCCTTGCGGTGTGCGACGCGATCCACCTTGGAGTAGGTCATGAACGCCTCACGATGCCGACCTACGACGGTCCTATGTTCGATCCGGGAACTCACCCGTGGCTAGATCAAGTTTGGATCGATGACAGAACGGTGCTGCACATGCTTGCAGCGGTGCGGTTCGTCCGTATCGGCCTCGAAAGACGTCGACTGTCTTTTCGATCACTTCGGGTCGAGCAGATCGGGCACGTGTACGAACTCTTGTTGGCGTTCGATGCCTTCCGTGCCTTGGACGTCATCGTGGAACTTGAGTGGTCACCAAAGCGACCACCCACGAAGGTTACCCTTGCCAACCTCATGCGACTGCTGACCAGCGCGATCTCACCGGCGCAGCGAGCAGCGGCCTTGATCCAGGAGTACGGCGAGAAGACTGTCGGCAGCCGCTCTGCTCTCACCCGACGCTTAGAGGCGATCGACGGCCCCTCGCGCGTCGCGGCAGTTCGGCTGCTGTACGCAGCCACCGGCGGAGATCGAGAGCTTGCCGATCGGCTGCTTCCCGTCGCCGGCATCCTCGCTCGGGACCTCCGTGGTGTGCCGGTCGTGGTGCCACCTGGGGCGCTCTACGTTTCCG
Source organism: Virgisporangium aurantiacum (assembly GCF_016863635.1). Taxonomy (GTDB): domain Bacteria; phylum Actinomycetota; class Actinomycetes; order Mycobacteriales; family Micromonosporaceae; genus Virgisporangium; species Virgisporangium aurantiacum. The sequence continues at coordinate 198,650 of NZ_BOPG01000023.1, read as the reverse complement.
GATCAGGGGCAAGGGCAAGCACTGGCGCGCACTACACCCCACGCGAACTGGCGGACGAAGTCGCCGAAGGTGCGCTAGAGGACATCGTCTATCTTCCTGGCCCAGCGCAAACCGCCGACCGGAGCTTGTGGAAAGTACGCTCGGTTCGTGAGCTGCTCGCCCTACGTGTGGCGGACATCGCGGCTGGGTCAGGCGCGTTTCTCGTAGCCGCATGTCGATACCTGGCCGAGCGACTCATTGAGGCATGGGCCGATCAAGGGGACGTCGAGGCGCGCGAGGTTGTCGAGTCGATCCGCCGGGACGGCCCTGCCGACGATGTGGAAGCGGACCCGCTCACCATCCGAGCGCGGCGAGCGGTCATTCAGCATTGCCTGTACGGCGTCGACATAAACCCGATGGCCGTGGAGATCGCCAAGCTCAGCCTTTGGCTAATTTCCTTGGACAGGACCAAGCCGTTCACTTTCCTCGACCATCGCTTGGTAGCCGGTGATTCCCTACTCGGCATCACCTCGATTGTGCAGCTCGAGGAGTTGCATCTGGACGCGACAGCGGGACGGGTACTGCGTTCCCGCCGGGTCGGAGATCCTGGGCGCGGTGTCCGTGAGCTCGTCGCCACAACCGCACGCATTCGACGAGAGCTCGCCAAACTCGCTGACGATAACCTTCCTAACGTCCAGCGGAAGGGCGAGTTGTGGCGGGAGACCCAGCGAAGCACCGCGTGCGAGCGGTTGATAGCCGACCTTGTAGTTGGGGCGACTCTCGTCAACGCCGGGCGAACGGAACGCCAGTTGAACGTGGACCTGGTCGCGGTCGCGGACCTCGCCCGGCGGATTACTTCGGACCGGCCGGGTGCCGTAGACGAGGCCCGAACTCTCGCCGATCGATGGTTAGCATCCGACCTCATGGAGGGGGATGCACCCCGGGTACCGCTTCACTGGCCGCTGGTCTTCGCCGATGTCTTCGAGGAAGGTGGATTCGACGCCGTCGTCGGCAACCAGCCGTACCTCGGCGGACAGAAGATCACCGGCCTGCTCGGCGATCGATACCGGGAGCTGTTGGTCTGCCGGATCGGCAGCGGCGCGCGGGGCAGCGCTGACCTTGTCGCATATTTCGTGTTGCGTAGTCACGAGCTGCTCAACAAAAGGGGCGTGGCTGGACTAATCGCAACCAATACCCTCGCACAGGGCGATACTCGAGAGGTAGGGCTGGCGCGTCTACTTGCTGCCGGAGTGACCATCCGCCGGGCGACAAAGAGCCGTCGGTGGCCTACCACGTCAGTGACGTTGGAGGTATGCCTGGTCAAGACTGCCCAATGTGCCCCTGGAACGGATTCGGTACAGGAGATAGACGGCTCACCCGTACGTGCCATCACTGCGTCGCTGGAACCGGCATCCAGGGTCAGCGGAGCGCCCTACCGGCTGGCCACAAACGCTGACATCGCGTTCCAAGGCTCCATCGTCCTAGGTCTGGGATTCACGATGGAGCCCGAGCGGGCGCGGGAATTGATCGCGCACGAGCCTCGCAGCGCCGAAGTCTTGTTTCCGTATCTCACCGGACAGGACGTCAACTCCCGTCCTGATAGTTCCGCGAGCCGTTGGGTGATTAACTTCCACGACTGGACGACGGAGCGGGCCGCTGGGTACGCAGTCCCCTTTGCGCAGGTAGAACACTCGGTGAAACCTGAGCGGGCCGGCAACAACCGTAAACCGTACCGAACATTCTGGTGGCATTACGCGGAGAAGCGGCCGAAGCTCTACCGCTTCATTAGGGACATGCCGCAGGTGATCGCGATCACGCTGGTGAGCAAGGCAGTGATGCCGATGATGGTGCCAACCGGGCAAGTCTTTGCTCACAAACTTTGCATTTTCGCGACTGGCGATCTGGCGATGTTGGCGGTGCTGAGCAGCGCGCCGCACTACTGGTGGGCAATTAATCGCAGCTCAACCATGAAGGCAGATCTGAACTATTCGCCATCGGACGTATTCGAGACGTTTGCACGACCCGAGCTCACGGGCGACCTGCGCAAACTCGGAGGCCGGCTGGACACCTACCGGCGGGATCTGATGCTCGGACGGCAAGCTGGCCTCACCGCGACGTACAACCTCGTGCACAACCCCGCCTGCCGGGATGATGACATCGTCGAACTGCGCCGCCTCCACGTCGCTATCGATGAGGAGATGATGCGAGCGTATGACTGGACCGATCTGACCCTCGACCACGACTTCCACGAGACCCGACAGGGTGTCCGCTACACGTTCGGGCCGGTCGTTCGTCAAGAGATCCTCGACCGACTCCTCGAGCTCAATCATGCCCATCATTCCGCAGAACAGCGCGATGCCGCTGTGCATGCTCCTCGTCAGCTCGAGCTGGACGACTGAACGGCCACCTGTCTGGTGGTCATCGGACAGCCTCTCGCTGAGGTACGACACAGATCACCGCGACGGGGAAAAGGTGCGCTGTGGGGTTGGCATACCGAGCGTCAATCCGGCCCAGCTCGCGTTGCCGGTCGGACTCCAACCTGGCAAGCCGCTCCTCCCAGGAACGGCGGTCGTTGCGTGCCTGCGTCAGCTCGCGTGGGTCCTTCAGCAGGTCCAGCAACGTCAACTCGGGTTCATCATCGAGCTGACGGCGCAGGCTGTCGCCAAAGCGGTCAAGGGTGACCTTGATGCGCTGGCGCTCGTCTTCACGTCGTTTCTCCAGCCGGACGTCGAGGCTAGACCCGCGGTCCTTTGCGCGATTCTCCAGCGCGTTGAGCAGCCCGTTCCGCAGACGTGGCCAGGCCTGAACGAATCGGTCCTGCAATCGCAGACTGGCCGGCGTGCCGTCAGTCAGGACAGCGCTCAGGATCTCCCCTAGAGCACCGAGGCTCTCCACTCGGGCGAATCGTCCGTCGGCGCGCATCCAGCCACCGGCAGAGAGCACCTCCTCGTGAAGGCGGATGCCGTCAGCTCCAACAAGGACGTAGCGAGCGAATGCCGCGATCATCGGCCCACGGAGGCTGGCATGATCGCTGACGACGGCGGCCACGCGGTGCAATCCTGGTTCACTGCTCCAGACGGCTGCTCGCAGCAGCCGAGTCGACATGGCGACGAGTGGGTGGTTGAGGTGCGCCAGGACGACGTCGTCACGTCCCTTCACAGCTTCCGAGTCGAAGGTGATCGGGCGCTGCTCCCCGGTGAGCTTGTCGATGAGCCCGTCGACCGTGCGCCCCCAGGCACCGGTGAGCGGCGGCACCTCGTACAGCCCTTCGCTCAGGTGTTTGTCGTCCAGGTACGGCCGCAGTGGCTGCTGGCGCGCAAGATCGAGAGCGGTACTGACCACTCGCTGCACATTGGCTGGGGTGATGTCGAGGCTTCTCACCGTGCTGTCGATCGTCTGGTGCAGCCGATCGACCTGCTCGCGTACATTGCGTTTAGCTGCCACGCCGCCTCGCTCGGAGCGACGTTTCGTCGCCTTGGAACGAGCGCCGAAGACGTCGAAGGATGAGTCGAGCCGGCCGAGCATCCGCTGTTGGACGGCTTCGGCGAGGACCGCGTTCACTCTGCCGAGATCGGCCTCCATATCGGCTACCTTGCGGGCCACCCGAGAAAGAAACTCCAGGTCGGCCTCGAAGGAATTGCTGGCCTTCTCCCACCCCACGCCGACGAAGTGGAAGATCTCCGGCGGGTTCCTCTGGCCGTACCGGTCGATCCGGCCGATTCGCTGTTCGAGCTTGTTCGGATTGAACGGGATCTCATAGTTGACCAGCCGATGGCAGTGGTTCTGCAAGTCGATGCCTTCGCTGGCGGCGTCGGTTGCTAGCAGGATGCGCACCGGATGCTCGACCGGGTCGGCCTGAAACGCCAGCCGCAGCAGCTCCCTCTCGTCGCCGTCCATCCCGCCATACAGCAGCGCCAGCCGTTCTTCGCCGAGCCCTCGACTGCGCAGTAGCTGCTCAAGCCAAATCTGGGTGTCGCGGTACTCGGTGAAAATAGCCACGCGCTCATTGGTCCAGAGCTTGCCGTCGGGTCGACACACTGCAACGAGAAACTGGACGAGCTTCTCCGCTTTGGCGTCGGGGCGGCCTTCGTGCGCTCGCGCCCAGTTGTCCATCTGACGAAGCAGCGCCAGCTCGTCCTCAACCGGCTCCGGGGTGAGTCGGCCGGAGATGCTCAGCGCGCTGTCCTCTGTCTCAGCGAGCTCCTCGTCATCGAGGGTACCGACCTCTTCGATGAAATCGTCGTACCACTCGTCCTCGTCGAACCTCGCCGGCACGGTTGTCGCCGAGCCGACCTTGGTACGAAGCGTTTCTGTGTATACAGCGACGGTGTGCGCGAATGCCGCCGGGGAGGAAAACAACCGCTTCTTGAGTAGCAGGGTCACCAGGTCGGCAGCGCGCTGACCACGCTGCGCTTTCAGTCGCTTGCGTCGCAGCGCCGTGAATTCATTGAGCATGGCGTGAACGTTGCGTTCATCCTCGGGATACTCGACGGCGAGTTCCTGGGTGCGTCGCTCAACGAAACGGCGAGTGCCGTCGGCGTTCACGATATCGCGCTTGAGCCGACGTACCACGGTGTCCTGTAACGCCGGCTCATCTGGTGGTACCCCTCGCGCAAACCGCAGCGGATCGATGAGTTCCAGCAGTGCGGTGTACGAGCTCTGATAGCCGTTATGGGGAGTCGCGGACAAGAACAGCCGGTGCCCGAAATGAGGCGCTAGCCTTCGCATCAATTTGGTCTGTTGCGAATCGACTGCGTACTCCTGTTTCGGCGCGGCCGGAGCGACGTGGTGCGCCTCGTCGAGAATGAGCAGGTCGAATGTGGGTGTCTCGGAGGGGCCGTCCGAGGGCAGCACTTCGTCCAACAGCCGCTGGGCGCGAGGACCACGCAACCACGGCAGACTGAGGATCGTCAAGGGGTACGTGCGGAATGGATTGGCGGCCGACCCGTGGGTGCGTCGGAGCGTGACGCAACGGGAGCTGTCGACGATCACGAAGTCCAGGCCGAACTTCTCGGCCATCTCGTCGCGCCACTTTACGGTCAGCCCAGCCGGACAAACGATCATGACGCGGCGGACGCGGTGGCGCAGCAGAAGCTCCTGAGCGACGAGCCCTGCCTCGATCGTCTTGCCAAGGCCGACGTCATCCGCGAGCAGCAGGTTGACGGCCGGAGCTTCCACCGCTCGGGCGACCGGCTCGAGTTGGTAGTCCTCGATAGCGACGCCGGATCGGAACGGCGCCTGTAGGAGGGTCGTGTCGGCCGAGGTGACCGCCGACCAGCGCACCGCGTCCAGGAAGGCGGCGAGCCGCTGCGGCGGATCGAACTGATCGGCAGCCAGGGTGGGCAACGACCCGACCGGAAGGATCCGCCTGCCAGGCTCGATCTCCCAGACCACGTCGAGGGTCTCGCCGTACCGACCATCTTCAACGCTCTGCAGGGTCACGACCGTACTTGACCCATCGCCGGATCGGTCAAGATTGCTAACTACCCAGCGGTGCCCACGTACCTCAACGAGTGTGTTGACCTGTAAGACATCGGTCGACATTCGACCCCCTCAATCACGCAGTGCGATCCCTCAGACTCGCTCCGCAGTAATCTAGATGCCGATCCTTCCACTCGCATCGCCAGCTGGGGAGTCCCCTGAGGAGTTTCCTCCACTTCCGCCGGTGCCTGAACATAGATCCAGGTGCCCAGTTCAATGTCTGTCGGTCGGCGTAGACATCGGCGGAGTAACGACGCCGCCGTTCGCCCGCGCTGACAATCGTCGGCGAACCGACGCCGTCAGGGTCGCTACGACAACGCGGATCGGTCCGAGAAATGGGTCAGGAACGGACTTGCGGTTCCACCCCACGACACCCACAACGCTTCCCTCGCCCGCGTGCAGGCGACGAACAGCAGGCACCGTTCGCGAAGCAGATCACTGTCGTGCTGGATCCGGTCGACGTCGGCCGGCGTCACCTCTCTTGCGAACGGCACCGCCGACGCCGTCATCCCCACCACCGCCACGCACCGGAACTCCAGCCCTTTCATCGCGTGCATCGTTCCGAGCCGTACCCCGTCGTGGTCCGCTCCCGGGTTGTCCTTCAGCCGGACGGTAGGCACACCAGCGTCGGAAAGCGCGCCGTTGATCTTGTCGAGCAGCACGTTGAACCGAGCGCACACGGCAACCTCGCTCGCCGGCACGCCGCTGCCCAACCAGCTCTCGACCTGTTTGACCAGTGCGGCAACCTCGTTCTGCTGCGCCGGATATCCGGTCGCGGATGGCCGTGTGCCATGTAGCAGCGATAAGTAGCCGGCCAGGTCATCGCTGCCGTCGCCGGTCAGGTCCTCCACGGGTGTGGCATCGAGCAGCCCGATGGCCCAGGTGAGGATCTCCGCCGTACTGCGGTAGTTGACCCGTAGTCGGCTCGTCCGCCCGGTCACCGGTATGCCCAGGGCGGTCATCGACACGCGGGAGTCGTAGATCCGCTGGTGCGGGTCTCCGGTGATGAACAGGTCGTCCGGACCCTTCGCCACGGCCGCGCGCAGGACGCGCCACTGGGCCGGATGCAGGTCTTGCGCCTCGTCGACCACGACGTGGTCGTAACCGTGCTCGCTCAGGTCGGCGGTCCGGAGCAGGTCGGCCGCCTTGGCGCACATCTGAAGCTGCGTCGCCCGGCCCGACGCGCGCATGTCCGACGCGAACGCCGACACCGCTCGCCATACCTGCTCGCGCTGCGCGGGCCGGAGCGTCGAACCGCGACCGCGTCGGCTGACGGATGCGTACTGCTCTGCACTGCGCACGTCCTGCGCCAGTACGACGTGGCGGAACTCTTGAGCCAGGAACTGTTCGGTCCACGGCAGGTCCAGCCGGCGAATGACGCGGCGCCACGCCTGCCTCTCGTCGGCGTCGCCGACGGTGGTCGGCGCACGTCCTGCAACGTCTCGTACCACCTTGTGCGCGAAGGCGTTGACGGTCGTGGCGTCCACCCTCGACAGTTGGGTCTCGTCGTCGAGCAGCAGGGCAAGGTTCTCGCGGAGCGTGGCGGACAGCGCGTTGGTGAAGGTGGTGAGCAGCACGCGGGTTTGGGGCGACCGCGTCAATAGGTGCTTGACCCGGTGCAGCGCGACGACGGTCTTCCCTGTACCCGGACCGCCGGTGACCTGCGCCGGGCCGTTGTAGGAAGGCCGGTAGGCGACGCGGCGCTGTGACGGGTGGAGGTAGACCCGCCAGGCGGCGAACGGCTTGTCGAGGATGTCGGCGAGTTCGTCATGGCTGGTGACGAGCTTGATCCGGCTGGTGGTGTTGGCAATGGCCGTCGCCAACGAGTCGCCCGAGGCCGGTTCCGCCGGACGCCGTTCGGCGACCACGTCGCGGTACACCTCGTCAGGGCTGAAGCCCTCAGCCAAGTACTGCAGCACCTCGAACTGGTCCTCCGGCAGAAGTACGCCGAATGCGTGCAGTTGCTGTTTGTCCAAGATCGTGCGGACCGCCCTGAGCACCTGGTCGTCGATGCCCAGGTTCCGGAGCGCAGTGTCGGAGTGGCGCGCGAACAGGAGGGTCGGCGCCTCCGCCGCGGCCTGCTCCAGCGCCGGAGTCAGTTGTTCGATCGCGACGACGTTACGCACCTCCAGACCACGGGTCGCCGTGTTGACGGTGTAGAGCTGCCGCGCGGCCCAGGTGTAGGCGTCGTCGTGCGGCACGACGTTCACGAGCAGGAACGTGTCGCTGCCATCGTCGGGAGCGAGAACGACGCCGCGCCAGAAGTCGTTGACGCGGATGGTCCGCATCCGGGGGTCGCGGGCGTTGTTCACCGACTCCAGATGCAGGCCCTTGTCGGCGTAGAGCTCCGCGATAGTCAGTTGTTGGAACTTCGCCATCGCCTTGCGGACGCCGGACTTGACCTGCTTTTCGAGGGTGTCAAAGGCGTCCCAGAAGCTCTTCGCAAGCGCGAGTTGGGGCATGACTACAGTCCGATCGCCTTATTCGCCAGCTCACGCCATGCCGGGTAGTCGACGCCGTGGGTGTCATCGGTGACGAGGAGCGTGCCACCCTCCTCGAACGGCAGCACACCGTTGTCGGCGTACCACCGCAGCTTCCGTTGCCACTTCGCGGCGTACCGCGGGTCGGTCAGCATCCCGAGGTGCTCCCACAGCAGGGTCTCGCCGAGGTCGGTGAGGATGGTGAAGTCGGGCTTGACGGTGCGGCCGTCGGCACCGGTGAACGGCTGCTCGTACTCGTAGCTGACGTCGAGTTCGTGCAGCAGGTTGGCGATGAGCAGTTCGTTCTTGCTGCGGACGAGTTCACCGCGGGAGGTGCGGTGAACCAGCGCCCGATCGACGACACGGTCCCCGGCCACGATCGGGTCGGCGGCCGTGAACAGGTTCGTAAGCCGGGTGGCGGTGTCGGAAAACATCGGCGAGCCGTACTTGAGCACCTCGTCGAGGCTGCCCTCATGCAGCAGCACCACCTTGGTCCGCTGGCGGGTCAGCGCGGTGTAGAGCAGTTCGCGGCTCGGCTGTCCGCCTTCGGTCGGCAGCACAACGAAGGTGACCCCGAACTCGCTGCCCTGTGCCTTGTGGATGGTAATCGCCCAGGCGAGTTCGAGCATCGGTGCCCGGTCGTTGTCGGACCAGTCGTAGTAGTCGTACTTGACCTTCGCTCGGCCGTTGAACTCGATCTCGGTCTTGTTGGGCGTCCATTTCACCGGTCCCGACCGGCTCTGGCCGACGACCACGCCAAGCTCGCCGTTGGCGACGAACCGCTCGGCATCGCGAGGATAGATCCGCTTCTCCTTGAACTTGTGGTTGCGGATGTTGATGACCTTGTCGCCGACCACGATCCGCTCGGGGCCGATTGGCTTGGCGTGATAACGACGCCGGCCGACCGCCTGATCGAGTGCGCGGGTACCGAACCTGTCCTTCAGGATCCGGTTGATCTCTACCGTGCCCCACGCACGGCCGCGAACTGGAGACAGGATCTGCCAGCCGTCGACCTTGGCCGCTGCTCCGCCGGGGAAGTACATGTTGCCCTTCGGTGACACCACTCCGCCGTAGCTACGGCCGAACGCGTGCGCCAAATCGTCATCCGGCACATCGCGAAGCTCCGGCACCTCCTCCCGCAGGACACGCAGCATCGTCGGCACGAGGTCCGCGCGTCGGTACGAGACCGCGCGTACGGTGTCGGTCGTCTCGCCGCGTCGCAGCCGGTCCCAGACCAGGTCGGCGTCCGGCGAGAGCGCACCGCCGGCGAACCAGCTCGCCAGCACGAGGTCGTCGCGTTCCTGCCCGGCCTGCCGGCGGGGGATCGTGAGTTCGGCGTAGCCGGGAGCGCACCGCGGCGACCGGGTGGCGATGTCGTCGGGTGCGATCCGGCGCACGATGTCGACGAACGGCCGTCCGGCGCCGATCGGCGGGAGCTGTCGTGGGTCACCGACCAGGATGAGCCGCTGCATACCGGTGACGGCGTCCAGCAGAGCGGCGAGTTGCTCCTCGGTGAGCATGGAGGCCTCGTCGACCACAACGGTTTTGCGGTCCTTGACCCGTGTCTGCGCGTCGCCGGTAACGACGTACCGCTCGGTCCTCCAGTCGTACCGTTCGGTCGCGACGAGGAACTGCGCGAGGGTCGACGCCTCGGCCTCCACCCGTTCCGCGAGCTGGACACGCGCCTTGCCGGTCGGCGCGAGCAGCAGCACCCCGCCGGCATCCACCGATGGCGTGTGCCGCAGCACGTTCAGCAGGGTGGTCTTGCCGGTGCCGGCCGATCCGACGAGGACGCTGATCGGAGACGCGTACAGCGTCTCCAGCGCGGCCACCTTCTCCCGCCGGGCGAGCTGTTCGACGGCCAGTTCGTCGGGTTCGGTCGGCAATGAGCCGAGAACCGCGTCGAGCATCGCCGCGAAGTCGGGGGTGCCGACGATCGGCCTCGCCTTCAGCCGGCGTTCGATCTGATGGCGGATCACCTTTCCAACGCTGGACAGCTCCGCCAGTTGCAGGGCCGGCGCGCCGTTGCCGAGAGTGGTTCCGACCAGCGGTCCGTCCTCGGGCAGCATGTCGGCCGAGAGCTTGTGCGCGTCGAGCAGATCGGCGTCCACCGGACAGGGCTGGCTCAGTTCTCGCCCGCGGATCGCGGTGACGAGGGTTGCCTGCGCCTGCAGGGTGTGGCCTGCCGCCGTCGCCCGGTTCAGCTCGTCGATGAGCAGGGCGCGTACCCGCCGGGCGTCGAGGGCGTCGCTCATCGCGCTGGGATGTGGCATTGGGTGCGCCGCCGCGACGTCGGCGTCGGGGAAGCAGCCACGATCGATGATGGTGAACTCGACGGCGTCCGGCCGTACCCGGTCGACTTCGAACAGCCGGTACGGGTTGGCGAGGATGTCGGCGTCGGTGAGCGCGGGGTCGCGCTCCTCGGTGACGAAGAACCGCTCGGCCTGGTCGGAGGTCAGCGCGAACCGGCTGAGCAGGATCAGCAGTTCGCGCCGTTCAGGCCGGAGCGCCCGCCACTTGTCGCGCACGCTGGGCGTCAGGTGCGAGCCGGCGGTCAGGCTCAATGTGGCCGGATCGGCCATCGCACGGTCGATGACTGGCCACGGGTCGGCGCCCTTACCCGCCGCGGCTCCCACCACGTGCGCGAAGGTCACCGACTGCGTGACGCCGAACGCCGCCAACGCACTGCCGAGACCGGGGCATGGCCCGCGCAGCTTCCAGAGGCGGTTGAGCTGGGTCTCCAGCCACTCGAAGCCGAGCGGGCCGGTGGCGGTGCCAAGGATCCGTTTCGCCTGCCGACCGGCGGCGGCCAGGGTCAGGAGCGCGTCGATCGCGAGGTCGTGGCTTACGTGCTCGGTGACGTACGAGAAGGCGGTCCAGCCGGACTCGGGTGCGTAGGCGAGCGCGTCGTCGATGTCCTCGCCGGCGTCCTTCGCCTCCAGCAGCGCCTGGTACGGCAGGAGGAATCCGTGCTTCTGGTCGGGCCGTAGCGAGTGCTCGACGGTGGTCTCCCACATCTCTGCGGGGAACCGTTCGCCGCCCCGGCTGCGGTACCTGCCCGTCGGCGCGAAGCCGGACACCATCGCGGCGCCTATCAGGAGCCGGCGGGGGTCGTCGCTGAGCGGGCTGTGCTTGGCGTAGAAGAACACGAGGCTCGCATTCGGCCGTACCGTCTCGAAGAACGCCTCGAGAAGTGCCCGCTGGTTGTCACCGTGCATCACCCAGTTCGAGTCCGTCCAACCGGTGATCCCGTCGACCTCGTCCTCCAGTTCCGTCTGCAGGCCGACCCGGCGTTCCTTGCTGATGTCCTTGACGTCGTCGCGGTTCATCCACCGAAACGGAACGGCCTGGGCCGAGTAGGGCGGCAACGGTTGCGGCGTTGACTCGAACATCGAGAAGGCGTCGGACTTCTCAACAAACGGATGGGTGCGCTCGAACGCAATCGGGTGCGGTGACATGAACGTCGCGCGCTCGCCCACGCATGGCGGAGCCTCGGTCAACGACAGGTCGCTGATCGCCCGTCCGGCAAGACGCTGTTCGCGGCTGTCATCGCGACGGGTACCGATATTCTTGAGCAGGACGCAGGTGCCGTTGCCGCCGGGATCGCGGCACACCGTCCCGTTCCAACCGGCGTCGTGCCACGGCACGCGGATGGAGATGTGCTCGATGGGCTGGTCCATGAGGGTTCTCCCAAACAAGGTCACCGGCGGAGGCCGGCGAGTAGGTCGGCGGTCGCGGTGATCGAGGGGTGTTCCGGGCCGTGCAGGCGCCGGAGGTCGGCGAGAAGGCTCGTCAGCGTCTGCTCGGCGGCCTTGCGCTGGCCGGCGCCGAGTTGCAGTAATCCGATCTGACGGCGGAGGTCGAGCACGCGCGCGTCGTGCTCGCTGAACCGTGAACGTTCGTCGTCCAGCAGCGACTGAAGCTGCTTCAGCGCGTTCGTGGTCTGACCGAGCAGCGCTTGGCAGGTCGCTTCCCGAAGGCGGCAGAAGAGAACGTCATCCGCGAGCGGCCCGAGCCGTTCGGCGAGTCCTTTGCCCAACTCCCGGTACGCCGGACCGGCGCGGTGGTAGTCCCCACTCTCGAACAGCGCGTCGGCGTACTGGCGTCGCAGGCTGACCGCATCGTCGTCAGCAGCGCGGTCCGCCTGGTCGACGACGTCCGCGAGAACGTCGGCCGCCTGGTTGTAGCGCTCCTGTTCGAAGAGTCGTTCGGCCTCGTCACGTGCCGTTGCCACGTCCGCGTCGTCACTCACCGGGGCGGGAGTTGCCGGCTCGACGGACAACGCCGGCTGCGGCTCGTCCATGAAGACCCGGCCCACGACGGTGGCGTACATCCGCATAGGGCTGGCGGCGTCTGGCGATCGGAGCGCGCCCGCCAGCGGTTGCAGGTTCACAGCGAGCGGCAACAGTCTGTCGTAGACGGCGTCGGCGCTCGCCGGCCGGTCCTCCGGCTTCTTCTCCAGCAACGAGAGGACGAGTTCGTCCAACTCGGTCGGCACGTCGGCGCGGATCGATCGCACCGGGGCCGGAAGCTCCCCGACCTGCTTGTTCATCACGGTGAAGCTGGTCGACCCGGAGAACACGGGCGTGCCACACAGCATCTCGTGAAGCGTGCAGCCGAGCGCGTACAGGTCGCTGGCCGGGCTGCTCAGAGCGCCCAGCACCTGTTCGGGGGCCATGTAGTGCGGCGTGCCGATCGGCTGGCCGATGTGGGTGATCTTCGAGAAGTCATTCGCGTCGACGCCGACGGCAAGGCCGAAGTCGAGAACCTTGATGCTGCCGTCGGGTTCAAGCATGAGGTTGCTCGGTTTCAGATCGCGGTGGATCAGGGACGCGGCGTGGGCAACGGAGAGCACGGCGCACGTCTGAGCGGCGATTGCCGCGGCCCACCCGACCGGCAGCGGGCCCTGGTCGGTGACAAGGTCCGAGACACTGGTCCCGTCGATCCGCTGCATTACGAGGTACGGCCGTCCTTGGTACATGCCGACGTCGTAGACGGCCGGCACACCGGGGTGTTCCAGCCGTGCCGCGATGCGCGACTCCCGCACGAAGCGCCGGATCATCACGTCTTCGGGTTTGCCCGCGCCGAATCGGACGAACTTGACGGCGACCCGGCGTTCGAGCTTCATATCGCGTCCGAACCAGACCTCGCCCATGCCGCCCTTGGCGGCGGGCAACGGTTCGAGTTCGTAGCGGTTGTTCACGACAACCCGCGTGGACAACGGTCCTCCCCAGTGAACAGATCAGCGCAGGCGCTCCAGAACGCCTCGGGCGCGTAGTTCGGCGACGTGTTCGGCCGCGCGCTGCGGTGCGGCGCCACCGCGCACCAGCAACCCGGCCTCGATGTTCTTCCCAATGCCGGCCTGGGTAAGGTTCGCGCTCGACACGAGCAGTACCCGACGGTCGGCAACGGCGATCTTTGCGTGCATCTTCGCGCCCGGCTCGGTGCGCTGACCAATGGGCCAGTGCCAGAGTTGGACGCCGGGAACGGTGGCGAACGCGGCGGCCGGCTCGGCGCCGGCGAGCGCGCTTCCCGCGCCCTGCAACGTCTCCACGACCACGGTGACGGTGACACCCCGGCCCACGGCCGCCGTCAACGCGTCGAGGAGCGGCTCGTACGCCTTCGCCGAGTACGTCATCAGCAGCAGCTCGTGCTTCGCCTCGTCGGCGACCTCGATCAGCACCTGGGCGGTGGCCCGGACGGGAACGGGGTGGGTGCCGGGCCCGCTCCATACCGACTCGACCCGCACGGCGGCCGCCTGCTGGGCGTGCCCGGCCGCCACACCGCGCAGGTAGGCCGCCGCCTCAGCGTCCGGTAGGCCGGCCGCGTGCTGCGCGGCGAGGACGGCGCCGGCCGTCTCGGCGAAGCCCAGAATCGCGACGACGTGCCGGGCGGCGTGGTCGGGCCAGCCGGCCGCGACCCGGTCGGCCAGCGCGCGCAGGTGCGCCGGCCCGAGGCCGGCCACCGCCGCCAGCGCCGCCGACTCGAATGCCGCCCACCCGACCGACTCCACCGAGATCACGGGATCTCGCGGAACAGCGCCAGGTCCGGGTCGTCGATCGGCACGACGAACCGCCGGTCGAGGAACCGGTTGCCGCGCTCGCACGTGGTCTCGCTGACGAACAGGCACACGTGGCAGGCGGCGCCGTGCAGGAAGTCCTCGGGGAACTGCGGCAACCGCTCGGAACACAGCGGATCGGAGGAGCAGTGCGTGGCGTCGGCGAGCGCCCGCCGGGTCAGCCGAACCAGGTTCTCCGGCTCGGCCAGCGACACGAGGCCGCCGAGGGTGCCTTCCGCGTCGGGAACGGCGGTGTAGATGAGGATGCCGCCGCGCGGGTCCTCGTCGGTGCCGGCGTAGATGCGTTCGGACAGGCTGGCCGAACTGTAGCCGCACTCCAGCGCGATCGTGCGGATCAGGAGGTGGGACAGCGTGTGCAGGGCGACGTACCGCTCGCCCGGCCACAGGCGCATCTCGTCGAACGCGCCCTTGATGCGGTCGGAATACCGGTTGCGCCGGAACCGCCCGTACGCGGCGCGGTGCGCCTGCATCGCCAGCGACGGCTCCACGCGCTGGGCCCAGGCATTGAGCAGGTCGTCCGGTACCCGCAGGAAGATGCCTTCGCCCCGGACCTCGCTCGCGGGAACCCAGGTCGGCACCGAGCGGGCGAGCGGCGCCCGCTTCACCATCTCCGGGTCGTCGGGGTCGGGTGCGTCCAGGCGGGTGAAGCCGATCAGGGCGCGGACCTCACGCAGCCGCTCGGCCTGGACCACGTCGACGAAGAACTCCTTGAGCTGGGCGGGTACCCCGTCCGGGTCGCGACGCAGCGTGAAGTCGTCGGTCTTCGGCAGCGGCCCGTTGGCGGTAAAGATCTCCCACTCCGGCGTGCGCAGGTCGAGGTACGTGCTCTCGCCGTCAGCCGACGGCCCGGCCCGGTGTTTCTCGATCGCGGCCCACAGCTCGTCGTTGTCGGGCCACTTCGCGAAGTCCCGCAGCGCCGGCACCGTCTCGCGGGCGAACGGCAGGATCTCGTGCGACGGAAGCTTCTTGAGCACCTCCCAGTGCTGTTCCACCTTGGTCTGCAACTCGCTGGCACCGGTCTTCGGTACGGCGAGCGTCGCCATGGTCTGCGCGAACCACTGGTTCGATGCGCCGACAACCAGCAGCTTGATCTGCCCTTTGTCGCAGCCGTCCGGGTCGAAGTCGCCGAGGTGGGCCCGGCGTCCTCGGCACGCCGGCAGCTTGTCGGCTCCGCGCGGGCCCAGCACCTCGCGCATGTTGCGCCGCTCGGCACAGCTGAGGCACCGGATCTCGACGTTGGCGCCGAGGTTGCCGCCCCGGTCATCCATCCGCAGCCGCGGGTGGCTCGCCTTCGGACAGTCGGCGCCGTGGTGCACGAAGTGGACGTACGGGAAGTCGTCCAGGTGACCGTACGTGCAGGCCAGGACGAAGCGGGCCGCCACCGCGAGCGGCTTCCGTCCGGACTTCTTGCGCGGGCAGTTGCCGTGGAAGAAGCGGGCTTCGTGCGGCTTTCGTGCCTTCAGGTTCTCGAACCCGAACACCTGCGAGTCGAGCGGGGCCAGCTCGTCGCACACGGTGCAGCGCAGCCACCCCGGGAACGGCGCGGTTGGCACACCGATCTTCGCCGCCGGCCCCTGCGGCTCGCGGTCGGCGCCCTCCATCCACGGCGCCGGCCGAAGTTCGGTGACGCTCTTCCCGACCACCGCCCGAACAGCGGCCAGCAGGCGTGGCTCTGCGACCGCCTCCCAGCCGGGATGGGCGTAGTTCCAGTCGTCCAGGCCACGCACGATGACCGAGAAGTTCGGCAGGTCGACCAGCGCGCCCACGCCGGTGGTGAACATGAGGTGGCTGGGCCGCACCGCACCAACCCGGCGGAAGTGGTTGGTCGCCATCAGCTTGCCTTCCCGCTCAACGTCGACTCGCCCATCTCGTCACCGGCCGGCAGCTCCTCCTCGGTCGGCTGGCTGTCGTCCCGGCCGAACGTCCACGGTGGAGCGTTGTAGAGCGGGTTGAACAACTCGCCGCCCGCCGGCACCAGCAGGTTGACCTCGTTCTCCGTCTCCCGCATGGACTGCCCGACGGTCAGCCCGTCCCACCGGCCACCACCGGCCGGGGTCAGAAGCCCGGCCAGCTGCTGCTTGCCGGTGCTCGCCTGGTAGCCCAGCCGGGTGGAGCCGGTCTTCTTCTGGTTCCACTGGTCGGCCAGCTCCTTGAGCCGCTCCTCGAAGTAGTCCCGCCCACGGGGACCCCCGATCGCCTCGGCCCGGGCGAGGAACCGCGCGACGATCCGGCTCACCTCGGGTCCGTCCAGCGGCACATCGTGCGCGTCGGTGTTGCGGGAGAACGCGTCCTCGACGTTGCGCACCGCCGCCACCAGCGTCGCGGCCACGCCTCGGTCCAGTGACCGCCGCGTGTACGGGGTCACCGACAGCGCCTCGACCTGGCGATAGAACGTCGAGTGGTAGTACTCGAAGTCCTCGAAGTGGGCGAGGTCGCGCGGCCGCGTCCAGTTGTAGAGGGCGACGACGAGGCCGGGGCGCTTCGCGTCGCGGCCGACCCGCGACGACGCCTGGATGTACTCCGCGGTGTTCTTCGGCTGACCGGTCACCACCATCAACCCGAACCGGGAAACGTCGACGCCCACCTGGAGCATCGAGGTGGCCAGCACCACGTCGACCGGCATCCGGTCCTGGTTGTTGCGGTCGCGCTGCCGGTCGGCGAGCGGATGCACCACGATCTTCGGGTTCGAGGTCGTGCGGGCCTTCATCGCCTCCCGCACGTCGTCGGCGATGGCCCGCCGCCGCACCGACGTGTCGAGCTCCGGATCGAAGCCGATCTCCAGCCGCTTGAGCACGTCGCTGATGTCGGCCGAGGAGATGCGCGACGTCAGCTCCTGGATCGTCAACATCTGGGTGGCGGTGGTGAGCCGGTCCGACAGGTCCTTACGACGGCCGTGCGTGCGTACGCGGGTCGCGACCTGGTCGTCCAGGTACCGGCGCATGCCGGCCAGCTCGCGGGTCGAGCTGAAGTAGCCGACCAGCGTCATGTACGGGTCGGCGACGTCGCCGTACCGGTCGAACAGCGTCTGCCCCGCGATGAGCAGGATCTCGGCGAGCCGGATCTCGGCGGACTTCAACCGCACCCCGTGCGCGCAGATCCCGAGGTACCGCCGGCCGGGATTCTCCTTGCTCAGCGGCACCTGCCGACTGAAGAACGTGTCGGTGATGTCGATGACCGGCGGCGGGAAGACAGCGAGTTCCCGGCCGAAGACTCCGCGCACCTGCTCGCGGGCACGCTTGGTGGTGGCCGTCGACGCGACGATCTTCGGACCTGTCTCGCCGCCGCCCGGTAACGGCCAGGTGCACAGCTCGTCGACGGCCGCCTCGAACAGGCCGACGGTGGTGCCGAGCGCACCGGAAATCAGGTGCATCTCGTCCTGGATAATGAGGTCCGGCGGACGCAGCCGCACCACCGGCTGGCTGGTCGACGCTGGCAGCTTGCCCTTGGTGTGGTGCTTGCCGGTGCAGGCCGTCTTCGCGTCGAGGTCGTCGTGCCGGTAGCCGTGACGCGGGCACCACTGCCGCACCCGGCCGAACAGCATGCCGGCGTACCCGCGCCACGGTAGCTGGGCCAGCTTGTCGACGGTCGCGATCACGAGACTCGGCGCGTACCGGTAGATCTCCTCGTCGATGGTGAGGATCGGCAACCCGTCCGGCGACAGCGTCCGGGAGAACGGACACGCGTCGGCGCCCTCGCCGTTCGGGCAGTGCAGCAGCACCCGCCGCCGGTCAGCGTCGACGTACAGGTCGTGATGGGCGCGCAGCTTGGTGCCGCACCACGGGCAGGACAACGTCTGCAACACGTTGGTGCGCTTGCCGTCGGCGGCCTCGCGGGCCTCGGCGATCTGCTCCTCCGCGTCGTGGAACCAGTTCGGAGAAACGCCGCCGCCGACCCACAGCCCGATCCGGAACGGCTCCGCTCCCCACCGCTCGTCGTCTCCGCGCCGCAGGTATTCGGCCGCGCACACCAGCGCCGCCGCCCGCTGGAACTGCTGGGCGGTGAGCAACCGCAGCGTGTACCGCATGAGGACGTTCACCCCGGCGGCGCCGCTGCGCGCGTCGGCACCCACGCCGACCGTCCCCTGTAGACGGCGGATCGCGAAGGTGAATGCGGTGAGGCCGAGGTACGCCTCGGTTTTGCCGCCACCGGTCGGGAAGAACAGCAGGTCCACGGTCGCGGTGTGGCTGGCGGCGCGCTCCGGGTGCGCGGGATCGGTCAGCGATGGCAGATTCAACAGGACGAAGGCCAGCTGGAACGGTCGCCACGAAGCTGCCACCACTCCTCTGTCTTTCACCTGTTGGTTGGCGGCGGTGAATGACAGACCGGTCTCCTCGCGCAGCCGGCCGATCTCGGTGTGCCGACGCTGCAACGCCATCGCCTCGTTGGCGAACCGGAACGCGGCAAGCGCCTGATCGTGACGCGGCTGCGCGGGATCGGTGAGAAGGTCAATGCCCGCCCGGATCCGTTCCGCGGCCCGCTTCGCCACGAACACCGCCGACTCGGCCGCCGCTTGCAGCGGCACCGGCAGCGTCGGGATGGTGGCCTCCTGCTCAGCCAGCCAGGTCTTGTATCCCTCGGCGAGAGGCAGCAGCTTTGTTCTGAGCGTGGCGGGCTCTGCCGTTGCGAGCGCGTCCATCGACAGCTCGACGTCCGCGAGTGGCGTCTTCTCGCCGGACGGCGCCACCGTCGCGGGCACGTTGAAGGTCGGCAGCCAGGTCGTCTCCAGCCGATGCGCGCACCGCTGTCCGTCGTGGACATCCGCGTGGACGGCGACGTTGCGGCCCGCCGCGTACCGCCGCTGCTTGCGGTACAGCAACCGCAGGTGCGCCTCCTCCAGATCGCCACCGACGGCGGCCAGATCGTCTGCCGGGTCGTCGATCGGCTGGAAAGCGGCCTGGGTGCCGTCGAGCGCGGTGACGGTGATCCGCGGCTGGAACAGCCAAGCGGTGTCGCCGTTGCTCGACGGCTCGATCTGCGTGTTTATGAGCACCAACTGCACGATCCGCCGGCCTGTCTTCGGGCGTACGTCGACGGCCAGCAGAACGCCCGGCGCCTCCAGATCATCGGTGAGCAACGGCAGCTTCGCGGACCGGTCCCCGTCAAGGCGGACCTCCCGGCTCCTCTCCACCGGCTCGCGCGCCCACGTCTGCTTCATCTTGCCGCTGTCGTCCTCGACCTCCTGCCTGCCGTACTGGCCCCACGAGAGGTCGACCTTCAGAACGTCAACATCGGTGGCGACCGCGAACGACAAGCCCATCGACGACGCCCACAGCTTGCCGAGGCTCTGCGGCGTCATCACCTCGGGTAGTTCCGCCTCTTTGGCGTCGCCCTGGGCGGTGGACACCTCGATGTCCTGGGCAGGGCTGTCGCCCTTGGCACGCGGACGCGGGCCCAGCATGCCGACGAGATAGCGTTCGCGCGGACCCATGGCGCTGGGGCGGAACACCTCGGTGTCGCCGTCCCACGGGCCGAGGAGATCCTTACGGACCAACGCCTCCAACTCGTCGCGAACCTGGAACGAGGTGGCGTCGGCGAACCGCTGCGGGAGGTCGAGCGCTGGAGTGTCGGTGGGGTCCAGCGGGATCTCGGACTGCTCGCCGCGCGGATTCGGGAAGAGGCTGCCCTGGTCGCCAGCCATCAGAACATCGTCTCCTGATCGGAGTTCTCGGGTTCGGACTTCGATGCCTTCGACTTGGCGGCCTTACGGCCCTTCTTGTCGTGGAGGCCCTGCGCCACTTCCTCGGCGTACCGCTGGTGGTTCAATTCGAGCAGACGGTCGACCATCTCCCGCTGCACAGCCGGCCCAACGGTGTACCTGGTGTAGGGGCCGCTCTTGTGGAACCCGTGGTCTAGCCCTGGCTTCACGAGGTCATGCCAGCCGTATGCTTCACAGACCGCCACATCGATGTCTTCGTGGATGCGGCGGAGTTCGGCGACGTCGTCATCGTTGTTGGTCGAGTCGAAGACGAGGTTGTAGGTCGCGGTAAGGCCCGCGTTGCGGGCAAGCATTACCTCACGTCGACGCCGATCAAGTCGATTGCCTAGGTTGCGCAGAACGGGGGTCAACATCGGCAGTGGCAACGTCTCGAATACATCGGACGGCGAGTAGTTCAGGTCGGCTTTCATCGTTGAACTGCGACTCACGGCCCACCAGTAGTGAGGCGACCCGCTTAGCACCGCGAGCAAAGCCGGATCATCCGTAGCGAACACTGCCAATTTGTGTGCAAATACCTGTCCCGTTGGAATGATGGCAGGCATCACGACCTTGCTTACGAGGGTAATTGCAATAACGTGATCTAATCCCACAATTGCGCGTTGCAGATCGGGCGCTGGCCGCTTGAATTGCCACCATACCTCTCGCAGGCGCCTATCGGGACTCTCGGCGCGGTCGGGCTTCACCGCTCGCAGGACCTGCTCAAAGCAGTCTGGGTAAGCCTTCGCCTGCTCTGCATTTCGGTTGGCGAAGTTGATGACCCACCGACTGGCGGAGCAGTCGGGCCGAGAGTTGAGGTCGTGGCCGGTAATGTATGGAAACAACACGTCGCTGTTGCGTGAGTCCTTTTCGATGAGGAGGCCAGCCATTTCGGGGCTCATCGTGAACCCCAGCCCCAAGAGGTACGACCCGATGAAAGACCGCCCAGCATTCGTCGACAGACGGTGAGCGTTCCCGGCCACCCGCGACACCGGATCCAGGGAAGGTCTGATCCCTGGCACAATGCCCCCGTCGAGGACGTAGTTCGCCCGATTTTCGAGAGGCATCCGACTCGTCCAAACAGCACAGAACTCAAGCACTGCCGACTTCGATGGCCACGGCCGACTCTTGATCGCACGGCGGATTACGGCACCCTCCCTAGTAACAGAATCGAGCGCGACCTCACGGGTGTCGCCTTGAGCGAGTGTGTTGGTGGCAATGATCCCCATCTGGCCGCCCGGATTCAATACGTCGTGCGCTCGAAGTACGAAATAGGCGATGAGGTCGGCGATGCCACGCACGCCATCGCCGATGACGTTGACGAGCATCTCCCTATACGCGTGGCCGAAGGCCCCGCTGATCTTGGAACCGCCAAGGAATGGTGGATTTCCGATCACCGCATCGAAGCCTTCGCGTTCGAACACCTCCGGAAAAACCAGTGGCCAGTGCACCGTCTCGCGCGCAAACGCTCCTGTCACAAGATCCGTGGCGAGCCACCGCATCCGGGTTTCGCCGGCATCGTGCGTGTGTCCGGCCATCGCCATATTGGCAAGCCGGGCAGCCTCCGGATAGAACCCGTCTCGCCCGCCCGTTCGTCCAGCAGCCAATGCCGCTCCGACAACCAGGTCAGAGAGAAACCGCAGCCGCTCTGTCTGCGCCTGAACAGCGCCAAGTAGGTTGCGTTTGATGACGAGCGCCACGGCCGGATCGTCGTGGCTGACGGCCGAGATCTGCCGACGCTGGTCGGCGACCTCATGCACAAGCGGCCCAACACTCGCTGCCCAGCCGAACAGGTCCTCGTGCAACTCCCGACCGCGTTTCGGGTCCAGGTGCATGTACTCCAACTGGTCCAGCGAGGTGATGCCCAGTAGCGAATCCCCGGCTACCAGCCGGTCGTCGAGGAACGTGAACGGGCGCTGCGGGTCCATCGACACCAGCCAGAGCGACAGTTTCGCCATCTCCACGGCCATCGGGTTGATGTCGACCCCGTACAGGCAGTGCTCGATGACCTGCCTCCGTGCCTCGATGACCAACGGCTCCTCGTCAATCCCGACGCGGTGGTCGTGTGCCCGTTCCAGGAACGCCCGTGCCCGCTCGTCGCCCTCCCGCGACCAGGCGTCGATGAGGTGCCTGGCCAGATACCGTGCCGCAGCGACAAGGAACGCCGCCGACCCCATCGCGATGTCGGCCACCTTGAGCGACAGGACCTCCGCCGAAGACCGCGGCCTCCACTCCGCCTTGTCGGCCGTCTGCAGCGGCCCCGGCGAGTACACCAACGGCTCCAGCGACCCCTCCACCACCTCCTCGGCGAGGAAGCGGGGCGTGTAGTGCGTTCCGGTGTTCTTCCGCAACGGTGACTCGGTGACGAACAGCGCCCCGGGCAGGATCACGGTCGGCAGCCCACGCAGATCAAGACGGATGACACCGACGAACGGCAGCAGCCGTTCGGCCAACGGATAGTCGCCGCCGGTGACGGCGAGCAGCTTCTTACGGATCTCCTCGCGCTCCACACCGTCGACTGGAGCGAGCTTCTTCGCCAGCGCCGTAGCCGATCCGATCCGGGAATCCTTGTGCCGGTCGGCCAGCGCGGCCGCCAGCCCAGGAATGTCCGAAGTAGACGAACGCAGCAGCTCCAGATCGGCCAGCGGTACCTCGTCCTCCTGACCTTCCTTGCCGATCAGGCCGACCACCACATCGCCGGCCCGGAACCCCTCGTACGACAGCAGGCCCTCGTACACGTAGCCGATCTGTTCGACGTCGAGGGTCCGGAAGCTGAGCCGACGGCGTTCCCGCGACCGGCCGCTGCCGATCACGACGTACTGAACTGAGCGGAGCATGTGCAGGACGGTCCGGTCGTCGATCGACTCCGGCAGCCACGCGTGCTCGTCAGGGTCGAACAGCGAGCCGTCGTGCCCGTGCATGACCAGTCGCGGGTGGTCGATGCCGTGGTAGACGGCGTTGAACAGCGCGATCAGCCGCAGCCAGGCGTGGTTGGTGTGCTCCAGGTCCTCCTCGCTGCCGTCGATGACGCGCTGTTCCAGTTCGTCGCAGAGCCGGCCAGCCGAGTACGCGGCGGTGTAGAGGTCGTTGTCCGACGGCAGGAGCCGGCGCTCTTCGGCGAACAGCAGGAAGACGATGCGCATCATCACGGCGACGGCGCCCCGGTACACGTCGTGCGCCGTCACGTCGCGCAGGCCGGGTTCGCCGCGCTCGCGGTCGCGCACGTCGGCGCGTCCAATGGCGGTGACCAGCAGTTCGACGGCCTGGCGCACCTGGACGCCGAGCGCCTCGGTGATCTCCTCCTGGCTGTCGAGGCTGGTGCGTAGCAGCGGCACGAGCCGCTCGTTCTCGGGCACACCGAAGAACCGCTGGCGGTTCAGCAGCGAATAGAACGCCCGCACCACGTCGCGTTCGGCCGCCTCGGGCCACGCGACGGCGTCGAAGACCGCCGTGGTGGTAACGCCGCCGCGCGGCGCCCACACCATCGCCCACCAGCGGCCGTCGGTGGCCAGGCCCAGTTCGATGTTGTGGTGCCGGCACAGATGCGCCAGCCGGTCGACGGTGGTGGCGCTCCACGCCGAACCGGCGACGCGTGCCGTCGGCTGTGCGCCGGGCGGGCAGACCATGCCGAGCAGACGCACCGCGTCGGGCTTGACACCGAGATCGGACACCGCCGCGTCGGGCTCGACGAGGACGAATGAGGGCACGATGTCGGTGTCGTGCTCGGCCACGTGCACCGCCAGCGGGCCCAGCCGGTCCTCGTGCAGCAGTTCACCCCAGCCGAGCAGATCGCCGAGGATGTACCGGATCCATGCCTGCTGGCCTTCGGAGACGTCGTCCTGCCAGGTCGCGTGCTCGACCCGGAGCCGTTCGCGCACCTTCTTGTCGAGCGGGTCGAGCGTCGGCCAGGTCGCCCGCAGTACCGGCAGGCTGAGGAACGGTCCGCTCACCTCGACCAGGCTGAGCCAGTTCCGGTGCTGCTGCACGCCGTCGGGCGCCGCGTGCTTGTACGGGCGCTTCATCGGGTCGCCTCCGCCTTGGGAACCACAAAGATCACGGCCACCGGGAACCGGTGCGGTTTCGGGTCGCGGTAGCGGGCCGCGATGATGTCGAGTTCGCGGTCGCGTTCGGCCTCCAGGCTCCGCAGCCGCTCCTCCCACGCCTCGCGGTCGCGGCGGAACTGGGCCAGCTCCTCGCGGCTCTTCTGCAACGTGTGCAGCTCCTCGCGGCTGAACAACGCGTCCTCGGCCTCTTCCTCCGGCACGGCGAGGGCGCCGCGCAGGGTGGCCGCGAACTGGTCGAGGTTGCTGGTGACCCGGTCCTGCTCGGCCTGTTGGCGCTGGGCCAGCTTGCGTTCCAGCGAATCCCGGCGGATGGCGGTGCGCCACTCGATCGCGGCCAGGAGACCATCGGCGACGCGGGGCCAGCGCTCGACCAGCCGGGCCTGCACCGGTTCCGAGGCGACGACGCCGCCCGTCAGTCCACGGTCCATGATGCTGCCGAGCGTGGTGAGGTTCTCCAGCCGGCGGAAGCGGCCCCGTTCGGGCGCCCAGCCGCCGGCGTACAGTACCTCCTCGTGCAGCCGCACACCGTCGGCGCCGACGAGGACGAACCGCGAGTACGCACCCACGAGCACGTCCTCCAGCGCGGGGTCGTCACTTATCACTGCCGTGACGCGGTGCAGGCCGATCGCGCTGTTGGAGACCGCCGCACGTAGCAGCCGGGTGGACATCGCGACCAAGGGGTGACCCAGGTGCGCGAGCACGGCGGTGCTGTCGTGCTCGGACATCTCCTTGGCGACAGCGGCGTCGAAGGTCACCGGCAGTTGGCGGGGCGGTTCGCCGGGGCGGTTGAGCTTGTCGGTCAGCCCGGCCGCCGCGCGCTGCCAGCTTCCGGTCAACGGGGGGACGGTGTAGAGCCCGCCGATCGGGTGCTTGTCGTCCAGGTGCGGGGTGAGCGGCTGCTGGCGGGCGAGTTCCAGCGCGGTTTCGACGACCCGCTTGACGGCGGACGGCGTAACGCCGAGTTCCCGCACGGTCTCGTCGAGGTTGGTGCGCAGGCGTCGGACCTGCTCGCCGACGTTGGACTCCACCGGGACGTCCGGTGCCGCGACGGTACCGACCACGTCGACGTCGACGGTCTCCCCGAGCATGGCGCGCTGGACGGCGTCGGCGAGCACCGCGTTGACAGAACCCAGGTCTTCCTTCATCTGGGCGACCTTGGTGGCGACCCGGGACAGGAACTCCAGATCGGCCTCGAACGAGTCGACCGCGGCACCGAAGCCGGTACCGACGAAGTGGCGGACGTCCGGTGTCGTGCGCTGCCCGTACCGGTCGATGC
Source organism: Virgisporangium aurantiacum (assembly GCF_016863635.1). Taxonomy (GTDB): domain Bacteria; phylum Actinomycetota; class Actinomycetes; order Mycobacteriales; family Micromonosporaceae; genus Virgisporangium; species Virgisporangium aurantiacum. The sequence goes on along the minus strand of NZ_BOPG01000023.1, from coordinate 173,599 downwards.
GGCCGATGCGTTGTTCCAGCTTGTTGGGGTTGAACGGGATGTCGTAGTTGACCAGCCGGTGGCAGTACTTCTGCAGGTCGATACCCTCGCTGGCGGCGTCGGTGGCGAGCAGGATCCGCACCTTGTGATCGGTGGGGTCGGCCTGGAACGCCAGTCGCAGCTGCTCCCTGTCCTCCGTGGACACTGCTCCGTGCAACTGGGCCAGCCGGTCGCCGGCCAACCCTTCCTGCCCCAGCAGTTGGGCCAGCCAGATCTGGGTGTCGCGGTACTCGGTGAAGACCACGACCCGCTCTTGGAGCCAGTTGTTGCCGTCGGGGCGGCATACGGCCTTGAGGTAGGTGACGAGTTCCTTCGCCTTCGCGTCGGGTTGGGCCTCGCGGGTGGCGGCCCACTCCTGCATCGCCACGAGCAGTTGGATCTCGCGGTCGTTGGCGTCGGGTTGCATCGGGCGGGCGCGGCCGAGCGCGTCGTCTTCGGCTTCCGCCAGCTCCTCGTCGTCAAGTGTGGCGACGTCGTCGAAGAAGTCCTCCATCCACTCGGGAACGTCCTCGTCGACCAGCTGAGCGGGAGCCTTGCGGGACCGCAGTGTTTCCAGATACACGCCGACGGTATGCGCGAACGCGGCCGGGCTGGAGAACAGGCGCTTCTTCAGCAGCAGCGTCACGAGGTCGGTGGCCCGCCGCCCACGCTGCGTGACGAGCCGCTGCCGCCGGAGCTTGGCGAACTCCTTGAGCAGTGCATGAACTTCGCGTTCGCTCTGCGGGTACTGGACCGGCATCGCCCGGGTGTGCCGTTCCGGGAATCTCGGCGATCCGTCGAGGTTGACGATGTCGCGCTTGAGCCGGCGCACGACGGTGTCCTTCACCGCCGCCGGGTCCGGGTCGACACCGCGGGCGAACCGCTGGTTGTCGAGGATCTCCAGCAGAGCGGTGAACGATGCCTGGTAACCGTTGTGCGGGGTCGCGGAGAGAAACAGCCGGTGCGCGAAATGAGGAGCCATCCGGCGGATGAGCTTCGTCTGCTGCGAATCGACGGCGTACACCTGCTTCGGCGCCGCCGGGGCGACGTGGTGTGCCTCGTCGAGGATGAGCAGGTCGAAGGTGCGCGGGTACGTCGGGCCGTCGGCGGGCAGTACCTCGTCCAATAGTCTTTGTGCCTTCGGCCCGCGCAGCCACGGCAGGCTCACGATGCTCTGCGGATACACCACGAACGGGTTGGCGGCCGAGCCGTGCGTACGGCGGACCAGCGCGCAGCGCTCGGTGTCGATGATGGTGAAGTCCAGGCCGAACTTCTCGGCCATCTCGTCGTGCCACTTGATCGTGAGCCCGGCCGGGCAGACGATCATGATTCGCCGTCCCCGGTGCCGGAGCAGCAGTTCCTGAGCGACCAAGCCGGCTTCGATCGTCTTGCCGAGACCGACGTCGTCGGCGAGCAGCAGGTTGACGCGTGGCGCGTCGACCGCACGGGCGACGGGTTCGAGCTGGTAGTCCTCGATCGCCACACCCGACCGGAACGGCGCCTGCAGCGTCTTGACGTCGGCGGAGGTGACGGCCGACCAGCGCACCGCGTCGAGGAACGCGGTCAACCGCTGCGGCGAATCGAACGCCTTCTCGTTGACTTCCGGGAGGGCGCCGGTCGGCAGTACCTGGCGGGCGGGCTCGACCTCCCAGATCACGTCGAGGGTGTGGCCGTACCGGCCGTCTTCGACGCTTTGCAAGCTGACCAGGTTGCTGCGCTCTCCGGTGCTGATGTCACTGACCACCCAGCGTTGCCCACGTACGGCGACCAGCGCACCGATCGTCGGAATGTCCGTTGTCGCGCTCAACGCGCCATGCCCCCTACCCCAAGTGGCAGGCTCGCGGTGACCTGCCTGTGATCATGGACTCGCAATCGGTGTTTTCTGACCTCATCATGAGCGTGCCGCAATCGGGGTCCCCCTAACGGGTCATGTCCGTGATTCGCCTGACTGTCCGGTTTTACCCCCCTGCGAAGTACGCCGTCTGCTATCCCTTCGGTCGCCACACGCAAAAGATCGGTTCCGAGATCGGCTGCTCGTCTTCATTCACACAGGAAGGACACACCTGGTAGCCCATGCCCCCTACTCTGGCCCTGGCTGCAGGTCGATCGCCTCCGCCGCGACGCCGTTACCTTCGGCGCCGTCGTGCGCGATCAGCGCCAGCAGATCCTCCTGTCGTGGCTGGCCGAAGGCCAGCCGGTAGTGCACCAGGTCGGTCTTCAACCGGTCCAGCCGCGGCAGGTCCCGGCTCAACGGGTATGGCAGCACGTGCCGTTCGATCTTCGCCGGTCCGGGGTAGACCCAGTACGGCGCGAAGTCTCCGAGGCCGCTGTCCACTGCGCGGGCGGCGTCGAATGCCGCCTCCCACACGTCTGGCCGGTCGGACCGTAGCGCTTCGGCGCGGTGCGCCGTGGCGATGTTGCGCCGGATGGCGTGGCCGCCGAAGCGATGCACCCGACCTTCGCGCTGCTCGAAGTCGACCGGATTGGCGGGCGTGTTCCAGTGGACGACCGCCGAGCACCAGACGTGGAAGTCGATGCCTTCCTGTCCGGTGCTGGTCGTGGCCACGACGAACGGCCAGAACGGGCTGTTGAACGCGACGCGCACCTCGGACTGTCGCTGAGCGTCGGCGACGTCGTTGGCCCGGCCGCCGTACCGGACGGCGAAGCGACCCGGCAGTTTGATCGGATTTTCTGGATCCAACGGATCGAAGGCCTCATGCTGCGCGGGGCGCATGGTGAGCGCGTCGTGGACCGTCGCGGCGACCTGGAGCAGGGTCTCGTCGGTGAGCGGCAGGTCGGACATCGAACTCTGGACGTTGTGGACGTGCTCGTCCATGACTGCCTGGAGGCCGCCGGCGGCGCAATAGCGGAGTACCGCCTGCCAGTATGGGATGTCCGGATAGAGCTGGTCGAGCAGGAGCATCGCCTTGTCACGGTTGAAGGTGCTGCGCAGGCCGCTCGCGATGACGGCGGCGGCCCGCCAGTGTCCCTCGGCGGTCACGGTGTTCGGCCCGCCGAGGATTCGCCCCAACGACCGCCAGGCGACGTTGCCCGGTCCATGGGCCGCGATCGTGACGACGTCGTTAAGCACCTCCTCGGGAACAACATGGTCCTGGCTGCCGTCGATCGCGTGCGCGACGTGCCGTTCGAGACCCGTAGCCGCTTCGCTCTCCTCCTTGGCGACTTTTCCGAGCGCTGAACCGGCCGAAGCGGTTGTGAGGCCGTCCGGGACAGCGCCCGGCCATCCGAACACCGACTCCCACGCCTGTGCCTCGCCACCGCGGTCACCGCGGGGAGCGCCGAGTCGGACCCGTTGAGCGAACGCCGCTTCCACCGCCGAGAGGTTGGGAACCTGGTCCGGCTGCCAGCGAGCGGCCTCCAACGGGTCGCACAGCTCAGCGAGCCCCGGGTGGGGCCAGAACAACGCGAGAGTGCTCATCGCCGCAGGCCGGTCGCCGTCGATCCGGTAGTCGAGACGGGCGCGTCGCCGGCGGTTCTCGACCGCGTCGGTGTGGGAAAGCTTCTTGCGAACGATTCGGCGGTCGGCCTCATAGCTCAGTAGTGCCGCCACGGCGGTCGGAGTGGCGTTCCACGACGAGAACAGAAGACGCTTCGTCATACCTACGCGGGCGACGGCCGCGAACGGCTCGCCGAGTTCGTAGTAGGGCATCGACGGCGGCATCCACAGTAGTTGCCACCATCCACGCTCGACGGTGTCGGCGGCGAGCTGCCGCAGCCGCCCGTTGCCGAGGTCGATCTCGGCGTCACGCTCGACGGCGCGCCGGCTGATGAGCTGCGTCGAGCGGACGAGTTCGAGCCGCTCGTCTGCGGAGAGGCCTTCCACCTCGGCGCGCACCTTCTCGCCGAGACGGTAGCCGTCGACGAAGTTCAGGAAGTAGGGCGCGGACTTCCAGTATTCGACGGTCATCGGCGCGTCGAGTCGCTTCGCGAGACGACGCAGCGCCGCGTAGCCGATCATGTCGCGCTCGCGGATCTCCGTGGCCTGCGGGGCGAACTCGCGCAGCATGTCGTTCTGTGCCGGCGCCGGCCGTTCGGTCCGGCACATGACCCGCAGAAGCAATTGGCGCAGGGTATCGCGGACGTCGCCGCACGGCCGACCGGCGATGAGCGCCTCCCGGTAAACGCGGAACGCAGTCGCTACCTTGTCATGCCAGTAGCTGTCCGGGGTGAGGAACCGGAGCATCCGTTGGAAGTCGGCGTAATGGTCCTCGCCGGCGGCGGACTCCTCGGCGAAGGTGAACGGCTTGTACGGAGTCGCCGAGAGGAGCAGCACCCGGGCGTCGGGGTACGAGAACAGCTGCTGCGCGAGCTCAGCTCCCTCGGTCGGCTGTTCAGGATCGAGTAGGTAGCGGAACCGCTGGAACTCGTCGAGGACGATGAGGCTGGGCCGCAACGCGTGGACACCGGCCAGGGCGAGCGCGGTACGCAGGTCCCCGATAAGTTCCCTCGCCTCAGGCTTGAGCTCCTCGGGCAAAGTTTGCCGTCGTCCGATGCCGTCGAGTAGGGCTTCGAACCGGGCCAGGAGGCCGTCCTTTCGGGCACGCTCGAGGAAATCGCTGCTGATGGACTCGTTGACCTGCTTTCCAAGCCGATTCCACAGATTCCAGCAGACCTCCGCGAACCGGTCCGGATCGCCGACGCCGCCTTGCAGCCCGCGGTGAGCGGCGCGTAGGCGCCACCCGTCCCATGAGTTGGCGCTGTCCAGCATGAGGAGGAGCATGGCCCGTTCCTCCGCCTTGCCGGTCCGCAGGCCCTTGTCGAAGGACGTTCCGGGGGTGAACGCCACGAGGTTGAGCGGCTTGCCCCCAGCAGGTTCGGCGGCGGTGAGCTTGTCGATGTCGGCGGCGAGCATGGTGAGGCGGCTCGTCAGAGGGATGACGTTCTCGCCGGACGTCACCAACAACCGTCGCGCGTTCTGCTTGGCGATGTCCTGGTTGGAGCACACGTAGACGACGTCGATCCGTTCCACCAGGTCGTCGTCCTGAAGACGCTCCAGCATCTGCGCGATCACCCCGCGCGCGACGACGCTCTTGCCCAGCCCGGTCTCGTCGGCGACAAGGAACCGGTTACCCGGGTCCGCCCCGAAGTACCGGTCCATGACGTGGGCGACGGTCGCACGCTGGAAGTCCTTCAGACCGGCCATGATCGGCGCCGAGTCATACCGTGTCATGCCAGCACCCTTCGCCGTGCCTCCTTGACGGTGGCCCACAGCTCAGGGAAGCCTGGCGGCATCAGGCTTCGGCCCTGTTCGGTGGCCTGGAGCCGTTCGATCAGCCGACCGAGGTCATCGATCTGCGCCGGCCGATCGGCGAGAGCGGTGAGAAGCAGTTCCAGAACACCTGATCCGGACCGGGCGAGCCACATTCCGGCACCACCGCCCTTCTCCGCACCCATTGCGGCGACCGGATCGTCGCCGAGGCCAAGCAGCAGCATGAGGAACCGCATGAACTTCTCGGGAGTGTCGATCTGATGGGCGAGGACGTGGTCGAGCCGATCGGCCGGATCGCCGATCATTCGGGCGAGGACCACCGTCTTCTGCCGATTGCCCTTCGCGTCGTCGGCGGTGATAACGACGAACGGCGTGACGTCGAGCAGCGGGAGTCCCCCGAACTGGGCGTCGACCGGCTGGCCGCCGGTCAGGGTCAATGCGACGCCGCGACGCGTGTACAACTGCGCGGTGACGCGTACACCGTCGAGTACCGGCATCGGATCGCTTGACGTGACGTGCTCCACGTAGGAACCGCTGACGGCGGCGGTCAGCGGTATCGCCGCGATGTCCCGCAGCAGGTCGGTCAGAGCCTGATCGGCGTCGTTGTCCAAGGGCTCCCGACGTTCGTACGGTTCGAGAAGCGTCTTGAACGGCGCCGCGTCACCGACCATCGTGTCGATTCCGAGCCGATTACGGGAACCGGCCAACTCGACCAGCAGCTCGACGTTGCCGCCATACGCTGCGTCAGTCGCATTGGCCGAGCCGACAAACACGCGGGCCTGCTGCGCGTAGTCGACGATGTAAAGCTTCGCGTGAAGACCGGTGAGCAGATCGCCCCCGTCCTCAGTGGACAGCCCGGCCAACTCGTCCATCACCATGACATCCATGCCGTCGAGCGCGCCATCGGGAAGCCGGTCAAGCTCCTCCTGGCGTCCGACCACAGTGGTCTTCTGGCCGGGAGCGCACTGCTTGAGCCCGCCTTCGGTACAGAATGGGGAGACCACCAGGTGCCGGGTACCGGAGAAGTCGGGAACCGTGGAGCGGGAGAGCCCCATCGCGTGGAAGGCCACGTCGGTGACGTCTTCGGGGTACTCCCACTCCGCGCGGTGGACGTCCTCGCACAGGGCGTCGATCGCCGCCCGGCGACTCGGGTCGATGGGGTTGGTGGCCAGGCCGGCGGCCTGCTGAATCAGGTCGAACAGCGGCCGGTTCGCGGCGATCGGCCTGCTGCCGATCACACCATCGAGACGCAGGCAGGTGTCCCAGCTACGGTCGGCGGTCAGGTTGCGGCTGAGTACGAGCAGGCGGAGCGACGCGGTGCCCGTCTCGGCGTCGTCGAACCGCAGCAGCCACAGCTTCGGGTGGAACAGCCGACCCGGACGGGGCCGGCCGACCGGGTGAACCATCCGCTCAACGAACGCGACGAGGCTGGACCGTATGGACGGGACGGTCATGTGGCCGGCCTGGCAGAAGACGTCGATCCGGTCGGCGCAGCGACGAACGCTGTCCAGCACAGCGATCGGATCCGCAGAGTCGCGGGCGGCGTGCGCGGCGAATGCGAGCGGCGCGATCAGCAGGCTCTCGAGGTCGAGCGTGAAAGTAGTCGCGACCGCTCGCGACAACGTCGAGCCCGCCGGCGGACGCAACGCCTCCAGCAACAGCGACCGGGCGTCAGGCGGCAACATCGGCCACCTCCAGTCCGGCCCGGATGTCGACGATCTCCCGCCGCACCTGCGGCCACCGGTAGATCAAGGGTGCGCTCCCCGACGCGCCATTCCATACCCGCAGCAGCTTCTCGTTGACCAGCCGCGACTGCCCACGCTTCACCAGCCGCTCCCGGTCGCCAACAAGCAACTGCAATCCTTGGTCGTCTGCCGTGACACCCGCCTGAACCGCGTCGAGCCACGCGTCAACGAACCGCCGCATCAGCGTGTTGCCGGTGATCCGAGGGCTCTGCTCGATCACTCGACTCCACATGTCGCCCCGATCCCACCGGGAGAGGTCCGGTTCGGTGGCGACGCCCGCCGCCCACTCGGCCAACCGGTCCTCGTACCGCGACACCGGCTCCTCGACCTCGCTGAGGCCCGCCTTCTCGTATCGCTGGGCGATAAGGAGGTTGTAGAGCAGCGCGGCACCGTGCATGCACCTGGAGAAGAGCCGCGCGTGACGCAGAACAGTCGCCGTCTGCTCGGGTGCTCCAGCAGCTGCGGCGTCCTCCCACGGAGCTCCGCTGTCCGGGCTCGGATCGTCGTCGGTGGTCAACAGGTGCGTCAGGAGCGTGCCGGGGGCCGCCGTCAGGATCCGTTCGCGGATCCAGGACGCTTCAGCCAGGGTCAACACGAATCCACCGTCGACGCTCGACGGAAAGCCGTCCGGAGCCTTCGGCAACGTCGGATGCCACGCCGACGCGGTGCGGTGTGTCAGCTCAGGGACGTCGAGGAGCTCGTCGGCGACCGTGCCGACACCGTCACCGGTGCGTACGCCGAAACGCGCGAGCGCCGTCCCGTAGATGACCGACGGCAGCGTCTTCACCGCCGGTCCTGCACGGCGGCCGATCAGCCCGTCGGCGTCAGCGGAGTTGCGCAACGCCTTGATGACCTTGCGCTCGTTGTCGGCGACCCGGGCGGTCAAGCGGTCTCCGCGCAGGCCGCGCCGCTCGCCGTCGACGTGGCACCAGGGAACGATCAGCAGGTACCGGGCCCGCGTGTGCAGCACAGACGTGCCAGGGAAGAGGAGATCGCTGAACGCGTCCCGGATCTGCCCGATGCCGAGCTCGTCTCGGCTCTCCTGCTCGCTGAACATCTTCAGCATCTCGCGCATGCGCTGCTGGTCCGCCCGAGAGCTGTCCAGCCATGCCAATCCCGATGCCATGTTCAGCTGACCTCGTCGTCTTCGCGCTGGCGACGCGTTCGCGAGGTGATCCGGCCGACCGCCGATCGGGCCTTCCTACCCGCCTGCCTGGCCGCGTCGACACCGACCTGCCCCGTCTCGACCGCCCGGTTCTTCACCTCCGCCGCCGCCTCTACCCACCGCCTCGCCTCCAACGAATGCCGATCGCGCTCGATCCCGAGCCGCCCGTGAAACTCGACCACGGCGACCGAGACCTGGTTGCTCGACTGCACCAGCGCCGGGGAGGCGGCCGGGTTCAGCAGCACCTTCGCGTTTGCCGTGCCGGCGGCGGCGTCCATGCGGGTCAGCAGACGACCTGTGGTCCGTGAGATGAGTTCCAGCCGCTTCTGCCGTGCGGCCCGGATCGAGAGGCGATGCTGGTCCAGCTCCTCGGGCGAAGCGTCGAGCACCCGGTCGAGCTCCAGAACGGCGATCGCGTCCTGCAACTGGAAGCAGCGAGCCAGCACGGCGAGCCACTCCTGAACGGTCGACCTGGCGTCCTCGGAGGTCTTGGCGAGTTCACCGATCTTGGACTTGCGCTCCATCTTCTCAGCGAGCCCGTCGAGTTGGCCCAACGCGTATGCCTGAGTGCGCGCGATCGTCGTCGGCATCGCCTGCACCTTCGACCAGGTGATCTCGGAGACCCGGCCGACGTGCTCTCGAGTGGTCATGGCCTCCTCGATCATGAGGCTGACTCCGATCATGTCCGCCAACACGGCGTCCGTCTGCGCGCGGAGCACGTCGTCGACCTTTTCGTCGATCACGGCGAGGTAGTCGGTGATCTCGTCCATGGTCTGCTGCATCGCGAGCTGCGCCATGAGACCGGCGGCACCGGCCAGCGCGGCTGGGTTGCCGAGAAGCGATCCGCGGGTCAGCTCCAAGAGTCCTTTGATCTTGCCATTCTCGGTCAGCACGGCTCGACTGAGACCCGCCTGCGAGCCCGTCATCAGCTTGTATTTCTTCATCGCTTGAGCGGACTTCTCCGTCAACTTCACCCAGCGACCCGAGTTGGCGGCAATCTCCGAAGCCGCCTGAGCGGCTGCGGACCCGGTGCTGAGAAGCCGTTTCAGCCCAAGATCCTTCGACAGCAGCCCCTCTGAAGCGAGGAACCGATCGACAACCACCGGATCTCCGATGACCGCCAGCCCATCGCCGTCACTGATCAGCTCGATCTCATCGTCCATCGTCAGCTCCTGAGGGGCGTTCCGCGGGACAGCGGATTGCGGCGGGCGTGATCGATCCGGTCGCGCGCCACTGCCAGCTCGTCTTCGGTGAACAACGAGCCGTACCTCGAATCGAGAACGAGGGCCTCGACTGTGAGATCGATGCGGTCCCGCTCCCAGAGGGCGGTGAAGCCCTCGGACACGTGGCCGGCGCGGAGAAGTTGGCGGGCGGTGCCGAGGCCGCCGTGTTCGGCCAGCATTCGCCGGAAGACGGTGGCGTTGTACCCGGCCTCATCCCGCGCGCGCTCGTAGACGCGCGTCATCGCCCGGTTGAACTGCGCGATCACGTCGGGGGCGGGAGTCTCTGCGCGCTGCGCGGGTGCTGACCGGCCCGCCGTGCACCGCAGCAAACGGGTGACGCTTCGGCCGCGCAAGGCGTACGGGCTCGCCGCCGGGAAGTACTGCACGAGCCCAGCCAGGGTGCCAGACCGATCGGCGACGGGAATGTCCCGTCTTAGTTGAGCGGCGCGGACGAGCGCCCGAGCTTCCGGTTGCCGTAGCCAACAGACGATCCGGGCGCCTCTGGGCCCGGCCCGTTCGATGACGACGTTCGCCCGGTAACGCTTCGCCTCCTCCGAGGCACTGTCCCGGTAGCGGGCCCAGCCGGTGATCTTCCCCTCGTGCCGGATCGGGGTGTCTTTCAGCGCCTCGTACGCGTCGAGGGCGGCGAGTGCCTCGTGCGGCCGGACCCAGCCGGCGCTTCGGTATCCGGCCGGGACCGAGGGCAGGCCATCGTCGGTGGTTGCGGTTTGTGGCTCGACGACCGGCTCAGTGGCCGACGCCTCAGGAACCGGCTCTTCGACCACCGGCTCCTCCGGAGCGGGCCGCACCGGCACAGCGTGCGGCTCAGCAACCACCGCCTCAGCGACAACAGGCTCAACAACAACCGGCTCGTCTTCGACAACATGCCAGACGCCTCTGGACGTGAACTTGATCTCTCTGCCGTCTGCGGCAGCCGCCAACAGCGCACGCTGGTCTGCCTCCGACACACTGTCCCAGTCGACATCGGCCGCGACGCGTGGCCAGCCGGTGTTCCTCACTCGCGGGGCCTGGCGCGGCCGCGCCGGCTCGGGAACAGCCAGAACGGGCTCGACGTAGGTACCGATCCGCAACTCGTCGATACGGGTCCACAGTGGAGCCAGCGCCGCCTCCGGGTCGCGGCTGAACGCGCTCCCACGAATACGGACGAACACGCAGTTGCCGACGCGTTCGAGCATCGCCTGCCGGCGCATGTCGCTCTCCCACTGGTCCGGCCCGTGGTACGCGTCGCCGTCGCATTCGATGGCCAGCCGGCGCCCGTCGGGGGCGGGCAGCATGAAGTCGATGCGGTACCGGCCGATCGCGAACTGTGGCAGCGGCCGGTACCCGCGAGCGAGAATCCGGCGCAGGACGTCGCGTTCGAAGTCGCTGTCGCAGCGTCGTTCCAGATCGCTGTACGTCTCCTCGGCGACGGTGACGTTCTGGCAGTACTCGATGAGCTTCGCGCGGGCGTCGTCGGCGACGAGGTCAGCGGTCTGGATGGAGTGGTAGAGCCAGAGCTGGTCGCGAGCGCGGGAGGCGGCGACGTTGATCCGTCGGTGGTAGTCGCGCTTCGTGAACGCGCCGGGCCGTCGTGGGTCGTTCGCGGAGACGACCATCGACAGCAGGACGATGTCACGTTCGTCGCCCTGGAATGTGTACGGGTCACCGACCCGCAGCCTGCGACGGTGCATCTCCTCCGCGCCGATCCGGTCGCGGATCCGGTCGAGCATGTACATGGCCTGGCCGCTGCTGCTGAGCAGGCTGACCACGCCGATGCTGCGCGCGGCGTGCGCCGGGTCGTCGACGATCAGCCCGACCCGTTCCACCAGCGCGTCGGCCTCGGCGACGTTGACCTCCCCGAAGGGAGGGACGTGCTGCCGCACACCCTCACCGACATGAACCGCGACGACCGGTGTGTCGACCCCGGCCGGCTTGTCCGCACGCAGTGGCTGGATCTTTCCGTCGTAGTAGGCGTGGCTGGAGAAGTCGATGATCGCGGGCACGCACCGGAAGTGTTCGGTGAGCAGGATGCGTTGCGATCGCCGGACCGCGTGGTCGTAGAGGCTGCCCTCGGCGTCGAAGTGTTCAGCCGACGGCAGATCGTTCAGGTGCGCGGCGATGAGCCCACTGACGTCACCGAGGAAGGGCAGTTGCGGGCCGATCTGCTGATCGTCGCCGACCACCACCGCCCGGTCGGCGAGACTCAGCACAGGAAGAGCGAACATGTCCGCCTGCGACGCCTCGTCGACGATGACCACGTCGAACCGGGCACCCTCGGTGAACTGTTCGATGGCGCGGTCGATCGACATCACCCAGACCGGAACGGCGTCGACGGCGGCGGTCATCGCCCGCTGCGCGTGCTGCTGCCAGTGGGCCGCGCTGCGGCCCGTCCCCTTGCCGATCTTGCGCAATGCCGTCGTCCAGTCGGCCAGGGCGGCGCGGCGCCGGTCGTCCAACGACCGCGCGACCTGCAGCCAGGCCGCGGCGGACACCAGCTCACCGGTCAGCCGGCGGATCCGCTCCCGCGCACGATCGACGCGCCGGCCGAGCTCCGCCGGGTCGGCACCCGCGATGGTCTGGTCGAACCAGGTCTGCGCGCGTCGCCATTCCCAACGCCGTTCGCAGTCCGCGCCGAGTCCGGACAGCACCCGCGCGGTCCCGGCGTCGATTTCGGCCGCCCAGCCCGGCGCGACGGCCGCCAGGCGGCCGTGCAAACTCCGGTAGGTATCGGCGTCGGCGCGGAGCGCCGCCAGCCGGGTCGCCTCGGCGCACAGCGCGTCCCACCGCGGCAGGTCGGCGTCCTGCCAACTCAGATCGAGGACCCGCCACAGCGGACTCGCATCAGGCCCGGATTGCCCGCTCCGCAACAGGTCGGTGATCTGTTGTTCGGCGTCGACGAGCGCGTCGAGTTCGAACACAACGTCGGCCCTCGTCAGGATGTCCTGGACTACGCCGAGGTTGGCTGCGGAGACCGGGGTCGGCGTGGGAACACCCAGCGGCCGAAGGACCTGGCACAGCGCGGGCCACCGCCGCCGGTCCCAGTCCAACGCCGTTGCGGCGTCGGAGAACAACCGACCGGCCCACAGCTCCGGCTCCCCCAGCGGTTCGGGCAGGGTCAGCCCCACCCTGGGCGCCCACTCCGCCCAGCGCCGGCCCAGCTCCTGCCGCAGCTGATACCGCCGGAGGAAGGCCAGAATCAGGTCGACGTCGGCGGCCGAGCGCAGCGGCTCACCGTCGACGAGACAACCCGCGGCGACCCTGGCCAGCGCCGATTGGAAGACCTTGCTCACGCCCTTACCCGCAGTGAACCGCTCCCGCAGCTCCGTCAGCATTCCCGACAGGCGACGCTGCTCGGCGGCGAGTTCCGGCGACACCCTGACGTCGTGTCCGGCCAAAGCGCGGGCCACGGCGGCCAGTTCCTGCATCGCCCGATCGCACGCCGCTGCATGGTCGTCCCACAGCTGCTGCCAGTGCCGGTCAGCTAGCAGGTCGCCGAGCCGACCCGTCCACCCGCCTTCGCGCCCACCGAGCACGCGCTGAGCGTCCCGAAGATCGCCGACCAGCGCACGCAGCGCGACCTGCCCGAGCCCGCGGATCTTGTTCAGGTCGACGCCGGCCGCGCTCAGGCGGTCGGCCTCCGTCGTGGCGGCGTGGCGTCGCCGGCGGCGGCTTGTCAGTTCGGACGCGCTGGGCAGGTCGTCTGTCGTCGGGAGGACGTGTAGTGCCTGGACCCGGTCGGCTGCCGGGACGCGGTTGGCAAGTTTCAGCAACACCGTGAACTCAGCCACCGACAGAGGCGCTGAGCGGTTGATCGCGTCGGGGATCTCAGCGAGGTCGCCCTGCCGTTCCCGCAGCCAGGTGCCGACCTCGCTGATCGACAGCGTGGCGCCGTCGATGTCGTAACAGGCGGATTCCTTCTCCGCGATGTTGCGCAGGTTGTTCAAGGCCCGGGCGAGGTCGCGCTCCGCGTCCTGGAGACCCTGGGAGAGCCGGTCGACCTCCGCCTGGCCGGCCCTGTGGTCCATCGTCGCGGCTCGGTCCGACAGCTCGCGGGCGGCGAGTTGAAGCTGGATGAGCTGGTCGGTCGACCGGCCCAGAACAGCGATGCACAGCGGCTGGATGTCGGCCGGCAGTCCGTCGCGGAGGACCGTCAGCGGGTCGTTCTTCTGCGCCAACACCAAAACCCGCTTTCCGTGCGCCATCAGATGGCAGATCAGGTTGCGGATGGTGTGGGTCTTGCCCGTCCCCGGCGGCCCCTGCACAGCCACCGTGCGGCTGCCGGCGAGACGGTAGGCGATCGACTCCTGCGCTTCATTCGTCGACAGCGGCATCAGGAGCCGCTCGCCGACCGGGGCCCAGGTGTCCGGTCGGTCGCCGGGCATACGCAGGGCGCTGGGTTCGTGGGCGAGGATGGCGGCGAGGCTGCCGATGCTGTCGAGGTCGCCGGCGAGCAGCCGGTCGCGCAATTTCTGCAGGAACCGGCGCAGCATCCGCTGCCGTGGACGGGCGAACAGAACCCCTGTGTCGTGAATGTGTTGGCCGGTGGGAGCCGGCGAGCTGGCTTCGCGGATCACCGGGTCGACACCGAGCCTGCGGAGCACTCCTTCGAACAGTTCCCTTCGCTCCACGTCGTCCCATAGATCGGTGGTGACCTGTCCACCGGCCCCGCAGAACTCGACCAGCTGTCGGAGCCTCCGCTCGTCGATTCCCGTGATCGGGTCGGTCTGGAGCCGCGTGAAGCCCTGCGGTGACACGAACACAGTGGGGCCATCGGGGTCGTACTCGATCGCGACCGGGGTCGCGAACAACGGGTAGGAGACTCGTGCTCCGTCTACCCGGAGTTCGCCGATACCGTGACCCCAGACCAGCTCCTCCGTGGCGGCGTTCATGTCGAGCCGGTACTTCAGGTCAAACAGCCGCAGGTGAAGCGATCGGACCGCCTCGGTCTCCGCGGCCCGCCGCGCCCACGGCCGCCACTCCCGATCCCGCCACGCCTCGAACGCAGCGAGCACGTCGGAGTCGACCTCCGGCAGCAACCGCGGCTCGCGATCATGGGTTACGCCGCTGAGCACGAGGTTGCGGAACTGAACCGGAACGACGATCGGCTTCTCCGCGACGGGCAGGCCCACTCGGAGCCAGGCGTCGCTACCGCTCGAAGGCCCAACCGCCAGTTCCGGGTGCCGGGGGAACCCGTTCTGCCAGAAGGCGTCGGCCGTCGAAACAGTCCGCACCGGCCGTTCCACCTGCGCCCGGACGGCGAGCAGGTAGTCGGTCAAGGCGACAGCGCGATCACGGATGACGAGTGGCGTTTCGGCCATGGACGGTGGAACCTCCCAATGTGCCCCTGGGCCGCCGGTCATGACCGGCTATGTGCATGCGTGTCTATCCTGCTGGGATTCACGTGCCAGCACGCGACCCGCCGTCCGTTCGGACGCCAAGTCCACCAATTCGTGTAGGCGGGCTGGCAATCCGGCGGCGGGTCGACGACGAGCAGGCGAGCGTTCTTCGCGAAGGGGCTGTTGACCGGACCCGTCACACCTTGTACTTGCGGATGAGGTTCAAGAAGTTCCGTAGCTTCTCCACGTCGTGCGGATTCACCGGGTCAGGATTGAAATGCATCACTGCATTTCGCACTTTACGAAGCTCATTCAGTCGTTCGACGAACAGCTTGCGGCTCAGTCTCCAGCCCAGCTTGGCCCAGCACGCCGGGTTGTCCAGCACGGCCTGATATTGACCGATCGTCAGTTCGTCCTTGGACCGGAACGACAGGCCGGCCTTCTTGCACGCGTCTCGCATCTCATCGACCGTGAACGCCGAGTGGATCACCTGACGCAGTTCTTGATCCACCTCACCGATCAGGAAGAACGGCGTGGCCGTCTCGTCGTACTTCCCGACGACGTCCGATCCGGTGATGATGCCTATGATCGTCCGGTCGTAGTCCCGTACGAAGAGGAAGCCGTCTTCCCGGAGGACTTTGAGGACGTCGAGCAGCCGCGTGTCGTAGTCGAACACCTGGGCCGTCCGGTCGATCGCATCGGCGAGTACTGCATCCGGGTCGAGGTGCTTCGCCTCGGCAATCGACTTCCACGAGACCGTGCCGTGTAGGGTCCGCGGATTGACCAGAACGGGAAGCTGAGAGAAGTCGTTCAGCTGCATCGCGGTGACAGCCTCTTCGAAAGACGCCCCGGGAGAGACGCTCACCAGCACTCGACGGGCGGGAAGCAGATTGCCCAGGGTGAGCCCGATCTCGGTCTCCACGTCCTGATCAGCGTCGACGACCGGGCGGGCCGGATCTTCGTGGGTGAAAAGCGACTCTGATGGATCACGTGGCGACTGCTCCAACGTGACCATGCGAACAACCCGGTCCAGGCTGACAGCACGAAAGTCCGGCTCCGTGGTCAAGCCGTGGTTGGCCAGGTCAGCGTCGATCTGTGTGGTGACTTCCCGGTCCCGGTCATCGGCACCCCACAGCCGGAGCATGTCCCTGACCGTCAACGACTTCGGCTGCCCGGCCTCAGCGCGTCGCCTCGCCTCGCTCAGCTCGGTGAACCGATCACGAGCGGCGGCCACACCGGTCTCGTTGTCTTTGACGGAAGACACGGCGGCGGTCTCTTTGGCGACGTCGGTGAGGAGCTGAACCCGAAGATCATGGAGCGTCGGTCCCCCACCGGCAAGTGACCAAGCGATCCATCCGGCGACCGCCGTGACCTCGGCGGCGGCAACGGCGGCAGCCGACGGCGTATCGAACTCCCGTCCATCGTCGAGTCTGAGCCGACCCCGGTTGGTGACGACCGATCGATGGGTGCGTCGAGCGGACTGCCGGTACAGCAGCTCCTGCCCCGGTTTCAGAAGACCGGCCTCGACCAAATCGGTCAGCCGAACGCGGCGACCATTGATGAGCAGCTCACGACGTGTCCGGACCTTGTCCTCGGACATATCAGAATGATCCCCTCGACGAAACCAGCTTGATCAATCACGCCGAGATGACCAGGTTCCGAAAGTGATCTTTCTTCGCTTTGCCCTCAGCCGAACAACGCTAGTGGTCGAGGAGGTAATAGACAAGCATTGGCGCCCCGCGTTCGATGCGCACTGGCGATCTTGGCTTACGCCTTGCTGCCCGACCGCCGGGGCCCGCTTCGCCAACGGAGTTGACCAGCTGGCCATCAGATCCATCAACATTCGATTGAGTGATACGGAGCCTGCCCACTTGTAGCGCCTCCCTGGATATAGTCCTATCGATTGATGAGGGATGTTAAGCGCGGCGGCGAAATCAGTGCCCTCTTGATCAGCATCTTCTTCGGGTTCGCCATCAATATCCTTACCGCCGAGACGGACGGCTGGTCAGGTCCGCTGAAGCCGGTGATGCGGTATCCGTACGTGTGGGTGCCAGCCGCTGTTGTCGGGTGGGTCGGCTGGCTGTTGTGGCGGCGCTGGCGGCACCGGATCACTTGGACCAGCGGCGAGAATCCTTATCCGGGCCTGGCCCCGTTCGCAGAGGACAGGTCCTCAGTCTTCTTCGGCCGGGACGACGAGATCAGGCAGACACTGACCCGGCTTGAGCGTTCAGGCCTCTCTCCTGCGCAGCGCGTCGTGTCTCTCGTTGGCCCATCGGGGGTAGGAAAGTCGTCCATCATCCAGGCGGGAGTCTTGCCTCGCCTGCATCGACGATGGAAGCTGCTTGGTCCACTACGCCCGGCCGCGAACCCCTTCCTCTCGCTCGCCCAGGCGCTCGGAGCCCCAGACGCAGACACCAACGACGTCGCGCGACGACTCCGCGATGAAGCGAGTCGCCTGCCCGATCCGGCATTGACGAGCGCAGTCGAAGCTGTCCCCGACGTGTTTATAGGTCTTCTTGCCGTTGGACAGCATCCGGTCCTGCTCGTTGTAGATCAATTGGAAGATCTCAGCACGCTTACCAGCGAGGAGGATCGGCGTTTGTTTCTGCGGCTGCTCGCCGCGGCGTTGGCAGCGCAGCCAGCATTGCGACTGCTGCTAGCGATGCGACCCGAGCTCCTGGCAACTGCTACCGAGGTGCAGCCGCGCCTCATCGCGCATCCGATCCCCATCGGACCGCTAGGGCCGAATCGCATTCGCGACGCCATCGTGCTGCCGGCCAACGCGGCGGGTGTCCGGTTCGAGAACGGCCTGCTCGAGGTGATGGTGGCCGAAGCCACGGTCGGTGACGCGCTGCCGCTGCTGGGCCTCCTCCTTGAACGGCTCTTCGAGGAAGCCGCTGACGGAGTCGTCACGAACGCTCAATACGACCGTGCCGGCCGAGTCGGTGGCGCGATCGCGTCGCATGCAGATGGCGTATATCGGGCGTTAATAGACGAACATCCGCAGGATGCCGTGGAGGGGACCTTACTTCGTTGCGTCGCTATCGAGGGTAACGAGCCTGTGCGGACCCCGGTGTTCCGCAGTTCATTGGACGAGATCAGCAGCCGAGTCATGGCCGAACTACGAGCCTCGCGTCTCGTGGTCGACGTCAACGACGGTGCGGCGTTCGAACTCGCTCATGATGCCCTGTTCCGACAGTGGACCACGTTGGCAGACCTCGTAACGCGCAACGCGCAGCGGCTGCGCCAGTTCACATTGCTGGAACACCGCGCGACTGCTTGGGCCGCGAATCCGGTCGCTGACGAACTACTACGCGGACAAGCGCTGGACCGGGCCGCGCAGGTGATTACCAACATGCTCCCGTCACCATCACTGGCCGCCTTCTTCGCCGCGTCTCGCTCAGCTGACAGCGCAGACCTATCACGACGCGCCGATCACGCCGCGTCGTGGGCGCAACAGGTACGAGAACGGGACCACGATTTGGCGGTGGCGATTGTCATGGCGGCGGTCCGGGAACTGACTGCGTCGCCCGCGGCGAAGCTGACACTTTGGGGCCTGACCGCCACCGGCGACACTTGGCGGTTGCCAGTCGGGCATACAGCCACCGTCACGAGCATAGTGTGGTTGCCAGCGTCGGGCGGGTTGCGCTCAGTCGACGGGTCCGGCGTGGTGTGTACCTGGCGCGAGGACGGCGAGCTGGAGCGCATCCACCGGATAGGCGGCGCGCGTATCGGCGGCGAAGCGCGATTGAATGACGACGGCACCTATGCACTCGTTGCCGAAGGGCACGACGCGGTTGGTTTGTGGCGCGTATCTGACGAGAGGTATCTCGGCAATCGCGGCGGCTTCGGGGTGTCGATCGACACGTTTTCGTGGTCCTCTGATGGTCGTTTCGCCGGGCAGTACGACTTTCGCGAGATCGATGTGTACTCGGTGCAGAGCACTCCGGTCCAACATATTTGCCGCATTCCGGTTGAACATGTGCGCGCGACGTCTTGGTCGCCGCAGGGCGACATGCTCGCCATCGCGACCGGAGACTCGCTCAAGGTCTTCACCACAGGCTCAGTGCAGCGATCCGTCTTGAGCGTTCAGACCGTATGGTCCACGCCGTCGATCGCATGGTCTCCCGACGGGTCTCGGCTCGCGGTGACAGCGCAGACAAAGTCAACCCAGTCCGAGGACAGCATCTTCTCAAGCAGGCGCCTGCTACGCATCTATCACGTCGGAACCAATCGGTTGGAAGGCGAATGGGAGCTTGTCGCGGGCAAAGCAATGGCATGGGCGCCGGAGGGGGAGGAGATCGCGTACGTGCCGAAACGCGGCCGACACTCTTATGTCGGCGTCCGCGATGTCTCCACCGGCGCCGTGCTTCGTCGACGACGTCGCCGTGACGAACCCAAAACGCTGAGCTGGTCGGTCAATGGCGCTCGGCTGGCTTTCGCAGACAGCTTTCACGGTGCCGAGATCTGGGACCTTGCCGCGAACACGCTGTGTCACCTTCCCTGTGGCAAGGTGGACGGCGTGTCGTGGTCGCCGGACGGTATGCGCGCCGTCGTCGGTAATTCCCGTATCCCGCCCCGAATCGTCGGATCAGACGCTTCATCCACAGCCCTGTTGCACGACGGGAGAGCCTGGCGATTCCGGTGGTCCCCGTGTGGAAGACTAATTGCCGGGGCCAATCGCACGATGGTCCACCTGTGGGATGCGGAGTCCGGCGTCAGGGTCGGCACGCTCGGCCCCGAGACGGCGGTGCGTCGACGACGGCAGCGACGATCAGACTCTGACCTTTCGATGGGCTCGTTCGAGTGGTCACCCGACGGCATCAGAATCACCGTGTCAATTTCTGACTTCTTCGGCCACGTTCCCACCACCGTCCGGGTCTGGGACGCGACGACCCGGCAGGTGCTGTCCACTATGACCGGCGACGGGCCACTCGGTGGGCCGCTCACCTGGTCGTCGGACGCCGAGTTGCTGGCTGGCTCAATCGGCGGTGGCGACATTGCCGTATGGCGGGCCGACACGGGCGTGTTAGAGCTCAGGTTGCGCACGGGTCACGACCGGGCGAATAGGCTCCGGTGGTCACCCGCGACGGAACGTCTCGCGGCGGTGTTCGCCGATCAGGTGGAGATCTGGAACCCCGTCGCTGGCCAACTCCTCGCCCGGTGTGTCGGACATGCGAGCAGCATCGACACGGTGTGCTGGTCGCCGGACGGGCACCGACTCGCAACCATCGCTGGTCATACGCTCTACCTCTGGCAGTCGGACGACGGCAAACCGCTGGCCACGCTAGACCTGCCCCGTCTGGCAACAGTGCGCGACCTACGCTGGACCGGTTCGCTGACCGCCACTTTCGACGACGGCATGGTCACAACCTGGGATGTGCCCAGCGAGTCTGAGCCGCCGGCTCTTCCAGCAAGCGACGGCGGCCGGTCACTCACGGAGGAGGAACGTCGCCGGTTCGGGCTGCCCACGACCGTTCCCTAATTGCTGGCGTCTGGCCGTAAGGCTCTCCCGGCGATAGCTCTCGCTGGCCGGCCAAGGTTGGCTCGTCGATCTCGATCGTAACGTCCAGCACCGCCCCGTCGGCCGTCCGGGCGATGCGAGGCTGTGCTACCGTCCGTCTACAACCGGGCGCGGAGGCTCGGACGGGCAGGAATCGGGAACCCGGAGTTCGAGTTTCTGCCGTAGAGGGTGTGGGGCACCTCTCCGCAGCGAACGGACGTATTGGACGCGTGACAGCAGGCTTGCCGGGAAGCGGGAGTAGTCACGTATGCCTAATTCTCGTCGCCGTCAGACGGCTGCAATCCGTTCCCAATTCACGGGTGAATCGAGTTTCTTCGCTGCACGCGGCATCCCGCGCGATCGGTCGATCGGGCTTGACCAGTGCACGCAAGTTCAACAACGACTCCGCGCTTATCTGGCTCTCTACCTGTTCAACAGCGGAAAGCGAGCCGCGCTGCCAGATACAGACTTGACGGCAGCGATCACCATGTACTCCCTCGTGGTATCGGCGCACCGCGACAAGCTGATTCTTATTACAAATGCCCCGGCAAACGTCGCCGCTCGAATCTGCTGCGAAGCTGACTCGATACATGATCGTGGCGTTCCAGGGATGCGATTGGCAGGCGTCGCCGGCGTCTTCGACTCGTACTATTTGCATCATCTTCCTACCGGCGGCACCCTCGTTGTCACTCAACCTCAAGGCCATCTCGATCCGCCCGTACCTGCGGATACTGCTGCCGCACGCCGCACGTCTAACTGGGCCCTGCTGGGCCAGCCGATGAGTCGTGCGGAGGAGAATCGACATGCGGCGTGGCCGGCGATGAGTCCGTCAATGACGCCGCTACTTGCCGGATTGGTCACTCGACTCAACCTGTCCGACCCTGGCGGGAGCTGGGCGACAGGCACGTGGTTCTGGGACCCGCTGCAACAGAGCCGAAGCCGGCCGGACATCTCGACCCTTGGGCTGTGTGCCCGTCGGCTCTGGGGAAGCGGCGACGACTGGGCGCTGTCTTGGGAGGGTTACCCTTTCGCTGCGGACTTGATCTGCGCGATGACCGATCCTGTAGCAGGGGTCGCTGGACTGACCGTACTGCGCCATGAACAGCGCACGGTCCTTTGCCTTGGTTCCGCGCGTTTGACAGTGATCCACACCCCAAAACGATCGCGCTCGACGGAAGGTAGAGTTGGCCGACGGGCCGCTGCTCTGAACGCCGAGGGCGGCGTCTGATGCGCCGCCTTTCAACGCCGGTCACGGCCATTGCCGGCACGGTATCGGCGGTCCTGGCAATTGGACGCGCCGGTGCGATTGTGATTTTGGCGGCCTTCTTGGCCTTCGCCATGATTGTCGGAGCACTTTGCTGGGTCGTCGCCGACGCCAAGCGCCCCGCCCGACTCGCGATGTTGGTCAGAACCTACAGAACGAGTGCCTTGCTGGGATCCGCAGATCCCGGCAAGTCGACCAGGTCGAAGTCACCGCGTCGTGGTGTGAACAGGGCACCTGTCGAGACCCCGACCAGGCAAAGACGCGGGCCCTGAGGCCGATATCAAGGAGCGATCAAGCTCATCGAGCGCGCAAAACGCAGACTCTGCCCTCAGTAGACCACAAGGATTCGAATGTAGGGCTTATCGATGACAAAGTGATCGGGGATCCAGTCGTCCGGCGAATTCGTTAAGTACGCCTTCACGGCCGGTAAGTGGTCACGGTTCCGACCCCAGACGCGGATCTGGTCGCAAAGCCGTTCGGCGAGTTGCTCACCGTCGTCGCCGTGACCGTTGGCGCCGAGCTCCCACTGCCGCTGGTCGCCAACGCCTTCGAGCTGGCGCAACGTGAAGTAGGCAAGCGACGCACCTTCGACGATGGCTGGGCTACGCGCGGGAGTGGCCGGCGTACAGAGACCGGAGTCGACAGCCGCTCGTTCAGCGGCGATACGGCAGGTTCCAGGCTCGGTCGCGGTAAGGCGAAGCCAAACGCCATCGAAGGGCTTGTTGGGGCCGAGCGTCACGCCTGACCAGACGTCATGCCTGGGCTGGTCGAGAACTCCGTGCAGCGTTGCAGGGTCGATCGGTTGATCGTCGTCCCAGTAGAGGGCGACCTGGCCCTCGGCGTCGATGGTGGCGGTATGTTCGCCGTCCTGGCCGATCATAGGAACAAAGCCGCACAGCTCGACCCAGGCGGAGACCCAGTGTGTTTCGGAACGGACGAACGCGACCGCGCGGGTCTGGCCGCGCCAGCGCAGCGGGACGACGAGCCGGCCGCCGGGTTTGAGCTGGTCGAACCAGGCAGTGGGGATGTCCCAGGCGCCGACGGTGACGATGATCCGGTCATACGGGGCGTGCTCGGCTGCGCCAAGGGCGCCATCTCGGGTAATGACGTCGACATCGCTGTAGCCGGTGGCGTCGAGGGCGTGGCGAGCGCCGGTGGTGACGTCGGAGTCGATATCGACAGTGGTGACGTAGCCGCCCGGTCCGGCGAGGTGGGCGAGGAGGGCGGCGTTGTAGCCGGTCCCAGCGCCGATTTCGAGGATGCGGTGACCGGGTTGGACGTCGAGGTTGTCAAGCATGACGGCGACGAGGCTGGGGACAGAGGCGCAGGACAGGTGAGTACCGTCGGCGGCGCTCTTGGTGATGACCGCGACGTCGTCGTACGCCTGCTCGACCGGCGCTGCAGGGACAAACTCGTGGCGCGGGATGGCGCGCATCGCGTCCTCGACCCGTGCCGAGGTGGCACGGGCGGTGACGATGGCGTCGACCATCCGGGCGCGCAGCTCGTCCGGTGAGGTACCGGTAGCGGTGCTCATCAATCGTCCTTTCGTAGAGTGCGCAGGTGGCGGCGTTAGGCCAGAAGTAGGCAGGCTTCCCATCGCGGCGCCACGGATCTGAACTCGACGGATTCCTTCACAAGGTGGACGCCAGCGGTGCCTTCCAGCAGTCCGTCGTGATCAGGAAGACCCCGTTGCAGAAGGACCTTCCGCGTTCTGCGTTCCAGGCTGGGAAGGAGATCGTAGAGCTGGCCGGTCATAGCTTCCGCCGCGACTCGGCGGGTGGCGTGAAGAAGCCCGGCCCAGCCGTGGCACAAGGATGCGTCGTTGAGAAGGTCGAGCTCGTTGGTGAGGCAGCCAGCCAGAGCACCTTCGGCCTCCTTCTGGCGGTCGGTGTCGCCGAGTGCGATGCCTGCCAGCTGCTGGGCGCGGGCCAGTCCGGGGGTGCCGTAGCACCAGGACGGTCGCTGCGGTAGGTGGTCGGTGATCTGACCGGTCCGTCTTACGATTCCGGGCCATCGCGGGTGCGGGTCGGTGAGGCGCCATCGGTCCAGCCAGGTGCAGATCCGGATGATGGCGTCGCGGTGGCCGAGGACGGTGATGCGGCGGTTCATCGCGGTCGACAGTAGTGCGAGCGGTCCGGCGATGCCGTGGGCCATGCCGAGGTTGGCGTGACCGCCCGGCCAATCGGGTGACGGTCGGTCGTCGGGGCCGTTGCTCGTCCACCAGCCCGGTAGGGTCTCGCCCTCGTGGTCGAGCGATTCGGTCAGCCGGACGAGGTAGGACAGCACCTCGCGAAGGAGTCCGTCGTCGGGGCGGTGCAGTAGGTATGTGCCGATACCCGTTAGTCCGCTGATCAAGTCGAACTCGCGTAGCGCCGGGAGTTGCCCGCTGGTGATCCGGTCGTGCGCCCGATCGAGACGGCGCCGGGTCAGGACGTCGATGTGGGCGTCGAGGGCGTCGATTGCGTCTGCGTAGGCGGGGTGGTCGGCGGTGCGCAGGGCGAAGGCGATGGCTGGGGCGCCGGCGTAAAGGCTGGCGTTCGCGTTGGCGTTGACGGCGTCCCGGGTCATGATGCGAGCCCACCTATGAGCCGTGGCCCATGGTCCCGCGCCGGCTTGGGCTCGGTGGATGTGCAGCAACGCGATCCCTGCAGCACCCCTTCCCAGCGACTGCCCCCAACCGGGAGACGATGGGCCAATGATCATGAGGCCCGGCTCGAGTCTTGGACGCGCCAGGCGAGCGCGGCCTGGCGGGCGAGCCGGCGACAGGTCGCCTCGCTTTCGGGGTCGATACCGAGGATTCGGTTGTGGTGCAGGTGCAGCAGCGACCCGAGGACGGTGTTGGTATCGGTGCTGGGAGCGAGGGCCTCGCGATAGGTGGCCAGCGCCGCGGCGCGGTCGCGCATCGCGTCGACAAGGGCGGTCGGCAACTCGGCTCGGCCGGGAAGGACGCTGTCGACTGCCCATCGGACGGCCTGTTCGGCGGTCGTCCGGTCCGGGCTGGTGGCGGTGATCGGACGGTTGACGAGCCAGCTGACGGCTTCGGCACGGTTGCCGAGGAAGCCGTGGACGATGTCGAGCATGCCGATGGCGGTCAGGGCAAGTCGGTCGATTGCCATCGTGGGAAGTTGCTGCAGCGCCGTCACTGCCGCGCGCGAGTCGGCGGCGAATACCGCCTCGGCGGAGTCCATAGCTGTTCCGGCTCCGTAGCGCCCGGTCTCCGGGAAATAGCTGTCGAGGACGACATCGGCGATCACGCTGTCGTCGCGGAGGTTCTGCGCCCAGTCACCGACGTTTCTCATACAGGCGCCATAACCTCGATCCGAGGTGGACAAGCGGAGCCGGAGATGATCCCTCTCGTGTGGGCCGCGGTAGCGGATGAACCAGTACGTCGGCTGGCCGTCGAGCGATGCAAGCAGCGTTGGCAGGTACCGAGCGATCAACTCGTCGAGACGCTCAGGGTGGGTGAAGAGTTTTGCGGAGAGCCACCTCCCAGAGCCGGGTAGGTGTCCGTGCCGGTTGGTGATCGTAGGAGCGGTGCGAACTTCCGGTGACGGTGCCGGAGATCCAGTTCGGACGAGCGGTATGGCGATCTCGTGGGCATGACCGCCGATCCAGCCGAAGTCATCTGAGGATGCGGCTTCCGTGAAAGCCGCTTCGCCGTCGCGATCGATCCGGGTGCGCAAGATCGTCAGATGTGCCTGCTCGGCGAGGTCCATCCGTAGGGTGCGGTCGGCTGCGCGCAGTTCGACGATGTCGGGGCAGCGCCAGCGTTGTCGCCAACGGTCGAGTGCCTGGTGCCACGCTTGGTTGCCGGCTGTAGCGGGCGGGAGGTCGTTGCTCGTGAGGCGCCACCGAGCCGGGGACAGGACGGTGCGGCCGTGGCGGATGCGGGGCAGGTAGGGCAGTCGGTGGAAGTGCGGTCCCCAGTCGAACTCGTGCCAGCTGGCGGAGAAGGCGCGGGACAGGTGAGCGAGGAAGCGGGCCAGCGGTGGCGGCTGCTTCTCCAGCGACAGTGCGTGGAACACCTGTGGTTCCACGAGCCGTCGCCGGGACAGCGAGACGAGGTATAGCCGGTTCAGGTCGGCGGAGATGGCGAGGTCGTCAAGGGTGATGACACCGTCGCCGGTGCTGCGGTGCTCGCCGAGCGTCATGACCTGGGGCAGGTAGGCGGGTATCCGGCAGACGTTCTCGGCATGCGGGAACTGCGGAGGAAACGACATCTGAACCGGCAGCGCGCCGTCGATGGCGAGTGGTACTGCTTTGTAGACCTCGTCCAGTCCAGTACCGGTCGCGGTGACTGTGAACCGGGACGTCAGTGTGCCGGCGGATCGGGCCGGGGCAACGGTCAGCGTGTAGTCGCCGTCGTTCAGCGCCGTGGTCGACGAGGCATGGATACGGGCGGCCAGTTCGACGTGCGGCGGGATATAACGGGGGTCGAAACCCTCTTCGGTGAGTGCCTGGGTGGTCGTCTCGGACAGCACGATCTCGTGACTGTCGTCGGCGATTGCCTGCCATGCGAGGGCGAGCAGCACCTCGTCCCGCTCCGACGCAGCGAGCGGTCGTCGGGTGTGAACGCTGCCGGGATAGCCGGCCGGGTAGCCGAGCCCGGCGTCCGCGTCGACGACGTCGGTGACAGGGACGAGCGTTCCCGTGCCGTATCGGGCGCAGAACTCCGCGTGGTAGTTGTGCCAGACCGGCTCGCCGGTGGCCCGACGAGTCAGCCGGAGAAGCACGCTGGCGGCCTGCTCCAATTCCTTGATGACGTGGCGCGGGATCTCGACCTCACAGTCCAGGCGTAGATCGACCGCGAGAGGTGTACGGCCCGCCGAGGACAGGCGCCGGATCGGCTGGGCGACCTGTGCCCGTATGGCGGCTCTGCCTCCGGCGACGCCTGGTTCATTGTGGCCGCGGAGTTGCCGGTACACCGTCGCCAGGTCCGCGATCAGCGGAGCCACGCTCGGTATCGCGGCGGCTTCCACGGCACGCAGTCGCTGCATCAGGTACGCGAGCGGGTCCACGACGGTCAGTGGCGCTCGGAGGCAGCTGATCAAGAAGCCTTGCCGGATCAGATCAGTCAGCATTCGCCGCGCGCTCGTCGCACCGGCGCCGGGGAATGCGTCCACGAGCTTGTCCGTCAAGACGGTGAATCTGACCGGCGATCCTGCCGCGGCGTGAGCCTCGGCGACGGCACGGGTGTAGCGCACGTTGGCCCGATGCGGACCACGTGGTACTTCCCATCGGGCGCCACGGTGCACCGCGAGGTCGTTGCACACGACGTCCAGGCGCTCCAGCAGTTCCGGCACCGCTTCCAGCCGGTCGATGACGTCGGTCAGCCACTGCGTGTCCACGCGGGCGACCGCCCGATGGCGAGAACCCCACCGCACGAGGGCGGATGGCCCGACGGACACCGGCGCTACCCCAGCGAACAGGCCGAACGGGGTCGGCCGTCCGACGGCCCGCAGCAGGTACCGCAAGGTCGCGGCGGCGGCGCGAAGCACCACCTTCGGCTCGAAGGTGCCGCCAGCGTTGATCGCTTCAACCCGGCTGCTCAGGGCCGGACTGGCTTGCCCAACTGCGTCGGCGAAGTCCCACACCGCCCACACTCGTTTCAGCCAGGTCCGGCAGGATGCGACGTTGTTGAGGTCAGGCCACTCGTCCGGGGTCGCGTTCAGCGATACGGCTGCAGCCCGCAGCAGTGCGCCGCCGCCATGCCGGTACAGCGGTTCGTTTTCGGATGCGCTCATCACACGTCCCTTCGACGGAGCGCTGCGTGGAGATGCGCGGTGAGGTCAAGACGGCCTTGACCCCACCGCATTCATTGGGCTCTGATTACGAGTTGCTCACGCAGGACGAGGCGCACGTGGCGGCGCAGCCGTCGCTGGTGTCGCAGCCGCGTCCGGTGTCGCCGACGTTGGCGTCGGTGACGATCCGGACGTCGAGGGTGAAGATGTCTTCGGTGTCGGTCATGTCGAGCGTTGTTGGCATGGGCTTGCCTCCATCTCGGATTGGTTGTTGGAACCTCGGGACCTCGTCATGCCGGCAGTGTCCGAGGGATCCCCGACCCGCCGCCGCGCCTCGATGGCAGCGACGGCGGGTGGCGCAGTCGACAAGCGGTTCGGTGGCCGCCTCGCCGGATGAGTGTGCATGTCACCCTCCGCTCGGCCCCGATCGATGCGCTTGCTTGTCGCACGTCCACCATCGCGGACAGTCCAGGCGGCGGGAACGCCGACTACCGGGGCGACTGGTGGGGAGACATACCGGGAGACTTGACCGGCGTTCTTGCCCCTGAGCTGGGACTACTCGCCAACCAGCATCGTCGGCCGTGTTCCATGGATGCGGCTTCGTCGCTACTCTCGCCGACACAACGGTCCATGAGGGTGGACCGACCACCGCCGACTACCGAGGTGCGTCCCGTGATCAGCCCGTACGTCCGCCGACGAAGGTTGGCGGCCGAGCTCATCCGGCTGCGGGAGGAGCACGGATACTCGGCCGACCGGCTGGCTAAAGCGATCGGCGTTGCGCGGCAGCGGATCAGCCGGGTCGAGAACGGCCACGTGCGCCCCGACCTCGACGAGGTCATGCGCATCCTCGACGTGCTCGGCGTCGGTGAGAAGCGGTGGGCCCAGATCATGACGATCGCCCGCGAAGCGCAGGAACGCGGCTGGTGGGAGAAGTTCGCTGACGAGATGGGACCGCGCCAGGCTCTGTACGCGAACCTGGAAGCTGGCGCTGCACGCATCTGCGAGTACCAGATGACGCTGTTGCCCGGTCTGCTCCAGGTGCCCGATTACACCGCCGAGCGCATCCGTATCGACAAGGCCGACTGGTCAGAGCAGTTCGACCCGGCCCGCGCATTGGAAGCCCGGGCAGGCCGCCAGCGCCTACTCGTACGACCTGGTGGCCCCTGCTACGAGGTCATCATCGACGAACTGGCCGTGCGTCGCCCGGCCGCGCCGCCGTCCGTCGTCGGCGCGCAACTTCGACACCTCGTCGACGTCGGTGGGCAACGGGCGAAGACGACCATCCGCGTGCTGCCGTTGACCGCTTCGATCTCCGGGCATGCGGTTCCGAAATCGGCGTTCTACATCTACCGCTACCCCGACCCGGGCGATCCCGTCGTCGTCGCGGTCGACACCGTCACGTCCGACCTGGTCCTCACCGAACCGGCCGACGTTACCCACTACCTCAACCTGTACGAACGCCTGCAGGACGCCGCACTCAGCGCGACCGACAGCCTCACCTTCCTCGCCACGGTGGCGAAGGAACTTCTCACCGAGACGGGACAACAGATTTGAACCTGTTCACCAACTGGCGCAAGTCCAGCCGCAGCAGCGGAGGCGGCAACTGTGTCGAAGTCGCGACCGCATCGGACGGCACGATCGGCGTGCGCGACTCCAAGAACCCTGAGGGAGGGGTTCTCGCCTTCCACCCCATCGTGTGGAGCGCGTTCACCGGCGCCGTCTGCGACGGCGAAATCCTGCCGGCCGGTTGCGGCTTGAACGTGACGTGACCACGCTGGCATGCTCACCGTAAATGCACCTGCTCTACCCAGCCTCGCGCTACTGCGTGGCTCGGCAACTACAAGGTTCGTCTTCGGAGGTTTGGCGGTCGTGAGCCGACGTCACAAGCTCCCGCCGAACAAGCTCCTGCGCGACGCACGACTGCGCATCACGTCCCCGTCCGGATCTGGCCGGCCCATGTCGCGTCAGGAACTCGCGGACGCCGTCAACACAGAGCTTTCGCGCACCGACCCGCGAGAAGCGAACCTCGACGCCAACCACATCGGCAAACTCGAACGCGGCGCACACCGGTGGCCCAACGATCTCCGCCGCACCGCGTTCAGACGCGTCCTGCAGGTAGCGAGCGATCGTGACCTGGGCTTTTACATCATCCGTGGCCTCTCGACCGGGCCGGCCGATAAAGTCGGCTCATGGCCGTCACCTGCGGTAGGAGGTGTGGTGGACCGGCGAGCGCTGCTCATTAAATCTGCTGCGCTCGGCGTGGGTGCCGGACTGACCGCGCAGGCGATGATCCGCCAGGCCGCCCACGACTCCACCGCGATCAGCACCGCTGCGGCAGACGTGATCGCCCCGGCGACTGTTGACGAGATACGGAACGATCTCCGGCGGCTGACGACTGACTACATCACCACCTCCGACCTGCCGAAGATCCTTCCGGACGCGTTGAGCCTGCGGGGACGGCTGGCTACCCTCCTCGACGACTTGAAGACCCGTCCCAAGGACAACGAAGAACTGCATCTCATGATGGGAGCGACCTGCCTGCTGCTGGCGTCGATCTCGCACGACGCCGGCGAATCCCAGGCCGGAATGGCTCAGGCCGAGGCCGCCGAGACGTTCGCTGAACTCGCCCAGCACGCTGGCCTGCTCGGTTGGGTGCTGTGCGCGAAGGCGATGATCGACCTGTGGCGCCACCGGCCCACGGCCGTCCTGGAACACGCCGAACGAGGCGCGGCCGTGGCAACCTCGACCAGCGCTTCTCTTCGCTTGCAAGGCCTGCACGCGCGGGCACTCGCCCAGCTCGGCCGCACCCGCGAGGCCACAGCGATCCTCAACCGGACAGAGAGCATGAAGTCGGCAAGCGGTGCGGATCCGATTGCCGAGTACGGGTCGCTGTTCTCGTTCCCAGAGAGCCGCCAGCGGTACTACACGGCCGTCACTAGCGCCCACCTCGGCAACTGCGCCGCCGTCGAACGTGCGGTGGCCGAACTCGGTCACGGCGACCAGCCACCCTCGACCGGCGCGTGGCCCGTGAGTTGGGCGCTGAGCCGCAGCTATCTCGCCCTCGCCCGGCTCGACAATCGCGGCTCAGGTGGAGGACCCGAAGCAGCGACCGCCGCGCTCGCACCGGTACTGACCGTTCCCCCGTTCCAGCGGATCAACCAGCTCGACCAGGTCATCTCCACCGTTAGCAGCCGACTCACCGCACCTGCGTACCACGACGACCGCGCTGCGCGGGCGCTCGCAGATGCGATCCGCGACTTCCGTCGTTCTCCCCGATCGTTGGTGGTGCCATCGTGAGCTTCCAACCCGGCCCGGTGGCAAAGGCGCATCGGCTACTCGCTCCACGGATCGCTTACCTGATCGGAACGCGGTCTCCCGAGGGCGAGCCGAACCTGATCCCTATCTCGAACATCACCTCGGTATCGACCGATCCGCAGCTGGTGCTGCTCGCGGTCCTCAAGAAGTGGCAGACCTGCCACAACCTGATTCACGGCAACGGATTCACCCTCTCCGTACCGACAGTCGGCCATCTCGACGGCGTCTGGAAGCTTGGCGCCCGCTACTCCCGCTACACCTATTCCGACCGCCGCGCCAAGCTCCGAGACTGCGGACTGCACACCACCGACAGCCCTGAGCTACCTGGGCCGATTCTCGAGAACGGGGTCGGCTGGCTGTCATGCGAGATTGTGAACCGACCCGACGTCAATGGCGACCACGGACTCTTCATCGGTGAAGTTGCTGGCGTCCAGTTCAATCCGGAGTTGTTGACGGCCGACGGAACACCGGTTGGAACCGTCCGACCGCTTATGCAGATCACCGGCAATCTGTTCACCACCGCGGGAGACGCCACGAGCGTCCCCTACGGTCCGGACTGATCACCGTCCACTCGCGGAAAATCCAGGAACACCCTCGCCGGCTCGGCCTGAAGGTCATCTTCGTTCGCAACTGTTGTCGCCAACGCATCGATGTCTGAGATGGACCGAACGACTTCGACGACGCGTAGGGCGAGATCCGCAGCTGCCCGTTGATCTGTCAGCCACGTGTACAGGTTGATGACGAAGAACGACGGCTCCTCCCGTGTCAGAAATCCAATGGTTGGCAACGTTTCACGCTCGGCTGTAGTCAAGTGCCCTCGCTCGTCGTTCTCGCTGACATGTTACGTGCGCCCCAGGTAGAGGCGCAGCACGTGCGGGCTCAGCTCGGCGATCTGGCCGACGGCGAACTGATCCAACGTTGATCAGCATCGGCGTATAGATGGGTCGGCGCAAAGGTTCATTTTGAAAAGTCGCATTGGTGGTCTGTTTCATTCAGGCTTTCTTGCGAAATCACTACGCCCAACCCGGAGGACAAGGATGCCACTGCAAGGTTCGACTGTCGTACGCCGCCAACTGGGGCGGCGGCTGCGGCGACTCCGCAATGCGGTGGGCAAAACCGAGGTGGACGTCGAGGAGGCATGCCTCGCATCGCGAACGAAGTTGTGGCGCATCGAGACCGGCAAGGGTCCCGTCAAAGTCAGCGATGTCCGCGGTCTGTGCTGGCTCTACGGCGTAGATGCCAAAACCACCAACGCGCTGGCAGCGCTGGCACTGGCGACGAAAGAACAGGGTTGGTGGGAAGACTACGAGGCGGACTTCCCCAGCTGGTTCAGTTTCTACATCGGCTTAGAGTCAGCCGCAGACGAGATCCGAATCTACGACCCTGAGTTGGTACACGGGCTACTGCAGACACCGGACTACGTCCGGGCACTGCGCCAATCGGTCAACCCGCACGACTCCGAGGAAGGCGTCCAGGGGCAGATCAACTTACGAATGGAACGACAGCGGACTCTTCATGACCGGACGCTACCCCTACGGCTCGTCGCGATCCTCGGCGCGGGCGTCCTCGCGCGTCCCGTCGGCGGGCCGGACGTGATGGCCGACCAGGTCGCTCGGCTGCATGAACTCAACCGCCGCGAGCACGTCGACATTCGAGTCCTGCCATGGGAGGTCGGAGCCCACCCGGCCATGCACGTCGGGGCCTTCACCATCCTGGACTTTCATAACGACGACGATCCCGCCGTGGTGTACCTGGAGTCCCAGACCGGCGCGCGCTACTTGGAGAAGCCCGAAGAGCTGAACGAGTACCGCCGCATGTTCGACCGGATCTACGACAAGACCATCTCCATTGAGGTCCATGATCGCTGATCTCAACCGACCGCGACGCTCGACGGGGCCGCCGCGCCCGCTCCTCCGCGATGCAGGATGAAAGGTAGTAACCGACCGACGCCAGGCCGCCGCGGTGACCCGCCGAGGACGCCTAGCGCTGGTCCAGGCCGACCCGCGTCGAGGAGCAGCAGCATGGTCACAACGCCTTGGATCAAGGCCAGCAAATCCGGCGGCAACGGCGGGCAGTGCGTCGAGGTCCGCCGGCACGACGACATGATTGAG
Source organism: Virgisporangium aurantiacum (assembly GCF_016863635.1). Lineage (GTDB taxonomy): Bacteria > Actinomycetota > Actinomycetes > Mycobacteriales > Micromonosporaceae > Virgisporangium > Virgisporangium aurantiacum. Next base: position 140,948 of record NZ_BOPG01000023.1, on the reverse strand, counting down.
ATCCGGGACTCTAAGGACGGGGGCGTCGGACCCGTTCTACGTTTCACGCGTGCCGAATTCGACGCGTTCCTCGACGGCGCCCAGCGCGAGGAGTTCCACTATCTGGTCGACTGAGGTGCGCCGAGTCTGAGCCCGGTCGTCCTCAGTTCGCCTCGTCCGACACAGGTTCTGGCCGAGCCAGTATGCAGTCCTGGGCCGACGTGGTGACGATGACGCCGGCCTCTCGCAACTCCGTCAAGGCTTGACGGGCAGTTCCGCGAGACACGCCATAGTCGCTCTGGATCTCGCTCTCCGTCGGAAGCGGCATTCTCGGATCTCGGCCCGGGGCGATCGCGCGGCGAACGATCTCAGCCGCGATCTGGCTGTGAACGGGCAGGGGTCCAGCGTTGTCGGTCACGGCGGAGATCGTAAGCGTCACGTCTTGTCTTGTCTATATACGTCTGGCCGGACGTGCGCGCTCCCTCAACGCCGACGATGCGAGCCGCGGCGATGATCAGCCCCAACAGCCTCGGGATGACCGAGTCGGGTGTTCCGGTTCTGCCCGGCCCGACCGATGCGACTGTCCTCAGCGATGAAAAGCGATACCGAAGCGCGTAGCCGTCTGGCCGCCTCGCGGGCCACACGGGCTTGGTTGAGGCGGGCCTGCGCCTGGCGAAGTTCGGCGAGCGCATCGGCGAGCCCAGCGAGCGCACGGATGAGGTGCAGCATCATCACGGTGTCCCGGTCGCGGGACAACCGGCCCATGACAGCGATCAGACGGGACATGGCACCCAGCCCTCCCGCTGCCGGAACCGGCCGCGCCGGAACATGGGCGCGAGCTTCGTATGCCGCCCGATCGAAGTGATCAGCGGCGTCGGTGAGAGGTCCGCCGCCTCGTCCTTCCCAGGCACGGGCCGCGGTGAACAGCAGGTCCGCGGCGGCGCCGGCGATCGTCGCCGCCGCGGCGAAGTCGCGGGTGGACCGCATCGCGGTGACGGCGTCCCGGACCACCGAGGCCATTCGCTCGGCCAGATCTACCGGGATTGTCCCCTGGGCCGCGATCTGCGCCGCCGTCAGACGTGCACGCGGCGTGTCCTGACCGCTGGTCCCGGTCCACCGCGACCGGAGACGCGGCAGCGTGAGATCAGGCGCGAGGCGGCCGCCGCCGTACCAGACTGTGCCACCAGCCGCCGTCGTATGCCCCGGCAACCCGACCGAGTAGCCGGTCACCGCAGACGGGTCGACCGTGCTGTGCCGTAGCCGCACCAGAACCCCATCCCGGCCGAGCCGCTCAAAGAAGTCCGTCTCATCGAACGCCGCGACGGCGGCCGCCCGGACCGCGCGGCGCAACTGGTCCCGCGGTGTTGTTCGGCTCGCTCGGCCGGCGGCCGCCAGCCTTGCCGTCTTGTTCAACTCGGCGGGCCCCGGCCAACGGCGGGAGCCGTGCCCGGCCGGCGCCACCCGGTAGAGGCCGAGTTCTTCCTCCAACCGGCGGCATGCCGCCTGGGCCTTACGTTTGTCGTACGACGTCCACGCGGTGCGCCGGTCCTGCCGAACCCGCGTCGCCACCAGATGGATGTGATCCTCGGCGTGCCGCACGGCGACCCACCGCACCGCCCGGGTGTCGCCGTGCGGCGCCAGGCCGACAGCGGCCATGACCTCGGTGGCGATGTGCGCCCACTGGGCGTCAGTCAGCACGGGGTCGGTGGGATGGGTCCGGATCGAGCAGTGCCACACGGGCCGGCTCGGCGGCTTCCACCCGACCTTGACCGGCTGCTCCAGCAACTCGGCCAACCGGCGCACATCGCGGCTGCCGTCAGGAGCAACCGGCGGCTCCAACGCCGCCAGATCGCCGGCGCTCCCCCACGCAGCGACCAGATGCGCATCGACGTGCTCCTCCCGACGGCCGGGGCCAAACAGGTACCGCAGCAGGCGACCGACGTTGACGCCGCGCGGGTGCACCGCCGGGATCACGGCAGTCGCCGGTGCACGCTCGAGATCAGCTCGTCCGCTGCGGCGAGGGTTCGGGTGCACATCGCCACGACGGTGCGCAGCCACGTGGGCGGTTCACCCGTGCTGTGGAAGGCGGTCACCGCCTGGTTCAGATTGGTCCCGACGCGGTTGACGGCCGACCGCAGATCGAACAACTCGACCTGCACCTGCGCGAGCGACTCCTCCTGGACCGACTGCGGGCTTCCAATCGTCATTTCGCCGCGGGCGGCGGCGAGGGCCGCGACGGCGCAGAACCCGGTCGGCGTCAGTCCCACCCGACGCGCTGCCGCGGCCAGTTCCTCCCGCTCAGCCACCGTGAAGGACGGGTTGATCCGCGCGGTGCGCGCCGTCGACTCCCGGCGCCGTACCCGACCCGAACGTGGAGCCGAGAGCCGTCCGTCCACCGTCGCCTCCTACCGACCGCGAGCTTGGCGGTCGGCCGAAGCGTGACCGACGGGGGTTGACGGAACCGTTAGCGGCGGCGCTACCGCGCGGATGCTGGCCGCGTTAGCGGCCCTGGTAACACGTGTGCTGACCGCGCCCGGTCGGCACACGTGTTACATAACAAGGCAACTTGCTCCCCGCCCAGCCGCGGTGGGCGGGGACGGTGGCGTGCAGCCAGGCGGCCACGTCGGCCGCGCCGTGGGCCGGTGACCGGGACAGCGCCGCCCCGACGGCGTACAGCTGTGGGGACGGCAACAGGACCCGTTCCCCCGTGGTGAGCGGCAGCCGCACCGTCCGGTCCGCGCCGTTGATCACCAACTCGGGCATCGTCCGGTCGGCCAGGCGGCCCATATGCCGACCGGTCGCGGGCCAGTCAGCGCATGGCGGGTCGGGCGCAGGGTCGTCATCTACGGCCGCGAGCAGGTCCAGTCCGAGCTGGCCTGCTCGGCCGACCACTGGTCCACGTCGACCCGGACGGCATCGGCACCATCACCTTCGACCGCACCCCGATCCTGAGCAACGCACGATGGGACCGAGGTCGCGGCGGGCCCCGCTTGGCCGGCGCGCCCTACCTGTACCGGATCGCGGAACCGGAAAGGCGGCCAATCTGATCTTCGCAGCCCAGGAGAAGATCCCCGCTGACTCGGACCGCGGGTCAGCTCTCCGCCGGAGCCCACTCGACGCACGTTGGTCGCTTGCCGGTGGCCGCGTACTCGAGGAACGCCGCGCGCGCGGTGGCAGCACTGACCCGGGCTCGCGTGCCGGTAACGACGAGCGCCGCCGCGTCGACCGATTCGATGACCGTGAGCGACGGGCCTGGCTCCAGCTCAATCGCAACGCTGCCGTCCGGCTGCCAGGTCAACGCGGCCCGGTCGAGATCGACGTCGATGTCGATGCGCAGGTCCATCTTGGCCAGGTTCAGGCCGTAGCGGCTCGGATCGTCGGCGGCACCGGCGGGACCGACCCACAGCGACTGTCCCGACCCGCCGTGTCTGAGAATCGCCGTGACGGTGTCATCGAAGAGCACCGCGGCGTCGGCGGCGTCGAGCAACGGCTCCTGCGAGGCCATATAGTCGATCAACACGTAGGTCATCGTCGGATCAGCGTACCGGTGCCGATGATGGTCTTGCGATGGAACGTCCGGCCGCCGTCGACGGTGACCCACACGGTCATGCGCGAGTTGACCGGCATCGCCCCCGGTAGGTAATTCTCGCAGGTCAAGGCGTCGTCCCGGTCGAAGCCTCGGCTGCCGCACATGGTGTTGTCGACGACGATCTCCGCATCGGTAAGGTTCCTCTTCCGCATTGTCGCGGCCACCCGCATCTCGGGATGGACGACGAAATGGTCCGGCACGTGCGGGTACGGGCGTCCATCGGGGCGAAGGATCCGCCCGGAGTCAAGGTCATCGGCCATAGTCTGGTACTGGCGCCGGCCGCCGGAGACGTGCTTGTCTCCGTCGTAGATGACCACGGTCTCGCGGGGGTCCTTGTCGAACCGGGGCTTGAAGTCCGCGGCCGCATCCCGAACGTGAGACGGCGTGTCCTTCGCGTCGACCCTGGTCCAGCCCTCGGTCACCGGCAGCATCGGCCGGATGCGGGTCTGTTCGTCGGCGGTGAGGTCGGCCGTCGCCCTTCCTGCTGCGAAGCCGCCGCCCGGGTCACCGAGGCTGGTGGCTTGCGCTACGGCGGCGGTCACGTCCTGCCTGGTCCGGTTCACGATGCCGACCGTGGTGGTCAGTGTCGCCCTGACGGCGTCGAGGGCGGCCAGCATCGGGCCTGGTCGGCCGCCCCGGAGGACGGTGATCGCCGCTTGGCGGGCCTTGGATAGCTCGCCCAGAATCGCACCCAGGTTGCCATGGAGCGCGGCAAGTGAGGCGTCCAGTGCCGACAGGGCGGCGACCGTCTGCGGCGGTGTCGTTTTCGACGGCACGCCGGCCGCGGACGTTACGACATTGCTCGCTTCATCAGTGGCCGCATTGATGTCAGCGCGGACCTGCTCGGTCACCTGGTACACGTGGGCCATGTTCTGAGCTATTCCGGCGAGGCCCGCATGGGCCGCGCGGGTGGCTATCGACCGGGCGGTCTCGTCGGCCCTGCCGGCTTCCTGAAGCGCCTTCGTCAGCCCGGTGATGATCCTCGCCATGTCAGCGCCGATCGACTCCAACGTCGGCAGACAACACCTCCAGCGAAGGATCTCTATCCGCGACACATCGACACTCGCCGACGTGAGGCTTCGATCCTATGCGCCCCCGGGCGTTGCGGGCGGGCAGTCCGAACTCCAGGAAAGATGATCGCGGAGTCCTCGGGTTGGCAGAAGCCGTCGTCGACCGCTTCGACGGGGTGGTCGATCTTGTCGAATCCGATCACGACTCCGTCGCCCGGTCGGTGGATGGCGTTGGAGAGTCGCAGGTTCGGGTTCGACGCCGATTCCGCCTTCGTGGCCGAGCCAATGAATAGAAGAGCGTTCGGGGGTGCCCGACGCCAGTTGTCGCGGCCCCACAATCAGTAACAGCGCGGCGCTACGGTAGCGCCTCGGCGCCGCGCAGCAACGCATCCGTCAACGGGTCGGTGCTATATGCGAATGCCGGATACGTCGCGGAATGCTATGCGTTGTCGGGCGCCCACTCGACACTGGCTGGTTTCGCTCCTGTGGTGATGTACTCGGTAACGGCGCCGTGGGCGGTGTCAGCACTTACGCGGGCGAGCTCCGCGGGGATCGTCACAACGTCGTAGTCCGACGATTCCATCACCACGATCGGCCCCACCTGGTCGAACTCCTCGGCATGTGTCCCGTCAGGAAGCCACCGCAGGGCCGCACGTCCGTTGTCGTAGTCGATGTCTAGGCGAAGGACGTCGTCGGCGCCGACCGGCGCGAACCAGTAGGCGTTGGCCCGTCCACCGTGGGGTGCGAACGCCTCGCGCCGCTGGTCGAAGAACTCCCGTACCGCGTCGCCGTCCGGCAGTTCTCCCTTGCACATGTCGAAGTGAACGCGGAAGGTCATGGTCTGATTCTCTCACCGTACCCACGCAGGTCTTCGCCCCTTCCACCTCGACGTCAGCGTGATGGCGCAGTAGACCATGATTGCTGAGCATGGGAGCGGAACCGCGTCGTGCGAGCGAGTGGACCATCCACGGCGAGCGGATCATCGATGACAGCCGCCGCACTGTTCTCAGCGTGGCTGACGTCGAACTACCGGACGGCGTGCGGTTCGAGCAGTACGTCCTTCGCGTTCCCGCAGCAGCGATGGTGGTCGTCCTCGACGACAGGGACCGAGTCCTGATGATGTGGCGGCATCGGTTCATCATCGACCGGTGGGTGTGGGAGCTGCCCGGTGGCTACCTCGACCCCGGCGAGGAACCGGCCGCGTGCGCCGCGCGGGAGGTCGAAGAGGAGACGGGCTGGCGGCCCGGCCCTATGACGCGGCTACTCGCGTTCCAGCCGATGGTAGGCACCATCGACCAGCCGAACGTCGTCTACCTCGCCCGCGGAGCGGAGCGAACCGGACTTGCCCCAGACGTGAATGAGGCCGAGCGGATCGGTTGGATCCCGCTCGGTGAGGTGCAGCAGCACATCCTCAACGGCGAGATCGTGGGCGCCGGATCGGTTGCCGGTCTGCTCGCAGTGCTACTGGCCCGGACGGCGGGCCAGTTGTAGCGGCCGAGGATGCCACAACAGCGGCGGCGACGCCCCGGAGCGGAGCCGCTACGGTAGCGGCTCTGCACCGCGCAGCAACGCTTCCGTCAACGGGTGTGTGGTATACGCGTACCCGAGCGCAAACGGAGACGTACGAACGTGCCAACTTTCATCGAACGATGTGTTCATCCGTACCGTGTAGTGCCGGCTGGTGCTGAATGCTTTGCACCGCAACGGTTCCGCCCACGGTCCGTCAACCCTGGCGAGTCATGCTGTCGGGATGGGGAACCGTCGTGTGCCGACGTCGGACGAGATCCGGGCGTGGCCAGTAACCGTTGATGTTCCGACCGCGGGCCGTGCCTTCGGCCTTGGGCGGGACGAGTCGTACCGCCTCGCCCGGGCAGAGATGTTCCCAGTACCCGTGCTGCGTCTCGGGCGCTTCCTCCGAGTCACCCGTGGTGCATTGCTGAAAGCACTGGAAATAGGAGACGAAGCCCAGCCATACTCCACTGTGGACCCATCAACGAAGGGAGATCCGTGAACCGAAGATCCGCCAAGTACGGCAAAGGCATCTACCAACGATGCGACGCAACCTGTCCGCCGCAGGGCAAGACGTGCCGGGTGCACATGTGGTCGTACTACGTCGAGCTTCCCAACGGGCCGAACGGGCAACGGCGGCAGTGGACGAAGAGTGGCTTCGTCACCGCGAAGGAGGTCGCAGACGCACGAAACCACACGATCGTGTCAGACCAGTCCGGCCTGCTTCCCAGCAACGGCAAGCAGACCGTCGAAGACTGGCTCACCGGGTGGCTCGAGGGCAAGACCGGCTCCGAGTCGATCCGGTCGACGACGGCGTTCGCGTACCGGATGCACGTCGACAAGTACCTCATCCCGTACCTCGGTCACATGCGGCTGATCGATCTGAGGCCACGTCACGTCACCGACATGCTCATTGCCATCAGGAAGGAGCATGAGGAGAAACGCAGCAAAGCGTTGACAGCTAACGCAATCTTTGACACCGAAGCCGAAGAGCTCAATCGAGCAACACCGAGGAGGAGGAAGAACCAGGCCAGAATCAAGGCCAAGCACATTCCCGTACCGAGACCGTTCGGCCCGGCAACGGCCCACAGGCTCAGGGCAACGCTCCGAAGCGCCCTCAACGCGGCAGTCAGAGCAGGCGAGGTCCCGCGCAACGTCGCCTCCCTCGCGGACGTCGCGAAGGCGAGCAGAGCCAAGGTGAAAGTCTGGGAACCCGAGCAGCTGGGCGAGTTCCTCGACGCCATCGCGGAAGAAAGCGACCGTCTCCACCCGCTCTTCCACCTCGCGGCGTTCGCAGGGCTGAGGAGAGGCGAACTCTGCGGACTCAGATGGCAGGACGTAGACCTCGAAAAGCGAATCATCGACGTCACCTGGCAGCGGACCACCGCCGGACACCGGGTCGTCGAGTCCACCCCGAAGACGGACTGCGCCGAGTCCAGAGTGGACATCGACGAACGAACCACGAAGCTGCTGCAGAGGCACCGGAAGAACCAGATCGAGGAGCGGCTGAGATGGGGACCGGCCTGGCACGACACCGGCCTCGTCTTCACTCGGGAGAACGGCGCAGGGCTCCACCCGGACTTCGTCAGCTACCGCTTCGAGAAGCTCGTCGAGCGCCACGGCCTACCGCGAATCACGCTCCACAAGCTCAGGCACCTCGCCGCCAGCCTTCAGATCGCGGCCGGCGTCGACATCGCCATCGTCAGCAAGCGCCTACGGCACAGCTCGATCAAGATCACGAACGACACCTACGGCCACATGATCGGAACGATCGGCCGCCAAGCGGCCGAAGCGGCAGCCGCGTTGGTGCCGCTGAAGAACACCGGGGAAGCGTCGGGCAAGAAGCCCGCCTAACATGATCCCTAGCAAACCCCTAGCAACGAGGCTCCAAGATCATCTAGGGCGATCATCAACCGAGTAAAACCGCAGGTCAACTGCCGTGGGGCGGGCGGGGTTCGAACCCGCGACCGAGGGATTATGAGTCCCCTGCTCTAACCGGCTGAGCTACCGCCCCGGCACGCCCGATCTCCGTCCGGAGCCGGGCACGCGGCCTATTCTGCCTCAGCGGACCGGTCTCACCCACCCCTTACTCGCGGAACGTCGCAAACGGGGACGAAACTGACAATCCTAATGGTCGTCGTGGAGTTCGTGGCGGCGGATTTCGGTGAAGGCCGTGGTCAGGTAGCGGTCGATCGGGCGGGGGCCGAGCAGCGACGCGGTGAGCAGCGCGCCGTGGCGGGCCAGTTCCCGCGGTGAGGGGTCGGGAACCTCGGCGTTGTCGGGGTCGTGGACGCCCAGGGCGCTGGCCAGCAGCACGAGCACCGCGTGCGGGTCGACGTCGGCGGCCCAGGTGCTCGCCTGGGTGACGCAGTCGACGAGGGCGGCTCTGACCTCGTCGGCGCCCAGGCCGTCGGAGTTGTCCTCCTCGAGCAGGAGGCGGACGACCGATCCCAGGACCAGACCGGAGCCCTCGGTGGCGGCGAGAGTGGCCGCCGCGGCTTCCAAGGCATCGGCATCGCGGCGGACGGCGGCGTCGACGGCGGTTGCCGCCGCACCGGCGATCGCCCGTGCGGTTGTCGGTAGATCCCTGAGCCCGGTCACGGCTGCACGCTACCCGCCGGCACCGACAACCTCACGGTCCGCGCGCCGCAACCGCGCGCCGGGCAGGAACCGCGCCCCGGGCAAAAGAAGCGCCGCGACCATGCCCACCACCGCGACCCCCGCCGCACCCACAAGGCCCACCCGAAAACCCACCCCGGAACCCACCGACGACCCGGCCGCGAGGACGGCCAGGCCCAGCGCGGTACCGATCTGCGCCGACGCGGTGAGCACCCCCGAACCGACCCCACGATGCTCCGGACGGGCGGCCTCGGTGCCGGCCCTGGTCGAGGCGACCGACGCCGCACCGAGGCCGGCACCGACCACGGCGAACGCCACCGCGATCGCAAACCCGGCCGCCGCACCGAGTCCGGGCGCCGCCGCGCCGGGGCCAGGCGAAGGAGGAGGCGCGGCCCCGGAGAACAGCGCCAGAAGCGCAGCGCCGAACGCGATCAGCGCGAATCCGGCCACGGCTGTCCGCCGGTGCCCGGTGCGGCGTACCGCCCGCGGGCCGACCAGGGATCCGGCGACCACGCCGACGTTGAAGACCGGGAACAGCAAAACCACCTGGAGGTGGAGCATCGCCAGGTACATCGCCGGGGTGGTGGAGGCGGTCAGCAGAGCGGCGGTCAGGTTGGCCCCGGCCACCGTGGGCGAGCGCAGCAGGCGCGGCGGGATCAGCGGGTCCGCGTCCCGCCGGAGGTGCCACGCGAACAGCGCGATGAGCGCGGCCGCAGCCACGAGCGAAGCCCACGACAGCTGGACCAGGAGGCCCAGGGCGATGGTGATCGTCACGGCGCCGAAGACGTCGATGCGGCGGCGGCGAGCGGGAACCCGGGGCAGCACCCGCAGGGCGGACGCGATCGCGACCAGGCCGATCGGCACGTTGATCCAGAAGATGACCGGCCAGCCGAGGTGGTCGGTGACCAGGCCGCCGACGACCCAGCCGCTGCCACCGCCCACGGCCCCGGCCGCCGTCCACAGCCCGACGGCACGCCCACGGTGAGACACGAGGCCCAGCAACGCCAACGCCGCCGGAGCCGACAGCGCCGCCCCCAACCCCTGCACCGCGCGGGCGGCGATCAGCGCCGCCGGGGTCCAGGCCGCCGCGCAGGCCGCCGACGCCGCCGCGAACACGCCGAGACCGGTGACCAGCGCCCGCCTCGGCCCGAGCAGGTCGGCGACCCGGCCGGCGGGCACGAGCAGCGCGCCGAACACGAGCGTGTACGCGGTGACCACCCACGTGAGGCCGGCGTCGCTGAACCCGAGCGACGACCGGATGGCCGGCAGGGCTGTCGTGACGATCGTCGCGTCGAGCACCACCACGAACTGCACCGCACACAACACAAAAAGTGAGGTGTTTCCAGTGAAACGGCTCATGCTGGTAACAACACCATCTTCCCAAACGCGCCGCAACCGGTAAAGTGACCTACGGTGGAAACATTCGAGAAGGTCGTCGCCGCGGAACGGCCGGCCCACATCCGGGAGCTGCCCATCGTCACGGGGCATCTCGCGCTCGACTTCGCCAACACCGTCGACGATCCCGACGGCCCCAACCGCTACGACCACATCGGCAGCTACGCGGGGCTGCTGCACTGGGCCGTGCGGGTCGACATCCTGCCCACGGCACGGGCGCAGGACCTGTACGAGACCGGTCCGCCGTCGCTGCGGGCGGCGCACGCACTGCGTCACGTATTGACGGAGACGTTCGGCGGCATCGCGGCCGGCCAGCCGCAGGCCGACGAGCACTGGGCCGGGCTGCGGCCGTTCGTCACCGACTCCTACCGCCACGCCGACCTGGTCGCCCAGAAGAACAACTACGTGATGACCTGGCCCGACGACCGGCCCGACGCCGTCCTGTGGCCGGTGGCCCGCGCCGCCGCCGACCTGCTCACGGCCCCCGTGCTCGGCCGGCTCAAGCGGTGCGCCGGCTGCCCGTGGGTGTTCCTCGACCGGTCGCGGAACGGCAGCCGCCGCTGGTGCTCGATGGAGGACTGCGGCACCCACGCCAAGATCCAGCGCTACGTCACCAAACGAAAAGCTAACCGGCCTCGTTGACGAGCAGCGCCACCTGCGTCCGGTTCGTCACGCCGAGCTTCAGCATCACCTGCGTCACGTGGCCCTTCACCGTCGGCACGCCCATGAACAGCTCGGCCGCGATCTCGGCGTTGGTCTGCCCGCGCGCGACGGCCAGCGCCACGTCGCGCTCCCGCTCGGTCAGCGTGTCGAGCGCCGCCCGGGCCTTCTCCCGCGCGCCGGCGCCCGCGCTGACCCGGTCGATCAGGCGGCGGGTGATGCCCGGCGACAGCATCGGGTCACCGCCGGCGACCCGCTGCACCGCCTCGACGATCGACGCCGGCGGGCTGTCCTTGAGCAGGAACCCGCTCGCGCCGAGCCGCAGGGCGCGCAGCACGTTCTCGTCGGAGTCGAACGTGGTCAGCACGATCACCTCCGGCGGCCGCGGCCGGCCGCGCAGCCGCGACAGCGCGGTGAGCCCGTCGACGCGCGGCATCCGCAGGTCCAACAGGACCACGTCGGGCGCGTGCGCCGCGATCGCGTCGGGCACCTGGTCGCCGTCGGCGGCCTCGCCGACCACGACGATCCCGGCCGCGCCGTCGAGCATCATCGACAGCCCGGCCCGCACCAGCTCATCGTCGTCGACGATCAGCAGCCGTATCACTCCGGCCACGGTAGCCGCGCCCGCAGGTGGAACGTTCCCCCGGTCGTCTCGTGCTCGAACCGGCCACCGGCCAGGCCGACCCGCTCCGAGAGGCCGATCAAACCCGCGCCGGGCGGCCTGGTCGCGTCGGTTTCGGCCACTTCATTGTCAATGTGGACGCACACCTCAGCGCCCGATCGACCGCTGAGCCGGACGGTGACCGGCTTCCCCGCGGCATGCCGACGGGCGTTCGACAGGCCCTCCTGCACCAGCCGGTACACGGTGCGCCCGACCGCGTCGGGCGGGGTTCCCTCGATCGTGTCGGTGACGGCGACCTGCTGCCCCACCTCGCGCGCCTCCTCGACCAGCCGCGGCACGTCGGCGAACACCGGTGTCGGACGCGGCTCGTCGGCGCCGGTGCGCAGCACCCCGATCACGTCGCGCAGTTCCTCCAGCGCCTGGTGCACCCCGGCCCGCACCACGCCGGCGGCCTTGGCCACCTGGTCGGCCGGCGCGTCGGGCCGGTACTCCAGCGCGCCGGCGTAGGTGGCCACCAGGGTCAGCCGGTGCGCCAGCACGTCGTGCATCTCGTGGGCGATGCGGGTCCGCTCGGCCGCCCGCGCCTCGGCGACCCGCCGGTCGCGCTCCTCCTCGGCCCGGCGGGCCCGGTCGCGCAGCGAGCCGAGCAACGCCCACCGGGCCTGGTTGAGCGCGCCCCAGGCCACCAGGGCGGTGTAGGCGCAGGCGGCGAGCACCGCCCACCACCCGAACGACAGCCCACCGGCCGGCCGCACAAGCCCCTGGGCGAGATGCGCCACCAGCCCGACCACACCCACACCGACCGCGACCGGCAACCGCCGCCGCTGCGCCACCACCAGCGCACTGGCCGTGGCGGCCGGGGTCGCGGCCGGTGACAGCACCACGAGCACGCTCAACGCCAGCGTGCCGTGCACCGGCCACCGTGCCACCACCGGGATGAGGGCGACCGCCGCCACCCCGACGGCAAGGTCGAGCGGCAGATTCCGGTCACCCATCCCACCCACAACGGTGGCGGCGGTCAGCACGGCGACCCCCGTCACCATCGCGATCACCGTGCCACGCCCCGGCTGTTGATCGTCCACACCCAAAGGTTAGAAACCCGGTGGCCCGCGCGGAACCGACCAAGGTATGCGCCCGGATCGGCATTCGTAGCGTGGCGTTATGGTCATCGACATGGCAGGCGCATCGGCACCGGGCCAGGCTTCACGGGTTCTTCGGCAACACCGGGCCGACCCTGTACTTCGTCCCGCTCACCCAGCTCGCCACCGTTCTGGTCTGGGTGCTGTGGGCCTGAACGCCGCGGCGTGGCAGTGGAACGTGCTGAACGTCTTCCGCATGGCCCTCACGGCAACCACGGCGTGGTTCCTGTTCAGCGCCTTCCGGAAGCTTGACCGGAAAAATGGGTGACCAGAGGCGGGAGCAGTTCGTCGCGCGATTCAATGCCGCTTCGTCCCAGGGGGCGGCGGTTCGGGCCGGTGGGTGTTGGCGGACGGTGGCCGGGTTCGCGGTGGCCTCGGCCGTGCTGCCGGTGGTCCGGAGGTCCATTGTGGAGGGACAACCGGGGCGGCCACCGGAGCAGTAAGGTCTGCCGACGTGGCATGCTTGGCCGGTGGGGCAGGTGGTTCGGTTCGCCGCCACGCCGGTCGGGCGGGTGGCATTTTCGGTGACGGGCACCGGGCCGCCGCTGGTGTGCTCGCTCGGCTGGGTGTCGCATCTCGGTCAGCTGTGGGAGAACCCGGAGTACCGGCGGTTCGTCGAGGCGCTGTCGCGGGAGCACACCGTCATCCGGTACGACAAGGTCGGCTGCGGGCTGTCCGATCGGGACCGGGTCGACTTCACGATGGCCGCCGAGCTCGCCGTGCTGCGGGCGCTGGTCGAGCACCTGGGTCTCACGCGGTTCGCACTGCTCGGCTCGTGCGACGGCGGCCAGATCGCGGCGGCGTACGCGCACGCGCATCCCGGCGTCCTCTCGTCGCTGATCCTGTACGGAACCTGCGCCCGTGGTACCGACCTCGCGCCCGACGACGTCCGGCGCTCGGTGCTGGCGCTCGTGCGGTCGCACTGGGGACTGGGTTCGCGGGTGCTCAGCGACATCTGGTTCCCCGACGCCCCGGCCGGGCTGACCGCGACGTTCGCCCGGGTGCAACGGGCGTCGGCCAGCGCCGACACGGCCGCCGCGCTGCTGGAGATGTTCTACCGGTTCGACGTCGCCGAGCTGCTGCCGGCGGTGCGGGTCCCCACGCTCGTGGCGCACCGGCGGGGGAGCCGCGCGGTCGGGTTCGAGCTGGGCCGGGAGCTGGCCGCGCTGATCCCCGGCGCGCAACTCGCCACGCTCGACGGCCGGATGCAACCGATCTACGCCGAGGGCGGCGAGGTCGCGGCCGCGACGGTGCTGTCGTTCCTGCGGGGCGGGAACGGCAACGGCGCGAAGGGATCGCTGACCGCGCGGGAGCTTCAGGTCGCCGACCTGATCGCCGACGGGCTCACCAACGCGAGCATCGCCGAGGCGCTCGGCGTATCGGTCCGCACCGTCGACTCGCACGTCGAACACCTGCGCACCAAGCTCGGCGTCCGGGCCCGGGCGCAGATCGCGGTGTGGGCCCGGCTGACCCCGACTCGGTAGTTTCCCCGGCGGATACGGCGGGAAGCCGACAGCCTCTCGGTATTTCAACGGATTCGGCCGGTGGCCCCGCGTCGCTAGCGTTCTGGTGTGCCAGAACGGGAAATGAGGCGTGGGATCGCGGTCACGCCGATGGAGGTTCGCCGCGACGTCATCCTGCGGGCGGCCAGGCTCGCCGACGCCCTCGGGTACGAGGTCTTCTCGGTCGCCGAAGGGTGGGGCCTGGACTCGTCCGCGCTGCTGGCCGAGCTCGCCGGCGCGACGCGGCGCATCGTGCTCGCCGCCGGGGTGCTGTCGATCTGGGGACGCACGGCGGCGACCATCGCGATGACCGCCGCGACCCTGCACCGGATCTCGGGCGGCCGGTTCATCCTCGGGCTCGGTGCGAGCACCCGCCAGCTCGTGGAGGGCTGGCACGACCTCGGGTACGACCGGCCGGCGGCCCGCCTGCGCGCCGTCACCACGGAGGTCCGCGCGCTGCTCAACGGCGAGCGGGCGGCGCTGTCGGCGGTGCCGGGGGCGCGGGCGCTGCGGCTGGGCCAGCCGCCCGTGCCGGAGCTGCCGATCTGGCTCGCCGCGTCGGGCGAGCGCACGATCCGGGTCACCGCGGAGCTGGCCGACGGCTGGTATCCGTTGTATCTGCGTCGCGACCGGCTCGTCGAGCTCCGCGCCGGCATGCCCGGGCGGGTCACGGTCGCGGCCGGTCCGTTCACGGTCGTCGACGACGACGTGGTGGCGGCGCGGGATGCCGCGGCGGCCTGCACGGCGGCGTACCTGGGGGCGATGGGCGACATCTATCCCCGCGTGGTGGCCGGTCAGGGGCTGGCGGCCGAGGTCGAGCTGGTCCGGTCCGCGAAGACCATCCCCGACGACGCGCAGATCCTGCTCGACGAGTTCACCGCCTACGGCACCGCCGCGACGGTGCGGGACCGGCTCGAACGGTGGGACAAGGTCGCCGACGTCACCATGGTCGGTCTGCCGCCCGGCCTTCCGTGGCCCCGGATCGAGGCCACGATCCGGGCCGCCGCCCCGACCGCGGCGCACACGTGGCCGAGCGGATGATCGCCGACCGCGAACTGCTCCTGGCCCGGCTGCGACGGCTGGCGGCGTCGATCGATTCCCGATCATCGCTCGGCCGTCGGGTCCGGGCCCGGCTGGCGAGCGAACAGGGCGACCACGCGGCGATCCTCGCGGTGGTGCGGGAGGCGACGGCCGCCGGCGATTCCGGGACCCGGGCCGCGGCGCTCCGGCTCGCACACCACCACCTGCTGGGTCCCGGCTGTCCGCGCCGGGCCCAACTGCGCCGAGGACTGTCGACGGAACTGGTCGCCGAGAGCGCCCGGACCGGCCGGGACACGGACCTGTTGCGGGGACTGCTGTGCCAGGCCGTCGACCTGTTCGTCGACGGTGACCACCGGGCCGAGCGCGGTCTCGCCGAACTCCGGACCGTTCTCGACCGGCGGCCGGACCCGGAGATCTCCGGCGCGGTGCGGGCGATCGAGGTCATGCTGTCGATCCGGGCCGGACGGCTCGACCGGGCCGAGGCCGACGCCGGGGACCGGTACGCGCGGGCGACCGCCCTCGGACACGACGACGCCGCGTCGGTCTACTGGGCGCAGGTCGCCGCCGTCCGCTGGTACCAGGGCCGCGTCGCGGAACTGCTGCCGCCGCTCGCCGGGAGCGTGCACGACCCGAGCCTGACGACGGCCGGCATCGGCCCGTACGCGATGCTCGCGCTGGCCGCGGCCGCCGCCGGCGACCGGCTCGCCGCGGAGAGCGCGCTCGCGTCACTGACGAGCCGGGACACACCGCGATCGGGCTGGTGGCTCGCGTCGATGTTCGTCGTCGCCGAGGCCGCGTTCCGGTTGGGGGACGCGGAGACGTGCGCACGCGTCCACGAAATCCTTGCGCCGTACGCGGATCAGCCCGCCCTGGCCGGGCCGGCCGTGGTGTGTTTCGGTTCGACGCGGCACGCGTCGGGTCTCGCCGCGCTGGGTTCGGGAGACGTGGACGGTGCCGCGACCCACCTGCGCCTCGCCGTTCAGGACAACCTCGCGCTGCGGCACTGGCCCGCCCTGATCCGTTCGCGCACGCGGTATGCGCAGGCGTTGGCCCGCCGGTGCCATCCGGACGACGATGCCCTCGCGCAGCGGCAGTTGCTCGCCGCGCGCGAGGAGGCCGCGGTGCTGGCCCTGCCGCTCGATCTCCGCGCCGAGATACCGGCGGGCGACGGGTTTCCGGTCACGTGCCGCCGCGAGGGCCAGCGGTGGCTGTTCCGGTTCGGTGGGCGCGACGTGCGCGTCCCGTCGAGTGCCGGCATGCCGCACCTGGCCGTGCTGCTGGCCGATCCCGCCCGCGACATCGCCGCCGCCGACCTGGCGGCCGGCGTGGACGCCCTGCGCACCGCCGACCGGGACGGCCTCGAACCCGGCGCGCGGGAGCGGGTGCGGCACGCTGTCAGCAAAGCGATCCGGCGCGCCATCGCCTCCATCGCCCGCGTCGACGCGGAGCTCGGCCGGCACCTGACCGCGACGGTGCGAACCGGAACCCACTGCTCGTACCGACCCTGATCACCGGTCGGCAAATCGACAGCGCCAGCGCCGGAAGCCCGACACCCACGGGTGAACCGCCACGTGCGACGCCGGGCCGGGGACCAGCACGGCCGCCGATTCTCCCGACCTCGCCCGACATTGCACCGAATCGCAGGCTAGCCGCACCGCGCAAGCCTTGGCACGCACCGTGTCCCGACGTGTCACCGGATGGAACACCTCCATTCGTGTGAGCGACAGGGAGGGGTGTGGATGCGGTTCTCGGTGCTTGGCCTCGTGAGCCTCAGCGACGGTACGGAGACGGTGATTCTGCCGTCGTCGAAACCGACGTCGTTGCTCGCGGCGCTGCTGTTGCGGCCCAACCAGACCGTGCGGGCGGAATATCTGCAGAACGTGGTGTGGGAGGGTTCGCCGCCCTCGACCGCCAAAGCGACGTTGCAGACCTATGTGCTCCGCCTGCGCCGGCTTTTCCGCAATTTCGGATTCGCGGACAACGTCATTGAAACGGTGCCCGGCGGTTACCGGCTTCCGGCCACCGCGGCCACGCTCGACCTCGTCGAGTTCCGGGAGCTGGTCTCCCGGGCGTCGCTGAGCGGTGACCCGTGGGCCGAACTCGACCTGCTGCGCCGCGCCCTCGCGCTGTGGCAGGGCACGCCGCTGGCGAACATCCGGTCCGGCCTGTTGCAGCGGGACGACCTCCCCGGCCTGACCGAGGAGTGGTTGCGGGCGGCGGAACGCCGGTTCGATCTGGAGCTCGACGTCGGGCCGCACCGCGAGGTGATCGCCGAACTCCGGTCGGCGGTTCGGCAACACCCCGGGTACGAGCGGTTCTGGGAGCAGCTCATCGAGTCGCTGTACCGGTTCGGCCGGCAGGCCGACGCGTTGGCCGAGTACGGCAACGTCAAGCGGCACCTGCGCGACGAGCTCGGAATCGACCCGGGCAGCGGACTGCAACGGCTGGAACTCGCGATCCTGCGCGGCGAGAAGGTCGGTTCCTCAAGCTCTTTAGGAGACAACAGATGAGCGGCAGCTATCAGGCAGTGGTGGAGAGCCGGCCCCGGATCCGGCAGGACGTGCTCTACTCCCAGACACCCGACGGTGTCCTGATCCGGAACGCCGACACCGGCTTCCATCTCAAGTCGAAGTCGGCGTACCGGTTGACGTGCCTTCTCGCGCCGTACCTCAACGGGCGGCACACGGTCGCCCAACTGTGCACGGGGCTCAACGACGGCCAGCGCGGCATGGTCGGCGACATCGTCTCGAAGATGCTCGAACGGGGATTCGCCCGCGACGCGAGCGGCGACACACCACCGGAGACCCCGCTGGCGCCGGAGGTGTCCGCGCGGTTCGCGGCCCAGCTGAACTACATCGACCACTTCACCGACAGCCCCGAGCGCCGGTTCGCGACGCTGCGCGCGGCGCGGATCGCGGTGCTCGGCGACGACCTGGTCGCGCGCTGGTGTGTGGCCGGTCTGGTGCGCAACGGCGCGGCGCACGTCGGCGTCGAGGCGTCGCTGGACCGGCCCGACACCGGGTTCGCCGACGTCGTCGAGGAGGTCGCCGGGCTCGTCCGGAACGGCTGCGACGTCGAGGTGACCCACCTGGCGTCGCCGGATTGGGTCGGCCTCGACGGGTACGACGCCGTGCTGGTGACCGACGCGGGCGCCGCGCCGGGTCTCATCACCGGCCTGCTCGCGGACGGCATCCCCGACGGCGTGGTGCTGCTCTCCGCGACGACCGTCGGCGACAGGGTTCTGGTCGGCCCGGTCATGACGGCCGACCGGGCCGGGTGCTGGGTCTGCGCGACGCTGCGGTTCGGCGCCAACGACGAATCCGGTGCCACGGCAGGTGTGTGGACCCGGGCGGTCGTCCCCGCGGTCGAATCCGCGTCGACGCTCAGCGCCCCGCACGCGGCGATGATCGGGAACCTGCTCGCGTACGAGGTCTTCCGGGTGCTCACCGGCACGATGCCGGACGAGGCCCGCGACGCCGTGATCGTCCAGCGGCTGGACTCGCTCGACGCGGTGGCCGAACGGCTGCTGCCGCACCCGGCGTGCCCGCACTGCGGTGACACGCCCGGCGACCCGCTCACGGACCCGTCGCCGGCCTCGCCGGCCATGACCGCGGCCCGCGACGCGGAGGACACCGACGACGCGCAGCTCCTGCTGCACGAGCTCACGAGCCGGCTCGTGCAGCCGAACCTCGGCGTGTTCGCCGAGTTCGACGACGAGCGGTTCACCCAGATCCCGCTCAAGGTGGCCCGCCTGCGCTTCTCGACCGGTCACCGCGCGCACCGGGAGGTGACGACGTTCGACGTCCACCACCTCGTCGGCGCGCGGTCGTCGGCGCTGCTCGCCGCGGCGGGGGCGTACGTCGACGAGGTGGCGCCGCTGCCCGGCGTCGTCCGCGGGACCGGCGGTCGCCCGGCGGTCGGGCCCGACAGGCTGGACATCGGGCGCGGTACGCGGGCCGCCGCCGGCCGCGTGGCGCAAGGAACGGCGCACGGGACGGCGCACGGGGTGGCGCACTGGGTGCCGGCGACGTCGCTGCTGTCCGGCGCGGAGGTCGTCGTACCGGCGGCGGCGGTCCGCCCGCTCGGCGCGTACAACCGGGCCGGGCTCTGCGTCGCGACCTCGGCCGGAGCGGGCGCCGGCTCGACGGTGGCCGAGGCCCTCGGTGCCGGTCTGGCGTCGGCGCTCGCGTTCCACGCGCTCGACCGGGCCGTCCGCGGCAACGCGGTCGTCGCGCTGGACCGGTCGGCGTTCGCCGCCGATCCGGAACTGGACTTCCTGAACCGGTCGGCGGCGAACCTCGGCCTGGAGTTCGAGGTGCTCGACCTCGGCGGGGACCGGGTGTCCGGCATGCACACGATGCTCGCCCGGGCCCGGGTGGGCGACGAGGCTCCACTGTGGACGATCGGGGCGGACCTCGACCGCCGGCGGGCGGTGGTGCGCGCGCTGCGCGATCTCGTCGGCGTCGTGCAGGTCGCGACCGAGTTCCCGGAGGAGCGGATCAGCACCGGGGACGGGTTCCTGCGCGCGTTCGACCCGTACACGCTGCGGGCCGGCGGCGTCACCGACGAGGTCGCGATCGACCCGGTCGGGTCGTGGTCGGGGGTGCTGGGCCGGCTCCGGGTCGCCGACCGCGACGCGTTCGCCGTGTCGACGACACCCGCGGACCTGCGGGCGGCGGGGATCCACACGGTCCGGGTCCTGCTGGCGGACGGCGCCTGAGCATGCACAGCGACCAACTTCCCTGGGTCGACGCCTGTGCGGCACTGGCCCGGGCGATCGAACGGGAGCTGCCCACCGACGTTCCCGTGGTGGTCACCCCGCTGGGCGTGCGCGACGAACTCGCGGTGACCCGGCCGCCGGACGGCTTCGGCACGCCGGCGGTGCCGGTGCTGCTGACCGGACGGAACGCGGTCGTCGGGCCGTTCCCGTCGAAGGGACGCGCGGGGTGCCAGCGGTGCCTCGCCCGGCGCTGGCAACTGCTGCGTCCCGAGTTCCTCCGCGACGCGCTGGAGTGCGGCGGGCCCGCCATCGCGGCGGCGGGACAGCCGCCCTTGCTGACCGCGTTCACGGTCACGAGGCTGGCCGCGCTCATCGCGTCCGCCCTCGCGGGGGACCCCGACGGCGCGTACCCGTTCGTGTTCGCGGTGGATCTCGCGTCCGGCGCGATGAGCCGGACCCGGCTCGTTCCGGACCCGGACTGCCCGGCCTGCGGTGCTCCGCGCGCCGACACCGCCGAGGCGGCGGCCGTCGACCTCGTTCCGTCGCCGAGGTCGCCCGGTGGCGGGTTCCGGCAGCGCACCCTGGCGGAGCTGAACCTTCCGGTGGACGCGCTGGCCAACCCGGTGTGCGGGCTGGTGGGTGACGGCGCGCTCCCGCTCCTCGCGTTGCCGACCACGGCGTCGGTCAACGGCCGCTTCGCCCTGCGCTCCGGCGCCGCGAACCTCTACGAGGTGCACTGGGGCGGCCACACGAACAGCTACGCGGCGAGTCGCCTGGTGGGCGTCCTGGAAGGGCTGGAGCGCCACGCCGGCGTCCACCCGCGCGGGTTGCGGGCGCCGGTGCGGGCGAGCCTGGACGAGCTGGGCGCGCGGGCGCTCGACCCGCGCGACTGCGGCGTGTACTCCGACGCGTTCTACGCCGCGGAGCCGCTGGTGCGCCGGTTCACCCCGGACCGGCCGATCGACTGGGTGTGGGGCTGGTCGCTGCGCGACGAGAAGCCGATCCTGGTGCCGCTCGTGCTCACGTACTACCACCACGCGCCGAAGTCCGAGCGGTTCGTGCAGGAGTGCTCCAACGGGTGCGCCTCGGGGTCGTCGCTGGTCGAGGCCGTCTACTGTGGACTGTCCGAAGTGGTCGAACGGGACGCGTTCCTGCTGAGCTGGTACGGCCGGATCGCGCTGCCGGAGATCGATCCGGCGACGAGCACCCGGGCCGAGACGCGGATGATGGTCGACCGGCTCCGGATGTACGGCTACCGGCCCCGGTTCTTCGACGCCCGCACCGCGACGACACCGATGCCGGTGGTGGTGGGGGTGGCGGAACGGGTCGACCGGGGGATCGGCGCGCTCTGCTTCGGCGCGGGTGCCGGCCTGGATCCGGAGGACGCGCTCGCGAGCGCCCTCGACGAGATCGCCACCGACTCGCTGCTCCTGCGCGGCCGCACCGAACGGGACCTGCCGCGGCTGCGCGAGTTGGCGGCGGACTTCGACCTCGTGCGGGCGCTGCACGACCACCCGATGCTCTACGGCGTACCGGAGATGCGCCGGCACGCCGAGTTCCTGCTCCACCGGCGGAGCCGGCTCGTGCCGGTGGCCGCCGTGCGACCGCGGATCGCGCCGGGCGCGGACCTCGCCGAGGACGTGCGCCGGTGCGTCACCGCCCTGGCGGGCGAGGGGTTCGACGTGATCGTGGTCGACCAGACCTCCCCCGAGCAGCGGGAAATGGGGCTGCACACGGTGAGCGTGCTCGTGCCCGGGCTGGTGCCGATCGACTTCGGCTGGCGGCGGCAGCGCGTGCTGACCATGCCGCGCCTGCGCGCGGTCGCGGCCGGCGCGGTGAACCCGGCCCCACACCCGTTTCCCTGACAAGGAGTAAGGCATGAGTGTCGCGAGCGACTACCTGGCTGCGATCGTGCGGCGCAGCCGCGAGGATCCGGACGCGGACTACGTCATCGACTGGGCGGACAAGCCCCGGCAGACGAAGTTCTATCCGGACGCCGACGGCTTCGCGTTGCCGGGCCCGGAACCGGTGCTCGGTGACCTGTTGTTCCATTCGTACGCCCAACTCGGGCGCCGGTTGACGATCGACGCCAACGGTCAGGCCCTGACGCCGCGGTACGAGGCCGCGAAGTGGGGACGGGGCACGGCGTCGGGCGGCGGCATCTACCCGGTGAGCGTCTACTGGGCGACGGGCGCGCGGGGATCGGCCGTACCCGGCCTGTACCACTACTTCCCGTTCCATCACTCGATGAAGCAGCTGATCGCCGGCGACGTGACGGCGGAGATCGCGGCCTCCCTGGACGATCCGTCCACAGTGGACCAGTACCTCGTGCTCGGCATCAAGTTCTGGCAGAACTCGTTCAAGTACAACAGTTTCAGCTACCACGCCACCGGCTTCGACGTCGGCACGATCCTGCAGACGTGGCGGACGCTCGGCGCCGCGCACGGTGTGACGCTCACGCCCAGCCTGTGGTTCGACGAGCCGCGCCTCAGCCGGCTGCTGAACATCGAGCCGGAGCGGGAGGGCGTCTTCGCGGTGGTGCCGCTGGGCCAACCGACCGGCGCCGCACCGGAACCCACGACGGCGCGCGTCCGCTACGAGGACCGGGAACGGTCGCGCCGGGTGCGGAGGTTCGACCCGGTGACGCGGATGCACGCGTCCACCGTCACCGGATGCGCCGAGCGGCCCGGCACCGGCGCGGTCAAGGCCGCGCAGGTGACGCCCCGGCCCGACCTGGCCGAGGTGCCGTTGCCGGCGCCCGCACCGCCGACGCGCGACGTGCGCCGGGCGTTGCGGGAGCGGGTCACCTCGTTCGGCCGGTTCGAGGCGTTCCGGACGTTCGACGGCGCCCACCTCGCGGCGGTGCTCTCCGCGGGAGCCGCGGCGGCCCGGTTCGACTGCGACGTGCTCCCCGCCGACGAGGACCTGACGCTGGTGAAGCAGTACGTGTTCGTCAACCACGTGCACGGCGTGGACCCGGGCGTCTACGAGTACGACCCGGCCGCGGGCGCGTTGCGCCGCATCAAGGCGGGCGCGCCCGGCAGGTTCCTGCAGTGGAACTACACGATGAGCAACTACAACCTCGAACAAGCGGCCGCCGTGATCGTGCCGGCCGTGCGGATACCGGCGCTGCTCGACGCCGTGGGCGACCGCGGATACCGGCTCGCGACGGCGGTCACCGGCGCCGTGGCGCAGGCCTGCTACACGACGTCGGCCGCGCTCGGCACGGGCTGCGGTGTGGCGCTCGCGCTCGACACGGTCGGCTACATCGAGGAACTCGGACTGCGGGACGGCGACGAGATCCCGCTGTTCCTCATGATGGTCGGCCACCTGCGGCAGCCGGCCGCGACCTACCGCTTCGACCTCGTCTGACCATCCACTCGGCTACGGAGGCAAATGATGACGGATCCCGTGTCCTGGCGGCTCGGCCGGTGGTACATGCTGCGCGTGGCCGGCCTGCCGGTCGAACGCCTGGAGGGCCTGCGGTTCACCGACAGCGTCGCGTGGGCCGACGCGGTGATCGCGGCGCGCGACCGCCTCGCCGCCGACGGGCAGCGGCTGAGCGACCTGCTGCACGAGTACATCGGCGACCACCTCGACGAAAACAGTCGGCGTCCACTCCTCGCGGCGCGCCGGCAGATCTTCAACAACCGGTTGCCCAAGGACGCGGCCGCCCTGCGCACTGTTCCCGGCGACCTCGGCGCGGAGCTGGCCGCGTGGCTGCACGACCGGGCCGCGCTGGACGCGCTGACCGCCACCGGCACGGAGATCGTGGACGCGGACACGCGGCGGAGCCGGATTCTGCTGCGCGACCTGGCCGGCGAACCGCGGCTGCGCAACGGGCTGCTGCTCGCGTCGTCGTCGCTCGACACGTACCTGGACGGGTACCGCACGAGCGACCGGCCGACGCTCACCAAGCGGGAGCGGCGCATCGAGCGCTCCCTGCTGGAGTACCTGTACCGGATCGCCTACAAGACAAGCCCGTTCAGCACGTTCACCGGGCTGGCCGTCGGCGAGTTCGCCGACCCGGACCGGGCGGACCTGTATCCCGGCCGCGTCGGCGAGCGGTGGCACGGCCACGCGCGGCTGAACGTCGCGGTGCTCGGCCGGCTCAGCGACCTGATCGTGGCCAACGACGACCTGCGCGCCGACCTGCCGGTGCGGCTGACGCCGGGCTGGAAGTCCGAGCTCGACCGGATCCGGTACGTGCGCCAGTCGATGAACTACGGCGACGACGCCGCGACCGTCGGATTCGACATCGCCAAGACCGACGTCTACTACCTCAGCCGCAACGCGAGCCTCGAACGGACCCTGGAGGTGCTGGAGCGCGAGCCGGGGATCCGGTTCCGCGACTTCGTCGACCGCGTGCGGGCCATCGAGAAGGCGTCCGCGGAGGAGGGCGGCCGGTGGGCCCGCGCGCTGAGCCGGCTCGGCCTGGTGCAGGTCGACGCCCCGCGACTGGACATCCACCAGCCCGATCCGGTGCGCGGGTTCGCGGCCGACCTGCGCCGGCTCGGGCAGCCGTGGGCGGCGACGCTCGCCACGCGGCTCGATCTGGTGGCGGCGCGCATCGACCGGTACGCGCACGCGGACGTCCCCGAGCGGCGCGAGATCCTGACCTGGTTGCGCACGGCGCTCACCGCCGCACAGGAGAGCATCGGCGCGCAGGACGCCACACTGCCGCAGGCGCTGCTGTACGAGGACGTGCGGCTGGAGGTCGACCCGCTCGTCACGAGCCGGACCGAATGGATGGACGAGGTCGGCGCCGACCTGCGGGCGATCGGCGCGGTGCAGCCCGTCTTCGACTTCATGCGGCCGCAGCAGTTGCTGCTGAAGGCGTTCTTCCTGATCCGGTACGGCCGCGGCGGCCGCTGCGACGACCTGTTGAAGTTCGTGCACGACTTCCAGGAGGACATCTACGACCAGTACGTCGAGGCCGCCGAGCGGCGGCGGAACGCCGACGGTGACACCCGCCAGTCGGGCCTGAACAACTGGCTCAACAGCCCGGAGATCACGGCGCTGGAACAGGCGAAGGAGCGGTTCACCGACGGGATGCGGGAGGCGTGGGCGGCGCTGCCCGACGGCGCCGCCGAACTGACCCTCGACGAGGACTTCCTGGCGGCGGTGACGAAGGAACTGGCACCGGCGGCCCGCACGTTCGCCCCGATGGCGCACTTCATCCAGTTGGCCCGCACGCCCGACGGCCCGCTGGCGGTGCTGAACCAGTCCTTCGGCAGCCTGTCGTTCCCGTTCTCCCGCTTCACCCACTGCTTCACGGGAGATGGCGGGTTTACCGGCGACGGCGGGGATCTCGCGACGCGCGTGCGCGACGAGAACCGGTTGCGCCAGCCCGACGGCGCCGTGTTCGCCGAACTCGTCGGCGGCGTGCTCACGACGAACCTCAACCTGCACGGCCGGTTGATCGACTACCAGCTGGTGTGCCCGGGCGAGACCGGTTCGGTGCCGACCGGAGAGCAGATCGCCCTGGAGGACCTGTACCTCGAACACGACGAGGCCGCCGACCGGGTCATGCTGCGGTCGCGGCGGCTCGGCCGGGAGGTCATCCCGGTCTACTTCGGTTACCTCGTCCCGATGGCGCTGCCGGCGATCCCGCGCATGCTGACGCTGTTCGCTCCCACATCGGTGGGCACCATGCGGCCGTGGGACGGCGTGCCCGAGGCGGCGAGCGTCGGCGGCGTCACCGGCCGGCCGCGGATCCGCTTCCGCAACACCGTGATCCGCCGGCGGAGCTGGACGGTCGAGGCGGACGCGCTGCCGGCCCGGGACCCCGACGACGCGGCCTGGCTGCTGTCGTGGCGCTCGTGGCAGCGCGAACACGGCCTGCCCGACCGGGTCTTCGCCCGGTTCGGCGGCGGCGCGCGGGCGCGGGCGTGGCGGGACTCGTCGAAGCCGCACCACGTCGACTTCGGCAGCGTCCATTCGCTGGTGGTGCTCGACCACCTGGCCCGCAACTCCGGCGGCGAGGTCGGCTTCGAGGAGATGCTGCCCGCCGGCGACCAGCTCTACGTCACGTCGGATCAGGGCCATCACGTCGCCGAGATGATCGTCGAAATGATCAAGCACGAGAGGGATGCACAGTGAGTTTTGGGGACTGGCACGGCATTCACATCTACTACGCGGGCAACCGCCGACCGATGCTGACCGAGTGCGTCCGGCCGTTGGTCGACGACCTGCGCGGCGACGGGCTGCTGGCCGGCTACTTCTTCATCAACTACTGGCTGGAGGGGCCGCACCTCCGGCTGCGGCTGCGACCGTCCACAGTGGAGGCGACCGGCGAGGTGCTGCGACGCGCCGAGGCGGCGATCCAGACGTTCCTCCGCCAGCGACCGGCCCTCTACGAGCTGAGCGCCGGCGCGTTCTCCGACATGTACGACAAGATGTTCGGTTTCGAGTTCAGCGACGACGAGCGCCTGGAGTACGTCGACGAGCACGGCGTCATGCGGATGGAGAAGAACAACACCTACAAGTACGTGCCGTACGAACCGGAGTTCGGCAAGTACGGCGGCGCGGCCGGTGTCGCGGTCGCCGAGTGGCACTTCGAGTACTCGTCGGACCTCGTCATCGAGGCGACCCGCACGCTTAACCTGCACCTGCGCCGGGCGACGCTGGGGCTCGCCGTGCAACTCATGATGGTGATGACGACGGTGTTCCTGGACGACGAGGACTCCATCACGACGTTCCTCGAGGACTACGCCGAGTACTGGCGCCGCACGTTCGACGGTGTCGTGCCGATCGACGGCACCTCGGTTCACGACAAGGCGTACGAGATGATGGGCGACCGGGTCACCCGCCGGTTTCTCGAACTGCGGACCGTATGCGCCGAGGGCCGGGCGAAGGACCTGCCCGGGCTGCTGGGCGGCTGGCACGCGCACTGCGTCGACCTGCGCGACCGGATCGCCGCCCTGGCCGCGCGGGCCGAACTGCTCCTGCGGGACTGGAACGGCGAGCCGGCGGCGGTCACCGACGTTCCCGACGCGCTGCGCCGGGTGCTGTGGGCCTACCTGCACATGACCAACAACCGGTTGAGCGTGACGCTCGCCGACGAGTCGTACCTGGGTCACGTGCTCACCCGCGCGTTGCGCGACCGGCACCTCGTCGAGGCGCCCCGATGACGTCGGCCCAACTGGAGGACCGGCGCGTCGCCCGCGACCCGGACGTGGTGCTCGGACCGGGTTTCCGGCGCGGACCGGCGGTGGTGCACATGGTGAAGAACCGGGCCACCGGCGACCGCTACGAGATCGGGCCGCGCGAGTACTTCGTTCTGTCCAGATTGGACGGACGGCGCACGCTGGGCGAGATCGGCGACGAGTACGCCGCCGCGTTCCAGCGTCACCTCGGCGACGCCTCCTGGGGACAGCTGCTCGCCCTGCTGGGCGCCCGGAACCTGCTCGCCGGCGCGCCCCGCCGCCCGGCGGCCCGCGTGCACTGCAAGGGCTTCCAGCGGCTCGGACCCCTGCGGGGGAAGTACGTTTTCGGTGACCCGTCGCGGCTGGTGGCCCGCGTGTACCGCCGGATCTCGTGGGTGTACCGCCCGGCGGTGCTCGTTCCGTTGCTCGTCGCGCTGGTCGGCATGGACGTCTACCTGGCCACGCGACTGTCGAGCCTCGCGACGGGTGTGTCGACCGTGCTGCACCAGCCGTCGCTGGCCATGCTGGTCACCGTCCTGTTGTGGGTCGGCGCGGCGGGGCACGAGTTCGCCCACGGGTTGACGTGCCGGCACTACGGCGGCAACGCGTCGGCGATCGGCATCCGGTGGTACGGGCCGGTTGTCGCGGCGTTCTGCTCGGTCGACGACGTGATGCTGTTCCCGCGCCGGCGGGGACGCGTCGCCACCGCCGCCTCCGGCGTGGTCGCCAACCACGTGTTCCTGGCGCCGTTCTTCGTCCTCTGGCTGGCGCTGCCCGCGTCCGACCCGACCCGGGACGCCATAGGGACGTTGCTGCTCCTCGGAATCGGGCAGGCGTTGTTCAACTACCTGCCGATGCCGACCCTCGACGGGCTCCATATGGTGGCCCACCTGTTGGGGTTGTCGCGCCTCTCCGAGGAGTCGCGACGGTACACGCGCCTGCGCGTCGCGGCGTTGCTGGGGCGCCGCCCGGCGCCGGACGGTTACCCGCGCTGGGTCCGCCGGACGTACGTGGGCTTCCGCGTCTGGGTCCTCCTGGCCGGGACCGCGTCCGTCGTCCTCCTGGCGCTGCTCGGGTTCGCCGTGCTGCCGACCGGGGTGGCGTGGGCGCTGGCCGGCGTCGCCGCACTGTTCATCGCCTGGCGTCGGTACGCCGGGTGGAAGAAGGGAATCGCGACGTGAGCACACGTCAGTCAGACCGCCCGGCGGTCGTCGCCCGGGGCGTACACAAGGCGTACGGCGACGTGCGGGCCGTGGACGGGGTCTCGTTCACCGTCGACCGCGGCGAGTTCTTCGGCGTCATCGGCCCCAACGGCGCGGGCAAGACCACGCTCATCGAGATCCTGGAGGGCCTGCGCCGCGCCGACACGGGCGAGGTCGAGGTGCTCGGCCTGTCGCCGTGGCCGCGGAATCCCGCGCTACTGCCCCGGTTGGGACTGCAGACGCAGAACTCGGCGTTCTTCACCCGGCTCACCGCGATCGAACACCTGCGGACCGTCACCGCGCTCTACGGCGTCGACCGCCGGCGGGCCGACGACGTGCTGGCACTGGTGGGCCTCACCGGCAAGGCGTCGACGCGCGTCGACCGCCTCTCCGGCGGGCAGCGGCAGCGGCTGGCCATCGCCGCGGCGCTGACCCACGACCCCGAGCTGCTGTTCTTCGACGAGCCGACGGCCGCGGTCGACCCGCAGGCCCGCCGCTCGCTCTGGGACCTGTTGCGTCGGTTGAAGGCGACGGGCAAGACGATCATCTACACCACGCACCACATCGACGAGGCCGAGGCGCTGTGCGACCGGGTCGCGATCGTCGACCAGGGGCGGCTCGTCGCGCTGGACACGCCGCGGGCGTTGGTCAACGGCCTCAACCGGCCCACGGTCGTCCGGGTGCCGGCCGACCGACTGTCCACAGAGGACGCCCGCGGGATCGAGGGCGTCGACGCCGTGACCCTGGAGGCCGCGGTGCTGTCGCTGAGCACGCAGGTGCCGGGACGCGTCCTCGCCGCGGTCTCCGACCTCGCCGGGCCGCACGAGGTGCGCACCCACACCGCGTCCCTGGAGGACGTCTACCTGAGCCTGACCGGACGGGAGTACCAACCGTGAACGCCTACGTCGCCCTGTCGGGGGCCGTCGCCCGGTCCCACGTCCGGGACCGGATCACCCTGTTCTTCACGTTCCTCTTTCCGCTGATCTTCCTGATGGTCTTCGGCGTGCTCTTCGACGACCTGCCCGACGGCCGCGAGGCCATCGGGTTCCTCGCGCCGGGCGTGCTCTGCTGGGCGGTGGCGAACGGCGCGGTGTTCGGCGTCGCGTACACGCTCGTGCAGTGGCGGGAGAGCGGCGTGCTGCGGCTGCTCCGGATGACACCGACCTCGGTGCTGACGGTGCTCTCGTCGCGGTTCGTGGTCGCGGTGGGCGTCGCGCTCGCGCAGACCGTGTTCTTCGTCGGCATCGCGGTGCTGCCCCCGCTGGGGCTGCGGCTGGGGTCGCAGGCGGTCTTCGCGCTGCCGGTCGTGCTGTGCGGTGTCATGGCGTTCTTCGCGATCGGCATGGTGATCGGCAGCCACGGGACCTCGTCGGAGGCCATCGCCGCCATCGCGAACTTCCTGCTCGTGCCGATGGCGTTCCTGTCCGGCACGTTCTACCCGCTCGACCAGGCGCCGGGGTGGCTGCAGGGCGTGGCCAAGGTGCTGCCGCTGCACTACATGATCGAGGGGACCAGCGGCGTGCTGACCGGGACCGACGGTCCACAGTCGACGGTGCTGCCGTGCCTGGCGCTGCTCGGGTTCACCCTGCTGATGGTCGGCTTCGCCGCGAAGCTTTTCCGCTGGAGCAAAGACGCATGACCGAGAAGTTGTTGCACGATCTGCTCGCCGTGCGGGCGGCCCGCGCCGGGCTGCCGGCACCGCGGGTCGCGACGCTCGGCATCGAGGACGCCACCGCCGTCGTCGACGGCGTCGACCGGCACACCGCCACCGTCCACCTCACCCCGAACGCGGTTCTCGTGGGCCCCTGGGGCGGCCCGCCGACCGGCGGGGCCTGCGGGCACTGCCTCTCCATCCGGTGGCAACGGCTGCGCCCGGTGCCGACGCGGGACGCGCTGGAGACCGGACCCGGCTTCCAGTCCGCCGGCGAGTGGCCGTTGCCCACCCGGCACCTCGCCGACGCGGTGTGGGCCGTGTACGCGGGCACGTTCACGACGACGCCCACCGACGGCCCGGCCCGGGTCACGTCCGTCGACGTGCGGACGCTCATCGCGTCCACTTTCCCGGTCCTCCCCGAGGGCCGCTGCCCGCGCTGTTCGGTCGAGCGCGCGCCCGACCGCGCCGCCGCCGATCCGCGGCTGCGGTCGCGGACCAAGCCGGGCCCGGACACGTACCGGCTGCGCCGGCCGTCGGAGTACCACCTGCCGGTGGCCGCGCTCGCGAACCCGGTGAGCGGCGCGATCGGTGCGGAGTCGGTGTTGAACCTGGCGTCGACGACGACCGCACCCGTGCTCGGCATGTGGCGCAACCGCGCGCGGCACGGCCTGGCCGACATGAACTGGAGCGGGCAGACCAACAACTTCGCACGCAGCCGCGAGGTCGGTTTGCTCGAAGGGCTGGAACGCGACGCCGGCTCGCTGCCGCGCCAGAACGTCGCGCCGGTGATCGGCTCGCACCGCCAACTCGCCGGCGAGGCGCTCGATCCGCGCGACTGCGGCGTGTACAGCGACGAGGCCTACGCGTCGAGCGACCGGCTGGAGCCGTTCGACCCGGACCGCGCGATCCCGTGGGTGTGGGGCTGGTCGCTGCGCGACCGGCGGCCGATCCTCGTCCCGCGCCGCATCGCCTACTACAGCACCGGAACCGACACCGACCGCTTCGTCGACGAGTGCTCGAACGGCTGCGCCAGCGGGGGCAGCGTCGAGGAGGCGATCCTGTACGGCCTGCTCGAACTGATCGAGCGCGACGCGTTCCTGCTCGGCTGGTACGGCGCCGCCGAGCTCACCGAGATCGACGTGGCCGGCACGGCGACGCCGGCGGCCCGGGCGATGCTCGACCGGGCCCGGTTCCTCGGCTACCACGTGCGGCTGTTCGACAACCGGATCGACCTCCCGGTGCCGGCGGTGACCGCCGTCGCCGAGCGGCTCGACGGTGGCCCGGGCCTGCTCGGGTTCGCGGCGGGCGCGAGCCTCGACCCCGACACCGCCATCGAGGGTGCGCTGGAGGAGATCTGCAGCTACGTACCGAGTTTGCCGGTGAGCCACCGCCGCCGGCAGGCCGAACTGGAGGCGATGGCCGGCGACTTCAGCCTGGTGCGGACGCTGCGCGATCACGCCGAACTGTTCACGGTTCCGGCGATGCGCGAGCATGCCCGCCGGTACCTGGAACCGGCCCGCCGGCTGCCGAAGGAGGCGGTGTACGCGCGCCGGCGACCGGCGTCGACAGACCTGCTCGACGACGTGCGGTACCTGTGCGACGCGGTGACCGCGGCGGGCCACGACGTGATCGTGGTCGACCAGACGTCGCCGGAGCAACGGATGGTCGGGCTGCACAACGTCTGCATGATCGTGCCCGGCCTGATTCCGATCGACTTCGGCTGGAGCCTCCAGCGGGCATTACACCTGCCGCGCATGTTCACCGCCCAGCACCGGGGCGGCCTGCGCCCGGCCGCGCTGACCCCGGCCGACCTGCACCGCGTCCCCCATCCGTTCCCATGACCGGTTCCATGAGCGGGGACATGCTGGAGCTGTACGTCGATCTGCACCGCCACCCGGAGCTGTCCGGCGCGGAGGAGCGGACGGCGGCGCGGGTGGGCGGCGCGCTCGACCGGGCCGGGTTCGCGGTGACGTCGCGCGTGGGCGGGCACGGCGTCGTCGGCCGGCTGCGCAACGGCGACGGCCCGGTCGTGCTGCTGCGGGCGGAGCTCGACGCGCTGCCCGTGCGCGAGCGGACCGGGCTCCCGTACGCCAGCACCGGCCCGGCCATGCACGCATGCGGGCACGATCTGCACCTGGCCGCGTTGTGCGGTGCGGCCGAGGCGCTGTCGCGGTCGCGGGACCGGTGGCGCGGCACGGTCGTCGCGGTCGGCCAACCGGCGGAGGAGACGCTGACCGGGGCCGCGGCGATGCTCGCGGACGGCCTCTACACGCGGTGGGGGAGACCGGACGCCGCGCTGGCCCAGCATCTGGGCCCGTTCCCGGCCGGCTGGGTGGCCCACGCCCGGGACACCGTGACGGCGGGCAGCGCCTGGCTCGCGGTCACCGTGTTCGGTCGCGGCGGCCATGCCGGCCTGCCAGGCGCGGTGTCGAACCCGATTCCGGTCGCGGCCGCGATCGTGACCCGGCTCGGCGAGCTGTTCCCGGCCGAACCGTCCACATCGGACGGTGTGGTGCTGACCATCGGCGCCGTGCGGGCCGGTGACCGGGCGAACGTGGTGGCCGACCGCGCGACGATCCGGTTGACGGTGCGCAGCCTCGATTCCGCCGCCCTCGACCGCGCGGTGGCCACGGTCGACGCGGCCGTACGGGAGATCTGCGCGGCGGCGGGAAGCCCGGCGGAGCCCGAGATCGTCGTGACGACGCGGTCCGCGCCGGGCGTCAACGAGCCGCTGGCGGCCGAACGGGTCCGCGCCGCCCACGTGGCGACGTTCGGCGCGGCGCGGGTGCTGCCGGTGCCGCCGTCGATGGCCACCGAGGACTTCCCGTTGTTCGGCGCGGACGCGACCGTGCCCACCGTCTACTGGGCGGTCGGTTCCGTGTCGGCGGCGGCCTGGACGCGCGCGCCCGGCGCCGACTTCGTGGAGAAGCTCCGGAGCGTGCCCGTGAACCACTCACCGGAGTTCGCCCCCGACCCCGTGCCGACCCTGCGAACGGCGACCACGGCGATGCTCGCCGGCGCGCGGGCACTGCTCGATTCTCTCGAAGAGACGGAGACCCCGACATGAAGCACGGAATCTCGCTGCTGCCCGACTGCCGGCCCGAGCGCCGCTCCGCCACCGAGTACTACGCGGACGCGCTGGCGATGGCGCGGCTCGCCGACGAGGCCGGAATGCACTACGTCAAGATGACCGAGCACTACCTGGGCAACTACGGCGGCTACTCGCCCAGCCCGCTCACGTTCCTGGCGGCCGTGGCGGCACAGACCAGCCGGATCCGGCTGATGACGGGCTGCGTGCTGCCCGCGTTCCACCACCCGATCCAGCTCGCCGCGCACGCCGCGATGGTCGACGTGCTCAGCGGCGGCCGGCTCGACGTCGGCTTCGCCCGGGCCTGGCTGCCGTACGAGTTCGCGGCGCTCGGCGTGCCGATGGACACCAGCCGGGACCGCTTCGAGAAGACCATCGACGCGGTGCTCCGCCTGTGGACCGAGGAGAAGGTCACCGCGGAGTGCGACTACTTCTCGTTCACCGACGCGACGTCGTTGCCGGCCGTGGTGCAGGAACCGCACCCGCCCGTCTGGGGTGCCGCGATCGTCTCGCCGCAGAGCTTCGAATGGCTGGCGCGGCAGGGGATGGGCCTGCTGGTGTCGCCGTCGCTGTTGCAACGCGACCTGCCGCACACGAAGAAGCTCATCCGGATCTACCTCGACACGTTCCGCGAGACCCACCGGGGCACCGGCCGGGAACCGCGGGTGGCGGTGAGCATGCCGCTCTACGTGGCGCCGAGCGACGCGCGGGCGCGCGAGGCGGCGATCCCGCACCTGCTCGAATACAACAACGTCACCATCGAGGCGGCGGACGCGTGGACGCACGTCACGTCGAGCAGCTACCCCGGCTACGAGTCCATGCGGGACCGGCTCGCGGCAGTGACCGACGAGTCGTTGCGGGACGGCGCCTGCGCCGTCGTCGGGTCGCCGGAATCGGTCGTCGACACGATCCGCGCGGTGACGGAGTATCTGCACGCCGACGTGTGGCTGTGGAACATCGACTACGGCGGGCAGCCGCGCGAGACCATGGAAAGCAGCCTGCGGTTGTTCGTCGACGAGGTGCTGCCGCACGTCTCGGATTGACCCGCGTCGGGGTCCAGCGAAGTGTCACCGGTCTGTCCACCGGTGTCGGTTGTACTGGTGACCACCGAGTCATCGAGAGGAGGGAAACCCATGGGAGACGTCAAGAACCTGGCGACGCTGGCGAAGGAGCTCCAGGAGCTGGAGTCGGAGACGTTCGAGCTGCACGACTACGCCGAGGACATCGAGATGCTCATCGGCGCCTGCAGCTGCAGCAGCACCAGCAGCACGACCAGCAGCACCTGCGCCTGAGCGACACCGCACATCGAGATGGAGACAGTCATGGAAAGCACCACCACGTTGGCGTCGTTGGCGCGTGAGCTCCTGGAGCTCGAGTCCGACACGTTCGAGCTGCACGACTACGCCGACGAAACCGAGATGCTCATCAACAGCAGCTGCAGCAGCACCAGCAGCACGACCAGCAGCTGCTGCGCCTGAGATAGGGAGACCGACATGCACGAGGATCTGAACCTGGGCGTGCTCACGAAGGAGCTGCGCGCGCTGGAGGTCGAGACGTTCGAGGTCGTCGACCACGCCGAGGCCGACGAGATGCTGGTGGTTCCGCTGTGCAGCACCACCAGCAGCACGACGAGCACCACGAGTTGTTCGGCCTGACATGAACGAGGACCTCAACCTGGCCGTGCTCGGCGCCGAACTGCGGGCGCTCGAGACCGACACGTTCGAGCTCGTCGATTACGTCGACGAGGTCGACATGATGATCGTCTCGACGAACAGCACGAGTTGCAACTGCAGCACCTGCAGCAGCACCACCAGCTGACGCACATCCGACGGGCAGGGTCACCGCGCGGTGATCCTGCCCGTCTCAGGCGGGTCGGTAGGAGCACCGGGTGCCGGTGTGGATGCTCGCGCGCAGGTGCGTCGCGATCACCGAGTCGGCCCGGTCGACGGTGGCCAGCGCGCGGCGGATCG
This sequence comes from Virgisporangium aurantiacum, assembly GCF_016863635.1. Lineage (GTDB taxonomy): Bacteria > Actinomycetota > Actinomycetes > Mycobacteriales > Micromonosporaceae > Virgisporangium > Virgisporangium aurantiacum. The sequence goes on along the minus strand of NZ_BOPG01000023.1, from coordinate 106,101 downwards.
CCTTGCCCACAGCGATTCTGGCGCGTTCGGACTCCGTGGTGAACGACCGGATCCGGCCCGTGATGCCGGTGGCGGAACGGAGCTCGCCGAGGATCCAGTCGCGTTCGGCCGTCACCGCGGCGAGTTCCTCCGATTCCTCCGCGCGTCCCGTCCGCAGCCGGTCGAGGCGCTCGGTCAACTGCTCGACGCGTCGCCGGTACTGCTGAACGGCGGCCTGGTCGAGGACGGCATGGCCGGTGCGTCGGGTGCGGGATCGGGTGTCCGGTCCGGCGGACAGGTCGAGCGCGGACACGTCGCGGCTCGGATCCGTCAGCAGCGCGGCGAGATACGACATCCCGACGCTGTGCGGGATCAGCGCGGTGCGCCGGCCGTACCGAACCAACCACTGCTGTCCGGTGCGGACGCAGGTGGCGATGCGGGCCTCGCCGGGGACGCCGTCGGGGAACCGCGGCACGGGAATCCCCAGGATCGCGGCCACGTCGCCGGCCGCCGCGAGCGCCATCCGGGCCAGCGTCGCGTCGCCGTCGTGGTGCCGCCGGGCCAGCGCCTGCGCGTACCGGGCCCGCGACAACAGTACGGCCGGGCGGTGCCACAGCGCGAGGTTCGCGCGGATCGCGGCCGCGAAATGGTGGACCGCGCGGTCGGGCCGGCCCATGGTGAGCGCGGCGACACCCAACAGATGCTCGGCCGACCCGAGACACAACGAGCCGGCGCCGGTCACCGCGGGACGGTGCGCGTACGGGGTCACCAACTCGTAGACGCGGGCGCTGGTCTCGACGTCGTCGAGCAGGTGGGCGGCCTCGGCGAGGCCGAACATCGCCGGCAGCCACCCGCTGGTGTGCGGCAGGTCGGCGAGGTCGCGTCCACAGAGGACACCGATGGCGCCGGTCGCCGTCAACCGGTCTCCGGCCGTGGCGGCCGCGACGGCCAGCGCCGCGAACATCGAACTGTCGACGCCGCGCAGGTTCGGCGAGTGCACCTGCGTCTCGAGCAACGGCAGCAGGTCCGCCATCCGGCCCCGGTACCAGTGGACCGCGATGAGGTGGGCGGCGTAGAACCCGTCCGCGTCGACGTCTCCGAACTCCGTGCCCGCGTCGAACGCCGCCTTCGCCAGTGCCTGCGCGCGCTCGAACCGCCCGGACCGCACCGCGAGCGTCGCCTCGACGACGCCGGCCCGGTGCCCGACAATGCCGTGATCCCCCTGTGCCAGCAGGGATCGCAGCTCCGCCAGCTGGCGACCGGTCTGCGGATCGCCGTCGGCGAGCAGGTCGAGGGTGTACCACAGCATTCCGGCGAGCAGTTCGTCGCGCGTGCGGGTAGGTTCGCCGATCAGGTCGAGCGCCAGCCGTCGCCGCGTCTCGCCGTGGTCCGGGCCGAGGAGGCAGTGGTGCGCCAGGCTCAGCGCCAACGCGCGCGCCCGCGGGTCGCCGGCCCGGGTCGCCTCGTCGAGGGCGGCGAGGATCGCGGTGTGCGTGCCGGCGCGGTGGTCGCTCTCGCCGGCGAGGCGCACCCTGATCCGTAACGCGATCGCGGGATCGACGCGTTTCTCCAGCCGCCGCAACCGGTCGAGCATCACCGCGCCGTCGACCCCGGCGACCTCGGCCGCGCGCAGGCCACCCTGACCCAGCACGGCGAGCGCCATCGCGTCGGCGTCGCCGGCCCGCTCGGCGATCTCGTAGGCGTGTTCGAACCGCTGCCGCATGACCATCCTTCCCGCCACCACACCGCTCCCGGGAGGCACGCGGATATGCGGGTCTGCGTTCAGCCGAGTCGGATTTCCGGCAGGCCGGATCCGGCGCCCGCGGTGCGGGCCGGATCTACCGCTTGCGGGGGTGGGCGACGAAGAAGTCCCACACGATGTCGGTGGCGCTCATCGGCGCGTTCGGCACCGAGACCTGTCCGCCGCCGGTTCCGGGCCAGACGTGACCCATGTCGGGGACGACGTACACGTCGACGTCGCTGCCGTCGGCGCACCGGGCGACCGTCCGCTTGACGGGCGGCGCGGGAGCGGGCGCGGCGGCCGGCGTGCACCGCAACCGTTGCTGCCAGGTGGCGATGCCGGTCTCGAAGGTGGAGAAGTACCGGTCCTGCGTGCCGATGATGGTCACCACCGACACCGGACGGGTGGGGACGTAGGTCGTCGCCTCCGTGCGCGGGCCGCCGTAGCCGCCGCTGACGACCCCGACGGCGGCGAACGTGTCCGACGCCTCGACGGCGCCCCGGAAACTCATGTCGCCGCCGTTGGACATGCCGGTCAGGAACACCCGGTCGGGGTCGGCCCGCCACCGGTCCACGAGGTGTCGGCTGAGCGATGTCAGGAAGGCGACGTCGTCGGCGGTGCCGCAGCAGACCAATGCGTTGAACCCGCGGTTCAGCCCGTCGGGATAGGCGACGAGGAAGTTCTGCTGATCCGCTTTCGCGTCCATCCGGATCAGGTCGCGCATTCCCGCGCCGGTGCCGGGGTAGACGTGCATGGCGATCACCAACGGGAGCGGCGCGTTGCCGGTGTACCCGGGCGGTGCGTGCAGGAGGTACGTGCGCCGGACCCCACCCACGTCGATGGTCAGGCTGTGGTCGCCGGGGCCGGGCCGCTCGGGCGGTACCGGCGACAAGGACGGTGACGGCGAGCCCGACGGTGCCGACGCCGGCTCGCCCCCGTCACCGCAACCGGCGGCGACGAGGACCGACACCAAGGTCATGATCACCAACCGCCGCCTCATCGCCGCCCATGGTCGGACGGTGCCCGGCCGGCGTCAACGGTTTCGGCCGACGCCGAAGGCGTGCCAGACTGCGACGGTGCTGCTGCGGCTGTGGCTCGGAGCCGCCGACCTGGCCCGGGTGCGCGTCGCCGACGTCCCGCACCCGGCCGCCACCGTGTCCTTGGCGTGCCAGGCGTTGCGTGATCCGGCGACGGCGGTGCGGCTGCCCGACCTGGCGCAGCGGATGGCGGCGGCGGCCCCGCTCGTGCGTCCGCTGCACCACCTGGTCCCGTCGCACGGCCTGATGCCCGACTTCATGACCCCGTCCGACGGCCTGGAATCGCTGGAGGCGGGCCTGGCCGCGATCCGCTCGACCGCGCCGCACCGCGTCCGCGCACAGGTCGCCACGGCCTACACGAACGTGCCGGTCACCCCGATGCGGCGCCGTTTCGCGGCGGCCGACCCCGAGGTGCTCGACATCATGGTGACCGCGCTGCGGCACTACTTCCGGGCGGTGCTCGCCCCGTACTGGCCGGCGCTGGTGCGGGACCGCGGCCACGAGGTCGACGAGACCGGCCGCCGCTTCGCCCGCTCCGGCGTCGACGGCGTGCTGGCCGCGCTGCCCGCGGGCCTCCGCTGGCGGCCTCCGGTGCTGGAAGTGGACACCTGGCCCGCGGCCGGCACCCGCGACGTCCACCTCGACGGCGGCGGCGTCCTCCTGGTGGCGTCGCCGTTCGCCGGCCCCCGCCCGCGCGTCCTCGTCCAACCCGGCCGGCCCGCGTTCGTCGTCTACCGGACCGGCTCGCCCCTGGCCGTGACCCCGCCCCGGGCCGACGCCGTGCACCGCCTCCTCGGCCACACCCGGGCCGAGGTGCTGCGCCGGGTGGCCGGGCCCGGCCGGCACACGACGTCGAGCGTCGCCCGCGACGCCGGCATCAGCCCGTCGTCGTCCTCCGAACACCTGGCGGTGCTCCGCGCGGCCGGCCTGGTGACCAGCCACCGCAGCGGCGGCACGATGGTCCACCGCGCCACGGGCTCGGGAACGGACCTGCTCGGCCCGGGCTGAGTATCGTGGTGGGAGTGCATCCGGATGATCGGCTTCCGCTTCAGGACGGTGACCTGGAGACCCGCGAGGAATATCTGTATCACCTGATCGAGCGGTGCCGGGCGGGCGGCGACGACGATGCCGCCGAGGTGTTGCGGGCGTTGGTCCGTGACTACCGGGACTACCACCGGGGGCTCTACACGCGGGCGATGAACCACGCGGCCGTGTTCGGTGACGCCAGCCTGGAGGAGCCCCTGCTGGCCGCGCTGGCCGACACGCGCTACAACTGCCAGGCGTGGGCGGCCATGGGCTGCACGGCGCTCGGCTTCCGGTCGGCGGTACCAGCGTTGCGGACGATGCTCGATCATCCACAGTGGATCATGCGGGAGCAGGCGGTGATCGGGCTCGGCGAACTGGGCGACGAATCCGTGGTGCCCGACCTGGTGCCGCTGCTCGGGAACCCGACCGACTGGGTGCGCGAGCGGACCGCCGAGGCGTTGGCGGCGATCGGTGGTCCGGCGGCGCTCGTCGCCTTGTGGGACGAGTTGGAGAACCGCCGGTTCGCGCGCATCGGCTACATCGCCAGCGCGCTGGCGCGGTTCACCCCCGACGTCATTCCCCGCCTGGTCGAGGTGGCCGGTGCCGACGACCCCGACCAGCGGTACTGGGCCGCCGTCGCGCTCGGCTCGACCGGCGACGACCGGGCCGTGGCGACCCTGGAACGGATGGTCGCCGACGACAAAGGCACGACGGTGTTCGACGGCGAGGTCCGCGTCGCGGCGCGGAAGGGTCTGCGCACGCTACGCCGGATCCAGGCCGCCATCGCAGCACGTGGGCATGGCGCAGATCCTCCGCGCAACCGCGCCATGCCCGGCGCCTCGACCGGCTAGCAGATGGTGAACGTGTTCTGCCAGGCTCCACACGTGTACGAGCAGTCGCACTTGTCGGTGCACTTGCGCCGCTGCTGCAGGTGTGCCACGCAGCGGTACTGGTAGAAGGTGTCACCGGGCCTGCACGGGCACGCGCCCGCGCGGGCCTTCGGGACGAGGACGGCCAGCATGCGGTCGCCGATCGATTCGAGCATCTTTGCCATGTGCATCCTCCCGTTGGTGGATGATCGAATGCCGTGCATATTACGCAATAGGTGGCGACCGGTGGGGGTTACGAGGTCTGCTCGACGTCGTCGATGACGAAGTTGTCGTACGTCGGCGTCGTGCCGCTGGTGGAGAATGTGTGCCCGGTCAGGGCCGTCACGCCGGTGTTCGTCGGCGGAACCGTGCCCACGAGCGTCCCGTCGATGAAGACCTCGGCGGCCGTGAGGGTCGCGCGGACCTCGATGCCGCGCCATTGCTTCTGCGGGATCGCCTGCTCGACGGTGGTGAACTTGGTCCACGCCCTGGTGGCCGCGCTGTACCACGCGAGGCGCCCGTCGGACTGGACCGCGATCTGGAACGCCGGCACCGGTGCACCGGATGCGGTGACGCCGTTGGTGACGAAGCTCAGCGACCGGGCATAGCCGACCGACTGGAAGCGGAACCCCAGGTTCTGCGCCGGCGCGAGGGCGCTGACCCAGGTCGCCTGTGCGATCTTGTCGTTCCACGCGTCGGCGAGTCGCAGGGCGTGGCCGTCGCCGCCGGTGTCCTTCGTGGTGACGGTGGCGCCGATGGCGTTGGTGTACCCGCGCGGGACGTAGCCGACGGCGTCGTTCTCGAACGAGTCGGCGGTGGAGTAGAGCTCGATCTCGTTGAGCAGCGCGAGGCCGCGGTTCGGATCGGCGACGGTGACCCGCACGTACCTCGCCGCTACCCGGTCGATCGGGTAGTAGGTCAACGCGTAGCTCCGCAGGGATCCGATGTCGACCACCTTCGTCCACTGTGTACGGTCGGTCGACACCTCGACCACCGCCGTCGACGGAAGGCCCGGGTGCAGGCTGAGCCCGGCCTTCGTCAACGTGTACACGCGGTCGAGGTTCAGCGTGTACGTGCCCGTGCCGTCCCTTGTCGCACGAACCGCTGACGCGGCCCAGTCGGTACTGCCGTCGATCGCGCCCACCGGTCGCATCTCCGGCAGGTTGCGGTTGGTGCCCTTCATGTCGGTGTCCACTGTGATCTGTCCACTGTGGAACTTCGACAACAGGTCGATCCGGCCGACGCCGGGCGCGGCGATGTCGATGAACTTCTTCCAGACGCGGTACTCGCCGTCGACCTGGAACCCCGAGTCGGTGGCCGGGCAGCCCCAACTGGGCGCGCAGTTGTCACCCACCTGCAGAATCCGATTGGACCCGACGACAGCGCTCGCGCCGTTGCCCGACGAGCCGTGCGAGCGCTGGAACGCGCCGGTGTCCTGCTCCGGGAAGTTCTGGTACGTCACCTGTGCCTGCTCGAAACTGTTGCCCAGCCCGTCGGGCGAGATCGCGACCCAGTTGTCCGGCCGGCCGAACGTCAACGACATGATGCCGTTGGGAAGCAGGCGCAGCATCGGCATCACACCGGTCTGCGGCGCCGGCTCGCCCGACGCGGTGCTGATCGTCACCGGCACGGCCGCCGACCACGTCTTCCCGCCGTCGGCGGACCGCGCCGTGTGCATTTGGCTCAGCGTCGACCCGACGTGGCTGCGCGCCACCGCGACGAGTTCGCCGTTGACCGCCCAACTGATGCCGGTCTCGTTGAACGACCGGTTCCCCTGCGCCGGAAAGACGGTGGCGTAACGCCGCCAGGTGCGCCCCTTGTCGCGGCTGATCGCAACCTCCGACGAGCCCGCCGAGTCGCCCTGGCTGGCGGTGTAGTACGTCATCAGCAGGTTGCCCTGCGGGTCCTCGACGATGTCGCGGTGCACGCGGATGCCGCGGTCGAAGGCCGCGCTGTCGAACGTCCTGTCGGTGGTGAACAGGGAACGTTCGGTCTTCCAGGTGCGGCCGCCGTCGCCGGACCGCTTCTGCAGCAACAGGAGCCGATGCGCGTCGAGCACCGTGGCCGGGATGAACTCCACGCCGAGGATGCCGCCGTCGCGGAGCTTGCGGTACACGCCCGAGATGCCGTCGGCGTAACCGCTGGGAAAGCTGTGGCCGTTGTCGGTGGAGCGGATGAGCGTCCGCTCGCTGGCCGCCGCCGCGACGTCCTCGTTCGCCTGCCACGACACCAGAACAGTGCGCGACGGCCGGCCGTCTTCGTCCACTCCATCGACCGCGTCGGCGAACGGGTTGCCGGCGATCTCACCGGGTACGCCCTCGTAGACGGTCGAGTACTTCTGCTGGCCGATGAACGGCGCGTTCGGGTCACCACCGCTGCGGGCGGTGTCGGGCACGGGCGGCCCGGTGACCCCGGCCGGAACCGCCGCCGCGGCCGGGGTGCCCACCGGTTCGGCACCCGAGCCGGTGGCCATCGCGAGGGTGAGCGCGCAAACGGCGGACAGGGCGGCGACGGTGCGCTTCACGGGGCCTCCAGGCGGAACATGGAACGGCATTCCAGGACGGAGACGCTAGGGCGGGCATCATTCCATGTCAATCGCCGCGAGCGGAGCCTGTGGAGATTTCGTGAACGTGTCACTTCCGACGGCCGGGCGGTGCTTTACCAATGTGAGGAATGGTGGAAGGGGACGGCGTACCGGTGGGACGAGAGGACCTGGAACAGGTGTTCCGCTCGGCGTACCCGCACGTGGTCGCCGTCGCCGCGCGGGTGCTCGGTGCGCGGGACGAAGCGGAGGACATCGCTCAGGAGGTCTTCCTGGCGTTCGCCCGGTCGTCGGTGCCGGCGGGGGAGGCCCCGGGCTGGTTGTCGGTCGCGGCGGCGCATACGGCGCTCAACCACCTGCGGTCCAGCCGTCGGCGGGCATCCCGCGAGGAACGCGCGGAACAGGCGACACAGGAAGAAGACGTCGCCGACACCATCGTGCGGCGGGACGAGCGGCGTCGGGTCCGGGTGGCCCTGGCGCGGCTGCCGCGGCGGCAGGCGGTCGCGCTGGTGCTCCGGCACAGCGGCCTCAGCTATGCCGAGATCGCCGCCGCCCTCGAGCTGTCACCGGGCAGCGTCGGCACCACGGTGCGGCGCGCCGAGTCCGCCCTTCGGGAGGAGTTGAACCGTCATGCGTCATCCGGCTGACGGCACGCTTCGCCGGCTCCTGGACGAGCCGGACGGCGTCGCCGATTCCGATCGCGAGCACATCGTCGCCTGCCCGGCGTGCCGGGCCAAGTTGATCACCATGAAGGAGGATGCGGTGGCCGCGCGCAACGCCCTCGATTTCGAGGTCACCACCGACGTCGACGCCGCCTGGCAGCGGTTGTCCCACAGCGAACGCACGCCGGCGAAGGTCCGCACCAGGCGCTGGGGGATCAGCCGACCGCTCGTCGCAGTGGTCGGTGTGGTGGTGATTCTCAGCGGCGCCAGCACCGCCGCGGCCACCGACTGGTTGCAGATCTTCCGCGCCGAGCGGGTGGCACCGGTCTCCGCGCCGCGCGCCGACCTGATCAGCCTGCCCGACCTCGACGAGTTCGGGACCGTGGAGGTGACGTCGAAGGTCGACATCCGGCCGATGGCCGACGCCCAGGCGGCGGAGAAGGTCACCGGCTTCGCCGTCCCGCGCGTGGCGAAACTGCCCCGCGGCGTCACCGGCCAGCCGACGTACCACGCGGGCGCGCAGGCGACCGCCACGTTCACGTTCGAGGTCGCGAAGGCCCGGAAGACCGTCGAGGCCAAGGGCGGGACGTTGCCGCCGCCTCCGCCGGGTCTCGACGGCAGCCGGTTCCGGTTCGTCGCCGGTCCGGGCGTCATCGCGACGTGGACGCGCGAGCGCGGCACGCCCGGCCTGATCGTCGCCCGCGCGGTCGCACCGACCGTGTACTCGTCGGACATCCCGTTCGCGACCGCCCGTGACTACGTCCTGTCGCTGCCGAACCTGCCCGAGAGCGTCGCCTCGCAACTGCGCGGCTTCTCCGGCGACGGCACCACGCTGCCGCTGTTCGTCCAGGCCGAGAAGTTCAAGAGCAGCACGGCCGACGTCAACGGGAGCACGGCAACGGTGCTGGCGTCGCGCGACCGCGCGCTGGCCGGGGCGATCTGGGTCGACAACGGGACGGTCACCGCGGTCGCCGGCCCGTTGAGCGTCGACGAGGTTCTGGCGGTCGCCCGGGGACTGCGCGCATGAGCGCCGTGGACGAGGCGGAGCAGCTTCTCGCCGACCTTCCCGCGGCGCCGGCCGTGTGGTGTTCGGGGCTGCGCAAGCGCTACCGCCGGCGCGCCGCCGTCGACGGCGTCTCGTTCACCGTCGCCCGCGGCGAGGTGCTCGGCCTGCTCGGCCCGAACGGCGCCGGGAAGACCACCGTCATCAAGATGCTTCTCGGCCTGGTGCGTCCCGACGCGGGAGACGTGTTGCTGCTGGGACGGCCGGGACACGACCCGCGGGCCCGCGCCCGCGTCGGCTACCTGCCGGAGCTGTTCCGGTACCAGCCCTGGCTGACCGCCGCCGAGGTGCTCACGCTGCACGTCCGGCTCGCCGGTACACAGGTGCCACCCGAGGAACGCCGCGCGTGCCTGGCGATGGTCGGCCTCGCCGACCGGGCCGGCGACCGGGTGGGCGGCTTCTCCAAGGGCATGCAGCAGCGGCTCGGCCTCGCGGTCGCGCTGGTCGCCCGGCCCGACCTGGTGATCCTCGACGAGCCCACGTCGGCCCTCGACCCGATCGGTCGGGCCGACGTGCGCGACCTGCTGCTGTCGCTGAAGGAGCGCCGCGTCGCCGTCATCCTGAACTCGCACCTCATCGGCGAGGTCGAGCGGGTCTGCGACCGGGTCGTCATCCTCGACAAGGGCACCGTCGCCGCGTCGGGCACGCTCGAGGAACTGCTCGGGCAGCGCGAACTGCGCATGCGGCTCGACGGCGTCACCCCGGAGGCGGAGGCACGGCTCGCCGCCACCGGGCGCCTGTCCCACACCGGCGACGCTTACCGCGTCACCTTGCCGCCGGACCACGACGAGGCGCGCGTCCCCGATCTCATCACCGACCTGGTCGGCCTGGGGGTCCGGATCCACGCCGTGGAGCCCGGCCGGATCAGCCTCGAAGAGCGGCTGCTGGGAATCCTGCGAGGAGAATCCTCATGACCGTGCTCACCATCGCGGCCCTGACGCTGCAGGAGGCCGCGCGGCGGAAGGTGCTGCGCTCGCTGGCCGTGCTCACCGTGCTGCTGCTGTCGCTGAGCGGCTGGGGGTTCTCCCGCATCGACGCCGAGTTCGGCGGCCTCACCAGCGGCGAGGCGCTGATCGCCGCGGCGACCGTCCTCAACCTGGTGATGTTCGGGTTGAGCCTGATCGCGGCGCTCGGCACCGCGTTCCTCGCCGGACCCACGCTGGCCGGCGACATCGAGTCCGGTACGGCGCTGGCGATGCTGGCCCGGCCGGTCCGCCGGTCGTCGGTGCTGCTGGGCAAGTGGCTCGGGCTGGTGACGTTCGGCGGCGGCTTCGTCGTGCTGGCGGGCCTCGCCCAACTGGTCATCGTGCGGGCCACCACCGGCTACTGGCCGCCCCGTCCGGTCAGCGGGCTGGCGCTGCTCGCGTTCCAGACTGTCGTGCTGCTGACGCTCGGCCTGCTGCTGTCGACCGCGATCTCGCCGATGGCGTCGGGCATCGTGGCGGTCGGGCTGTTCGGGTCGACGTGGGTGGCCGGCGTGGTCGGCGGCGTCGGCGTCGCGCTCGACAACGAGAGCGTGGCGCAGGTCGGCACGGTGTCCCGGATGCTGCTACCCACCGACGGGCTGTGGCGGGGCGCGATGAACGCGTTCCAGGACCCGTCGCTACTGCTCCAGTTCAACGAGGCGTTCAAGGGGCACCCGTTCCTGAGCGCCACTCCGTTGAGCGGCGTCTACATCGGGTGGAGCGTGCTGTGGACCGCGCTCGTGCTCGGCCTGGCCGGCCTCTCCTTCCAACGGCGTGACCTCTGAACCCGGCCGTGCATACGTTTGCATATGCGGGCACGCTGTTTCGCGGGCACAATGGCGGACCCCTGCCGCCGACCCGAGTGAGGCCACCCGTTGACCGACGACGACCGGATCCGGCCCAACGAGACCACGGTGCCGGTGCTGCACTGCACCTCCGTCGACGACACGCTGGAGTTCTGGCGCGCGCTCGGCTTCGCCGTGACCTACGAGATGCGCAAACCCTATCTGTACCTGGCATTCCGGTGGAGCGGGTTCGAGCTGCACTACGGTCCCACACCGTCCACTGTGGACGCGGCGAAGGAGAAAACCGGCGGCTGCCTCGTGATGGTCGACGCCGTCGCGCCCTACCATGCGGCCTTCACCGCCGCGATGCGTCAGGCGTACGGCAAGGTTCTCGCGAAGGGACTGCCCCGGATCACCCGCTACCGGCCGGGCGCGTCGCGGTTCAGCATCGTCGACCCGTCCGGCAACACGATCATTTTCATTCAACGGGACGAGCCCGCCGACCTCGACTACGGCGGCTCCCGCGACCTGCAGGGCCTCGCCCGCGTCCTCGACAACGCCCGCGTCCTGCGCGAGTTCAAGAACGACGACAAGGCCGCCTACCGCGCCCTCAACTCCGGCCTGCGCCGCCACGGCGACACGGCGTCCACAGTGGAGCAGGCGCTCGCCCTCGCCGGCATCATCGAGGTGCTACCGGCCATCGGCGAACCCGACCGCGTCGAGGAATTCGGCGCCCGCCTCCGGCAACTCACCCTCACCGCCGACGAACGCGAGCGGGTCTGCGCCGCGGTCGCCGACCCGCCTCGCTCGATCCGTGGCTGCCCGCCTGACCGGTCACGCCGTTCGCAGGTACTCGTCCAGGTTCCGGGGGTCGGGGGTGGTGCGTTCGCGGACCGGCGGGGTGCCGGTGACCGGGCGGTAGCCACCGAAGTCGGTTTCGAGGGAGCCTTCGCCGCCGGTGGTGCCGGGCAGCTGGCGCTGGACCGCCGGTACCGCGGTGGCCGGCAGGAGGGCGGCGATCGTCACGAGGTCGCCGTCGCGGGTCTGTCCGGTGACCGAGGCGCCGGCGCGGGCGAGCACCGACAGGGTCGGGCCGACGGTGTCGACCGGCACCTCGACCCGGGCCCGCGCGAGGGGTTCGCACACGCGCGTGCCGGCCTCGTCCAGGGCCCGCATCAGCACCACCGGGGTGAGGCGGCGGAAGTCGGCCGCCGTGGTGTTCGGGGCCTGGTAGCCGCTGCGGACCACGGTGACGACGCAGTCGGTGACCTCCCAGCCGGCCAGGCCCTCGGCCAGCGCCGCGCGGATGTAGCCGGCCATCATGTCGCCGAACGCGTCCTGCCGCTTGTAGACGTACATCGGCACGCCGGCCAGGTCGACGTCCGTGCGGACGGTCACCCCGGAGCCGGGCGGGGCCGGCTCCACCCGCAGGCCGAGGGTGGCCGTGAACGGGTTGCCGGGCGCGAAGATCACCTCGGCCGCCTCGCCGGTTCCCGCCGGGCGTTCGACGCAGATCGGCGTCGTGTCGCGGAAGGTCACGGTGACGCCGTACTCGTCGGCGAGCGTCGACGCGACGACCTCCTTCTGCACCTCGCCGTACAGCGACAGGGAGATCTCGTGCCGGACGTCGTCCTGGCGGACGTCGATCAGCGGGTCCTGCTCGGCGAGCTCGTTGAGCGCGGCCCGCATCGCGGCGCGCTCGTCGTCGCGAGCAGGAACGACCACTGTGGACAGTGTGGGCGGAGCGAAGTGTGGTGCGGCGGTGGCGGCGCCGGACCCGATGGCGTCGCCGACCCGCACGTCCGTCAGGCCGCGCATCACGGCGATGCCGCCCGGTCCGACCCGCGGCGCCGGCGCACCGTCGACGGTGAGGCCGGTGACCCGGCCGGCGGGGCGGCCACCCGCGGTGATCCGGTCGCGCAGGCACACCGTCCCCGAGAACATGCGAACGTAGGCGAGCCGGCCGCGTTCGATCTTGAACACGCGGCCGTCGACCGGCCCCGAAGGGTCGCCGCCGGCGGCCGGGAGGAGATCGGCGAGCGCGTCGACGAGCGGGGGGATCCCGGCACCGGTGATCGCCGAGCCGAAGAACACCGGGTGCACGCGGCAGCGGCGGGTCTGGTCGGCGAGGGCGCGGCGCAACCGCCGGTCGGACACGGCGGCCTCGTCGGAGACGTACGCGTTCACGATGGCGTCGTCGTGGACGCTCAGCGCGTCCAAAAGGATCTTCCGGGACGCGGCCCGCGCCCACGGTATGAACCGCGCGCCGGGGAAGCCGGGGTCCTCCACGCGGCCCATCGGGACGATCGCGGGCGTGAGGCGGCCGGCGATCGCGTCGAGGATCCGCTGCTCGGCGGCGCCGCGTCGGTCGATCTTGTTGATGAACAACAGCGTGGGGACGCGCAGCCGGCGCAGGGCGCGCATGAGCACCCGGGTCTGCGGCTGCACACCCTCCACCGCCGAGACGACGAGGACGGCGCCGTCGAGCACGCCGAGAACCCGGTCGACCTCGGCGATGAAGTCGGGGTGACCGGGGGTGTCGATCAGATTGACCGCCGTGTTCCGGACGGCGAACGACGCGACGGCCGACCGGATCGTGATGCCGCGCCGGCGTTCGAGCGCCATCGAGTCGGTGCGGGTGGTTCCGGCGTCGACGCTGCCGATCTCCGTGACGACGCCCGCGTGGTAGAGCAGGCGTTCGGTCAGCGAGGTCTTACCGGCGTCGACATGGGCGAGAATTCCGAGGTTGAGCGTGCGGCGAGGCAAGCGGGAAACCCTTCACGGTCATCATTCCTCCACACCTGGACATGACCGTTCCTCGCATGACCTCTCCTCTGTTCGCGGACCTGCATGATCCCGCCACCGGCCGGTTCCCGCACGCGATTTTCCCGGGCGCCGCTCGCCCCGAATTTGTAGGTACAATGCTTCAGATGTAGGCAACTTGGGTGGAGGATCGATGAGTCAGGTATCGGTTCGGGAGTTCTCGTACAACCCCAGTTCCATGTTCGCCCGGGTCGAGCAGGGCGAGACGATCCAGGTGACCCGGCACGGAAAGATCATCGCGGTCCTGCTTCCCGGGGCGAGTGGGCTGGGCCGGTATGCGCCGTTGGTCGCCCGGGGAGTTCTGCGGCTGAAGGCGACCACGACCGGTGACCTGGACCGGATTCCCCGGTACGGCGTGCCCGCAGATGTCTCTCCGCTGGATCTCCTGCTGTCCGATCGCGAGGAGGATGACCGTTGATATATCTGGATTCCTCCGCCCTCGTCACGCTCATCTCCGAACGCACCTACGCGGAGGAACTCCACAGCTTTCTGTCGGGGCGGCCCGCGATGCCGATGGCCACCAGCACACTGGGATTCATCGAGACGGTGCGCACGATGGACCAGGTCGGTGACTTCCCCGGATTGATGGAGGACCTGATCGGTCAGTTCACCGAGATTCTGCTGACCGACGATGTGCGCAATGCGGCGGCCGCGCTGCCCGGTCGCCTGCGAACGTTCGACGCCATCCATGTCGCGAGCGCTCAGGTGCTCGGCGATGCCCTCGACGTCCTGCTGACCTACGACAAGCGGATGCTCGAGGTTGCGCGATCGGTGGGCATCCCGGCGGAGGCGCCCGGGCAGGCGTAGGCCTTCGCCCGGCCGGGCGTCCGTGTCCCGGTAGGCAATCTGCCCAATTCGGGTGGAAATCTTCACTATGGTGAGGGTTGTTCATACACGTACGGGCGGGTGGCGAACCGAGGTGAATGACCGTGGGCGGGCAGTCGCTGGTGTTCCGGGCCGACACCCACCTGGCGGCGATCGGGCTGGAGCACGTCACCGAGGTGTTGCGGCCGTTGCCGGTCGAGGGGTTGGCCGGGGTGCCGCCGTACGTCCGGGGGATCTGCGTCCTGCGGGGCAGGCCGGTGCCGGTGGTCGACATCGGGCTGCTGCTGGGCGGCGAGCGGCTGACGGGCGAGTACGGCGCCGCCCGGTTCGTCGGGGTGCGCACCGGGCCGCAGACGGCGGTGCTGGCGGTCGACACCGTGGTCGGCATCCGTGACATACCGCTGGACCGGTTGCACGACCTGTCGTCGGTGACCGGGTCGGTGGCCTGCACGGCGGTCGGCGCGATCGGCCGGGAACCGTTGCTGCTGCTGGAGACCGGCCGGGTGATTCCGGACTCGGTCTGGGACGCCCTGGAGGCGGCATGATGTCCGCCGACGTGGACCGGTTCCGGCAGGTCATCATCCGGTGGACCGGGCTGACCCTGCACGCCACCGCGACGGACCTCCTCGAAGCCCTGCTCGCCGAGCGGGCCGCGGCGACCGGATCGTCGCCGGAAACGTACCTGGACCGCCTGGAAGCCGACCGCTGCCGGTCGGAGCTGGCCGCGCTCGCCCCGCTGCTCACCGTCCCGGAAACGTACTTCTTCCGTAACAGCGAGCAGTTCCGTGCACTGGTCGACATCGCGATCCCGGCACTCACCCGCACCCGCGGGCACCACCCGTTGCGGCTGCTGTCGGCGGGATGCGCCACCGGCGAGGAGGCCTACACGCTGGCGATGGCCGTCTGGGAGGCGCTGCCCGGCGCGCCGGTGGAGATCACCGGGGTCGACGTGAATCCGGCGGTCCTGGAGCGGGCGCGTCGCGCCCGCTATTCGGAGTGGTCGATGCGGGCGACACCGCCGGGGATGCGGCGGCGGTGGTTCCGGCCCACCGGGGACGGCGTGATCGTGGACGACGAGATCCGCGACCTGGTGCGGTTCGTGCCCGGAAACCTGGCCGCGGACGATCCGTCGTGGTGGGCACCGGGGAGCTACGACGTCATCTTCTGCCGCAACGTCATCATGTACCTCACGCCGTCACATATCTCGGCCGCGATCGCGCGGCTGGTCGCGGCGCTCGCGCCCGGCGGCTTCCTCTTTCTCGGCCACGCGGAGATCAACTACGGCCGCACCGGCGGCCTCGACCTGCGGCACAGCCACGAGACGTTCTACTTCCAGCGCACCGACGATCCCCGGCCGGAGCAGGCCACGCCGCCGCCGAACCGGCCGCTCGCCGGTCGCCCGCCGCCGAGCCGGCCGCTCGCGGGTCGGCCGCCGCCCGCCGCCCACAGCCGACCGCGGGCGCGCACGGGTGGCGAAGCTGTCGCCCGGGCCATGGACCTGTTGCGCCAGGAGCGCTTCGACGACGCCCTCGCCCTCGTGCGCGCCGAGCCCGGCACCGACGCGCACCTGCTGCGCGCCGTGCTGCTCACCGCCCTCGGCCGCCTCGACGACGCGGAGACCGAGTGCGGCCGCCTCCTCGACACCGACGGCCTGCACGCCGGCGCGCACTACCTGCTCGCCGTGACCCGGGAGGGCGCCGGCGACCCGGCCACCGCCGGATCGCACGCCCGCACGGCCGCCTACCTCGACCCCGGCTTCGCGATGCCGCGGCTGCGGCTGGGGCTGCTGGCCCGCGGCCGCGGCGATACCGCGACGGCCCGGCAGGAGTTCGCCGCGGCGCTGACGTTGCTGGCGGGGGAGAGCCCGGACCGCCTGTTGCTGTTCGGCGGTGGGTTCACGAGAACGGCGCTGGCCGACCTGTGCCGCACCGAACTCCGCGCGTGCGGAGCGGCCGCGTGAGTGCCGGAGCGAAGCGCAGGCGCTCGCGCGGCGGGTCTGTGCGGGATTTCGGAGGCAGAGCGTGAGCGTAGGCAGAACATGAACACGAACGAGCGGCTGGCCGAGCTCCAACGCGTCTTCGACGCCTCGTTCGCGCTCCCGCCGACGCCGCGCGACGACGACCTGATCGACCTGCTCGCCGTCACCGCCGACGCCGACTCCCTCGCCGTTCCGCTCGCGGCGATGGCCGGCCTCGCCGCCGACCGCTCCGTCACACCGTTGCCGGGGTCGCCGCCGGACCTGCTCGGCGTCGCCGGGCTGCGCGGTCACCTCGTCCCCGTCTACGACCTCGCGCGCGTCCTCGACCCGCGTCGCGCGTCCCGAACCAACGGCAGCGCGACCGTCCGCTGGCTGGTCCTGGCCGCCGGGACGCCGTCGTTCGCGGTGGCCGTCGACCGGGTCGACGGCCACCTGCGCGTCCCGCGCGACGCGATCGCCGAACCGGCGGCCGGGGCGCACACGGCCACCGGGCCGGTCGTGCACACCGCCGACGGCCCGCGGCCGGTCATCGACCTCACCGCCGTCCGTCACCGGATCACCGCCCGGGTACCAGCCGAGGAGACCTGATGCCACGCCGCACCACGTTCAGCCAGAAGGTCGCCGCCGGGCTCGGTGTCGCGGCGGTGCTCACCCTTGCCGTCGGCGCGGTCGCGGTCGGCGCGCTGCACAGCGTCGTCGAGAGCAAGGACGAGGTGATCTCCGTCCACGCGCAGCGGCTCATCAACACCGAACGGCTTCGGGTGGACGTCGAGCGGAAGACCGCGGCCAGCCGGACCTACCTGCTCACCGGTGACCAGACCTACCTCCAACAGATGGCACAGGCCCGCGCCGTCCTGCTCGCCGGCATCGACCGCCTCGAGCGCAGCTCCGCCAGCTCGAACGCGCGGGCGATGCTCGCCGACCTGCGGGCGGCCGAGGCCGTGCACCAGCAGGCGGCCGACGAGGTCAACGAGATGCGCCGGTCCGGCGTCGCGCAGGACGTGGTGGTCAAGGCGTTCGAGGACAACCCGGCGCCGAAACGCGCCCAACTCGACGCCGACATCGACGCGTTCACCGCGCTCGTGGACCGGGAACTGCGGACCGCCCGGCAGGAGGCGACCGACATGGCCACGCGGGCCAGCATCCTGGTCATGGTGATGGGCGTGGTCGCGACCGTCCTCGCGACCGTGCTCGCCGTCCTCCTGGGCCGGGCCCTGAACCGGCAGATCGGCACGGTGGTCGGCCAGGTGCAGACGTCGTCCGCCGAGCTCGAGGCCGTCGCCAACCAGCAGGCGACCGGTGCCAAGGAAGAGGCGACCGCGATGAGCGAGATCACCACCACAATCAACGAACTGCTCGCCACCTCGCGGCAGATCGCGGACGGGGCACAGCGGGTGGCCCGCATCGCCGACGACACGGCCGGCGCCGCCCGTGTCGGCGAGAACACGATCGAGCAGGCGAACGAGTCGATCGCCGCGATCCGGGGCCAGGTCGACCTGATCGTGCGGCACATGCTCGAACTCGGCGCGAAGTCGCAGCAGATCGGCGCCGTGCTCGACATCGTGAGCGAACTCGCCGAGCAGACGAACATCCTCGCGATCAACGCCACCATCGAGGCGACCAGCGCTGGCGAGTCCGGGCGCCGGTTCGCCGTGGTCGCCGACGAGATCCGCAAGCTGGCCGACCGGGTGTCCGGATCGGCCAAGGAGATCCGCGGCCTGATCGACGACGTCCGCGGCGCCGTCAACACGACGGTGATGGCGACCGAGACCGGGTCGAAGGCCGTCGACGCCGGCATGCGCCAGTTCGGCGACGTCGCGGCGACGTTCGACCAGATCACCGGACTGGTGACCACGACAACCGAGGCGGCCCGCGAGATCGAGCTGTCCACCAAGCAGCAGAGCACCGCCGTGGAGCAGGTCAACGTCGCCGTCGTCGACGTCGCGCAGGCCACCCGGGCGACCGAGGCGAGTTCGACGCAGACCCAGCAGACCGCCGCGCAACTGGCCGGGCTGTCGCTGGACCTGCTGCGGCTGGTCCACTCCGGGGCCGGCAAGTAGACCATGGCCGGTGACCCGTACCGCTACTTCCGCATCGAGGCCCGGGAGCTCTCCGACGACCTCGCGGGTGGAGTCCTGGATCTCGAACGGGGTGCGGAGCCGGTCGACGCGCTCGCCCGGGTGCTGCGGGCGGCGCACACGCTGAAGGGCGCGGCCCGGGTGGTGCGCCAGGCGGGGATCGCCGAGGCGGCGCACGCGCTGGAGGAGGTGTTCGAGCCGTACCGGCACGACCCCGCGGCGGTGCCGGCCCAGGCGATCGCCGCGGCCCTCGCCGACGTCGACCGGATCGACGCCGGAATCGCCGCCCTCCCGAGCGCCGAACCGCAGGCGACACCGGCAACGGCCCCGCAAGCAGCCCCGCGGATGGCCCCGCAAGCGGCGCCGCAGCCAGCCCCGCAAACGGCATCGCAGACCACGCCGCAGACCACGCCGCAGCCGGCATCGCATGCGGCCTCGCAGACCGCATCGCAAGCGGCGCCGCAGACCGCGCCGCAGACCGCGCCGCAGACCGCGCCGCAGGCGCCGGCACCGCCGGCCGAGGCGCCACCCAGGCCGGCACCGGCAGCGGCGGCGGCTTCGGATGCGCCGGCCGTCATGCGGACCGACGCCGCCGACGTCGACGACCTGCTGGAGGCCATCGGCGAGGCGCAGACCCACCTCGCCCCGTTGCGGCGCGGCCTCGACGAGCTCGACCGCATCCGCCGCGGCATCGACCTCCTGCAGGCCCAACTCGAAGCGCCCGGCGCGGCGTCAAAGACAGCAGCGTCCACGACGGGCGACACCCGCGACCGGTTCCGGGCGATCGCGTCCGGACTCGGCAACGATCTCGCCGCGGTCGCCCACGACCTCGCCCGGTCGGTGGAGCACGGCGAGCGCGAACTGCGTCAGATCCGGGGCAGCGCCGAGCAACTGCGTCTCGTGCGGGCCGGCTCGGTGTTCCCGGCGTTGCACCGGGCGGCCCGGGACGCCGCCGCACAGCTCGGATGCCGGGTCGCGTTCACCGGCGCGGGCGGCGACACCCGCCTCGACCCGCAGGTACTGTCCACTGTGTACGGTTGCCTGCTGCACGTGGTCCGCAACGCCGTCGCGCACGGCATCGAGCCCGTCGCCACCCGGCGGGCGGCCGGCAAGCCCGACGAGGGACGCGTCACCGTCGAGGTCGGCCGGCGCGGCACCCGGATCGTGTTCACCTGCCGCGACGACGGGCGCGGCGTCGACACCGAAAAGGTGCGCCGGTCCGCAACAGCCAAAGGCATCGACACCGCCGGCATGAAGGCCGCCGACGTCGCCACGCTCGTGCTGCGCGGCGGGATCAGCACCGCCGAGCGGGTCACCGAACTCGCCGGGCGCGGCGTCGGGATGGACATGGTCCGCGACACCGCCCACCGCCTCGGTGGCGACGTGACCATCACCAGCACACCCGGCGCCGGCACCACCGTCGAGGTCACCGTGCCGTTGTCACTGCTGGCGGTCGAGTGCCTGCTGGTCGACGCCGCCGGCACCATCGCCGCCGTCCCGCTGGACGCGGTGCGCCAGTGCCTGCGTCTGCCCGACGCCGAGGCGACGGCCACGACCGTCCGGTACGCCGCGCACACCGTCCCCTTCCTTCCGCTCGCTGTCGCGCTCAAGGAGACGACAAAACAACCGGAACCCCGCGTCGCGATGATCGTTTCCGCACCCGCCGGCACCGCCGCGATCGGCCTCGACCGCGTCGTCGACACCGCGACCGTCGTCGTCCGGGCCGCGCCCCCGCTCGCACCGACCGGCGCGATCGTCGGCGGCCTGTGCCTCGACGGCGAGGGCAACCCCCGCATCGTGCTGGACCCGGCCGGGCTGGTCGCGGCGGCAGCCAGGATCCGGGTCCCCGAAAGAGCGGCCGACGCGCCGCAACGGCCGGTGCTCGTCATCGACGACTCGCTGACCACCCGCATGCTCGAACGCAGCATCCTCGAATCCGCCGGCTACGCGGTGGAGACGGCCGCGTCCGCCGAGGAGGCACTGGTCAAGGCGCGCGACACGAGCTACGGGCTGTTCCTCGTCGACGTGGAGATGCCGGGAATGGACGGCTTCACGTTCATCGAACAGGCCAAGGCCGACCCGCGGCTGCAGGACATCCCGGCGATCCTGGTCAGCTCGCGCGCGTCAGAGGCCGACCGGGAACGCGGCCGGCAGGCCGGCGCCGTGATGCACGTCGCGAAGGGCGCGTTCGACCAGAACGAACTGCTCGATCACATCGGAAAACTGGTGGTGGGCGGATGATCCGGGTACTGGTGGTCGAGGACTCCGCGACCGTGCGGGACCGGTTGCAGCAGGCGCTCACCGCCGACCCGTCCATCGAGGTGGCCGGCGTCGCCGAGACCGGGCACGCCGCGGTGGAGCTGGCCCGCACGCTGCGCCCCGACGTGATAACGATGGACATCATGCTGCCCGGCCTCAACGGGCTGGCGGCGACCGAACACATCATGGCCCACTGCCCGACCCCGATCCTCGTCGTGTCGTCGTCGGACAACAGGTCGGAGGCGCTCACCACCTGCGCCGCCCTCGCGGCCGGCGCCGTCGACGCGCTCGACAAACCCACCGGCGACACGCCCGACGACGTCTGGGACTCTAGGCTGCGGTCGGCGGTCCGGGTTGTTTCGAAGGTCGCGGTGATTACCCACCCAAGAGCAAAGTTGACGGCGTTGCGGCCGCCGCCAGCACCGCAGGGCCCGGTTGGCGGTGTGGTCGGCAAGGCGATCGGCAGGCAGCACCTGATCGCGATCGGTGCGTCGACCGGCGGGCCCGGCGCGGTCGTCGACCTGCTCCGCGCCGTCCCCGCCGGGGTCGGGGTGCCGATCCTGCTGGTCCAGCACATCGGTGCGCCGTTCGCCGCGTCGTACGTCGAGTGGCTGGGCGGGCAGGTCCCGCACCGGGTCACCTGCGCGACGGACGGCGAACCGCTCCTGCCCGGCCGGGTCAGCGTGGCGCCGGCCGACCATCACCTGGTCGTCCGGGACGGGCGGATGCGCCTGAACGACGGTCCGGAGCGCCACTCCTGCCGGCCGTCGGTCGACGTCCTGTTCGAGTCGATCGCGGCGGAGTACCCGGGCGCCGCGACCGGGTGCCTGCTCACCGGCATGGGCCGCGACGGCGCCACCGGCCTGCTCGCCATGCGCCGGGTCGGCTGCCGGACGTTCGCCCAGGACGAGGCGAGCTGCGTGGTGTACGGGATGCCGCGGGAGGCCGTCCTCCTCGACGCCGTCGACGAGGTCCACCCGCCGGCCGAGATCGGCCGCCGCCTGGCTCTGGTCCGGTCACCATGACCGAGCGGAGCGAGGTCATCATTCGGCTCAGCAGAGCCGATGCGCTCGCGAAGCGAGCGGATCGGCGGCATGGCCGCACCGCGCGAAGCGAGGTGCGGCCGTGAGGGTGCTCATCGTCGACGACAGCCTCACGGTCCGGATGGACCTGGCCGAGGCGTTCGAGGCCGGCGGCCTCGAACCGGTGCCGTGCGCCACGGTCGCCGACGCCCGCAAGATCCTCGACCACGAGGGCCCGGACGGCGAGGGCCCGGACGCGATCATTCTCGACGTCCACCTGCCCGACGGCGACGGCGTCGAACTCCTGCGCGAGATCCGCGCCGACGTCCGCTACGGCGCCACGCCGGTGCTGATGCTGTCGAGCGAGGCGGAGGTGAAGGACCGCATCCGCGGCCTGCGCACCGGCGCCGACGAGTACGTGGGCAAGCCCTACGACTCCGGATACGTCGTCGCCCGGGCACGGGAACTGCTCGGTGACCCGGGCGGCGACGAGTCGTCCTCGGTGCTGCTCATCGACGACAGCCGCACCCTGCGGGCCGAACTGCGCCGGAAACTGGAGGTCGACGGCTACACCGTGCGGACCGCCGCCAGCGGCGAGGACGGGTTGCGGATGGCCGGCGTGCGTCGACCGGGCGTCATGATCGTCGACGGCACGCTGCCCGGCATCGACGGCGCCACCGTGATCCGCCGGGTGCGCCTGGACCCCGCGCTGCGCGACGTCCCCTGCATCCTGCTCACCGGATCCACCGACCACCTCCTCGAACTCGACGTGCTCGACGCGGGCGCCGACGCGTTCGTCCGCAAGTCCGAGGACACCGGCGTCCTGCTGGCCAAGGTCGCCGCGATCCTGCGGCAGACCACCGGCGACGGCCACACCCGGCACCCCAGCCTGCACGCGCCGAAGCGGATCCTCGCCGTCGACGCCCACCCCACATACCTCGACGAACTCACCGCCTGCCTGCGCGAGGACGGGTGCGAGGTGGCCAGCGCCCGCACCGGCGAGGAGGCCGTCGAACTGCTCGCCACCCAGTCCGTCGACTGCATCCTGCTCGACCCGCGCCTGCCCGGCCTCAGCGGCGCCGACACCTGCCGGCTCATCAAGGCCGCGCCGGCCGTGCGCGACATCCCGCTCATCGTGCTCGGGATCAGCGACGACGCCGCGTCCGTGCGCGCCGGTCTCGGCGACGGCGCCGACGACTACGTCGTCAAGTCCGACCGGTTCGATGTGCTGCGGGCCCGGGTCCGCGCGCAGTTGCGGCGCAAGCACTTCCAGGACGAGAACCGGCGGGCCCGCGAGGACCGGTTGCAGCAGGAACTGAAGGACGCCGAGGCCCGCGCCGCCACCGAACTGGCCCGGGCCCGGGCCGAGCTGATCACCGAACTGGAGTGGAAGAACAGCGAACTGGAGGCGTTCAGCTACTCGGTCTCGCACGACCTGCGCAACCCGCTCAACATCATCGACGGGTTCAGCCGGGCGCTGCTGGAGGACTACGGCGACGTCCTGGACGACACCGCACAGACCTACCTGCACAGCATCCACGCCGCCGCCGGCCGGATGGGCGACCTGATCCGGTCGTTGCTGGAACTGTCGCGCGCCGGCCGGGCCGCCATCACCCGCGTACCCGTCGACGTCACCGCCGCCGCCCGGGCGACGGTGTACGCGATGCGGTTGCGCGAACCCGACCGCGACATCGACGTCACCATCACCGACGGCCTGCGCGCCGACGCCGACGCCGACCTGGTCCGCGTGGTCCTGGAAAATCTGATCGGCAACGCGTGGAAGTACACCCACCGCACGGCCGCGCCGAGGATCGACATCGGTGCCGACCTCGACGGTGCGTTCTACGTGCGCGACAACGGCGCCGGTTTCGCGATGGACCACGCCGAGAACCTGTTCCGCCCGTACGGGCGCCTGCACGAGGACCACGATTTCCCCGGCACCGGAATCGGCCTGTCGACGGTGTTCCGCGTCATCGACCGCCACGGCGGCAGAATCTGGGCCGAGGGCGAGGTCGGCGTCGGCGCCACGTTCCACTTCACCACCGGGCCGCCGAACGCTTGACCCGCCGCGTCTACGGGATGTCGACGGCGGTGAGCAGCGCGCCGGCCGCGAGCGCGACGAGCGTCGTCCCCAGGGCGAGGGTCGCGAGCGTGCCGTCGACTTCGTGTTCGTGGAACCGGGCCCGCCCGCGGCAGGCGGCCCGCAGCGCCGCGGGTCCGGTGCCGAATGCCGCGCCGCGCAGGACCACGTTGCCCGCCGGTCGCACGTGGACGAGCCGGGCGACCGAACCGGGTCCCGCGTGCACGACGTGCACCGCCTCGACGTCGGCCCACGTCACGTGGAGCGCACCGGTCCGGATCCCGCTGTCGTCGAGCACCGTCCGGCCGAGGAACCGCTTCGCCGTCGCCCGCGCCAGCAGCAGAGCGACCAGCGCCAGCAGAGCCACCGAGGACAGCAACGCCCACCCGGCGACCACCGCGAGCACGACCGCCAGCGCCAGCAAGGCCACCGGCACCAGCCGCCACCGCAGCGGCGCCCGGAGTTGTTGGTGCGGCACGGCTTCGGTGGCACCGGTGACCGCAGGCTCCTCGGGTGCCCGGTCGTCCACGTCGACCCGTCCGCCGCCGAACCCGGCCACCGCCGCGCGGAACCCGTCGTCGTCCGGGACCTTGAACATGAACGGCGCGCCGGGTCGGCGCATGTTCAGCGGGGGTCCGGCGAGGGCGCGGTCGGATGCGGCGGTGTGAACGACGGCGTGGCGGACCGGGACGGCCGGTACGAGCGCGCCGATCCAGACGTGCGTGACCTCACCCCACGGCACCCGCACCGGATGACGGGCGAACCCACCGCTCGACAGCGTCAACCCGTCGGCGTCCAGGAGGGTCGACCCGCGCTCGAACATCGGCCGCAGCGCGAACCACCCCGCGAGTCCCGCGGGCACCACGCCGAGCGCGTAGAGCGGCTGCGACGTCATCGCGGCCAGCGCCACCGGCACCGCCACCACTCCGGCCAGCACGAGTGCGCCGCCCACCCAACCGGCCGACTCCCGGACGACGTACCGCTCCACCCGACCTCCCCCGACTCCGCACGCACACTAGCGAAGTGGTGCCCGTCGTCACGTCGTGGTGTCGGCGACCAGCGCGTTGAACACCACCTCGGCCCGGTCCCGCTTCGTGTAGAGGTCCCACGCGGTGTCGGCGAGGTCGTCCGGGTCGAGCGTGTGCCCCTTCGCCGCGCCGAACAGGTCGGGCTGCGCGGTGACGAACCGGTGGATGTCGCCGCGTTCGATGAGGCCGCCGATGGTGAGGGTGCCGGCGTAGACGCCGTGTTCGGCGAGCGCCGCGTTGAGCGTCACCGCGTAGTTCCGCAGCGCGGCCGACGACAGCGCGAGGTTGCCGAGCGCCGGCATCGGAACCACGGAGCTGAGGCCGCCGGCGAACAGCAACCCGCCGCGGCCGCGGTCGAGCATCGCGGGAAGCACCAGGCCGGCGAGGTCGACGGCGGCGTAGACCCAGGTCATGGCCGCCCGGACCGATTCGGCGTCGGCCTGCAGGATCGGCGTCGGGTGGCCCGAGGCGTCGTCGAGCGCGGCGGGCCCGTAGTAGACGATCTCCGGCGCGTCGACCTTGGTGAGGACGGACGCCATCTGCTCGCGGTCGCGGACGTCGGCGACGAACGCCTCCGCCTCGATTCCGGCGTTTGCGAGCGCGTCGACGTATCCGGCGTGGCGGGTGTCGGTGCGCGAGACCAGCGCGACCCTGTGACCCTCCCGCCCGAACCGGTGCGCGATGGACATGCCCAGCCCGGGCCCGACGCCGACGACGAGCACTGTTCCCATGGATCCTCCAAAGTTGAGGCAGCCCTCAGATTCGCTGGAACCGTAGCATCAACCTGAGGGACGCCTCAACTTCGTAGAATGGTGACCATGGGAACAAGGCCGATGCGGGCCGACGCCGCACGCAACCGCGACCGCCTCCTGGCCGCCGCCACCGAGGTGTTCGCCGAGCGCGGTCTCGACGCCTCGCTGGAGGAGATCGCCCGGCGCGCCGGGGTGAGCATCGGCACCCTCTACAACCACTTCCCCACCCGGGAGAGCCTGTTCGACGCGATCTTCCCGGCGCGAATGTCCATATTGGACGAACGCGCGGCGGCCGCCCTCGCCGACGCCGACCCGTGGAGCGGGTTCGTCATGTTCACCGAGGCGCTCTTCGCCCTGCACGCCGAGGACCGCGGTCTCAACGACGCGCTGGCTCAACGCGTCCCGCTCTCGCCCGGCCTGATCGAGGCCTGTCACCGCTGCTTCGGTCATCTCGACCGGCTGATCGCGCGGGCGCGCGACAGCGGCCAGTTGCGTGCCGACTTCGAGACCGCCGACTTCGCGACGCTCGTCTGGGCGATGGGACAGGTGATCCGCGAGTCGGTCGACGTCGCCCCCGACGCCTGGCGGCGCTGTCTCGCGTTCTTCCTCGACGGGCTGCGCGCCGACGCCGCCCACCCCGTGCCGGTGCCGGCCCTCACGCCGGATCAGCTGTCGAGGCTCCTGGCTACCTGATCAGGCTCAGCGCGGTGTCGGCGAGTTCTTGCGTCGGCGAGCAGATGTCGTAGGGCGGCTGCGGGTCGTACTCGATCGCGAGCTGCACCGCCCGCGCGGTCTCGTCGTCGGCGGCCTCGCCGAGCAGCGTCAGCGCCATGTCGATCCCGGCCGACACGCCGGCCGCGGTGACGATGGAGCCGTCCCGGACGATCCGCTCGCTGACCGGCACGGCACCGACCGCCGCGAGCCGATCGAGCCACCCCCAGTGCGTGGTCGCCCGCCGCCCGCTGAGCAGACCGGCGGCGCCGAGCACGAACGAGCCGCTGCACACCGACGTGGTCCACCGCGCGTGCGCGTGCGCGGCGGCGATCCAGTCGAGCAGCGCCCGGTCACCCATGGCCTCGGCCGTGCCCGGCCCGCCCGGCACGAGAATCACGTCGGGCCGTTCGACGTCGCCGTACGCGGCGGTGGCCTGCAGCGTCAGGCTGCCGACGTCGTCGGTGACCGGTTGCGCCTCACCCGCGACGAACGTGACCGTCCATCCGGGCGCGAACGCGAGCACGGTGTAGGGCCCGACCGCGTCGAGGGCCGTGAACCGCGGGTACAGCGGAATGGCGACGTGCATGGCTGTCTCCTCAGTGGGTTGCGAACCTGCGGCGGTACTCGCCGGGAGCGACCCGCCACAGCCGCCGGAACACGCGGAACAGCGTCTCCGGCGCGCCGATGCCGGTTTCCCGGGCGATCCGGTCGAGCGGGTGGTCGGTGGTTTCGAGCAGCCGGCGGGCCGCCTCGGCGCGGCTGCGTTCGACGTAGCGGCCGGGCGGCAGTCCGGTCCGCTCGGCGAAGACCCGGGCGAAGTGACGCTCGCTCAGGCCGGCCCGGCGGGCCAACGCCGGCACGCTGAGATCGTCGCCCGGGCTGCTGTCGATGTAGGCGAGCAGTTCCCGCATCGACTCGTCCGGCGCCGTCCCGCGGGCGCGCATGGCGGCGCTGAACTGGCTCTGCCCGCCCGGCCGGTGCAGGTACACCACGAGACCACGCGCGACGTCCCGCGCGAGCCGCCCTCCATGGTCATCGGCGACGAGCGCCAACGCCAGGTCGATCCCCGCGGTGACCCCGGCCGACGTCCACACGTCCCCGTCCCGCTGGTAGATCCGATCGGCATCGACGGCCACCTGCGGATACCGGGCCAGGTCGGCCGCCGCCAACCAGTGCGTGGTGGCCCGCCGCCCGGCCAGCAACCCCGCCTCGGCGAGCAGCAACGCACCGTTGCACACCGACGCCGTCCGCCGCGCCAACCCCGACAGCCGGGCGATCTGCCCGGTCAACACCGGATCGGGCAGATGCCCCGCCACCGACAACCCCCCGACCACGACGAGCGTGTCGATCTCGCCGGTGACATCCCCGATCGCCGTGGGCGCCGCCACGGTGATACCGGTGTTCGCGGTGACCGCCCCCGCCCGCGACGCGGTGACCTCGATCCCGTACCCGTCCGCCCGCGCCACCAACGTGGCGGCGGCGAACACATCGGCGGGCCCGGCGAGGTCGAGCAACTGAAACCCGTCGAAGACCACGAACACGACCCGCCGCTGCATGGACTCATCGTGTCCACCGGCGGCGGTGGCAGCAATGCCGCAGACATTGCATTTCCTGCCATCAGCACGCGCCGATCTCGGACTTCCGACACGCTCGCGGTCGCTCGACGTGACGCGAAGCCGTTCGCACGAGGCCGCGATACGCGGATCTTGGACTCCTGCAGGGGTTATGGCACCTCGCGCAGTCCAAGATCCGGAACGCGCAAACAAACTCGGCAAGATACGCAGTGCTAGTCGGCGGCCAGGGCGCGTAGGACGTCTACGCGTGCGGCGCGGCGGGCCGGCGGGCCGGCGGTGAGCATGGCGGCGAGCACCGCGGCACCGGCGCAGGCCGCGAGCGGGCCGATCGGCACGTGCGTCGCGGACAGGTCGAGGGCCCGGGTAGCGGCCCACCCCACGAGCGTGCCGAGGGCGAGCCCGACCACGGCACCGGTGGCGGCCATGATGGCGGCTTCCCAGCGCAGCATCGTGCGCACCTGCCGGCGTTGCATTCCGAGCACCCGCAGCAACCCCAGCTCGCGGACCCGTTCCAGCACCGACAGCGCGAGCGTGTTCACGATGCCGAACAGCGCGATCAGGATCATCAGCCCGAACAGCGTGTAGTACACGCGCAGCGCGGGCGCGAGCTCGGCGGCGGCGCGTCGTCGGAGGTGGTCGCGGTCGGAGATTTCCACGGTCGGCTGGTCGGCGAGTGCCCGCGCGATGGCGGCCCGGGCGGCGGCCGGGGCCACGCCGGCGCGCACGGTCGCGTAGACCCGGGTGACGGCCGGATCGCCGACCAGCCGTTCGTAGTCGGACGGAGTGATCAGGCTGTCGTAGATCGGAAGGTGCGCGATCGAGTAGCCGCCGAGGCCGGAGGTGTCGTAGATGGCCCGGACGGTGAACGTCTGGCCCGGGTCGTCGACGCCGGTGCGCAGGCGCACGGTCGAGCCGATCGTGGCTCCCCGCTCCCGCGCGACGGTGCGCCGCAGCGCGATGCCGCCGTCGGCGAGGTCGGACAGCGCACCGCCGGTGACGGGCAGCGCCAGGACGGAGCCAAGGTGCGCCGGATCGACCGCCGCCAGCTCGACCGTGGCGGGGCCGGCCGCGGTGGTCGGCCCGGTGGTCGTCTCCATCGCCAGCTCGGCGTCGGCTGCCTGAAATGCGGCCACGGCGGCCAGCTCGGGGAGGGCGGCCAGCCGCCGTGGCACGTCGGGGGTCATCGCGACGTCGGGGTCGAACGCCTGGATCTGGTAATCGGCTCGCAGGGCGCGGTCGAAACCGCCGACGGTCGACGCCCGGCTGCCGGCCGCCAGCGTGGTGACGAAGCCGATCAGCGCGAGCCCGATCACCAGTGGCAGGGTGGTGGCCGCCGCGCGCCGGGGGCTGCGTACGGCGTTGTCGGCGGCGAACCGCCCGGGAACACCGCGACCGCGCCGGACGGCGGCACCCACCAGCCGCGCGACGGGCAGCGCGAGCACGGGCCCGAGCACCAGCACGCCGACGCCCGACAGCGCCGCACCGGCCGACACCATGGCGTCGACGGCCGGATCGGCGAGCCCGCCGGCCAGCACGAGGCCGATGCCGGCCAGCAGCAACAGCCCGCCGGACCACGTGCGGAACCGGCCGGCCCGGCGGTCGAGCGCGAACACGTCGCCGCGCAGCGCCGCGACCGGCGGGACCAGGGTCGCCCGGCGGGCCGGGCGCCAGGCCGACACGAGCGCGGTGACGATTCCGGCGGCGAGCGCGACGGCGACCGTGCGGGGGAGGACGTGCGGCGTGCGACCGGTGACGTCGACCTCGATGGCGCCGCCCGCCTCCAGCAACGACGCGACGCCCCAGCCGAGCGCCACGCCCAGCACCAGCCCACCGAGCGACGCGACCGCGCCGACGACCGCCGCCTCCAGCAGCACCGCGCGGCGCAGCTGCCGGCGATCCGCGCCGATGCAGCGCAAAAGCGCCAGCTCGCGGGCGCGCGACGCGAGCACGATCGTGTAGGTGTTCCGGATCAGGAACGTGCCGATGAACAACGCGACCAGGCTCGCGATGAGGAAGAGCCGGGCGAACAGCGACGGTGGTTCGGCCGCACGGGCCAGCTCGGCGTCGAGGTCGGCGCCGGTGCTCGCCGCGTACTGACCGCCGAGCGCCGCCGCGATGCGGTCACGCAGCTCGCGCTGGGACACGCCGGACGCCGCCCGCACCTCGACGAAGCTGACCTGATCGGCGCGGGGGAGCAGGTACCGGGCGGCACCCGGGTGCAGGCCGACGAACGCCGCACCGGCCAGCTCCGGCGCGCCGAGCAGCCCCACCACCGTGACGGACTCCGGGGCGCGGCCCGCGACGACCACCCGCACCCGGTTGCCGACCCGGAGGTTCAGGGCGGCGGCCGTGGCCGGGTCGATGACCACCTCCGCGGGACCGCCCGGCACCCGCCCGGCGCGCAGGCTGCCCGCGAACGACGGGTCGACCGTGCGGGCGACCGGTTCGCGACCGGCGACCGGGTGGCCGTCGCGGCCGAGCACCTGGGCCCGCCCGAGGACCACGCCGGTGGTGGCGGCGACCCCGTCGACCCGGGCGAGCCGGTCGACCAGCGCGGCCGGCACCGGCCCGCGGAACGGGACGGGTACCGCTTCCTCGCCGTGCTGGGCGGCGCCGACCACGACGTCGACGCCGCGCGGCGGGCGGTGCGCGGCCTCGTCGGCGGCCGCCCGCCACGTGTCGATCAGGACGAACGTGCCGGCCACGAGGCCGACACCGAGCACGATCGCGACGGCGGTGAGCAGCAGGCGCCCCTTGTGCGCCAGGACGCTCGCCAGCGTGTAGCGCAGCATGTCAGTCGACCTCCGCAAGGCTCTTCATCCGGTCGAGCACGCGCTCCGCGGTGGGCGCGTCGAGCACGTCGGCGATCCGGCCGTCGGCGAGGAACAGCGCCCGATCGGCGTACGCCGCCGCCACCGGGTCGTGCGTGACCATCACGATCGTCTGACCCAGGGAGTCGACGCAGTGACGCAGGAAGCCGAGCAGGTCGCCGCGGGCCGCCGAGTCGAGGTTGCCGGTGGGCTCGTCGGCGAAGACGATCTCCGGCTGGGCGGCCAGCGCGCGGGCGGCGGCGACCCGCTGCTGCTGGCCGCCGGACAGCTCGGCCGGCCGGTGCGCGAGCCGGTCGCGCAGCCCGACCGCGTCGACCAGCCGCTCGAACCAGGCCCGGTCGGGCCGGCGCCCGGCCAGCGCGAGCGGCAGCCGGATGTTGTCGGCCGCGGACAGCGTGGGCAGCAGGTTGAACGACTGGAAGATGAAGCCGATCCGGTCCCGCCGCGGCCGGGTGAGCCGCCGATCGTCGAGGCCGGTGAGGTCGGTGCCGGCGATCTCGACCGCGCCCTCGTCGACCGAGTCGAGCCCGGCCAGGCAGTGCAGCAGCGTCGACTTGCCCGAGCCCGACGGACCCATGATCGCCGTGAAGCGGCCGCGCACGAACTCGACCGAGACCCGGTCGAGCGCCGTGACAGCGCCGGGCCCGTGCCCGTACGTCTTGCTGATGCCGACCGCCCGGGCGGCCACGGTGTCGACCAACGAGATCATGGATACGAGCCTCGCGGCCCACCGCCGCGCGGAACATCGGGCAAGCCTTCGCCCGGATTACGGAAAACCGGAAGGGCCAGCCGGGTGCCGACCCGACAGCCCGTCCGGCACGCTGGAACCGTGGCGTGGGACCTCAAAGCGACATCCAAGAGGCTGCTCTACGCGCTGACCGGCGGCCCGCTCGCCCTGCTGGGCCTCGCGTTCGCGCTGCTGGTGCTCCTGCCCGGCCTGGTCGCGTCGCTGACCCTGATCGGCCTGCCCTGGCTCGCCGTCGGCGTACGGGCGGCCCGCGGACCGGCCGCCGCCCACCGATGGCTCGTGCGCGTGCTGCTCGGTGACCGCATCGAGGCTCCGCCCCGGCCGAAGAAGGGATTCCTGGCCGCGCTCACCGACGCGCCCGGCTGGCGGGCACTGGCGTACCTGGTGCTGCGGCTCCCGTCCGCATTGTTGGCCACCGTGGTGACGGCGTTCCTCTGCTTCGAAGGGCTGGTCGCCGCGCTGTACCCGATCTGGAGCCGGTTCACCGTCTTCCCGTCCACCACCGACGAGAACGGCGCCCACCTGGTGACCCTCACGATCGACGACTGGACCATGCCCGAATGGCTGTACGTCACAAGCGCGGGCGTAGCCGGCCTGCTGATGCTGGCGGCCGCACCCTGGGTCGCCCGCGCGCTCATCCTGCCCGACCGGCTGCTGGCCCGCGCCCTGCTCCGGCCGACCCGCGCCAGCCGCCTGCGCCAGACCCGGACCCAGGCCATGGACGACTCGGCAAAGGACCTACGCAGGATCGAGCGCGATCTCCACGACGGCGCGCAGACCCAACTCGTCGCGCTGGCGCTGGCGCTGGGCATGGCGCGCGACGAACTGGTCGAAGGCGACGCGGACGCCGCGCTACGGCTGGTCGACACCGCCCACCAGGGCGCCAAGCAGGCCCTCGCCGAGCTGCGGGACCTGGTCCGCGGCATCCATCCGCCGGCGCTCGACACCGGACTGCGGCCCGCGTTGCAGACGCTGTCCGCGCGCAGCACCGTCCCCGTGTCGTTGAATTTCGACCTGCCCGACCGGCCGTCGCCCGCGATCGAGACCATCGCCTACTACACCGCGGCCGAACTGCTGGCCAACGTCGCCAAGCACAGCGGGGCGCGGCGCGCGGTCCTCTCGATACAGCAGACGCGGCCCGGCTGGCTGCGACTCACCGTGCGCGACGACGGCATCGGCGGCGCCCGGGCCGCGCCGGGCGGCGGCCTGGCCGGGCTGACGCAGCGGGCCGGCACCGTCGACGGCCGCCTGGAGCTCGTCAGCCCGCCCGGCGGCCCTACGGTGGTGACCATGGAACTGCCGGTGCAGACCTGATGCGGGTCGTCGTCGCGGAGGACTCGGCGCTGCTGCGCGACGGCCTCGTGCACCTGCTGGAACGGCACGGGCACGAGGCGGTCGCCGCGGTGGCCGACGCCGACGCGCTTCTCGCCGCCGTCGCCGAGCACCGGCCCGACATCGCCGTCGTCGACGTGCGGATGCCGCCGACCCACACCGACGACGGGCTGCGGGCGGCGCTCACGCTCCGCAAAAAGAGCCCGGACGTGGCGCTGCTCGTGCTCTCCCAGTACATCGAGACCCGCTACGCCACCCAGTTGCTGTCCGGGCGCTGCGACGGCATCGGTTACCTGCTCAAGGACCGGGTGGCCGACGTGGGCGAGTTCCTCGACGCGCTCGTCCGGGTGGCGGGCGGAGCCACGGTGCTCGACCCGGAGGTCGTCACCCAGATCCTCGGCGCGAGCCGGCGGGTCTTCGCCCTGGAGACGCTCACCGCGCGCGAGCAGCAGGTGCTGCGACTGATGGCCGAGGGACGGTCGAACTCGGCGATCGCGGCGGCGCTCGTGGTGAGTCCGGCGTCGGTCGAGAAGTACGTCAGCGGCATCTTCGCCAAGCTCGGCCTGCCGCCGTCCGACGCCGACCACCGCCGGGTGCTCGCGGTGCTGCGATACCTGGGCTCATGAAAGAGGGCTCATGACGACAGACGGGCCGCGGTGATCGCCGAGATGAGCTGCCGCACCACGGCCGCCGCCCGCGACAGGTCGCTGTCGCTCGCATCGGCCACCGCGTCGGACATCAGGCTGCCCAGCGGCACGAAGTAGTCCCGGGCCAGCGTCAGCGCGCGGGGCTCCATGGTGATCGTCACGCGCCGGCGGTCGCCGGGGTCGCGGGTGCGGCGCACGTGGCCGGCCGTCTCCAGCCGGTCGACGAGCGCGGTGGTGGCCGGCGCGCCGAGCCCCAGACGGGCGGCCAGTTCACCGGCCGTGACGGGACGACCGGCGGCGGCGCCCGAGCTGATCCACATGATCGCGTTCATGTCGCTGCGGCCGAGGCCGTGCGCGCGGGCGAACACGTCGACGAAGACGTCGCTCTCCACGGTGAACTCCTGGAGCGCCGCGATCAGCTCCTTCATGATCGCGGCGCGGCCCTCCGGTTGCTGTGCCACCACGGGCAACATATCCTTCGGTTGTCGAAATGTTCAATCATCGAAACATTGGGGTTCCGATGCGTCACGGCTGGGCAGCCAGGATAACGAGTCGGGCCGGCGCCATCGCGGTGCTCGTCGCCGCGCTCGCGTTGACCGTCCTCACGATCGTCACCTCGCCGGAGCAACCGGACGCCGAACCGACCGACGGCCTTCCCGCCGACGCGCAGTCGACCCGGGTCACCGACCTCCTGGACCGCTTCCCGAGCGGACGCGCGGCCCCGGTTCTCATCGTGGTCGAACGCGCCGACGGCCCCCTCACCGACGCCGACAAGGCGGCCGTCGAGAAGCTGAGCACTGCCACCAAGCCGATCCCCGCGCCCGACGGCCGCGCCGTGCTCCTGATCATCGAGATCGAGGCCGGCGACGAGCAGAACGCCAGAGTGGACGCGCTGCGCGCCACCGTGCGCGACGCCGACCTGCCCGACGGCCTGTCGACGTGGGTGACCGGCGGCCCCGCGTTCGGCCGCGACATCGCCGCCGCATTCGACGGCGCCGACCTCAACCTGCTCCTCGCGACCGTCATCGTCGTCGCCCTGCTGCTGATCGTCACCTACCGCAGCCCGCTGCTCTGGATCGTTCCCCTGCTGGTGATCGGCGCCGGCGACCAGGCCGTCGCGCGGCTCCTGCCGTGGGTGGCGCGGCTGCTCGGCGAGCGCACCGACGCCTCGGTGAGCGGCATCGTGTCGGTGCTCGTCTTCGGCGCCGGCACGGACTACGCGCTGCTGCTCATCTCCCGCTACCGGGAGGAACTGCACCGCACGCCCGACCGCCGAAAAGCAATGGTGGACGCGCTGCGCGGCATCGGACCGGCCGTGGTGGCCAGCGCGGGGACCGTGATCCTCGCGCTGCTGACGCTGCTCTTCGCGGTCCTCACCTCGAACCGCACGCTCGGCATCAGCGCCGCGATCGGCGTGGCCGTGGCGCTGCTGTTCGGGCTCGTCGTGCTGCCGGCCGCGCTGGTGTGCATGCCGCGCGGGATCTTCTGGCCGTTGGTACCGAAGGCCGGTGACGGCGAACGCGCCGGCCTGTGGGCGGCCGTCGGCCGGGGCGTCGCGCGCCGTCCCGTCGCCGTGCTGGCACTGGCGATCGTCGCGCTCGGCGCGCTGTCGGCCGGGCTGGTCCGCACCGACATCGGGCTGGCGCAGACCGAGCAGTTCCGCACCGAGGTCGAGTCGGTGGATGGGCAGGAGGCGCTCGGCCGGCATTTCCCGGCCGGGGCTTCGCAGCCGGTCACGGTGATCGCGGACGCCGCGGCCGCAGATTCCGTTGCGGCCGCGGCAAAGCGGGTGGACGGGGTGGCAGCCGCCGGTCGCGTCGAGCGCTCGACCGACGGGCGGCTCGCGAAGATCCCCGTCGAACTGTCGGCGGCCACCGGTACGCCGGCCGCCGACCGGGCCGTGCGCGACCTGCGCGCGGCCCTGGGAGACGGTGCCCTGGTCGGCGGCGCGCCGGCCGCCGACCTGGACAAGCGCGAGGCGACGCTGCGCGACACCCGGCTCATCGCGCCCCTGATCCTGGCCGTGGTGCTGATGGTGCTGATCGCGCTGCTGCGCTCGGTGGTGGCGCCGGTGCTGATCCTGCTGACGGTGGTGGCCACCTATGCCGCCAGCCTCGGCGCGGCCACGCTGCTCCTGACGACCGTCTTCGACTTCCCGGCGCTCGACGCCACCGCGCCGCTGCTGAGCTTCCTGTTCCTCGTGGCGCTCGGCGTCGACTACAACATCTTCCTCGTCACCCGGGCCCGCGAGGAGACCCGCGACACCGGCGACACCCGCGCCGGCATGGTCCGCGGGCTGGCCGCGACCGGCGCCGTCATCACCTCGGCCGGTGTGCTGCTGGCCGCCGTGTTCGCCGTCCTCGGCGTGCTGCCGGTGATCGTGCTCACCCAGATCGGCGTGATCGTCGGCATCGGCGTGCTGCTCGACACCCTGCTGGTGCGCACGGTCGTCGTCCCGGCGATCGCGCTCGTGCTCGGCGACCGCTTCTGGTGGCCGGCCCGGCCGGCGGGAGGCGACCCGGAACCGGCCGGGCCGCCGCACGTCGCTATGTCCACCGCGCGCGGTGGAGCTTGACCGTCTCGGCCAGCCACCGGAGGTGCCGGTCGCCGTCCTCCTCGGTCGGTGGGATCGCGGACCCTTCGCTGTAGCCGTTCCAGTAGTCGACCGAGACGCCGCCGGTGCCGAACTCGACCGCCAGATCGCGCTGGGCGGCCAGCCATTCCGGGCTGTAGCCGTAGATTTCCAGGTGCGGCACGTCCCGGAAGACGATGTGGGCGTCGTAGCCCGGGATCATGTTCGCGATCAGCGGGACGCCCGACGACACCCATTTCGTGAGGATGTTGCGGGCGTACCGGAGCCGCTCCTTGTCGGTCTCCGGCCGCTCCGGCTCGGTGTCGAACGGTCCCTGTGACGTGATGTTGAACGGGTTGACCGCCACCACGCTGCGCGTCTGGCGGATGGCCGCCGGTTCCGGGCCGTGGTGGACCCCGTAGGGCGGATTCGGGGACGGGTCGATCGTGAACCCCACCGGGTAGCCCAGTTCCGCCTGGAGCAGGTCCGAGGCCCGGTCGAAGCCGGCGGCGAACCGCACCGGGTCGATGGGGCTGCCGTGGATGGTCTCGATGAGGCTGATCACCCGCCGGGGCCGGCCGGTACGGTCGAACATCCGCAGGAACGCCGGCGAGTCGCCGAAGTTGCGCAGCAGCCACCCGGCCCGCTTCACCAGCTGGGTGAGGTCGTCGGGGAAGTAGGCGAAGAACGGGTTCGAGAGAACCGACACCTCGATCATCGGCGTGACAAGAAGATTGGCCTTCTCCGCCGCCTGGAACAGCTGCCGCGCCTTGGCGATCTGCTCCGCCTCGGTGTAGGTCGGCGGCCCCGCCTCACCCGGCCACCGGTTCTTCGAGAACAGCAGGGCGGGCGCCGACTCGTCGGTCTCCTGCGGCCCACCCTCGTGCCCCCAGTACGACAACTTGATGACGTTCAGCCCCGGCTTCGTCACCTGCGCGACGGCGAATGCGATGTCACCCTCGTCCGACCAGTCCAGCCGATCGGCGTCGAGAGGGCTCCGGGTGTAGAGGTTGTCCCGGGTGAACGGCTTCGGCGGCCCGCCGAAGAACAGGCCCGAGTACACGCGCTGGTTGAGGTGCTTGGGGTTCGCGATCCGCCCCGGAATGGGCAGCGGATCGACGTCGGCCGCCGCCGCGCCGCCTGCCAGGGCCGCCGCCCCGCCGCTGAGCCCGGCCGCCGCGACCGCCGCCGCCCCACCGAGTACAGCGCGGCGCGTCGTTCCGTTCCGCCCAGCCCCGTTCTGGTCTGCCATGATCTGCCTCCGCCCTGGTCGTGGACGCGCCAACCGCACCCACGACACCAGCGTCCTCAGCACCCTTGCAGAATGGTTGCAAAGTCAACGATCCCGGCCCACCGAGACGCGGAGGCTTTCCGGGGTGACGGGGGCGGCGCAGTGCCGGCACACCACGTCGACGGCCAACGGGTGACCGCAGTCGTGCCCGAAGCTGGCGGACGGCTCGTCGAGCGCCCAGCGCTCGCCCCACTCGCGCAGCGACAGCAGCACCGGGAACAGGTCCCGGCCGGCCTCCGTGAGGTGGTACTCGAACCGCGGCGGGTGCTCGTTGTACCGCCGGCGTTCGACGACGCCCGCGGCCTCCAGTTTGCGGAGCCGGTCGGTGAGGATGTCGCGGGAGGCGCCGGTGAACCGCGCGATGCGGTCGAAGGTGTGCACCCCGTAGCCGAGTTCCCGGATCGCCAGCAGCGACCAGCGTTCGCCGATCACGCCGAGCGCCGCCGCGATCGGGCACGGACGCGGTGCCGGCGGCAGGTCCGCGAGCACGGACATCCCGTTGTCGTCGCTCATCTCACACTCCGTCTCCCACCCGGTCAGTTGTGTTCTCCAACTGACCAATGCTAGCGTCCGAACCAGTAAGTAGGAAAGTCCAACTCACAGGAGGCACACCCCATGGACGTCACCGGATCCGTCGCCCTCGTCACCGGTGCGAACCGCGGCCTGGGCGCCGCCTTCGCCCGCGGCCTGCTCGCCGCCGGCGCCAAGACCGTGTACGGCGCCGCCCGTGGTCCGTTCGAGCCCGAGCATTCCGGCATCGTCCCGGTGCGGCTCGACATCACCGACCCGGAACAGGTCGCGGCCGCGGCGGCGCGCCTCACCGACGTCACCCTGCTGGTGAACAACGCCGGTGTCTTCCACGCCGCCGACGCTCTCACCCCCGACGCCGAGACCGCGCTGCGACAGGACTTCGAGACCAACACGGTGGGCCCGTTCTCCCTCGCCCGGGCGTTCGCGCCGGTGCTGGCGGCCAACGGCGGTGGCGCCGTCGTCAACGTCCTGTCCATCGCCTCCTGGACCACGTTCCCGCGGTTCGCCGCCTACGCGGCGTCGAAGGCGGCGGCCTGGTCGCTGACCAACTCGCTGCGGCTGGCCCTGACCGAGCAGGGAACGCTCGTGGTCGCCGTCCACTCCGGGTACCTCGACACCGACATGGCGGCGACCGTCACCGCACCCAAGACCGCGCCGGACGCGGTGGTGACCCAGGTGATCGACGCGTTGGCCGCCGGTGCCGAGGAGGTTCTCGTCGACGACGCGACGCGCCAGGTGAAGCGGTCACTCGCCGCCTGACGAAGGGCGGAAGTCGTCGGTGTGGTCGGTGGCCCATTGGACGAACGTGCGGGCGGGCCGGCCGAGCAGCTCCGCGACCGTGTTCGTCACGGGCTCGGGCTCGTCGACGAGGCCGGCCCAGTACCGCATCGCGTTGTCGGTGAAGGACTCGCCGGCCCACTGTGCCATCGCGGCACGAGCCTCGTCGAGCGGTTGCTCCACCACCTCCGGGCGGCTGCCCACGGCGTCACCGATGATTTTTACCTGATCGGCCATCGTGACCACGGACGGTCCGGTGAGTACGTATTCCTTGCCGTGATGCCCGGAACCGAGGAGGACGTGGACGGCGACGTCGGCGATGTCGCGTTCATGGATCAGTGAGCGGGCGGCCCGCGGGAACGGCATGCACACCGGGTCGCCGGCGCGGATCGCCGGTGCCCACTCCAATGTGTTGGTGGCGAAGCCGCCGGGGCGCAGGAACGTGTACGGGGAGCCGCTGCGGCGCACCGCGTCCTCGACCGCGCCCCACACACCGCCCTGCGGCGCGCTCATCGCCGACACGTAGACCACGGGCAGCCGTCCGATGGCCGAGGCGACGGCGTCGGCGCCGTCGGCGGTCAGGAACGGCCAGAGCAGGAAGACGGCGTCGGCGCCGTCGGCGGCCTTCCCGACCGAGTCGGGGTCGGTGAAGTCGCCGGCGACGTCGCCGTCCTGAGACGGATTGCGCGTCATCGCGCGGACGTCGTGGCCCCGCTCGCGCAGGCCGGTGACGACGTGACGGCCGATGTTGCCGGTGGCTCCGGTGACGAGGATTCTCATGACCCCAGCCTCAAACTTAAACAAAGGTTGAAGTCAAGCGTAGGCTCGGACGCGTGGCCGACCTCACCATCGGGGAACTGTCCGCGCGCAGTGGCGTCCCCGCGTCAGCACTGCGTTTCTACGAGCGTGAAGGGCTCATCCACAGCCGGCGCACCACCGGGAACCAGCGCCGCTACGACCGCACCACGTTGCGGCGCATCGCGTTCGTGCGCGCGTCGCAGAGCGTCGGCATCCCGCTCGCGCTCATCCGCGAGGTGCTCGGCTTCCTGCCCGAGGGTGCGCCGCCGACGAAGGAGTTCTGGCAACGGGCGTCGCAGTGCTGGGCCGAGGAGATCAACGCCCGCATCGCCAAGCTCGAACGCATGCGCGACCGGTTCACCACCTGCATCGGCTGCGGCTGCCTGTCGTTCGACGAGTGCCAGCTGGTCAACCCGGACGACTCGCTGGCGGCGCGCGGCCCCGGCGCGCATCTACTCAATGCTGAAAAGCGCGGCGGATGAACGCCTCGATCGCCGCCCACGTCGGCGGGGTGTGTTCGACGCGCTCCCGGCCGGCTTCGAAGACGCGCAGCGTCGTACCGTCCTGTGTGGACGGATCGAGCACCTCCGTCAGGCTGTGGCCGGCCGCCGGCACCGAGTAGAACGCCGCCGTGGCGCCCGCGGCCGTCAACGCCTCGTGCAGCAGCACGCTCTGCCCGTGCGGGACGAGCGGATCCTGGCCGCCGTGCAGCAGCATGATCGGCGGGCTCGTCGCACCCACGTAGGTGAGCGGGCTTGCCTTCTCCGCAACGGGGCTGGTTTGGATCGGGCCGCCGACGAGGCGGGACTCCGGCGACAGCGGGTCGTCGTGGCAGTCGGTGAGGCCCATCATCTCGTTGAAGGCCGCGCACGCGCCGGGCAGCATCTGCTCGTCCATGCGCCGGAAGTCCGTCGGTGGGTAGAACGCGACCGCGACGCGTACCGCATCGTCGGTGAGCGCCGCCATGACGGTGGTCCAGCCGCCCGACGAGTCGCCCATGACGGCGATCCGGTCGGGGTCGACGCCGTACGTGCCGGCGTTGGCGCGCAGGAACCGGATCGCGGCCCGGATGTCGTCGAGTTGCGCCGGGAACGTCGCCTGCGTGCTCGACCGGATGCTGACGCCGGCGACCGCGTAGCCCAACGGGTTGAAGACCTCGGCGATCGGGCCGGCGCTGTCCTTGCCGTTGTCGGCCAGCCACGCCGACCCGCCGGTCCAGATGATCAACGGCAGGCCGGTGCCCGCGGGCACGTACAGGTCGAGCAGATGGGCCCGGCCCACCGGTTCCGCGTACGCGATGTCGGCGATCACGCCGGTACCTCCTCGTCGACCCGCTGCACCGCGACGGACGTCGCCGCGGCCAGGATCACCAGGACGGTGAATCCGATCATGAGACGATAATCGACGACGAGGATGAGCGCCGCCGCCGCGAGCGTCGCCGTCAGCTGCGGCACGTTGATGGCCATGTTCGACGCCGCCGACACACGCCCCTGCAGCGTCGGTGGGGTCAGCCGCTGCCGCAGCGTCACGAACGCGACGACCGTCCACGACACCCCGACACCGGCCGCGACCAGCCCGACACAGATCAGCGCGAGACTCGTGCCGATCGTCGTCGCGGCGCCCAGCCCGAGCAGCGTCAGCCCGAGGGCGGCCGTCGCCAGCTCGCCGAACCGGGCGACCAGCAGGCCCGCGGTCAGCCCGCCCACCACGGCGCCGACGCCCTGCAGGCTGGCCAGCACGCCGAGCAGCTCCGGCCCCTTGCCGAGGCCGACCTCGATGGCGGCGAAGTTCGTCGTGTTGGTGAGGCCGGTGGCGCCGACCGCCGCGGCGAGCGCCACCGTCATCCCGGCCAGGCCCGGCGTGCCGAACAGGTGCCGGAACCCGGCGGTGACGCTGCGATCGTCGGGCGCGGGTGGCGTCTCGGTGAGGCGGACGGTGGTCATGCCGACGGCCGCGACCGCGAACAGCACCGCCGTCGTGGCGACGACCGGCCCGATCCCGATCGACGTGTACAGGCCCGCCCCCACCAACGGCGTGAGCAGCCGCAGCCCCTGGTCGATCGTGGTCAGCAGGCCGTTGGCCGGCGCCAGGTGCTCGTCGGGAAGCAGGTCGCGGACGAGCCCGGACTGCGCCGCGGCGAGCAGGTACCCGATCGTCGCGTAGACGAGCGTCACCGAGTAGATCACCCAGAGCCGGTCGGTCACCAGCAACGCGAGGACGACCACCGCCGCGACGAGGCCGGCGATCGTCACCAGGCGCCGGCGCGACATCCGGTCGGCGAGATGGCCGGTGAACGGCGCCAGCAGGGCCGGCGCGGCGAGGCACGCGAGCACCAGGCCGGCGGCGCTGTCGGAATCGGTGAGGTCCTTGACCCAGATGGCGATCGTGAGGAACAGGAGGCTGTCGGCGAAGTTGATGAGCGTCCACACCAGCACCAGCCGGCGGAAGCCCGGCGCCCGCAGTGCCGCCCTCACGGTTCCGGGTCCAGCTCGGGGTTGAGCGCGGCGAACAGGATCGCCAGCCGGGCTCCGTCGGGACGCAGGTCGGGCCGCTCCCACCGGTCGGTGAACCGGCTGGTGATCTCCTGCAGGTCGTGGGACAACTGGGCCAGCTCCGCCGGCGTCGCCCAGAACGCCGACTTGAGCAGGCCCACCGAGTCGCGGAGCTCCGGCGGCAGCCGGTGGATGTTGGCCAGGAACGCGGCGATCCGCTCGGTCTCCCGCAGCAGGGTCAGCTCGGCGAGCGCGCCGACCGCCCGCACCGAGGCCGGGTCGTCGAAGTCCGGCGTGGCCGTGCGGCGCCGGTTGACCGCCCGCCACGGTTTCTCCCGGCCGCGCCGCTCGCCCGCCTCGATGAAGCCGTACTTGGCGAGGATGCGCAGGTGGAACGAGCAGCTGGCCACGCTCTCGCCGATCGCCTCGGCGCACTGCGTGGCCGTGCGCTCCTGGCCGTGTTCGAGCAGGTCGAGCAGGGCCAGCCGGATCGGGTGGGCGAGCGCCCGGACCCGCTCGGGGTCGCTGACGACGGTCGCCTTCAATTCCTCCGCCATGCGGGGAGGCTAGCATTCTAAAGAGATCTTTAGAAAGGAATCTTTAGAATGACGCGCGACAGCGCCGGTGCCAAGCCGGCGCCATCGTGGTGCCACTCTGAGCCAAGGTGGCTTGTGTGTGGCACCACGGTGTGCCATATTGGTGCCATGGACTTGACCCCGTTTGTGGCCTCTCTCGGACGTGAGCTGCTCACGGCCGTGGAGACCGGTGGTGACGACGGCACCGCGGTCGTCGAGCGGCTGACCGTCTCGATGGAGTCGGCGATCCGGCTCGCGCTGCTCGAAGCGCTGTCGGCCGCCGCCGACGAGATCACCCGGGACCTGGCGCCCGGCTCGGTCCAGGTCCGCCTGCGCGGCCGTGACCCGGAGTTCCTCGTGGCGGTCCCGCAGGTGGAGCAGCCGCGGGAGGACGTCCCCGAGCCGGCCGACGATCCGGCGACGACCTTCGACGACGGCGCCACGGCGCGCATCAACGTGCGGCTGCCGGAACAGCTCAAGGCCGCGGTCGAGGAAGCGGCCGGCAGGGAGGGCCGGTCGGTCAACGCGTGGCTGGTGCGGGCCGCGTCGACCGCGCTGCGGTCCACCAACCCCGCCCCCGGACGCGATCCCGACCGGCACACCAAGCCCGGCGCCCAGCACTTCACCGGCTGGGCCCGCTAACACCTTCACGTCTCCCACCTGCGGAGACGCGCTTCCGACCCACTTCGAGGGGACAACCATGCCTATTTTCGACACCCCGGAACCGATCTCCGTCACCATCGACCTCTCCGTCGGCAACGTGCGGATCGTCGCGACCGACCGCACCGACACCGTGGTCGAGGTGCGCCCCAGCGACGCGTCCGACGAGTCCGACGTGAAGGCCGCGGAGCAGACCCGCGTCGAGTACGCCAACGGCGAGCTCACCGTGCGCGGGCCGAAGAGCCGCGCGTTCGACTTCTCGCGGAAGAAGCGGTCGGTCGCCGTGCTCGTCGAACTCCCCGCCGGCTCGGCCGTGCGCACCGACACGGCGGTCGGCGACGTCGACAGCACCGGCGGGCTGGGGGAGTGCCGGTTCAAGACGTCCGTCGGGCACTTCCGGATCGACCGGACCGGGCCCGTCCGGCTCGACACCACCGGCCACATCACGGTCGGTACGGTCGCCGGCAACGTGGACGCGACCACGGGCAGCGGCCGCATCCGCATCGGCCAGATCGACGGCACCGCGGTCATCAAGAACTCCAACGGCGTCATCGAGGTCGGCACCGTCACGGGCCAACTGCGGGCGCGCACGGCGAACGGCGACATCTCCGTCGAGCGGGCCGGCGCCGGCGTGGAAGCCAAGACCTCCAACGGATCCATCCGCGTCGGCGAGGTCGCGCGCGACGCGGTCACGCTGACCACCGCGACCGGCGACCTGGAGGTCGGTGTCGCCACCGGCACCGCCGCGTGGCTCGACCTGAAGACCGGCCACGGGCGGGTGACCAACGCGCTCACCGACATCGGCACGGGACCGGAGAAGTCCGAGGGGACCGTCGAGGTCCGCGCGCAGACGTCCTTCGGCGACATCACCGTCCGCCGTTCCTGACCTTTCGGAGAGGAACCCCCCCATGACCATCACCGTGACCGGGCTGCGCCGGTCGTTCGGCGACCACGTCGTGCTCGACGGCATCGACCTGACAGTCCCCGGCGGCACCGTCTTCTCGCTGCTCGGCGCGAACGGCGCCGGCAAGACCACCACGGTCAAGATCCTGTCGACGCTGATCCGCGCCGACGCGGGCAGCGCGCGGATCGCGGGCCACGACCTGGCCACCGAGCCCGACGCGGTGCGGGCCGCGATCGGCGTCACCGGCCAGTTCTCCGCGGTCGACAACCTGCTGACCGGCCGGGAGAACCTGGTCCTGATGGCCGACCTGCACCACCTGGGCCGGGCGGCGGGCCGGCGCCGGGCCGCCGAACTGCTCGACCAGTTCGACCTGGCGGACGCCGCCACGAAGCCGGTCTCGACCTACTCCGGTGGCATGCGCCGGCGGCTCGACCTCGCGATGACGCTCGTCGGCACCCCCGAGGTGATCTTCCTCGACGAGCCGACCACCGGGTTGGACCCGCGCAGCCGCCGCGGCATGTGGCAGATCGTGCGCGACCTGGTCGCGGGCGGCGTCACCATCTTCCTCACCACGCAGTACCTGGAGGAGGCCGACGAGCTCGCCGACCGGATCGCGGTGCTGGACCACGGCCGCATCGTCGCCGAGGGCACCGCCGACGAGCTCAAGCGCCGCATCCCCGGCGGTCACGTCCTGTTGCGGTTCGCCGCCCTCGGCGACCTCGAAGCGGCCGCTCGCACCGTGGGCGGGATCTCCCGTGACAGCGAGGCGCTCGCGTTGCGGGTCGCGCACGACGGCAGCGTCCGCGCGCTGAAGTCGCTCATCGACCGGCTCGACGAGA
Organism: Virgisporangium aurantiacum; assembly: GCF_016863635.1. GTDB lineage: Bacteria > Actinomycetota > Actinomycetes > Mycobacteriales > Micromonosporaceae > Virgisporangium > Virgisporangium aurantiacum. Next base: position 61,302 of record NZ_BOPG01000023.1, on the reverse strand, counting down.
ACGCGATCGCGGTCGACTCGCTGAGCGTCCACACCCCTGACCTCGACGACGTCTTCCTCGCTCTGACCGGCAACGCCCTTTCCAGCAACGCCCTCGCCGGCAAACCGAAGGTGGCCACCCGATGACCTACGCACTGATCGACTCGGCGACGATGCTGCGCCGCAACCTCAAGCGCATGCTGCGCTACCCGTCGATGACGGTGCTGCTCATCGGCATGCCGATCGTCTTCCTGCTGCTGTTCGTCTACGTCTTCGGCGGCACGCTCGGCGCCGGGATCGGCGGACCGTCCGGCGGGCGGGCCGAGTACGTCAACTACGTCACCCCCGCGATCATCCTGATGACGATCGCGTCGGCGGTGCAGGGCACCACGATCTCGGTCGCCATGGACATGACCGAGGGCATCGTCGACCGGTTCCGCACCATGGCCATCGCCCGCGTGTCCGTCCTCACCGGACACGTCCTCGGCAGCCTCATCCAGACGATGCTCAGCATCGCGGCGATCATCGGCGTCGCACTGCTCATCGGCTTCCGGCCGACGGCGAGTCTCGGCGACTGGCTCCTGCTCGTCGGCGTGCTGCTGATGATGTCCTTCGCGTTCATCTGGCTGTCGGTGGCGCTCGGCCTGGCCAGCAAGACCGTCGAGGCGTCGAGCAACGTCGGCATGCCGCTGATCCTGCTTCCGTTCCTCGGCAGCGGGTTCGTACCGACCGACTCGATGCCCACCGCGCTGCGCTGGTTCGCCGAGTACCAGCCGTTCACGCCGCTCATCGAGACGATCCGCGGACTCCTGATGGGCACGCCGATCGGCAGCAGCGCCGTCATCGCCGTCGGCTGGTGCGCCGGCATCACCGTCGGCGGCTACCTCTGGTCGAAGAAGCTGTTCAACCGCGAATCCACCCGATAACCCTGGAGGAATCACATGTTCGGCTGGCTGGGCAGATTTGTCGTGCGCAGGGCCTGGTGGGTGATCGCCGGTTGGCTGGTCGCGTCCGCCGCGATCATCGGGCTCTCGCCGTCGTTGAGCGACATCACGTCGGCGGAGCAGAGCGACTTCCTGCCGGACAAGTACGAGTCGGTGCAGGCGATCGCGCTGGCGCAGAAGGCGTTCCCGCAACAGGCGACCGCGAGCGCGCTGATCGTGGTCAAGCGCTCCGACGGCGCGCCGCTGACCGACGCGGACAGCGCGGCGGTCGGTGCGGTGGCCACCAAGCTCAAGGCCCGCGGCATCGACCGCACCCAGGGCTTCGTCACCGGCCCCGAGACGCGCGCACCGGACGGGTCGATCCAGCTCATCACCGTGGGCCTGGAGGCCGACTCGCCAGACGACCCGGCGTTGCTCGACGCGATCCGCGACCTGCGGTCGGCGCTGACCGACGACCTCGCGGGCACGAACCTGACCGCCCGGGTGGGCGGCGACGTGGCGATGTACGTCGACAACGAGAAGACGTTCAACAGCGCGTTCGCCCTCGTCGGCGCGGCGACCGTGGTGCTCATCATCGGGCTGATCCTGGTCATCTTCCGCAGCCCGATCGCGGCCCTGCTACCCATCGTCGTCATCAGCATCGTCCTGTCGGTCACCACCGGCGTCATCGGCATCGTCGGCAAAGCCCTCGACTGGAACGTCGGACAAGACCTCCAAACCATCCTCCTCATCGTCCTGTTCGGCATCGGCACCGACTACATCCTGTTCATCCTCTTCCGCTACCGCGAACGCCTACGCGCCGGCGACGACAAAAAGACCGCCATGGTCACCACCGTCGAACGCGTCGGCGAAGTCATCGCCTCCGCCGCCGGCGCCGTCGTCGTCGCCTTCCTCGTCCTCCTCCTCGCCTCCCTCGGCTTCTTCGGCTCCCTCGGCCCCGGCCTCGCCATCGCCGTCGGCGTCATGCTCATCACCTCACTCACCCTCATCCCCGCCATCGTCTCCAAACTCGGCCGCTTCGTCTTCTGGCCCTCCAAAGCCTGGCAGAAGCAGCCCAAGGCCAGCCTCTCCCGCAAACTCGGCGTCCTCGTCGGCAACCGGCCGGCCCTCACCGCGGCGGTATCGGGCCTGATCCTGGTGGCGCTCGCCAGCGGCGTGCTGATGTACAAGGCCGACTACGACTTCAGCGCGGGCTTCCCGCAGGACACCGAGTCGGCGCTGGCGCAGGCGGACCTCGGAAAGGCGTTCGCGGCGGGTGCCGCCCAGCCGACCGAGGTGTACCTCACCACCATCGACGGGTCACCGCTCGCCCCGCAGGCGATCGAGGAGTTCGCCGCGGCGGCCAAGGGCGGGCCCGGCGTCGGCCAGGTGCGGGCGGCCGTGCCCGGCAGCCAGCCCGGCGTCGTGCGCATCGACGTGCTGCTGAACATGAACCCGGTGTCGAACGAGGCGATCGAACTCGTGCGCGACGACCTGCGCGACTACCTGCACGGCAAGGCACCGGCCGGCACCCGGGCACTGGTGGGCGGAACGACCGCCGTGTTCGCCGACATCAACACGGCCAACAACCGCGACCTGTCGGTGATCCTGCCGGTGGCCGCCGTGCTGATCGCCATCATCCTGGCCCTGCTGCTGCGCAGCCTGGTCGCACCGATCTACCTCGTGATCGCGGTGCTGCTCAACTTCGCCGCGACGCTCGGCGCGACGGTCTACGTCTTCCAGGGGCTGCAGGACAAGCCGGGCGTCAGCTTCCAGTTGCCGATCATCCTGTACCTGTTCGTCGTCGCCATCGGCACCGACTACAACATCCTCATGATCGCCCGACTACGCGAAGAAGCCCGGGAAGGCCACGAACCACGCGAAGCGGCCGCACTCGGCGTCGAACACGGCGGACCCACCGTCGCCGCGGCAGGCCTCATCCTCGCCGGCACCTTCGGCGTCCTGATGCTGGCACCGATCTCGTTCCTGCAGCAGATGGGCTTCGCGGTCGCCATCGGCATCGTGCTCTCCGCGTTCGTCATGTCCTACTTCTTCGTCCCCTCGTTCACCGCACTCATCGGGCACGCCGCCTGGTGGCCCGGCCACGGCGACCGGGCCCCGCGGTCACGTGGCGACGGTGAACGTCGCGCGCAGCAGGACCTCGTCGCGCGATGACGGGCCGACCAGCAGGTCGAACGCGCCGGGCTCGACGATCCGGCGGCCCGTAGCGTCGACCAGCGTGCACGCGGCCACCGGGAGCTCGATCGGCACCGTCACGGCCTCGCCGGGGGCTACCGACACCTGTCGGTAGCCCTTGAGCTCCTTCTCGGCCCAGGTCACCGACGTCACGGTGTCGCGCACGTAGATCTGCACGGTCTCGATCGCCGGCCGGTCGCCGGTGTTGGTCACGGTCACCTCTGCCCGCACGGTGCCGTCGGTGGAGACCACCGGCGTCGAGACCCGCAGGTCGCCGTACTCGACCGTGGTGTACGAGAGCCCGTCGCCGAACGCGAAGGCGGGCGTCTGGGTCAGGTCGGCGTAGCGGGTGCCGTGCTGGCCGGGGATCTGGTTGTAGTAGACGGGCAACTGGCCGACGTGGCGGGCGAACGTGATCGGCAGCCGGCCGGCCGGCTCGATCAGGCCCAGCGCCAGTTCGGCCACGGCCCGGCCGCCGCGCATGCCGGGGTTGAACGCGTAGACGATCGCCGCCGCGTTCAGCGCCGACGGCGGCAGCACCAGCGGCTTCGACGCGATCACCACGACGACCATCGGCGTACCGGTCGCGGCCAGCGCGTCGAGCAGCGCGATCTGGCCGCCGACCAGGTCCAGCGTCGCGGTCGAGCGGCCCTCGCCGATCAGCTCGATCCGGTCACCGACGACGGCGACGACGTAGTCGGCCGCTTCCGCCGCGGCGACCGCGGCGTCGATCAACGCATCGTCCGGAGGCGAAGGGATCACGACCTCCGGCCGCGGCTGCCCGTCCGGAAAGTGCGTGCCCTCCGGGTCGACGCCCACGGTCAGGATGTCGGCGCCGCGTTCATGGGTGACCGTCCACGATGGAGGGACGACCGCGCGGAACCCGTCGAGCACCGTCTCGATCATCTCGCGGGGCTGGCCGTCGGTGAGCCAGTCGGCCTGCCCGGACGAGCCGGCCCAGTCGCCGAGCTGGGTCTGCGCGTCGTCGGCGTTCGGCCCGATCACGGCGATCGTCTTTTCGCCGGTGGCCGCGAGCGGCAGCGTGCCGTCGTTCGTCAACAGCACCAACGACTTCCGCGCGACCTCCAGCGCGAGGTCCAGGTGCGCCGCGGACCCGATGACCGCGGTGTCACGGGGCGCGCGCGGGTCCTCGAACAGGCCCAGCTCGAACTTCAGCGTGAGGATCCGGGCCACCGCCGCGTCGACGTCGGCCTCGTCGAGGAGACCCTTGGCGACGGCGTCCTGCGCGCCGGCGAAGAACTGCGGCGTCGTCATCACCATGTCGTTGCCGGCCTTCACCGCCGCGGCGGCCGCCTCGGTGTGGTCGGCGTAGACCCGTTGCTGCCACACCATCCGGCCGACGTTGTCCCAGTCGGTTACCAGCGTGCCGGTGTAGCCCCACTCGCCGCGGAGCACCTCGTCGAGGAGCCACGAGTTCACCGTGATCGGCACGCCGTCCATCGACTGGTAGCCGAGCATGAACGTGCGACAGCCCTCGCGCGTCACCCGCTCGAACGGCGGCAGGAACCACGACCGCAGCTTGCGGCGGGAGATGTCGGCCTCGCTGGCGTCGCGCCCGCCCTGTGTCTCGGAGTAGCCGGCGAAGTGCTTGGCACAGGCCAGGATCGCGGTCGGGTCCGACAACCCGTCACCCTGGTAGCCGCGCACCATCGCCGCCGCGAACTCGCCGATGAGGAACGGGTCCTCGCCGAACGTCTCGCTCACCCGTCCCCACCGGAGGTCGCGGGCGATGCACAGCACGGGCGAGAACGTCCAGTGGATGCCGGTGGCGGACGCCTCGACGGCTGTCACCCGGGCGACGCGTTCAGCGAGACCGGGGTCCCACGTGGCCGCCATGCCCAGCTGCGTCGGGAAAATCGTCGCCCCGCGCCAGAACGAGTGCCCGTGGATGCAGTCCTCGGCCACCAGCAACGGAATCCGCAGCCGCGTTTGCGCGGCCAGCGCCGCCGCTTCGGCCAGCGCGGCCGGCGGCGTGTGCAGGATCGAACCGACGTGCATCTCCTCGACCAGTTCCCGCAGGCCCTGATGCGCGGGCAGTTGCAGCATCTGCCCGACCTTCTCGGGCAGCGTCATGCGGGAAAGCAGATCGGCCACCCGGTCGGCCACAGCCGCGTCGGGGTCGAGGTAGAGCGGATCGGTCACGGCGCGACTCCTTCAGGTTTGACGGACGCGGGACGCAGCGTACGCGCGCCGATCCCCATCAGGATCGTGAGGACGACGACGAACACGAACGACACGGTCAGCGACGACAGGTGCGCGATCCCGCCGATGATGCCCGGCGCGACCAGGCCGCTGCCGTAGGCGATCCCGGCGACGGCGGCGAGACTGCGGCCGGGGTTGTCGCCGACCCGGCCGGCGGCGGCGAACGCCAACGGCACCACCACCGCGATGCCGATGCCGACGAGCGCGAACCCGCCGACCACCACCGCGATGTGTTTCGAGAGCACGACGGCGAGTGCTCCGATCGTCGCCAACAATGCCGCGATGCGGACGGCCGTGACCGGCCCGAGGCGCCGGACCACCGCATCGCCCGCGAATCTGGCGGCGGCCATGCTCACCGAGAACACCGCGACCGTCGCGGCCGCGGTGCTGGCCGGGTGGTCGAGCACGTCGCGCACGAACACCGCCGACCACTCCAGGCCGGCGCCCTCGGCGAACACCGCGCACAGCCCGACCAGACCGATCGGCAGCAGCGCCTTCGTCGGCAGCGCGAAGGCGGGCGGGGCGTCGGTGGTCTCCTCCTGCCGGTGCGGGAAGAGCCAATTGGACGCGAGCAGCGCGATCACGATCAGCGTCAGCGACACGGTCGTGAAGTGGATGCGGGCGTCCACGTCGGCCCGCGCCACGAGGGCGGCGATGCCGGAACCGACCAGCCCGCCGACGCTCCACCAGCCGTGGAACCCCGACATCACCGACCGCCCGTACCCGTCCTCGACGACCACCGCGTGGGCGTTCATCGCCACGTCGGCGAGCCCCGCGCAGGCACCGTAGACCAGCAGCGTCGCGCACAGCAGCGGCAGGGTGGTCGGCCATCCGGGCATCAGCAGGGCCGCGGACCACAGCACGATCAGCACGCGGGTGAGCGAGCGCAGGTCGTAGCGGTGGGTCAGCCGGGCCGACAGCGGCATCGCCAGCATCGCGCCGAACCCGGGCATCAGCAGGGCGACGCCCAGCCCACCGGCGCCCACGCCGACGTGGTCGGCCACCCACGGCAGGCGGGCCGCGAACGAGCCCATGACCACGCCGTGCACCGCGAACAACGTCGAGGTCGCGATGCGGGCCCGGCGCAGGGTGAAGGGGGCTCGCGTATCCAGCACCCGGACACCGTACCCTCAATACCGACCGCCTGGTAAGTATTGGCTGGCAGCAGCTGACCTGTCGCCGAGAGAGGCGACCGGGAAGGTGAGTGATGGACGTCAAGAGCCCACGGGGCGCCTACGCCAAAGGCCGCGCGAAGCGGCGCGAGATCCTCGACCACGCCATCGCCCTGTTCGGCGACGTCGGCTACCGGGCCGCGTCGCTGCGCGAGATCGCGACCCGCAGCGGCATCTCCCACCCCGGGCTGCTGCACCACTTCCCGACCAAGGAGGCCCTCCTCCTGGCGGTCCTCGCCCACCGCGACGAGGTCGACGGCGAACTCTTCACCGGCTCCACCGGCACCGACGCCCTGCGCCGCCTGGTAGACCTGGTCAGGCTGAACGCCGGCCGCCGGGCCATCGTCGAGCTGTTCACGGTCCTGTCGGCGGAGGCCACCGCGCCCGACCACCCGGCCCACCGGTTCTTCGTCGACCGCTACCGCCGCACGGTGGCCGGCGTCGAACGCGCCTACGCCCTGGCCGGGGAGGCCGGCGCCCTACGCCCCGAGGTGGACCCGCCGGCCGCCGCCCGCCACCTGGTGGCCCTGATGGACGGCCTCCAGATCCAGTGGCTCCTGGAAAACTGCCGCACCGACATGGTCCCCGTCGTACGCGCCCACATCAAGGCCCAACTGAAAGCCCCCCTGTAACGTCGGCGGCTATCCGGGCTCGGTTCCCTGGGTGAGGCGCTTGGCCTGCCACGTGTGCACGTCGCCGACCCATTCCCAGCCGGGTTTGGCCGACGGGCCGATCCGCGGGTCGTCGGGTTCCGTGCCGGCGCGCAGGGCGAGCACGTAGGCCCGGTCCCGCTCGATCCGTTCGCGCACCTGATCGGCGTCGCCGACCGACCCGTGGCCGGGGACGACGACATCGACGTCGCCCGCCACGTCCGCCAGCAGCCGCAGCGCTTCCAGGTAGTCCTCGACCGGGTCGGCGGCGCCGTCGAGGGTGAGCATCGGAACCAGGACGTCGGAGAGCATGTCGCCGGCCACGAGGACCCCGTGTTCCTCGATGACCAGCGCCGCGTGGCCCGGGGCATGCGCCTGATGCTCGATGATCCGGACCCGGGGGCCGTCCCAGGGAACCCGCGCCGAGCCGGCCGGCAGGGCGGTGACGAGGCCGTACAGGTCCAGCGGAACCTGGCCGGCGATCTCGGTCTCGGCCAGGTGCTCGGTGATGTTCGCCTTCGCGTCCGGGTCGGCCAGCTCGTCCCGGACCGCGGCCGCGCAGGCAGCCGTGCAGTAGCGAGGGGGTGCGCCGAGGTCGGCGTGCCAGAGCACGTGATCCCAGTGCGGATGCGTCGAGAAGCCGGCCACCACGGTCTGTGGCAGATCCTTCGCGAGGCAGGCCAGTTCGGCGCCGGTGACCCCGGGGTCGATGAGCAGCACGCCGGCGGGGCCGGGCACGACAACGGCGTTGCTCAGAAGGAACTCGCTCTGGTGGATCAGCACACCCTCGGCGACCTGCGTCAGCACGGTGGCCCCTTCCGCTTGTGGTTCGCAACCGCTCGTCGGGACGGTAGTACCTACCGGTGGCAGATTGCAAGCACTTTGGGGGACGTGGATGCGGCAGGATGGGTGAGTGGCGTCCTTCGATCTGTTGCTGGTCACCTGCGTCTACGAGAAGGCCGACGGTCCGCGTGTCGCCCGTGATTTCTACGTCTCGCCGTACTTCCGGCAGCTGCGGGAGTACGCCGAGCAGAGCGGCAAGCCGTGGTTCATCGTGTCGGCCGAGCACGGGCTGGTGCAGCCGGACGAGTGGCACCTCCCGGACACCCCGGGCTGGTACCAGCGGGCCTGGGGTGCCTGGGTGGTGGCGCGGCTGCGGATGCTCGCCGGCGAGCTCGACGGCCGGACGATCGAGATCCACGCGGCCCAGGACTACGTCGTCCGCATCCACCCCCACCTGCACGCCGCCGGCGCCACGATCACGCTCGGCCCTCCGGCGCCGGAGTAGAGCCGGCGCAGGGATGAGCCGGCGCCGGAACAGAACCGGCGCCGGCCGCAGTCCGATCAGACCGCGTAGACCTCCAACTCGTTGACCCGGACGTAGTTCAGCTGGTGGTTCGGGCCGCTACGGCCCAGGATCCGCACCAGTCTCGACGTGCGCGCGGGGAACGTGACCGGCACCGAGAGCTGCGTGTTGCCGGTGACCGACGCGACCGTCACGAACGTGACGCCGTTCCACACCTGCACGTCGAAGTCCCGGATCGGGTAGCCCTGGCTGGTGTACACGACCACCCGGCGGAACGTCTTGTCGACGCCCATGTCGGCCTGCACCCACTGCGGGTTGTTCGGCGGGTAGGTGTTGGCGCTGTTGGCCCAGCTGTACGGGCCGCCGAGGGCGGTGCTGTTGTTGCAGTCGGTGGTGCGGGCGGCCGAGTACCCGGAGAACGTGCTCGACGCCGACGCGACCGCGCCGCAGGCGAGGTTGTCGGTGCCGGTCCCGCCGTCGCCGCCGGTGCTGCACATGTTGAACCGGACCCGACCGGTGTCGTACTCCAGGTACGTCGACTCGGAGAACAGCACCGCGTGGCTGCCGCCGTCGTCGTCGCGTTCCTGGGTCTGCACCGAGGTGCTGATCGACCCGCCGCCCTGCACGGGCACGGTGACCGTCGACGTGACGGTCTTGCCGCCGTCGAGTTCGTACCACTGGTAACCCATGTACTCGCCCCACACGGCGCGGTCCCAGGTGGTGATGTACAGGTCGGAGTTCTGCCAGTTGTCGATGTGCTTGCGCTTGACCTTGCCGAAGAAGTACGTCTTGACGACGGCGCCGTTGCCCGCGATCGCGACGAGCTTCATCTCGCGCTTGCCCTCGAACAGGCCGCCGAAGTCGCTCTTGTTCGGCACCCGCCAGCGTTGCAGGTACTCCTGGCCCCGGTTGTTGCGCAGCCCGGTCGGGTTGCACGCGGCGAGCGTCCCGGCCTTCGTCGACTCCGGACCGAACACGCGCGGCGCCGGCACGGCGACGACCTCACCGGTGAGCACCGGCGGGCCGCCGGTGGTGATCCGCTCGTTGACCGACAGCACCCACACCTCGTGCGTCTCGACGTAGGTCTCGTCGACCAGGTGCCCGGACGGTACGGCGTTGCCGTTGCCGTCGAGCACGTAGCTCTCCGCCGAGGCGGCCGACTCGTCCAGCGGCGACACCACGATCTCGACGGTGGCGGCGGGGACGATGCCCTCGTCGAGGTTGGGGATGTAGACCTGCGGGTCGAACGAGTACCCGTTGATGTTGCCGAACTGGGCGATCGAGTTCTTCAGGGCGACCCAGTCTGGGGCGTTCGGGTCGACCACGTGGCTCTCCTCGGCCTCCTGCACCACGGTCGACAGCAGCGCGTTGGTGTCGCCGTCGAACTGGCGGGCGGCGACGGTGCGGGTCAGCGTCCGGACCTGGGTGTCGCCGGCCACCGACCGCAACGCGGGGGTGAGAAGTTGCGACAGCCGGGAGTAGATCTGCGTTTCGGTGGTCGGTGGCGGGATGATCGCCGCCTGGCCGGCCGGTTCGGCGGCGGCGGATGTCGCCGGTGACACGGCCGCGAGGACGCCGGCCAGAAGGGCCGCGCAGCGGCGGCGGATGGAGAGGTTCACAACGGGTCTCCCCTCATCGGTGCGGATGAGCCGGATGATTGCCCGGCCGGGTCCGGGCCGCCGGGAATCCTGAACACCGCTGAACACCGTTGAGCGCCGACCGGCCGGATCGGTGGAACAGACGCGCCGGTCCGGGCGGGTCACCTCATCCATACGGCCATTTACATGTGTCGAATCGTTGTGATGGAGTTCTCGGCATGGTGAATGGCTCGTCACCGGTCGTGAGCCTGGACCACATCGGTGCCGTGTCGAGCACCACGGATCTCGCCCACCTACTGCGTCAGTTGCGCCGCCGGCAGGCCCGCCAACAGGGTGGGCCGGAGGTCACCTACCGCGCGCTCGCGGCGCGCACCGGCTGGTCAATCGGGATCCTCGCCGGCTACTTCGGCGGGCAGGTGCTGCCACCGACCGACCGGTTCGACGTCCTCGTTGCCCTTCTCGACGCGACCCCGACCGAGCGCGGCGCGCTCGCGACCGCTCGCGACCGCGCCCAGGAGGGCCGCCGGGCGGTCGACAAAGATCAGGAAAAAACAGGCAAGCGGACGCCGCGGCAGCTGCCGACCGCCGCGTGCACGTTCGCGGGACGCGCGCGGCAGCTCGCCGATCTCGACGGCTCCCGCCGGAACTGGACCGTCGCCGTCGTCTCCGGCACCGCCGGCGTCGGAAAGACCGCGCTCGCCGTGCACTGGGCGCACCGCGTCGCCGATCAGTTTCCCGACGGGCAGGTGTTCGTCAACCTCCGCGGCTTCGACCCGGACCGCCCGCCGGCCGACCCGGCCGAGGTGGTGCGCGACGTCCTCGACGCGTTCGGGGTGCCCGTGCACGCCGTGCCGGCGAGCGTCGCGGCGCGCATCGGCCTCTACCGGAGCATCCTCGCCGGCCGCCGTGTGCTGCTGGTACTCGACAACGCGCGCGACGCCGCCCAGGTGCGTCCCCTGTTACCCGGAACCCCCGACTGCCGCACGGTGGTGACCAGCCGCAACCAGATGACCAGCCTGGCCGCCACGGAGAGCGCGTACCAGCTCGGCCTGGACCTGCTGCCGGTCGACGAGGCCCGGGACCTGCTCGCCCGCCGGCTCGGCGACCGGGTGGCCGCCGAGCCCGACGCCGTCGACGAGCTGATCGGGTTGTGCGCCCGGCTGCCGCTGGCGCTGGCCGTGGTCGCGGCCCGGGCGAGCGCCCGACCGGCGTTCCCGCTCGCGGTGATCACCGACGAGCTGCGCCGCGCCCGCGGCAGCCTCGACCCGTTCGACGCCGGTGAGGCGGCCGTCGACGTCCGCGTCGTCCTGTCCTGCTCGTACGAGTGCCTGCGGCCGGCGGCCAAGACGCTGCTGCGCCGGCTCGGCGGGCACCCCGGCCCGGACGTGTCGGCACCCGCCGCCGCGAGCCTGGCCGGGACGGCACCCGACGAGATCCGGCCGGTGCTCGCCGAGCTGACCGACGCGCACCTGCTCACCGAGCACGCCCCCGGCCGGTACTCGCTGCACGACCTGCTCCGCGCGTTCGCCGCCGAGCGGGCCTGCCGCACCGACCCGGTCGCCGACCGCCGCGCCGCCGCCCGCCGCTGCCTCGACCACTACCTGCACACCGCCCACCGGGCCGCCGTGCTGCTGCACCCGGACCGCGATGCCATCGTCCTCGATCCGCCCGCCGCCGGGGTGACGCCCGAGCCGCTGCCCGGCCGCGACGCCGCCCGGGCCTGGTTCGAGCGGGAGCATCCCGTGCTCGTCGGGCTGGTGGCGCAGGCCGCCGCCGACGGGTTCGCCACCCACGCGTGGCGGCTGGCGTGGGCGGTGGCCGACTTCCTCGACTGGCGCGGCCATTGGCGCGACTTCGCGGGCGTCCAGCAGCGTGCCCTCGCCGCCGCGGCATCGGCCGGCGACCGCACCGGGCAGATCCACGCCCGCCGGATGATGGCCCGCGCCTGCAACCGGTTGGGCCGCCACGACGAGGCCCGCACGCACCTGGACCGCGCGATCGCGCTGTGCCGGGAGACCGGCGACGCCGGCACCGAGGCGTACTGTCACCTCAACCTGGCGCTGGCCCTGGAGTGCGGCGGCGCGTTCCGGCGGGCGTTGGCCCACGCCCGCACCGCGCTGGACCTGTTCGAGGGCGCCGGCCAGCCGACCGGGTACGCCGCGTCGCTCGGGGTGGTCGGCTGGTACCACGCGCTGGTGGGGGAGTACCCGCAGGCGCTGGAGAACTGCCGCACCGCGGTGGCGCTGCAGGAGGACGGCGGGCAGGTCGCACCGTCCACATTGGACAGCCTGGGGTACGCGTACCACCACCTCGGGCGGCACCGCGAGGCCGCCGCGGCCTACCGGCGGGCGATCGACCTGTACCGCGACGCCGGCGACCGGTTCCACGAGGCCGACACGCTCGTGCACCTCGGCGACTCGTTGCGGGCGGCGGGCGCCGCGGCACAGGCGACGCTGTCGCTGCGGCAGGCGCTGACCATCCTGGAGGATCTGGAGCATCCGGCGGCGGCGGACCTCCGGGCCCGGCTACCCGCCTGACGCGAGGCGGTGGTAGACCGCGGCGAGAACATCGGTGACCTCGAACCGGCCGGCGCTCAACCCCAGTGGTTCCAACTGTTCCAGCACCGCGTCGGGGCGGCGGACGCTGCCGGCCACCTGATCCAGGGGCGGTTCCAGGCGCGGCCCGGCGGTCCAGAAACCGGCGGTGGGCGGCAGCAGCAGCGGCTGCGGCTTTGTGGCGATCGCCGGTAGCGGTGCGACCCGTAGCTCCCGGAGATTGTCGAGGAGTTCGGTGCGGCCGCGGCCGCGCCAGGCGAGGATGCCGAACGGGTCGGCGTCGAACTGCTCGGCGAGCGCGTAGCAGGTGGCGGCGAGGTGCCCGCACGGCCGCTTCCAGTCCGGGCAGGAGCATTCCAGCGCGATCTCGGTGAGGTCGGTCGGCAGCAGCGACAGGCCGTACCCGGCGAGCAGCCGGTCGAGGTCCTCGGGCAGGTCGCCGGCCAGGAGCCGGGCCAGGTACAGCGCCTCACCGGCCAGCGCGCGCTCGATGCGCCGCCAGTCGGCCGCCGAGTACGCCCGCACGCCGACCCGCGCCCGGTGCGTGTCGCCGTCGTCGTCGACGATCAGCCCGGTCACCACGCTGGTGGAGATCGTCAGCGACCGCACCTGCCCGGCCCGGACGTACCGGCGCCCCTGCTGGAACACCGCCGCCATCCGCAGCGACTCGAGCATCCCGACGAACTGTTCCGACCACCTACTCACCGAGCGCCTCCGGTGTCAGCGCCACCAGGCCGGCGATGTCCTCTGTGGACAGTCCGGCCAGCCAGCCGTGTTCACTGCCGACGGCCAGCCCGGCCATCGCCCGCTTCTGCGACATCACCGTGTCGATGCGCTCCTCCACCGTCCCCACGCACACGAACGTGTGCACCTGCACGTCGCGGTCCTGCCCGATCCGGTACGCCCGGTCGGTGGCCTGCGACTCGACGGCCGGGTTCCACCACCGGTCCAGATGCACCACGTGGTTGGCGGCGGTGAGGTTGAGCCCGGTGCCGCCGGCCTTCACCGACAACAGCATCACGCCCGGCTCGCGTAACGCCTGGAAGGCCGCGACCATCGCGTCGCGCGCGCCGCGCGGCGTGCCGCCGTGCAGGAACGGGACGGGCAACCCCAGCCGACCCGACAGGTACGGCGCCAGCATCGCACCGAACGCCGCGTACTGCGTGAACACCAGCACGCGGTCGCCGTCGGCGACGGCGTTGCCGAGGATCTCCTCCAGCCGGTCGAGCTTGCCCGACCGTCCGGCCAACGGCGTGCCGTCGCCGAGCAGGTGCGCCGGATGGTTGCACACCTGCTTCAGCTTGGTGATCGCCGAGAGCACCAGTCCCTTGTGCCGCGCGCCGGCGTTGCGTTCGCGCATCTTCTGCAGCAACTCGTCGACCACCGCCTGGTACAGCGACGCCTGCTCGGCCGTGAGATTGCACCACTGCCGCCGGTCCAGCTTGCGGGGCAGGTCGGCGATCACCGCCTTGTCGGTCTTCACCCGTCGCAGCAGGAACGGTCGCGTCGCGCGGCGCAGCCTGGCCGCGGCGTCGGCGTCGGCGAACCGCTCGACCGGCACCGAGTACCGGGCCCGGAAAATGCTTGCGGGGCCGAGGATTCCGGGGTTGAGGAACTCGGCGATCGACCACAGCTCGGTGAGCCGGTTCTCCACCGGCGTCCCGGTCAGCGCCACCCGGTGCCGGGCCGGGATGCGCCGCAACGCCCGCGCCGTCAGGCCGCTCGCGTTCTTCACGTGCTGCGCCTCGTCGAGTACGATGCGGTCCCACTCGGCGCCGGCGAGCGCGTCCGCGTCCCGGCTGGCCACCTGGTAGGTGGTGAGAACGAGGTCCGCGTCATGGCTCGGCGTCCGCGCGGAGCCGTGATAGACAAAGGCTTTGAGGGACGGAGTGAAGCGCTCGATCTCCTTCCGCCAATTGCCCAGCACCGACAGCGGGCACACGATCAGCGTGGGCGGGCGCTCCCCGGTCGCGCGTAGGTACGCCTCCAACGCCAGCACCTGAACGGTCTTGCCCAGCCCCATGTCGTCGGCCAGCAACGCACCGATGCCCAGCGCGTCGAGGAAAGCCAGCCACGACAGGCCGGCCCGTTGGTACGGGCGGAGCTCGCCGCGGAACGACGGTGGCGGGTCGATCAGCTCCAGGGTGGTGCTCGCCCGTCCGGTCAACAGGTCGGCGACCCAACCGGAACCGTCCACATGAGACACCGGAAGCGGCAGGTCGCCGTCCGGGAACAGGCGGGTGAGCCGCATCGCCTCGCCGGCGGTCATCTCGCCGGCGCCACCCCGGGCGAGGAACGCCAACCCCTTGCGCAGCCGCTCGGGATCGAGGTGCACCCACCGGCCGCGTAGCCGTATCAGGGGCACCTTCGCCCGGGCGAGCTCGGCCAGGTCGGCCTCGCTCAGGAACTCCTCGCCCAGTGCCAGCCCCCACCGGAACCGCACCACGGCGTCCCGGCTCGTGGTGGTGTCCCGGAGCACCGGCCGCGCCGGTTGTCCACTATGGACGGTGAGGGTGAGGCCGAACTCCTGCCGCCGCTGCCACTGCGCCGGCAGCAGCACGCCGAAACCGGCCTCGGAGAGCACGGTCGCGTGGGTGAGGAACCGGTAGGCACCGGCGGTGTCCAGCCGTTGCTCGGTGGGGCGGGGCGAGGCCCGGAGCGCGTCGACGAGGTCCGGATACAGGCGGCTGGCCCGGCCCAGATCGGCCAGTAGCACCTCCTGCGGGTAGTCGACCCACCGCATCAGCGGCGACGCGGCGTCGCGCCACACGTCGTGCGCGGGCACGAGAAGGCCGGGCTCGTCGTGCGGCTGCATCAGGAACTCGAGCAGCCAGCCACTCTGTTCGGTGTCGGGGAACTCGTCGACGAAGCCGAGCCGGAAACACGTGCGCAGCGGCGCCGGCCGTACGCCGTCAGCCCACTGGTCGAGGCGCTCGCGGAGCTCCGCGACGTCACCGTGGATTTTCGCCCCGGTGCCGGTGAGCGCGGCCAACCAGGCGTGCACCACGCCGTCACCCTGTATTTGCAACAGCGGGCCCGGCACCTTCGCGCGGACCTGGCTGTCGGCGGCCCGATCGATCGCGGTGCGGGTCGCCTCCGCGGCCGCCACGCCGGGCGTCGCGGCGCGGGCCACGCCCGGCATCGCCCGGTGGAGCGCCTCGAACCGGTGCGCGTCGTGACCGGTGAGCACCGTGCGCCAGCGCGCCTCGCCCTCGACGATCGCCGGCAGCACCCGGCCCCGCGCCACCAGGTCGGCGGCGAACCACACGACGTCGGCGAGCCAGCCCACCGACGCGCCCTTGCCGTGATCGCCGTCGGCGAGCATCGCCTCCAGATCGGCATCCGCCGCCAACCGGACGACGGGCACCTGCCACGGCAGTGCCCGCTCCTCGCCCCGGCTGGGCCGTCGCATCCCCTCCAGTTCCGGTGACGCGAGCGGAACCGACCCCACCGACGGCAGGGTGAGCACCTCCGTGCCCGGTTCGCCACCGACCGGAGGCGCCACCGCGAACGGGTGCGGCTCGGCCCGGCGCACGCTCCGTCGCCGCCCGGACGGCCCGGTGGGCGCCGCCTCCGCCCAGCAGGCCAGCCGGCCCCCGGCCGCAACCAGCCCATGCACGACGAACATCCGCCCGACCCTAGCGCGCCCGTTTCCGGATCTTGGACTCCCCGCGGTGCCATAACCCCGCGAGGAGTCCAAGATCCGCAAACCGGGCGTCGACCTGGGTCATCGGCTCGGTCGGCTGCGACGTTACGGGCGGATCAGGCGGGGGATCGCCGGGTCGGTGTTGTCGATCAGGATCGTGGCCCTTGCCCGGGGAGCGCACGCGGCGAAGTAGATCCGCTGGGCTTCGACGTAGCGGTGCAGGTCGGGGCCGACGATGCCGTCGCGGTGGGCCAGGCGCTGCGCGGTCACCTCGAACGGCACGTCGAGGAACACGGTCAGGTCGAAGGCGGCGCGTAGCTCGTCCCGATGCAGGAAGAGCCCGTCGACGATCACCACGGCGCCCGGCGGCGCGATGATCGGTTCGGGGTGGAGGACCGCGTCCGTCGCCAGGTCGTGAGCCCGCGGCCGGTAGCGGCGGGATCCGCCGGGGGCCAGCGGATCGAGGACGTCGGTGCGCAACCGACCGTAGTCGAACGCGTGCAGCCAGAAGCCTTCGGGGGACGCGCGGCCGAGCCGGTACCGCACCGCCCGCACGTGGTGGAAGTCGTCGACCGACACCCGTACCACCGGCCGGCCCCGCTCCCGCAGGGTCGCGGCGAGGCCGTCCGCGAAAAAAGTCTTCCCGGACGCGTCGGGGCCGTCGATTCCGACCCGCACGCAATCGTCATTGGTAGGAACGGGCATCCGCCGCGCGACATGATCGAGGACGGCCACGGGGCGACCCTAACGGGTGGCTCCGGGCAGCGAAATGTCACAGGTCTGCGCGACGATGCCCGAAGGCCCACGACGAGGAGGTCTCAGGCATGACCGGCGTTCGAGTACTGGTGGGTACGCGCAAGGGCGCGTTCATTCTCACCGCCGACGGAAAACGGGAAAACTGGCAGGTCAGCGGCCCGCACTTCGGCGGGTGGGAGATCTACCACGTCAACGGCTCGGCGGCCGATCCCGACCGGCTGTACGCGTCACAGTCCTCGGGGTGGTTCGGTCAGATCATCCAGCGGTCCGACGACGGCGGCGGGTCGTGGAACCCGGTCGGCAACGACTTCACCTACCAGGGTGAGGCCGGCGAGCACCTCTGGTACGACGGCACGCCCCGCCCGTTCGAGTTCAAGCGGATCTGGCACCTCGAACCGTCCCGCGACGACCCCGACACGGTCTACGCCGGCGGCGAAGACGCCGCGCTGTACAAGAGCGTCGACGGCGGCGGCAAGTGGGAGGAGCTGCCCGCGCTGCGCACCCACCCGTCGGCGCCGAGTTGGCAGCCGGGTGCCGGTGGCATGTGCCTCCACACGATCATCCTCGACCCGGTGAACCCGCAGCGGATCTACGTCGCGATCTCCGCGGCCGGCGCGTTCCGCACCGACGACGGCGGCACCACCTGGCTGCCGATCAACAAGGGCCTGCGCTCGGGCGGCATTCCCGACGAAGACGCCGAGGTCGGCCACTGCGTGCACCGCCTGGCCATGCACCCGTCCCGGCCCGACGTGCTGTTCATGCAGAAGCACTGGGACGTCATGCGCACCGACGACGCCGGTGGCCAGTGGCGTGAGGTCAGCGGCAACCTGCCCACCGACTTCGGGTTCCCGATCGCCGTGCACGCCCACGAGCCGGAGACGGTCTACGTCGTCCCCATCACCAGCGACTCCGAGCACTACGTGCCCGAGGGCAAGCTGCGCGTCTACCGCAGCCGCGGCGGCGGCGACGAGTGGGAGCCGCTCACCGAGGGCCTGCCCCAGGCCAACTGCTACGTCAACGTCCTGCGCGACGCGATGGCCGTCGACACGCTCGACTCGTGCGGAATCTACTTCGGTACCAGCGGCGGCCAGGTGTACGTCTCCGCCGACAGCGGCGACAGCTGGCGGGCGATCGTCCGCGACCTGCCGGCGGTGCTGTCCGTCGAGGTGCAGGTGCTGCCGTGATCCGCGTGGTCCTGCCCGCGCACCTGAAGAACCTGGCCCGGGTCACCGGCGAGGTCGAGCTCGACGTCGCCGCCCCGGTCACGCAGCGCCGGGTCCTCGACGCGCTGGAGGCGGCCTACCCGGCCCTGCGCGGCACCCTCCGAGACCGGCAGACCGGGCAGCGGCGGGCGTTCATCCGGTTCTTCGCGTGCGAGGAGGACCTGTCCAACGAGGCGCCCGACGCCGAACTCCCCGAGGAGGTGGCGGCGGGCAAGGAGCCGTTCCTGGTCGTCGGCGCCATGGCCGGCGGCTGAGCACCCCGCACCCCGCGTCATTCGCGCAGGCGGAGGTATTTGTCGAGGTTGCCCGCGCCCGTCAGCATGGCGCGGGCCCTCGTGGTGAGGCGTTGCCGCCAGTCGGCCAGGGAGGCGGCCAGCGCCTCGGCGCCGCCGGCCCGGCGGGTGTGGTCGAGCACGGTGGCGATGTGCGCGAGCGGGTAGCCGCCGCGGCGCAGGAGGTGGGCCAGGTCGGCGTCGCGGAGGTCGGCGGCCCGGTAGACGCGGTGACGGGTGCCGCGGTCGCGGTGCGGCACCAGGATGCCTGCCCGCTCCCACTTGCGCAGCGTCGCCGGCGTGACACCGAGCCGATGCGCGACGGCACCGATCGGCACCACCCCATCGGCCCGATCCCGCGCCGGCCCGGACGAAAGCGCGCCGCCGGAACCGGCGCTGGCGGGCGCGCCCCCGCCGAAACCGGCGCCGGCGGGCGGGCCGCCGCCGAAACCGGCGCTCAACTCCCGCACCGCCACCTCCACCGAGTCCAGCGTCGCGCGATCGGCCAGCAACCGGGCATGCGAAGCCTCGATCACCCGGAACGCGGCGTCCAGGTCCCCCCGATGCACGGCCCGCATGACCTCGCCCGCCGCGGCGAAGCCGAACCCCGGCACCATGGCCAGGAACGCCTCCAGCGCGGCCACGTGAAGCGACGAGTACACCCGGTAGCCGCTGTCCGTCCGGGACGCCGGCGGGATGAACCCGCTCTCCTCGTAGTTCCGCACCGTCTGCGCCGAGATGCCGTGCACCGCGGCCAGGTCGGTCGGCCGGTATCTCGCGGTTTTAGCCTTCAGCACAAGCCTCCGGGTAGATACGGGGAAAAGCTTCAAAAGCTGGTTCAAAGATACGGTTGAGGTCATGTCAACCGCAGCAGACCTGGACCGGTTCCTCGACCAACGGCCCGTCGACCTGCTCGCGTTCGGCGAGCCGACCCACGGGGAGCCGGCCTTCGTCCGGGCCCGCGACGAGCTCTTCAAGCGGCTCGTCGCGCGGGGATTCCGGTCGATCGCCGTCGAGTTCGATCGGGTCGCCGGCCTTGCCGTCGACGACTACGTCCACGGGCGGGGTGGCGAGGCGCCCACCGGTCGGGAGAAGAATCTTGCCGAGTGGATGCGCGGGTACAACGAGTCCCGGCCGGAGGGCGAGCGGCTCAGCTTCCACGGCTTCGACGCGCCCCTGGAGATGATGAGCGCCGCCAGCCCCGGCCCGTACCTGCGCGTCCTGCGCGATCACCTGCCCGAGCACCGCCGGCCGGCCGGAACGGAGGACCTCGACCGCCTCGTCGGCGACGACACCCGCTGGTCCGACCCGCGGGCCCAGCTCGACGCCGCCCGGTCGGTCGGCCGCACCGCCGACGCCGTCGCCCTGCGAACCCTGGCCGACGACCTCCTCACCGCCCTCTACGTCCACGCCCCGGACGCCCACGCGGCCGACTGGCACCGCGCCCGCGTCAACGGCATCGCCGCCCTGGGCCTGCTGAGATACCACGCGGCCGCCGCCGATCCCGCGCCGAGATACCACGCGGCCGCCGCCGATCCCGCGCCGGGAGCCGCTGCCGATCCCGCGCCGGGAGCCGTCGGTTCGGCGCCGGGAGCCGCAAGAACCTCACGCATGCTCGCCGTCCGCGACGCCCTCATGGCCCGGAACATCCTGGACCTCCGCAGCCAGGAAACCGGCAGGATCCTCGTCGCCGCCCACAACCGCCACCTGCAACGCAATCCCAGCCGCTGGCACCTCGCCGGCATGGACCTCGAATGGCCCAGCGCCGGCGCCATCGTGTCGGCCGTCCTCAAGGACCGTTACGCGGTGATCGTCGGCAGTCTCGGCTCCAGCGCCGCGCTCGGCCTCGGGCCGCCTGCCGACGGGAGCTTCGAGGGTGCGCTGTGTTCGCGCGCCGGCCACGGTCCGCTCTTCACCCAGGCACCGCAAGGGACCACGCGCACCGACGTCACGCCCGAACAGCAGTACTTCCCGTTGGACGCGGAGATCCAAGCCGACGCGATCTGGCACGTCGACCTGTTCCCGCCCGCGGCGGCCGCCCTCGCCGACCGGATCCAAGAGTTGCCCGGTGTCGAGAGCCAGCAGTCCGGCCCGGAGCTGGGTGTGCCCGACATCGCCTGGGACGACTGGTTCTTCTTCAACGGCAAACCCGGCAAACACCCGTTCGCCACCATCGTCAGCCACGATATCCCCGGCTTCGACGACCGGTCGGAGCTCGACCGGTCCGGCGTCTACCGCCTCAACCTCGACCTCGGCCGCGACGAGTTCCGCCGCCTGTTCGGCTACGGTCCCGAGGAGTTCAAGGCCCGCCGCGACGCCATCGACTTCGCCCGGTTCGACGAGTTCGTCCCGCACCCGGTCTACGGGACCCAGAGCTGGGCCAGCATCGTCAACCCCGGCCCGCGATCAGCCGAACATGTCGACCGCCTCCTGAAACACGCCCACACGAGGAATCACGGCCACTCCCGCAAGGGCGCGTAGTTCCGGACGAAGATCTTCCGGCCCGCCCGCGCCAGCACCGCGTTGCGAATACCAGCCGGGAGCACCCGCAACCGGTCCCGGCGCCGGGTCTGTGCCAGCACCCACCCGGTGCGGGGCCGGCGCCGCTCCTCGAACGACGTCAGCGCCACCGCCAGCGTCCGCGACTCCGTCAACGCGTCGGCGAGCACGATCGCGTCCTCCAGCGCCATCGCCGCGCCCTCGGCCATGTTCGGCGACGTGGCGTGCGCGGCGTCGCCCACGAGCAGCACCATCCCGCGCGACCACCGCGGCAGGTCGACCTCCTCCACCGGCGCGGTGTGCGGCGCGACAGCCAGGTCCAGCAACGCCGGAACCGGCGCCGCGTACCCGGCGACCGGCCCGTCGCTGTAGCAGTACACCCGCCCGTCGCCGATCGGGATCGTCAGGAACACCGACCCCCGCCCCATCATCAACGACCACACCGGGTCGGAAGAAGGAGAGGAAGCGACGAACCGCCGCGCCACCTGCCCCACCGGCCGCGCGGCCGCAGACGGCCCGAACACCGTCTCCCGCACCGCCGAGTGCACCCCGTCGGCGCCGATCACCAGGTCGTACCCGCCGGAAGTACCGTCGTCGAAGACGACCCGCACCCCATCGGCAGTGTCCACAATGGACACCGGCGACCGCCCCCACCGGATGGAGACCGCCTTCGCGCCGGCGAGGAGCACCTCGTGCAGCTCCGACCGGTGCACGGCCAGGCACGGCCCCACACCGTCCCAGATCTCCTCGACGTCGAGCGAGAACAACTCCCGCCCGGTGTGGTCGCTGACCCGCTGCCGCATGATCCGCACGCCGCGCGCGGCGACCTGCCCCGCCAACCCGAGCGTGTCCAACGCGCGGACGGCGTTGGCCGGCAGGTAGATCCCGGCGCCGATCACCGACGGCCCGCCCGCCCGCTCCACGACGTCGACGTTCGCGCCCCACTCGTGCAGCCGGGCGGCCACCGCCAGCCCCGCGATTCCCGCACCCACCACCAGAACGTCCACCCCGGCACCACGCATGGCACCGACGCTAGGCAGCCACCCTTCCGGAATTCTTATCCGGCCTCTTCCAGCGCCAGCTCAAGGGCCGCTTCGGGGCGGCGGGACAGCCCGGCCGCCCACGCCGCGTCGAACGCCGCCGGGTCCAGAATGGCCCGGGAACGTGCGAGCAGCTCGTCGATCCACGCGCCCACGAACGGCAGCACCACCACGCCGATCGCGTCCCGCAACGCCGCCGACGTCGCCAGCAACGACACCGCCCGGTCGTGCCCGCCCCGGCCGGCCGCCAGTTCGGCCGCGAGGTACAGGCCGAGCGACAACCCCCACACGTGCCCGAGTTGCCCGTACCCGCGCAACGACGCCCGCAGGTAGGCGGCAGCGCTGGAATCGCCGGCCCGCCAGGCGAGCGTCCCCCGCAGCATGTCCAGCGCCGCCAGCGCCTCCGGGTCACCCATCGCCCGCATCACCGGCGCGCACTCGTCCGCCAGCGCCAGAGCCAATTCGTCGTCGTTCCGGGCCGCCGCCACCGACGCGAGATACAGCAACGCGAACGCCTCCGGCCACACCGCACCCGACTCCCGCGCGTACCCGAGCGCCCGTTGCAGCACCGACGCCGCCCGCGGATAGTCGCCGCCGTAGATCGCCGCCAGCCCGAGCGTCGTCAACGCCCGCGCCACCCCGGCGCCGTCGCCCGCCTGCCGGCTCAGCTCGGCCGCCTCGTCGGCGGCGCGGCCGGCGGCGGCCAGATCCCCTTGCAGCACGGCGAGTCCGGCTGCGCTGTCCAACGCCCGCGCCCGCACGATCGGCGGAACGGGCTTGTCCAACGCCAGCGCCGCGGACAGCCACCGGCGGCCCTCGCGGTAGCGGCCGTGCCGGTCCCACAACGGATACAGCGATCCGGCCAACCGCAACGCCGTCGCCGCGTCGCCGGTCGCCAGGCACCAGTGCAGCGCCGCCCGCAGGTTGCCGTTCTCCTCCTCCAGCCGGCGCAGCCACACCGTCTGCCCGTCGCTCTGCCACGCCGCCCGGGCCGCCTTCACCAACGCCAGCACCGTGGCCGCGTGCCGGTCGCGGGTCTCGTCGCGCAGCCCCGACTCGTCGAGCCGCTCGGATCCGTACGCCCGCAACGTCTCCAGCATCCGGTACCGCGACCCGTCGAAGGTCACCATGGACTTGTCGACGAGGCCCACGACCCCCTCGCCCGCAACGGCCTCCGCAGAAGACAGCGTGAACCCACCCACGAACACCGACAGCCGCTCGAACAACCGCCGGTCCGCCGGCGAGAGCCGTTCGTAGCTCCAGTCGACGATCGCCCGCAACGTCCGGTGCCGGGGGAGCGCGGTGCGGCTGCCGCGGGTCAGCAGCCGGAACCGGTCCGACAACCCGCGCGCCACCTCCTCGACGCCGAGCACCTGGATGCTCGCCGCCGCGAGCTCCAACGCCAGCGGCAACCCGTCGAGGCGCCGGCAGATCCCGTCCAGCGCCGCCGTCGGCCGGAACCGCGGCCGTCCCGCCGTCACCCGATCGGTGAGCAGCCGCCGCGCGTCGGCGGGTTCCAGCCCGGCCACCGGCCACAGCTGCTCACCGGTCACCCCGAGCCGTTCCCGGCTGGTGGCGATGATCCGCAGCGGCGGGCACGCCTTCAGCAGCGCGTCGGTGGCGCCCGCGACCTCGGCCACCAGGTGGTCGCAGTTGTCCAGCACCAGCAGGGCCGGTGCCCGGTCGAGCCGCGCGGCGAGCACGTCGAGCGTCGGCCGCCGCGGATGCTCGCGCACGCCGAGCGTCGCGGCGATCGTCAGCACCACCAGGCCGGGCTGCGTCAGCGCGGCCAGATCCACCAGCCACGCCCCACCCGCAACCGCCGCGGCCTCCACCGCGAGCCGGCTCTTACCGACCCCACCGACGCCGGTCAACGTCACCAGCCGCCCGGCGCGCAGCCGCTCGGCGACCCCGGCCAGGTCGCGGCCGCGCCCGACAAACCCCGTCAGCCCGGCCGGCAGGTTTCCGTCACCCTGATCGGTGGTTTTTTCGGATACGCCATGAGCACCTGCTCCGAGTGCGGGGTCCTGCCGCAGCACCGCGGCTTCGAGTTCGCGAAGTTCCGCCCCGGGTTCGATGCCCAGCTCCACCCGCAGCAACCGCGCCACCTCCCGGTAGGCCGCGAGCGCCTCACTCTGCCGCCCGGCCCGGTACAACGCGAGCATCAGCTGCGCCCGGAACCGTTCCCGCAACGGGTATTCAGCGGTGAGCGTCGCCAGTTCCGGCAGCACCAGATCGTGCCGCCCGCTGTCGAGATCGGCCGCCACCCGGTGCTCCAACGCCTGCAGCCGCACCGCGTCGAGCCGCGTGGCCGTCGGCCGGGCGAACGCCTCGTCGGCGAACTCCGCCAACGCCGGCCCCCGGTACACGGCCAACGCCTCCCCGAGCAGACCCCGCGCCCGCTCCACCTCCCCGGCCGCCAACGCCCGACCACCCGCCGCCGCAAGCCGCTCGAACACCCGCGCGTCAAGCTCGTCCGCGTTCACCCGCAGCCGGTACCCACCCTCGCGATGCGCGAGCCCCGCATCCCGCTCGTCGTTGTCGACCCGCAACGCCGCCCGCAACTCACTGACCCGCACATGCAGCACGTCCCGCGCCCGCCGCGGCGCACCGGCCGGCCACAGCGCGTCGATCAGCACGTCGCCCGGAACCACCGCGTCCGCGTGCACCAGGAGGACGGCGAGCAACCGCCGATGCCGGGGCCCACCTAGGGAGATCGGGGAGCCGTCACGCCACACCTGCACCGGCCCCAGAATCCGGAACTCCACGCAGGCAGGCTACGCCCAAACCCCCTGACCCCACTCATAAGGTTGAATACCCGACCCCCCCTTTGCGGACCTAGGTCTCTTGCTGTCGCCCGAGTTTCGGCTTTCTGTCGCTCGGACCCAGGTTCTTAGTTGATCTCTGGACCGGGCGCTCAGGCACGTCTCCCCGCATTGATGAGGTGCCTCAGTGCCCGGTCAGAAGATCAACTCAAACTGTTGGGGTTGGTCCCATGAAGTGGTCGGGGCCTCCAGTCAGGGGGCCTCCGTCGTTGTCTCGACGCGGGCGATGAGTTGCTTGAGCCGTGCGATCTCCGCGGCCAGCGCGGCATTCCCCGCTGCCGTGAGGGTGATCCACGTGCGGCCGCGCTTGCCGGCGTAGCCCTTCTCGACGTCGACCAGCCCGGCCGTCTCCAGCACGCCGAGGTGCTGGGAGAGGTTGCCGGCCGTGAGCTCCAACTGGGTACGCAGGAAGCCGAACTCCACCCGGCGGGCCTCGTGCGCGATGGTGAGGATGCCGAGCCGCACCCGTTGGTGCACCACGTCGTCGAGGCCGGTGACGGGATGGGCGTCGACCGGGCCGGTCATCGACGCCGCCGGTGGGCCAGCGCGAAGCCGGCGCTGCCCAGCAGCAGCACGCCGCCGCCGATCACCAGCATCGGCACGAACTGCCACTGGCTGCGTGCCGCCCAGCCGAAGTCGACCGGCACGAGCACCACCGCCAGGTACCCGACGGTGAACAGCAGCAGCGCGACGTGCCGTTCCAGCCAGGCCAGCACCAGCAGGGCGAGCCCCATCCCGGTGGCCGGTGCGAGCAGCCGGAACAGGAACAGGTCGAGGCCGGTCGGGTGGAGGGCCTCCGGTTCGGGGAGGATCCAGTCCGCGGCACCGGCCGCGGCGAGGGCGAACACCACCGGCGCCACCGCGACACCGGTGATCACGAACGGCAGCACCCGGGCGTCCACTCCTCTGGCCCGCGCCACCCGCAGGTACCCGGCGGCGATCACCACGTACGCCACCAACCCGATCCCCAGCCAGTAGATCTCTCCGGCCGGGAAGGTCGCCTTGCACAACTGGCCGTCGTCGACCGGCCGGCAGTCGCTGGTGTGCACCGTGCCGAGCAGGGAGACGGGGATCGCCCCGAGCGTCACGAGGCCCAGTACCAGTAGCGGCAACCACGTCACCCGCTGGGCCAGCCGGACCCGGCGCGCGAGAAGCCGTGCATCGGCCAGCAGCCGGCGCGGGTCGTCGCCGGCCGGAACCGCGTTAGAAGTCATGCAAATAGGTTTGCATCTCAAACCTGTTGGCGCAAGTGCGCAGAATCACGCCGACCGCGAAAACCCCTGTCGCCGCCATCCGGGCCGTCATAGGGTCCGTGCTTTGTGAGCAGACTCAGCGAGACCGTGTTCCCGACCCGCCTCGGGAAACCGTTCCGCTGGCTGCTCGCGTCCTCCTGGACCACCAACCTCGGCGACGGCATCGCGATGGCGGCCGGCCCGCTGCTCGTCGCCTCGCTCACCGGCGATCCGTTCCTCGTCTCGATGGCGGCGCTGCTGGGCTGGGCCCCGCCGCTGGTCTTCGGCCTGTACGCGGGCGCCCTCACCGACCGCCTCGACCGGCGCATGCTGGTCATGATCGCCGACGGCAGCCGGGCGGTGATCCTGGCCGGCCTCGTCGCCACGATGGCCACCGGCACCATCTCGGTCGGCATCGCCCTGGCCGCGATCGGCCTGCTGGCCACGGCCGAGGTCTTCGCCGACAACTCCGCCCAGACGCTCACCCCGACGCTGGTCCACCGCGACGACCTCTCCGTCGCCAACGCGCGCATCCAGACCGGCCTCATCACCATGAACCAGCTTGCCGGCCCGCCGATCGGCGCCGCGCTGTTCGCGGCCGGCCGGGCGTGGCCGTTCGTCGCCCAGGCCGTCCTGGTCGCCGCGGGGGTCGTGCTGGTCGCGCGGGTCACGCTCCCGGTCCGGGAAAAACCCCTTTCGGACGAGCGCGGCAGCGTCATCCGCGACGTGATCGAGGGGGTCAAGTGGACCGCGCGGCATCCCGCCGTCCGCACCCTTGCCCTCACGATTCTGATCTTCAACTTCACGTTCGGCGCCGCCTGGTCGGTGCTGGTGCTGTACGCCTCGCAGCGGCTGGGCCTGGGCTCCGTGGGCTACGGCGTGATGTCCACCGTGTCGGCCGCCGGCGGGCTGCTCGGCACCGCCCTCTACGGCTGGATCACCCGGCGGGTCAGCCTCGGCAACGTGATGCGCATCGGCCTGATCCTGGAGACGCTCACCCACCTGGGGCTGGCGCTCACCAGGTCGCCGATCGTGGCCGGGGTGATCTTCTTCCTGTTCGGCGCGCACGCGTTCATCTGGGGCACGACGTCGCTCACGATCCGGCAGCGGGCGGTGCCGTCGCACCTGCAGGGCCGGGTCGGCAGCGTCAACGGGATCTGCGTCTACGGCGGCCTGGTGGTCGGCTCGGTGATCGGCGGCGTGCTCGCGGCGCAGTGGGGCGTCACCGCGCCGTTCTGGTTCGGCTTCGGCGGGTCGGCGGTGTTCGTGCTGCTGCTGTGGCGCGAGATGCGCCACATCGCCCACGCCGACGAGGAATCCGAGCCGGTGGCCGCGACCGCTACGGGCGGCTCTTGAGCCAGAGGTCTAGGCCGTCGAGGATGCGCTCCAGGCCGAACGCGAAGCCCTCGTCGAACATGCGCTCGGGGACCAGTTGCGACGCCGTCTCGCGCCACCACTTGCCGTAGTCGGGGTGCTCCTCGGCGAGCTGGTCGACGTGCGGGCGGATCTCCTCGAACATCTCGCTCAAGGTGTGGCCGGAGTCGCGGACGATGTTGGTGGCCGCCGCGACCGACGTGGCGGCGCCGATCGCGTGTGACATCAGCAGCGAGCTGGCGTGGCTGACCTCGACGCCGGTGAAGCCGGCCGCCACCAGCAGGGCGACGGTGCGGTCGCCCATGCGCATCGCGTTCGGACCCATGTTCGGCCGGTTGCCGAGCTGCCCGAGCACCCACCGGTGCCGCACCAGCATGTCGCGCATGCCGTTGGCGAGCACCGACGCGCCGATCCGCCAGCTGGTGTCGCCCACCTCGGGGACGTAGACCTCGCCGAACACCTCGTCGACGGCGAGCTCCATGAGCTCGTCCTTGTGCGCCACGTACCAGTACAGCGAGGTGGCGCCGGCGCCCAGGCGGGTGCCGAGCTTGCGCATGCTCAGCCCGCTCTCGCCCTCGGTGTCGAGGATCTCGATCGCGGTGCGCACGATCTGGTCGCGGGTCAGCGTGGGTTGCTGACCGCTCTTCGCGCGGGGTGGCCGGAGCCAGACCGAGTTGGTGAACGGATTTGCGGGCACGGTCACATCCTAGCGGGACTCGCACACTGTTCGAGACCGATGGTACGGTGTTCGAGTTCCCTCGCACAGTGTTCGAGAAAGATGGAGCTGACGATGCCTACACCCCACCCACGGCGATGGCTGATCCTCGCGGTGCTCTGCCTGAGCCTGCTCGTGGTGGTCATCGACAACATGGTGCTGAACATCGCGATCCCGGCCCTGATCCGCGACCTGGGCGCCAGCCAGGCCGACATCCAGTGGATCATCGACTCCTACATCCTGGTGTTCGCCGGCCTGCTGCTCACCGCGGGCAGCCTCTCCGACCGGCACGGCCGGCGCCGCGGCCTGGTCACCGGTCTGGTCATGTTCGGCGGCGCGTCGATCCTGGCGACCGTCTGCCAGACGCCCGGGCAGCTGATCGCCGTCCGCGGCCTGATGGGCGTCGGCGCGGCGTTCCTGATGCCGGGGACGCTGTCGATCCTCACCACCGTCTTCGACGACTCCGAGCGCAAGAAGGCCATCGCCATCTGGAGTTCGGTGCTGATGCTCGGCGCGCTCGGCGGCCCGACCCTGGGTGGCCTGCTGCTGGAGCACTTCTGGTGGGGCTCGGTGTTCCTGCTCAACATCCCGATCGCGGTGCTGGGCATCGTCGCCGCGCTGGCGATCATCCCGGAGTCGCGGGGGCCGGCCAGCCGTCCCGACCTCGTCGGCGCGTTGCTGTCGACGGTCGGCATGGCCGCGCTGGTGTGGGGCGTCATCTCGGTCGCGAAGGACGGCTGGTCGTCGACGAACACCGTCGGCGGGTTCGTGGTGGCCGTCGTGTTCCTGGCCGGGTTCGCGCTGTGGGAACGGCGGGTGGCCGAACCGATGCTGCCGATGTCGCTGTTCAAGGACCGCAACTTCGGCGGCGCCAGCCTGTCGATCGTGCTGCTGTCGTTCTCGGCCGGC
Organism: Virgisporangium aurantiacum; assembly: GCF_016863635.1. Classification (GTDB taxonomy): domain Bacteria; phylum Actinomycetota; class Actinomycetes; order Mycobacteriales; family Micromonosporaceae; genus Virgisporangium; species Virgisporangium aurantiacum. The sequence goes on along the minus strand of NZ_BOPG01000023.1, from coordinate 32,210 downwards.
GGGGTGATGCTGGCGCTCACCCAGTACCTGCAGTTCGTCCTCGGCTACGGGCCGATGAAGGCGGGCCTGGCGTTCATCCCGATGCTGATCACCGTGGTCGCGTTCAACGGCATCGGCGTGGTGGTCGACCGGAAGCTCGGCACCCGCGTCGCGGTCGCCGCCGGCCTGCTGCTGATGGGCGCGGGGTTCGCGGTGCTCGCGTCACTGAGCCCGGCGGACGGGTACTGGAAGCTGGCGGTCGCGCTGGTCGTGATGGGCGCCGGCAGCGGCACCGCCGGGCCCGCGGCCTACGGGACGCTGCTCGCGGCGCTGCCGCCGGAACGGGCCGGCGTGGGCTCCGCGGTCAACGACACGGTGCAGCAGGTGGGCGCCGCGCTCAGCGTGGCCGTGCTCGGCAGCGTGCTCACCGCGGTCTACCGGTCGGCGATGCCGGCCGACGCCGGGGAGTCGGCGCGGAACTCGATCGGTGACGCGCTGGGGATCGCCGCCCTCGACGGTGACGCGACCCTCGCGCAGCAGGCGAAGGACGCCTTCGTCGACGCGATCGCCGCCACGTCGATCGTCGGTGTGGTCGGTGGCGTGGCGGCCGCGGTCGTCGCGGTCACGGTGCTGCGTCCCAAGAAACAAGCGCCAATCGAGGTGACCACTGTGGAGGGTGTACGGGGGGACACCCTCCACAGTGGAGTCTCCTAGGCGGTGCCCGTCACCGAGCTACCGGACTTCGTGACGGTGTAGGTGACCTGGGTGCCGCTCCAGAAGTGGAACGTGAGCGTCACCGGCCGGGCGTCGTTCACCTCGGCGAAGAACTCCGGCTTCAGCGTGATGGTGTTGGCGGTGTAGTTCGGCGTGAACGTGTAGTCGAACTCCTTGAACGACGTCCAGTTCTGCGGACCGGCGAACGAGCCGTCGGAGTACTTCGCCTCCATCGTGGCCAGTTGGTCGCCGCGGAACTGGGTGGGGATCGTGTACGCCGACGTGGTCCCGCTCGAACTCGTCAGGACCGGCGGGTCGAACGAGATGACGTCGATGCGCCACGGCACCCCGGCCGAGAACCGCGCCTGCAGCGTCGCGTTGATCCCGTACGCTCTCGACCCGACCAGTCTGGTGACGGCCGACTGGGTCAGGGTGAGGGTGGTGCCCGAAACGGTGTAGTCGGTGCCCTGTGCCAGGGCCGTGGAGCCCTGGTACAGGCCGGTGAACGACAGGCCGTTGAGGTTCAGCGTCAGCGTCTTCGCGGTGATCGCGTTGGTGCGCGACACGTACACCTGATCACTCGAAGCGTTGGCGGAGCGGGTCGTCCAGCTCGACTTGATCTGGTTGATCAGCTCGTTGTCGCTCCACGTGAACGCGGTGCGGTTCAGGTGCTGGCCGTTGTCCCAGAGCATCGTGGTGATGCCGCGGGTGCGCGCGTGGTAGCCGAAGAACTCGAAGTACTTCAGCTTCTCGCCCTGCTCGATCGTGCCGGTGCTCCGGTCGAACCCGAGCAGGCCGTACTCGCCGAGGATCACCGGGATCCCGCGGGCGATGAACGCGTTGTACAGCCGGTCGAACGCGCCGGTGAGGTCGGACTGCACGGTCGCGTCGAAGCGGTAGCCGCCCGCGATGTTCACGCTGAACGGCCAGTAGCCGTAGTAGTGGAACGTCGCCACGAGGTTCGGGTCGTTGTACGAGCTCATCGCGCTTGCCAGCCCGTCCACCTTGGCCTGTGCGTTGTCGGTGTTCAGCGTCGGCAGCACCAGGATCCGGGTGGCGTTGTTGCCGCCGGACGCCCGCACGATGTTGCGGAACGACGCGTTGAGCTGGTTGTTCAGGTCGATGTACTGCGCGTCGCCGGAGCCGTTGGCGAACTGCGGCTCGTTGTTGCTCTCGAAGAGCAGCTTCTGCGACGAGTCGCGGAACGTGCTGGCCAGCTGGGTCCAGGTGGCGTTGAACCGCTGCAGCACACCGGTCGGGTTCGTGGGCATCTGGTTGATCCACTGCCACGAGTCGTGGTGCACGTTGATCATCACGTAGAGGTCGCGGGCCAGCGCCTGGTCGACGACCTGCTTGTAGCGGGCGAGGTGGGTGGCGTCGATGGTGTAGTTGGGTGCGGCGCCCTGGTACTGCATCCACGTCCCCGGGATTCTTATGCTCTTGAATCCGTTGGCCTTCACCGCGTCCAGGAGTTGGGTCGTGACCGCGGGGTTGCCCCACGAGGTCTCGCCCTGGCCGGTGGCGTCGAACGTGTTGCCGAGATTCCAGCCTGGCTGCATCGCGGCGACCACCGCGCGCGGGTTCTGCGACGGCGGCTGCGACGAGGAGGTCGACGGTCCGGGGCTGGACGGTCCGGGGCTCGACGGCCGCGGGCTACTGGGGTTGATCGTGCCCGTGCAGGTGGTGCCGTTCAGCGTGAACGACGTGGGGATGGTGTTGCTGCCGCTCCACGTCCCCTGGAAGCCGAACTCGGCCTTGCCGTTGGTGGCGATGGCCGCGTTGTAGGACATGTTGGTGGCGGTGACCGTGCCACTGGACGGCGAGATGGTGGCGTTCCACGCGTTGGTGACCTGCTGTCCGGACGGGAAGGTCCAGCGGAGGTTCCAGCCGTTGATGGGGTCGCCGAGATTGGTGACGGAGACGTTGGCGACGAAGCCGCCGCCCCATTGCGAGGCGTTGGTGTAGACCACCTGGCAGCCGGCGGCGGCGTTCGCGTTCACCGCCATCAGGAAGGTGGCCGCGGCCAGGAAGGCGGCGACGGCACCCGCAACCAGGCCGACACGCCTGCGCAGCGGTGCAAGGGTGGAGTGGAGACGGGTCATGCCTCAGAACATTAAGTTGGTCCTCTAAACTATGTCAATTGGCCTGCATCTATCACTCACTTTGTGGCGATTCTGCTGGGGATAAGTTCGATCGCGTCGAGCACGAGATCGAGCCCGTATTCGAACTCCGCCGCGTATGAATAGCCCGGTTTCATCGCGTGTTCGACGAGCATTTCGACAAAATGCGGGTACTCCTCGGCCGGCACCGTGCCGAGCATCGCCGTGCCGACCTCCGCCACCTGCTCCGGCGTCTGGATCGGGATGTTCGTCGACTGCAGCACGAACCCGTACAGATAACTGTCGAGCACCGAGTAGGCGTGCGCGGCGTCGGCGATCGAGAAGCCGCCCGCGCGCAGGCACCCGATCACCGCGTCGTGGTGGCGCAGCGTCGCCGGGCCCGGGTTCGGCCGCGACTCCATCAGCGTGATCGCCCACGGGTGCCGGGCCAGCGCCGCGCGGGCGGAGACCGCGCTGCCGCGCAGCGCCGCGCGCCACGGAACATCGGACGCGGGGAGCTCGATCTCGCCGAACACGACGTCGACGATCCCGTCGAAGATCGCGTCCTTGTCGGCGACGTGGTGGTACAGCGACATCGCCTCCACCCCGAGCCGCTCGGCGAGCTTGCGCATCGTGAGCGAGGCGACGCCACCCTCGTCGGCGAGCGCGACCGCCGCCCGCAGGACGAGGTCGCGGCTCAGCGGGGTGCGTTGTCTCCTCGGCCGGATCACCGGCGTGCTCTACCTGGCGCTCGCGCTGCTCGGCATGTGCTCGCCGATGTTCCTGGAGTCCACGGTGGTGCCGGGCGACGCCGCTCTCGCCGTCACCTTCTATGTGCTGCTGCGGGGAACCGACCGCGCCGTCGCGCTCGCCGCGCAACTGCCCCGGCTCTTCGAGGCGTACCGCCTGCTCACGGGCGCGGAATCCGGGGTGGACGACCGGGCGTTCGCCGACCTCGAAGCCTTCCGGACGGGGTTCTCGCTGGCGCTCGTGTTCTTCGGCGTCCACCTCGCGCTGCTCGGGTACCTGCTGCACCGGTCCGGGCTGGTCCCGCGCGTGCTCGGCGCCCTGGTCGGCGTCTCCGGGGTCGCCTACCTGATCGACAGTTTCGGCTCGTTGCTCACCACCGGCTACGGGGGAGCGCTGGCCGGTGGCCTCATCCTGCTCATGCTCGTCGGCGAACTCGGACTCGTCGGCTGGCTGCTGGTCAGGGGCGTCGCCGCTCGTGAGGAGGCGCTGAGCGGTCGATGAAATCGGCGTTAGGCGTTTGATCGTCCGAACGGTCATCCTGCCCGGCCGATCTTTAGATCGACCTTTGCCGTCCTGTTTTCCCTGGTAGGGAGCGTGGAACCGCTCCCACACCGGCGGCGTATCACCCGGCGCAGACAGAAACTCCGCCGAAAGGAAGCGCCATGGTCAGAGTTCGAGCGCCGAGATTGTTGATCGCCGGCGGCGCCGCGGCGGCGTTGCTCGCAGCGGGCATCGGCATCGCGGCGGCCTCCGACAAGCCGGCCGCCAACAAACCGGCCGCCGCCAACGTTCAGGCCGCCGGGACGATCAGCTGCCCCACGGTTGCCGACAAGCTGCCGGCCATTCCCGCCGCCGCGGCGGCCGAGGTGCAACAGAACCTCGACCTGCTCGACAAACAGATCGCCGAGGCCAACAACCGGCTCGCGACCTCCGTCGGCCAGGGCGGGCCGGCGTTCGTGCAGAACGCGATTCTCGGCCCGCTGGCCGACAAGCGCCGCGCGACCATCGACCGGATCGCGATCGCCATCGGCCGGCACGCCGCCCGGCCCACCGGCCTCGACTCGCTCGCGACCTGCACCCTGGGTGCCGGCGGTGGCGTCCAGCAGCCGCCCGCCAACGGCGGAGCCCAGCCGCCCGCCAACGGCGGGAACCAGCCGCCGGCCACCCAGCCGGCCACGCAGCCGCCGGCCGCTGCCGGGACGATCTCCTGCCCGACGGTCGCCGACAAGCTGCCCGCGATCCCGGCCGCCGCGAAGGCCGAGGTCGACCGCAACCTCGAACTGCTGAACAAGCAGATCGCCGAGGCCAACACCCGGCTCGCCAACTCGGTCGGCCAGGGCGGACCGGCGTTCGTCCAGAACGCGATCCTCGGCCCGCTGGCCGACAAGCGCCGCTCGACCATCGACCGCATCGCGATCGCCATCGGCCGCCACACCGCCAAACCGACGGGCCTCGACTCCCTCGCCACCTGCACCGTCGCCTGACCCGGTCGATCTTGCAGTTGTGCTCGCCCTTCCGTCCGGGTTCGTCCCGTTTCGGAGCGAGCACAACTGCAAGATCAACGCGGTGCTGCGGTTGCGCGGACCGCGGCCAGGAGGTCGGCGACCCGGGGGTCGTCGAGAGTCGACGGGCGGTGGGCGGCGTAGTAGGTGACGTCCGGGAGGTCGGTGATCGGGATGGTTGTCAGGCCGGGGGACGGGGTCACGCAGCCGCTGACCACCGTGACGCCGACGCCCAGCGCGACGAAGTGGATCGTCAGGGGCCAGCCCTCCGCCTCCACGGCGACCGTCCACGGCACCCGCGCCGCCCGCATCGACCGCTCCAGGTTCACCCGGAACGGGCGCGATGGCGGCGGCACCACCATCTCCTCGCCGCCCAGGTCGGCCAGCGTCACCGCGTGCCGGCCGGCCAGCCGGTGCCCCGCCGGCGCCAGCAGCACCTGCGGATACGTCGCCACCGGCGACACCACCAGGTCGTCGGGCAGCACGTCGAGCGCCGACACGCCCAGGTGCGCCCGTCCGGTGCGCACCGCGGCCAACATCTGGTGCCGGTGGGTGTGCAGCAGGCGCAGGGAACCCGGGCGCTCCGCCAGCGTGGTGCGGATGACGTCGGCCAGCACGTGCATGTAGGCCGCGTGACCGGCGGCGAGCACGATCGGCCGGCTGGTGGGCGTCACCTTCAGTTCTTCCAGAAATCGACCGAGCCGGTCGTCGTGATCGCGCGCGAACCGCGCCACCGCCTCGCCGTCGGCGGTGAGGACCAGCCGCCGCCCGACCCGGCTGTACAGCGGACGCCCGACCTGGCGCGCCAGCGTCGCCAGCTTCGCGTGCAGCGCCGGCTGCGAAATGCGCAGCACCGCCGCCGCCCGGGTGAGGTTGAGATGGTCGGCGAACACCGCGAACGCCGACAACGCGTCGGACGAGATCCCATCCATAACAAAATCCTATAGTTGCCTCAGTAGATCATAGTGTGAATCGAGCCTGTCATTGGTCACTCTTGATCTATGACACGATCTTCAGAACCCATCAGCTCCGCTCAACTGGCCGCCATGCCGTTGCACGCCATTACCGAGGTCTACGGGCAGGCCGGCCTGGCCCAGCGACTCACCCACGAACTCCGCCGGCTCCCACCGGGCGCCCGCGACACCGTCGCCGACGCCGCCGAGTGGGCCCAGCGCCTGCACGCCGACCAGCGCCGCACCCGCGAGCCGTACGCCAACCACGTCCTGCGGGTCGCGCTCCGCATCCTCTGCCACTACCGCGTCACCGATCCCGACGTCCTGATCGCGGCTCTCCTCCACGACGTGGTCGAGGACCAGCCGTGGGCTGCGGCGGGGGTCACCAACCACGGTCCGCCGCCGCGCGCGGCAGCCCTCGCCGTCATCACCGCGAAGTACGGGGCCCGCGTCGCCCGGCTCGTCGCCGCCGTCACCAACCCCGACCGGCCCGCGGCCGGCACGGCCGGCGGCACCGACTGGCAGGCGCTCAACCTGCAGTACGTCGAGCACCTGGCGACCGCGCTCGACGCCGAGCCATGGGCCCGTGTCCTGAAACTCTCCGACTTCACTGACAACGGTGTCGGAATCATCCACACGGTCGGGCCGAAGGTCCGCCGGTCCGCCCGCAAGTACAACGGGTTCCTCCCGGTGCTCCGCGATCTGCTCGACCGGACGGACACTCCGCTGAAGGCCGAGGTCAAGGCGCATATCAACGGCCAACTCGACCTCGCCGAGCGGCGCTTCGCCGCGATCCTCGACGCCTGAGCTACCGAACGTGGGCTCCGCGAACGCGGGGTCCACGTTCACTCTGTGTCACATACGAGCGTGTACGTTCATGGACGTATTGGGTATGCTCCCGCCAGGCGCGCCGGACAGTTTCCAGTGACCCCCTGTCCGGCGCGTCCACGTGTTGTTTCCCCACGCCGGGAGCCCGAACATGCCCGAACAAGCGCCGCCCGAACACACGCCGCGGCGGCCGGACTGGATCTGCCGTGACTGCCAGGAACCGTGGCCCTGCCCCACCCGGCAGGCCATGCTGCTCGACGAACGCCGCGACCAGCCGGTGGCGGTGGTGCTGTATCTCGCCGGCTGCTACCAGGAGGCGTCGACCCAGCTCACCGACCTCGGACCGGACGCGGTCTACGACCGCATGTTCGGCTGGCTCGGCGCGCGGTCGAAGTAGGCGTCGGCGATCTGCTCGACGATGGCCGGATCCTCCGTCCACACCGGGTCGTCGGACCGCGGGTGGTGGAAGACCACCTCGGTGAAACCGAGGTCGCCGTACCGGCCGACGAAGTCGGTGAACGCGTCGAGGCTGGCGAGCGGGCGTTCGGAGGTGTTGCCGATCAGCATGATGCGTTCGATGCCGGCGGGATCGCGTCCGATCGCATCGCAGTGCTCGGCGAGCAGTTTCACCTTTTCGAGGACGGCCTTCTCGCCGTCCTCGTCACCGTCGCTGATCCAGGCGTCGCCGTAGCGGGCGACGAGCTTGAGGCTGCGGGCACCGCCCGCGGCGATCGCGAGCGGAATCCGGGGCTGCTGCACGCATCCGGGCAGCATCATGGCGCCGTCGACCGTGTAGTGGGCGCCGCGGTGCGACGTCTCGGGCCGGCGCAGCAGCGTGTCGAGGACGTCGACGAACTCGGTGAGCCGGTCGACCCGCTGGCGCGGCGTGAGCACCTCGCCGCCCAGAACGGTTGCGTCGAAACCGATCCCGCCGGCGCCGAGGCCGAGGGTGAGCCGGCCGGCGCTGACGTGGTCGAGCGTCATCGCCTCCTTGGCGAACGTCACCGGGTGGCGGAAGTTGGGGGAGGCGACCATCGTGCCGAGCCGGATGCGCGACGTGGCCGCGGCCATGCCGGTCAGCCACGGTACGGCGGCGAACCACGGCTTGTCGCGGTAGCGCCGCCAGGAGAGGTGGTCGTAGGTCCAGAGGCTGTCGTAGCCCAGCGATTCCAGTCTCCGCACCTGGTCCCGGGCGGCCGGGAACGGGTCGGTCGGCAGAACGAGTACCCCGATGCGCACCCGACAGAGCCTAGGCGGGCTCCAACTGGCGGACCATCGGGGCCAGCAGGGTGTTGAGTTCGCGGACGAGCACGGTGACGGCCCGGGTGGCGGCCGTGGCGAGGTCGTCCTTCTCCGACTCGGGTGCCGCGGGCAGGCCGTCGAGCGGCAGGGGCGCCTCGACGAGGAGGGTCGCGCGGGCGTGCGGGGCGCGGGCGAGGTCGCGCGCCGGCGGCTGGACGTACTGGCCGAGGACGACGGGCCAGTCGCGCCAGCCCTGGTCGTGGTTCCAGGCGCGGTTGGCGGTGAGTTCGGCGGGCCAGGGCGTTATCAACGTGACGCGGGCGCCGAGCCCGCCGTCGTACTCGTTGCGGACGCAGGTGGCGTCGAGCACGCGCCGGTGTGCCCGCACGTATCCCGGTGCCAGGTCCGTCGCCAGCCGCCACGCGACGCACGCGAATCCCACCGGGGAGATGTCGCCGATCGTGTCGGTGAAGGCGCCCGCGCTGGCCCGTACGTGGGTGGCGTAGCGGCCCGCGTCGGCGGTGCCCCGCTCGCGGTCGTATCCCTGGTCGATCCAGAAGACGCGCATCACGTCGGAGCGTATCCCTAGGCGCGTTGGAAGAGCATGTGGTTGAGGAACCAGCCGCCGCCGTTGGGTGGGGAGGACAGGCGCACGGTGTGGGTGCCCGCGGGCAGGGTGACCGTCTTGGTGGCGGCGATCGTCAGCCAGGCCCCGTCGGTGTCGACCGGGGTGACGACCGTCTGGCCGGCGACGGTCAGCGAGATGCTGGCCGGGTGGCCGCGGAACGTGCTGGTCCGGAACGACAGCCGGTAGGTGCCGGCCGCCGCCACTCGCACCCGGTAGTCGATCGCGGTGCCGTCGAGCACGCCGTAGCCGGAGTCGTCGCGGAGCACGTACCCGTCGCCGCGGACGCTGTCGACGCCGCACGCGTCGACGGAGAAGACGTCGTTGCAGGATCCGGTCGCGGCGACCGACATCACCTCGACGGTCGGGCCGACCCGCGCGGTGCGGGTGGCGATGGTGGTGGTCCGTTCGGCCTGCACCGTCGTGGAGTGGCCGGGTGTGGTCGCCAGGTCGACGGGTGCCGGGTCGAACAGGTCGCCGACGCCGATCGAGTACAGGTAGTGGTCGATCCGGGCGTCGTTGCCGCCGCCGCGCAGCGAGGAGCCGGTCATCCACAGCCGGCCGGTGGCGTCGAAGCCGCCGATCCAGCCGACGGGAACGTCGTCCTCCCGCTGGGTCATCAGCTTGCGGCCGAGGTCGAGGGCGTTGCTGACCTCGAAGGTCAGGTTCGGCCCGGTGCCGGTCGGCAGGTACGCCTGTACGTGCCCGCCCCAGTGCAGGCTGATGACGGCACCGGTGGCCGGGTCCTCGGCGAAGCCGTGCGGGGTGAGCGTGCTCGTCGCCGGGCGGAGGTTGAAGTCCGGCGCGCACGCGCGTCCGAAAGCGACCATGCCCTTCTCGGCCGAGACGTTCGGACCGGCGGTGGCGGCGCAGCGCCGCCGGCCGTCCTTCGTGTAGACGGCCAGTTTGCCGCCGGCGACACCGATCGGGGCGTCGGCGCGGCCGGCCCACAGGTTGCCGTTCCGGTCGTAGAGCGTCGCCGCGAAGCCGAGGAACGGTTCGCCGAAGCCGCTGCTGTGGTCGCCCGGGATGAACGGTGCCGAGACCGGCCGGACGGCGCCGGTGGCCGAGTCGTAGCTGAACTCCTGGAGGAACCGCGGGATGTACAGGCCGGTCGGCGCGACGTTGAACGTGACGACGAACCGTTCGTCGCCGGCCACCGACGTGGGGTCGGCGGACACGTTCTCCGGGATGACCCGCAGCGGGGCGCCGTCGAGGATGCCCGGTATGCGCGCCTCGGGGTAGGTGTACTGGGCCGCCACGGTCGGGGTCGGGCCGTCGAGGCGGATGGCCGCGAAGCCGCCGTTGCCGCCGGGTGTGCTGCCGCGCCACGCGGTGGGGCCGACCGGCACCTGCGGCGGCTGCGGTCCGACGTCGGGGCCGGTGCCGTACTGCTGGGTGGCGATCACGTGGCCGGAGCGGGGAAGCACCGCCAGGTCGGCGAACTGGCGGCAGTCGCTCTCGGCGGTGTCGGCCGCGCGGGCCGGACAGGCCGCCGCGCCGGCAACCCCGCCGGCCTCGCGTAACTGACGCCCGGTCCACTGGCCGGTGACCCGCCACCGACCGTCCACAGTGGTCATGACGCCGAGCACCGGCCACGCGCCGGAGGCGGCGAGGTCCTGCTGGAAGATGCCGCTGCTGGCGGTGAAGACCACCGACCGCCCGTGCTTCTGCAGTCCGGTGATCGACGGCGCGGCCGGCCGGCCGTGCGGGTCACGGACCTCGGTGCGGCCGGTGCTGGTGCGGACCCGTTCGACCACGTGCCGGTTGGTCGCCGGCTGGTAGGTGCCGAGGACGAGCTCGCCCGACGTGGGCAGGTCGATGTTGTTGTTGAGGCTGCGGCTGCCCCAGACGACCGTGCCGTCGTCGGCGACGACCGTCTCGCTCGCCATGACGCCCGGCGGCGCGGCCCAACCCGGCACCAGCCGGTAGCCCATCGACTGGCCGGAGGGCAGGTCGCGCTGACCGACCCCGAACGTGCCGCCCTGTCCGTAGACGGCCACGGTGCCGTCGGGGGTCGCGGGCCGGCCGGGGAAGCCACCGACGGGCATCCGCACGTACACCACGGCGGCAACCGCGACGGCGGCAACGGCCGCACCCGCGGTGAGGGTTCGCATACCGACGCCCATCGATCACATCGTAGGTGCCGTGTCACTCCCGTCACTCCCGTTAAGCTTCCGTTCATGGCAGTCGTCAATAACGCCCATCCGCGTGGCTGAGTGCCGCGACGGCGTTCTCGCGTTCCGGTACCCCGATCCCGAGAGGCGGCTGGCCGGCGTCCGGCTCCAGCAGGCGGTCGGCATCCCCGGTCATCTGCTCGACTTCGCTGTCGACGACGGGCATTGGACGCTCACCGTGCCCCGCCCGCCGGTGGCCCGGCTGGAGTACCAGTTCGAACTGCGCCACCCCGACGGCGCCACCGAGTGGGTGTGCGACCCGGCCAACCCGCGCCGCTCGCCCGGCGCGTTCGGCGACAAGTCGGAGCTGGTCTGCGCGGGGTACGTCACGCCGCCGTGGCTCACGTGGGACGGTCCGGAGGAGTCGACGCAGGACTTCACGGTCGTCGCGCCCGAGCTCAACGCCGCGATCGGCGTTCACGTCTGGTCGCCGGCGACCCGCACCGACCGGGTGGTCGTCGCCCACGACGGCCCCGAGTTCGACCGGTTCGCCTCGCTCACCCAGTACTGCGCGGCGATGGTCCGGGCCGGGCGGGTCGCGCCGTTCCACCTGGTGCTGCTGTCGCCCGGCGACCGCAACGAGTGGTACTCCGCCAACCCCCGCTACGCCCGGGCGCTGGTCACGAACGTGCTGCCGCGGGTGCGGGCCGAGCTCGGCACCGACGCTCCGGTCGTTGGCATGGGCGCGTCGCTGGGCGCGCTGGCGATGCTGCACGCGCAGCGGCGTCACCCCGCTTTTTTCGCGGGTTTGTTCCTGCAGTCGGGCAGTTTCTTCCGGCCGAACTACGACGGCCACGAGTCCGGTTTCCAGCGGTATCTTCGCCTGGTGAGGTTCGTCGGGCGGGTGGTCCGGGCCACGGCGGGCGTCGCGGTTCCGGTCGCAATTACCTGTGGACGCGCTGAGGAGAACCGCCACAACAACCGCGAGATGGCGCACGCGTTGCGGTCGCAGGGGTATCCGGTGACGATCGCCGAGGTGCCCGACGCGCACAACTTCACCGCCTGGCGGGACGCCCTGGATCCGCACCTGACCGATCTGCTACGCCGTGTGTGGGGGTGATCCTTATCGTGCGCCAGCATGTTGTTGAACTGCCGTCGCCGTCGACGGGTGGGGCCGGGACCGTGGTGCGGTACGGGCATTGGGGACGGCCGGTGCTGGTGTTCCCGTCCGAGCAGGGACGGGCGTGGGACTTCGCCAACAACGGGATGGTCAACGCGGTCGCCTCGTTGATCGACGCGGGCCGGGTCAAGCTGTACTGCGTCGACTCGCACGACGGGGCGAGCTGGTCGGCCGCCGACCGGCCGATGGAGGACCGGGCGGCGGAGCACACGAAGTACGAGGAGTGGATCACCGAGGCGGTGGTGCCGTTCATCCGGGCCGACACCGGCTCCGGCGAGATCCTCACCACCGGCGCCTCGATGGGCGCGTTCCACGCGTTGAACTTCGCGTTCAAGCGGGCCGACCTGTTCCCGGTGGCGATCTGCCTCTCCGGCAACTACGACCCGGGTGCGTGGCGGGGCTGGGGCGACCGCGGCGACGGCACCTACTTCAACAGCCCGCTCGACTACGTGGCCCATCTCCACGGCGACCATCTCGACTGGCTGCGGTCACGGTTGTCGATCCTGCTGGTGTGCGGGCAGGGTCAGTGGGAGGACACCACCGGGTCGCTGGAGTCGACGAAGAAGATGGCGGAACTTCTCCGCGACAAGGAGATCCGGTACGAGCTCGACCTGTGGGGGTACGACGTTCCGCACGACTGGCCATCGTGGCGGGCACAGCTCGCGCACCACCTACCCCGGTTTTGCTAATGAGGAGGCAGCCATGGGCGAGAAGGAACACATCATCGGGCTGCTGCTGGGCACCGAGGAGGACTGGCCGCGCGCGTTCGAGACGCTCGTCCGCCGGCTCGGCGTGATCGCCGACGACTCCGGCGACACCCACCGGCTGACCACGCGGCGCGTCACCATCGAGCCGTTCGACCTGCGCTACAAGCCGCGGCACTCGCTGGTCATCGACCGCCTGGCCTACTGGTACTACCACCCGCGCGAGTGGCTGAAGAAGGCCGCGCTCATGGACGACGTGTACCTGCTGAACAGCCCGTTCACGTTCCAGTCGATGGAGAAGCACGCCGCCTACTGCGCGATGATGCGGCTGGGGCTGAAGGTGCCCGACACCGTGCTCGTCCCGTTCAAGAACCCGCCGGACAACGCCCGGTACGCCTACACCGCCACCCGCTACAACCAGCCGTTCGACCTCGACGAGGTCGCCGATTCGCTCGGCTACCCCCTGTTCATGAAGCCGTACGACGGCGGCGCGTGGGTCGGCGTCTCCAAGATCCGCGACTCGGCCGAGCTGCACGCCGCCTACGACACGTCGGGCGAGCGGCTCATGCACCTGCAGCAGGCCGTGGAGGGCTACGACGTCTTCGCCCGGTCGCTGACCATCGGTCCGGAGACGATGGTGATGCGGTTCCGGCCCGAACTGCCGATGCACGACCGGTACGCGGTCGACCACGACTTTCTGACCCCCGACGCCGGCGACGAGGTCGTCACCATCTCCCGCCTGGTGAACGCGTTCTTCCGGTGGGAGTTCAACTCGTGCGAGTCGCTGGTCAGCGGCACCGAGGTGCACCCCATCGACTACGCCAACGCCTGCCCCGACGTCTCGCTCACGTCGCTGCACTACTACTTCCCGTGGGCGATGACGGCCCTGCTGCGGTGGAGCGCCTTCTGCGTGGTCACCAACCGCCAACCACGGCTGGACACCGACACCCGCCGCTACTTCGACATCGGCGACGATCCCGACCTGTCCTACGACGACAAGCTGGCCGGCTACCGCAAGCTGGCCGACGAGTACTTCGAGACCGAGCGGTACACCGAGTTCTGCGCCACCCGCCTCGCCCACGTCGACGAGATGGTGCACGAATGGGTGAGCTCGCCCGCGTTCGACGAGCTGCTGCTGGAGACCGTGCGGGCCTCGTTCCCGCCGCACGAGCACGACCGGTTCGTCGCGCACTTCCGCGGTCTGCTCGCGTCCTGGGTCCACGACAACGCCGGATCATGATCGCCCCAGTGGCACGAACCGGGGATGAGCTGTCGGGTTGCCGCCCATAGTGTGGTTCCTGCAGGCGCAACCAGGACAGAATGCGTTCCACTTTCACTGGAGGACATGACATGAGCGAGTACGAGGACCCGAACGCCGGCGGCGAAGAATACGGCCACGACGCCCCCACCTACGAGGAGCCGCACGACGACCACACGATCGTCGCGCAGTTCACCGACGGGTCGCAGCTGGGTGTCTCCGACACCGACCACGACGGCTACGCCGACATCGCGGCCACCGACGCCGACGGCGACGGCCGCGCCGAGGTCGTCTACACCGACGAGCACGGCGGCCCGGCCCTCGACACCGCCTACGTCGACGCCAACGAAGACGGCCACCCCGACCGCGTCTACGCCGACACCAACGAGGACGGCCGCGTCGACGCTGTCGCCGCCGACACCGACCACGACGGCGAGCTCGACCTGGCCGCGTTCGACCGCAACTTCGACGGCCGCGTCGACCAGGTTCAGGTGGACCCGGACGAGGACGGCAACATCGACCGCACGGTGACCGACACCGACTACGACGGCGTGGCCGACACCGTCCACTACGGCGACAACGACACCAACCCCTACGCCCGCAACTGATCCTCCAGCCGATGTGACCGGCTCCCCTCCCCGGGGGCCGGTCACATTCGCGTTTACGGGCGGTTGGCGAGCTGGATGAGCCTCGGCCCGGCGCGGCGGGTCACCAGCCAGGCGCGACCCGGCGGTAGCGGGCTGCCCTTCACCGTGCCGAGGAGGGCGCCCTCGTCGCGGTTGCCGGACATCATCAGGCCCGGCGTGTTCAGCTCCTTCAGCCGCTGCATCAGCTGCTCGAACATGGCGCGACTCGCGCCGCCGCTGCGGCGGGCCACCACCAGGTGCAGGCCCACGTCGCGGGCGAGCGGGAGGAACTCGGCCAGCGGCGCCAGCGGGTTCGGGGTGGCCGCGGTGACCAGGTCGTAGTCGTCGACGAGCACGAACACCTCGGGGCCGGTCCACCAACTGCGGTCTTTCAGCTGCTCGGGCGTCACGTCGGGGCCGGGGACCCGGGCCCGCATCGCCTTGGCCACCTCGCGCGCGATCGCGGCCGTGCTGTCGGCCGACGAGCCGTATCCGGCCCGGTGGGTCTCCGGGACGACGCCGAGCAGGCTGCGCCGATGGTCGACGACGACGATCCTCGCCTCGGCGGGGGAGTAGCGGTCGATCAGGCGGTGGGCGAGGTCGCGCAGGAACGTCGACTTGCCGCACTCGGCGTCGCCGAAGACGAGGAAGTGGGCGTCGGCGGTGAAGTCGACGTGCACCGGCCGCAGGTCGACCTCGGCGATCCCGATCGGCACGCCGGCACCGTTGGCGGACGGCAGCATGTCGTGCGGCACCTGCCGGGGCAGCAGCCGGACCCGCGGCGCGAGCGGGCCGTCCCACGCCGTGCGGATGTCGGCCACCGTTTTCACGAGCGACTCCGTGCCGTCAGCGGCGGAACTGCTCTCGAATCTCGGCAACGCGGCCAGGAAGTGCGCGGCGTCGGCGGTCAGCCCGCGCCCGGGCGCGTTCTCCGGGACGTTGACCGCGACCCGTCGGTTGATCATCGAGTCGGTCGGATCGCCCAGCCGCAGCTCCAGCTTGGTGCCGAACACGTCGCGGACGGTGTGCCGCACGTCCATCCACCGCCCGGCCGTCGCCACCACGTGGATGCCGAACGTCAGCCCGCGGTTGGCCAGGTCGACGATCGCCGCCTCCTGGTCTTCGAACTCGGCGCGGATCGTGCTCCACCCGTCGACGACCAGGAACACGTCGCCGTGCGGGTCGTCGGCGAACCGGCCCTCCGCCCGCTGCCGCCGGTAGGTGGCCACCGAGTCGACGCCGGCGGCCGCGAACGCCTCCTCGCGCCGGCGCAGCAGGGCGGCGAGCTCGGCGACGGTGCGTCGCACGTGGCCCGGGTCGCGGCGGGTCGCCACCCCACCGACGTGCGGCAGGTCGCGCAGCAACGTCAGCGCGCCGACGCCGAAGTCGAGACAGTAGAACTGTGCCTCGCGGGCGGTGTGCGTCACCGCGAACGACAGGACCAGCGTGCGCAGCAGCGTGCTCTTGCCGCTCTGCGGCCCACCGACGATCAGCACGTGCCCCGCCGCGCCGGACAGGTCGAGCAGCAGCAGGTCGCGGCGCTGCTCCACCGGCTTGTCGACGATGCCGACCGGAGCGGTGAGCCGGCCGCGCACCTCGGCGTTGCCGACGGTGATGCCGCGCTCCGGCTCGCGGACCAGCTGCGGCAGCAGGTCGTCGAGACCGGGCGACTCGCGCAGCGGCGGCAACCATACCCGGTGCGCCGGCGCCCCGCGGCCGCGCAGCCGGCCGACGAGGACGTCGAGCAGGGTCTCGTCGCCCGGGTCGGGCTCGATGACGTCCGGCACCGGCGCGGTCGGTGGGGCGACCTCCGGCTGGAACGCCGTCGTGTAGTCGAACAGCTGCGGCGTCGCCGGACCCACCAACCGGGGCGGCGCGCCCGGCGGCCGGTGCACCCCCGACACGTACGCGGCCTTGAACCGCACCATCGGCTCCGTGCCGAACTTCAGGTAGCCGTGCCCGGGGGACCGGGGCAGGTGATAGGCGTCGGGCACGCCGAGCACCGCCCGGCTCTCCACGCCGGAGAACGTGCGCAGCCCGATCCGGTACGACAGCTGCGAATCGAGACCGCGCAGCCGGCCCTCCTCCAGCCGCTGGCTGGCCAGCAGCAGGTGCACACCCATCGACCGGCCGAGCCGACCGATCTGCACGAACATCTCGATGAAGTCGGGCTTGGCGGTGAGCAGCTCGGAGAACTCGTCGCAGACGATCATCAGGCTGGGTAGCGGCGCCAGCGGCGCACCCGCGACCCGGGCCCGCTCGTACGCGTGCAGCGACGCGAAGTTGCCGGAACCGCGCAGCATCTCCTGCCGGCGGATCAGTTCACCGGTGATCGCGTCCTTCATCCGGTCGACCAGGGGCAGCTCGTCGGCGAGGTTGGTGATCACCGCGCTGGTGTGCGGCAGCCGGTCGAGGGTGGCGAACGTGGCGCCGCCCTTGAAGTCGACGAGCACGAAGTTCAGCGTGGCCGGGTCGTGGGTGGCCGCGAGCGCCAGCACCAGCGTGCGCAGCAGCTCCGACTTACCCGATCCGGTGGCGCCGATGACCAGCCCGTGCGGGCCCATGCCGTCTTGCGCGGACTCCTTGAGGTCGAGCTCGACCGGTGACCCGTCGGGGTCGACGCCGATCGGCACGCGCAGCCGCGCCCGCGCCGGCCGGCCGACCCACGCGGCCATCGGGTCGAACGTGCGCGGGTCGCCCATTCCGAGCAGGTCGGCGAGCTCCAGGTTGCCGCCCAGCGGCTGGCTCTCGGTTTCCGCCGCGACCGACAGGCGCAGCGGCGCCAGCTGGGTCGCGACGGCCTCCGCCTCGGCCGCGTGCAGGGCGTCGGCGGTGCCGATCACGGTGGTGCCGTCGTAGGTGGTGCTGGTGAGGGTGCCGTCGGCGCCGACGTCGAGGACGAGGCGGGCCGGGTCGAGGACCCGCGGCGGCGGGCCGTCGAGGTCGATCACGGTGACGCCGTGGATGCCGCCGTCGGCGAGCAGGTGCTCGGAACCGGCGCGCTCACCGCCGTCCAATACCACCACCACGTGCGGGCCCGGCGGCCGCGCCTGGGCCTGGGTGACCGCGAACCGGGGCCGGTTGGCCACCACGTCGTCGAGGAGCGCCTCGAGCTCGACGACCGACGGCGCGTGCAGCCGCACCGGGCCGATCGCGTCGGTTCTGATGGGGTGCAGGCCGTGCGGCAGCCACTTGACGAAGTCCCAGTCTTCGCGCCGGCCGGGGCCGGCGCACACGGCCACCAGCAGGTCGTCGGGCGCGTGGAAGAGCACGAGGTGGGCGAGGACGGCCCGGCACAGCCCCCGCGCCGCACCGCGGAGATACACGGTGGCGAAACCGTCGACGGCCATCACCAGCGGCAGGCCGGGCAGCACGGCGTAGGTGGTGATGAACCGGCGCAGCGCCAACGCGCACATCGGTTCGAGGTCTTCGAGCGGCTTGCTGGCCGGCGGCAGGATCGGGGTGGCCAGTTCCTGCGCGCCGAGGCCGATGCGCACCTGCAGGAAATCGGCGTCGGCCGGCCGCCTTTCCCACAACCGGGAACTGGCCGCGATACTCCACAGCGAGGCGGGGTCGGGGTTGCGGTAGAAAGCGGCGGTGCGCTGCCGCGTGATGATTTTCCGGACGCGGGTGCGCTGCTGCCCGAGGTGACGCAGATAGGCGCGGCGCATGCGCATCATCTCGCGTTTGTTCGGCCCGCCCGACTGCTGCCCGAGACTGACCGCGAGCATGCCGATCGCCGACATGCCGAACAGACCGCCGGTGACCCAGCCGAGCGCGCCGCCACCGCCGAATCGGCTGTACATCAACGCCATCGCGGCCGCACCGGTGAGCATCGGCAACGCCATCAGCATGCCGGCCCAGCCGCGGCCGCTGGGCTGTGGAAGCTCGGGTGGCGAGTCGAGAACGATGTCGCCGGACGGGTATTCCGGTTCCGGCCGACGGGTCGGCCGGCGAACAACGACTGTGCTCATCGGGCCTCCCTTTTGCATAAGCTTTACGTTCGCTCCGGACCGGGCGTGTGACGATTCTTGCGTCGCCTCACGGAAGTTCGCCAGCGAGTTAGTGGTGATTTAACAATGCTTACGCGCCTCGTTGTGCATGCGCCGGGGCGCCGCCTCGATGTCGCGTTCCCCGCGCACGTGCCCGTGGTGAGCGTGCTGCCGGTCCTGCTGCGGCGGGCCGGCGACGACCTCGCCGACGGCGGCCTGAACCACGACGGCTGGGTGCTGCGCCGCGGTGACGGTGCGGTGCTCGACCCGTCGGCCACGTTCGCCGGGCAACAGGTGCGCGACGGCGAGGCGTTGTTCCTCGTCCCGCGGCGGCTCGACTGGCCGGAGGCCGATTACGACGACATCGTCGACGCGATCGCCGAGGGCGCGCAGCGGCGCGGGCGCCGCTGGTCGGGTACCGACACCCGCGTCGCCGGCCTGGCCGCCGCGGGGATCGCGTTGGCGTCGGCGCTGGCCGAGTTGTTACGCGACGGGCCGCCCTGGGGAACCGTCGCCGTGGTGGCCGGCGTCGTGGCGGTGGTGCTCCTCGGCGCCGGTGCCGTGCTCGCCCGCGCGGTGGCCGACGCGGCAACCGGCGCGGTGGTGGCGGCGTTCGGGCTGCCGTTCGCGTTCGTCGCCGGCCTGGTGGTGCTGGCCGAGGAGGCGCTCGGCCGGCTCGGCGCGCCGCACGTGCTGCTCGGGTCGGCGCTGGCGGCCGGCGCGGCGGTGCTCGGGTACGCGGCCACCGCGGCGTACGGCCGGGTGTTCGTCGCCGGCGCTTCCGCCGGTGCGAGCGGGGTCGCCGGCGGGCTGGTCGCGCTGTTCCCGCTCGGCGCGGTCGAGGTGGCCGCGCTCCTGGCCGGCGTGCTGCTGCTGGCGAGCCCGATGCTGCCGGCCCTCGCGGTGCGGCTGGGCCGGATCCCGCTGCCCGAACTGCCCCGCACGCCGGACGACCTGGTCGCCGACCGTCCCCTGCCCGACCGGCGCACGGTCACCGCCGCCACCGTGCGGGCCGACGAGGCGCTCACCGGGCTGCTGCTGGGCACCACCGGCGTCACCGCGGCCTGCCTGGTGATCCTGGCCGTCACCCGGGACCTGTCGGCGGTGCTGCTCGCCGGCGCCGTCTCGGTGTCGCTGCTGCTGCGTGGTCGCTTCTACGTGGGGCTGCGGCACCGGGTGCCGTTGCTGGTCGCCGGAACCGTCGGGCTGGTGGCGGTCGGCGAGTTCGCGCTCGAGCGGCCCGCGCTGCCGGCCTACCTGGCGATCGCCGCGGTCGGCGTGGCGGCCGGCCTCGCCTACAGCCGGCGGCCGGTGTCACCCCGGCTCGGCCGCCTCGCCGACGTGTTCGACGTGCTGCTCACCCTCGCCGTGGTGCCGCTCGCGTGTGCGGTGCTCGGGCTGTTCGGTGTGATGCGCGGGTTCTTCGGCTGACTTCGGAGGAGTCGATGCAGTCCAGGCGTGACCAGATCCACTCGTACCAGTTCTTCCTGCACCGGGTCATCTCCGGGTTGATCGCGCGCCAGGGCGACCCGGCCGAGTTGCCGTTCCGCCGGCTCGGCGGCGCGGCCCTCGGCAGCTTCATGGTGGCCGCGCTGATGCTGGCGGCGGTGGGCGTCTACGGGATCATCGCCGGCGGCGGTGCCACGTCGTGGAAGAAGGGTTCCTTCGTGATCCTGGTGAAGGACACCGGCGCCCGGTACGTCTACCGCGACGGGGTGCTGCACCCGGTCCTCAACTTCACCTCCGCCCGGCTGGTGCTCGGCCAGGCGGCCAAGACCAAGTCGGTCTCGGCGAAGTCGCTCAAGGGCGTGCCGCGCGGTCCGCAACTCGGCATCCCGGGCGCCCCCGACACGCTGCCCGCCCGAAAGGAACTGCTGTCGGGCGCCTGGACGCTGTGCACCGCAAGCGCGCCCGACGGCCGCGGCGGTCGGGCCGCCCGCACCACGCTCGTCGCCGGCACGGCACCCCGCACCGCCGGGCAGCCCGTCGACGGGGGTCTGCTCGTCACCGCCGACAACGTCGTCTTCCTGATCTGGAACAACCACCGCTTCCCGATCACCCAGGCCGCCACCGTGCGGGTGCTCGGCGCCGGGGTCGGCGACGCGCTGCCGGTCGCCGCGGCGTGGCTCGAGGTCCTGCCCGAGGGTCCGGCCCTCGACGAGGTGCGCGTCGAGCAGCCCGGCGCGGCCACCACCGCACTCCCCGCCCCGGTGCCGGCCTCGGTGCGCTCCGGCCAGGTGGTCGAGGCGCCACCCGGCACGTTCTACCTGGTCCGGCCCGACCGGCTGGTCCCGATCACGCCGCTGCAGAAGGAGATCGTGCTGGCGAGCGACGCCGCTCGAACCGCGTACCAGGGCGCGCCGCAAATGCCCGTCCGGCTGACCCCGGCCCAGGTGACCGGCGCGGGCGGCGCCCCCGCGTCGTCCGACGCCGGTGTGGCCGCCCCACCCCGCGAGCAACCCGACCTGGTCGACCTCCCGCCCGCCGACCGCGCCGACGGCGCCGTCTGCTCCACGTTCGCCCCGGGCGAGCACATCCCGGTCGTCCGGGTGGGCGCCCGTCCCCAGCCCGGCGGCATCGACACGGCCGGTCGCACCACCGCCGGCCGCAAGCTCGCCGACCGGGTCCTGGTCGCACCGGGCCGGGCCGCGCTGGTACGGGCCGAGCCGGCCCCCGGTGCCGAGGGCGGTTCGCTGCACCTGGTCACCGACCAGGGCTTCAGTTACCCGCTCGCCGCCCCGGGCGTCGCCCGCATGCTCGGCTATCCGGAGGCCGCCGCCGTGCGGTTGCCGTCGGCCCTGATCGCCCGCCTCCCGATGGGCCCGGCCCTCGACCCGGCGGCCGCCGCCCACCCGGTGTGACGTGACCTAACCTGCCCGGGGCACCTCGTAGAAGCGCTGCTCGATGTCGTCCGATGCGGGCGGCTCGGCGGGTGCCGGGCGTCGCCGGGCGCGCCACCCGCCGCGTCGGCCACGTCGGGCCACCGGCTCCGCCGCGATCAGCAGCACGGCCAGCACGGCCACGACCGCCACCGCGACGCCGGCCCGCGCGGCGTCCGCGCGCCAGCGGCGTTCGCGGGCGAGCGCGGCGCGATCGGTCGGTTTTTCGGTGACGGGCGCAGCGCCGGCCGGTGTGCCTTCGGCCGCCCGCTCGACCAGCGCCCGGTACGGGTTGACGACGCCGTATCCGTACTCGTGGACCGGGCCGGGTGCCGGATCCGCCGTGGCGATCAGCCGCCGCCGCACCTCGTCGACGGTCATTCCCCGCGCCAGCAACAGTGCCGCCGTCGCGCTGACGAACGGCGCGGCGAAACTGGTGCCGGACACCTGCCGGTGCCCGCCACCCACGGCCGCCGTGGTGACGGTCCCACCCGGTGCCACCAGGTCGACGAACGGCCCGACGTACGACTCGGGCAGGCGGCTGCCGTCCGCGTTGATCGCGCCGACGCCCACCACGTCGCGGTACGCCGCCGGGTAGGGCGTCGCGTCCGGTCGCCCGTCATCCTTGTGGTGGTTGCTGACGGCGGCCACCACCAGCACGTCGCGGCTCTGCGCGTACTCGACCGCGGCCCGGATGTCCGCGTGGTCGACCTCGAAGTAGATCGACACGTTGATCACCCGGGCCCCGTTGTCGGTCGCCCACCGCAGGGCCTCCGCCATGTCCGCGGCCGAGACCTCGCCCTCCCGCTCGGTCACCCCCGAGTCGGCGACGCGCACCGGCATGATCGTGGCATCCGGCGCCAGCCCTGCGAACCCGACGCCCTCCACCTTGGCCGCGGCGATGACGCTGGCCACCGCGGTCCCGTGCCCGTCACAGTCCCCGTCGCCTCCCGGCACGTTGGTCAACGCGTCGTACCCGGGCAGCACCCGCCCGGCCAACTGCCGATGCCGCCCGTCGACGCCCGTATCGATCACCGCGACGGGCACCCCACCCCGGCTCAACGGCCACACCCGCTCGGCCAGCAACAACTGCCGCTCCCACGGCAGCGCCGCGATGACCTCCGCGGCCTGCGGCGCCCGCGAACACACCGGCGCCGCACTGGCCGGCGAGCCCGTCCACCCGACCGGCACACACACCACGCCCAAGGCGACGACCACTATCCGGGCGAGTCGGCGCGCTCCCGCGCCGGGCACGTCAGGGGCCGATCGTGGGTGGGATCGCGGCCGGCGGCCGTTCGGGCGGAGCATCCAACGGATTCGGCGGCGGCAGCGCGACCGTCCACAGTGAACCGTCGTCCTCGACCCGCGCTCGCGGCGCACCGGTGACACCGGGCAACGCCGGCCGGGGCGCCGTGGGCGGGTCCGCGTACGACGGCGTCCGGGCGGAGGTCGCTCCCGCGCCCGGCAAGGTCAGCGCCGGGCGCCGCCCAGCCCCGCCGGTGGTCCCACCGGTGGCCCTGTTGGTGGTGGCCCTGCCGTTGGTGGTTCCGCCGTTGGTGGTCCCGCCGTTGGCGGTCCCGGTGGTGGTGGTCCCGGTGGTGGCCCTGCCGGGTCGCATGGCGGACGGCGCCGCCGCGACCGGGCCCGACGTTGGCCGCGTTGCCGGCGCCGGGTGCTGACCGGGCCGAGCGCCGGGCAGCGCCGGGCGGGGCCCCGTGCCCCGACCGCCGACCGGGTGGGCATCCGGTGCCGCCTGGGCTCCCGGCAAGGTGGGCCGCGGCCCGCCCGCGCCAGTTGCAGGTGGCCGTGCACCCGGGCCCGCCGTTGATGGCCGCGCACCCGGGCCCGCCGTGGGCTGGCGCGTACCCAGGCCAGCCGCGGGTGGCCGCGCCCCGGGCGTGCCGGTCTCGGGCGTGCCGGTCGCGGGTGGCCGCGCCCCCGGAGCGGCTGTGGGCGGGCGCGCGCCGGGGCCAGCAGCGGTGGGCTGCGTACCTCGGCCCGCGCCTCGCGGGTCAGGCGTCGGACGGGCACCGGGTGGGCGAGCACCCGGCCCGGCAGCCGGTGGGCGTGAGCCGGGAGCCGCGCCCGGACCTGCGCCCGGTGGCCGCGCACCAAAGCCGGCCGTCGACGGACGCGAGCCGGAACCGGCTGCGGGCGGGCGTGCACCCGGTCCGGCCGCGGGTGGCCGCGTTCCCGGCCCGGCCGCTGGCGGTCGTGCTCCCGGGGCGGCGCCCGGCGGCCGTGCACCCGGACCCGCGCCCGGGCCTGCGCCTGGTGGCCGTGGTGCGGCACCCGGTGGACGTGCGCCCGGCCCAGCACCCGGTGGGCGTGGTGCCGCACCCGGTGGACGTGCTCCCGGCCCGGCACCCGGTGGGCGTGGTGCCGCACCCGGTGGACGTGCTCCCGGCCCGGCACCCGGCGGCCGTGGGGCACCAGCCGGTGGGCGGGTGGCCGGGCCGGCACCCGGTGGGCGTGGGGCGGAGCCGGGCGGACGGGTGGGCGCGGGTGGCCTGGACGTCGGTGGCGCGGGTGGGAGACCGGGCGGAGGAGGGGCGGGCAGCGCGGGACCTGGCTGGGCCGGTGGCGGGCCGGGCGGTGCCGGAGGTGCGGGTGCCGGCGCGGGCGGGGGTGCGATACCAGCGGCCTCGCCACCGCCGCCACTGCCGGGGGCGCCGGGCAGCCCCGGGAAGCCGGGGGAGGCGGGACCGGGGGCACCCGGGGCGCTGGGGCCGATTGCGGTGCCGGAGTCACCCGATGCCAAAGGGGCGGCGGGGCCGAGGACCGGGATGGCTGCGCCCGGGCCGGACGAGCCACCGGATCCACCGTCGCCCGGGGAGCCGCCGGTTTGGGCGGTCAGCGGGCCGGCGAACGGTTCGCCCACGCGATAGCTGCTCTGTGCCTCGCTGTACGCGTTGGCCACCGGGCGCGTGATCGACATCGCGCGGTAGTGATAGGAGCGTTGGCTGTCTTCGTCGGCGTTGGCGAGGGCCGTGTTCCGCTGGTCTGGCGGGAGGCTTTGCATGATCGGCTGGTTGTAGACGGTGTTGACGACCGTCCTTCGCTGATCTTGGTACGTCAGGTACTCCTGGTACAAGGGTTCCATCTGCTCCTTGGCCGTCGACACCGCATCGGCGACGAGGCGCAGGCCGGCGGCGTTGTCGGCAGCGACGTGCCGCCAGTCGTTCACGGAGCGGAGGGTGGTGCTCATCTCGTGGAGGTACGCCTGCCCGGCGGGCGACTGCCACACGCTCTGCAGCACCATTCCGTCCTCGAAGACCAACTGGGTGACGGTGGACAGTGCGTCGGACGCGTGGCCCCACAACTCGGCCAGGGTCCGGATCCGGGCCGGATCCATGTGGAGCAGCCACTGGCGCATGGACTCGATGTTGGTGCCGTTGGGTGAGTAGAACCAGTTCGTCGAGTCGCCGCCGAAATTGGTGCCGTACGGCGGAATCAACATCGGAGCCTCCGCGGGTGATGAGGGTCAGGCGGGCTGCGGGCCGGTGGAATCGGACGGAAGGCGGGTCTCGACGTCCTCGACGGTGACCGCCGCGAGACTGTCGGCCTCCCCGTACGCCGCGGAGATCTCCTTAGCCGCGTTGCCGAGGGTCTCGAGGCCATTGACGACGTCGTTGAGGAACTGGACGAGACCTTCGTGTGCCCCGTCGTGCACGACCTGGAAGGTGGCGCCTTCGGCCATGCCGCCACCGGCGAAGTTCGTCCGGTTGTCGTTCATGG
This sequence comes from Virgisporangium aurantiacum, assembly GCF_016863635.1. Lineage (GTDB taxonomy): Bacteria > Actinomycetota > Actinomycetes > Mycobacteriales > Micromonosporaceae > Virgisporangium > Virgisporangium aurantiacum. The sequence continues at coordinate 7,024 of NZ_BOPG01000023.1, read as the reverse complement.
GGAACAGCACTCCGGACGCCTTGATCCTCATTCCGCCGGCCTCCCTGAGCAACCGTTCGCCCACACCGGCCAGGCTCGTAATGTCGACAGTGATCGGCGGCATCGGGGACTCGCTCATCTCGCCTCCGCAGGGACTGCACAGGATCGGCTGCCCCACCATAGGTCCGCACCGATGCCCGCGTCCGCTGACTTTGCAGTGAATTAGGATCCGCGGCCCGGCATGTAAAGCCTCGCCTAAAAGGCGGCGCGAAACCTGGCGGCCATCGCCCCGCGCACCGATCGTGGGCAGGACCAGAGTCGACGACCGCGAGCGTGGAGACGGAGGTGCATCGGCGATGGCGCAAGGCTTCAGCGCTGAGTCCGGTGATCTGAATCGGATCTCAACTGACTGTTCAACGGCGGCAGATACGCTGACCGCCGAGTTCACGGCGTTGCGCAACGAGCTCGAGCCCCTACGCGAACTGTGGGTGGGGCAGGGCGGCACAGCGTTCGACACGGTGCGCACCAACCTCGACGAACAACTCGGCAGGCTCAACCTCGCGCTGCGCGTGATCTCCGAGGCGTTGGGTTCGGCCGGCACCGACTACACCATCACCGACGAGGAACTCCAGTCGGAGATGCGTAACGCCGGTGCGTCCGTGGAGGCACTCGAAACCGCGGCCGCCCTCAATCCCGCCGGAGGCAACTGATGATCAAAGTCAACTTCGCCGCGCTGCAGAACGCCTCCGAGCGGATCACCTCGGCGGGGAACTTCATGAACACGGAACTGGCCGGCCTGCGCAGCACGGTCGCCGCCATCGCTCAACCGGGCGGTGCGGTGGAGGCGTGGTCCGGCGGTGCGCAGGCGGAGTACCAGCTGCGCCAGGCGGAATGGGACTCGGCGGCGGAGCAGCTGAACCTGATCCTCGCCGACCTGGCCGTCCGGGTCGACTCGGCGGCGCACACGTACTACAACGCCGAAATCATCAACGAGCAGAGGTTCCGGCGGGGCTAGAAACAGGGAAAGCGACGACAGGCCCGGCCACCCCGCACGGAGGCCGGGCCGGTCGCATCGCCGGTGACAGGAAGCCGGGACAGGAAAGCCGGGCCAGGAAAGCCGGGCATGATCACCAGGGACTCCCCGGCGTGTCCAGGACCTGGAGGATCTGGCGCGCGTCGATGCCGTCGGCCTCGGCGTACAGCAACGCCGCACCGCACAGGTCGTCGCCGTGGCGCATGAGTTCGTCGCGGGTGGCCAGCAGCACCTGGCTGGAGAACGTCTGGCGGAGCGTCCGGTAGTCGAACAGGGTGCGGGCGAACCACGGCCCGAACGCCGCCGGTTCGGTCACCGCGCCGAGATCGAGGCCGCGCCAGGCCTGCTCGTAGTGACCGGCGGCGCTGGTCAGGTCGACGTTGCCGGCGTGGTACAGCGCGGCGATCTCCACGACCACGTGGCTGCCCGGCCGGCTCTCGAACTCGTCGAGGTCGTCGCCGACGCCGCTGTCGGCGGGCAGCAGGTACGGCAGGTTCGCGTCGAGCCGCGCCTGTGCGGTGTCGAGCACGGCGCGGATCAGGTCCTCCTCGGCGTCGACGTGCTCGTCGAGCCGGGTGACCGCCCCGTCCATCGACGCGAGGACGTCGTGGAGGGCGTCGCCGTCGACCCGACCCGGCGTCGCGGGGCCGCCCAAAGAGACCGGATCGAAGAGGAGAGCGGCCCCACTCAACGGGTCCGCGGCGGAACCGGGCACGGTGAACTCGAACCCGCCCACAGCGTCGCCGAGGGCGGCGACGGTGGCCTGGCCGATGGCGAGCAGGGTCCGCTGGGCGGCGGCCATCACCGCACCGTAGGCGGCCAGGATCCGGCCGAGATCGCGCAGGGCGATCAACTGGCCGGCGACCGCCAACTCGTAACTGCCGATGAACGACCGGCGGAACGCCGCCGCGGCCGACCCGTGCCACTGCTCGACCACGGCCGAGACCCGTCCCACATCCGATCGAGCAGTTTCGATGTGGTCGCGGGCCAGGGCAGCCACGGCGTCGACGAGACCCTGCACGAGGTCCGCGTCGCCGTCGCCGTACGGGGACCAGCGGGCGAAGAGTGCGCTCACGTCCGTCCGAAATTCTCTTTCGACCTCGAACGGCACGGAGCCGCCGCGGTCGGAGACAAGCCGGTCATGGGCCGCGGCCGTGATCTCGGCGACGGCCGCGGCGAGTTCGTCCCGGAACGCCAACTGCCCTCCACTTGCTGGTGGAAGCCTTACGGTAGGGCGGGCGGCGCGGGGTGCACCGGGGCGCGCGCCGAAGTATTGACATGAATTTAGGACGCCGTGGGGCCGCTCAGGGTCGCCCGGCATGACGCGTTGTACCACCATGGTTCCCATGCGGATACTCCTCGTCGAGGACGATCACCGGTTCGCCCGCGCCCTCGGCGCGGCGCTCCTCCGGGCCGGGTACGCGGTCGACCATGCGCCCACCGCGCAGGCCGCGCTCGCCGCGGCCGAGGCCGATCTCGTGCTGCTCGATCTCGGCCTGCCCGATGCCGACGGCACCGAGGTCTGCCGCCAGCTGCGGGAGCGCAGCGACGTCGGCATCATCGTGCTCACGGCCCGTGGCGAGGAGCACGAACGGGTCTCCGGGCTGCGGTGCGGCGCCGACGACTACGTGGTCAAGCCGTTCGGGTTCCCCGAGTTGCAGGCGCGCATCGAGGCGGTGCTCCGGCGGGCGCGGCCGCGTCCGGGCGGCGTGCACGTGGTCGGCCGGCTGCGGATCGACCTCGATCAGTACCGCGCGTACGTCGACGGCGAACTGGTGACGTTGGCGCGAAAGGAGTTCCAGGTGCTGGCGATGCTCGCCGCGCAGCCCGAGGTGGCGGTGCGGAGGGAACGGCTCATGCAGGAGGTCTGGCACACGTCCTGGCGGGGCGTGTCGCGGACCCTCGACGTGCACATGACCACCCTGCGGTCCAAGCTAGGCGACGGCGTGCACATCGAGACGGTCCGCGGCGTCGGGTACCGCCTGGTGCCGGTGCACGTGGGCGCCCGCACGGAGGCATAGATGCTGCGGCGGCTGCGGATCGTCTACGTCGGGCTCACGGCGTCGGTGCTGGTCGGCCTGTGCGTGCCGTTGGCCGCCTCGTTCGCCGCCGCACAGGCGCAGATCGTGTACATCGACCGCTTCAACGACACGGCGTACTTCGCGTCGCTCGCCGAACCGGCCCTGCGCACCGACCGGGCCGAGGCGCTGCACCAGATACTCGACCAGCACTATCAGTTGTACGGCATCGCGGTCGCGGTCATCGGCCGCGACGGGAAGACGTTGTACGAGACCCGCGACGGCCTCGACCTGTCCGCGCGGGAGACCCGCGACAAGATCGACACGGCGCTCGCCGGCCGGTACCGCCTGCCCCAGGAGACCGTGTGGCCGTGGAACACCGACGACATCGTGGTGGTGGCGCCGATCAGCAGCGGCGGCCAGGTCAGCGGTGCGATCGTCACCGTGTCACCGTCGCTCGGCCTGCGGAGCAGCAGCGGCGCGCAGATCGCGGTGCTCGCGATCGTCAGCATCGCGTGCCTGCTGGTCGCGATCGCCGCCGCCGGGCCGTTGACCCGGTGGATGCTGCGCCCGGTCGAGAACCTCGCCGGCGCGGTGCACGCCCTCGGCGACGGCCGGTTCGGTGACCGGGTGCGGGTCGATTCGGGGCCGCCGGAACTTCGCCGGCTCGCCGAGTCGTTCAACCGCATGGCCGACCGCATCGCCACGCTCGTCGAACGCCAGCGCAGCTTCGTCTCCTACGCCAGCCACCAGTTGCGCACGCCGCTGGCGACCGTGCGGTTGTGCGTCGACAACATCCGGCCGGCCCTGCGCCCGCACGGAATCGACGACTACGAGCTGATGGCCGAGGAGATCGAGCGCATGGGCCGTGTCTGCGACGCGTTGCTCGCCTACGCGAGGGCCGAGGTGATGGACGACGCCGTCGAAGACGTCGACGCCGCGGTGATCGCCGACGAACGGGTCGGCGTGTGGCGGTCGCTCGCCGCGCAGTTCGGTGTGCGGTTGCAACGCGTCGGACCGTCGAGCGCACCGGCCCGGGCCGCCGCCGAGGCGCTCGACCAGTCGCTCGACGCGTTGCTGAGCAACGCGATCAAATTCGCGGGAGACGGCGCGGAGGTCATCGTCGCGGTGGAGTCCGATGTGGACGGTCGGGTGGCGGTGCACGTCGTCGACAACGGGCCCGGCATGCCGCCCGAGGATCTGGCCCGCGCGCGGGAACCGTTCTGGCGCCGGACCACCCACCAGAACATCGACGGTAGCGGGCTGGGTGTCACGATCGCCGACTCGCTCATCACCGCGTCCGGTGGCCGGCTCGATCTGATGACGGCTCAGCCGCACGGCGTCCACGCGAAGATCACCCTGCCCGCGGCCGAACCGGCGAGAGGGGCGCTGCGCGGTCCGCCCGCCGTCGCCGCGCCCGGGCGGCCGGGTCCACCGGTCTGGCCGGACGTGCCGGGATGAGACGCCGGTCGGCGCTCGCCGCCCTGCTGGCCGTGCCCGCCGGTGTCGCGACCGCCGGGTGTGACGACGACGATCCGGCACCGGTCCGGCGGCTGGTGATCGCCGGCGGGCCGCCCGACACCGCGTACTCCCGGCTGGGTGGCGTGCTCGTCGACGCCGCCCGGAAACGCTGGAAGATCCCGGCCGAACTGCTGCCGACAGACGGATCGGTCGACAACGTCCGCAGCCTGATGGACGGCGCCGCCGACCTCGCGTTCACCACCGTCGACGTGGCGGCCGCCGCCCAGCAGGGCGACCGGCCGTTCGGCGTCGCCCGACCGATCGCGGCCCTGGCCAGCCTCTACGACGACTACCTGCACATCGTGGTGCGCAAGGGCGAGGGCATCAACAGGCTCGACGACCTGGCCGGCCGGAAGGTGTCGACGGGGCCGTCGAACTCCGCCGTCGACATCCTCGCCGACCGCCTGCTCAAAGCCACCAAGTTCACCACCGACCTGCGCCCGGTCACCGCGGATCACCACCACGAGGCGTCGGTTGCCGCCGACCTGCTCGAGAAGCGTTCGATCGACGCCTTCTTCACGATCGGCGCGTTGCCCGACGATCTGGTGACGGGGCTCGACGCGCGGGTGCTGATCCAGCTGCTGCCGGTCGAGGACGAGACGACCACGCTGGCCGAGCGGGCGGGGGAGTACTTCGTGACCCGGTCGGTTCCGGCCAACACGTACGGCACCGCGCCCGAGGTGGTGACGCTCGGGGTGCGCACGATCCTCGTGGTGCGTCGCGCCGTCGCCGACGAGGTGGCCTACGGGTTCGTGCGGCTGCTGTACGACGCGCGCGGGGCGCTGCGGCGCGTCCACTCCGAGGCGAAACGGCTCGACGAGCGCTCCGGCCTCACGACGTACCCGATCGACCTGCACCCGGGCGTCACCCGTTACTACCGGGAGGCCAAACTGCTTGCATGACCCAGGTGTACCTCGAAATCGGAGCGAAACGCACGTTCGCGATGGCGCTCGACTGGCCCGGCTGGGGCCGGTCCGGCCGCACCGCCGAGGAGGCGTTGGAGGCCCTCGCCGAGTACGCCACCCGCTACGCGCCGGTGGCGAAGAAGGCCGGGTTGACCGTCGACGCCACCTTCGACGTGGTGGAGTCGTTGCCCGGCAACGCCACCACCGACTTCGGCGCGCCGGCGGCCTTCGCCACCGCGGATTCCGAGCCGGTGCCGGCCGCCGCCGCGAAGCGCACCGCCGCGCTGGTGGAAGCGTGCTGGGACACGCTGACCAGGGTCGCCGCCCGGTCGCCGGAGGAACTGCGTAAGGGACCGCGCGGCGGCGGGCGGGATCGCGACAAGATGCTCACGCACGTCGTCGAGTCCGAAGCTGCGTACGGCCGCAAGATCGGCGTGAAGCACAAGCCGCCGGCGCTCGACGACAAGGCCGCGATCAAGGCGATGCGGGCCGACCTCATCGCAGTGCTCGGTGCGCCGTCGGACGGGACGCCGCCGGTGCCGAACGGATGGCCGGTCGCGTACACGGCGCGCCGCATCGCCTGGCACGCGCTCGACCACGCGTGGGAGATGCAGGACCGTCGTTCCTAGGCCGGTATCCCCGGGGCGGAAAGTGTCGTACCCCTTGGCTACATTGCGTGCATGACCCTGGATCTGCTCGGCCTTCTGCCCGCCGGCTGGCGGGAGCGAATGGAGCCGCACCTCGACCCGGCCACGGTCGCGTCGCTCACGGCGTTCGTCTCCGCGGAGTACGAGAACGAAACCGTGTTCCCGCCGTTGGAAGACCTGTTCACCGCGTTCCGGCTGTGCCCGCTGGAGTCGACCCGGGTTCTCATCCTCGGGCAGGATCCGTACCACAAGCAGGGCCAGGCACACGGGCTCAGTTTCAGCGTGCGGCCCGGCGTGTCGGTGCCGCCGTCGCTGCGCAACATCTACAAGGAACTGCACGACGACCTCGGGGTCACGCCGCCGAAGAACGGCGACCTCACGGGCTGGGCCAGCCAGGGCGTCCTGATGCTCAACGCGGTGCTCACCGTGCGCGCCGGCAAGCCCGGCTCCCACGCGAACCAGGGTTGGGAGCACTTCACCGACGCGGCCATCAAGGCGCTCGACGACCTGCCGTACCCGGTCGTCTTCGTGCTGTGGGGCAGCTACGCCCGCAAGAAGAAGGTGCTGGTCACCAACCCCAAGCACGTCGTGCTGGAGGCCGGGCACCCCAGCCCGATGAACCCGAAGGGCTTCCTCGGCAGCCGCCCGTTCAGCGGCATCGCCAAGGCCCTTGCCGACGCCGGTCGCGGGCAGGTGAACTGGTCGTAATGCGAATCGCCTTCGCCGCCGACGACGAGAACGACACCACCCGCGCCGTCCTGGACCTGCTGGCCCGCCGCGGCGACGAGGTGGTGCCGCTCCCGCCGGCGGCGGAGGCGAGCACGGCGGCTGCGGCGGGCGAGGCAACGGCGGCGGGCGAGGCAACGGCGGCGGGCGAGGCAACGGCGGCGGGCGAGGCAACGGCGGCGGGCGAGGCAACGG
>NZ_BOPG01000022.1 GCF_016863635.1 Virgisporangium aurantiacum | reverse complement strand
AGGCAACGGCGGCGGGCGAGGCAACGGCGGCGGGCGAGGCAACGGCGGCGGGCGAGGCAACGGCGGCGGGCGAGGCAACGGCGGCGGGCAGCACAACAGCCCCGGCGTGGCCAGATCTCGGTGCCGCCGTCGGGCGGGCCGTCGTCGAGGGAGTGGCCGACGTCGGGATCGTCATGTGCTGGACGGGCACCGGCACCGCCATCGCCGCCAACAAAGTGCCCGGCGTGCGGGCGGCCCTCGCGTGGGATCCGTGGATCGCCCGCGGGGCCCGGCTCTGGAACGACGCGAACGTGCTGGCCATGAGCCTCAAACGGCTCGCTCCCGACGTGGCGGTCGAGGTGACGGAGGCGTTCCTGGCCGTCGACACGCCCGACCCGGACGAGGCGGAGAACATCGCCGCGCTTGATCGGTTGCTGCCGCCCTAGAACCTTCGGTCTGTCGTCCACCCGTCAAAGTGCCCTGACCTGGGTATGCATGGAGTGCGATCTCGACAGATTGTGGCAGGCTGGAGACTCAGGGGGATCCAGCCTGGTGAGGGGGTCGGCGTGGCGGGGGGTCAGGCGGCACGAGCCGTACAGGTGACGCGGGTCGACCGCGGCGCCCGGGCGGTCCGGTCGAGCCTGCCGCCGGCACGGGTCCGGCAACTGCGCCGGGTCGCGCGTCCCCTGGAGGCTGTCCGCCAGGAGCAGCAGCGCCGCATCTGGCAGCGGACGGCGGCCAAGCGCGCGGCCCGCCAGGTCGAGACCGAGCAGGCCGTCCTCGAACGCGAACAGCGGCTGCGGGAGATCGGCGAGACGCCACCGGGTAACCGCGAGAACGGGCGACGCGGAAACGGAGACCGCGGGGAGCCGGAGACCTACGAGGGCTACGTCCGGCGGCGGAACGCCGAGGCGCGCGAGGCCACCGTCGCGGTCGGGGCGCGGTCGGCGGCGCTCGACGATCTGTGGACGACCGCGTTGGCCAGCCCGTTGCACGTCAGTTTCGGGTCGTTGCGGCGCAAGGTGACGGCCGAGCCGTTCGACGCCGGCGACCTGGCCACGCCGCTGGCCGAGCCGCAGCCGGAGGACTTCCAACCCGCCGGCGCCACCCTGCCGTCGTGGGTGCCCGGGCAGCGGGCCGCCCGCGAGCGGGCCCGGCAGGCCGCGTACGCCGACTACCGGCAGGCGAGGGCCGAGCACCGGGCCGCCGAGTTCGACCGGGTGCGGCGGCTGTCGGTCGCGCGGCTGGAGCACCAGCAGCGGGAGAACGCCATCGCGGCCGAGGCGAACGCCCACAACGCCACCGTCGACCGGCTCCGGGCCGGGTACCGCGAGCACGACCCGGGCGCGGTCGAGGAGTTCGCCCGCATCGTGCTGTCGGCCCGGTCGTGGCCGGATGGCGTCATGCTCCGGTGGCGGCTGACCTACCGGCCCGACTACTGCCAGATCGACGCCGAGTGCGACCTGCCCGGGCCGGAGATCGTCCCCGGCGTCCGGCGGTACCGGTACGTGGCGGCGGCCGACGCGATCCGCCGGCAACTGGTGCCGGAGGAGGAGTTGCGCCGGCGGTACGACGCCGCGGTCGAGCAGATCGCGCTGGTGGCCCTGTTCGACCTGTTCCACGCGCTGGCGCCCGACGTGGTCGACGTCGTACGCCTCGACGGCCGCCTCTCGGCGCCGCCGCCCGAGCCGGAGCCGCCGCTGGTCAGCGTCGCCGCGGCGCGGTCGGAATGGGACGCGCTGCCGCTGCGCGCCGAACCGCCGGCCGACCTGCTGCGCCGCCTCGACGCCCGGGTATCGCCAAGCCCGTACGACGCGGTGCCGGTAATACCCTGGTAAAACCTACTTCGACAGCGTCGAGCCGGACGTGTTCGGGCGGCTCGCGCCGAGGAAGAAGATGCCGGGCAGCCCGTCGGTCTCGAAGCCGGCGCTCGGGTTCCCCTTCAGCCGCGAGTTCAGGATCGACATCGTGCCGGTGCGGTCGTTGCTCACGAAGAAGATCGCGCCGCCGCCCTCGTTCGCCTTGTTGCCCTCGATGACCGTGCCGTTGAGCGTCAGCGTGTACTTGTCGCCGTCGCAGTAGATCGCGCCGCCGCTGCCGCCGCCCGGGGTGCCCGTCCGGGCCGGGTTCGCGCCCTTGCCGATCGCCTGGTTGTTCCGGAAGAGGCTGTTCAGCACCACCCACGACACGTGGATGCTGCTCAGGCCGGCACCGTTCGAGCAGACCCCGCCCTCGAACGTGCTGTTGACGACGTAGACCGGCAGGTCCTTGGACTGGTCGAACACGCGCAGCGCGGCGCCGCCGACGTCGGGGCCGGTCGACTCGCACTTGTTGTTCACGAACCGCGAGTTGATCACCTTGAACCGGCCGCCGCGCTGGAAGATCGCCCCACCGCCGCCGCCACCGTCGAACTCGGTGCGGGCGCCGTTGGAGTTGCCGTTCGTGAACGTCAGGTTCTGCACGGTCAGGTTGGGGGTGGCCTGGTCGGCGCAGTTGCCGCCGATCGAACCCTGTGCCTTGTCGCAGGTGTTCATGAACAGGATCCGGCGCTGGCCGGCGCCGCTGAGCGTCACCTTGCCCCCGCCGTCGAGAACCACGCGCGAGACGGTGTTGCGCACCTTCGCGGTCGCTTTCAAGGTGATCGTCACGGGGTCGGGTCCGCAGCTGAACGTCACGATCCCGCCGGCCGCGACCGCCGCGACCACCGCCTCCGACGTGCAACTCGCCGCGGTGCCGTTGCCGACCGTGCGATCGGGCTTCGACGTGTCGACCGCGCGGGCCTCGGCCGGGATCGCCGCCTTGCCGTTCGGGTTGCCCGCCTGCGGCAGGGCGGCGGCCGTGCGCGACGCCGACGCGGACGCCGAAGCCGACGGCGCACCCGACGCCGAGCCGGACGTCCCGGGCGCGGCGACCGCGTTGCCGGCCGGGTCGAGCCCGTCGCCGGTGCCGCGCGCGCCGGACTTCAGGCCGGCGCAGCCGGTGAGGACCAAGGCCGCGACCAGCGTCAAAGCCGACAAACGAGCGGTAACAGGGCGTGCGAGGAGGGGCCTGAACTGCACGCGTCGACTTTAGGGACGCCTGCGGGGCCGGCCGACCCCGTGTGCCCGTCTTAAGAAAGGCTTAAGACTACGAAAAGGTGAGCCGGGCGTTTTCCAGCGTTGTGTACCACTCGGATTCGGTGAAGGCAGGGCCGGTCTCCTCGCCGATGTAGACGTCGACGTGGCGGTCGCCGCCCAGGCCGGGCGTGAACTCGTCCCGGATGATCCATCGGGCCTCGCGCAGCCGGTCGCACACCTCGGCCGCGACGTCGTCGGCCGGGCCGCAGGAGGCGATCGTGAACTGCTTGCCGGCGCCCAGCACGTCGGCGTCGGCGGCGGCCGAGCGCCAGGGTTCCAGCACCCCGCCGGCGCTGTCGCGGGGTGCCGAGTCCAGCCAGAAGCCGACGTCGACCGACCAGTTCAGGTAGCGGCCGGCGTCGATCCGGCCGGTGCCCTCGTCGCGCACCGCCCGCACGAACGACGACGGGTAGGTACCGAGGTCGTCCGTGCCGGACGAGCACTCCAACCGAGGGCAACCGGTGACCCGCTCGGTCGCGCCGTCGTGGAACGAGGCGACCGCCGTGTAGTAGACGGTCACCGTCCACCCGTCCCCCGACGAAGCCGAGCACGACGAAAGTGCAAGGCAGAGGACCAGCACGAAGCGGATCACCGACCCAGTAAACGCCCTCTCAGCGGCGTGCGGTGCCGCGTCGCACACCGAGCCCGACGATCACCACCCCGGCGATCGCCACGATCGGCCCGACGACGGCCCACAGGGTCTGGCCCGTCATCGCGCTTCCCCCCAACACATTGAGCCCCTGCAACGTCCAGATCAGGCCCACCACCAGCATCAGGGCCCCGACCACCAGCAGGATCCAGCGCACCGCCAACACCCCCTCGCCCCCCGGGTTGTTCCATGGTCCCCACACGAAGCCCACCCGGCAACCAGAGAACGGAAGAACCACCGCGGATACCAAAAAAGCGCGGTAACGTCATTTTGTGGACGGTGCTGTGCTGCCTCTGTGGCTGTCCGCGATCGCGGCCCTGCTCACCGTCGGGTTGGCGGCGGTGTTGTCGATGGTCGCGCTGCGCGGCCAACGATCCGTGGTCAGCCAGTTGCGCATCATCCAGGACCTGTATCAACGGGACGCCGAGCAGCGCGCCCGTTCCCAGGCGCAACTCGTGGCGGCCTGGCCGGTGAGCGAGCGGTCGACGTACGAGTCGCTGCTCCGGCGCGGGATCGTGGGCGCCGCGGTGCGCAACGGGTCCGAGTCGCCGGTGTACGACGTCGAACTGATCTACCGGGACGCGCCGGCGGCCTGGATCGCGGTCCGCCAGCTCGGCACGGTGCCGCCGGCCGTCGCGGCCGAGGTCTTCGCCGGCTTCGACGAGGAGCGCACCGAGGGGACGCCGGACCCGTCGCGGGTCAACGAGGACGGCTCGATCAAGCTGGCGCCGTCGGCGGCGATGAAGGTGGAGATCCGGTTCACCGACGGGCTGGGCGTGCGGTGGTCGCGCGATTCCCAGGGCGTCCTCATCGAGCTGCCGCCCGGAACCCCGCCGATGTCGACGACCGCGCCCCAGGCCGAGGTCGAACCCGTCCAGTTGTAGACAGCATTTTCCCGGCCGGATCCCTTGTGCCCGGCCGATGTCATGCCGAACGTGAAACTCCTTCGGCTATTGGATGACATTTTCAACTCGTAACCCCTAGGGGCCGGCTGCCACCCTGAGCTGGACGCGAAAAGGCGTCATTAGCTCAATCCACATCACACCGGGCGCTTCCGCGTCCGGCTCCGCCGTGCCTGAATACGAGAAGGGAAGGCCGCCGTGCAGCATCAATTCGCAGCTGTGGCCCCCACGGACGGGTTCCGTCCGGCGGCCGCTCCCGGTCGCTTACTGTCCACTGTGGACGCCCGTGGCACCGGCCTCGGCCGGTGGGAGCGGAACACGCTCGTCGTCACCGACGTCACCACGATGGCGGCCCTCTCGACCGTCGCCGGTTCCACGGCGCCGGCCACCGCGACCCGCACCGTCCTGTGCGTGGTGCTGTTCGCGGTCGCCGGCCTGTACCGGCCGCGGCTGCACTTCTCCCCGCTGGACGACGTGACGCGCGCGCTGCTGTGCATGGTCGCCGTCCTTCCGCTCGGAGCCTGGTGGAAGCTACCTACGTTGCTGGCGCCGCCCTGGTTCACCGCGGCGCCTTTTTTGTGGCCGGTGGCCATGTTCGGCGGCTTCCTGATCGCCCGGTCGATCACCTACAAGGCGATCCACGGCACCCGCCGGCGCACCGTCGGTGCCTCGGCGGTCGTCGTCGGCACCGGCTCGATCGGCCTGCGCGTGGCCGAGATCCTGCGCGACGACCCGGCCTTCGGGCTGTGCCCGGTCGGTGTCGTCGGTCCGGCACCGGTCACGGGCGAGGAGACGCCGGTCCGGCGGCTCGGTGACGCCGACGACCTGGACGTCGTCATCGCCGAACACCGCCCCGACGCCGTCGTGGTGACGTTCCCCGGCACGCCCGACGAGGACCTGGTCGGCACGCTGCGTGAGTGCCGGCGGCTGGGCGTCACGGTGTTCGTCGTCCCGCGGCTGTTCGACCTCGCGGTGCGGAGCACCGAACTGGTGCACGGGATCCCGCTGGTGCGCCTGCCCGCCGGCCGGGGCGCGATCGCCCGGGCGGCAAAGCGGCTCGTGGACGTCATGGGTGCCGGCTCGGGGCTGCTGCTGCTCTCGCCGGTGCTGCTGGCGTGCGCGCTGCTGGTGCGGGCGGAGTCGCGCCGGGCCAAGGTCATCTTCCGGCAGGAGCGGATCGGGCAGGACGACCGGCCGTTCACCATCATGAAGTTCCGCTCGCTCACCCCGTCGTCGGACCTCGAGTCGCAGGTGCGCTGGAACATCAACAACGACGCGCGGGTGGGCCGGCTCGGCCGGCTGCTGCGCAACTCGTCGCTCGACGAACTGCCGCAACTGCTCAACGTTCTCCGCGGCGACATGTCGCTGGTGGGCCCGCGGCCCGAGCGCCCGTTCTTCGTCGAGCAGTTCCGCCGCACGTACACCGGCTACGGCGACCGGCACCGCATGCCGGTCGGCATCACCGGGTGGGCACAGATCCACGGGCTGCGCGGCGACACGTCGATCGAGGAGCGGACCCGCTTCGACAACTACTACATCGAGAACTGGTCGCTGGGCCTGGACCTGAAGATCATGGCCCGCACCGTCGGCTCGATGCTGAGCATCAACCGGAAGTGACGCCATGACGAGCATGACCGTTCACCCGCCGCACCGATGGCGCAGCCTCCCGTTGCACGTCGCCCTGACCCCCTTGGCATCGCTGCTCGCCGTCGGCCACGCGGTGGTGAAGCGCCCCAGCATCCTCGTGGCCGCCGCCCTGCTGATCGTCTGCGTCCCCAGCCCCTACCAGGACCTCGGGGCCAGCGTCACGGTCGCCGACGCCGTCGCCAGCCTCGCCGTGATCGCCGTCGCGGTGCGCATGAACCGGATCCGCTCCCGGCGCGGCTGGATTCCTTACGCCGCCGTGATCGTGGCCCTCGCCTGCGCCACCCTCGGCGCCCAGGACATCGGCGAGAGCGTGCGCGGGTTCGTGCGTTACGCCGAACTGTTCGTGCTCGTACCGGTCGCGGTCGCGATGTCCATCAAGGACCGGCTCGACATGGCCCTCGTCGCCGGCGCGATGATCCTCACCACGGTCGTCGAGGGCATCGTCGGCGTCTACCAGTCGGTGACCGGCACCGGCGCCTCCTACGCCGGCGACTACGTGCGCGCGGTCGGCACGTTCGGTGCCGAACAGGTGCTCGCGATGGGCGCGCTGATCGGCTACGGCATCGTGGTGACGCTCGCGCTCGCGCTGGCGTGTACGGGTCGCCTGCGGGTGCACCTCGTCGGGCTGACCCTGGCCCTCGGCCTGCCGCTGGCGCTGTCGCTGAGCCGCGGCGCGTGGATCGCCACCGCGGTCGCGCTCGCGGTCGTGCTGATCGCCTGGAACTGGAAGGCCGCCGCGATGTGCGGCGCGCTGCTCGTCGTCGTCCTCGGCGGGCTGACGTTGAGCGGCAACAAGACCTCCGCGACCTACACCGAGCGGGTCACCAGCATCGGATCGTCGGGCAGCGCGCCCGACCGGTCGGTGCAGGACCGGTACGCGTTGTGGGGCGCGGCCGTCGGCATGTGGCGCGACCACCCGGTGTTCGGCGTCGGGCTCAAGGACTTCCACCGCTACCGCGACACCTACGCGCCGATGTCGCTGTCGGCCGGCAGCGACGTCGACGACCTCACCGCGGGGTTCCGCCGCGAACCGCTGCTGTCGGCTCACAACCAGTACCTCATGGTGCTCAGCGAGCAGGGCGTGGTCGGCGCGGTCGCGTTCGGCGGCCTGCTGCTGGCGCTGGGCGCCAGCGCGGTGCGCCGCCGGGCGGCGTCCACTGTGGAGCACCGGTTCCTCGACCTCGTCGCGCCCGGCCTGCTCGTGTGGACGCTCATCGACTTCAGCTACGGCGACATCGGCGCCGGCCCCACGGGTGTGGTGCTGGCGGTGTCGTTCGGCCTGATCGCGCGCCGCGGCCTGATCGTGCCTCGTTCGGAGGACCCGACATGACCGTCGATACTCACAAGGGTCTCGTCCGCGCGGCCGTCGTCACCGTCGCCATCACGCTGTCCGGCTCGCTGCTGGGGTTCGTGCGGGACCTGCTCATCGCGCGCTACTTCGGCGCCGACGGCGGCACCGACGCGTTCCTCGTCTCCTGGACCGTGCCGGAGACCGCGTTCCCGCTCGTGGTCGAGGGCGCGATGGCCTTCCTCCTGGTGCCGTTGTTCAGCCGTGCGCTGGCCGACGGCCGGGAACCGCGCGACGTCGTGGCGGCGACGCTGCCGCGCATCGTGGTGGTGCTGTCGCTGGCGTCGATCGCGGTGGTGGCGTTCGCGCCGTGGATCGTGCGGCTGATCGCGCCCGGCCTCGCCGATCCCGCGCTCGCCGTCACCTGCACCCGGCTGACCGCGCTGACGATCCTCACGTTCGGCGTCGCCGGTTACGTGAGCGCGGCGCTGCGCGCCAAGCACGTGTTCGGCGCGCCGGCCACCATCCACCTCGCCTCCAACGTCGGCATCCTGGCGCTGATCTGGTCGCTGCACGGCCGGTTCGGCATCGTCAGCGCCGCGGCGGGTGTCGCGGTGGGCGGGGCGCTGATGGTGCTGGCGCAGCTGCCGAGCTTCCTGCGCCACGTCGGGCTGCCGCGCCGGATCAGCGTCCGCGGGAGTTCGCTCGTGACGCTCGGCGCGTTCGCGCCGCTGGCCGTCTACACGCTGAGCCGGCAGGCGCAGGTGTTCGTCGAGCGGTTCCTCGGCTCGCACCTGGAACCGGGGACGATCTCGCACCTGAACTACGCGCAGAAGATCGCCCAGTTGCCGATGCTGGTGGCGCTGCTGGTGTGCACGGTCACGTTCCCGACGTTGGCGAAGAACGTTGCCGCGCAACAGATTTCGGCGGCGCGCAAGCGGGTCGAGGAGGACCTGCGTACGGTGACTGCGCTCATCTTCGTCGCGGCCGCGTACCTGATCGTGTTCGCACCGGCGGTGATCGGGCTGCTGCTCGAACACGGCGCGTTCACCGCCGCCGACACCGACGCTACCGCCGCCATCATGCGGGTGTACGCGTTCGGCCTGTTCGGCCACGCGATGGTCGGCGTGCTGTGCCGGCCGTTCTTCACCGGCGAGCGGCCGCTCTGGTTCCCGGCCATGGCGATGGGCGCCGGCCTCGCCGTGAACGCGGTGCTCGCCGCGGTGGCGGTGCCGCACTTCGGCGGGCCGGCGATCGCGGCCGCTAACGGCATCGGCATCACGTTGACCGCCGTGCTGCTGCTGATCGGCATGCGGCGCACGGTGATCGCGGTCTCCCTCGGGTCGCTGGGCGCGGCGTCCGCGCGGCTCGGCGTGGCGGCGGCCGTCGCGGCCGGCGCGGGTGTCCTTTGTGGACGCGTGACGCACGGCGCCGTGGCCGCATTCTCCGGCGGCGTGGTGATGCTCGTCGTCTTCGTCGCGGCCGCCCATCTGCTCGGGGAGAAGGTGCGTCGTGGCAACTGAACCCGTGATCCTCATGTACCACTCGGTCGAGCCCTACACCGAGGACCCGTACCGCGTCACGGTCCGGCCGGAGCGGTTCGAGCGCCAACTGCGGTGGCTGCGCCGGCGCGGGCTGCGCGGGGTGTCGATGCGCGAACTGCGCGCCGCGCCCGACCCGCGCGGGCTGGTCGGCTTGACGTTCGACGACGGCTACGCCGACTTCGTCGCCCGGGTCGTGCCGGCGCTGCGCCGGTACGGCTTCACGGCGACGGTCTACGTCGTGACCGGCGAACTCGGCAACCACAACGCGTGGGACGCCGCCGGCCCGCGCAAGCCGCTGATGACCGCCGACGACGTGCGCCGCGTCGCCGACGCCGGCATCGAGGTCGGCTCGCACAGCCTGACCCATCCCCGACTGACCACAGTGGACGATGCCGCCCTCCAGGACGAGATCGGCGCGAGCCGGATCGCGTTGCAGGAACTGGTGCGGGGCCCCGTCGACGGGTTCTGCTACCCGTACGGCGCGGTCGGCGGGCGCGAGGTGGCGATGGTGTCGGCCGCCGGATACGCGTACGCGTGCGCCGTCGGCGCCCGCAGCATCGACGGCCCGCACGCGTTGCCGCGTACCTACATCGGCGACCGGGACTCGTCGCCCCGCCTGCACGCCAAGTGGATCCGGCACGGCCTGCGCAACCGCAAGGTGGGTGCGCGATGAGGGTCCTGCACGTGATCACCGGTCTCAACGCCGGCGGCGCCGAGCACCAGTTGCGGCTGCTGCTGCGCGGTCTCGACGGCATCGAGTGCGAAGTGGTGACGCTCACCGACCCCGGCCCGGTCGCCGACGCGATCCGCGCCGACGGCGTGCCGGTGCACGTCCTGCGGATGCGGGGCAACAACGACGTCACCGCGCTGCCCCGCCTGGTGCGGCTGATCCGCGCGGGCCGGTTCGACGTGGTGCACACGCACCTGTACCGGGCCTGCGTCTACGGTCGCGTCGCCGCCCGGCTCGCCGGGGTGCGGCACGTCGTGGCGACCGAGCACTCGCTGGGCGACGGGCAGATCGAGGGCCGGCGCACCACCGCGGCCGTCCGCGCGCTGTACCTGGCCGCCGAACGGATCGCGGCCGGGCCGACGGTCGCCGTGTCGCAGGCGGTCGAGCAGCGGCTGGTCGCCTGGGGCGTCAGGCCGTCGCGGATCACGGTGATTCCCAACGGGATCGATCCCGCCGAACTCGCCTTCGACGAGCGCAGGCGCCGCGCGACCCGGGCCCGGTACGGCATCGCCGCCGACGCGCGGGTGGTCGGCGGCCTCGGCCGGCTGGAGCCGACCAAGCGGTTCGACATCCTGATCGAGGCGGTCCGCACGCTCCCGGACGTCACCCTGCTCCTGGTCGGCGACGGCTCGGCCCGGCAGCAGTTGGAGGCGCAGGCAAAATGCATCGCCGACCGCGTGGTGTTCGCGGGCGCCACCGATCACGCGCGGGACGCGTTGTGCGCCATGGATCTCCTCGCCGCACCGAGCGAGCAGGAGACGTTCAACCTCGCCGTCCTGGAGGCGTTGGCGAACGGACTGCGGGTGCTCTACACCACCTGCCCGCCGCTCGACGAGGTGGCCGAACCCGTTGTGGTGGCGACGAAGCTGCCGCCCGAGGCGGCACGATACCGCGAGGCAATCCGCGTGGAACTCTCCACAATGGACGCCAGAGACGCGGCACAGACCCCTTACGCCGCCGGCGCGCTCGCTGACGCGGTGCGTGACCTCTACGCGAACCTGGCGAACCGCTCACCGCAAGCAGCAGGGAAACGACGATGACCGCACAGATCCTCCGCCGCCTCGTGCACAAGTTCGGGCTGCTGCTGGTGCTCACCGTTCTCGGTGGCACCGCCGGCGCCGTGTACAGCGCCACCAAGACGCCCACCTACCAGGCGACGGCGTACGTCGTGGTGACCGCCGAAGCCGGTGAACCGTTCGCCGCCGTCAACTTCGCGCAGGCCTACGGCCGGGTCGCCACCACCGGCCCCGCGGCGGAGAACGCCACGAAGACCATCGGCGCCGGAGCCGCCCGCGACCTCGCCCGGGTCACCGCGTCGACGTCACCGGACGCACCGGTCATCGAGATCACCGCGACCGGCACCGACGCCGGCCGGGTCCAGCTCGTGGCGAACGCGGTCGCGCAGGGTCTCATCGACTTCGCCGGCACCCGCCGGACCGAGACCCGCGTCGGGGTGTCGATGCTGGCGCAGGCGGCGAAGCCGACCAAACCGTCGTCGCCGAAACCGCCGCTGGAACTGGCCGTCGGTGCGGCCGCCGGGCTGCTGCTGGCCGGGCTGGCGGCGTTGGCCGGGGTGGGCCGCTCGGCGATCGCCCGCCGCCGCGACACCGAGACCGGCGAACCGGCGCCGGTCGGCGGGAACAGCGCGGCGACCCAGCACATCGTGGCCACGGGTCCGGGCGTCAGGGCGACGGTGCCGGTGCCGGTGCAACGCAGGCCGGCGATCGCGAACCGGAGCCCCACCCTGTCGGCCCTCGTGGGCGAGGTGTTCAACGCCCCCGCCGCCCCGCGCGCCACGGTGTCGGCCAGCGCACCGGTGAGCACCCCGCCGGCCACCGAGGAACCGGACGACCCCGCGTCGACCGTGAAGACGTCGCGCATCGTCGGCCGCGCCGTCGTGATCTACCGGGAGGAATCGTGACCACCATTCTCGCTCCACAGTGGACGGTCGAGATCAGGCACGATCTCACCGGCCTCCGTCCGGAGTGGACGGACCTCTTCCGCCGCTGCGCCGAAGCCACCCCGTTCCAGTCCTACGCCTGGAACCATGCCTGGTGGGCGGCGTACGGGGAGAACGGGCGGCTGCGCGTCGTGCTCGTGCGCCGCGGCGGCACGCTGGTGGCGGCGGCCGCATTCACGCTCGTCCGGCGGGGCGGGTGCGCCGTGCTGGTGCCGGTCGGCGGCGCGTTCTCCGACTTCACCGACGTGCTCGCCGACGACACCTGCCGCGCCGACGCGGTGCGCGAACTCGCCGGCGCCCTCCGCGCGATGCGCGGCTGGCAGGCCGTCGACTTTCCCGAGGTCCGGCCCGGCGGCGTCGCCACGCGGCTCGCCGCCGGCTGGCGGTCGAGCGTCGTGCTCCCCGCGTCGCTGTGCCTGGAACTGCCGGCGCAGGACTTCGAGGCGTTCGTCAGGGACCTGCCCGCGCACGCCCGCAAGACCGTGCGCCGCCGCGTCAACCAGCTCGCCAAACTCGGCCTCGACATCCGCGCCGTCGAGCCGGCGGACGCGGAACGGTCCACAGTGGACCTGCTGCGGCTGCACAGGGACCAGTGGCAGGGCCGCGGCGGCAACGCCGAACACCTGCGGCCGGCATTCGCGCAGCACCTCGCGGCGGCCGTACCCACGATGATCGCCGACGGCCAGGCCGTACTGCTGGAGTACCGCCTCGACGGCGCGCACGTCGCGTCGAACCTCGTCGTCGTCGGCACCGACCTCGCCGGCGGCTACCTCTACGGCGCCGACCCGTCGCTGCGCGACAAACTTGACGTCACCACGCTGCTCATCTCGACCACGCTCCCGGTCGCCGTCGACCACGGCTGCGCCACGATGAGCATGCTGCGCGGCGCCGAACCCTACAAGCAGCGCTGGCGCCCCACCGAGTCGGTCAACCGCCGCGTGCTGCTCGTGCGCGCCGGCAGCCCGCGCGGCCACGCCTACGCGGCCGCGGTCCGCGCCCGCGCCGCCGCCGTCCGGTTCGCCAAGTCCCGCGCCCCCTGGCTCCGCACCGTCCGCGCCTCCTCCTTCCGGATCTTGGACTCCGTGAGGTGCTACAGCCCCTTCAGGAGTCCAAGATCCGCGAGCGACGCAAGCGGGGTGGACCGGTGAGTACGGCGGTTCTGCATGTGGCGCAACCGGTCGACGGTGGGGTGGCCGCGTACGTTCTCGCGGCCTGCAAGGATCAGGTGGCCCGCGGCTGGCGGGTCGCCGTCGCCTGTCCCGATGGGAGGCTCGCCGAAAGTCTTGCCGACGCCGGGATTCCGCGCGTTACGTGGAGCGCCGGGCGCAACCCCGGCCGGAATTCGCTCGGGGAGGCGCGGCGGCTGGCGGCGATCGTCGAGCGGTACCGGCCCGACGCGCTGCACCTGCACGCGTCGAAGGCCGGGCTCGCCGGGCGGTTGCGCACCCGGTTCGGCCGCCGGCTGCCGACGCTGTTCCAGCCGC
The DNA here is from genome assembly GCF_016863635.1 of Virgisporangium aurantiacum. GTDB lineage: Bacteria > Actinomycetota > Actinomycetes > Mycobacteriales > Micromonosporaceae > Virgisporangium > Virgisporangium aurantiacum. The sequence goes on along the minus strand of NZ_BOPG01000022.1, from coordinate 206,423 downwards.
ACGGCTGGTCGTGGCTCGCCGTCGACGGGCGGCTGCGCGCCGCCAGTGTGGCCTGGGAACGGGCCGCCGCGCGGTGGACCGACCTGTTCGTGTGCGTCGGTGCCGCCGAGGCGGAAGCCGGCCGGGAGCAGCACGTCGCGGGGCGGTACACGGTGGTCCGCAACGGCGTCGACCGTAGCCGGTACACGGTTGCCGGGCCGGCCGAGCGGGCCGCCGCCCGGCACCGCCTCGGCCTCGACCCGGACGCGCCGCTCGCGGTCTGCGTGGGGCGGGTCACCCGGCAGAAGGGCCAGGACGTGCTTCTCGCCGCCTGGCCACACGTCCGGCACGCCGTGCCGGACGCGCACCTCGCGCTGGTCGGCGACGGCGACCTGCTCGCCGGCCTCGCCGCCACCGCCGGCAGTTCGGGCGCGGGCGGTTTGGGCGCGGGCGGTTTGGGCGCGGGCGGTTCGGGCGCGGCCGGCTTGGCGGGCGGTTCGGGCGTGGCCGGCCCGGCGGGCTTTCCGCGCACCACGCCCGACGGCGTGACGTTCGCCGGTGCCGCCGCCGATGTGCGGCCGTGGCTGGCGGCCGCCGACGTGGTGGTGCTGCCGTCGCGGTGGGAGGGGTTGCCGCTCACCGTGTTGGAAGCGTTCGCCTGTGGACGGGCCGTGGTCGCGAGCCGTGTGCCGGGGCTCGCCGAGGTGGTGCCGTCGACGGTCGGTGCCCTGGTGCCGCCGGACGATCCGGGGGCGCTGGCCGGTGCCCTCGCCCGGCGGCTGGGTGACGCCGACCGGTGCCGGGTCGAGGGTGACGCGGCCGCGGCCCACGCGGCGCGGTTCGACCTGCGGCACACGTTCGACCGGCTGGCCGCGGCCACGACAACCGCCGTGGAAAGGACGGGACTGCGATGAAGGTTCTCACCGGAGCCGGCACCGGCCGGCGCGGCACCTGCCCCTACATTGACATCGATCTTGCCGAACCGCGGTTCTGGCGGCAGCCGGTGACCCGGCGCGAGGAGGCGTTCGCCCGGCTGCGGCACCTGCCCGAGCCGGTGTACTTCGTGGAGCGGCCGGCCGCACGTGGTAGGCCGATGACCGGGTTCCACGCCCTCGTGCGGCACCAGGACGTCGTCGACGCGAGCCGCCGCTCCGACGATTTCATCAGCGGCCCCGGCGTGACCACACCGAAGCCGGCGCGCTGGGTGCGGTTCGTGTTCGGCGACTCGATGGTCAACCTCGACGACCCGGAGCATGCCCGGCTGCGCGGCATCGTGCAGAAGGCGTTCACGCCGCGGGTCATCGCGAAGATCACCGACGACATGCGCACCGTCGCCACGGAAATCGTGGACGAGGTGGTGGCGCGCAAGGACGGCGACTTCGTGGACCTGGTGGCCGCCCAGCTACCGCTGCGCGTGATCTGCGCGATGATGGGCATCCCCGCGAAGTACCGGTCGACGCTGCTCGCCCGGCTCAACCGGACCACCGAGCACGCCGGCGTGCGGGTGCCGCGCTGGCGGCGCCTGCCCGGCCGCAGCCTGTTCGCGCTGGCCCGCCTGCAACGGGTGGTCGCCCGGGTGGCCCGGCAGCGCCGCCGCCACCCCGAGGACGACCTCGTCTCCGCGCTCGTCGCGGCGAAGCTGAATTCGCGCGAACTGGGGGCGTTCTTCTCCCTGCTGCTGGTGGCCGGCGTGGAGACCACCCGCAACGCGATCGCGCACGGGCTGCGCCTGCTCACCGAGAACCCGGCACAGCGCGCGCTGCTCGTCGAGGACTTCGACACGTACGAGCGCGGCTTCGTCGAGGAACTGGTGCGGCACTCGACGCCGATCATCCAGTTCCGCCGCACGGTCGCCCGGGAGACCGTCCTCAACGGGTACCGGCTCGGCGCGGGCGACGAGGTCGTGCTGTTCTACAACTCCGCCAACCGCGACGAGACGGTGTTCGCCGACCCGAACCGGTTCGACGTCACCCGGTCGCCGAACCCGCACGTCGGCTTCGGCGGCGGCGGGCCGCACTTCTGCCTCGGCACCGCGCTCGCGCGGCAGGAGATCTCCGTGCTGTTCCGCGAGCTGCTGACCCGCCTGCCGGACATCCGCTCGGTCGGCGAGCCGGAGCTCGTGCCGTCGAACTTCGACAACCGGATCGCCCGCCTCAGCTTCGCGACAGGAGCACACAGTGAGTAGGAAAGTGCGTAGGACGCTGGGGTTCGGCGCCGTGGCGGTGGGCGTCATATCTGCTCTTGCTCTTGTCTTTGCTCTTGGTGACGACGGGCCCGGCGGCCGGGCGGTGGCCGTGCCCCCGCCGGCGCACCAGGACGGTGACGGGCCGCCGCTCCCGGTCGGGCAGACCGGCGGGTGGGAGATGGCGTTCAGCGACGAGTTCGACGGGTCGTCGCTCGACGCGGGGCGGTGGGCCGACGAGTCGGGCGCCGAGGCCGACAACGGGCGCGGCAACAAGAAGAACAAGCAACTGGAGTGGAACCAGGCCGCGAACTGCGCGGTCGGCGACGGCGAGTTGACGATGACCGCGCGGCGGGAGGCGGTGACGTCGCCGTCGGGGGAGCGGTACGAGTGGACGTCGTGCCTGATCTCCAGCACGCCGTCGTACGGGTTCCGGTACGGGTACGTGGAGGAGCGGGCCGTGCTGCCGCGGGCGCGCGGCTTCTGGCCGGCGCTGTGGACGTGGCAGGCGCCGTTCGAGAACCGCTACATCGAGACCGACGTGTACGAGTTCTACTCGGAGACGCGGCACCGGCTCGACCTGACGCAGCACTCGGGCGCGGGCGGCAACTGCAAGCCGGCGCTGCCGTTCGACCCGGCCGACGGGTGGCACACCTACGGGGCGGCGATCGAGGAGTCCGGAACGACCTGGTATGTCGACGGGGTCGAGGTCTGCCGCACGCCGGCCACCTCGGACGGGGTGACCAACATCGTGTCGAATCTGGCGGTGTTCGCGGAGGTCCCGCCGGCGGCGGGCACCACCGAAGCGGTAAAGCGGGTCGATTACATCAGGGCCTGGGAGCGCTAATTATAATTGACGTGCGTCAATAGGTTTCAATTTTACCGTGACGGCGTAGGAGAGCGGGAGCAGCAGCGCCAGCACCACGAACGACGGCGCGATCACGCCGGTGCCGTGGCGGCCGACCAGCAGGCCGATCACGGCCGGGCAGATCACCGCGCCGAGCGACGCGGCGCCGATCTGCAGGCCGACGGCCGGGCCGGCGAGGTCGGCGCCGACGCGGTCGGCGGTGGTCAGCGTGAGCAGCGGGAACACCGGCGCGGCGAAGAGGCCGATCAGCAGCACGCCGAACACGGTGACCGGTGCCGGTGCGGGCAGCACGGCGACGAGCGCGCCGGCAAGCATCCCGCCCAGGCAGCCGACCAGCGCCTTCCCGCCGGGCAGGCGGTCGGCGACCGCGCCGTAGACGATCCGGCCGGCGAACAGCGCGCCCCAGTACGCCGAGACGCAGGTGCCGGCGACGCCGGTGGACAGGTGACGGCCGTCGGTGAGCAGGGTGAACGTCCAGAGGGCGACGGCCACTTCGGTGCCGGTGTAGAGCGCGAACGTCAGCGCGCCCAGCCAGACGGTCGGCAGCATCAGGGCTCCGCGCGGCGGTTCCGGCTCCGCTTCGGTTTGTCGGGGACGGTCCCAGGACCGGGCGGTGACCGCGAACGCGACCGCCAGCAGCCCCTGCACCGCCGCGGTGAGGCCGTACCCCCACCGCCAGCCGAGCCCGGCGCCGAGCACCGACGTCATGATCAGGGGACCGAGGGTCGCGCCGAAGCCGAAGCTGGCGTGCAGCCAGTTCATGTGCCGGGCGCCGAAGTGCTCGGCGGCGTAGACGTTGAGTCCGGCGTCGATCGCGCCCGAGCCGAGGCCCACCAGCACCGCGCCGACCAGGGCCAGGGCGAACACCGGCGCGGCCGCGTACGCGGTGAGCCCGAGCGCGACGAGGCCGGTGCTGCCGGCGAGCAGCCGCCCGACGCCCAGCTTCGCCAGCGCGAACCCGGTGGACACGCTCGACATCAGGTAGCCGGTGACGCCGACGGTCAGGATCAGGCCGACCGCCTCGATCGACACCCCGAACGTCGCGCGCATCGACGGCCAGCCGACCCCGAGCAGCGCGTCGGGCAGGCCGAGGCTGATGAAGCCGAGGTAGGCGAGCCCGAGCAGGGCCCCGCCGGAGAGCCGCATGAGATCCAATCGTGCCGTACGTGTTCGCGGCATACCCCGTTCGGGGGACGGAAATGCGACACCGAAGTCCGACATGCCACTTACGCGCGCCGATAGCGGACGCGAAAGCTTGCACAAATACGAATTGCCGGCGCTTTGGCGACGAACGCCGTGAGTGATGGACCCGAATGGTCGACAGATTTGGTGGCGCAACTGGTTTATCGTAATGGAATAGAATATCTCCTCAAGGGGTTCCGGCGATGATCCGAGTTCTCATGCTCGAAGACGGTCAATGGAATCGCGCCGGGTTCTCCACTCTTCTGAACCGTGAGCCCGATATCGCACTGGTCGCCACCGCCGATATCGAATTGGAGATCGCCCCGCTCGCGGCGCAATTCGCGCCCGACGTCGTGCTGGTGAACACCGATCTCATGGTCAGCCAGATACTCCCGAAGGTGGCCGAGTTGAAGTCGGCCGCGCCGAAGTGCGCGGTGATCGTCCTCTGTGACCCCACCAAGCGCGGCATGCTGCCGCCGCGCCGCCGCGCCCGCCGGGTCAGCTTCGTGGTGAAGGACACCTCCGTGCGCCAGCTGGCCGCGGCGATCCGGCACGTCGCGCGCGGCGAACGGGTGGTCGACCCGCGCCTGGAGGTGGCCGCGATCAGTACCGAAAAGGCGGTGAGCACCCGCGAATGGGAGGTGCTGGGCCTGGCCGCGGAGGGCGAGACGGTGGCCGAGATCGCCCGCCGCCTCTACCTGTCGCTGGGAACGGTGCGCAACCACATCTCCTCGGTCATCACGAAAACCGGCGCCCGCAACCGCCTCGACGCGATCCGCATCGCACGCAAGGACGGATGGCTCCGCTAGCCTTCCGAAATGCACCTGGAGATTCGCACGATCAGCGAGAGCGAGGTCGGGCCGTTCTGGGCCGCCATGGCCACCGGCTTCCTCAACCCGATCGGTGACAAGGACGCCGAGGCCCGCCGCGACGGCACGCACCTGGACCGGACGTACGGGGCCTTCGACGGGTCGCGCATCGTGTCGACGTTGCGCAGCTTTCCCACCGACCTCACGCTGCCCGGCGGCACGACGGTCGCCGCGTCCGCCGTCACCGCCGTGACGACCACCGCGACCCACCGCCGGCGCGGGCTCGCGACGCGCATGGTCCACCAGGACCTGGCCGCGAGCGTCGAACGGGGCGAACCGGTGAGCGTCCTGATCGCCGCGGAGTGGCCGATCTACGGCCGGTTCGGGTACGGCGCCGCCACCGAGCACCAGATCCTCACCGTCGACACGCGCACCGCGCGGCTCCGCGACCGTCCACAGGGGACGGTCGAGTTCGTCGACCGCGACTTTGCGCGCGACCTCATGCCCACGCTGTACGAGCGGCACCGGCAGGTCTCGCCGGGCGAGATCCGCCGGCCCGAGCGGTTCTGGAACGTCGACTACGGGCTGAAGCGGATCCCGAGCTGGGGTGAGCCGAAGCCGGCCTTCCACGTGGTCGCGCGCGATCCGGCGGGCGAGGTGGTGGGCGCGGCCCGCTACGTCGTCGAGGGCAGGTGGACCGACCGGCAGCCGGACGGCACCGTCGAGCCGCAGGCGATGTTCACCACCGGACCGCTGGGCGACGCGCTGCTCTGGGACCACCTGATCAGCCTCGACATGATCAACACGATCAAGGCGATCGACCGGCCGGTCGACGACGTGCTGCCGTGGCTGCTCTTCGACGCCCGGCACGCCAAGGCCAGCGGCCGGTTCGACTTCCTGTGGGTGCGGGTGCTCGACGTGGCGGCGCTGCTCGGCGCGCGGAGGTACGGCGCCGAGGGACAGCTCGTCCTCGACGTGGTCGACACCGACGGCTACACCGGCGGCCGGTTCGCCCTCGACGGCGGCCCCGACGGCGCGACCTGCACCCCGACGACGGCGACGGCCGACCTGACGATCGGGGTCTCGGCGCTGGGCGCGGTGTGCCTGGGCGGGCACCCGGTGCGGACGCTCGCGGCGGCCGGCCTGGTCGACGAGCACACCCCGAACGCGGTGGCGCGCGCCACCCGCATGTTCGCCGGTGAGCGCGCGCCGTGGTGCTCCACGTGGTTCTAGCGCGATCTTGGACTCCGTGCGGTGCTCCAGCACCGCACGGAGTCCAAGATCGGCTCAGGTTGTCGCCTCGTCGTTCGTGGTCTTGTTCGAGGCGCAGACGCCGGTGTACTTGGGGAGCGTGATCGTCACCGTGTCGCCCTCGTGGGCGGTCGAGCCGCCGTGCGGGTTCTGGGCGGTGACCACGGCGTCCTTGGTCTCCGTCGCGCCGCAGTAGTTCTCGTACCGCACGCTCGCCTTGAGCTTGACGTCGAGGATCTGCTGCTTGGCGTAGCCCTCCGGGTCACCGATCACGTCGGGGACGCGGATCGGCACGCCCTGCGAGACCACCACCGTGACGCGGCGGCAGTGCTCGAGCCGGCCGGGGCCGGGATCGGTGCGGATGACCGTGCCGGGCTGCACCGAGTCGGAGTCTTCCTTCTTGATCTGGTACTGGATGCCCGCGTTCTTCAGTTGCTGCTCGGCGTAGTCGCGGTTCTGGTGCGCGAGGTCGGGCACGTGGCAGGGCTGGGCGACGGGCGTCTGCGCGCCGGGCTTGCTCGCCAGGACCAGCTTCACCGCCGTGTTCGGCGGCACCTGCGTGTTCGCCGCCGGTTCGGTGCGGATCACCAGGCCCTCGCCGACCGTGGTCGACTCCTCGTACACGACGTCGCCCGAGGTCAGCCCCACGGCGGTGAGGCCGGCGACCGCGTCGTCCTGCGTCTTGTTGGCCAGATCCGGCAGCGCGACCGTGGCCGAACCGGGTGTGCGGGCGAGCACCAGCGTCACCTTGGTACCGGGGTCGACCTTCTTGTCCGCTGCCGGCTCGGTCCGGATGATCATGTTCGCCGGCACGTCGGTGGAGTCCTCGAAGATGATCGTGCCGACGTCGAGCTTGGCCGCCTTCAGCGTCGTGGTCGCGTCGTCCTGCGACCGGCCGGCGAGGTTCGGGACCTTCGTGCCCGAGTCGTCACCGGGCAGGTTCATCGCGATCACCACGGCCGCGACGATGATCCACACCGCGACCACGCCCGCCACGATCAGCCTGATCGGCGAGCGGCGTCCGGTCGTGGGCGCCGGCGTGGGCGCGGGTACCGGCGCCGGCGCGGCCGCCGGCTGCCGGCTGGCGGTTCCGGGACGCGGTGCGTCGTTGACGGTCCACACCGGGATGACCCGGCTGTCCCGGTTGTCCTGCGGCGGCTGCAGCGGCTCGACGGGCGGCACGCTGCCACCGGTGTAGACGGTGCCGGTGGTGTTCGGGCCCTGGTTCACGGTCTGGTGCGGTGCGGTCGGCACCGCGGCCCAGTGCCCGACGGGCGTGGCCGGGTGCGCGAAACCGACCCCGGCCGACTGGGGAGCGCCCCCACCACTGACCGGCGCCGCGGCGTACCCGTGCGGCGGAGTGCTGACCGGCGCGGCCGCGTACCCCTGCGGCGGCGTTCCGCCGACCCCGTGCGGCGGCGTGTAGGTGGCGTGCACCGGGGCACCCGACACGTGCGCCGGCGGGCCGGACACCGGCCCCGGTGCGCCGGACGTCGGGTAGACCCCGGCCGCACCGGAGACCGGCTGGCCCGGGAACGGCTGCCCCGAAACAGGCTGGCCCGAGACCGGCTGGCCCGAGACCGGCTGGCCCGGGAACGGCTGGCCGGAGACCGGGGCCGCGGCGTAGCCGGCGGGCACGCCGGACATCGGCGGCATCGGGACGCCGGAGACCGGGCCGCCGGGGACACCCGAGTACGGCTGGCCGGAGATCGGCTGGGCCGACACCGGCACCGCGCTCACCGGGTGCGCCGCCTGGGTGGCCGGTGCCACCGACTGCAGGGCGCCCTCGGCCACGATCAGTTCGGGCTGCTCGGTGGCGATGGGTGCGATGTTCAGCGTGCGGTGCAGCAACGTGGCGACGAGCGGCACCCGGCTGGCCCCGCCGACGAGCAGCAGGCCGGCGATGTTGTCCTGGGTGAGGTTCGCGTACCGGATGAGCGCGGCGGTGGTGCGCACCGTGCGGTTCAGCAGCGGCTGGGCGGCCGCCTCGAACTCCTCGCGGGTGAACTGCACCTCGAGGTCGAACGCCGGCAGCCGCAGGAGCACCGCCGGTGCGCGGGAGAGCATCTCCTTGGCGATGCGCACGTCGTCCCAGAGTTCGCGCCGCCGCCGGCGGTCCTCCGGCGCAACCGGGTTCTCGATCTTGGCCCATTCCTCGTCGCGGCCGGCGGCGGGGCCGTCGCGCAGCCACTTGACGATCGCGGCGTCGAGGTCGAGGCCGCCGATGTCGTTGAGACCGTCGACCGCGGCCACCTCGAACCCGGCCTCGACCCGGCGCACGGCGCTCGAGTCGAACGTGCCCGCACCCAGGTCGTAGACGACGAGTGCCTGGCCGACCGGTACGTCGCGGTTGAGGACGCGGGTGAAGTAGTCGGCCGCCGCCACCGGCTCCGGTACGAGGGTGACCCCGCCCAGCCCGGCCGCCTGTGCGGCGTCCAATAGTGCCCCGCGCCGGACGGTGCCCCAGCCGGCCGGATAGGCCAGCGCGGTCGTCGGCACGACGCCGCCGGTGACGCGGGCCGCCTCGGCCGCGACGTGCTTGAGCACGGCGGTGAACAGTTCGAGGACCGACACCTCGCGGTTGCCGAGCAGCAGGCCCTCGTCGTCGATCAGGCGCTTGGGGTTGGGTTCGAGCTGACTCGGCTCGAACCGGCCGTGGTGGAGTGCGTCGCTACCCACGACGAGGGGCCCCTCGGTGGGGGCGAATACCGCCGACGGCAGCAGGGGTGAGCCTTCGAAAAGGAGCGGCTTGACCCGGCCGTCGGGCCAACGCAGCATCGCGACGGTACTGGAAGTACCGAAGTCGACGCCGAGACCGAATGCCGCAGAGACCATGTGGAGACTCTAAGTCCGGTTACCAAGGCGATGATCTGCAGATTTCCTGGTTAGGCACGTTTCCGGGAGTATGCGAACCAGTCAGCTTCCCGACTGTCGGCCGTTCGCCGCGGGGGCTGGCCCGCCCAGCCACGTGCGAACCATGTCGAAGGCGCCCGGACCGTTGTCGGTCGTGACATCGCGGGCGAGTCCGGCGATTGTCACGGCCTTCAATGCCGACCGCCAGGCGTCGTCGGCCGCGCTCATCGCGCGGGAGATCGCGCAGGGCCTCGTGCACGCCTCCGGCGGGGTGGCGACCGGACCGCGCTGGCGGATCTCGGTGCACTGGAACGCGGGCGCCGCGCCGTCGACCGCCTCGACGACGTCGAGCACGGTGATCTCCGCCGCGGCACGGGTGAGCACGTACCCGCCGGCGTGTCCCTGCACCGAGTGGATCAGCCCGGCGCGCGACAGCGCCTGCAACTGCTTGGCGAGGTAGCTACCGGAGACCTCGTGCAGCTCGGCCAGCCGGGCGGCCGGAACCGGGTGGTCGGCGACCGTGAGGACCACACAGCAGTGCAGCGCCCACTCCACGCCGCCGGACATCTTCATGACCACAGTGTGGCGCGCGCCTCTTGACTCGGACACCCGGTGTCCGGGTAACTTCTTTCTCGGACAAAACTTATCCGAGTTGGGGAGCGACATGAAGATCGTCGTCATCGGTGGCAGCGGGTTGATCGGGTCGAAGCTGGTGGGGCTGCTGACGGCCGCCGGTCACGAGGCGGTGCCGGCATCACCCAGGACGGGCGTCGACACGGTGACGGGCGAAGGGCTCGCCGACGTGCTGGCCAGTACAAACGTGGTGGTGGACGTGACGAACCCGCCGTCGTTCGACACCGTGCTCGAGTTCTTCCGCGCGTCGACCGCCAACCTGCTCGCCGCCGGCCGCGCCGCCGGGGTGGCCCACCACCTGGTGCTGTCGGTGGTCGGCGCCGAGCGCGTGCCCGACAGCAGTTACCTGCCGGCGAAGGTGGCCCAGGAGGAACTGGTCGCCGCGGGCGGTGTGCCGTACACGATCCTGCGGGCGACCCAGTTCTTCGAGTTCGCGGCCGGAATCGCCGACGTCTCGACGGCCGGGGACGGCACGGTGGTGCTGCCGCCGGCCCTGGTGCAGCCGGTGGCGGGCGACGACGTCGCTGCTGTTCTTGCCGACCTGGTGACGGACGCGCCGGTGAACGGCACCGTCGAACTCGGCGGCCCGGAGTCGCTGCCGCTGGCCGACTGGGTGCGGCGGAGCCTCGCGGCGACGGGCGACCCGCGGACGGTGGTGTCGGACCCGGCCGCGACCTACTTCGGCGCGAAGGTCGACGACGACGCGCTGCGCCCGGGCGCCGGCGCCCGCACCGGCACCATCCGGTTGACCGAGTGGCTCAGCGGCTGAGCCGTCGCACCGCCAGTTCGGCCAGGAGGGCGGCGCCGTCGGCCAGCACGCTGTCGTCGAAGCGGGCGAGCGGCGAGTGGTTCGGCGGGGCCGCCTTCGGGTCGTCGGTGGGGCAGGCGCCGAGGAACACGAACGCGCCCGGGACCCGCTCCAGCACCCGCGAGAAGTCCTCCGAGCCGGTCGCCGGGTCGGGCATCGGCTCGAACCGCTCCTCGCCGTACAGGTCCCGCACGGTCCCGGCGAGGAACTCGTGCTCGTCGGCGTCGTTCGCGGTGACCGGGTACTCCTCGTCGTAACGCACGTCGACGTCGAGCCCGTGGGCGGCCGCGATCCCCTCGCACACCGTCACCGCCCGCTCCCGCACCTTCGCCCGCGCGGCGGGGGAGAAGCTGCGGACGGTCGCCTCGAACATCGCGTCGTCGGGGATGATGTTGCGCTTCGTGCCCGCCTGCAGGACGCCGACGGTGAGCACCACCGGGTCGAACACGTCGAAGCCGCGCGTCACCATCGCCTGCAGCGCCATGACCATCTCGCACGCCGCCGGCACCGGATCGCGCGTGTCGTGCGGCATCGCCCCGTGCCCGCCCTTGCCGACGACCCGGACGAAGAGCCCGTCGGAGGCCGCCATCAACGGACCGGGCCGCGAGGTGAAGATGCCCCGCTGGTACTCCGCCGCGATCACGTGCAGGCCGTAGGCGGCGTCGGCCGGACGCCCGGCGGCGTCGAGGACACCCTCGGCGATCATGTGCCCGGCGCCGTCGAAGCCCTCCTCGCCCGGCTGGAACATGAACACCACGTCGCCCGGCAGCTCGGCCCGGCGGGCGCTGAGCAGCCGGGCGGCACCGACCAGCCCGGCGGTGTGCAGGTCGTGGCCGCAGGCGTGCATGGCACCCGGGCTCTTGGACGTGAAGTCCTCACCGCTGCGCTCGACGATCGGCAGCGCGTCCATGTCGCCGCGCAGCACCACCACCGGCCCGTTCGCGTTCGCTCCGCCGCGCAGGACCGCGGTGATCGACGTCAGCGCCGTGCCGGTGCTGATCTCCAGCGGAAGCCCGTCGAGGGCCGCCAGCACGGTCTGCTGCGTGCGCGGAAGCTGGAGCCCGATCTCCGGGGTCTGGTGCAGTTCGCGCCGGAGGGCGGCGAGCTCGTCCTGGATGGCGACGGCGTCGGAATGCAGGGTCATGGGGGAACGCTACAGGGTCGTGGCCGCGCGGAGGCGGCGGCGGATTCCGGGGTCGTAGGCATCGGGATGGGCCCGCGTGGGGCTGAGGCCGTCGAAGAACTCACCGTTGGTCGCGGCATGTTCGGGACCGGTGACGAGCGCCAGCGTGGCCACGCCGCCCTCGTCCACTGTGGACAGCGGGGCGGCGCCGTACTCGCCGACCATCGCCGTGTCCATGAACGTGGCCGGATGGATGCACGTGACGGTGACGCCGCTGCCGGCCAGTTCCTCGGCGAGGTCGAACGTGAACGCGGCCAGCGCCAGCTTCGACCGCCGGTAGGCGGTGATGCCGTCGTAGCCGCGCTCCATGCCCAGGTCGTCGAAGTCGATCGAGACCTGGCCGAGCGAACCGACGTTCACGACGCGGGCGGGCGTGCTCGCCCGCAGCACCGGCAGCAGGTCCCGGGTGAGCAGCACCGGCGCCAGGTAGTTCACCGCCCACCGCAGTTCGTGCCCGTCGGCGCTGAGCTGGCGCGGGGCGCCCGGCCGGCCGAAGCCGACGGCGGCGTTGTTCACGAGGACGTCGAGCCGTCCGCGCGCCGCGACGTCGCCGGCCAGCCGCCGGGTGTCGGCGAGGCTCGCGAGGTCGGCGACGAAACCGTCGGTGTTCAGGTCGGCGGCCAGCGCCTTCACCTTCGCCGGGTCGCGGCCGTGGACGAGCACGGTGTGCCCGTCGGCGGTGAGGCGGCGCGCCAGCCAGGTCCCCAACCCGGAGGTGGCGCCGGTGACGAGAACCGTGCTCACTGAGCCGCTCTCATGGCCGCCGCCATCTTCGCGGGGTCGTGGTCGGGCCGGACCCCCTCGACGACGATTGCCGAGCCGGTGATGTTGTTCGTGCGCAGCGGCAGGATCTCCTGGTACCCCGGGGAGTCGTACCAGCGGCGGGCGTGGTCGGCCGACGGGAACTCGATGATGACGAGCGTGCCGGGCCACTCGCCCTCCCGCACCTCGACCTGCGGGCCGTGAACGAGGAACCGGCCCTCGAACGGTTCGAGCGTGCCCTGGATGCGCTCCAGGTACTCCAGCACCTCCGGGTGCGCCGACGGGTTGTACAGGTGGGCGAGCGCGTATGCCTTGGTCATCGACCCAGTAAACCGCGCACGTAGGCGGCCTGCCCCACGTGCTCCAGGTCGTCGTCGAGGACGCTGATCAGCCGCACACCGAGCGTCACCGGCGGGTCCCACCGCTCGTCGACGATCCGGTCGAGGTCCGCCGGGGTCAGGCCGCGCAGGAACGTGACGGTCTTCTCGTGGACCGCGTCGAAGTACTCCACCAGCGCGTCGGCGCTCTCCGGGTGGACGGTGTGCACCTGCTCGATCGTGTGGTCGTAGCCGGTCTCCTCGGGGTCGGGTTCCAGGCCGAACCGCTTCGACCAGGCGCCTTCGAGGTAGACCTGCCGGCTGCCGACCACCTCCGCGAGGTGGCTGTCCTGCACGCGGGTGAGGTGCCACACCAGCCAGCCGATCGGGTTGGCGGCCGGGCCCGGCGCCCAGCGCAGGTCGTCGGGGTCCAGGTCCTCCACGGCCGAGCGCACCAGGTCGGGCAGCCGGCCGAAGCCGTCAAGGAGCAGGTCGTTGACGTTCATGACATCGACCTTAGGCCGGTGGTCGAGAATGGGCCCCGTGGACCCGCGGGATGAGACGCTCACCATCGATCGTGCCGTCACCGAGCGTGGTGAGATCGTGCTGCGCCGGCGCGGCGACGACTTCGAGATCATCAGCAACGGCGTCTTCCTCATGGACACCCGCAACGGCGAGTCCGAGCGGCTGCTGGTGACCGCCGCCCTCGACGCGTGCCGGTCACCCGACCATGTGCTCATCGGCGGGCTGGGCGTCGGGTTCTCGCTCGCCGAAGCGGTGCGCAGCGCGTCACCGAAGATCATCACGGTGGTGGAGATCGAACCCACGGTGATCGCCTGGCACCGCGACCATCTCGGCGCCGGCGGCCTCGCCGACCCGCGCGTGCGCGTGGTCCGCGCCGACCTCATGGCGCATCTCGCTGACCGGGCGGATGAGTACGACGTCATCTGTCTCGATGTCGACAACGGTCCGGAGTGGACGGTGACCGACGACAACCGCGCCCTCTACGGTGATCACGGGCTCTCGCTGCTGCGGTCGCGGCTGCGGCCGGGCGGGGTGCTCGCGGTGTGGAGCGCCGCCGAGTCGGCGGCGTTCGCGGCGCGGTTGGCGGCGATGTTCGGCCGGGTGACGACGATCCGGGTGCCGGTGCCGCGCGGGGCGCCGGACGTGGTGTGGGTGGCTGCTTTGGAGGTTCAGTGACGACTCTGGTCCGCGGTCAGAACGCGCCGCTCGGCGGTGCGGCGCCGTACACGGTCGTGGTGACGCACGATCCCGGCCCGGAGGTCGACCTCACCGGGTTCCTCCTGGGCGAGGACCGGCGGGTGGTCAACGAGGACGGCATGGTCTTCTACAACCAGCCCGCCCTCGACGGCTATCCGGGTGTTTCGTGGCGCGCCGCGGCGGCCGGCCGGCACGAACTGGTGCTGGATCCTTCGTTCTGGCCGGCGGACCTGGTGCGGGTGCGCGTCGGCGTCACGGTGACGGGCGGAACGTTCGGCGGGGTGCGCGGCCTGGCGGCGCACGTGACCGACGCGTCGGGCGCGGTGGTGGCCACGCTCGACCTCGGCGCGCCCGACCGCCAGGACGCGCTGATCGTGGCCGAGGTGTACCGGCACGGCGGCGGGCTGAAGGTCCGCTGCGTGGGCGACGGCTTCACCGACGGCCTGCACGGCCTGGCGACGGACGCCGGGATCACCGTCGCCGAGGACGACGAACCGGCTCCGGCCGCCCTCAACAGCCGGGTCAATCTGACGAAGCCGGCGGCCGACGCGCCGAAGATCGATCTCCGCAAGTACGAGGTGTCGGTCGCGCTCACGAAGAACGATCTCGCCGACCGCACCTTCCGGGTGGTGCTGGCGATCGACGCCAGCGGCTCGATGAAAGCCATGTACCGCAACGGAACCGTGCAGCGCTCGCTGGAGCGCATGGTGGCCATCGCCGACGTTCTCGACGACGACGGGCGGATGGAGGTGTGGTTCTTCGGCGACTTCCCGGTGCGGTCGGCGCCGGCCACCGTCGGCACGATGGGCGACTACGTCGAGGCGAACGCGGCGGCGAAGAAGAAGGCCGAGGGCGGCAACTACGAACCGCGGGTCATGAAGGAGATCGTCGACTGGACGCAGGCCGAGCCGTCGCCGTATCCGACGCTGGTGCTGTTCTGGTCCGACGGGGGCGTGCACGCGGAGAAGAAGATCGTCGAGACGCTCGTGAAGTCGTCGCGGCTGCCGATCTTCTGGATGTTCCTCGGGCTCGGGCGGGCCGAATACGGGGTGCTGGCGCGGCTCGACAACGTCACCGGCGGGGTGGTCGACAACGCGGGGTTCATCCCGATCGACGACATCGACCGCTACCCCGACGCCGACATGTACGGCCAGATCTTCGGCAACTTCGTCAAGCCGTGGGTCGCGGCGGCCACCGCTGCGGGCGTCCTATAAGGCTTTCGTCGTTCGCACCACGGTCACCGAGTACGGCGGGAGCACCACGGCGCGTCCGTCGTCCATCGTGGTGTGGAACGGCGGGAGGTCGAGGTCGGGGTAGCTCCGCCCCTGCGGGTGGGCGACCCAGTTCCACTGCAACGGCGAGTACTGGAACAGGTCGAGGTCGCCGGTGACCGGGCGTTGGACGCCGTGCGTCTTTCGGGCCACGCGCATGGTCACCGGCCTGCGCGGGTCCTTGTTCAGCAGCAGCACCGACAGTTTGCCGTCGGGACGGCGCAGCGCGTACGCCGTCACCTGTGGGTAGTTGCCCTTGATTTTCAGGGAACACGACGCCAGGTACACGGTGTGCCGTCCGGTGCCGGGTTGGACCCAGTGCCGGTTCACCAACTGCGCCGCGTGGTAGGTCGGCATCGGCCGGACGGGTTTGCCGGCGACGTTCTGGAACAGCATCAGGTTGCCCCAGGTGTTGCACGGCTTGCTCTCGTCCTCCTGGAAGACGTCGTCGGGTTCGAGCCCGTACAGGTAGCTGGTCTCGCCGCCGAGCGCGAGCAGCAGCGCGGCCGTCTCGGCGTTGACGATCGCGCCGGGCAACTCGACCTCGGGCTGCCCGGCGAACGCGGAGTAGCCGTATTCGGTGATCACCTTCGGGATGTCGGGCGGCAGCCCGGCCGCCTCCTGCCGGCGGAGGATGTCGACGAGCATCGACGGGTGCCGGGCCAGCGGGCCGGCCGGGTCCTCGCACACGTCGTCGAACGGGTACCACTCGAACGAGAAGAAGTCGAAGTCGTCCATCCGGTTGCGTTCGCGCATGTACGCGACGAACTGGCCGGTCCACGACCGGACGCCGTTCGCGTCGGGCCAGGCGAACCAGTCCGGGATCACGGTCTGGTAGCCGGGGCCGCCGAACTCGAGGTCGGGGTTGACCGCCTTCATCGCGGTGGCCATCTGCAGGTACAGCGCGCCGTAGTCGCGCGGCTGGGTGATCTGACCGTCGGGCTCCTCGCCGACCTCGATCCGGCGCACCTTCTTGTTCCGTAGGTACGTGGCCAGCGCGGCGGCGTCGTCCGGCGTCCCGTACAGGGCCGGCACCGGCACCATCAGAGGCGCGCCCGCCGTGAGGCCGCTGGCGAACGTGCGCTCGAAGCTGGCGTGCTCGTGGTTCTTCTCGACGTCGGTCGCCCGGTGCCACGGGTCGGTCGAGGAGACCACCGTCATCGTCTGGGTCCGGTCGGCGCGGTGCCGCACGTGGTCTGTCGAGCCGCTCAGGATCGACAGTTCCCGCACGGCGTAGCCGAGGCGGTCGCGGACGTCGGTGCTGCCCGCCGGCGCGGTGTCGGAGTCGGCGGTCATGAGGATCCGGATGAACTGCGCCTCGACCGGGGCGTCGGCCACCCGCACGGTCTGCGCTCCGCCGCGGCCGGTGTGCGTGCCGCGCGGGAAGTCCTTCCAGTCGACCGGGCCGGGCTGGGCCGGGAACAACGCGTCCTGGCCGGTCCAGTACTGGACGCGGAAGCCGGTGGCGTACGGCGTGCCCCACTCGACGCGCACCTGGTCGACCGGCACCGCCTCGGGGAACGACAGCACCATCCACTGTGGATGGTCGGCGTCCGGTACGCCGGTGTAGTGCGAGTCGAGGTACGGGTTGCTCTTCCAGAACGTGGTCGGGTCGCCGTCGGTCAGGCGCGAGTAGCCGTCGTCCTTGGCCATGTCGAGGGTGTGGCCCCGGCGCGGCAGGTGGTACCCGTAGGAGACGCCGGGATCGTCGTGGACCTCGGTCGCCGACGTCCAGTAGCCCTGACCGCGGGCGGGATCGCTCCAGGTGCCCGCCGCGTTCCAGTGCCACGCCTTGACGCCGAGCTCGGTGCGCAGCCGGTAGCTGAGCGAGCCGAACCCGGCCGACCGCATCGCGTCGAGGTTCGCGGGCGTCCACACCTTGTCGATCTCGCCGCCCTCGAGGCCGTCGATGCCGGCGCCGAGCGCGGGGCTGCCGTCGAAGGTGTTCACCGGGTTGTCCCAGGCGACCTCGACGACCCCGTCGGTGGACGGGACGGCGGCCGGCGACCGGTCGAACGGTTCGAAGACGACGACCGCGGTGGTGCCGGCGGCCACCGCCGCCACGAGGAACTGGACGCCGGGTCGCCGCCACCAGCGCCGGCGCGTCGGCGGGGCTTCGTCGGGGGACACGCTGGCTGATTCTGGCGTGGTCGCGGGCCGGTGGTGCGCCGCTCGCAGCGATACGGGCCGATCGGCCTACCCCGATGGAGCCACCAGGTCGGCGTACTCGGGGTGACGGTCGACGTACCCGGTCATGAACGGGCACACCAGGCTGACCGTCGCGCCCCGCACCCGCACGTCGTCGAGCGCGCTGGTGGCCAGCCGGCCGGCCAGCCCGCGCCCTTCGTACCCCTGGTGGATCTCGGTGTGCAGGAACTCGACGTGGCCCGGCGACCGCCGGTACTCGACGAACCCGGCCACCTCGCCGGCGACCAGCACCTCGTACCGCCCGGCCTCGAAGTTGTCGACCACGCTCACGTTCGACGAGTCGAGCGTGTCGACCTGGGCGCTGCCGGCCACCCGCAGCTTGCGGCGGGCCCGCTCGTAGAACGTGGTGCGGCCCAGTCGCACCACGTGCGCGGCGCCGGGCAGCGGCGTGATCGGCACGCAGTCGCCGGCGCTGACGTAACCCCGCACGATCCCGTCGCCCTCCACCGCGAGCCGGCCGCTGCTCGGCAGCACGTCGAGCGTGAGCCGCTCGTCGAGCGACAGCAGCAGCGACCGGTTGAACGACGCGTGCGCCGCCGCCGCGTTGACGAGCAGACCGGGCACGGTGGGCGAGACGATCGGCCCGCCGGCCGAGAAGCTGTACGCGGTGGACCCGGTGGGCGTCGAGACGATCACCGCGTCGGCGGCGTACCGCACGAAACTGTGCCCCTCCACGGTGATGCTGACCGCCGCCAGCCCGTCGCCGGGCGACCGCACCAGCGCGATGTCGTTGAACGAGTTGACCTCGGTACCGTCGGGCAGCGTGGTACGCACGGCCATCCGCGGCTCGACGCTGTACTTGTGCTCGTCGATCGCCGACAGCGCCTCGCCGAGATGGGCGGCGTCGACCTCGGCGAGGAAGCCCAGCCGCCCGACGTTGACGCCGAGCACGGGGGTGTCGCGGCCCTGCACCAGCCGCAGCGCCCGCAGCATCGTTCCGTCGCCGCCGAGGCTCACCATCAGCCCGGACCGCTCGATGAGCTCCTCGGGCGACACGGCGACCGCCGAACAGTCGATGCGGCCGATTTCGTCCTCGAGGCCGAGCACGGTGGCCCCCCGGTCCTTGGCCCAGGCGAGAATCGTGTCGACGGCCGGCGTGCAGTCGCGCCGCGGATGCAGCACGATGCCGACCACGTGGATCATGCCCATGGTGCCGCCTCCGGATCGGTGGGACGGGCTGGTTCGCCCGCCCCACCGTATCCCTAGGGAAGCGTGTTCAGATGCGGACGCACGGTTCTCGCGAAGCCGTTGCCGTTGGTGACGTCCCAGTTGATCGACCAGGTCATCGCGCCGCGGATGCCGGGGTAGGTGCGCGGCGGGCGGAACGAGCCGCAGTTCGTGGCGCGGGCCAGGCAGTCGAGGGCGTTGGTGACCACCGACGGCGCGACCACGCCGCCGCCGGCCGCGCCCGGGCCCGCCGGGAGGCCGAGCGAGACCTGATCGGGTCGCAGCCCGTTCTCCAGTTGGATGCACGCCAGCGCGGTGAGGAAGTTGACCGTTCCCTGCCCGTACGCGGCCATCTGGTCGCACCCGAGCATGGAGCCCGAGTTGTAGAACTGCGTGTGGACGACGGTGAGGATGTCCTTGATGTTCAGCGCCAGCGCGAAGTAGCTGCCGCCCGTCGACTGCATGTCGATCGTCTGCGGCGCCATCGTGATGATGAGACCGCTGCCGACCTGGCTCCGCAACGTGCGCAGCGCCTGCGCCATCCAGGTGGGGTTGAGCCCGTTCTCCAGGTCGATGTCGACGCCGTCGAACCCGAACGACTGGATGATGCCGCGCACGCTGTTGGCGAAGTTCGTCGCGGACGTGGCGTCGTTGACCGCGACCCGCCCGAGTTCCCCGCCGACCGACAGGATCACCTTCTTGCCGCGCGCCTTCACGGTGGCGACGTCGGCGCGGAAGTCGGCGTCGGTGTACCCCCCGAGCGAGGCCGACAGGCCCGCGTCGACGCCGAACGTGACCGCACCCGGTGTCGAGGACGCCTCGGCGAACGCGACCGCGATGAGGTCGTACTCGGCCGGCACGTCGCGCAGGCGGAGCTCGACCGCCTGGTTGTTGAAGTTGTGCCAGTAGCCGGTGAGGAAGTGCTTCGGCAGCGGGCCGCCCGGATCGGGGTCGGTGCACCCGGTGGTGGTTCCGGTGACCGGCGCGCTCTGCGCCGACTCGCCGTTGGCGTTGTACGCCGTGACCGTGTACGTGCGCGAGGTGCACGCCGGCAGCCCGCTGATCGTCGCGGTGGTACCGGTGACGGTGGCGCGCACCGCCGTCCCCTCGTAGACGCGGTACCCGGTGACCGTTCCCGACGACGCGTTCCACGCGAGCGAGATTCCGCCGGCCGTGGTGCCGGACACCCGGACGTTGCCCGGCACGCCGGGCGCACCCGGCTGCGGGTTCGTGCCACCGCCGCAGGCGGCACCGTTGAGCGTGCAGTTGGCCGGGCTGCCCGACCCGGTGCCGATGAAGCCGAAGCTCACCGAGGCACCCGGTGCGAGGTGGCCGTTCCAGGAGAGGTTGCTGAACGTGTAGCGGTTTCCGCTCTGCGTCCGCTGCGCGTCCCAGGACGAGCTGATGCCGGATCCCGCCGGCAGGTCGAATGCCACCGCCCACGAACCGAGCGTGGTGGTGCCGCCGTTGGTGATCGTGTACTTGCCCTCCCAGCCGCTACCCCAGTCGGAGGTCTTGACGAAGGTCGCGGTGGGAGAGGCGGCCCGAGCCGCCGTGGTGGTTGCGGTGATCGCGGTCGCCGCCAGCGCCGCGATCACGAGAGCCCGGGCGAGCGGGCGGGCCCGCCGGGCAACTGTTGCTGGGGTCATGGATTGACGGTAGGCGATCGGACCAGTCCGGTCTAGACCAGACGGAATGTTAGCGTGCGGCCCATGACGGAACTGTTCCACCTGACCGAGGCCGCGACGTGGGAGGCCGCCCGCGCGGCCGGCGAGTACCGGCAGTCGACCCGCGGGGTGACGCTCGAACAGCAGGGCTTCATCCACTGCTCGTTGCGCCATCAGGTGCGCCCGGTCGCCGAAACGTTCTATGCCGACGCCGACGACCTGGTGCTGCTGACCGTCGACCTCGACAAGCTCACCGCACCGGTGAGATTCGAATCCGATTTCCCGCACATCTACGGGCCGATCCCGGTCGACGCGGTGGTGAACGTCGTTCCGGTGACCCGCGACGACACCGGTCGGATGGTCCTACCCGGGTAATCTGAGCGGCGATGGCCACGACGATGACGGCGCCGGAAAGCGTCGCGGCGCTCTTCCCCGGGCTGGCGGCCCACGCACGGGACGCCACGCGGCTGCATCCGCGCCGGGGCCGGCCGTCGCGGCGACGCAGCCACGTCGGCGGGCCGTTGTGGTGGCCGGCCGACGAGCCGTGGCCGGTGTGCTCGGCCGAGCACGTGGTTCCGACGCGCACGCCCGTCCCCCCGCCCTTGCTGGCGCGGCTGCACGCGGCCCGGCAGACGCGGAACTGGGCCGACCACGTCGCCGTTCTGGCCGAACTCGCCAGTGACATCCCCGGATTCAGCGGCATCGACCGGCGCGACGGCACGGCGCACGGCCACGTCTCGCGGCCCGAACCCGAACCGACGCCGTACGTGGCGATCGCCCAGCTCCGGCTCGCCGACGTCCCCTCGCTCGCGCCGCCACCGGGTGCGGACCTGCTCCAGGTCCTCTGGTGCCCGAACGACCACGACCTCGACGGCGGCGGCCTGGCGCCCGCGGTCACGTTGCGGTGGCGCAATTCGGTCGAGCTGCCGGCGCGGGCCGGCGACCCGCCGCCGAAGCCCGCCGTGAGCGAGGCCCGCTACCTGCCGCACCCGTGCGTGCTCAGCCCGGAGGGCGTCACGGAGTACCCGTGGTGGCAGGATCTCCCCGCCGAACTCGGATTCGCCGTGCACGCCTGGGATCTGGAGCACAACGGGCGGTACCACCGGCAACTCGCCACCGCGCCGGGCTGGAAGGTCGGCGGCTGGGCGGCGTGGCCCACCACCGACGCGGTTCCGTTGCTGTGTACGGGATGCGGCGACCGCATGGTGCACCTGCTGCAGGTCGACAGCGGCGAGTGGGGCGACCCGGCGCGCTGGCGGCCGGTGGAGGAGCGCGGCCTGCGTCCTGGAACCGCCGCGCACACGGCGGCGACCGAACCCACCGGCGTGATCGTCGGCCACTGCGGCATGTACCGGATCTTCCGCTGCCCGCGCTGCCCGGACCGGGTGCGGGTCAACCTCCAATGACCGCGCCGTTGTGGCGCTGCGAGGCCTGCGGGCGCACGTTCGCCAACCGCAACCAGACCCACACCTGCGCCCCGCTCGGTTCCCTCGAAAGGCATTTCGCTTCCTGTGATCCTATGGTGCGCGAGACATTCGACCGGATCCTCGCGGCGGTGGAAGCTGTGGGACCGGTGAGCGTACTGCCGGAGAAGACGCGCATCGCGTTGCATGTCAGGATGAGTTTCGCCGCGTTCACACCGCGCCGGCGGTGGCTCACCGGGCATCTGGTGCTGGCGCGCCGGATCGAGAGCCCGCGGTTCACCCGGATCGAGACGTACTCGCCGCGCAACGTGCTGCACGCCTTCCGGTTGAACTCACCGTCCGATGTGGACGGTGAGTTCACCGAATGGTTGCTGGAGGCGTACCGATCGGGATCCTAGCCCCGGCGCCACTTCTGGTTCGCGCCGCCGTGGCAGTCCCACTGGATCAGCACCGTGTGGTTGGCGGTGCCCCAGCCGTTCACGTCGACGCACTTGTTCGACTGCGGGTTCACGAGGTCGCCCGCGGCGCTCAGCACGAACTGCTGGGCCGGATTGCCGCTGCAGCCGACGATCTGGATCGCCGCGCCGTTGTCGCGCGAGCCCCACGCGACGTCCATGCACATGTTGTTGGTGCGCAGCGTGCCGTCGCCGACGAACGTCCACTGCTGGTTGATCATGCTGTGGCAGTCGTAGATGGTGAGCTGCTGGCCCTCGTTGAACGTCGGCGCGTCGATGCACTTCCCGGAGTGGGCGCCGATGAGCCGGCTCGTGCCGCCGCCACCGCCGGTGGTCGTGAGTGAGAGCCCATAGGTCTGCAGGATCTCGTTGACCGGCTGGAAGAACATCGTGCCGCCGCTGGTGCAGTTGCCCGACCCGCCGGAGGTGACGCCCTGCGCCTGGTTACCGGAGATCCAGGACCCGCCGGAGTCGCCGGGTTCGGCACAGGCGTTGCTGCGGGTGAGCCCGTACACCGCGCCCTGCGCGTAGTTGACGGTCTGCTCGCGGGCCTGGATCGTGCCGCAGCGCCAGCCCGTTGTGCGGCCCGACCGGCACACACTCGCGCCGACAGCCGCGTCCTGCGATCCGGCGACCGTCACGTTGCCGCCCGCGTAGTTGTTGACCCACGGCTGCGGCGTCCAGCTGCCGTTCGTCTGCACCCAGGCGTAGTCGTTGCCGGGGAACGACGAACCGCGGAACGTGCCCTGCGAGACGTTGTTGAACCCGAGGGTCGGCGAGCCGACGCCGCCGCAGTGCCCGGCGGTGACGAACCCGCCGGCCACGGAGAAGCCGACCGAGCACAACGTGTTGCCGTTGATGACGTACTGGTCGCCGCCGCGGATGTCGTACAACGGCTTCGGCGCGTCGGTGGCCGTCACGATTCGGACGTCCGTGTCCGGGAGGCCGCTCGCCGCGACGAACGCGCGGCCCGCGCCCTCGCTGGCGGCGGTCACCACGACGCTGTTGGTGGTGACGTCGACGTACCAGCCGTGCACGGCGCTGCCCGCTTTGGTGGCGTCGAGCCGCGCGCGTGTCTTCGTCAGCGCCTTCTCGGACTTCGCGACGACGACGGGTTCGCCGCCGGCCTGCCGGACCGCGTCGGCCAAGGCCTGGTCGGTGATGGCGACGGCGAGCCGGCTGGCGTCGGCCGTGATCCAGGCGCCGGCGAAGCTGTCGCCGGTCGCGGCGCGGGCCGCCTTCTCCACGACGGGTGCCGCGGCCTCGGTCGCGAGGCGGCCGCGGATCTGGTTGTCGGTGAGGCCCAGGTCGCGGCGCATGGCGTCGACCATGCCCGGGTTCAGTCCCTGGATCGCGGTGGTGGGGGTGTCGGGGGCCGGCTTCGCGTGGGCGACCGTCGTGGGGACGGTCGTGAGCGCGAGCACGAGGGCGAACGCGCCGGTGACGGCGCGCGGACGGGGAGGCATGGACGGGGTCCCTTCGACAACGGCCGGGCGGGGCCGTGGACGTCGGTCTAGACCAGAGAGCGCTCTCCGCATCCTCGCCGCCCACACTGATCCCTGTCAATGCCCGGCGGCCGCGATCTTGGACTCCGTGCGGTGCTATAGGCCCGTAGGGAGTCCAAGATCGCGGGGGGACCTACCGCGCGGGGAGGGAGAACTCCTCCATCGCCAGCAACGGGCGGAGACGGCGCTCGATGTCGGGCGACGCGAATGCGTTGCGGACGAGTTCTTTGCCCAACACGTTGCCGATGGCGCCCATCACCATGGCCTGGTCGAGGGAGAGGTGGCGGCGGGCGACGGTGCCGCTGCGCACCGCGACCGAGTCGTAGAAGCCGCCCGGGCCGTAGGCGCCCAGATTGCGCTTCAGCTTGGCCAGGGTGTCGAGCGACTCGCGCGGGGCGTAGCGCATTGCCAGGAACACCGCGTGCGGGGTGACCACGCCGTCCCCGTAGGTGACGGCCGGGCCGGGCGGCCGACAGTCGCCGAAGCCGGCGTCGTAGTTGGTGCCCTCCCGGTCGGACGGGTAGCCGCCCGGGTCCATGCCCATCGCCTCGACGCCGTACACGGCGTAGCCGCCGAACGGGTTCGACGCCGGCGAGAAGCCCCAGTAGCCGTACTTGGCGTCGTTCATGCCGTGGTCGATCTGGCCGCGCACGGTGGCCGGGTGGTTCCGTCCCCAACTGCGCGGGGCCCACCGGTCCTCGGGCACGAACAGGTCGGGCATCAGGGCCTCGAACATGTCGCCGCCCCAGCTGGGTACGAACTTCGTGCCGCGGTAGGTGTACGCGCCCTCGAACACCGGCACGCCCAGGTAGGTGCGGGTCACCCCGGTGGGCTGCTGTTCGAGCCAGGACCAGTCGCACGACGCGGGGAACGTGCGGTTGGTCGCGAAGTAGTGCTCCGGCGGGATCTGGCCGAACGCGATGCCGAGGTAGCTGGCGATCCGTGGCTCGGTCACCGTGATGTCGTAGTGGTTGCAGGTGTAGAAGACGTCCGGGCCGCGGTCGCGGTAGTTGCCGACGACGTTGCACTCGGGCGGCGTCAGCGGCTCCTCGTCCCAGAAACCGCCGCGGATCAGGCCGGGCAGGCCACCGCCGCGGGCGTCGGGGTTGTAGAAGAAGCCGAAGTCCATTGTGGACAGCAGGGCCGACGCCTTCGAACGCTGCTCCGGAACCGCGTTGCGCACCACGACGAGCGCGGCGCCGAGCCAGCCATTGTCCACACTGGACAGGAACGGGTTGCGGGGCGAGCCGTCCTCGGGCCAGGTCCTGATTTTGGTGCCGTTCAACGGGTCGTACCAGTTGTAGAACATGCCCGACGCGGGGTGCCGGTCCAACCGACCCAACGTGGTGAGAGTCTTCCCGATCCGGTCGCTGGCCTCGCGGCGGGAGATGATACCGAGGTCCCGGGCGACCACGGCCGACCACAGGTAACCGCCGATGTTGGTCGGCGACGTGTACCGCGAGCGGCTGGCCGGCGACAGGTCACCGCCGACGTTGTCGGCGACGAGCGCGGTCTCCTTGTAGAGCATCGCGTCCATCGACCGCCACGTGTCGACCGCGTACTGCTTGAGAGGGCTGGGCGGGGAAGCATTGGCGATGCCGGGGGCGAGCAGCAGCAGTGCCACCACCGGTACGGCGATCAGGCGTCGCATCGTCACCTCAATCCTGAGCGTGGGTTCCGCAGCTACGGCGTACGACGAGCTGCGTCGGGAGGACCTTTCTGTGCGGGGGAGAGGACGGGGACAGGATGCGTTCGTGGAGCCAGCGCGCCGCTGTCGCGCCGAGTTTGCGCATCGGTTGGCGTACGGTGGTCAGCCCGACGAACCGGGCCGTCATGATGTCGTCCCACCCCGCCAGCGCGAGGTCGGCGGGAACGTCCAGGCCGCGGTCGGCACACGCTTCCTGGACGCCGAGCGCGACCTCGTCGTTGGCGCAGATCACCGCGTGCGGGCGGGTGCGGCGCTTGAGCAGGGCGACCGCGGCGTCGTACCCGGCCGTCACGTCGAAACCGCACCGCACCGGGGCCGGCGGCCGCACCCCCGCGTCGGACAGTGCCGCCGCCACGCCGGTGTACCGGCCGGCGACGTCGGGCGACCCGGCCGGATCGCCGAGGAACGCGAACCGGCGGTACCCGTGGTCGAGCAGGTGTCGGGCCAGGCCGGCCGCGGAGACCTCGTTCTCGGCCGTCACGGTGTCGGTGTCGCAGTCGAGAGCCGGTGGACGCGCGAGCAGCACCACCGGCAGGCCACCGGCGACGATCGACGCGACCACCTCGTCGGCGACGGTCTGGCCCATGACGACCAGCCCGTCGACCCGGCCGGCGAGGTCGAGCACCTGGGCGGTCGGGTCGGCCCGGCCGCGGGTGCCGAGGATCAGCACGCTGCGGCCCAGCTCGGCGGCCGCCTCCTCGTAGCCGAGCAGCACCTCGGCGTAGTACGGCCCGACCAGGTCGGGGAACACGATGCCGTTCGCCGCGTGCCGGCCCTCGGCGAGCGACCGGCCGAGCCGGCTGGGCGTGAAGTTCAGCGCGGCGACGGCCTCCTCGACCCGCGCCCGCGTGGCCGCGGCCACGAGACCGGGGTCGCGCAGCGCCCGCGACACGGTGGCGATCGACACCCCGGCCCGCTCGGCGACGGCGTAGATGGTGACCGATGTAAGCGCTTTCATCGCCACGAGGGGACCGTACCACTCCATCGATCCGCGCGCTCGGTGTCGAATACGGGGTGGGCCGTTCGTACAGGGGGCAACAGGCCGGAGCGAAGGAGAGAACCGATGGCGAACTACATGCTCAGCGTCGTCTACCCGGAGGGCCGCACGAAGCCGGAGCCCGAGCAGCTGGCGAAGATCGGTGCGGCCGTGACGGCGGTGCACGAGGAGATGGAGCAGGCCGGCGCCTGGGTGTTCGGCGGCGGGCTCGCGCCGACCAGCTCGGCCACGGTGGTCGAGGCCCGCGACACCGACCCGCTGATCACCGACGGCCCGTTCGCGGAGGGCAAGGAGTATCTGGGCGGCCTCAGCATCATCGACGTGCCGGACCTCGACGCGGCGCTGGGCTGGGCCGAGAAGCTGTCGCGGGCCACCACGGTGCCGATCGAGATCCGGCCGTTCGTTTCCTGATGGCGGGCGTCGAAGAGGTCTACCGCGCCGAGTACGGGCGCGCGGTCGCCGTGCTCACGCGCGTCACCGGTGATCTTGACATTGCCGAGGACGCCGTGCAGGAGGCGTTCGCCGCGGCGGCCGCGCTGTGGCCGTCCCATGGAACGCCCCCGAGCCCGGCGGGTTGGATCATCACGACGGCACGGAACCGCGCGATCGACCGGTTGCGCCGGGAGACGCGTGGCCGGGACAAGCACGCGGAGGCCGCGCAGGTCGCGGCCTCCGCGCACAGCGAAGAAGGAGCGGTGGACGACGACCGGTTGCGCCTCATCTTCACCTGCTGCCACCCCGCGCTCGCGCCGGCGGCCCGGGTCGCGTTGACGCTGCGCCTGCTCGGCGGCCTCACCACGGCGGAGATCGCGCGCGCGTTCCTGGTGGCCGAGCCGACCATGGCGCAGCGCATCGTCCGGGCGAAGAACAAGATCCGGGACGCGCGCATCCCGTACCGGCTGCCGGGGGACGCCGACCTGCCGGCCCGGCTCGGCGGGGTGCTCGCCGTGGTCTACCTGATCTTCAACGAGGGGTACGCGGCGTCGTCGGGCGGCCTGATCCGGACCGGGCTGTGCGCGGAGGCGATCCGGCTCGGGCGGCTGCTCGCCGGGCTCATGCCCGACGAGGCCGAGGTGCTCGGGCTGCTCGCGCTGATGCTGCTGGTGGAGGCGCGCCGGCCGGCGCGGGTCCTGCCGGACGGCACGTTGGTGCCGCTCGACGAGCAGGACCGATCGTTGTGGGACCGCGACCTGATCGCCGAAGGGCGTTCGTTGTTACGCGCGTCGCCCGGGAGATATCAGGTGCAGGCGGCCATCAACGCCGTACACAGCTCTCCCGGCGGCACCGACTGGGCGCGCGTCCTTGCACTTTACGATCTCCTGTTGCGGGTTGCGCCGTCGCCGGTGGTTGCGCTGAACCGGGCGGTCGCCGTCGCCGAGACCGACGGACCGGCGGCCGCCCTCGACCTGCTCGACGGCCTCGACCTGGCCAACTACCACGTGTTCCACGCCGTGCGCGCCGATCTCCTGCGCCGCCTTGGCCGGGATTTCGACGCGGTGGCGGCGTACGACGCGGCGATCGCGCTGGCCGGAAACGACGCCGAACGGGCATTCCTCACCGACCGGAGGCGAACGCTGTCCCGGTAACGTATGTACTCTTATGCGGCTCCGGCGTCTTCTCCCTCTCGCCGCCCTGGTTCTCGCGATCGGGCTCGTCACCGTGGTCGTCGCGGTGCGCAGCCCCGACCGTCGCGTGCTGCCCTCGGCCGCCGACCAGCCGCCGACGCTGCAGGGACGCGTCACCGCGTTCCTGGCCACCCAGTACGCCGAACAGCCCTACCGCGATCCCACCGAGGCCGAGCGGGCGGCCGCGGTCGGCAGCCGGTTCGCCGAGTTGGGGTTCAGCAGCGTCGAGGGCGTCGACGAGGTCACCGGCCGGCGTTACGCGCTGCACACCTCACCGCCCGACGAGCGGGCCTGGGGCGCCGTGCTGGTCGACCTGTCGGCACCGGTCCGGTTGGCGGTCGAGGTCCCGCATCCCCGCACCGACATCGGCACCGAGTGGATCGGCCTCGACCTGTTCCGCGCCGTGCCCGGCAGCGTCCTGCTGATCGCCGGCGCCAACCGCCGCGCCGCCGGTGAACTGGCCGACGTGGCGCACAACGAGAACTCGCTCTACCAGGCCCTGTCGCTCGACCTGGCGCGCCGCGGCGTCCCGCAGCTTCAACTGCACGGCTTCGCCGACCTGAACCTGCCCGACCACGACATCGCCGTCTCCACCGGTGCCGACAAACCCAATCCGCTGGCTGTCCGCATCGCCGACGGCCTCGCCGAGGCCGGCTTCGACGAGTGCCGGGCCTGGGCCCAGAAGTGCGGCCGCCTCGAAGGCACCACCAACGTCCAGGCCAAGGCCGCGGCGCTGGCGAACGCGCCGTTCGCGCACGTGGAACTGAGCAACCGCGTCCGCACCGACGAGCCGCGGCGGGCCGCGCTGGTCGAGGCCCTCGCCACGGCGGTCTGACTACTCGTCCTCGATCCACATCAGCGCCCGCTCGATCTCCACGGCCGCGGTCCGGGCCGCCTTGTCGTTGTCGCGGTCGAGCCGGTCGAGGACGCCGGTGAGCCGTGCGCGGAGTTCGGAGACGTCGACGTCGTGGGCGGCCGGCACCGGGCGGGCGGCCGCACGCCGCATCGACCACCAGGAGGCCAGGTCGTAGACGCCGACGAACGCGCCCACCGCGGCCAGGATCACCAACGGCCGACCCGGGTCGGTGACGGCGACGAGAACACCGATGAACAGGGCGTGCGCCACCGCGAAGACACCCAGGTTGACCCACACCGGCCGGGGCATCTCCGGGCCCAGCGCGTGGGCGGCCGTGGCCAGATCGTCCTTGACCCGCCGGGCGGCGGCCACGAAGTCCGGGTCGTCGGTGCGGCCGGTCCACCAGCCGTACCGGATCCCGGCCGAGCGCTCGGCCAGCAGGGCCGAGACTTCCCGGAGTTCCCGCAATATCCGCTGGCTCATCCGGGCG
Source organism: Virgisporangium aurantiacum (assembly GCF_016863635.1). Classification (GTDB taxonomy): domain Bacteria; phylum Actinomycetota; class Actinomycetes; order Mycobacteriales; family Micromonosporaceae; genus Virgisporangium; species Virgisporangium aurantiacum. The sequence continues at coordinate 177,002 of NZ_BOPG01000022.1, read as the reverse complement.
ACGCCTCCTGCCAGACGTCGAGGCTGTACGCGGACACGGCCAGCGCCTCCTCCGCGAAGAGGACCAGGTTGAACACGCTGTCGCGGTCGGCGGCGGCCATGACGTCGGCACCGGTCACCGCGGCCGGGCCGCGCTCGTCGAGCAGCCGTACCAGCAGGGTGCCGGCGGTCGAGCGCAGCCCGGTGAGGTCGGCTCCGAGCCGGCTGAGCCGGACGCCGACGGGCTGAAGCACCGCATCGTCGTCGGGTTCCGGCGCCGTGTCGGTGCCGGTCGAGCGGGCCGCGGCCAGCCGGGCGCGGGTGAACCGACGGTCGAGCCCATCCGCTGCCCGGCCGTTCAGCCATCCACCGAGTAACGAGCCCGGTACGGCGGCGACGGCCATCCAGGCCACCGACGCGTCGAAGATCCACGCCGCGGCGGCCACGACCGGGAACATCACCGCCACCAGCTCGCCGGCCCGGAGCAGGCGTGCGGCCGGCGGACGTGTCCCGTCGGGCCGGTGCAGCCGGCTGACCGACCGGCGCAGCGCCATTTCCAGCGCGTCGGCGCCGACGTCCAGCCGGGCCCGCGCCTCCTGGATGCGCGCGTGGTCGAGGCCCGTCGTCGCACCGGCGAGCCGGGGCCGCAGCGCCCCGACCTCCGCCGACAGCCGCGCCAGCACCTCAGGCAGCGACCCGGCGGTGTCGATCCGGGACCGTGCCGGCGGTTCGGGCGGCGCACCTCGGGGAAGCCGGAAGTACAGCCACCCGTCCTCGTCGTCCACGTCGAGGCCGAGCGAGCGCAGCAGCGCGGCGATGCGTTCCCGCGACTCCGGCTCCGGCACGATGTAGGCACGGCCGTGTCCGTCGCTGTCCTGGCACGCGCTCACCGTGTCGCCGACGGTCCACACCCGCGCGAGGAGACCGGCGAGGTCCTCGTCGACGCACGACTCCCGCTCGCCGACCTTGACGTGCACCTGCCGGTGCAGGGTCGCCACCAGCCCGCCGTTGCGTTCCCGGCAGGTGTCGCACAACGGGAACGGACCGAGTCGCACCTCCACGCCGAACCCCCGTCCCCGATGGGGTTCAAAGATAGGACCCGGTCGCTACAAGCGCCTGACCGTGCGGAACTTCGTCGCGAAGTGGCCGCCGCCGTCGAGGATGGCCGGGCCGCCGAAGTCGCCGAAGGTCGGGCCGTTGGCCTTGCTGCGGCTGGACAGGAAGCGGTGGTGGCCGGCGTCGTCGACGCCGAGGTAGATGCCCGAGTGGTCGGCCTGCGTGCCGTCGGACGGGTCGAGGTTGAAGAAGACCAGGTCGCCGTTCTGCATGCGGTTGAAGTCGCGCACCTGGGTGCCCTTGTCGGCGGCGATCGCCACGCCCGGGCCGAACTGCGACATCGCGAACGCGCGGCGGGGCAGGCCGGCGCCGGCGGTGTTCTGGCTGCGCACCGGGTAGCCCAGCCGGTAGCCGTAGACGATCCGTACGAAGCCGGAGCAGTCCAGGTCGCCGTTGCGGTCGGCCTGCGGCTGCGACCGGCCGCCGTCGCTGAACTGGTACTGGATGCCGAGGTAGTCGAAGAAGTCGGAGTTCTCGGCCCGGCCGTCGGGGTCGGTCTCGGAGAACGGGCCGAAGTCGGCGTCGCCGGCGAACCGCACGCCCTTGGCGTCCTTCTGCTCCGGGGCGCCCTGCACGTACTGCATGGCGACGGCCAGCGCGTCGGGGGCCTTGTCGGCGAGGGCCGCGGTGATCCACGGCTTGTACCAGGCCGCCTTTTCCTCGCCGGCCTTCCACTCCTGCGGGGCCAGCCGGATCCAGGCGTCGGTGGTGACGGTGGCGGTCGTGAACTTGGGCTCGGCGAACCGGCGCACGGGGCCGGACAGTCGCACGCTGCGGGCGCCGTCGGTGAACACCGCGACGGTGCGGCCGGCGGCATCCTTGGCGATCGTGCGGTTCGGATCGGCCACCCGCTGGTAGGTGAGGTTGGTCGGGTCGGCCGGTGGAACCGACGCCGAACCGGCCACCTCCAGCGGCGCGCCCTCGACCGCCACCTCGTCGGACGTCTCCGCCGCCGTGTCCGGCGTTCCACCGACCCGCTGGAACCCCAGCCAGGCCAGCGCGGCGACCACGAGGATGGCGGCCAGCAGCACGCTCACCAGCACCGACCGGTCGTTCCGCCCGCTCATTCCACTCCTAAGCCGATTAGAGGGCCGGCACGACGCCGGCCAGGATGCCGCTGATCATCACGCCGTACGTCGCCGCGGACACGATGCCGGTGGCCAGCATCGTGGCGGCCGGCGGCTGCCGGATGAGCTGGTACACGATCAGGCCGGGCGCGATGAAGCCCAGCGTCTGGTGCACGAACAGCAACGGAAGCTCACCCTGGATGATCAAAAACAAGGTCAACTGCAAGAGGACGCCGAGGAGCACGATCGCGGCGAAGAGTCTCTTCCCGTACAGGATGGTGATCTTCAGCAGGACGCTCATGGCCAGGAACGTCACGATGGTCATCGCGAAGATCACGACCACCTGCAGGTAGTCCTGCACCATGGCGATCGCCAGCCAGCCCGGCGTGATCATGCCGCCGGGGGAGAGGTTGGTGGTCAGGTAGCACAGCAGCGAGAAGACCAGGCCGACGCCCAGGCTGAGCGCCGCCGTCTGCGGGTTCAGGTCGGTGGTGATCATCGGGTCGGCAGCTTGTCCAGCTCGTCGAGGAGGGCCTCGCCCTGGCCGTGGATGTTGCCGACGGCCACCACCGACGCGCCGGAACCGACCGCGTTCAGTAACGCATCGAGCAGTTCCGGTGCCGGCTGCCGGCCGCCGAGGTCGACCACCCGCTTCTGGAACTCGCCGGAGATCGTGGCGGCGGCACTCCGGGTCGGCTCACCGATGAGAACCACCCGGTCGGCGCGCAACTTCGACACCAGTCCACCCATCTGGCCGTTGCGCTCCACGCGGTCGGGCCGGCAGTTGATCAGCAGGCACAGCGGCCGGCCGATCAGGCCCTGCCGGCCGAGTTGTTGGATGTTCTGCAACGTCGACTCCGGATCGTTCGCCGCGAACACGTTGGCGAACCGGATCGACGTGTCGCGAACCTGATACTCCTTCACCGTGAGTACGCCGGGATCGGGCGGCGCGTTCCACATCCCGTTGAGTGCCGCCTGACGGGTGACGCCCAGCCGCGCCGCCACCTCGAGCGCGATCGCCACGTTCTCCTTGAACGTGAAGTAGCTGAACCCGCGCATCTCCTGGTCGGTGACGTCGTTCGGGTCGACCACGATGAGGTCGCACTTCCGCTTCGCCGCCTCCTGGTACAGCACCGGCAACCGTTCCCGCTCGGCGGTGACGCACACCCCGCCCACCGGCATCGACCTCGACAACGAGCGGGCGATGTCGTCGAGCGTCGGGCCCATCTCGGCGACGTGGTCCTCGCGGACGTTCGACAGCACGCCGATCGTCGACTGGATCAGCTTGGTCTGGTTGACCTCCTGCAGCGCCGGCATCACCGCCATGCACTCGATCACCAGCGCGTCGGGGGAGAACGCCGCCGCCCGCCGCACGATGCCGACCTGCTCGATCACGTTGGCGATGCCGAACTTGCGGTACACCGGCTCCTCGGTGGCGTCGGGGTAGATGAAGCGGGCCGCCGTGCCGGTGGTCTTCGCGACGACGATCTTTCCGCCACCCCGGAGAGCTCCCGCGCACAGCCGGGTGATCGAGCTCTTGCCGCGGATCCCGTTCACCAGCACCCGCTGCGGGATCCGGCGCAGGTGCGAGTAGTGGTTGCGCTGTTCGATGACGCCGGCGACGAGCAGGCTGAGGCAGCCGATGACGTACACGATGTACATGAACGACATCGTGTTCAGCGTCCCTTACGAGACGACGCGCGGCGGGCGCCCGGTCCGTCGGCCCGCTTCGGGCGGACGATCGGCAGCACCATCGTGATCTCCCGACCGATGCCCTTGAGCCGGGCCGCGCCCGCGAGCCGGGTGGTGCCCTCGGCCATGGTCTGCCGGACGATGTCCAGGCACACGGCGATCGCGCCGATCTCGTCGTGCCGCACCGGGCAGACGGTGTCGCGGACGTCGCCGTCGGCCAGCCGCTCGGCCGCCTCGGCCATCTGCCGCAGCGGACGGATCACCACCAGCCGGTACCAGGCGAACAGCAGTACGGCGACGACCAGCGCGAGGAACGCCACCAGCCAGGTGCCCCGGTTCAGGTCGTTCTGGGGCAGCCGGAACGTCGCCAACGACCGCTCGGAGACGACGGCCCAGCGCACGTCGGGCAGGTCCTCCTCGCCGCCGACCGTGGTGCCGGCCAGCAGCATCGTGCTGCCCTGCGATTTGCCGATGCTGGTGCCCGCGTTGTTGCCCAGCGCGTCGGTCGCGGCCTTCCGCACGGGTGCGGCGGCCGGCACCCGGAAGGGCACGTAACCACCCGTGTCGAGGATCGTGCGCAGGTCGCCGTCGACGACGCGGACCCGTCCCTCGGCCCGGCGCAGCAGCCCGGCCAGGTACCGCACGCCGAACTCGGCGATCACCGTCTGGCCGTCGGCGACCTGGAAGTACGCGTAGACGACGGGCACCGGGCCGGTGACCCGGTCGAGCTTCACGCCGTTGCCGGGCGGCGGCGCCGCCTGCTGGCGGGCTGGCTCCTCCCCGACGATCAGAGCGGGTTTTCCTGTCTTGTCCGTGACGTAGGCGCTACGGATGTCGCCGCTGTCGATCAGTTCGTTCAGCGGTCCCCGGAACTGCTGGGGGTCGATCGCACTGACTCCACTCGCGGCGGCGGCGCCCGCGCGCGTCCCGTTGGCCGCCGGCGCCGACGCGGCGGGTGACGGCTGAGCTTGTGAAGGCGGGGCGGACGCCGCGGGGGACGGTGTCGCCGCCGCCGCGGTCGCCGCGGCGGTGCTGGCCTGGCGCAACCGGGTGACGCCGCCGGTGAGCCCGTCGCGCAGCGCGACCGCCGCGCCCTCGACGTCGTTGCGGGCGTCGATCGACACCTGCTTCGGGACGCTGTCGGCGCCACCGGCGTACCGGCCCGCGACGGCGCCGCACCAGCCGAGCACCGCGATCGCGCACAACGCGATGACGGTGAGCGCGGAAAAACCACCCGGACGGCGCCGGCGGGCCCGCTCGTCGAGCGTGCGGGGCGTCCGGCGGGGGCCGTTCGCGATCTCCGCGAGGGCCGCCGAGATGCGGGCCGCCTCGCGCAGCACCGGGAGGGCGACCTTCTCCGGCGTCTCGCCGCAGGCCATCGCCTTCGCCTGGACGAGCACGCGGGTGATGGGCCGGATCAGGACCAGGTAGAGGACGGCCAGGATCAGCAGCGCCACGATGGCCAGCGTCACCGCCGGCTCGAGCCCTCGCCAGCGCTCGCCACCGGTGACTCGCGCCGCATGCGTGACGGACACGATCGCGAGACCGGAGTCGCCGATCGGGGCGGCCGCGGCCACCGGGGCCAACCGACGAGCCTGCCCGGTCTGCGGGTCGGTGAGCGTCAGCACGGAGCCGGTGACGCCCACGGCGCGGTCGTCCGCCTTCTCCAGCGCCCTCTGGACCAGCTTGTTGAGGGGCACGTTCTCCGGCGGGATCGGGGCACCCTGCACCGAGTACATGGTGTTGCCCGGCCCGAAGATGAAGACGCTCTGCTGCACCTCGGAGTTCAGCCGCAGCACCCGCAGGTCGATGCCCGTTGTCGCGACCAGGACGCGGTTGCCGGGTAGTTCGGCGGCGACCACGACCTGCAGCGCGCCGCCGACGGCCAGCGGGACGGCCTGGCCGGGCACCGCCTTCGACGCTGCCTCCGGTGGGAGGGTTTCGCCGCGGAACGCCGTGGCCTGCCGCTTGTCGTCGAGAATCGCGGCGCCCTTCCAGCGGCCACCGGGGACCACGACCGCGGCGAGCAGCTTGTCCGGGTCCTTCTCCGCGGCGGCGCCCAGGCGTTCGGCGTTGGCGGCCAGACTCTGCACGCCGTTGTTCATGACGGTGCGCTGGGTACCGGCGAGCCTGCCTACCAGTTGCTTCTGCGAGTCGACGACAGCCTCGGGCACCGCCCGGTCGCCCGAGCCCCCGAGCACCGCGAGGCACAGTCCGGCGACGAGGAGCAGGCACCAGAACGAGAGCAGCGCGGGAACCTTGACGCCGGCGGGAAACCGGGCGCGCGGAAGTTGCCGGTCCAGGCAGATGCGGCGCCATTCGGCGGCAGCGTCGGCCTCTCGACCGGGTTGACGCCCACGCGGAAGCCTGGGACCGACTGCGGCGGATGTGGTCGGTGCCCCCATATCCGGTCGGTACGTGCCGAAAGCGCCTCGCGCTTTGACCTGTGACGCGGGTCACACTCAGCGCCTCCTCGTGAGTGGGAGGAGAGATACCTTGCGGGTCCCAAGTTGGGTATCAAACCTCCCGTTCGTCGGAGCCGACGCCATCGCGGCCGGTCTGCTCACCAAGCGGCAGCTGACCGGGGAGACCTGGCTGCGGCTGTTCCCCACCGTGTACGCGTGGCGGGAGTCGCCGCTCGATCACCGGACGTGGTGTGTCGGCGCCGGCCTCTTTCTGTGCGGGAGGAGTCGCCGCAGGAGTCGCGCCTGCGGCTGGTGCTGATCGGGGGCGGGCTGCCCTGGCCCGTCACGCAGTACGAGGTCTACGACGGGAAGAGGTTTGTGGCCCGCCTCGACCTCGCCTACCCGGAGAGGAGGGTCGGCATCGAGTACGACGGTGATCATCACCGGTCGGCGGGTGTTATTTTAGGCTGTCCTAACTCGACGCGAGGGGAGGTGCGCGTGACGACGACACAGGTAGTGGCGCCGTGGCGACAGTTCACCGTGGACGTGGCGGGCGTGACCATTCTCAGCCCCTCGTTCATCCGGATCACCTTCACCGGACCGGAGCTACACCGCTTCGCTGACAACGGCTACGACCAGCGGTTCAAGCTCATTTTCCCGGTACCCGAGCACGGCTACGCATACCTGAAAGACGGCCCGGACTGGTACGAGCAGTGGCGCGCCCTGCCGACGGAACAGCGCAACCCCTTCCGTACCTACACGGCGCGCGCGGTCCGGCCGCACCTCGGCGAGGTGGACGTCGACCTCGTGCTGCACGGCGACGCCGGACCGGCATCGCGGTGGGCGGTCGGCGCGACGAAGGGCGACCGGATCGTGCTGCTCGGCCCCGACGCGGGCTTCGACGGCGACCACGGCGGCATCGAGTTCCGCCCACCGGCGAGCGGCGTTTCCAGAAGCGTGCTGCTGGCAGGGGACGAGACGGCCGTCCCCGCGATCTGCTCGATCCTGGAACGGCTCCCCGCGCATACCCGAGGCGAGGCCATCCTGGAGGTGCCGCACGCCGGCGACCGGCTCGCGGTCACGGCGCCGCCGGGCGTGGTCGTCACGTGGGGCGCGCGGGACGGCGACGGTCACGGCAGTCGGTTGATCCCCGCGGTGGTCGAGGCCGCCGGCCGCTTGCTGCCCACGCGGCACAGGCAAATGCGGGATGACGCCGAGCTGTCGGACATCGATATCGACGATTCGATTCTGTGGGAGGTACCCGAGGCGGCACCGGCCGACTCGCTGTACGCATGGTTGGCCGGCGAGGCGGGCGTCATCAAGACCCTGCGCCGGCACCTGGTCGCCGAGCGGGGCATGGACCGCACCGCGGTGGCCTTCATGGGTTACTGGCGGCTCGGGCGCGCCGAAGGCTAGCTTTCCCCACATGACCTTGAGCCTCGCCGTCGCGCAACCACCGTGCGTCGCGTTCGACGTCGCCGCGAACGCCGTTGCGCACGCCGACGCGGTACGCGCGGCCGACGCGCGGGTGGTGGTCTTCCCGGAGCTCTCGCTCACCGGGTACGAACTGACCGCCCCGGTGCTCGACCCGTTCGACGACTGGTTACGACCCCTCGTCGAGGCGTGCGCCGAAACCAACACCGTGGCACTCGTCGGGGCGCCGGTCGAGGGACCCCACATCGCAATGATTTCCGTGGCCGGCGACGCGGTGCGCGTCATCTACAAAAAGCTGTACCCCGGTGGCGCCGAACCGGCGCGATTTCGTGCGGGCGGCGGTCCCGCCGTTCATGAGGTTGACGGATGGCGCCTCGGGTTGGCGATCTGCCGGGACGCCGGCGTGCCCGAGCATGCGGCCGCGACGCTCGCGTTGGGTGCCGATGTGTATGTCGTCGGGTCGGCGAAGCAGCCGGACGAGGCGGCGGTGCAGGACGAGCGGGCCCACCGGGTGGCGACGACGTACGGCGTGTGGGTGGCGGTGGCCAGCTTCGCCGGGCCCACCGGGAGCGGGGAGTACGACCCGGCGGCGGGCCGGTCGGGGATCTGGCGGCCCGACGGCACCGTCGCGGCACAGGCCGGCTCATCGGTCGGGGAGACCGCGAGGGCCGTTCTCGACCGGGCTTGAACCGATCGATCGAGGTCTCCGTGCTTCACATCGATACCGGTGTGAGGAAGGTGGGCCGTCGTGGCAGATCTCAACGTTTCACCGCCGCTGCTCGTGGATCAGGCGCGGAGGTTTTCCGAGCAGGCCAAGGCGATCGCGTTCGACATGAAGGCGGGCGTGCCGCTGCTCGAGGAGTTGCGCACGAAGGGGCTCGGTTGGGACGAGGGCGGGCGGCAGTTCGCGCAGCTGTACTCGGTTCAGCAGGACAAGGTCGTCGAGGTGCTCGCCAACATGGCCCGCGTGCTCGCCGAGGTCGACGAGGGGCTGACCATCCTGGCCCGGCGGCTCCCGCAGGCCGACGAGGACACCGCGGCCCGGTTCAATCGGATGCGCACGCGGCTCGACGGCATCCCGAACCTCACGCCGGGCAACCTGCCGTGATCGGTTCGGAGACCGCGGCGTACATCATGAGCGGCCTCATCGGGCTGCCCTATCCGGAAGGCGATCCCGCCGTCCTCCGCGCCGCCGCCCGGCACTGGCGGTCAGTCAGCGCCGCCACGGCCGAGAGCGAAAAGGTCGCCGAGCGGGCGGCCAAGGCGATGGCGGAGAACGCCCAGTCCGGCAACGCGGTGACGGCGTTCTACGAACTCACCGAAGAGGTGCTGCCGCGCCTGGGCCAGCTCAAGGTGGCGACGGAACGCCTGGCGGTGGGCCTGGAGAAGTTCGCCGAGGAGCTGGAGAAGAAGCGGCACACGTTCAACCACATGGCCTGGCAGGTGGCCGTCGACATCGGGGTGACGGTCGCGTTCGGCTTCCTCACGGTCGGTCTCTACTCGGCGGTCAAGGCGGTGTACCTCGCCCGGGCCGTCGTGGCGTTCTTCCAGGTGTTCGGCGCGTACCGGCGGGCGGCGCTGATGTGCGCGATGTTGGCGACGTACTTCACGCTCGACACGATCGCCTACACCGCGCTCGACGTCGGTGCGATCAAAGCGGTCGACTGGGCCTACGGCGAGAAGGGGAAGGACTGGAAGGACATGACGCTGCAGACCGCCGTGGGGAACCTGGCGTTCGACGGTGCCTTCCAGGGCCAGGAGTATCTCGCCGCCAGGTTCGTCGGTAAGGCGTTCGCGAACAACGTCTGGGTGCGGGCGGCCATGCGGATGACCTCCTCCGGGCTGGTCTACACACCGGTGGCCAACCTGGTCGCCGGCAAGCCGGCCAACGAGTTGTTGCCGACGCAGAACGAGTGGGAGCAGAAGACCGCGATCCACATGTTGGGGCGGGTGTGGCTCCCCGAGCATCACCGGGCGTGGTCGGCGGAGGTGGGGAAGGCTGCGGCGAAGCGGATGCTCGGGCGGTGACGTCAGCGGCGCCCGCCGCTGCCTTCGTCGTCGTCTTCGTCGTGGATGATGCGGTGCAGGTCGGTGTCGGTCTGGGTCAACAGGTCGGTGAGGTCGAACCCACCGGGGACCTGAGTGTCGCGCAGGCCCCGCATGTCCTTCGGCACATCCTCGTCGAGGATCTCGCGGGCGCTCGCCATGGCCTGCTCGGCGGCGGCCCGCGCGGTCGCCAGGATGGTGCGGGCGAGCGCGTCGGTGTTCATCCGGTTGCCCGCGCGCGGATCGATCTCCAGGCCGACGAGCTGGCCCCGGGGCCCGACGACCACCTTGATCAGCCGGTCGTCGGACCAGGCCGTGCCCTCGATCTCGAGGAGCTTGCGCTGGGCGGCGACAGCGCCTTCCATCACGGAGTGGAGCTCGGCGTTGATCCGCTGCATCGCTGCCTCGTCAGGTGGTTCCATGAGCGTCAATGTTAGCCAAAGGAGTTGTCTCGATGCGCCTTCTGCTGGTGGTGCTCGCGCTGTCCGGATCGCTCGCCGTGCCGGGTGTCGCCGCGGCCGCACCGAACACCTGCGGACCCGTGGTGGCCGACCCGCTGGCCGAGGAGCCGTGGGCGCTGAACCGGCTGCGTCCCGACCTGGCCTGGCCGTTGAGCACCGGCGCGGGCGTGACGGTCGCGGTGATCGACTCCGGCGTCTCGGGTGAGCACGCCATGTTGGCGGGCAAGGTCCGCCGCGGCACCGATCTCGTGACCCCGGGCGGCGACGGCAGCTGCGACGAGAACGGCCACGGCACGCTCATCGCCGGCATCATCGCCGGGCGCGAGGCGACCAGCGGCGGGTTCCGGTACTACGGGGTGGCTCCGGGCGCCACGATCGTGCCGATCCGGGTGCTGCGCGACCAGCAGCGCGCGGTCGGCGGTGAACTGTCCACAGTGGTCGCCACGGCGATCCGGTACGCCGTCGACCAGGCCCGTGCCACCGTGGTCAACCTGTCTCTCACAGCTGAGGCGACACCGGACCTCGAAGCGGCCGTGCGGTACGCGGTGGGTCGCGGGGTGGTTCTGGTGGCGGCGGCCGGCAACGGGGGCGGGCAGTCCGGCGCGCAGTATCCCGCGGCGTACCCGGAGGTGATCGCGGTCGGCGGCGTCGACACCGGCGACAAGCACGTCACCAGTTCGTCGACCGGCGAGCACGTCGACGTCGCCGCGCCGGGTGACCGGATCTCCGGGCCGTCGCCGCGCGGCGGCGGCTACCTCTACACCACCGACGGCGGCACCAGTTTCGCCGCCGCGTACGTCACCGGCGTGGCGGCGCTGGTGCGCTCGTACGACCCGAACCTGACCCCCGCCCAGGTGGCCGACCGGATCGAGCGGACCGCGGACCACCCGGCCGGGCAACGCAACGCCGAGGTGGGGTACGGCGTGGTCAACCCGGCCCGGGCGGTGGGTGCGCTGGCGGGCGGCGCTCTCGCCGGCGGTGCCGCTGCCGACGCCCGGCTGCCGAGGGCACCCCGGGCCGCCGCCGATCCGATGCGGGGGGTCACCGGCGCGGCCGTCTGGATCACCGTCGGTGGGGCGCTCGCGGTGGTGCTCCTGCTGATCGCGATCCCGATCGTGCGCAACGGGCGGGCGCGCCGGTGGCGGGCCTGACGGCTACTCCTCGCCGTCTGCCGCCAGTTCGGCCATGATCTCGTCGGCCTCGTCGACCGCGGTCGTCGGCACCCCGGCCAGCCCGGTCCGGAACGCCGCGGCCGCCCGCTCCTGAGCCGCCCGGACCGTGCGGGTGACCACCTCGCCGAGGGCGCCGACCGTGTAGCGGCTGAACACGTCGTCGCTGAGCCGCAGCCCGACGACGTGGCCGCCGCCGGCCGCCCGCACCCGCACCCGGCCGTCGCCGCTGCGGGCCTCGACCGGTTCCCGCGCCAGTCGCTCGGCCGCCTCGCTGTATGCGTCGAGTTGCGCCTGACCGGCCGCGGTCACCGCGGCGTACCGCTCGGCGTCCATCCCGTGGCTCATGCGTTGCCGCCTTCCGAGGGGCCGCCGACGATTCCGTCGCCCACGGGTTTCTCGTCGGGTTCGGACGAGTCCCTGGCGGCCGCAAGTTCCATCAGCGCCTCGACGCCCTGGCGCTGGCCGTCGGCGATCGCGGCCAGCACCGCCGTGGCGACGGCCGGCGGCCGGCGGGTGGCGACGGTTGCCGCGAACGTGATCCGGTCGACCATGCCGTCGCCGGTGACCTCGGCCGTCACCAGGTTGTCCGGGTCGCGGCCGGTGAACGTCTGCGACCGGATCCGGTCGAGCGCGCCGGGCACGCCGACGGCGGGCAGATCGACATCGTCGAACATCGACATTCGCGCACCTCCGTCGCCTCTCTCGGCGACAAATCAGCCGCTTAACAGATTGAACCGCCCGCGGCTCCGGATCCGTGATGTCGAACAGCATAGATGCCTTCGCCGGGAGGATTCCGTGACCGTACCGACGCCAGCAGAGCTGAAGATGACCCCCGCGCAACTGAACAAGGCCGCCACCGAGTGCCGGTCCGTCGCGGACGGCCTGCGCAAACAGGCCGACCTGGTGGCGGTGGCCAACGTGCGCGCGGCCATCGCCAACCCGGCCACGAATCTCGCCCGCGCGGCCACGGTGGTGTGCGGTGGCCACCTTCCCACCGCGATCCGCAAGACGGCCGACCAACTGGACCGGCACGCGAACTCCCTCGACGAGGCGGCCGGGTCGCACGTCGCCGACGACGAGTCGACGGCCGTCGACTTCCGGCAAGCGAGCAGGTGACAGCGATGTTCAACACGTACGCCAGCATCATGGCCTCGAAGCCGACGCTGTTCCAGAACGACACGATGAGCACGCTTTCCGCCGTCATGGGACCCGTCGGCGCCGGCTACCAGCTCTTCAACAGCGCGTCGAACCTCGTGGGCACCTGGACCGGCTCGGGCCAGCAGGCGCAGGGGTCGCAGGCGGGCGGGCTGCTGGGCAAGGGACAGCAGGTGCTCACCGCGTTCACCCAGTCGCAGCAGATCATCAACGCCGGCGCCCAGCAGTTGCAGAACGCCAAGGCGCGGCTGGTCCTGCTGACCAAAACGGCGACGACACAGGGTTTCCAGGTATGGCCGATGGGCAAGGTGGTCCTCGGCAAGCCGCAGATCGAGGCGATCGCGGCGCTGCACGCGAGCCAGCACCACGGCGAGGCGCGGACGCTGCACGCGGACCTGACGGTGAAGGCGGGCGAATACACCGCCCAGATCGACCTGGTCGTTCTGCAGACCAACGCGGCCGACGCCCAGGTGGCACTGACGTTGGCGAACTCGGCGGTGAGCGTCCTCGGTTCGTTGACCCAGAAGGACCCCGCCGCCGCGTCCACGCCGCCGGTGGGTGCGGTTCCGCCGCCGACGAGCGTCGCGCCGGGTCCCCTGACGCCGAACACACCGATCACGCCGGGCGGTGGCCCGACTCTGCCGACCGGGATCGGTACCGGCGCCGGCCCCGGTGTCGGGCTGGCCGGCGTCGGTTCGCTCGACGGCGCCGGGCTGGCGCGCGGGCTCACCGGTGCGGGCGGCGTGCCGCTCGGCACGGCGGGCCTGAACCCGTCGACGCTCGGCGGCACCGCCGGTCTCGGGCCCGGCGCGATCGCCGCCCGGGGCGGGGCGGTCGGCGAGATGGTCGCCGGCGGCGGCGCGGCCGGCGGGCCCGGGATGATGTACGGCGGCGCCGGCATGGCCGGTGGCCACCTGGGCGACAAGGAACATCACGAGGGCAGCGAGTGGCTGGAAGAGGAAGGCGCGTCGTGGGAGACCGCTGACGCGGCCACCGAGGCGGGCGGGGTGTTGTCGTGACGGATGGCGACAGCCCGGTTCCGGCGCCGGCCCGGCGACCCTGGCTCGCCACGCTCGAACCGCTGGGGGCCTCGGAGCAGCTCGAGAGCGCCGGCCGGTTGCAGGTCGACGGGCAGGATCTCAAGGTGATCGGCCAGTATCTCAACGAACTCGCCGCCTCAACCAGGGCGATCCGGAGAGAGGCCGCGGCGGGCGACGTGGCCGCGACCGCGAGCCGGGAGCGCTACCGCAGCCTGGGCAGCGACGACATCGGGCCCGTCATGGACATGCGCGCGGCGTTCGCCGGCGCCGCCCAGCAACTCGACACCGACCTCGACAACCTGACCAAGGCCATCGCCCATACCGCGGCCGCGATGGAGAAGCTCGCCAAGCAGTACCGGGACGCCGACGAACGCAACAAGCTCGACGCGGCGACCGTCCGCCGGTACCTCGGGTAGTGAGGAGCGCACACCATGGCCGACGGCCCGACCTGGGACCAGATCGTCGATCGGGTCTGCGTCGCGAGCAATTACCTGTGTCTGCAACGGGCCGCCGGCCACTGGCAGAACGTGTTCGGGCTGCCGCAGGTCGAGGGCGGGCCGGAGCAGCGGCCCGGCCAGCTGAACCAGCTCCGGCGGGCACTTCAGAAGCTGCAGATCCAGTCGGGAACGAACTGGCACGGCACCGGTGCGGCCGCCTTCCAGCAGCACGTCAAGGAGCTGATCGGTGCGGTCGGTGCGATCCAGAACCAGTACCAGGGCCTGCAGCGGGCGGCGTCGGAAAGCGCCACCCACCTCAAGACCGCGGTCGAGAACATCCACGTCCCCCTGAACAGGTACGAGGAGGTCGTGGCCGCGCAGGAGGCGTTCCACGCCGGCGTGCCGTGGTTCGTGCGTCCGTTCGCGCTGGACCTGGCGTTGTATCGGCGTTGGCCCGAGACGTACAACGCGTTCCAGCGCTGGTTCAGCCTCGGCGAGCAGCACGCGCAGGAGGTGTACCGGCAACTGGTCAGCGACTACGGGGCCGACCGGAAGTTGATTCCGCCCGGTGAGCCGGTGCCGGTTCCGGGCGTCCGGTCCGGACCCGACGGTGCGAACGGGCCCGGCGCAACCGCGGGTCCCGGCGCGGGCCGGACCGCCGGCCCCGACGCGAGGGGCCTGGACGGCCTGGGCGGCCCCGGGTTGTCGCCGGGCGGCCTGCAGACCCCGGTGTCCACCGCCGGCCTGAACGCCCCGACGGCGCCGAGCAGCACGCCGTTGCCGGACCTGTCGACGACGACCCCGCCCGAGCTGCCCGGGACGTCCGGAGAGCTGCCCGGATTCGGAGACCCCGACACGTCGGGTCTCGCCGGAATCGGCGGCCTGGGTGCCGGTGGTGGCCTGGGTGGCGGCGTGGGTGGCGTCGGCGGCGGCGCGGGTCTCGGGCCGGTCGGGGCGGTTCCCGGCTCGGCGACGTCGGGGTTCGGCGCACCCGGGTCGGCCGCGCGCGGGCTCGGGGCGCCCGGTGCGGGTGGCGGCTCCGCCGCGCTCGGCGGGATGGGAATGTACCCACCGATGATGCCGATGGGCGGGCACGGCGCCGGCGGCGCGCAGGGAAACAACACCGACGGCTTCCTCCAGGAGGACGAGGTCAAGGCGATGTTCGGCTTCGACAGCGCGGACGTCGTCGGCGGTGGCGTTCTCGACGCATAGAAATCCGGGGCCGTCCGACACATCGCGTCGGACGACCCCGGTTGCCGTTTGTTCAGAACAGTTTCGTCGCCCGCTTGTCCGCGACCTGCAGCCTCTGGCTGGCGGAGAGGAGGGCCGCGCCCAGGCGGTTGAGCTCGTTGTGCAGCTCCGCCATGTGGACGTTGTACTTCGCCAGGATCTGCCGGAAGTTGGCGTTGGACTCGCTGACCCACACCGCCTTCTTCAGCTGGGTGTGCAGATCGGCCGTGAGCTGGTTGAGAACCTTGTGCTCCTTCTGGAGCGTCTGGCTCACCTGTTGGTTCAGCGCGTAGTTGACCCGAATCTGGTGCACGTCAGCCTCCGGAGTGGGCGTTGAAGTCGGCGATGGTTTCGTGGTCACCCGCGAGGTGTGTCTTGCCGGCCACGCGCACCTGGCCGGCCAGTTCGAAGATGGCCCGGCGGATGTTGAGCGCCGTGGCGTCCCAGCCCGACATCGACTTCTGGAACGCGGCCGCGCCCAGACCCTCGTACTTTCCGCTGAGCCCCTGCACCTCGGCTTTGATCGCCTTGAGGCGGGCGGTCATCTGGTTCGCGAACGCATCCAGATTGTCGCCAGCAATCTTGACATCGTGGAGGTTGATTTCTTGCCCGTGTGCCATCCGGCCACCTCTCGTAATGCAACGCCGTCTGATCTCACATCACGGCGGTCGCATCCGAACGGTTCAACCGGTTTCGATGAATGCGGTCTGGATGAGACCCACCCCGTCGCTGCGCCGCACCAGCACCCCCCGGCCGGGCGGCTGCGGGCCCGGCGTCACCGAGCCGAGGAGCGCGCCCTCGTCGGGGTTGCCGGCCATCTGGAGACCGGGTGCGTCGAGTTCCTTGAGCCGCTGCAGCACCGGTTCGTACAGGGCCCGGCTCGCGCCGCCCGTGCGGCGGGCGAGGATCAGGTGCAGGCCGATGTCGCGGGCCTGCGGCAACAGGTCGGCCAGTTCACCCAGTGGATTGCCGCTGGAGCTGGACACCAGGTCGTAGTCGTCGACGAGCAGGTACAGGTCGGGACCGGCCCACCAGCTCCGGGTGCGCAGCTGGTCGATGGTGACGTCGGGGCCGGGCAGCCGCTTGTTCAGGGCCGCCACGATGCCGGCGGCCATGCTCTCGGCCTGCTGCGCGCCGGGGACGTAGTCGAGCAGGTGCTCGCCCTCGACCGCACCGAGCAGGCTGCGCCGGTAGTCGACGATGATGAGTTTCGCCTCGGCCGGTGTGCGGTTGTCGACGATCCACCGCGCGATCAGCCGCAGCAGGTTGGTCTTTCCGCACTGCGCGTCGCCGAAGATGACCAGGTGCTGGTCCTCGACCGGGTCGAGATACACCGGTGCGAGCCGGGCCTCGTTGTACCCCAGCGGGATCCGCTTTCCGGCGTTGGCGGCCGCGGCCTGCCAGAGCTCCGCCGCCGGCAGTTGACGCGGCAGCAGCCGCACGCGCGGCGCCGGCGGATGCGGCCAGGCCGCCCGGACCCGGGCCACCAGGGCGGCCGTCGCCTCCGGCAGGCCCTCGTCGCCCGTACCGCCGTCGATCCGTGGCACAGCGGACATGAAGTGCAACTGGTTCCGGCTCAGGCCGCGACCGGGAGCGGCGTCCGGCACGTTCGCCGCCGCCCGGCGGTTGATCTCGGAGTCGGACGGGTCGCCCAGGCGCAGTTCCAGGCGGGTGGTGAAGTAGTCCCGGATGTTGTACCGGATCTCGCCCCACCGGCTGGCGGTCAGCACCAGGTGCACCCCGAACCCGAGGCACCGGCTCGCCATCACCGACAGCGCGGAGTCGAGCTCCTCCTGTTCCTCGCGGAGCAGGCCGTACCCGTCGACCACCAGGAACAGGTCGCCGAACGGGTCGTCGGCGAACTCGCCGCGGGCCCGGCGCTCCCGGTAGGAGTCGATCGACTCGACGCCGGCCTCGGCGAACCGCACCTCGCGGTCCTCGATCAGCGCCCACACCTCGGCCACGCTGCGCCGCACCGACTCCAGGTCGCGGCGGACCGCCACGCCGGAGACGTGCGGCAGGCCGGCCAGCGCCCGCAGCGCGCCGCCGCCGAAGTCGATGCACATGAACTGGACCTCGCGCGGGCTGTGCGTGAGCGCCAGTGACGCGATGATGGTGCGCAGCAGCGTGCTCTTGCCCGAGCGCGGCCCGCCCACCACGACCACGTTGCCGTTCGCGCCCGCCAGCTCCACCGGCAGCGGTTCGCGGCTCTGCTCGTACGGCCGGTCCTCGATGCCGACCGGGACGACCAGCGGGCCGGGCTTGCGCCAGGCGGTCGCCACCAGCCCGTGCCGCTCGTCGGTGTCGAGGTCGCCCAGCAGCGCGTCGAGCCCGGGCGCCTCGGCCAGCGGCGGCAACCAGACCTGGTGGGCCGGCACGCCCCGGTCGCGCAGCCGGGCGACGATCACGTCGAGCATCGTGGTCTGCCGCGCGCTCTCGGTCTCCGGTGCCTGTTCCGGCTCGACCGTCGGCTGCTCCGGGATCGGCACGGCGTCGACGCCGAACGGCACGATGCGGGTGCTCACCAGCGCCGTCGACCGTTGCGTGCGGCCACCGGCACCGCGGTACGGCCCCGAGACGTAGGCCGCCCGGAACCGCTGCATCGGTGACGTGCCGACCTTGAGGTACCCGTGCCCGGGCGCGTTGGGCAGCTCGTAGGCGTCGGGCACGCCGAGCACCACCCGGCTCTCCATCGCGGAGAACGTGCGCAGCCCGACCCGGTACGACAGGTGCGTGTCCAGGCCGCGCAGCCGGCCCTCCTCCAGCCGCTGACTGGCCAGCAGCAGGTGGACGCCGAGCGAGCGGCCCAGCCGGCCGATCATCACGAACATGTCGATGAAGTCGGGCTTGACCGCGAGCATCTCGGAGAACTCGTCGCAGATCACCAGCAGGCTGGGCAGCGGCGCCAACGGTTCACCGGCCAGCCGGTCGCGCTCGTACTCGTGCCGCGAGACGTAGTTCCCGGCCGCCCGCAACAGTTCCTGGCGGCGGATCATCTCGCCGCTCAGCGCGTCTTCCATGCGGTCGACCATCGCCAGCTCCTCGGCCAGGTTGGTGATGACCGCGCTGGTGTGCGGCAGGACGTCGAGCGAGGCGAACGTGGCGCCGCCCTTGAAGTCGATGAGGACGAAGTTGAGGTCCTCGCTGGAGTGGGTGATGGCGAGCGACAGCACCATCGTGCGCAGCAGCTCGCTCTTGCCCGAACCGGTGGCGCCGATCAGCAGCCCGTGCGGGCCCATGCCGTCGAGCGCCGCCTCCTTGAAGTCCAGGTCCACCGCCGATCCGTCCGGGCTGACGCCCAGCGGGATGCGCAGCCGGTCGCGGTCGGCCCGCCGCCGCCAGGTCCGGGCCGGGTCGACCGCGGTGGCGTCGGCCAGGCCGAGCAGTTCGGGCAGCTCGGTGATCCGGGCGGTGGCCTCCTGCACCTCGGTGTGGCGGGAGAGCCGGTACGGCGCCAGCGCCCGCGCCAGCCCGAGCGCCTGCTGGGCGGTGAGCCGATCCGGTCGCCCGAGGCGGGTGCGCCGGGCACCGCGGTCGGCGGTGACCGAGTCGGCGTCGACGTCGAGGCACAGCAGCCAGCGGCCGGCGTCGCGGGGAACCATCCCGGACAGGTCGAGCACGGTGACGCCGAGCAGGCCGGGACCGGCCAGTTGACCCGCCGGCGCGTCCTCGCCGCCGTCGAGCACCACCATGAGGTGCGCCGCGCCGGCCTGCGGCTTGGCCTCCGGCGAGTGCCGCGTCCGGGCCTCCAGGTCCTCCCGGGCCGCCTCCTCGAACGCGGCCATCGAGTCGTAGACGCGGCGCCGGGCACCGGCACCGTCGGCGCGGCGGTCGTCCTGCGCGTGCGGCAGCCACTTCACCCAGTCCCAGTCCGCCCGTCGTCCCGCCGACGCCACCACAACCAGTTGGGCGTCGTCGGGGGAGTGGAACGTGCACAGCTGCGCCACCGTCGCCCGGGCCAGCGCCAGCACGTCGGCCCGCTCACCGCGCAGCACCACCCGGCTGAACGCCCGCAACTGCACCGCCAGGGGCAGGTCGGGCACGGCCGAGTGGGCCCGGACGAAGCGGCGCAGCGCCACCGCGCTCAACGGTTCGAGATCCTCCACGGGACGCGTCTGCGGCGGCACGATCGCGATACCGAGCTTCTGTGCCCCGGCCGCGACCCGGATCTCGCCGAAGTCCTCGTCGCCGGTGCGCCGCTCCCACATCCGTTTCGAGGCGACCAGCGACCACAGGGTGGCCGGCTCGGGATGCCGCCACAGCAGCGCCCGGCGTTGCTGCGCGGCGGCGCGGCGCACCTGCCGGCGGCTCTGTCCGAGGTACCGCATGTACTCGCGGCGACGGGCGTCGGTCTCGGCCCGGCTGTGACCGGTGTTGTGACCGATCGACGTCGCGCCCATGCCCAGCATGGACACCGCGAACAGGCCGCCGACGAGGTAGGTCAGCACGCCGCCGCGGCCGCCGCCCGCGTACATCAGCGCCATCGCGCCGCCGCCGGCCATCATCGGCAGCAGCATCAGGAGCTGGGCCAGGCTGCGGGGCAGCGGTTCGGCCAGGTCGGGCGGCGACTCCAGGACCAGTTCGCCGCGCGGCATCCGGGGCGGGGTCTGCCGGGGCGGCCGGCGGAACAGGACCGTACTCACGACGTACCGCCTTGGAGGTCGAAGATCCCGCTAATATATCGAGCGCAGTCACCGGCCGATGAACGCGCGCAGAGGAGGTCTCGCGTGGTTGGCGGGATCAGCCGAGTCACCATCGTCGCGCCGCGCAGCCGGGTCGACCTCGCGTTGCCCGCCGACGTGCCGGTGGCCGAGATGCTGCCCGTCCTGCTGCGCTACGCCGGCACCGACCTGGGCGACGACCCGGCCGCCCAGCACGGCTGGACCCTGGCCCGCCTCGACGGTCTGGTGCTCGACGGCTCGCACACGCCGGCCCAGCTGGAGGTCCGCGACGGCGACGTGCTGTACCTGCGCCCGCGCGGCGACGAGGCACCGGTGCTGGTGTACGACGACGTCATCGACGCGGTCGCCACCGCCACCCGCGACCAGCCGAGCCGCTGGACCGCGTCGCGGACCCGGCGGTACGGGCTCGTGGTGGCGGTGCTGGCGCTGCTCGGCGGCGCGGCCGTCACCCTGCTGGCCGGTCCGCCGCAACTGGCCGGCGGCGTGGTCGGCCTGGCCGGCGCCGCGATCCTGATCGGGATCGCCACGATCCTGTCCCGGGCGCTGGGAGACCAGGACGCGGCCCGCGCGGTGGGTCTGGTCGCGATCGTGTACGCCGCGGTCGGTGGCCTGCTCGTGCTGGCCGGTGACCGCACCGTCGGCGAGCTGGCCGGTCCGCACCTGCTCGTCGCCGTCACCGCGGCCCTGCTCGCCGCGGCCCTGGCGTCGATCGGCATCGGCCACGCGGCCACGCCGATGTTCCTGTCGGCCGGTGCCGTCGCCGGGGCGGCCGTGCTGGGCACGGCCACCGCGGTCGCGCTCGAGGTGGGTCCGGTGCCCGCCGCGGCGGTCACGCTGCTGGTCGTGCTGGCCACGCTGCCGGCGCAGCCGATGATCGCGTACCGGCTGGCCGGCCTGCCCGTTCCGTCGCTGCCGGCCGAGCGGGAGGAGCTGCGCCAGGACACCGAGACCGTCGACGGCGAGCGGGTGCTGGCGCGGAGCCGGCGCGCCGACGAGCTGCTCGCCGGGATGGTCACGGCGTTGGCCGTCATCGTCGCGGCCGGCGCCGCCGTGGTCGCCACCGCCGACTGGCGCGGGCTGGTGCTGGGCGCGGCGCTGGGGATCCTGCTGACGTCGCGGGCGCGCTGGTACCTGGGCGCCCGGCTGCGGTTGCCGCTGCTGGCCGGCGGCGCCGTCGCGCTGGCCGCCGTGCTGGTGACGCTCTACCTCTCGGTCGGTCCGGTCGCGCGGTTGACCGGTGTCCTGCTCGCCGTGATCGCGGTGGCCGGCATCCACTTCGGCTTCGCGATGGCGGGCGGGAAGCGGCCCAACTCGCCGTGGTGGGGCCGCGCGCTCGACGTCCTGGAGATCGTGCTCATTCTCGGGATCGTGCCGATGGCGATCTGGGTCAGCGGGCTGTACGCCTGGATCCGCGGGATCCGGGGGTAGCCGCATGCAGAGCCGGCGCGAACAGCTTCAGGCATACCGGTTCCTGACGCGCCGGATCGTCGGCGGGCTGGTGCTGGGCGAGCCGGAGACCAACGAGCGGCCGATGCGGCGGTTCGCGCTGGCCGTGTTCGGTGGCCTGCTCATCGCCGCGCTGGTCTTCGCCGCCGTCGGCATCTACGGCCTGGTGCGTCCCGGCGGGCGCACGCCGGCCGAGAACTCGCTGATCCTGGTGCGCGAGAACGGGGCGAAGTTCCTGTACCTGCAGGGGCGGTTGCATCCGGTGCTGAACTGGACCTCCGCCCGGCTCATCGCGGGCACCGACGACCTGACCGTGCGGACCATGTCGCAGAACTCGTTGCGCGAGATCCCGCGCGGCCGGGCGGTGGGCATCGAGGGCCTGCCCGACGAACTGCCCGCGGCCGCCGCGCTGGTGAAACTTCCGTGGACGGTGTGCAGCGCGCCCCGTTCGCCGTCCTCCGAGGTGCCGGCGACGTTCCTGTTCGTCGGCTCGGAGCCGGCCGGTGGAACCGCGGTGGACCCGAAGGCCGGGCTGCTCGTCGCGACCGACGGCGGTGACCGGTACCTGATCTACCGGGACCGCCGGCTGCGGATCCGCGACAACGCCACCGTCGCCGCGCTCGGGTGGGCCGGGGTACCGGTGGCGCCGGTCGCCGACGGCCTGCTCAACGCGGTGCCGGCCGGTCCGGACCTGGCCGCGCCGGCGGTACCCGGCACCGGCGACCGCACCTCGATCACCGTCGGCGGCGCGCAGACCACGGTCGGGCAGCTGTTCCGGGCCGGCGAGCAGTACTACGTGATGACGCCCAACGGGTTGAGCCCGGTGGGCGCGGTGACGGCCCGGTTGATGACGGCCGCGGGGGCGGCGGCCACCGAGACGACGGCGGCCGAGGCCGGTCGCGTCTTGTCCAGTGATCAGGCAGAGCCACCCGGGTTCCCCGCCGAGGTGCCGACCGTGCCGCGCGACGGCCCGCGGTACCCGATGCTGTGCGCGCTGTACCGGGGCGCGCCGGCCGCCGACCAACCGGTGGTCGTCCAGACGTACACCGCCGTCAGCGGCGAGGCCCGGCTGGCGCCCGAGGCCGCGCCGCCGGCGCAGGTCGGCGCCGACGGCGTACGCACCGCCGACCGGGTGGTCCTGCCCGGCGGGCGGGCCACGCTGGTGCGGCTGCTGCCGCCGCCGGGCGCGGCCACCGGCACCACGTACCTGATCACCGATCAGGGCCTCAAGTACCCGATGCCGATCGACGCCGCCGACAAGGTCCGGCAGTCGCTCGGGTACGGGAAGGTGACCCCGGTGTCGATCCCGGCCGCCCTGCTCGCGCTGGTGCCCACCGGTCCCTCGTTGGACCCGCAGGCGGCGACGCTGTTCATCGCGCCGCCGGCGGCACCGACCGGTCCATCGACATCGGCCGGTTCATGAGGTCGCCTCCCTCGGCGACAAACTAGCTGCTGCCAGTGAACCGGAACGCCGTGGCGTCCGTGGCTTGTCATGTCGGACCGCTACTCGTCACCGGGGATGGCCGCATGGCTGGGAACTCGCTCTTCGTCGATCCGTACTCGATCGACGACTTCCGTACCTACCTGCAAGCCCGGCTCGACGAGTCGTACTCGGCGCGCCTGGCGTTGACGACCGCGCCGGCCGCGGACCTGCCCGCGCTGGGCCGTTTCGACGACGCCGCCCGCACGGCGACCCGGCTCGACGGCCTCCGCCGCGAGTACGTCACCCGGCTCGACCGGCTGATCAGCGCGCTGACCGCCGCGGAGAACGCGGCCATGACGATCGCGCAGCGGTACCGCTCGGCCGACGACCTGGCCGGCGCCGATCCGGCGGAGATCCGCGACGCGGTGCGGCCGGTGAACGACGCTCTCGACCCGGGGACGGCGCGCCATGCCTGACGAGTACTACCAGCGCTACAACCGCTACAGCCACGACGAGTTGTACCGGCAGCTGCTCCACGGCTCGCCGGCCGTGCTCTCCCGCCAGGCCGACGCGTGGCGCCGGGCCGGCGCCACCGCCGCCACCCTGTCCACCAGGCTGCGCCGGGACCTGACCGGGCTCGCCGCCCGCTGGACCGGGGAGGGCAGCGACGAGTTCGCGAGCCGGATCGGGCTGATCGCGACGTACGCACAGGAACTCGCCGACGAGGCGGCCAGCATCGGCGTCGGCGCGGAGGCGATGTCCCGGGCGCTGGCCGAGGCGCAGCGGCAGGCCCAGCCGAATCCGGTCGGGCCCAACCCGGCCGTGCCCGTGGCGGCCGGCGCCGATTCCGTGGCGGTCCGGGCCGCGTTGCTCAGCGCGGCGACCGGGTGGTCGACGCCGGAGGCGGTGCTCGGCTCCTCGCTCGGACACGTGCCCACGGCGGAGGAGCGGTCCGCCGCGCACGAGCGGATGGTGACCCTGGTGGCCGAACTGGCCGCCCTCTACGGCGTGGTCGACCAGGCCAACTGGCCCGCCGCGATCCCGGACGCGCCGGCCGGCATGCCGGGTGCCGTCGTGAACGTTCCCGAGGAGCCCGGCCGGGTCGCGGACGGAGCGGCGACCGGCGGGCTGGCCGGCGTCTCCGATCTGGGGATGCGCGGCCCGGCCGGTCAGGTTCCCGGCGTCGCCGGCCTCGCCTTCGCGGCCGGTGCGGTTCCGGGCGGGCCGATCGGTGGTCCGGTTCCGGCGGCGATGCTGTCCGGTGCGGCACCGGGTCTGGCCGGGGCGGCGAAGGGTTCGGTGGGCACCGTGCCGCCCGGCGGCGCCGCGGCCGGTGCCGCGTCGGCCGCGGCGGCCGGCGGCGCCATGCCGATGATGATGGCCGGCGCCGGGGTGATCGGCCACCAGCCGGGCGGCGGCGCCGGGACCGGCGCCGGCGTCGAGGAGGGCGCCGACTGGTGGACCGGCAACGGCGCGGCCTGGGTGACCGCCGGCGAGGGCGGCGCCGAACCGCCGGAAGCCGTCGTGAACGGCTCGGACCCGCCTTCGGGATCGCCCTCGGGATCGTCGTCCGGGTGACACCTCGAAATTGCTTCGAAAGTTTTCCGAAAGTAATTGACGGCTCCGGATCCCGCCTGCGATCCTCCATCTACTGAGGTCGATGCTCCGCCCTCCTCCCACGGTGCCCGCCGCCGCTGGCGAGCCGCCTCGTCCCGCCCGCGTCACCGGGCCGGGCCGGAGCGCACGTCATTCCGGGCCGGCCGCCACCCCGGAATGGAGCCAGGAATGCAGGGGATCCCCCTCAGTTTCCGCCGCAGAACCGTCCTCGCCATCGCCGCCGCCGGCGCACTCGCCGTCACCGGCACCGTGTTCCTGCCCGGATCGGCCAGCGCCGCCACCACCCTGGGCGCGTCGGCCGCAGAGCGCGGCGGCCGCTACTTCGGCACGGCCGTCGCCGCGTACAAGCTCAGCGATTCGGTGTACACGACGATCCTGAACCGCGAGTTCAACAGCGTCACGCCGGAGAACGAGATGAAGTGGGACGCCACCGAGCCGTCCCAGAACTCCTTCAACTACAGCAGTTCCGACCAGATCGTCAACCAGGCGCGGTCGCGCGGCGCGAAGGTCCGGGGACACGCGCTGGCCTGGCACTCGCAGCAGCCCGGTTGGGCGGCGGGCATGGAGGGCACGGCGCTGCGCAACGCGATGATCAACCACGTCACGCAGGTGGCCACCCACTTCCGCGGCCAGATCGACTCGTGGGACGTCGTCAACGAGGCGTTCGCCGACGGCAGCGGCGGCGGCCGGCGCGACTCCAACCTGCAGCGCACCGGCAACGACTGGATCGAGGTGGCGTTCCGCACGGCGCGGGCCGCCGACCCGGGCGCGAAGCTCTGCTACAACGACTACAACACCGACGACTGGACCCACGCCAAGACCAAGGCCGTGTACCGCATGGTGCAGGACTTCAAGCAGCGCGGCGTCCCGATCGACTGCGTCGGTTTCCAGTCGCACATGAACCAGCAGTCGCCGTACCCGTCGAACTACCGCACCACGCTGTCGAGCTTCGCGGCGCTCGGCGTCGACGTGCAGATCACCGAGCTCGACATCCAGAACGCGACACCGGCCTGGTACTCGGGCGTCGTCACCGACTGCCTCGCCGTCGCGCGCTGCAACGGCATCACGGTGTGGGGCATCCGCGACAGCGACTCGTGGCGCGCCTCGCAGACCCCGCTGCTGTTCGACGGCAGCGGCAACAAGAAGGCGGCGTACAACTCGGTGCTCACCGCGCTGAACAACGGCCAGCCGCAGAACCCCAGCAGCAGCACCCCGGGGAACCCGGGCCCGTCGAGTTCCAGCCCGTCGAACCCGGGCACGCCCGGCGGATGCTCGGCGTCGATCTCGTTGAACCAGTGGAACGGCGGGTACGTCGCCACGGTGACGGTCACCGCCGGGTCGTCGACCATCAACGGCTGGACGGTGTCGATCCCGTCGGCGGCCAATGTCACCAATGCCTGGAGCACCACCCGCAACGGCACCTCGTTCTCGAACGTCAGCTACAACGGCCGGGTGAACGCCGGGCAGTCGACGCAGTTCGGCTTCCAGGGCACCGGCACCGGCCCGAGCAGCGCGTCGGGCTGTTCCGCGACCTGATCGCCACCCCCACCGTGGCCCGGGCGGTCGTTCACCGCCCGGGCCACGGGCTGCTCTCACCCGAACAGTTGACGCTCCACCGGCGTCGGCGTGAGCCACGTGTACCGCACGACCCCGCCGCCGAACGCCGCGACCATCTCGTTCTCCATCGCGCCGAGCAGCGGCGTGTACTCCGGCCCGAGTTCCAGCGCCAGCCGCACCAGGTCGGCGTCGGCGTGCGCGAGCCGTTGCACCAGCACGACGTCGGCGGTGGCGATCGCGCGACCCGTGGCGGGCCCGACGGTCGACAGCACGGTGAGCTCGGTGTGCCACGGCCGGCGCGGGTCGGATGCCGGGCCACCCGGTCCGACGTCACGCAGCCGCAGCACCGGTTGCGCCGCGGTGGCCGGCCACTCGTCGATGTTCGGCGGGATCGGCCGGATCCGTCCGTTGGCTCCGGTGGCGAACCGGCCCAGCGCCAGCCACTGGGCACCGATGGCGACGGCGTCGGTCGAATCGGCGACGCTGTGGGCGTCGACCGCGACCATCGCACCGACGGCGAGACACCGCGACACCAGGATCTGCGCCGCCCACCAGCCGCCGATGAAGACCACCCGCCGCGGCACGGCGTCGAACAACCGCAGCGTCACCGGGCGCCCGGTGCTGTCGCGGCCCAGAATGACGCCGTCGGCGTCGACCGGGAACACGGTGGGAGCGAGCGCGTCGGCGCGCAGTTCGGGAACGGTGGTGCGGGCGCCGCCGGTCAGCAAGGGAACCCTCCATGGCTCACCATGGCGCGAGGCCGATGGTCGTTCCGGTCGGTGCGGTGGCGTAGACGGCGGCACCCTGCTCGCCGTTGAGCCGCACCAGTTTCACGTCGAGCCTCGTGGCCGTCGCCTGCAACGCGTCGACGCACGACGTCACCCGGTCCGGGGCGGCGGCCACCCGCACCAGCACCCGCACCGGAACGGGTGCCGGGGGTGGTGCCGGCGCGTCGGGCGAGGGCGGCACCGTGCGGGGACCGAAGACCACCGCGGTGCTGACCGCCGACGCGTCAGGTAGCCGGAGCAGTTCGGAGAGGGCGTCGGCGGGCTGCGCCGTCGACCAGGAGCGGACCGCGAAACACACGTGGACCGCGCCGCCGGCCTCGACCCGCGACCAGCGCTCCCGCGGCGGGCTGACGGTCGCCGCCGGCAGTCCACACGCGACGGTGACCGCCGCCCACAGCGCGGCCTCGTCGAGGATCCGGTAGGTCAGGCCGGCCTCGGCGAGACCGGTGGCGAGCCGCTTGAGCGTGGTCGCCAACGCCTTGTGGACGCCGGCCTCGCCGCCGCCCCGGCCCGCCGCGGCGAGCGCGCCGTCGCGTGGCGCCAGCCGGGCGACCAGCCAGATCTGGCGGCTCGGCGGCAGGCCCAGGGCCTTGCGCAGCAATCGGTACGACGCCGCCGACGGCGAACCCGGATCGACGCCGGGCGCCGGCCCGTCGACCTGCCGCACGACCGCCTGCAGCGTGCTCGCCGGCACCGACGGTTCGGCGGCCAACCGGGCGAGCCAGTCGAGCCGCAGCGCGGCCGCCGGATCGCGGGACAGCCCGTCGGGCGGCACCACCGCGATCGCGGCGAACCACCCGAACTCGTCCATGCCCACACCGATCTCGGTGCCCCGGTCGGTGGCCGTCCGGGTGGAAAGATCGGGCGCGAAGGCGGCCAGCACCGCGCGCTGCGCCGGTGCCGCGTCGGCGGCCCGCAAACCCGCCCGGCGCCGCCGGCTCAGCCGCCGCTGCGCGCCCACGACCTCGTACATCCACCGCCCGCCCGACCGGCCGAGCGTCATGGTGAGCACCAGCGCCGTGACGCCCCCGCTGACGGCCGCGGCCACCGGCGGCAGCCCGTAGACGGATGCCGCCACGGCGACCACGGCAAGCTCGACCGACACGAGCTGCGCCACACCGAACCGGCCGGCAGCCCGGCTCGCCCCCATGATGTCGGGCATGCGCACACCTTACGTCGAGAATCTTCCGCAACGGTGAGCCGATCGCGCCGGATCTGCGTGAGACAGGTCAATAGGTACCCGCGTCGATGTCTTCCCACCTCGGAGCCTCGGAAAGGTTGCCATGGCCGTGGACGAGATGAGAGCCGCCGTCGTGCACTGGCCGTCCGACCCCGTGCCGACCGGACCGAACGCCCCCGCGGGCAGCCTGCCGACGGTGGCGCCCCCCGCTCCCGCACCGAGGCGGCCGCCGGCGCTGCCCGCGCCGGTGGCCCGGCCGCCCGTACCGCGGGCACCGTTGATGTATCCGCCGGTGGACCGGTCGGCGTCCACTCCACCGGAACCCATTCGGACGGAGCAGTTCCGGCCGCGCCAGCACGACGAATGGCCGGTGGCACCGCAGGCGGTTGTTCCGCAGGCGGTCGTTCCGCCCGCGCCGGTCTCGCCCGCGAGGTTGCCGGAGCCGGTCACGGCCATTCCGGTGACGGCCGTCCCGGTCATGGCTCCGGTCGCGGCTCCCGCGCCGGCGCCGGTCACCGCTCCGGTCATGGCTCCCGTGACGGCGCCGGTCATGGCTCCGGTCACCGCACCGGTGACGGCCCCGGCCGCTCCCGTGACGGCGATCCCGGTCACCGCGATCACGTCACCGGCGCCGGCACCGGCGCCGCTGGTGACCCCGACCTCGATCATGCCCGCGTCGCCCGCGTACG
The DNA here is from genome assembly GCF_016863635.1 of Virgisporangium aurantiacum. GTDB lineage: Bacteria > Actinomycetota > Actinomycetes > Mycobacteriales > Micromonosporaceae > Virgisporangium > Virgisporangium aurantiacum. The sequence goes on along the minus strand of NZ_BOPG01000022.1, from coordinate 148,387 downwards.
CCGCGAATCCGGCGGCGGCCTGGCGATCGCCGGTCTGGCCGGCGCAGCCGCAGCCGCCGGCCCATGGGCACACCGGTGGGTATCCGATCGTTCCGGCGGGCCACGACCGCGCATCCGAGGCGACGCCGCGTTCGCGGCCAGCCGTCGGGGTGCTGCTGCTCGGGTTGCTCATCGGGCTGCTGGTGTTCGGGTCCACCGGGTATCTCATCGGGTCGACGGCGAACGGGTCCACTGTGGACGGTGCACCCGCCGGGGACACGGGCCAGGAGGCGGCGAACCGGAGCCGACTCAATCCGGTGTTCGTGCCGCTCGCCGACGCGTGGATGTCGTGGCTGGGCGGGTGCGTGTCGAGTTCGGAGGCGGGCGGGCCGGCTCCCCAACCGGGGGAGCAGTTGCGGGTGAGATGCTCGGTGAACGCCGTCATCAACGTCTACTTCATCCAGTTCCGTTCGGCGGCCGACCGGGACAAGGTCCGGGCCGCCCGGGCCACCCAGAACACCACCTCGGCGCCGATCGCCGCCGGTGCGGCGCCGGTGGCCGCGCAGCGGGCCGGCACGTCCGGACGCACCACCGGACACTACGTCGAGTTCGCCTACCAGACCGGCGGACGCACGTACGGCGGCATCTACTGGGACGACGACAACACCACCACCGGCGCCTACATCGAAAAGCTGTGGACCGACGGCGACGGCGGATGGCTCCCCCTCCGCGACACCTGGCAGCGCTACACGTGAGTTCAGACCCGGACCGAGGACGTGCTGAACGCCAGCACCGTCGCCGCCAGTAACGCCGGCAGCGTCAGGCCGCCGATCACGGTGGCCCAGTCGGCCCGGTCGGCGAAGAAGCCGACCAGGATCGAGCCCAGCGCGCTCGCCGCGTAGATGGCGGTGTTCTCGAAGCCGAGGAACGAGCCGGCCCGGCCGGGCGGGGCCAGTTCGGCGGCGACGACGAACGCCAACCCGTTCCAGCTCAGCGCCAGCGCACCCACCAGAACGACGAAGACGTGCAGCATCGGCCCATCGAGCGCGATATATGCCGCAAGCGCGTCGAACGCGGCGACCATGCACACCGCGACGAACAGGAACGGCCGTAACCGCACGCCGGTCCAGTCGGCCCACCAGCCGACGAGCAGGCGGAGGCCGGCGCCGGACAGGTTCACCGCCACCAGGGCGACGGCCGCCTGCGTCACCGTCAGCGCGGTGGTGGCCAACAGGAGTTCGATGCCGAACGCGGTGATGGCCACCTGCGGGAGCATCAGGAGCACCGCCGCCGCGCAGAGGTTCAGCAGCGGGCCGTGCCGTAGGACGTCCCAGAACCGCCCGTCCGAAGCAGGGCCGGAGCCGCGCGATCGAATCACCATGGCCACCGCGAACGCGTTCGCCGTCATGAACCAGGCCAGTCCCCAGAAGGCCAACCGGGTGCCGGCGATGTCGACGAGCACCGGGAGAACGGCGGCGGCCAGTGCGGCGCCGAACGGCAGTCCGCATTGGCGGATGGCCATCGCGAACGCGCGTCCCCGGGCCGGAAACCACGCCATCACCGCGCGGCCGCTCGCGGCGTTGAGCCCCGATGCGGCCGCGCCCGCGAGGAAGAGCACCAGCAGCACCGGCCAGAAACCCGGCAGGAACGGGACGAGAAAAAGCATCGTGGACGCGAGGAGCAGCCCCGTCGTCATCACCCGGCGCTCGCCGAACCGGTCGGCCGCGTGTCCCCAGGCGAGCAGCGTCACCACCATTCCCAGCGTCGGTGCGCCAAGCATCAGGCCGAGGCCGGTGAGGTCGAGGTCGTACTCGGCGCGCAGCGCGGGGGCGATCGCGGCAATGCCGACGAGGAACGCCGCGGCCGAGGACTGCGCGGCCGTTCCGACGGCGAGCACCAGCCATCGATAGGACGACACGTGCCTATTCTTATGCGACCCGGTTGCGTCCCGCGTTCTTGGCTTCGTACAAGGCCTGATCGGCCCGCGACAGCAGGGTGATGAGGTCGGTGTCGCCGGGTTGCCGTGACGCCGTGCCGATGCTCACCGTCACGTCGAGCGGGCCGGTCCGCGTGGCCACCGGCTCGTCGGCGATCGCCGACCGCAGCCGCTCGGCGAGGTCCTGGCAGGTGAGCAGGCCGGTTTCGGGGAGCACCAACGAGAACTCCTCGCCGCCGTAGCGGCCGACCAGGTCGGTGCGCCGGGCGTGCGCGGCGAGCCGGGCCGCCACCTCGCGGATCACGTCGTCGCCCGTCGGGTGCCCGTACGTGTCGTTGATGCGCTTGAAGTGGTCGATGTCGATCATCATCGCCGACAGGGGACGGCTGTGCCGGCCGGCCGCCACCAGGTCGCGCTCGGCCATCTCCATGAACCGGCGGCGGTTGGCGATGCCGGTCAGCTCGTCGACCACCGCGAGGTTCTGCACCCGGGCGAACAGGCTCGCGTTGTCGAACGCGGTGAGGCCCTGCGCCACCAGCGCGGAGGCCACGCCCACCTGGTGCACCAGGCCGATCGGATCGGTCGAGCCGAGCACCAGCACGCCGACGTCGCTGGTGCGCGACCGCAGCGGCAGCGCCAGCCACGAGCGCGCGTCGGGCAGCCGTTCCGTGATCGCGGCCGGCACACCGGGGTCGGCACCGACCACCGGCTCCTCGTGGGCCAGCAGGGAGAGCGTGGTGCGGTCGGCGGCGACCTCGCGCGTCGTCTCGCCGTAGAAGCCCGACTCGGTGACCGAACACCGCCCGTCGTCCTCGCGGCTGAGCAGCCAGGCCCGGTCGACCTGCAGCAGCGAGCGGGCCGACCGCATCAGCCGGGCCAGGATCTTCTCCGGCTCCAGCGTGTCGCTCATGGCCTCGAACGCGGTGCGCAACTGCTCGGCGAGATCGCGCTGGCGGTGCGCGGTCTGCACCGAGATCTCCAGCTGGGCGGCCCGCGCGGTCTCCAGCGACGTCGCGACGTGGTTGGTCAGCGCGATGAGGATGCCCGCGTCGTCGGCGGTGAAGATGCCCTTGGCGATCTGGCTGTCCAGGTAGACCACACCGAGGAGCCGGTCCTCCAGCCGCAACGGCGCCACCATGATCGACCGCAGGCCGTGCTGGATCGCGCTCTGCGCGCCCAGCGCCGCGCTCTCGTCGGTGCCGGTCACCACCAGGGGTTCGCGCCGCTCGCGGACCCGTTCGACGAGGCTGGCGCTGTACGCCGTCAGCTCGCCGAGGTCGTTGCCGGCGGCGTCGCGGCCGAGGTGCGGCACCAGCCGCTCGTCGTCACCGGTCGTGAGGAACAGGAACGCGCGGTCGGCGCGCAGGATGCGGATGGTCTCGTCGAGCGCGATCCGGGCCAGTTCCTGCGGATCCAGGACCCGCGACGCGGCCCGGCCGACCTCCTCCAGCGCCCGCAACCGCTGCCGGTCGATGTCGTCGTCGCCGTCTCCGTCGGTGAGGGCGTCACCGGCCGCCGACCGGCGCCGCCGCCGGGTGCCGGGGAACTCGGCGGTGACCCAGCCGACGCGGTGCGGCCAGCCCTCCTGCTCGGCGATCGCGATGGCGAGCAGGGCCTGCCGCACCGACTCGCCGTTGGCGCCGAGCTCGCGCAGGGCCCGGGCCCGGATCCGGGCCGCCTCGTAGGCCAGGTTGGGCGCGTCCGGGCCGACGATCGGCTTGACCGCGTTCAACACGTGCAGGGCCCGGTCGGGTTCACCGTCGAGGACCAATAGGGCGGCGCGGGCCACCTGCTCGCGGATGACCTGCAACGGGTGCCGCCGCGCCACCCGCAACGCCCGCACGGCGACCCGCGCCTGCTCCAGCCGCGCCGCCCGGTGCTCCGGCGCGGCCGTCCGCGCCTGGGCCAGCCGGCCCATCGCGATGGTGTAGGCGATCGCCCGCTGCGACCGGATCAGCTCGCGCTGCCGGTGCCCGAGCGCCTCGAACGTGGCGACCGCCCGGTCGAACGGCGGCCCGGTCTCGTCCTGCTCGGTGAGCACGAACAGGTCGATCAGCGACCGGCGCAGCGCCGTGCCGGGGTTGTCGTTCTGCCGCTGGTCGGCCGCGATCCGCTGCTGTTCCTGCGCGGCGTCGGCCGGCCGGCCGGTGGCCGCGGCGACCATCGCCGGCACCACGAACAGCGACGTCGCCTCGCCCGAGCTCAGGGTGAGCCGGCGGCGGCCCACCTCCCACCAGCGGATCGCCTCCCGCGTGCGTCCGCAGACGAGCGCGTCGACCGCGAACACCGCCACCGCGTCGGTGTAGGCGGTCAGGTCGAGCCAGCGGCCGTGCTGGTCGATCGCGTGCGTCCAGCTCTCGCCGTCGTCGTGGTAGGTGAGGTAGCAGGCGGCGCCGCGGTAGTGCGCGTTGACCGCGCACACCGCCGGGTCGGCCGCGCCGGGGTCGGTCGCGGCCCGCTGGAACAGCATGTCGGCCCGCTTCTGCAGGCCGAGGTTCGCGCACACGAACGCGACCGTGCTCAGGCTGCGGGAGTACTGGGCGCCGTGGCCGAGCCGGTTGAGCCAGTAGTAGACGCGCAGGTTGTGCAGCACGATGTCGGAGCGGCGCATGGCGAGGACCGCGATGTACGTCCCCTCCTCGTGCAGCGCGGCGATCGTCTCGCACCGGCGTCGCCGGTCGCCCCGCGCGGTGCCGCGGCCGATCCGCAGCACGCCCGCGAGGAACAGCAGCAGACTCGTCAGCACCAGCGCGAACCGGTTGCGGGGCGGGGCGGCCTTCATCTCGGCGAGGCCGGCCCGTACGGCCGCCCGGGCCGCGTCGATGTTCCACACCGACCGGTGGACGCAGGCCAGCACCGTGAGGATGTCGGCCCGTGCGAACTTGTCCCGTTCGACGGCGAGCGCCCGCTCCAGCGTCGCCGTGGCCCGGGTGAACTGCCCGGTCTGGCGCAGCGCCGTTCCGAACGCCACCAGCACCGCGGCGTCGGGCCCGGTGTCGAGCTCAGCGGTGAGGTCGAGGACGTGCTCGAACAGCGCGACAGCCTTCGCCGGCGCGAACGTGCGCAGCGCGAGGTGCCCGGCCGCGACGCAGGCCGCGATCGCCGCACCGGTGGGCGCCGCCGGACCGGCCGCGATGTAGTGGTGGGCCACCTCGAACACGTGCTCGGCGTCGTTCCCGCCGGTGTTGTGCAGCACGGTGGCGATCCGCGCGTGCAGGTGGGCGGTGTCCTGTTCGAGCAGGGCCTCCCGGATCCGGTCGTGCAGGAACGCGAACTCGCCGTCCGGCCGTGCCTCCACCAGCCCGCGCCCGGCCACCTCCTGCAGCCCGGCCAGCACCTCCGACACGTCGACGCCGTGCACCGTCGCCACCAGGTCGGGCCGGAACCGGCAGCCCACGACGGCCGCGGTGGTGAGCAGCGTCCGAACCCCCGGTCCGAGGCCGTCCACCCGGGCGAGCACCAGCCCGATCGCGTCGTCGGGCAGTTCCAGGGCGTCCAGGCCGTCCTCGTCGAGCAGCCAGGTGCCCCAGCTCGGCCGCAGCAGGCCCGCGTCGACGATCGCGCTCAGGTACTCCTGGACGACGAAGGGGCTGCCCTTGCCGCGCGCGTTGAGCAGGCGCACCAGGCGGGCGTCCACCTCGACGCCGGGCAGCAGGGTGCCGACGAGCTCGGCCACACCGGCCTCGGTCAGCGGCCCGAGCGTGATGTCGGCGGCCACCCGGCGCCCCAGCCGGGCCACGACGGCGTCCGTCCGTGCGATGCTCTCGGCGTCGTCGCGGCCGGTCGCGAGCACAAGCAAGGGGACGGTCGGCAGGTCCTCGGCGAGCCGGGTGAGCACCCGGACGGTGCCCTGGTCGAGCCACTGCACCTCGTCGAGCGCCAGGAGCAGGCCGCCGAACTCGCGGGCGAGCGCCGTGATGAACCCGACGACGGCGAGCGTGAACTGGTCCTGCCCGTCCGCTTCCGACGCCGAGGTCGGAGCCGGCTCGGCTCGGCGCCGCCGGCCGATGGCCGGCGCGGCCGGTGGCCCGGTTGGGGGCCAGGCCGGCGGCTTTGCCGGCGCGAGGCCGGCCAGCAGCGGGAAGGCGTCGCCGGCCAGCAGCGGGAACGCGTCGCCGGCGCAGCGCTGGATGCGGGCGTGCACGTCGCTGCGCTCGGCTGCCGGCAGCCGGTCGGCCTCGCGCAGGCACGCGGCGAGCGCCTGCCGCAGCGGCGCCAGCGGCACGGCGTCGTCGGCCGATCCGCGTCCGCGCAGGACCAGCGCGCCGCTCGCGGCGGCCAGCGCCACCACCTCGGTCGCCAACCGGTTCTTGCCGGCGCCGGGACCGCCGCGTAGCACGCACACGGTCCCCTCGCCGGCCCGGGCCGACACCCACGCCCGCGACAGGCGCGACAACTCGGCGGCCCTGCCCACCAGGGGTTTCAGCTGCTCGGCCGGCGCGGCGCCGCCGCCGGTCCGGATTCCGATGGGACGGTGTGGCGCGTCCGCCAGTTGGTGCAGGTCGGTCAGGAGTTCCTCGCCGCTCTGGTAGCGGTCGTCGGGGTCCTTGGCGAGCAGGGTGGCCACCACGTCGGCGAGACCCGGCGGGGTGCCCGGCACCATCCGGCGCAGGTCCGGAACCGGCGCGACGGCGTGCAGCCGGAGCAGTTCGCCGACGTCGTCGGCGGGGAACGGCGGCCGGCCGGCGATGCACTCGAACAACATGGCGCCCAGCGAGTACAGGTCCGACCGGCGGCTGACCGGGCGGCGCAGCGTGCCCGCCTGCTCCGGGGCGCAGTAGGCCAGCGTGCCCACGGCGGCGTCGGTGTGCCCGGTGGTGGTGCGGGCGGCCAGGCCGAAGTCGATCAGCTGGGCGGTGCCGTCGCGGTGGACCATGATGTTGTCGGGTTTGATGTCGCGGTGGACGACGCCGGTGCGGTGCACCGCGGTCAACGGGTCGACGATGTCGAGGGCGAGCGCGATCGTCCGCTCGGGGCTGAGCCGGCCGCGGGCCAGCACGTCGGTGAGCCGTTCCCCCTCGACCAGGTCCATGATCAGGTAGGTCAGGTCATCGACCGCGCCGACCTCGTGGATGCGCGGCAGCCCGGGGTGGTTGATGGTGGCCATGAGGGCGGCCTCGCGCCGGAACGCCGTCACCACCGACGGGTCGCCCATCGAGTCCAGGATCTTCAGGGCGTACACGGCACCGGTCCGGGGCCGCCGCACCCGGTACACGACGGCGGCCGCGCCCCGCCCGATCTCGGCCAGGATGTCGTACCCGGCGAACGTCGGGCCGGTGAGCGCGGCGTCCGGTGCCGGCGAGGTGACCCTGGCTTCGCGGCCCACGTGTGCCTGTCGGCGGGGAAGCGGCGGAGTTGAGCAGTTCACCAGGTGGTGAGCAGGAGGTGGTTGATCACCAGCGCGGTCGTCGCCTGCGCGGCCAGCCACCACCGGTGCGTCGGCGCGGGCAGGAGCGCGGCGCCGGCCGGCAGCCACACCGCGAACGGGAGCCAGATCCGCTCCACCTCCGCCTTGCTCAGCCCGGACAGGTCGGCCGCGGCGATCGCGGCGAAGGCCGCCAGCGGCAGCAGCACGACCGGTGTCTGCCGGGCCCGGTCGCGCAGCGCGGCGGGGACCGCGCGGCGGAGGACTGCTGCGGCGACGGGACCCGCGGAGAGGACGAGCAGCGCCAGGTTCGCCCACACCCAGTAGGCGTACGGACGGGCGCTGGCGAGCCCCTGGTAGTACCGCCGGACGGTCAGGTGGTACCCGTCCAGCCACCAGAACCCGGCCAACGTGAACGCGGCCACCACCGCGGCCCCACCGGCCACCGCCCACCCCAGCGGCCGCACCCGTCTCGTGACGACCACCAGCGCCAGCACCACGGGCAGCATGAGCACCAGCCCGTAGGAGAGGTAGCAGCAGAACGCGAGCACGGCACCGCCGGCGACCGTCGCCGCGATGCGCCGGCCGGCCGGCCCGGTCGCTGCGCCGATCGCCGGCCCGGTCGCTGCGCCGATCGCCGGCCCGGTCGCTGCGCCCGCGATGCGCCGGGCCGTCGGCCCGGTTGCTGCGCCGATCGCCGGGCCGGTCACTGGGCCGGTGGCCAGGCCCGTTGCCAGCAGCGCGACCCCGGCGGCGGCCGCACCGGCGAACAGCGCGTCGGCGGAGACGCCCAGCCACACCGCGCCGGGCAGCAACACCGCGAACGGAACCGCCGCCCGCGCGCCCGCGTCGTCGCCCAGGATCCGCACCGTCCATGGCACGCTCGCCGCGACCGACGCGCCGGCCAGGACGCACGCCGTCGCCGCCCAGCCGCCGCCGCCCAGGCCGATCCGGTCCAGGCCGGCGAACACCAGCAGCGCACCGGGCGGATGCCCGGCGACGTGGGTGGCCCACGAGTCGGGCTGGAAGTCCAGGATCCGGTCGGTGAACCCGCGCAGGAACCCGGGGCGCACGGCGTCGACCTCGCTCAGGTACTCGTGCCGCGTGGTGAGCCGCCCCGCGACCCCGCGCCGCCACCCGTCGACGAGCGCCAGCGAGAGAATCCACGCACCGGCCGCCGCGACGGCGGCGGGGAGCAGCCGCGACCACGGCAGGCGCGCGGCGAGCCCCGGCCCGTACCGGACCACCCCCACCGCGACCACCACGGCCAGCGGCGTACCCGGGCCGACGTGCGGCAGCCAGTGCGCGTACACGGGTGCCGCGCTGGCGCCCGGTGGGCGTCCACTCAGATGCAGTGCCGCGCCGACCCCGGCCGCCGCCGCGACCAGCCCGACCGCGACGCCCGCCGCCGCGACATCGGTGAGTGGGAGGTTAGGCACCTTGAAACGCCCGACCAAGGTATCCAACCTCCCACCCGTCGTTCACCGTCGGATCAGATACCGGCGAATTCGGCGACTCCGGCCGGGAGCGGCACGGCGGCGAGGAAGCCGAGTTCCGCCGCGGCGCGGTCGGCGGACGCCACGACGTGCCGCACGTCGCCGAGGCGGTAATCGCCCGTCACCACCGGCGCCGGGCCGCGCACCGCCCGCGCCAGCTCCGTGGCCAGGTCGCCGACGGTCGCCGGCCGGCCGGACGCGATGTTGTAGGCCCGCCACCGGCCGGGCGGCCCGTCGACGGTCGCAGCGGTGGCCCGGACCACGGCGGCGGCCACGTCGCGGACGTGGACGAAGTCGCGCCGCTGGGCGCCGTCCTCGAACACAGTGGGCGCGCGCCCGCCGGCCAGCGCAGAGCGGAACAGCGCCGCCACCCCGCTGTACGGGCTGTCCGACGGCATCCCCGGCCCGTAGACGTTGTGGAACCGCAGCGCCGACACGGTGCCGCCGGCCTGCCGGGCCCAGGCCGACGTCAGGTGCTCCTGGGCGGCCTTGGTCGCGGCGTAGACGCTGCGCGGGTCGACCGGCGCCGACTCGTCGACCTGGCCCGGCGCGAGGTCGCGCCCGCAGTGCGGGCAGGGTGGCTCGAACCGGCCCGCGACCAGGTCGGCCTCGGCCCGGGGCGCCGGCCGCACCGGTCCGTGCGCCGGGCACGAGTACGCGCCCTCGCCGTAGACCACCATCGAGCTCGCCAGCACCAGCGGCCGCACCCCGGCCCGCGCCATGCCGGCCAGCAGCACGGCCGTCGCCAGGTCGTTGCAGCCCACGTACTCGGGCAGGTCGTCGAGGTCGACGCCGAGCCCGACGAGCGCCGCCAGGTGGACGACCGCGTCGACCCCGCGCAGCGCGTCGGTGACGGCCGCCGGGTCGCGCAGGTCGGCCCGCTGAACCGGGACGCCGCCGAGCTCCGCCGGCGGCGGTGACCTGTGGGTCGCCGGGTGTCCGGCGTCCACAATGGACACTTCATGCCCGCCGGCCACGAGGGCGGCGGCGACGTGCGTCCCGATGAAGCCGGCCCCGCCGGTCAGGAGAACTCTGCTCACGACGCCGACGGTAGGCGCGCGCCGGCCGTCACGGCGATCGGCGTAAGGGGACGGTAATACCTTGTCCTTGTTCTGTAAGGCTTTGCCGGCGCGGCCGTCACTAGCGTCAAATGACATGACCGCTGTGGTGTTGCCCTGCCGGAACGAGGCGCCGGCGCTGCCGGACCTGCTGCCCCGGATACCCGCCGGCTACCGGGTGATCGTGGCCGACAACGGATCGACCGACGGATCCGCCGACGTGGCCCGCGCCCTCGGCGCCGAGGTGGTGACCGTGCCGCAGCCCGGGTACGGCGCGGCCGTGCACGCCGGTCTGCTCGCCACCGAACCCGCCGACGGCGTGGTGTGCGTGATGGACGCCGACGGCTCGTTCGACCCGGCCGACCTGCGCCGCGTCGCCGCACCGGTGCTCGCCGGCGACGCCCGGCTGGTGGTGGGCCGGCGGCGGCCGACGGTCCGGTCGGCGTGGCCCCTGCACGCGCGGCTGGGCAACGCGGTGCTGGCCAGGCGGGTGCGTGCCAGCACCGGCCTCGCGGTCCACGACATCGGCCCGATCCGGGCGGCGACCCGGGCTGACCTGCTCGCGCTCGACGTCCTCGACCGGCGCTTCGGCTACCCCCTCGAACTGCTGCTGCGCGCCGGCCGGGCCGGCTGGTCCGTGGTGGAGATCGACGTCGCGTACCACCCGCGCGCGGCCGGTACCCGGTCGAAGGTGACCGGTTCGGTGCTGGGCACCGCCCGCGCGATCCGCGACATGAGCCGGGTGGCGACGTCGTGAACGTCCTGCTGATGGCCAAGACGCCGGTGCCGGGCCGCGTGAAGACCCGGCTCTGCCCGCCGTGCACACCCGGACAGGCCGCCGCGGTGGCCGCGGCCGCGCTGGCCGACACGGTCGACGCGGTGACGGCCGCCGCGGCCGCTTTGGCCGACACGGTGACGGCCGCTTTGGCCGACACCGTCGATGCGGTGACGGCCGCCGACCTGGCCGACACGGTCGATGCGGTGACGGCCGCGCCGGTGTGCCGCCGCGTGCTGGTCGTCGACGGTGACCTCGCTGCGCCGGCCGGCTGGGACCGGGTCGCGCAGCGGGGCGCCGGCCTCGGCGCGCGGCTCGCGAACGCGTTCTCCGACACCGGTGGCGGCCTGCTGGTCGGCATGGACACCCCGCAACTGCGGGCCCCGCTGCTGCGCCGGGCCGTGGCGCTGCTCGACCGCGCCGACGCGGTGCTGGGCCCCGCCGAGGACGGCGGCTGGTGGGCGCTCGGCCTGCGGGATCCGGCGCACGCCGAGGTGCTGCGCGACATCGCGACCTCGACGCCGACCACCGGGCGGGAGACGCTCGACGCCCTGCGCCGGCGCGGCCTCCGGGTGGCGACGCTGCCCCGGCTCCGCGACGTGGACACCGCCGCCGACGCGCACGCGGTGGCGGCACTCTGCGACCCGGCGAGCCGCTTCGCGGTCGCCGTCGCAGCACACGTGCCGGCGCCGGCGACCGCGCGGCCGCCGGCCGTGCCGCTATCCGCACACGTGCCAGCGGCGATCGCGCGGCCGCCGGCCGTGCCGGCATCCGCACACGTGCCGGCATCCGCACACGTGCCGGCCGCGTCCGCGCAAACGCCAGAAGGGCCGGCGTCCGCGCACGGCTCGGCGCAGGCGGCCGAGCCCGCGCACGGCCCGGCGGGGGTGGCGGCGTGAACGCGCTCACCGTCTACGACGCGGCACTGCGCCGGGCCGGTGCCGGTCACCGGATCCGCCTGACGCTCGCCGACGCCCGTGGCGCCGAACACCCGCTCGACGCGGCCGCCTGGTGCCGCGACGACGTGCCGGGCGACGCCGCCCTCGTCGGCCGCTGCACCGGCCCGACGATCGACGTCGGCTGCGGACCGGGTCGGCTCACCGGCGCCCTTCTCGCCGCCGGCCGCCGCCCCGCGCTGGGCATCGACATCAGCGCCGCGGCCGTCCGGTTGGCCCGGCGGCGCGGCGTGCCGGCGCTGCGTTGCGACGTGTTCGGGCCGGTGCCCGGCGCCGGTCGCTGGCGGCACCTGCTGCTCGCCGACGGCAACGTCGGCATCGGTGGCGCGCCGCGCCGGCTGCTGCGCCGGTGCCGCGACCTGCTCGCACCGGGCGGCTCGGCGCACGTGGAGGTGACCGCGCCCGGCACCCGGTCGTGGACCGGCCCGGTGCGGCTCCGGTACCGGGACGGCGCGTCGAGCGACCCGTTCAACTGGGCGTCGGTGGCCGTCGACGACATCGGGCGGATCGCGGCGGCGGCGGGGCTCCGCGTCGACGACACGTGGACGGAGGCGGGCCGATGGTTCGCAACGGTAAGAGACTGACCTTCCCGTCGACACTGCGTTCGACGCGGCTCACCGGTCACCTGGGGATCGCGCTCGCGGTGAGTTTCGGGATCTGCTTCCTGACCGGGCTGCTGAGCCACCTCATCCAGCATCCGCCCGGCTGGTTCTGGTGGCCGTCGCGGCCGGCCGGGCTGTACCGCGTCACCCAGGGTTTGCACGTGGCCACCGGCCTGGCCACCGTTCCGCTCCTCGGCGTGAAGTTGTGGTCGGTGTACCCGACGCTGTTCGAGTGGCCGCCGGCGCGCACGATCGCCCGGGCCGCCGAGCGGACCGGCGTCGCGGTGCTCGTCGCCGCCGGGCTGTTCCAGGTGGTCAGCGGCGTCCTCAACGTCGCGCGGTGGTACACGCCGATGCCGTTCTTCTTCACCACGGGCCACTACTGGGTGGCGTGGCTCGCGATCGGCGCGCTGCTGGTGCACGTCGGCGTGAAGTTGCCCCTGCTCCGGAAACCGCCGCCCGAGCCGTCGCGCGACGGCGGGCGCGACAAGGGCCTGACCCGGCGCGGCCTGCTCGCCGGCACCGCGGCCGCCGCCGGCGTGGTCACCCTGGCCACCGTCGGGCAGACGCTCGCGCCGCTGTCGCGCCTGTCGGTGCTCGCACCCCGCGACCCGAAGGCCGGCCCGCAGGGGCTGGCGGTGAACCGGACGGCGGCCGCCGCCGGCGTGACCGAACTCGTGCGGGACCCCGCCTACCGGCTCGTCGTCGGATCGAGGAGCCTGAGCCTCGCCGACCTGGAGGCGATGCCCCAGTACACCGTCGACCTGCCGATCGCCTGCGTCGAGGGATGGAGCGCCACCGCGTCCTGGACCGGTGTCCGCGTCCGCGATCTCGTTCCGATCGGAGCGGTGACCGTCGAGTCGCTGCAGCCGCGGGGTCGCTACCGCGTCTCGACGCTGCCGCCGGAGTTCGTCGCCGATCCGCGCACGCTGCTCGCCCTGCGCCTCAACGGCGAGGTCCTGCACCCCGACCACGGCTATCCGGTGCGGTTGATCGCCCCCAACCGGCCCGGTGTCCTGCAGACCAAGTGGGTCGGCCGGCTCACCGTGCGGGAGATCCGATGAGACGCGTGCTCGTCGCCGTCGGCGTCGCCGTGATGGGCTTCGCCGTGGTCGGCGCGCTCACCGACGTCGACTTCGACCCGATCGGCGTGGTCGTGTTCCTCGGCGCCGTCGTGATCGCCCACGATCTGGTGCTGATGCCGCTGGTGCTCGCGGCCGGCGCGCTGATCGCGCGGTTCGTCCCCGGCGCGGCCCGGCCGGCGGTCGCGGTGGTCGCGCTGTGCGGCCTGGCGCTGTCGGTGGTCGCGGTTTCGCTGTGGGCCGCCGGGCCATGAGCAGATCTATCGGGGACGCACGTGAGCGCGGCCGGTAGCGTCGGATCCGTGGGACACCGGGTGCTGGTCGTCGACGACGATCCGATCGTCGCCGACGTGGTGTGCCGTTACCTGGAGCAGGACGGCTGCCAGGTGCGGCTGGCCGGCACGGGGGAGCAGGCGCTGGCGGCGGCCGCCGCGGAGCCGCCCGACCTCGTCGTCCTCGACCTCATGCTGCCCGGCATCGACGGGCTGGAGGTGCTGCGACGGCTCCGCGGGCGCGATCCGGCGCTGCCGGTGGTGCTGCTGACCGCGCTCGGCGACGAGCCCGACCGGGTGCTCGGGCTGGAGCGCGGCGCCGACGACTACGTCGCCAAGCCGTTCTCGCCGCGCGAACTGGTGCTGCGGATCCGGTCGGTGCTCCGGCGGTCGGGTGCCGTGCCGGCCGCAGCCACGGCCGACGTGCTTTCCGACGGCGGGCTGGTGGTGGACCCGCGGCGGCGGATCGCCCGGCTCGACGACCAGCCGCTGGCGCTGACCGTGCGGGAGTTCGACCTGCTGGTGTTCCTGCTGACCAACCCGGGCCGGGCGTGGTCGCGGGCCGACCTGCTCGACAAGGTGTGGGGCTGGCAGTTCGGCGACCAGTCCACGGTGACCGTCCACGTGCGCCGGTTGCGCGAGAAGGTCGAGGCGGATCCGGCCGCGCCGGAGCGGATCCGCACCGTGTGGGGCGTCGGCTACCGCTACGAGTACGCCGGCGGCCCGGGATGATCGGCGACACCGTCCTGATCGCGGTGTACGCGCTGGCGGCCGGCTCGGTGGTCGCGCTGCTCGGCGCGCTGGCGCTGCGACCGCTGCGGGGCAGGTCGGTGACCGTGCACGTCGGCCTGCTGCTGGTGGTGACGGTGACGGCGGTGGTGGCCGGCGTCGTCACAGTCGCCCGGGCGATGTTCCTCAACGGGCACGACCTGCGGGTGGTCCTGATCACCGTGGTCGCCTCGGCCGCCGTGAGCCTGCTGGTCGGGTTGCTGTTCGGGCGGCGGCTGGCCACCGCGGCGGTGTGGGCGGCGCAGGCCCGCGAACGCGAGCGGCAGGCGGAGGCCGGCCGCCGCGAGCTGGTCGCGTGGGTGTCGCACGACCTGCGGACCCCGCTCAGCGGGATGCGCGCGATGGCCGAGGCACTGGAGGACGGCGTGGTCCGCGACCCCGCGACGGTCGCCCGGTACCACGGCCAGATCCGCGTCGAGGCCGACCGGATGAGCCGGCTGGTCGACGACCTGTTCGAGCTGTCGCGGATCAACGCCGGCGCGCTGCGGCTGGCCATGACGCGGGTGCCGCTCGGCGACGTGGTGTCCGACGCGATCGCCGCGACGGCACCGGTCGCCGCCGGCCGCCGGATCCGGATCGTCGCCGCCGAGACCGGCTGGCCGACCGTGACGGCCAGCGAGCCGGAGCTCGCGCGCGTGGTGGCGAACCTGCTGATGAACTCGGTGCGCTACACCCCGCCCGACGGCACCGTGCGGGTCGACGCCGGTCACGATCCGGACGGGGCGTGGCTCGCGGTGTCCGACTCGTGCGGCGGCATCCCGGAGGGCGACCTGGCCCGGGTCTTCGACGTGGCGTTCCGCGGCGAGCGGGCCCGCACGCCCGACGCCCAACCCGGTGGTGGCGGGGGCGGGCTGGGCCTGGCCATCGTGCGGGGCCTGGTCGAGGCGCACGGCGGCCGGGTGCTGGCCAGCAACGTCGGCCCGGGGTGCCGCTTCGTCGTCCACCTTCCGGTGGCTTGATCCCAAGGTTCAGTCGCGGGCCACCCACAGATCGTCGAGCGTCCCCTGGAACTGGTCGTTGTCGGCGTAGGCGCCCTTTCCGCCGACGCTCAGCGGAGCCGCGTTCGACACCGACAGGTTCGCCGGGATCGCCGCCGTGCCGCGGACCGTGCCGTCGACCGTCACGGTCAGCACGGCGCCGGACCGGTGGCACTCGATGCTGTGCCAGGACCCGTCAGCGACGCTCGTCGCGCTGCGCGCCTGGTGGATGACGTGCCGGCCGGTTCCCACGAGCACGCAGCTCGGGCGCCCGGCCTTGCCGTCGACCTGCAGTTTGTACTGGCCGCCGGCGTGCGAGTAACCCTTCTGGAGGATGTTCTGGCCCTTGGTCGTCTGCTTCTTCGGCAGCAGCACGGTCGCGCCGTAGCGGAACGGACCGGTGCCCGGGTTCAGCTCGTCGGTGCTGGCGGTCTGCAGCACGACCCGCGGGCACTTCTGCCCCGAGCAGTGCTTGGGGAAGCGCAGCGCCTGCCCGGTGCCGTGCGCGACGGCAAGGGTGGAGCCGCCGCGCACGGCGCGCGTGGTCAACGCGTGGCCGTGCCCCGACTCGTCGGACGGCGTCGCCTGGTCGAAGGAGTACCGCAGTACGGGCGTCCCCGGAGCGGCCTGCGCGGCCGGAGCCGATGCCACGGCCGCGACCGCGACGGCGGCCACGGCCGTGGCGACAGAGAAGATTAAGGTGGTTAGTCCCCGCATGTCCTAATAATTACCCATTGGGGGTGCCGTGAACCATTCACGACTCACGACACCACCCGTTGGGTCGACCGCTACGGGTCGAACTGGACCCAGTTGAGGTTGATCAGCCCGGTGGTGGCCCCGCCGGACACGGGCGTGAACACCAGGTAGAGCCGGTGCGTGCCGGCCGCCTGGCTGACCGGGACCGCCTGGCTCGCCCAGACGTTGTTGGCGCCGGTGCCGTTGACCGTCGCCGTCGCGACGACCGGCCCGGTCGGCGAGTCGAGCCGCAGCTCGACGGTCGCCCGCGGGGTGCCGGCCGTGCCACCCGCGTACCGCAGCGTCACCGTGCTCACACCGCCCAGGTTCACCGGGTCGAACGCGATGGCGTCACCGGCGTCGATGCCGCTGACGTGCGAACCGCCGCCGGTGTCGGTGGTGGCCGCGATCGTCACGCCGGTCTGCACCTGCGCGAACTCGGCCTGCTGCTGCCGGGTCTGCAGGACCGACTGGTCCACCGTGGTCAGCGGCGCCTGGCCGCCGCCACCGAGGTCGGTGTACGACGCGCTGATCCCGCCGTACAGGTAGCCGCCGGCGTGGTCGGCACCGTCGGCCGGCGCGGTGAGCGTGCCGGTGCATCCGGTGGTCGAGCCCTGCGGGTGGCCGTGCGTGTCGTGGCCGAGCACGAACGTTACCGTGACGCGCGAGCAGTCGATCGTGCCGTCCTCCGGATCGGTCACCGTGACCGAGTACGGGATCGCGTCGCCCCAGTTGAAGAACGTGCCGTCGATCGGCGTCGTCACCGTCACCGTCGGCGCGGTGTTGCCGACGACGATGACCCGGGTGAGCACCGCCGTCTTCCCGCTGGAGTCGGTGACCGTCAGCTTCGCCGTGTAGGTGCCGTTCGTGGTGTACGTGAACGACGGGTTCGGGTCGGCCGAGTCGACCGTGCCGTCACTGGTGAAGTCCCACGCGAACGAGATGGACTCACCGGGGTCGGGATCGTACGAACCGGCCGAGGAGAACTGCACCGTCAGCGGCGCCTGTCCGCTCGTCGGTGTCGCGGTCAGCACCGCGACGGGCGACCGGGTGCCCTTCACGTACCGGATCACGGCCAGTTGGGCGTCCGGGTTGGCCCGGAAGAACCCGTCGCCGTACTCCAGGAAGTAGAGGCTCCCGTCGGGACCGAACTCCATCTCCATCGGGTTGTCGAACACGAACCCGGGCAGGAACTGCTCGACGCCGAGGAAGTTGCCCTTGCCGTCGGTCCGCATCATGAACATCTTGTCGCGGGTGAACTCACCGAAGGCGACGAAGTTGTTGTAGTACTCCGGCAACTTCGTCGGTGACGCGTTGGCCGCGTCGTACTTGTAGACCGGGCCGCCGTGCGGACCCACGCCACCGGTACCGAGCACCGGCCACTTGAAGTCGCAGGCGGTCGGCGGGTTCTGCAGGTACGCGCCGGGACACGGGGTGCGCGCCTCGTACGTGTACCAGAAGTCCGGGTCCTGCACCGCAGGCAGCACCGTGCGACCGGTGTTGCGCGGCGAGTCGTTCACCGGTGCGCCGCAGTTGAACGGCTGCTTCGACGTGCGCGTGGCGAAGTCGAAGTCGATGTACGGCAGCGCCGGCGAGTAGCAGTACGGCCAACCGTAGTTGCCGGCCTTGTTCGCCGTGAACCAGCGACCGGTGCCCTCCGGTCCGCGGGCCGGGTTCGACACCCGCGAGTCGGGCGAGTAGTCGCCGATGTAGACCATGCCCGACGGGTCGACGTCGAACCGGAACGGGTTGCGCAGCCCCATCAGGAAGATCTCCGGACGGGTCCTGTTGTCGTAGTCCTCGTACTCGGGGAACAGGTTCCCGGCCGGGACCGTGTACGTCCCGTTCGGCTTCACCTTGATCCGGAGCAGCTTGCCGCGCAGGTCGTTGGTGTTGCCGGCGGAGCGCTGCGCGTCGTAGGCCGGTCCCTGCGTCGGCGACTCGTTGATCGGGGTGAAGTTGTCGCTCCCGCTGGCGTTGGTGTCGTCGCCGGTCGTCATGTACAGCAGGCCCTTGGCGTCGAACTGCACCTTGCCGGCGACGTGGCAGCACGCGCCGCGGTCGGTGTCGACGCGCAGGATCTGCTGCTCGGTCGACAGGTCGAGGTGCGGCGTCGGCGTCTCCACGAACTTCACCCGCGACAGTTGGTTGTAGCCCTTGAAGGCGTCCCACACCGTGGGGTCGGCGCTCGTGGCGGGCGCGTCACCCTCGTTGACGCCCGGCGTGGCCGGGTTGTCGACCGGGGTGTTCAGCCTCGGCGCGTAGTAGATGTAGACCCACTTGTTCGTCGCGAAGTCGGGGTCGATCGAGACCGTCTGCAGCCCGTCCTCGTCGTGGGTGTACACGGGAACGGTGGTGATGACGGGGCTGGCGCCGGTGTTCGGGTCGTACAGCCGCACCTCGCCGCCGCGGGTGTTGTGCAGCACCCGGCCGTCGGGCAGTACGGCCAGCGACATCGGCTCGCCGGGCTCGTCGTTGAGCGTCACCTTCTCGTAGTTGCCGAGAACCGTGGCGCCGCAGTCGCCCTCGACCACGCCGGCGGCCCACTGGATGCCGCCGAGCAGGTGCTTCTTGAAGTTGTTGTTGCGGTACGACTCGATCGAGTGGCCGAGCCCGGTGTACCAGGACCGGCCGCCCTGGTAGTCCTTGCACCAGGCGGCCGGCTGGTCGGTGTTGGCCTGGTTCTTCAGCGTGGCCAGCACGTGCGAGAAGCCGCGCACGTTGGCGGAGTAGGTGTACCACTCCTCGGTCAGCGTGAGCGTGCGCGGCACCGTCTCCGTCGACGGGTGCGCGCGGTCGGCGACGTCGAGCGTCCCGCTTTGTACCGGGCTGGCGCCGGTCGCTCGCGCGCCGACCAGCTGCTGGTAGAACGGCCAGTCGGTCTCGGTCTCGGCCGCGGCGTGCACGCCGGTGTAGCCGCCGCCGGCCTTCACGTACCCTTCGAACGCCGCCTCCTGGGCCGCGTTGAGCACGTTGCCGGTGGTGTTGAGGAAGACGACCGCGCGGAACTTCGCGAGGTTGTCGGCGGTGAACGCGCCGGCGTCCTGGGTGACGGTGACGGTGAAACCGTTGGCCTGTCCCAGCGCCCTGATCGTGTTGACACCGTCCTGAATGGACGGTCGGCGGGTGCCCGCGGTCTTGGTGAAGACGAGCACCTTGTAGCTCTTCGGCGCGCGCACGTCGGAGCGCAGCGCGCGGGGTCCGTTCTCGTGGGGGGTCAGGTCGTCGCCCGGTGCGGCGGTGGCGGCGCCACCGTCGGGTGTCGGAGCGGCGGTCGCGGGGGAGGCGATGGCGGGGACGGGGAGGAGGAGAAGGGCGGCGGCGAAGATCAGCCGCTTTCTGGCAGGTTTCATCGAGCCCTCCGGGCAGGAAAACTCAGGGCTTGCGGGTCGTGCGGGTACTACGTGTAGATCGTGAGCTCGGACATGTTGTCGTAGCTCAGGTCGGCGAACGCCAGCGACTGGCCGGGGTTCGCGGCGCCGCCGGGCGCGGTGTCCTGCTCCCAGTTGGCGTGGTGGAAGTCGCGCTCGCCGATGGTCTGGAAGAACTGCTGCATCTGGATGTCGCCCTCGCCGAACGGAACCATGTCGTATCCGTTGGGAACGGCGGTGTTCTTGTTGCCGTCCTTGGCGTGGAACAGCGGGAACCGCTTGGGCGCCGCCGCCACCGTGAGGATCGGGTCGAAGAGGTCGGTGCGCGGGTTACCGTTGCGGTCGGTGAAGGTGTGGTGCTTGTACCGGGCCACGTACGACCAGAACACGTCCATCTCGAAGAACACGTACCTCGGGTCGGCCTTGCCGAAGAAGTACTCCAGCCGCCGGACGCCCGACGAGCGGGTCGGCTTGCCGTTCGCGTCGAGCGGACCCGCGTCGAGCAGGAACGAGTACGCCGCGTCGTGGTTGTGCGTGTACAGCCGCAGCCCCCGCTTGCGCGCCTTGCGGCCGAGTTCGTTCCACACGTCGGCGGCGGCGTCCCAGTCCGACTTGTAGTTGCTGTTCGACGGGTCGTTGCCGGTGCCGATGTTGGCCATGCCCAGCGTCTGGGCGATGTCCATCTGCGCCTCGAACGTGTCGGGGTTGATCTGGGTGTGCGTCCCGTTGGCCTTCAGGCCGTTGTCGTCGAGAATCTTGCGGATCTCGGCCGGCGTGATCTGGCGGCCGAGAATCGAGGTGTGCTGGTTGTAACCGGCGAACTCGATCTCCTTGTAGCCGATCTCGGCGAGCCGGGCGAGCACCCGCTCGAATCCGTACGGCACCCCGCTGTCGTCGGGCGCGGCCGCGATGCGGTCGCGCACGCTGTACAGGATGATCCCGCGGTTCCGCTCGGGGATCAGGGGCTCGACGCGCAGCCGGTCGCCGTGCGCGATCGCGGGCGCGCCGGTCTGCAGGAACGACGCACCGGCCGCGCCGAGCGCCGCCGTGGCGGTCGCGGTGGCGGCGAGGACGGTGCGGCGGCTTAACCGCGGACGGGGCTGAGGTTCTGCGGGCATGACGGATCCACCTCTCCTACGGTCGCCCGTTTCCGGGCATGGTGAACACACCGGCGGGAGTGCAGGGATTGAGGGCTGACGTGTACCGGTGCGCTGCGGGGGTTTGTGTCGTCGGTGTTACGCCTAGCGCTAGACAGTATCGGCAGCCATCGACAAAAGAAAGTTCCTTGCCCAGGAAACTTCCGTCGAGATCGTCAAAAGTGCGCGCGGGGCCCCGGCGGACGCCGGTTACGTGGGGCGGAGGAGGAAGACTTTCGGGGCGACGCGCTCCATGGCGCCGCCCCGGCCGACGATCAGGCCGGCGGCGAAGTCGACGAAGGCCTGGGCGTCGGGGTTGGGCAGGGCGGTCAGGTCCATGACGACGGGCAGGCCCTCGCGGAAGTAGTGGCCGATGTAGATCACGTCGTCGTACGTGTGCGGACGGACCGTCTTGACCATGGCGAGAGTCTGACACGCCGGAACTACGGCAGCGGCGACCTCGGCCACGTGTTGACGTCGGGGTCGGTGATCGGCTGGAACGCCGTGACCAGCAACGCGAGGAACGGGTCGTCGACGGAGCTGTAGAAGGGGAAGAAGAAGCCGACCCCGCCGTCGTACGGGTACTCGACGTGGGCCGTCGCACCGACGACGCCGGTCTGCGCCGGGAACACGGCCACCGCCCGCCCGCCCATCGACTCCGTCGGCGGCTTCGTCGGCTCGGCCCGCCCGATCCCGACGTAGTACTCGGTGTAGTCGACGCTCGTGGAGCCGTTGTTCAACCAGACCCCGCCCAGCGCCTCGCCACCGGAGAACCAGGTCTCGCACTTGACCACCCGCACCTGGGCGTCCAGCCCGGTCAGGTGGAACGGCACCGCGCACCGGTACGTCCGGTCGAGCCGCACCCGCTCGGCGATCCGCATCGCCACGTCCGGGCCGCCCGACACCACGACCTGCACCCAGAGGTCCGGCACCGCCTCCCAGCGCACGGCGTCGGTGCCCTGCGGCGCGGCCTGGTTGAAGGCCCCGTCCGGTCTCGTGATCCGGACCGCCTCGGCCGGCAGGCCGTTCACCTCCGTCGGCGAGATCTCGCCGCCCTGGCCCGAGAGCTTGTCGCGGACCTGGCTCGCCTCGACGAAGAACTCACCGCCGGCGTCGGCGGAGAAGCCGCGCAGGTCCTCGTACCCGGTCCGGGCCGACCACCGCAGCGTGCCCCAGCCGTCGAGGCCGGTGAGGTCGAGGTGGAACAGCGTCGGGTCGGACCCGAGCGACGACGGGGTGAACGCCGCCACCGGTGCCCCGTCGACCCGTGGCGGACGGGCGATATCGCCCACGGAAGCCGGCCGGACAGGTGCTCCGCGCGTCCCCGAAAAAACCAGGCCGCCGCCCGCCGCCAGCGCTCCCACCGCAACCACCGCGCAGGCCGTGCCGAGCAGCCGGCGCCGCCGGCGGCGCCGCACGCCCGTGTGGACGGCCGACAGCAGCCGCTCGACGTGGATGTCGCCCTCGGCCCGGTCCCGCAATGCCGCGGAGATGATCTCGGTCATGCCGGCTCCCCACTCCGTGGTGAGCCGCCCTGACCGGGTGGGCTCTGCTTAATGATTCCCTCGCACAAGTGCTCGGTCATTGGAGGGTCTCCTTGGCGGGGTCGGGGTGCAGCACCCGGAGCGTGGTGAGCGCGCGCATCGTGTGGGTGCGCACGGTCGCGGGGGAGCAGTCGAGGATCTCCGCGATCGAGGCGTCGTCGAGATCCTCGTAGAAGCGCAGGACGATCGTGATCCGCTGCTTCGGGGGCAACCGGTTGATCAGCCGCCACATCGCGTCGCGCTCGGCGGCCCGCGCCTGGAGATCGGTGTCGCCGGCGCTCTCGACGCGATCGCCGCCGTCGGCCACCTCGGTGGACGAGCGTTTGCGCCGCCAGGAGACGTGCGAGTTGACCAGCATGCGGCGCAGGTACATGTCCGGGCTGCCGCCCGCGACGATCCGCTTCCAGCGCGGGTACGCCCGGGCGAGCACCTCCTGCACGAGATCCTCGCCGAGGTGGCGGTCGCCGGCGATCAGCCACGCGAGGCGCACCAGGGCGGGCCCGCGGGTGCGGACGTACTCGTCGAACGTCACGGCGGCGACCTTCATGGGTAGTGCACGCGCTCAGCGCCGGATTCTGTTGACACCATTCTCGCGCCGGCGCCGCCATCCCGACGGGCTCACGCCGTGCGCGCGCTTGAACGCGACGCTGAACGCGAACGCGTCCTGGTACCCGACCGCGCGGGCGATCACGCCGACGGTGTCGTCGGTGTCGTCGAGCCGGTCCGCCGCGAGCGTCATCCGCCACGCGGTGAGGTAGGTGAGCGGCGGCTCGCCGACCAGCGCGGTGAAGCGCGCGGCGAACGCGGCGCGCGACATGCCGGCCGTGGCGGCGAGGTCGGCGACCGTCCACTTCTGCTCGGGCGACGTGTGCAGGCGGCCCAGCAGGGCGCTGATGGTCGGATCCAGCAGCGCCCGGTACCAGGCGGGTGCCGCCGGCGACGCCATGACGAACGCCCGCAACGCCATGACGAGCACGAGGTCGAGCAGCCGACCGATCACGGCGTCCTGCCCGGGTTCGTCGCGGGTGGTCTCGGCGGTGAGCAGGTCGAGCGCCGCACCGGTGCGCGGACCGGCCGGAACGACGGCGAGCGGGGGCAGCATCTCCAGCAGCCGGTCGCCGACGGCCCCGCGCAGGTGGTAGGTGCCCCGGATCATCGTGATGGCGTCGGGCCCGCCGCCGCCGTAGGTGCGCGGCCCGTGGCTCGGCCGGTCCGGCACCTCCTCGCCGGTGTCGGCGCGGTACTTCCGGCCCCGCCGCACCACCGACTGCGGCGGCGTCGCCGGCGAATCGCCGATGGTGTGGCCACCCAGGTCGCGGACGAGGGCGATGTCGCCGGCGGACAGCATTGTCGGTGACGCGTCGTCGAGGCGGATGCACGCGTGCCCGCCCAGCGTGGCCACCACCGTGAGCGGCGGCGGGTCGGCGAACGCGATCGCCCACGGCGGCGGCGCGATCATCTGGCGGACCAGCGGCTCGCCGGCGCGCGCCCGGTACAGGAGATCGCTGAGGACGTCCACGCAGCCACCGTAGACGATCGCAAAGGATCCTCGGACGTTCTCCCATGGATCATCCAGGTCGGCCGTAGTTGCCTTGGACCTTGTGGAGATGAACCTGATTCTGGGCGGCACCGGCAAGACCGGGCGCCGCATCGTCGAAAGGCTCCGGGACGCCGGCCGGCCGGTCCGCGCGGTGGCGCGCCCGCTGTTCGACCTGGGTGACCCGGGCACCTGGGCGCCCGCGCTCGCCGGTGCCACCGCCGCGTACCTGGTCGAACCCGACGTGCAGGCGGCGGGCGCACACGGCCCGGACCGCCTGCCGCGCCTGGTGACCGAGGCGGTGGATGCCGGCGTGCGGCGGCTGGTGCTGCTGACCGCCGGCGGCGCGGGTCACGACGGTCACCCGCTCAAGCCCGTCGAGGAGGCGGTGCGGCGGAGCGGCGTCGGCTGGACGATCCTGCGGCCGACCTGGTTCGCGCAGAACTTCAGCGAGTCGATGTGGCGGCCCGGTGTGCTCAGCGGAACGCTGGCCCTGCCGACCGGCGACGGCCGCACCCCGTTCGTCGATGCCGACGACATCGCGTCCGTCGCCGTCGCGGCCCTCACCGACGACCGGCACCACGAACAGGTCTACGTCCTCACCGGGCCGCGGGCGCTCACGTTCGGCGAGGCCGCCGCGCTCATCTCCGGTGCCACCGGCCGGGTTGTCCGCCACGTCGACGTCGAACCTGCGGCGTACACGGCTTCGCAGGTCGCGAGCGGTGTGCCGCCGGTGGTGGCGGAGATCCTCACGGGCGTCTACCGCGACATCCGGGCCGGGCACGGCGCCGACCTCGCCGACGGCGTGGAGCGGGCGCTCGGCCGGCCGGCCGGGTCGTTCGAGGACTACGTCACCCGCGCCGCTTCTGCAAAGGCGTGGGGACCGACTCCCAGAGGAAGTCGGTGAGCGTGCGGGCCGGGCGGTAGCCCTCTTCGGTCGCCCGGGTCAGGTCCAGCACCAGGCCGTTGGCGAGCTGGTCGACGGCGTAGCGGGTGAGGGTCGGCGTCTTCCGCACCTGTGCCGCGAGCGCGGCGGCCGCGTGCACCAGCGGCACGGGCAGGTGCAGCGGTCGGGCCCTGAGCACGGCCCGGATCGCGGCGTCGCGGGGGTACGGGTGGGCGTCGGCGATGTTGTACGGCCCGCCCTTCCAGTCCAGGGCGGCGACGCAGGCGTCGGCGAGGTTCTCGACGGCGGTGAGGCTCATCCGGGTGTCGGGGCCGGGGAGCAGCGCGCGGCCGGCCCGCACCGCCCGGCGCAGCCGGGGCAGCAGGTGCGGGTCGCCGGGGCCGTAGACCGCGCGCGGGCGCAGCACCACGGCGCCGTAGCCGACGGCGAGGCGGTCGCCGATCGCCTTGGTGCGCCCGTACGCGGTGTGCTGATCCCCGATCGGGCCGTCCTCGCTCACCGGTCCACTGTGGACACCCGGCGCGTAGACGCTGGCGCTGCTCACGTGCACCACCGGCCGGCCGGCCGCGGCGTCGAGGAGGCGGGCGGTGGCGTCGACGTTGACGCGGTGGAACCGGCGCTCGACCGCCGGCTCCCGGCCGGGATCGCCGACGGCGGCGGCGAGGTGGATCACCGCGTCGGCGCCGGCGAGGTGCGGGTGGTCGCCGCTCTCGGCGTCCCAGTGCAGGTGGACGCCGACCGGGCCGGGCCGGCGGCCGACGCTGACCACCTCGTGCCCGGCAGCGGCAGCGGCGCGCGCGACGGCGGCGCCGCAGAACCCGCTGGCGCCGGTGACGACGATCCTCATCCGGCCCGAACCTCCATTGTGGACCATCCGGGCAGCGCCGCCGTCCGGTCGACCTTCGCCCTCACGACAACGGGGCGGTACGCGGCGAAGGCGGTGAGTGCGTCGGCGAGTTGGGCTTTCGCGAGGCGGGCGCCGGGGCAGGCGTGCGGGCCGGCGCCGAACACCAGTTGGGCGACGCTCTTCGGCGCCGGGTCCACGATGGACGGTCGCCTGTGATGCGCCTGCGCGGCGTGCCGCGCGACGAGGATCAGCCGGTCGCCGCCGCGAACGCCTCTGCCCGCCACCTGTCCGTCGCCGGCGGCCACGCGGGGGAGCAGCGGGCTGGGCGCGAGCACGCGCAGGAGTTCGTCGACGAGCGCCGGGCGGGTCTCGTCGTCCTCGGCGGCGGCCCAGAGGTGGTCATCGGCGCACCACGCGACGGCCCGGGGCAGCGCGGCGACCATCGTGTTGACGGCCGCCACGGCGAGCATCGCCCCGCGGTCCGAACCGGCCAACGCGACGAGTTCGCGCGCTGCTTGTGAGTCCCGTTTCCGGCGCGAGAAATGGTCGCGGGCGGCCTCGGCTGCCGCCCGCCGCGCCGACTCGGCCAGGTGGACGGGGTCGGCGTCGACCCCGAGCAACGCCCGCGCGGTGACGCCGGTCAGCTCCACCGCCACCGCGACCACGTCGACGGTTCCGCCCGTCGCCAGCGGCCGGAGCCGTTGCCGCAGCACGTCTCGCCACACCGGGGGCACGGCCAGCGTCCGGCCGACCGCACGTCTGGTGGCGCGGTGCTCCGGTCCGCTCTCGTCGAACATCACGTCGGTGCCGCCGGCGGCCCGGGCGATGCCGCCGGTGCTACCGGGCGCGGTGCGGTCGAGCCGGACCCGGGTGAGGCCGTCGACGTAGCCGTCGGTGCCGTGCACCAGCACGGTGCGCCCGATCCTCATTGCCGGTGCGAAGCGGGTGGCGGACAGCAGCGCGAACAGGAACGGATGGGACCCCAGGTACACCAGGCGATCGCGGCGCCTCGCCCGGCTCATGCCGTTACCCGCACGTGTGTTGCCGCGTCGTTTTCCGGGCGGTAGCGGCGGTCCCAGTACCACAGCAGGGTCCGGCGCGGCCCCCAGGACCGCAACCGGCGCAGGCTGTTGTACACCACCAGATTCTCGGCCCGGACCACGCGGTCGCTGTGCCTCCGCGCGCGGTTCAGGAGTTCCACGTCCTCGGAACCATCGAGCAACGTGGTGTCGGTGGCGCCGCCGCACCGCTGGTACAGGTCGGCGGTGATCGCGATGTTGTGCCCGTGGCACAGGACGTAGGGCGTCCGGTACTGGCGACCGCGCTGGGCGAACCGGCCGTAGACCGCGGCCAGCCGCACCGCCGCCGGGAACAGCCGGCGCTCCGCCCACGACGGCGACTCGTCGGGCCGGGGAACGCTGCGGCCGCAGGCCATCTCGGCGCCGCCGGCGAGCACACTCCGCGCGGTGGCCACCCAGTCGGGGGCCGGGACGCAGTCGGCGTCGGTGCGGACGAGGTAGGTGGCGCCGTTCGCGATCGCGTGCCGGAACCCGGTGTCGGCGGCCGTGCCCGGCCCGGGACGCGGCTCGGTCAACAGCTGTACTCCCGCGGCTTTGACGATCTCCGGTGTGCCGTCGGTGGAACCGTTGTCGACGACGACCAGCGTGAAGTTCCTGTCGGTCTGCGCGTCGAGGGCCGTGAGCGTGGCGCCGATCGACGCGGCCTCGTTCAACGCCGGCACCACCACCCAGAGGTCGCCGGGCCGGTCCGCAACCGCTGCCGTCGGTGCGGTCGTCGGTGCGGCCGCCTGTTCGGCCGGCTGTGCCGCCGGCGGTTCGGCCGGTTGTTCGGCCGGCGGTTCGGCCGTGGAGGCCCACGCCGCCGCGCGGAAGACGATGCGGGCGGCCAGGTTGCACCACACCAGCACACCGATGATCGCGCCGGCCGACCGGTACACCACGGCGTGCAGGTCGGCGGTCGCCGCGAAGTACGGCCCGGCGGCGACCGTGAGCACGTGCAGGAGGACGGCCGCGGCGGTGGCGGCGCGCAGCGCGGCCGGCCACGTCGGGCGTCCGGTGCCCCGCCACGCGCACCGCACGGTGGCCCACGCGATGAGCAGCGCCACCACCGGCAGGCTGACCAGGGGACCCCACCAGCTACCGGACGCGGCGAACGCCGTGACGGCGGCGGCGACCGCCATCGCGGCGAGCAGGGCGACGCCGAGGACCGCGTCGCGGGCCGCGTCGCGGAAGACGTTGCCGCTGCCGGCCGGCTGGCCGCAGGTGGCCCGGATCCCGGTGCGCAGCGCGCGGATCAGCCGCATCGAGCCCCAGAACATGGCCCCGATCAACGCGATCCGCAGCCCCGGACCGGGCTGCACGCTGTCGACGGCGGCGGCCACGTTCTCCGGCAGCACCACGCCGGCCGCCCGGTGCGCCACCGACCCGATCTGCCCGCTGCTGACCCCGAGCCCACCCAACGCCAAGGTCGCCAACGCCACGAACGGTGCCGCACTGATCAGCAACGCATAGGTCAGCGCGCCGGCAAGCGCATCCCCGTTCGCCTCGGTGTACCGCGCATGCGCCCGCTTCACCCGCGCCCACACCCGCGCCCACACCCCCGCGTCCCCCTTGCGTTGATCTTGCAGTTGTGGTGCCAGGGTTCGCCCCACCTTGGCCGGTTTTATGCGCCACCACAACTGCAAGATCGACGCGGGACGGGGGGCGGTCATGGCGCGACCTGCGCTAGGTAACGCGTGGCGAATGCGGCCGCGGCGGCGCGGTCGGGTTTGCGGGAGCGGCCGGTCAGGGGGACGTCGGCGAGGAGCACGGCGTCGGGGCGGGCCGAACCCATCCGGCGCAGCGGGGTGTCGAGTGCGGCCCGCACGGCCCGGGCGGACGCGCCGGCGCGCGGCTGCACCACGGCCACCAACCGCTCGTCGCCGTCGCCGGCCGGCACGCCGACGAGCAGCGCCAGGTCGACGCCGGGCACGTGCAGCGCCGGTTCGTACAGCCCCGGGTAGATGTTCTCGGCCCCGCGCAGGATCATGTCCTTCGCCCGGCCGCCGAGCACGACCCGGCCGTCGATGACGTGCCCGACGTCGCCGGTGTCCACAGTGGAGAGAGACGGCTCGCCCAGGTACCGGTCGGCGGCCTGCGGGGCCGAGAGCCGGAGCACACCGGCCCGGTCGACGCTCGCCCGCACACCCGGCAGCGGCGCGCCGACGAGGTCACCCGTCCCGGTGTACGCGGTCTTCTCCGCCGCCGACACGACCGCGGCGGGGAAGATCTCGGTGAGCGCGTAGACGCCGTACGCGTCGTCGGCGCCCGCCGCCACCACCCGGCCCAGCAGCGTCGCGCTCACCGGCGCCGATCCACTGTAGACACTGCCGGTGAACCGGGCGCCGGCCGACAGCGCCGCGCGCAACTGGGGCGGCGTCAGGTACGTGGCCTGCGGCCTGATCGCCGCCAGTTGCCGGGCCAGCCGGCGCGGCGACCGGGCCGGCTGCGCCACCGGCGCCCCGCACGCCAGGGCGGGCACGAGCACGAACAGCGTGCCGCCGACCACCGGCACGCCCGGGGCCGGACGCACGAGGTCGGCCACCGCCCGCGTACCGGCGGCGACGCTCGCCCGCGTGTGCACCACGGCCCGGGGGCGGCTGGTCGTCCCCGAGGTGAAGATGACGAGCGCGTCGCCGTCGCCGTCGAAGGCCGGCGGCGGCGCTCCGTCGCGTCCCGCCAGAGCCGGCGCACAACCCGGCAGCCGCCGGCCAACGGTGACCACCGGGGCGATCGCGCGCAGGCTGGGCAGGGCCAGGCCGGCGCGGCGGGCGACCGGTGCGGCCCACCCGGCGGCGGCCTGCGCGGCGGCGTCGGCCACCACGAGTCTCGGCGCCGCCAGCCGGAGCCGGCCGACGAGGACGTCGGGTCCGGCGGTCGGGTCGAGCACGGCCACCCGCAGCCCCAGCCGGTGCGCGGCCAGCATCACCGCGAGCGCCCGCGGGCCGGGCCGCACCGCGATGCCGAGAGTGTCCCCTGTGGACAGTCCACTGTGGTGCAACGCCACGGCGTACCGGTCGGCGAGGTCGGCCAGCTCGCCGCGGGTGAGCTTGCCGATCACGGCCGGCCGGTCGGAATCTTGGCGGCGCAGGGCCGCTGCCAGTTCGTCGAGCATCAGCGTGGGTCCGGGGTGAGGCCGTTGCTGCCGCCGTCGAGGTACCAGCGGGCCGCGCCGCGCAGGCCGTACGCGCGCAGCCGGCGGGTCGAGTTCTCCACCACCATCGCCGGGCACCGCGTCACTGCGGCCGTGGTGCGGCGGACCCGGTTGAGGAAGGCGCGGTCGGTCGGTGACGGGCGACGCGGCATCCCGCCGCACGCCTCGTACAGCGCGGCGGTGATGGCCATGTTGTTGCCGGCGTGCATCCGGTACGGGACAAGGTAACGGGTGCCGCGGTTCGCCGGACGCACCCGCCCGAACCCGGCCGCGACCGCCACCACGACGCGGAACACTGCGCGTCCGACGAGACCGTGCTCGTCGCGCCGGGCCACGATCCGCCCGGCGACGAGCCCGGGGTTCGCGTGCAGGGCTTTGCGAGCGGCCGCGACCCAGCCGGGCCGGGGCAGGCAGTCGGCGTCGGTGCGGGCGAGCAGCGTGGCGCCGTGCGCGATCGCGTGCCGGAACCCGGTGTCGACCGCGCAGCCCACGCCCTTGTGCGGCTCGACGATCAGCTCCGCCCTCACCTTGGTGAACGCGCGGACCACGTCGGTGGTGCGGTCGAGCGAGTTGTTGTCGACCACCAGCAGCGTGAAGTCCCGGTCGGTCTGCGCCGCGAGCGCGTCGAGCGTCGCGGTGATCCGGGCCGCCTCGTTGTAGGCGGGCACCACCACCCAGAGACTCATTTCTCCCACGCCATCGTCATCGCGCTGACGCCGCCGCCGAGGCCGATGAACAGCACCCGGTCACCGCTGTCCAGCGACTCCCACACGCGAGCGAGCTGCACGCCCAGCGTGGCGCTGGCGAGATTGCCGTGATCGCCGACGGTGACGTCGAGCTTGTCCGCCGGCACGCCGGTGACCTCGACGAACCGGTCCAGGTACGGCTTGGTCACCTGGTGCACGAGCACCCTCGCGTAGCCGGACCAGTCGAGCCCGGTGCGGTACCGCACCCGGTCCAGGATCGCGGTGCCGACCTTCTCGAAAACGCCGCGCAGCGCGTGCCCGTCACCGGTGAAGTAGGTGTACTCGTCGCCGCGCGGGTGCCGCGAACCGCCACCGGGGATGCCGCCGACCGTCCAGTGCTGCGACAGCGTCTCCTGGTCGACGTCGAAGATCCCCCGGCCCGCGACGGCCTCGACCACGACGGCGGCCCCGGCGTCGCCGAACGTGTACCCCGCGAACGCCTCCCGCGCCTGGGCGAGGCTGTCGACGCGCGGCCGCATCACCCGCGTCGGCGTCTCGCCGGTGACCACCAGCACCCGCCCGGCCCGGCCGGCGAGCACCATCGAGCGGGCCACGTCGATGCCGTTGAGGAAGCTGTTGCAGGCGTTGGAGACGTCGAGCGCGTGCGCCCTCGACCCCAGCTCCGCCTGCACGATGTGCGCGGTGGCCGGCTCGACCAGGTCGCGGCTCGCCGAGGCGAAGAGCAGCACGTCGATGTCGAGCGGGTCGAGGTCCGCGCTGCGGAGCGCCCGGTCGGCCGCGGCGACCGCGAGCGTGGACGCGTACTCGCCCGGCCCGGCGACGCGCCGCTCCGCGATCCCGCTCATCCGCTCGAACAGCCCACGGGGCAGCCGGATGCCACTGGCCCGCTGCACGCGCTGCTGCAGCGCGTCGGTCGGCAGTACCCGCTCCGGCAGATACGCGCCGACCGCGGTGATGCCCACCCCGGTGGATCTGTTGCTCATGCGGTTCAGCATCTCCGGGTGGGCATCGGTCGGTCGTGAGTACAGAAGCTCAATGGTGCGGGCCGCGGTACCCGGTGGCTGCCCCCCGAAAGGCCAAGATCCCGTCGATCTTGCAGTTGTGCTCGCCCTTTTGTGGCGGTTACGCCCGGTTCGGAGCGTGCACAACTGCAAGATCAACGCGGGGGTGGGGGTGACGCGTAACAGGCGTGTAACCGGAGACATGACTGGTGGAGTGCTCCGCTGGGTACGGTCATCCGGGTGAGCGACGGGGTGACGGTCGGGGTCGAGGAAGAGTTTCACGTCGTCGACCTGGCTACGAGGGAGCTGGTGCCGCGCGGCGGGGAGATCCTGCGGCGGCTGCCGGCCGAGACGTATGCCGCGGAACTGCAGACGTCGGTCGTGGAGAGCAACAGCCGGGTACACACCTCGCTGGACGACCTGCGCGCCGATCTCATCGGGCTGCGGAGAAGGGCCACCACGGTGGCCGAGGCCGCCGGGCTCGGGCTGGTTTCGGCCGGTTCGGTGCCGCTTGTCGACCTGGACGCGCTGCAGATCACGCCCACCTCCCGCTACCGCCGGATGCTCGACGACTACCAGATCCTCGCCCGTGAGCAGCTGATCTGCGGCATGCACACGCACGTCGGGGTCGCCGACCGGGACGCCGCCGTGGCGGTGGCGCACCGGGTGGTGCCGTGGATGCACCTGCTGCTCGCGCTGTCGACCAGCTCGCCGTACTGGATGGGGGAGGACAGCGGCTACGCCAGCGTGCGGGCGCTGGTCTGGCAACGCTGGCCCACGGCGGGCGCCACCAGCGGCGCCGCCACGGCCGCCGAGCACGACGCGCTGGTGGCCGACCTCATCGCGTCCGGGATCATTTCCGACCAGGCGATGATCTACTTCGACATCCGGCCGAGCGCGGACAAACCGACCGTGGAGCTGCGGGTCGCCGACGCGTGCACCGAGGTCGACGACGCCGTGCTGATCGCCGGCCTGTTCCGGGCGATGGTCCGGCACGCGCTCGCTAACCTCGACAAACCCGAGAAAGAGGTCAAACCGCCCATCCTTCGTGCGGCCATGTGGCGCGCCGCCCGCTCCGGCCTCGACGGCGACCTCCTCGACCTGCCCCACTCGCCCAAGCCGCTGCCGGCCCACCAGGCCCTGAACAACCTGGTCGCCGAGCTCCGCCCGCACCTGGAGGAGACCGGCGACCGGTCGACGATCAGCGACCTGCTCGCCGCCGCCCTGGCCCGGACGAGCTCGGCGCACCGCCAGCGCCGCGAGTTCGACCGCCGGGGCCGGCTCACCGACGTCGTCGACCTGCTCCTGGAGCGCACGCGGGGGAGCGACACGCTGCCGAGCGGACCGGCCCGCTACGCCACCATGTCGGGCTACCGGCTCGACGGCGACGAGGTGTTCGGCGCGCCGCGCGAGGACTACCGTCCGCTGATCGAGGTCTTCGAGCGGATCGGCGCCGCCGGGCTGCGCAAGCGCGAGCAGGACCGCGACGAGGAGCAGCGGGCCCACGGCGTGACGTTCACCGTCGGCGCCGACCCGGCCAGCCGCCTGTTCCCGTTCGACCTCGTACCGCGCCTGATCGACGCCGGCGACTGGGCCGAGCTGACGCGCGGCCTCACCCAGCGGGCCCGCGCGCTCGACGCGCTGCTCCGCGACGTCTACGGCGACCGGCAGGCGGTCGCCGACGGCATCCTGCCGGCGTGGGTGGTCGACAGCGCGCCCGGGCTCAGCCCGACCGGCGCGCTGGTGCCGCGCGGCGCTGTCCGCGCCCATCTGTCCGGCATGGACCTCGTCCGGGACGAGGCCGGCTGGTACGTGCTGGAGGACAACCTGCGGGTGCCGTCCGGGATGGGCTACGCCGTGCAGAACCGCCGGCTCACGAACGCCGTGCTGCCGGAACTCCCGAAGCCCGACGGCCTCCTCGACGTCGAGGCGGCGCCGGCGATGCTCCGCGAGACGCTCACCGCCGCCGCCCCGCCGGCCGCCGGCAACACCCCCGGCATCGCGCTGCTCAGCGGCGGGCCCAGCGACTCGGCCTGGTTCGAGCACCGCCTGCTGGCCGAGGAGATGGGCGTGCCGCTGGTGCGCACCGGCGACCTGCTCGTCGACGACCGCAGCGTGTTCGTCGTGCGGGACGGCACCCGTCGCAAGGTCGACGTCCTGTACCTGCGCGTCGACGAGGACCACCTGCTGCACTCGGCCGGCGCCGACGGGCGTCCCCTCGGACCGTCGCTCCTGGCGGCCGTCTACGCCGGAACCGTGACGCTCGCGAACGCCCTCGGCAACGGAATCGGTGACGACAAGGCGATCTACGCGTACGTGCCCGAGCTGATCGGCTACTACCTCGGCGAAAGGCCTTTGCTGGCACAGGTTCCCACGTACCTGTGCGGCGTGGCGGAGCAGCGGGAGGAGGTCCTCAAGCGGCTGGAGACACTGGTCTGCAAGCCCGTCGACGGCTACGGCGGCGACCGCGTGCTGATCGGCCCGCGCGCCAGCGAGGAGGAACTGGCCGCCGTCCGGCGCCAGATCGAGTCGGCGCCGCACCGGTGGATCGCGCAGGAACCCGTTGCGCTGTCGACCCATCCGGTGTTCGACGGCACCGCGTTCGCGCCCCGCCACGTCGACCTGCGCGCGTTCGTCTACCTCACGGCGTCGTTCGCGCGGACCGCGCCGGCGGCACTGACCCGCGTGGCGCCCGCCGGCAGCCTGATCGTGAACTCGTCCCGGGGCGGCGGCTCGAAGGACACCTGGCTCATGGAGGCCTGACGTATGTGCGGTTTCGGCGGCGAGATCCGGTTCGACGGGCGCGGGCCCGACGAAGAGGCGGTGCGGAGGATGAGCCCGTGCCTGGACCCGCGCGGGCCCGACGGGCACGGGTTCTGGTCGAACGAACGCGCGGCGTTCGTCCATCACCGGCTGAAGATCATCGATCTATCGGACGCGGGGACGCAGCCGATGACCGACACCGGGCTCGGCCTGACGCTGGTGTTCAACGGCTGCATCTACAACTACAAGCAGCTGCGCGCATCGTTGATCGACGAAGGCTACCGCTTCGTGTCCACATCGGACACCGAGGTCATCATCAAGGCGTTCCACCGGTGGGGGCCGCGCTGCGTCGAGCGGTTCTACGGCATGTGGGCGTTCGCGATGATCGACCACCGGACCGGAACCGTGGTCCTGAGCCGCGACCGGCTCGGCATCAAGCCGATGTACATCGCGGAATCCCCGCAACGGCTGCGGTTCGCGTCCAATCTGCAGTCGCTGCTCGCGGCCGGCGGCGTCGACACGGGCATCGACCCGATCGCCCTGCACCACTACATGTCGTTCCACTCGGTGGTGCCGGCGCCGCGCACGATCCTGAAAGGGATCCGCAAGCTGCCGCCGGCGACGATCCGCACGATCACCCGCGACGGCGCGGTGAAAGACGAAATCTACTGGCGTTCCACCCACACGCGCGACGCACTGTCCATTGAGGACTGGCCGGCGGCCGTCCTCGAACGGCTGAAGATCGCGGTGGACCGGCGAACCGTCGCCGACGTTCCCGTGGGCGTCCTGCTGTCGGGCGGCCTCGACTCCAGCCTGATCGTCGCACTGCTCGCCGAGGCCGGGCAGAGCGGGCTCACCACGTTCTCGATCGGGTTCGAGGCCAAGGCCGGCGAGGAGGGCGACGAGTTCCGCTACTCCGACCTGATCGCCGACCGGTTCGGCACCGACCACCACCAGATCCGCATCAGCGCCGACCGGTTCATCCCCGCCGTCCACCGCGCGATCGACGCGATGAGCGAGCCGATGGTCAGCCACGACTGCGTCGCGTTCTACCTCCTGTCCGAGGAGGTGTCCAAGCACGTGAAGGTCGTTCAGTCGGGGCAGGGCGCCGACGAGGTGTTCGCCGGGTACTCCTGGTACCCGCCGCTCGCGAACGTGGACCGCGACGGGGCGCTGAACACCTACCGGCGGGAGTTCTTCGACCGTCCCCATGAAGACCTGGTCGCCCAGCTCGCGCCCGCGTGGTTGCCCGACCACGACGCCAGCCGGGAGTTCGTCGCCGCGCACTTCGCGGCGCCCGGAGCGGAGGAGGCGCTCGACGCGGCGCTGCGGCTCGACAGCAACGTCATGCTCGTCGACGATCCGGTGAAGCGGGTCGACAACATGACGATGGCGTTCGGCCTGGAGGCCCGGGTGCCGTTCCTGGACCACGAGGTGGTGGAGCTGGCGGCCGCCTGCCCGCCGGGGTTGAAGCTGGCCGAGGGCGGCAAGGGCGTGCTGAAGGCCGCCTCCCGCGGCGTCGTGCCCGACGAGGTGATCGACCGGCCCAAGGGCTACTTCCCGGTGCCCGCGATCCGTCACCTCAGCGGCCAGCTGCTCGACGACGTCCGCGATGCCTTGTACACCAGCGATCGCGGCCTCTTCCGGCGCGAGTACGTCGACGAACTGCTGAGCGACCCCAACAAGCACCGCACCACGCTCGACGCGAACGCATTGTGGCAACTGGGGTTGCTGGAGCTGTGGCTGCAGCGCCGTGGTATCTGATTGACCGTGCAGTTCGACGAGTTGAGCGACGGGTCCTGGGGCCCGTCCCCGTCCCCCGACGGGTCCCGCATCGCCTACATCTCCGACCTGAGCGGTTCGCCGCAGGCGTACGTCAGCGGCACGATGCTTCCCACCGGGAAGGATCCGGTGACCGCGGTGCACTACTCGCCGGACGGCGAGTGGGTGGCCGTCGAGATCGCGCCCGGCGGCGCGCCGCGCACCGAGCTGTGGATGATCCGCCCCGACGGAACCGGGCTGCGCCAGGCCGCGGGCTTCGGCGCCACCACGATCCTGTCGGCCGGCTGGGTCGAGGTCCGCGACGCGGTGGTGTTCGCGGTCACCGAGATCGGTGAACTGTGGCGCGGCCTGCTGATCAACCCCCGGTCGATGGCCCGCCAGCGGCTCACCCGCGGCGAACTGGTCGCCGTGCTCGACGTCAGCAGGGACGGTCGCTTCGTCGCGGTCCGCGAAGGGCCACGCGGGCGCCGGCGGGTGCGCGTCGTCGATCTGGACAGCGGCGTCGCGGGTCCGCTTTTCGAGGGGACGTTCGACAGCAGCACCGAGCAGGGCGTGTTCTCGCCCGACGGGTCCCTCATCTACGCCCGCACCGACTACGACAGCGAAATGGCCCGGCTGATCGCGGTGCCGGTCACCGGTGACCACCCGGTGCCGGGCGGCGAGCCGGTGGTGGTCGCCGCCCGGCCCGACGCCGAGCTGGAGGACGTCGCCGTGTCCCGGGAGACGGGGCTGCTGGCGTTGCTGTGGAACGCGTCCGGCCGAAGCGATCTCACGTTGTTCGACCCGGTGACGCGCATCGAGCGCTGGGTCACCCCGCCGGCCGGCGACGTGCTGTCGCATCCCCGGTTCTCCCGCGACGGCAGCACGCTCGTGGTGTGCGCGGAGGGGCCGGGCGCGCGGCGCTCGCTGTTCCGCGTGAAGGTGGCGTCGGCGCACTCCGCGCCGGTGTTCCCGCGCCCGACCTGGTCGATGGTCGGCGCGCCGGAGCTGCACCACGTCGTGTCGGAGGACGGCCTGGCGCTCACCGGCTGGTTCTACCGCCCGGCCGGCGAGCCGCCCTACCCGACGATGATCTTCCTGCACGGTGGCCCCGAGTCGCAGGAACGCCCCGGGCACAACCCGATCTACCAGCAACTCGCGGCGCGCGGGATCGCCGTGTTCGCGCCGAACGTGCGCGGGTCCTCGGGTTACGGGCGCACGTTCGTCAACCTCGACAACCTGGCCGGCCGCCACGGCGCGATCGCGGACGTCGCCGCGTGCGCTTCCTATCTTGTGGACGGCGGCCTGGCCGCCAACGGCGGCCTCGGCGTGATGGGCCGCTCCTACGGCGGCTACCTGACGCTCGCGGCCCTGGTGACGTACCCGTCGCTCTTCTCGGTGGGGGTCGAGGTGTGCGGGATGGCCGACCTGCTCACGTTCTACGAGCACACCGAGCCGTGGATCGCCGCCGGTGCGGTGAGCAAATACGGCGACCCGGTGCGCGACCGCGGCCTGCTGATGGACCTGTCACCGCTGCGCCGCATCGAGAACCTGGAAGCGCCGCTGTTGATCGTGCACGGCGCCAGCGACACCAACGTGCCCGTGCAGGAGGCCCACCAACTGGTGGCGGCGCTGGTGCGGCACGGCAAACCCCACCGCTACACCATCCTCGACGGCGAAGGCCACGACTTCGTGCGGCTGGAGAGCCGCCGCCGTTACCTGGACGAGGCGGTCGCCTGGATCACCGAACACCTCACCTGACGCGCCGGGCGAGGCGGCGGAGGACGCGGGTGGCGACCGGCCCGAGTTCGTCGGCGACCTCGATGAGGACGGCGGCCGCGGTACAGCGGCACGGAGTTGAGCGATCGCTCAAGAGCCGTGGTGGCACACTGACACCCGTGACCGAATCCGCTGTCTCCGGAGAGTTGGCGAGCGCCAGCCTGGTGGAGCTCGCCGTCGAGCGGTTGAGCCGGGAGATTCTCAGCGGCGGCAGCGACCCGGGGGAGCGGCTGATCGAGGAACAGCTCACCCGCCGGTTCGGGATCAGCCGGGCGCCGTTGCGGGAGGCGCTGCGGCTCCTGGCCCAGCAGGGGCTGGTCGAGCACGTGCCGCGGCGCGGGGTCCGGGTGGCGACGTTGTCCGACCGCGACGTGCACGAGCTGTACGAGGTGCGCGACGTCCTCGAACAACACGCGATCCGCACGGCCTTCAAGGACGACGCGCGGCCCGACCTCAGCGGCGTGGTCGCCGCCCTCGATGCCATGCGGGCCGCCGCGGAGCGGGGTGACCGGCTCGACATCGCCGACGCGCACCGGCGGTTCCACGGGGCGATCGTGGTGCTGGCCGGGAACGGGCAACTGACGGCCACGCACGAGTCCGTCCTCTTGAAGATCCAGCTGTACATGGCGCTGAACCTGCGCCGCGAGGCCGACTCGCACGGTGGTGGATCAGGGGTGCACCGGCACGAGCACGTGATGGCGGCCCTCACGGCCGGCGACCCCGGGGAGATCATCGCGGCGCTGGCGAGCCACGGAGCGCAGACCTACATCTCGTGAGGGGTACGTCATCCCGGCGTTACATTCGGCGGCTTGACTCGAAACCATTCTGTCGACAATCGACAGAATGAACGCTCGCATCGGCCCGGTGAAGGCCAACCCCTACGACTGGCCGTTCGACGGCAGCGTGCCGGTCGAGCGCGCCGCCCTCATCTGTATCGACTGGCAGATCGACT
Organism: Virgisporangium aurantiacum; assembly: GCF_016863635.1. GTDB lineage: Bacteria > Actinomycetota > Actinomycetes > Mycobacteriales > Micromonosporaceae > Virgisporangium > Virgisporangium aurantiacum. The sequence continues at coordinate 109,848 of NZ_BOPG01000022.1, read as the reverse complement.
TCTGCGGTCCCGGCGGCTACGTCGACGCGATGGGCTACGACATCGGCCTCACCCGCGCCGGGCTGCCGGCGACCCAGCGGATCCTCGCCCATGCGAGACAGACCGGGATGCCCGTGATCCACACCCGCGAGGGGCACCGGCCCGACCTCGCCGACCTGCCGGCCAACAAGCGGTGGCGCTCGGCGAAGATCGGCGCCGAGATCGGCGGACCCGGCCCGTGCGGTCGCATCCTCGTCAAGGGCGAACCGGGCTGGGAGATCGTGCCGGAGGTCGCACCGGTCGACGGCGAGGTCGTCATCGACAAGCCGGGCAAGGGCGCCTTCTACGCGACCGACCTCGATCTCGTGCTCCGCACGAAGAGCATCACCCACCTGATCCTCACCGGCATCACCACCGACGTCTGCGTGCACACCACGATGCGCGAGGCGAACGACCGGGGCTACGAATGCCTCATCCTGTCGGACTGCACGGGGGCGACCGACAAGTCCAACCACGACGCGGCCCTGCACATGGTCACCATGCAGGGCGGCGTGTTCGGCTGCGTCGCCACCTCGGGCGACGTCATCGCGGCAACAACCTAGGCGGTGAAGCATGCCAACAGTCGCAAGCGCACGACCGTCACCTTTCGCCTTTGAACCGACCACCACCGCGCTGCTCGTGATCGACATGCAGCGCGACTTCCTCGAACCCGGCGGGTTCGGGGAGAGCCTCGGCAACGACGTCTCGCAACTGCGCCGCACGATCGAGCCGACGGCCGCGCTGCTGCGCGCGTGCCGGGCCGCCGGGCTCGCGGTCATCCACACCCGGGAAGGGCACCGGGCCGATCTCAGCGACTGTCCGCCGGCCAAGCTCGCGCGCGGCCGGCCGAGCCAGAAGATCGGGGACCCGGGACCGATGGGCCGCATCCTCATCCGCGGCGAGTACGGCCACGACATCATCGACGAGTTGGCGCCCGCTCCCGGTGAACCGGTCGTCGACAAACCCGGCAAGGGCGCCTTCTACGCCACCGAACTCGGCACGATGCTCACCGGGATGGGCATCCGCAGCCTCGTCGTCGCCGGCGTGACCACCGAGGTGTGCGTGCACACGACCGTGCGGGAGGCCAACGACCGCGGGTACGAGTGCCTGGTGCTGGCCGACTGCGTCGGCTCGTACTTCCCGGAGTTCCACCGGGTCGCGCTGGAGATGGTCGCCGCACAGGGCGGCATCTTCGGCTGGGTCGCCACGTCGACCGACTTCACGGAGATGCTCGTTCTGGAGGGAGCGGCATGAAACTCAAGACCGACCTGCCCTACTGGGTACGCGGCGACACCAACGCGTTCTTCGGGTTCGGCGTCAACGTGCTCGTCAACGTCCTGACGCTCACCTCGCTCTGCCTGTTCGTGGTGCACCTGCCGGAGCGCAGCGTGTTCGGGACGATCCTGCCGGCGCTGGGGATCGCGCTCGTGTTCGGCAACATCTACTACACGTTCCTGGCCCGGCGGCTGGCCCGCCGGGAGAACCGCTCCGACGTGACGGCACTGCCGTACGGGCCGAGCGTGCCGCACATGTTCATCGTGATCTTCGTGATCATGCTGCCGATCTACCTGAAGACCCAGGACGCCGTCGCCGCCTGGAAGGCCGGGCTCGCGTGGGCGTTCATCATCGGCGTCATCGTGCTCATCGGCGCGTTCGTGGGACCGTACATCCGGAAGTACGCGCCGCGGGCGGCGTTGCTGGGCACCCTCGCCGGCATCTCCATCACGTTCATCTCGATGCTCCCGGCCGCGCGCATGTGGACGATGGCGTGGGTGGCGCTGCCGGTGTTCGCACTGCTGCTCGTCGGGCTGCTCACCGACATCAAGTTGCCGGGCAACTTCCCGATCGGCCTCGCGGCCCTCCTGGTGGGCACCGCGATCGGCTGGATCGGCGGCGCGATGTCGGTTCCCGACGTGACGGCCGCGGCGAAGGACATCGCGATCGCCGTGCCGAACTTCGAACTCGACCTGCTGATCTCCGGCCTGCGCGACGTCGCGCCGCTGCTCGCCACCGCGATCCCGCTCGGCGTCTACAACTTCACCGAGGGAATGACCAATGTGGAGAGTGCCGCGGCGGCCGGCGACAACTACAACCTCCGCAGCGTGCTGCTGGCCGACGGCGCCGGCGCGGTGATCGGTGCGGCGCTCGGGTCGCCGTTCCCGCCGGCCGTCTACGTCGGGCATCCGGGCTGGAAGGCGGCCGGCGGCCGCACCGGCTACTCGATGGCCACCGGCGTGGTGATCGCGCTGCTGTGCTTCCTGGGCATGTTCGGGTTGCTGGGCGCCATCTTCCCGTTGCCGGCGATCGTGCCGATCCTGCTCTACATCGGGCTGCTGATCGGCGCGCAGGCGTTCCAGCACACGCCGCGCGCGCACGCGGCGGCCGTGGTGGCGGCGTTCATCCCGAACCTCGCGGCGTGGGGTACCGGGCTGATCGACAACGCGTTGGCGGCGGCCGGCAGTTCCGCCGCGACGGTCGGGAACGCGGCCCTGGAGAACGCGGGCGTCGTGTACCAGGGGCTTGTGTCGCTCGGCCACGGAGCGATCCTCGCCGGCCTGATACTGGGCGGGCTCGTCGCGTTCATCATCGACAAGCGGTTCGTGAACGCGGCGGCGTTCGCGGTGGTCGGGTCGGCGTTGTCGTTCATCGGGCTGATCCACGGCGAGAAGGTGCAGTGGAACGCGAACTGGGAGGTCAGTCTCGGCTACCTGTTCGTGGCCGTGGTGTGCGGGTTGTTCGCGCTGACGAGGCCGGAACCGCGCGTCCCCGAGCCGGGCGAGCCGGCGGCGATGGAGGGCGCCGAGGTGCACGAGGCAATCGCGGAACCGGAACCGGAGCCGGCCGACGGGACACCGGAGCCGGCGGTCCACAGTGGACGTTGACCGTCCCGACGTGGTGGCGGAGGTCGCGCTGGCCTTCGCCACCTACGAGAAGGCCCTCGTCGACGGCGATGTCGAGGCGATGACCGAGGCGTTCTGGGCCGACGAGCGGGTCGTGCGGTTCGGGCTCGACGACCGCCAGTACGGCGCCGTCGCACTGCGGGAGTGGCGCGCCGTCCAGCCGCCGCTCCCGCCCGGCCGGCACCTCCACGACACCAGGATCACCACCTTCGGCCCGGACTTCGCGGTCGTCACCACGCTGTTCACGTACCCGGACAACCGGGTCGAAGGTCGCCAGTCGCAGACCTGGGCCCGCATCGACGGGTCGTGGTACATCGTCGGCGCGCACGTGTCGGGACCGGCCCGATGAGCATCGCGGCGCTCCGGGCCGCCTACGCCACCGGCGTCACCCCGCGCAGCGTCCTCGACGGGATCGACACCTCCGACGACACGGTCTGGATCACCCGCGCCGACGCCCTCGCCGCCGCCGACGACCTCCCGCGCCGCTGGCCCGACCCGGCGAACCGGCCGCCGCTCTACGGGATCCCGTTCTCCGTCAAGGACAACATCGACGTCGCCGGCCTTCCGACCACGGCCGCGTGCCCCGACTTCGCCTACACGCCGACGCGTTCCGCCCCGCTGGTCGACCGGCTGCTGCACGCCGGTGCGATCCTCGTCGGCAAGAACAACCTCGACCAGTTCGCCACCGGCCTCACCGGCGCCCGGTCGCCGTACGGCACGCCGCGGAACCCGTTCGACACCCGCTACATCACCGGCGGTTCGAGCTCCGGCTCGGCGGTCGCGGTCGCCACCGGCGCGGTGTCGTTCAGCATCGGCACCGACACCGCGGGCTCCGGCCGGGTACCGGCGGCGCTGTGCGACGTGGTCGGGCTCAAACCGTCGCGGGGACTCGTGAGCACGCTGGGCATCGTGCCGGCGTGCCCGTCGCTGGACTGCCCGAGCGTGTTCGCTCCCTCGGTCGCCGACGCCACCACCGTGCTCGACGTGATCGCGGGGTACGAACCGGCCGACCCGTGGTCGCGCCGCCTCACGGCGACGACGACAACGCCGGCTGCGGTGGGCGTCCCCGAAAATGCCGAGTTCGGCGGCGACCGCGCCGCCGAACGCCTCTTCGCCGACGCGATCGCGCGCCTCGAACGCACCGGTGTGACGCTGGTGCCGGTCGACCTGGAGCCGTTCCTCGCCGCCGGGCGCCTGCTGTACCAGGCCTGGGTGGCCGAACGCTGGACGCACCTCGGCGCGTTCGTCACCGCGCACCCGGACAGCGTGCACCCGGTGACCCGCCGGGTCCTCACGACGGCCACCACGTACTCGGCCGCCGACGCGTTCGCCGCGATGCACCGGCTGCGGGCGTTGCGGGCGGAGACCGCGCCGGTGTGGGCGACCGTCGACGCGCTCATGATCCCGACCGTGCCGACGACGTACACGATCGACGAGATCGAGGCGGATCCGTTCGGCCGCAACGCGTTCCTCGGCCACTACACTCAGTTCGCCAATCTGCTCGACCTCGCCGGCATCGCCGTGCCCGCCGGGTTCACACCGGCGGGGCTGCCGTTCGGCGTGCAGTTCCTCGCGCCGGCGGGGCACGACACCGCCCTCGCCGCGTTGGCGTCACGCTTCGAGGCTCACGCCGAGGTCCTGCTCGCCGTGGTCGGCGCCCACCGCACCGGGCAGCCGCTGCATCACGAGCTCGCGGTGTGCGGCGCGGTGCCCGTCGGTCCGATGTGGACGGCCAAGCACTACCGCCTGTTCGCCCTGGACCGGGAGCGCCCGGGCCTCGTCCGGGTCGAGTCGGGCGGCGCACCGGTCGAGGTCGAGGTGCACCGCATCTCCACCGCCGGCCTGGGCCGGCTGCTCGCCGGGGTACCCGCCCCGCTCGGTCTCGGACGCGTCGAACTGGCCGACGGGTCCACCGTGGTCGGTTTCCTCGCCGAGTCGTACGCGGTGGCCGGTGCGCCCGACATCACCGAGTACGGAAGTTGGCCGGCCTACATCGACGCGCGGATATCCCGACCGTCGACATAGTCTGATGGACGATATATAGTCGCCGGCATGATGCGGCGGCTCATCTGGCTTCTTCCGCTCGCCCTGCTGGTGGTTGCTCTGTTCACCGTCGAGGAGAAGCAGGGGAAGGTCGCGGGCTGCCATCCGCCACCCAACGAGGGGAAGCTGCTCGACCGGTACGAGGACGACCGGGCGATCCAGGTCCGGCCGGCCGGTGCGCGGGGTCGCGACCCGATCCGCACGGAGGCCTGCGTGGAGCTGAACCGCGAAGACACCTCCGCCGCGTCGGTGCTGCGGCGCTGGTTCGGCAAGCGGCCCTACAGCGAGGCCGAACTCCGCGGCCTGTACGACGGGCACGGCTGGGAACCGGTGCCCGTCGCATACCCGACCGGCGACAAGCTCGTGCACCTGTGGTACTGCCGGGTCATCGAGACCGTCGTCAGCTACCTCAGCGTGCTCCAGCTCTACAACACCGGCGACGACACCCCGTACGAGGTGAACGTCAGTATCACCGCGTGGGCGGGGGAACGGTCGTGTCCGCCACCGGCACGCACGTGAACTTCGGCTCGGCCCGGTAGTTCCAGCTGAACCGCTCCCGCTTCAGCTCCACGCCGTTCTGCTTGAAGACCCGCCACGCGTCCTGGCGGAAGCCGGGGATGCCGTCGGTCTTGTTGCAGTCGGTTTCGGCGAGCGTGATCGACCGCGGCGCGGTGATGCCGGACTTCGGCCCGTACTCGGTGGTGATGTCGAACCGCTTGGTGCCGAACAGGCTGACCGTCACCGACGTCTCCGTCCACTGTGTATCCATCAGGATCGCGTGCGGGGAATCGTTGCGCCAGGCCATGTCCAGCTCGGGGTAGATGGTGGTCGCCTCGATGACGGCCGGGTAGCGGTCGAAGTGGTACGAGTGCGGCCGGTGCTCGACGTCGACCATTCCGGCGTAGTAGCCGGCGTTGAACGCGGTGGTGGCGAACTGCGAGATCCCGCCGCCGGGCGCGTTCTTGATTTTCCCGCCGTCGATCACCGGCGCCATCACGTAGCCCTTGGCGAGCGTGCGGTCGCCGGTCAACCGGTTGAGGCTGAACGTCCCGCCGGCCGGTACCACCGTGCCGCGGGCGAGGTCGGCGACCAGCTTGATGTTCTTGTTGCGGTTCTGCCCGGGCAGGAACTTCGTGGTGAACGTCGACACCAGTTCGACGACGCCCAGGTCCCTCAACGCCTGCGCGGTCCGCGCCGCCGGCACCGGCACCGTGCCCGCGGTGATGCGTCGCGGTGCGGGCCGCGGGAGGACGTCGAGCAGCGCCCTGGCGGCCGCGTCGACGTCGACCGCGCGGCCCGGCGCGTCCGGCACCGGCGTCGGCTGTCCATTGTGGAGGGTGAAGCTCGCGTCGGTGGCCGGGGTCTGCACGGCGGCGAACGCCTTTGCCAGCACGGTCTTCAGCTTCGTCGGGTCGACCCGCGGCACCACCCGGCCGTCCGCGTCGGACTCGATCGTGAGGCTCGCCGCGATCGCCTCGGGCGTGATCTCGACGTCGCGGCCGTCGACGGTCAGCGTCACCGGATGCGCGACCGCCGGCTCGGCCAGGCCGGTCTTCAGCTTGTCGAGGTCGGCGGCGGTGGTCGCCGGGGTCACGTCGGCGATCGGCAGGTCGATGCGCGCCCGGCGCAGCCAGCCGGCGCGAACCGTCGCGGCCGCCGCGTGGCGGTCCAGGCCACGGCCCGCCTGCGGCGCCACGGTGACCGGGGTGCGCCCGTCGAACCGGATCGCCGGCCACACCGGCGGGGTGCCCTGTGCGCCGACGTGCGGTTGGAGGACGCGGGTCAGCTTCTCCAGGTCGAGCGACACCACGGGTTCCACGGTTCGTGAGCCGAAGACCGCCGTCCAGGGCGCCGGACGGGTGCGGGCCGCCCGCCTGGCCGTCGCCTCGGCGTCCAACGTGAGCCCGGCATCGGCCGCCGCGAACGTCACCACCGAATCGCCCACCCGGGCCTGGACCGGCGCCGCGAGCCTCGCGGCGAGCCGGTTCCGCAACAGGGCGGCCGCCTCGGCCGTCGACCGGCCGCCGACGTCGACGCCGAGCACCCGCACGCCGTGCGCGATGTCGGCGGCGTAGGCGATCCCGGTCGGAATGCCGGCCGCGACGACGCCGACGGTCACCGCGAGCGCGATCACCCGGCCGCGCCGCCAGCGGATCGGGCGCGGCTGGTCCGGGGCCTCCGACGGTGCGGCGACGTGGTCGATCTGGGACACCATTGCTCCACTTTGCGCCATTCGTCCGCATTTCGCTCCTGAAACGGCAGTCATCCGATCAGCGGGTTCGGGCCGGATCCCGGGTGGGTACACGGACAGACACCCTCGGGGAGGAGCCGCCATGGCCGGGCAGGACGTTCACGAACGCACCGACCTGCGGCGGGTGATCACCCGCCCGATGCTGACGTTCTTCATCCTCGGCGACATCCTGGGCGCCGGGATCTACTCGCTCACCGGCGAGGTCGGCGCCGACACCGGCGGGGCGATCTGGGCCGGCTTCCTCGTGGCGTTCGTGCTCGCGTTCCTCACCGCGTTCGCGTACCTGGAACTCGTCACCAAGTACCCGCAGGCGGCCGGCGCCGCGCTGTACGTCGACCGCGCGTTCGGCGTCCAGTTCCTCAGCTTCCTGGTGACGTTCGCGGTGATGGCCTCCGGCGTCACGTCGGCCTCGTTCGCGGCCAGCCGCGTCGGCGGGCGGTACTTCGAGGGGCTGTTCGGGGTCTCCGATCCGCCGATGGCGCTGATCGGCGGCGTGGCCATCCTGCTGGTGGCGGCCGTGAACCTGTGGGGCGTCGCCGAGTCGATCAAGGTGAACATCGCGATCACCTGTGTCGAGGTCGCCGGGCTCCTGTTCGTGATCGGCGTGGGCGCGTGGGTGCTGGCCTCCGGCGACGGCAACCCGGGGCAGGCGTTCGAGTTCGCCGGTTCCGGCTTCGGCGTGGTCACCGGCCTGCTCGCCGGCGCCGCGACCGCGTTCTACGCGTTCCTCGGTTTCGAGGACGCCGTGAACATGGCCGAGGAGACGCGGGACCCCCACCGCACGTTCCCGCCGGCCCTGGTGACCGGCGTGGTCGGCGCCGCGATCATCTACCTCCTGGTCGCCTTCACCGCGGCGATGACCGTGCCGCTCGACGTGCTCACCGAGTCGAGCGGCCCGCTGCTGGAGGTGGTGAAGGCGGGCGCGCCGAACCTGGACACCGAGGAGATCTTCTCCGCCGTCTCGATCATCGCCGTCAGCAACACGATGCTCATCAACATGCTGATGGCGTCGCGGCTGTTGTACGGCATGTCGAAGCGCGACGTGCTCCCCTCGGCCCTGAGCCGCCTGACGTCACGCCAGACGCCGTGGGTCGCGATCGCCGTCACCACCGGCCTGTCGCTGCTGCTCCTGTTCACGGTCGACGACCTCACCGACCTGTCCGACACCACGGTGCTGCTACTGGTGGCGGTGTTCCTGCTGGTGAACGTGTCGGCCCTGGTCCTGCGCCGGGACCGGGTCGACCACCCGCACTTCCGCGCCCCGGCGCCGGCGCTCGTGGCGGGTGCGGTGATCTCCCTGATCTTCCTGCTCCCGATCGGCCGCGAGGCCGGCATCTACCTGCTGGCCCTGTTGCTCCTCCTGGGCGGCGCGGCCGTGTGGCTCGTGACCAGGGCCGTATCCCACACCCGCCGAACCTGACCGCCCGCGCGGATCGCCGGGCTACTCGACCGGTTCGACGGGGAGGCCGGCGGCGGACCAGGCGCGGTAGCCGCCGACCAGGTCGGTCGCGCGCCAGAGGCCCAGGTCCTGGAGTGCGGCGGCGGCCAGCGACGACGTGTAGCCCTCCGAGCACACGACCACCACCGGCAGGTCGTAGCGGTCGGCGATCGGTAGCCGGGCGTCGCTGCGGGGGTCGAAGCGCCACTCCAGGTGGTTGCGTTCGATCACCAGCGTGCCCGGGATGCCGCCCTCGGCCTTGCGCTGCCAGTGCGGCCGGATGTCGACCAGCACGCCGCCGTTGCGCTGCAACGCGTGCGCGTCCGCCGGGCCGATGCGGTGCAGGCGGACGCGGGCGGCCGCCAGGATCTCGTCGATGCCGCGGGAGCCGGGCGGCGCGATGCTGACAGTCACCAGTCCGCCCCCGCCCGCTCGACGGCCAGGCGTACCAGCGATCCGCCCACCATTTCGTAGCGGGTCATCGACGTGAGCGCCGGCGAGTACACGTGCAAGCTGATCGCCGGCAGCGCGCCGTCGTTCACGACGCGGTGGATGTGCTGGGCACCGAAGCGCCGGCCGGTGCCGGTGGTGAGGCTCCGGGTGCCGCCGATGGTGTCCTCGCGCAGCTGGCCGGCCACCACCAGGAACGCACCGGCGGAACCGCCGTGGTCGTGCCAGCCGGTTCCCTGGCCGGGAAGCCAGGTGAGCAGCCAGGCCTCGTGGCCGCCGGCGTCGGTGAGTCGGGTGTACCAGCGGTCGGCGGTGTCGAAATGCAGCGTCGACGGCCAGTGCGCCGGGTCGGCGGCGAGGCGCCGCGCGGTGGCGAGAAGGTCCGTCGGGGTTCCGGCCCGCGGGCCGGTCACGGTCGCGGTCATGTCACTTCCAAAGATTGTGGACGGACGGGGAGCAGGCGCATCAGCCGGCGCAACACAGGGCGCTGGCGCACCGGACCAGGTCGACGGCGCGCCGCACGGTCAGCAGCGTGCTCTGCGGCACCCGCACGGTATCCACGGGACCAGTGTGGGAACCTGCGGCGCTCCCGACAATGATCTGTCCAGATAATGGGACAGAAAACCGGGAACGCGAAGGTCGGTACACCGTTGTCGAGCCGGGTCGGAACGCGATAAACCTTGTTGTCATTGGGTTTGCGGTTCCTCTACGAGTCGAGCGTCGGTTGCGTCACAATGCCTATCAACAAGATAGGTTATATGGGAGCGAAATCGTGGGAAATACGACCTTCGTCATCGGTGGCGGGTGCAGCGGCACGCTCGCGGCGATCCACCTGCTCCGCTCCACGGGCGATCGGGTGGTGCTCGCCGAGGCGGGCCCGCTGCTCGGCGGCGGGGTGGCCTACGGCACCACGGATCAGCGGCACCTGCTCAACTCGCGGGCCGGCACGATGAGCGTCGCGCACGACGAACCGGCCGACTTCGTCGACTGGTGCCGCCGGCGCGACCCGGCCGTCGACGGCGACTCGTTCGCACCGCGCGCCTGGTACGGCGACTACCTGCGCGACCGGCTGGCGGCGGCGGCGAACCGGAACCCGGGCCGGTTGGAGGTCCACTGTGGACGGATCACGGGGCTGCGGCTCGCGCGCGGTGGGCGTCCAATGGTTCTTGCCGCGGATGGCCGGGAGTTTGCCGCGGACGCCGCGGTGCTCGCGGTCGGCCACGCCGCGCCGACCGACCCGGCGTGGGCGCGCGGCCTGCGCGGCAGCCCGCGGTACGTGAGCGACCCGTGGGGCCGCGCGGAGGTGCCCACCGACGGGCCGGTGCTGCTGATCGGCACCGGGCTCACCGCGATCGACGTGGCGTTGAGCCTGGCGGGGCGGGCCGAGGTGGTGGCCGTGTCGCGGCGCGGGCTATTGCCACAGTCCCATGTGGACGGTGTGTGCGCGCCGGCCCCGCCGCCCGCCCTCGCGGGGGAGCGGATCGCGCCGCTCATGCGCCGGATGCGGGTGGCGGCCGCGGCGGGAGGCGACTGGCGCGCGGCGGTCGACGCGGTCCGTCCGGAGGCCGATGCCATCTGGCGGTCACTGCCGCCCGCGAGCCGCGAGCGGTTCCTCCGTCACGCGGCGCGGTGGTGGGACGTGCACCGGCACCGGATGGCGCCGCCGATCGCGGCGAAGGTCGACCGGCTCACGGAATCGGGCCGGCTGCGGGTGTCGGCGGCCCGGGTCGATCGCGCCACTGCCGGGCCGCACGGGGTTTCGGTGACGGTGGACGGGCGCAGCTGCCGCTTCGCGGCGGTCGTCAACTGCACCGGCCCGGGCAACCCGTTGCGGCATCCGCTGGTGGCGGGCCTGATCGCCGACGGTGTCGCCCGCAGCGGTCCGCACGGGCTGGGCCTCGACACCGACGAGGCCGGCCGGCTCACCGACCGCGCCGGCCGGCCCTGGCCGGGGATCCACGTGCTGGGACCCGCCCGCCGCGGTCGCCTCTGGGAGACGACCGCCGTACCGGAGATCCGGGCCCAGGCCGAGCAGATCGCTCGCATCCCTGTCTCAGCCTTCGCTGTGTCAGCGTGACCGCAGGGTGTTGGCCACCTTCATGGCGTCCTGGATCGGGATCGCGAAGCCCACGCCGATGTTGCCGCCCTGCTCGCTGGTGGTGGCGATCGCCGTGTCGATGCCGACCACCTGACCGGCGGAGTTCACCAGCGGACCACCCGAGTTGCCCGGGTTGATCGCGGCGTCGGTCTGGATCATGCCGTCGAGGTTCGACGAGCGGCCCTCGACCTGGCGGTCGAGCGCGGAGACGATGCCGGCGCTGACGCTGCCCTCGAGGCCGAGCGGGCTGCCGAACGCGAGCACCGTGTCGCCGACGCGGATGCTGCCCTCGTCGGCGATGGTCGCCGCGGTGAGCGTGCCCGCGTCAACCTGGATCACGGCGATGTCGGCGTTGGTGTCGGCACCGACCAACGTCGCCTCGACGGTCTTGCCGGTCGACAGCAGCACCTGGATGCGGCTGGCACCGGAGACCACGTGCGCGTTGGTGAGGATGGTGCCGCTGGAGTCGATGATCACGCCCGACCCGGTGCCGGATCCGGCGCGGGCGGTCACGTTGATCTGGACCACGCTGGGCGAGACCGCGGCCACGATGTCGGCGAGCGAACCGGTCTGCGCCGTGGCGACCGCCGGTGCGCGGTTGGCGGCCGCGCCGGTGGTGTTGTCATTGTCGAACTGCGTGGCGACGGCGCCGCCGACCGCGCCACTGCCGAGCATGAGCGCGAGCAGACCGGCGGCGATCGCCGCCCGCTTGCCGCCCCGCTGGTGCGGCGCGGTCCCGGCCGGGGCCTGGGTCGGCAGCCCCAGCGGGCTGGTGCTCTGCTGGTACGCCTGGTACCCGTAGCCGGTGGCGGAGGCCGGGTAGCCACCGGCGCCGTAGCCGGGCCGGGCGAACTGGCTGGTCTGGCCGTACTGACCGGTGTGGCCGTACTGGCCCTGCTGGCCGCCCGGGCCGGTCTGTCCGTACTGGCCGTGCTGGCCGTGCTGGCCCGGCTGAGCGTGGCCGGCGGGCTGGCCCGGCTGGGCGTGGCCGGCGGGCTGGCCCTGCTGGGCGTGGCCGGCGGTCTGGGCGTAGCCGTAGGCCGGGGTCGCGGGAGCGGCCGGCTGGCCCGGCGCCTGCCCGGCGTGCTGAGCCGGCATGGCCTGCGGCGCCTGCGGGGGCCGTGGGGCCTGCACCGGCGGGGCGGGCGGGAACGGCGGCGCGGCGAAGTCGGGGCCTGTCGGTGCGGCGCCCGCTTGTGCGGCGCTCGCCGGTGCGGCACCCGCTTGTGCGGCCGGTGCGGCGTGGGGCTGGTCGGTGACCGGGCGGTCGTCCCGCTCCGGGCGCCGCTGGGTCTCGTCGGCCAGGGGCCAGGAGGGCTGCTGGCGATCCGGCGGCTGAGGGTGCTCGCGGTCTGTCATGCCGTAAAAGGTGAACCCTCAGCTTGGGAGGGCGCTTTGCGTTACCTGAGAGTCCGCTGTGGAGAGATCGTCCGATTTCCTTCACAGCCAATTCCCAGGTTGCTGCCAGGGAGAAGGCAATATGTGTTGGGATGGTGGTAGCCGATGACTAACGAAACCGCCGCTGCCCAGCGGCTCGACGGCACCGGGAGCGGCCGGCGCCTGCTCGTCGTCGACGACGAGCCTGACATCGTCGAGCTGCTTTCGGCGAGCCTGCGCTACGCCGGCTTCGACGTGGCCGGCGCGACCAGTGGCCGTCAGGCGTTGGCCGAGGTGCGCAGGTTCAGTCCCGAGCTGATTCTGCTCGACGTCATGATGCCCGACCTCGACGGGTTCGAGGTCGTCAAGAAGCTGCGCGGCGAGAACACCCGCACGCCGGTGCTGTTCCTCACCGCCCGCGACACCACCGAAGACAAGATCCACGGTCTCACGCTGGGCGGCGACGACTACGTCACCAAGCCGTTCAGCCTCGCCGAGGTGATCGCGCGCATCCAGGCGGTGCTCCGCCGGGTCGACGAGCGGGCCAGCGGCGAGGCGCGCGGGGCCCGGATCACGTTCGCCGACATCGAGCTCGACGCCGACACGCACGAGGTGTGGAAGGCCGGCCGGGCGGTCTCGCTGTCGCCCACCGAGTTCAAGTTGCTGCGCTACCTCATGGAGAACGCGAACCGGGTGCTGTCGAAGGCCCAGATTCTCGACCACGTGTGGCGCTACGACTTCGGCGGCGACGGCGGCGTGGTCGAGTCCTACGTTTCCTATCTCCGCAAGAAGGTCGACACCACCGAGCCCCGGCTCATTCACACGCTCCGCGGAGTCGGCTACACCATGCGGCAGCCCCGGCGATGATCACCTCGCTGCGCGCCCTGCCCGACCGGGTGCCGCTGCGGGTCACTCTCGTCACATCGGTGCTGGTGCTGGTGACCATGGCGCTGGGTGCGAGCGGCGCGGCCGGCACCTACGCGCTGCGCGGGTTCCTCGTGCAGCGGGTCGATGTCCAGCTGGGCCAGGCCACGCAGATGATGCTGGAACTGCACCAGAGCCAGGACATGCTGCGGAACTACCTGAGCCTGCCGGTGGGCTGGTCGGCTCTCGCCGTGGCCGAGGTCAACCGGCAGGGCGGCGGCAGCGGCTTCCTCTTCACCGACGACACCCAGCAGAGCGAACCGCGCCTGCCCCAGGTCACCATCGAGTACGCGCACAAGGTGGCCGGGAAACCGTTCAGCACCTCGTCGGTGAGCCGGCGCGGCCCGCAGTGGCGGGTGCTGGTCACCCCGTTGCCCGACGATTCCGGCTCGGTGATCGTCGCCATCCTGCTCGACGAGGTCTCCAGCACGGTCGGCAAGCTCGCCACGGTGCACGTCGTCGTCGGTGCGATGGTCCTGGCGGTGCTGGCCATCGTGGGGTACGCGATGGTGCGGGCGAGCCTGCGGCGGCTGCTCCAGGTGGAGCGCACCGCGCGCGAGATCGCCGCCGGCGACCTGAGCCGCCGCGTGCCGACCAGTCATCCCGACACGGAGGTCGGGCGGCTGGCGGCCGCCTTCAACGCGATGCTCGGCGAGATCGAGTACGCCTTCCGGGCCCGGGAACGGTCCGAGGCCGAGGCCCGCGCGTCGGAGGCCCGGATGCGCCGGTTCGCCGCCGACGCCAGCCACGAGCTGCGCACCCCGCTCACCGCGATCCGCGGCTTCGCCGAGCTGTACCGCCAGGGCGGCGGCGAGCCCGCGCACGTCATCAGCCGCATCGAGCACCACGCCACCCGGATGAGCGCGCTGGTGGAGGACCTGCTCCTGCTGGCCCGTCTCGACCAGCACCGCCCCATCCAGGCGGTTCCGGTCGACCTGCTGTCGCTGGCCGCCGACGCCGTCCACGACACCACCGCCACGCAGGACGACCACCCGATCCGGCTGGTGCCGGCCGCCGACCGGCCACCGGTTGTCGTCGGCGACGAGCTGCAGCTGCGGCAGGTGATCGGGAACCTGCTCAACAACGCCGTCCAGCACACGCCGGCGGGCACGCCGGTCACCGTCACCGTGGAGACCGTCACCGGACGGGGCGTGCAGGGTGAGGTCATCCTGTCGGTGGCCGACTCCGGCCCCGGCCTCGCACCCGACGACGCCGTCCGCGTGTTCGAGCGGTTCTTCCGGCCCGACCAGTCGCGCACCCGCGCCGCCATCCCGCAGGGCGGGGCGCACAAGGGCAGCGGCCTCGGCCTGTCGATCGTCCACGCGCTGGTGGCCGCGCACGGCGGCACGATCCGGTTGGAGACGGCGCTGGGCGCCGGCGCGCGGTTCGTCGTACGGTTGCCGCTGTTCGTTCCGGTGGGCGAGGTCGAGCCCGAGAAGGTCGCGCACGCGATCTCCACACAACCGGAAGCGAGCTGACAGAGCGCTCCCAGCCCTGTCACAGGTTCAACTGCGAAAAATAGTCCATGAGCGAGCGCAGCGAGCGAATCATTAACAGAGCCCCGCGGGAATGCATCGCGGAGCGAAGCGGAGCGATCGCATGACCAGGATCGTTACGGTGGACGGTAATCCAGAAGTGGCCGCGGAGCTGGCGGGCGTGCTGCCCCGGCAGTGGCGGATGCGTACCGACGACCGCTGGGTCGACGCGATCGTTCTCGTCCGGCCCGACCGGGGGCGCGTGCGCCGCACCCGCGCCGAGTACCCCGACACGCCGATCCTGGCGCTCGTCGACCACGACGCGCCGGTGGCCGAGATCGTCGGCCTCCTCGAAGCCGGCGCCGACGCGTTCGTGCGGGAGAACTGTCCCGACCTGGTGGGCGACCAGCTGCGTGCCTACAGCGGAAACGCGCCCCGCCGATTCAGCGCCGCCTGAGCGACGCCGCACCGGCGCGGCGGGCGGTTCTAGCGCAGGCTCACCACGGAGGTGACCGGCGCGAAGTCGTCATCGTCATCGTCGTCATCGTCGCCGCCACCGATGCTGCACGCGAGTACGAGTGCGAGCAGCGCGGTGACCCCGGCCAGGCCAGCCAACTTCTTCAACATGGCCTGATGCTACGGGCTGTAGCACGTCGGCGCGGTCTTCACGGCAGCCAACATGGTTGTCGCCGGGCCCTCGTTCGGATACTGGTCGTCCTCGGCCGCGTAGACGATCAGCAGGTGGGCGTCGGCGGGGATGACCGACGTCCGGATGCGCAACGCGTACTTCCCGGTGCCGAACCCCGCGATCAGGGGCTCCGGGGTGACGATCGGCTCCGGCTTGGGCTCCGTGCAGTCGGCGGAGCTGATCAGCACCACCGCGCGGATGCCCAGCTCGTTGAGCCTGCGCTCCAGCGCCTTTGCGCCCGCGGGGTCCACCAGGGTGATCTCGACGATGCCGTCGGGCTTGAGCTCGATGCTGTAGCCGACCTCGTTGATCACCATGGGGGTCGGCACGGTCCGCTCCGGCCGCGGCGGCCCGACGGCGAGCGCCGCGACCACCGCGGCCGCCGTCACGCCGGCCGGCACAGCCAGCCATCGCGCCCGGTGCCGGCGCGGCGTCCGCTCGGGCCGGCGCTCCTCGACGAACTCGACGAGCTCGGTGCGCAGCCGTTCCTTGAAATCGATCATGGCCGGGACTCCAATGCGAGAACGGGGGAGGGGTTGTCGCGGACCTGCTTCCGGGCCCGGTGCAAGCGGACGCGCGCGGTCGCCGCCCGGATGCCGAGCGCCTGCGCCGCCGCCTCGACGGTCAGCCCGTCGACCGCGACCAGTTCGAGC
Source organism: Virgisporangium aurantiacum (assembly GCF_016863635.1). GTDB lineage: Bacteria > Actinomycetota > Actinomycetes > Mycobacteriales > Micromonosporaceae > Virgisporangium > Virgisporangium aurantiacum. The sequence goes on along the minus strand of NZ_BOPG01000022.1, from coordinate 93,533 downwards.
ACCGCGCGCAGCCGGTCCGGCAGCTCGGCCATCCGGGCGAGGACCTCGCGGGCCGCGCGTTCGGCGTCGATCCGGGCCTCGAACGCGGCGATGTCGGCGTCGTCGAGCAGACGCCGGCCGCCGACCCGGCGCGACATCAGCGACTCCCGGGCCGTACGGCGCCGGTGCCCGGCGACGACGTTCGCCGCGATCCCGTACAGCCACGCGATCGGCGCGCCCCGCTCGGGACGGTAGGTGTGCGCGGCCTCGATCGCCGCCACGAACACGTCGGCGGTCAGGTCGGCCGCCGTGTAGGGATCGGTGCACCGGCGCGTGACGTACCGCAGCACGGTGTCGAAATGCGCCTCGTAGAAGCGCTCGAACAGGGCCGGATCGCGGCCCATGCGGGGAACCGTCGAAGGATCGATGTCCGCCTCCCAAGTAGATTTACCGTACTTGGAAGGCGGACGGGCCCGCGTTACACGGCCAGCGCCGCGGGCTCCAGTTCGTAGACGCTGTACGCCTGCTTGATCACCGGGTGCGCCACGTTGCGCACCTTCACGCCGCCGGGCGTGGTGCCGCGTTCGCTGCCCGCGTGGGCGTGCCCGTGCAGGGCGAGCGCCGTCGGCGCCGAGTCGATCGCCTGCGCCAGCAGGTACGAGCCGAGGAACGGGTAGATCTCCAGCGGCTCGCCGACGAGCGTCTCCGGAACGGGCGAGTAGTGGGTCAGGGCCACCCGCAGGTCGCAGTCGAGCTCCTGTAGCACCCGCGCCAGCGCGTCGGCGGCGTCGCGGCCGTGCCGGGCGTACGCCTTGTTCTCGGGCTCGCCGAACTCGCTGGTGCACCGGCCGGCGAAGCCGCCGCCGAAGCCCTTCACCCCGGCGACGCCGAGCCGCACCCCGCGCACGTCGAGCACGGTCGACGACTTCTCCAGCACTGTGATGCCGGCATCCTCGAGCACCTTCGTGACGGCGTCCTGCTCGTCGGAGTTGTAGTCGTGGTTGCCGAGCACGGCGATGACGGGCACCGCCAGTCCACCGAACTCCGCCGCCACGCAGCGCGCCTCGTCGGCCGTCCCGTGGCGGGTGAGGTCGCCGGCGAGCAGCAGCACGTCGGCCTTCTCGCCGAGTTGCTCCAGCGCCGGCCGGTACCGGCCGAGCACGTCCTCGTCCAGGTGCACGTCTCCCACGGCGGCGATGCGGACGCCCGTCATATTGCTTCGACCTCCTGCGGTGCGTTGACCCGGGTGACGGCCAGGTCGCACCGCACCGTCAGGTCGGGGAACGTCTCGTGCAGCACGGCCTCGATCTGGGCGCACCGGTCGGGGCTCTCCACGTCGCCGACCAGCACCACCCCGTCGTCGACGCGGACGGCGCGGATGCCCTGCTCGGCGATGCGCGGGTCTTCGGCCAGCACGTGCTGGATGTCGCCCTCGGTGTACTCGTTCATGACGCCACCCTTTCCAACGGCGCGGCCAGGTCGGCCAGGGAGATGACGTCGAGCCCGTCCAGCAGCACGAGGAACGCGCGCGCGAACGGGGAGTGCGCCGTCTCGCGCCGCACGCGGGCCCAGTCGATCTGCTCGCGCAGCGACCGGGCCACCGGCAGCCCCCGGGCGAAGTCACAGTAGTGCGTCGACCAGGTCAGCATCTTGTGAATCATCAACTCGGTCGCGGAGAGCACCGGCATGTGTACGGCGTTCACCGAGAGGACGTCGACGTCGGCGAGCGTCTCCTCGGTCACCGGGCGCTGCACGGGCGTGTAGATCAGGTCGACCAGCCGGTCGTCCTCGTACACCTTGACCAGCCAGCCCTCCGGCGGCACCTCGGCGCGGAACCCGGCCTCGACCAGCCCGGTGAGGATCTTCTCGGCGTCCTCGGCCCGGATGATGAAGTCGACGTCGTGGTCGCACGGCTGGCCGCCGCGGGCGTACACGGCGAAACTCCCGGCCAGGGCGAAGGGCACCCCCAGCTGCTTGAGCTGGTACGCCACCCGTTTCAGGGTGGCGATCAACGGTTGCTTGTCCTCCGGCAGCGGCATCGCGGTCAGGCCCTCTCGTCGGTGAGGCGGCGGATCTGAGGGTGATACCCCGTCGCCGCCCCGAAAACACGGCCCGAATACCGTTCAGAGCCGGAACCGGCCGACCTGCCCGCACAGGTCCGCGGCCAGCGTCGACAGCGTGCCGACGGTGTCCTGTGAGGTCGCGGCGTCGCCGGAGCTGGCCCGGGCGGAACCGGCGATGGCCGAGATCGTCTCGGAGATCTCGCCGCTGCGGGTGACGGCCTCGTGGATGTTGCGGTTCATCTCCGAGGTGGTGGCGCTCTGCTGCTCGACGGCGGCGGCGATCAGCGTCTGGAACTCGTTGATCCGTTCGATCACCGTGGTCATCTCGCCGATCGCGGTCACCGCGCCGCTGGTGCCGTCCTGGATGGCGGTGACCCGGCGGGCGATCTCGTCGGTGGCCCGGGCGGTCTCCTGGGCCAGGTCCTTGACCTCGGACGCGACCACGGCGAACCCCTTGCCGGCGTCGCCGGCCCGGGCGGCCTCGATGGTCGCGTTGAGCGCGAGCAGGTTGGTCTGCTCGGCGATCGTCGTGATGAGCTTGACCACCGTGCTGATCTCGCCCGACGACGCGCCCAGCTCCGTCATGATCCCGTTGGCCCGGGTGGCCATCGTGACCGCCTCGTTGACCACCCGCACGGCCTCGGCGGCGTTGCGGGCGATCTCCTCGATCGAGGTGCCCATCTCGGTGCCGCCGGCGGCGGTGGTGCTGATGTTGCGGGCGATCGCGTCGGCCGCGTCGGCCGCGGCGGCGGCGCGTTCGCTGACGTCGTGGGCCGAGGCGGCGATGTTCCCGGTGGAGCGGGCCATGTCGCCCGCCGAGGTGGCCACCGTGTCGGCCGATCCGGTGACCGCGTTGAGCGTCCCGCGGACGCTGGCGATCGCCGCGTTCAGGGCCTGGGCCATCACGCCCATCTCGTCGCGGCCGGTGGCGTCGGCGGTGCGGGTCAGGTCGCCGGCGGCGAGGCCGTCGAGCACGCCGGAGACCTGGCGCAGCGTCCGCACCACGCTGCGCGCGATCAGCCAGCCGGTGACGGCGAACAGCCCACCGGCGAGCACGGCGGTGAGCAGCAGCAGCCGTTCCGTGCTGCGGCGCTGCTCGCCCACGGCGCCGGCCAGGTCGGCGGCGTGCGCCTCCAGCGCGTCACCCACGGCCGGCAGGTTGTCCTCGACCTCGGTGAACGACGTCGAGAAGTCGGCGTACCCGGCCGTGCCGGCGCCGCTGATCGCGGACTTCACCACGGCGGTGGCCCGCTCGATGTACCGGTCGACGAGCGGGCGCACGGTCGCGGTCGCCGCCCGTACCGACGCGGGCGCCGGCGGGTTGGCCAGGTCGGTCAGCTTGTCGCGCATGGTGGCGGAGTGGTCGGCGAGGTCCTGGTTGATCTCCGTGATCTCGGCCGGGTCCGGGGTGGCCGACCGGACCGCGAGCAGGGCCCGCAGCACGTCGCCGCGGATCGCGTCGTGCCCCATGTCGGCTTCGAGCGCCTCGCGGGTGAGGGTGGCCGCGACGGCGAGCTGGTCGGCACCCTCCTCGCTGCGCGACTGCGCCACCACGCCGACCACCGCGCTGATCCCGATCCCGGCGAGGGCGATCGCGCTCAATAGCAGGATCTTCGTGCCGAACCCGCGGTTACGGAGCCAGGACTCGACCATGACCGCAACCTACGCGGGGGAACGTTCGGTCGACGCCGGTCGGCACGCCGCGCAACGAATCGTCGCCATCGCCCGCCGGCACGCAACGAATCACTTCGTCGGCGTGCGGGCCGGCAATGGATGATGGGTCGATCGAGACCGGTACGGAGAGGAGACCCGTTGTGACGGCGGTGCACCACGATCTGACCACGCCCCTGGTTCAGGAGGCCGAGCGGTACACCGCGCACAATTACCACCCGCTGCCGGTGGTCGCCGCCGCCGCCGAGGGCGCCTGGGTCACCGACGTCGACGGCCGGCGCTACCTCGACTGTCTCGCCGGTTACTCGGCCCTGAACTTCGGGCACCGCCACCCGGCGGTGGTCGCGGCCGCCCGCGACCAGCTCGACCGGGTGACGCTCACCAGCCGGGCGTTCCTGCACGACCAGTTCGGCCCGTTCTGCCGCGAGCTGGCCGAGCTCTGCCGCACCGACCTCACCCTGCCGATGAACAGCGGCGCCGAGGCGGTCGAGACCGCGATCAAGGTGGCCCGCAAGTGGGGCTACAAGGTCAAGGGCGTACCCGACGGGCGCGCGACGATCGTGGTCGCCGAGAACAACTTCCACGGCCGCACCACCACCATCATCAGCTTCTCCACCGACCCCGAGGCGCGCGCCGACTACGGCCCCTACACGCCCGGGTTCCGCACCGTTCCGTACGGCGACCTGTCGGCGCTGCGCGACGCGATCGACGAGACCACGGTCGCCGTGCTGCTCGAGCCGATCCAGGGCGAGGCCGGGGTGCTCGTCCCCCCGCCGGGCTACCTCCCGGGGGTGCGCGCCCTCTGCACCGAGCGCGACGTGCTGTTCGTGGCCGACGAGATCCAGTCCGGCCTGGGCCGCACCGGCGACACGTTCGCCTGCGACCACGAGGGCGTCGTGCCCGACCTGTACGTGCTGGGCAAGGCGCTCGGCGGCGGCGTGGTGCCGGTCTCGGCCGTGGTCGGCCGGCGCGAGGTGCTGGGCGTGCTCCGGCCGGGCGAGCACGGGTCGACGTTCGGCGGCAACCCGATGGCGTGCGCGGTCGGCCGCGCGGTCGTCGACCTGCTGGCCACCGGCGAGTTCCAGCGCCGGGCGACGGAGCTCGGCGTCGTGCTGCACGAGCGGCTCGGCGCGCTGGTGGGTCACGGACTCACCGCGGTGCGTGGCCGCGGCCTGTGGGCCGGCATCGACATCGACCCGACCCTGATGACCGGCCGGGAGGCCTGCGACCGGCTCGCCGCCCGCGGCGTCCTGGCCAAGGACACCCACGGCTCGACGCTCCGGCTGGCGCCGCCGCTCGTGGTCACCGAAGAGGAGATCCACATGGTGGTCGACCGGCTCGCCGAGGTGCTGCGCGGCTAATAGGGTGTGCGGCGTGCCCGCACCTCACCGCACCGCCGTCACGCTCGCCGACGGTCGGGAACTGATCTACTTCGACGATCTGCCTGGTTCCGATCGCACCGCGGCGGACACGCGCGACCTGCCCCCGCCGCCGCCCGCCTCGGAACTGCGGTACGACCCGCTGCTCGACGAGTGGGTGGCGGTCGCCGCGCACCGGCAGACGCGCACGTACAAGCCGCCGACCACCGAGTGTCCACTGTGTCCGTCCACACCGGACTTCGCCTCGGAGATCCCGGCGGCCGACTACGACGTGGCGGTGTTCGAGAACCGGTTCCCGTCGTTCAGCGCGCGGGTGGCCGGCGTCGGCGGCACGTCGATCACCCCGGTGACGCCGACCCGGGCGGGCGCGGGCCGGTGCGAGGTGGTCTGCTTCACCAGCGACCACAACGGTTCGTTCGCCGGGCTCACGCCGGCGCGGGTGCGCACGGTCGTCGACGCCTGGGCCGACCGCACCGAGGCCCTGACCGCGCTGCCCGAGGTGGAGCAGGTGTTCTGCTTCGAGAACCGGGGCGAGGAGATCGGCGTCACGCTGCACCACCCGCACGGCCAGATCTACGCCTACCCGTACATCCCGCAGCGCACCCGCCAGCATCTGGCCTCTGTCGCGCGTCACCCCGATCTTTTCGCCGATGTGGTGGCCGCCGAAAGCGGCGGGCCACGCGTGGTTGCGGCAAATGATCATTGGACGGCGTTCGTGCCGGCCTTCGCGCGCTGGCCCTACGAGATCCACGTGTATCCGCTGGCGCCCGTGCCCGACATCCCGTCGTTGAGCGACGATTTCCGCGACGCGTTCGGGCCGGTGTACCTGGAGGTGCTGCGCCGCCTCGACGGGCTCTTCGGCGTGTCGATGCCGTACATCGCGGCCTGGTACCAGGCGCCCGCCCGCACCGGCCGCGACGCCTACCGGCTGCACCTCCAGGTGACGAGCAACCGCCGGGCGCCCGGAAAGCTGAAGTTCATGGCCGGTTCGGAGGCGGCGATGGGCGCGTGGGTCAACGACGTTCCGCCGGAGCAGGCCGCGGCGCAGTTGCGGGAGGTGGCGCTGTGACGGCAGCTTCGGGAGTGTGGAGCGCGCCCGGCCGGGTCAACCTGATCGGCGAGCACACCGACTACAACGACGGGTTCGTGCTGCCGTTCGCGATCCCGATGCGCACCACGGTGGCCGCCCGGCCGGCCGACGGTCCACAATGGACGGTCCGGTCGCGGGAGACCGGCGAGACCATCGTGATCGGCGAGAGCGACCTCGCACCGGGCGCGGTGACCGGCTGGGCGGCCTACGTGGCCGGCATTCCGTGGGCGCTGCGCGACGCCGGCCACCGGCCGCCCTTCCTCGACCTGTCGATCGCGTCCGACGTGCCGCTCGGCGCCGGCCTGTCGTCGTCGGCGGCGCTCACGTGCGCGGTGCTGGCCGCGCTGGTCGACCTCGGCGGGCTCGACCTCCCGCGCGACGAGTGGCCCGCGCTGGCGCAACGGGCCGAGAACACATACGTCGGCGCGCCGACCGGCATCATGGACCAGTCCGCGTCGACGCTGTGCCGGCCGGGCCATGCGATGTTCCTCGACTGCCGCAGCGGCGACCGGGAACACGTCCCGTTCGCGCTGGCCGAGCACGACCTAGCGATGCTCGTCGTCGACAGCCGGGCCCCGCACTCCCACGCCGACGGCGAGTACGCCGCGCGGCGGGCGTCCTGCGAGTCGGCGGCGGCCACGCTGGGCGTCGCGGCGCTGCGCGACCTGGCCGAGGCCGACCTGCCGGCGGCGTGCGCCAAACTCGACGAGGTCACCGCCCGTCGGGTGCGGCACGTGGTCACCGAGAACGGGCGGGTGCTGGCGACGGTCGAGAAACTGCGCGGTGGCTCGGTGACGGGCATCGGGCCGCTGCTCACGGCGTCACACGCGTCGATGCGCGATGACTACGAGATCACCGTGCCCGAGGTCGACACGGCGGTGGAGACGGCGCTCGCCGCCGGCGCCTACGGCGCCCGCATGACCGGCGGCGGCTTCGGCGGGTGCGTCCTCGCCCTGGTCGACGCCGACGCGGTCGAGCGGGTCGCCGACACGGTGACGGCCGCGTTCGCGGAACGCGCCTTCAACCAGCCGACCTGGTTCAAGGCCGTGGCGGCCGGCGGCGCAGCGCGCGACGAATGACCCGCTAGGCGGCGGGGAGCCAGTTGCCGTTCGTCGCCACCGTGGTGAGGCGTTGGGTGGCCCGCGAGAGGGCGACGTACAGCGTCCGGACGCCGTTGGCGCCCTCCGCCGCCAGCGCACCCGGCTCCACCACCACGACGCCGTCGTACTCCATGCCCTTGGCGTCGAGCCCGGTCACCACCTGGAGGCGGGGCTCGGCGAGCCCGGTGAGCCAGCCGGCCACCTCGTCGCGGGTGACCGACGTGGCGATCACGCCGACCGTGCCCTCCACCTCGGCGAGCACCTCGCGCACCGCGGCTTCCACCGCGGGGCGCAGCTCGGGCACCGTCTCGTGCTTCGGCGGCACACCGGCCCGGCGCACCGCCGTCGGCAGCGAGATCCCGGGCTCGGCCCGCCGGATCACGCGGGCGGCCACCTCGAAGATCTCGGCGGCGTTGCGGTAGTTGGTGGTCAGCTCGAAGTCGCGGCGGCGCTTGCCCACCGCCTCGGTCATCGCCCGGTTGGCCTCGGCCGGGTCGGGCCAGGCGGCCTGGGCCGGGTCGCCGACGACCGTCCAGGACGCGTACTCGCCCCGCCGGGCGACCATGCGCCACTGCATCGGCGACACGTCCTGCGCCTCGTCGACGACGATGTGGGCGTACTCGCGGTAGTCGGCCGGCCGTTCGGTCGCCAGGCGACGGGCCGCCGCCTCGCGCTCGAAGCGGGTCGACAGCTCGTGGACGCCGTCGGCCACCTGGTACGGGTCGCGCTTCGGCCGGTTGCGGGCCGGCGGCTCGCCGAGCAGCTCGTTCAGCTCGTCGAGCAGGGCGATGTCCTCCACCCGCGGGTCGGCCGGGTCGAACCGGGCGAAGCCGCGGGTGAGCACGCCGATCTGCTGGTTCGAGTAGATGCCCTCGCAGTACCGGCGCAGCCGGTTGCCGTCGCGGAACCAGCCGAGCACGTCGACCGGGCGCAGCCGGGGCCACCATTTGCTCATGAACTCGCGGAACTCGGGCCGCTCGGCGATCTCCTGCGCGAACTCCTCGCGCTTGGGCCGGGCCGCCTTGCTGAAGAGCTCCTCGGTCTGGCGCCACAGCGTGTCGAGCACCAGGCCGGCGGCCTTCGGTCGGACGGCGTTGCGCTTGGCCCCGTTGTTCAGGATGTCGCGCCGCGCGTCGCTGAGCGCACGCCCGTCCAATTGCAGCAGTTGACCCTTGAACAGGATCCGGATCCGGCCCGGTGTTTCGGGCGCGTTGTCGCGGGCGGCCCGGGCCAGCACGCGGGCCATGCGCACGGACCCCTTCGCGACGGCGAGTTCCGGCGGGTCGTGCCGGTCGGCGGTGTAGCCGGGCAGCAACTGGCCGAGCGACCGCAGCGTCACCGCGTCCTCGCCCAGCGACGGCAGGACCCGGGCGACGTACCCGACGAACACGTCCGACGGCCCGACCACGAGCACACCGCCGGACTCGAACCGGTTGCGGTCGTTGTAGAGGAGGTAGGCGGCGCGGTGCAGGGCGACGGCCGTCTTGCCGGTGCCCGGTCCGCCCCGCACGACCGTCACACCGGACGCGGGGGAGCGGATCGCGTCGTCCTGCTCGCGCTGGATCGTGGCGACGATGTCGCGCATGCCGACGCCGGTGGCCCGGGTGAGCGCGGCCAGCAGCGCCCCGTCGCCGATGACCGCCATCTCGGCGGGCGCCGCCTCGGGGTCGAGCAGGTCGTCCTCGACGCCCACGACCTTCTCGCCGCTGCTGCGGATGGTGCGCCGGCGCACCACGTCCATGCGGTCGGTGGGGGTGGCCCGGTAGAACGGCGCCGCGGCGGGCGCGCGCCAGTCGACAACGAGCGGCTCGTACCGCTCGTCGCGCAGGCCGAGCCGCCCGATGTAGCGGACCTCGCCGCCGGGCACGGCCGGCTCGACCGGCGCGGAGGCCGGACCGTCGTCGGGCGGGCGGGCGTTGGGACCCATGTCGAGGCGGCCGAAGACCAGCCCCTCGTACTCGGCGTCGAGGGCCAGCCGCCGCCGCGCGGCGTGGTAGACCATCGCGTCGCGCTCGACGAGCGCGCCGAAGGTGCCGACCTTGGCGATGTTGAAGCCGGCCTTCTCCGACTCGGCCGCCGATACCCGCAGGACGGCCAGCCGGCGGTAGACCCGGTCGATGTACTGCTGCTCGGCGGCGAGTTCGGCGGCGGCCGTCTCGTCGCGGCCGGCAGCCGTGATGCGCTCGGTTGACAAAGGAACTCCGGGTTACGCGGACTGTTCGTCGTCACGGTGGTGGGTGAGGCGCTCGGCGGCGACCGTCGTCGCCGCGCTGGCCACCGCGGCGGCCACGGTGCCCGCCTCCACGGTTCCCTCGCCCACGGTGTCGATCTCCGCCTCGTCGGCCGCCAGTTCGGCCTCGGTCTGCTGGGCGTGCTGGGTGGCCCGCCGCTTGAAGTACCAGGTGCTGCCGAGGCCCGCGACGACCGCGATGATCAGCGCGATGTAGGAGAAGCCCTTCAGGTACTTTTCGACGGTCTCACCGATCGCCTTGATCGCGAACACGGTGCCGAACGCCCACACGAGGCCGCCGGCGGCGTTGGCGATGAGGAACTTCCAGTACGGCACCTTCAACGCACCGGCGAGCGGACCGGCCAGGATGCGCAGCAGCGCGATGAACCGGCCGAAGAACACCGCCCACACGCCCCACTTGGCGAACGTGCGCTCGGCCCGGGCCAGGTGCGGCGGACCGAGGTGCTTGGGGAACCGGCGACCGAGGCGCTCCAGCAGCGTCCGGCCGCCCCGGCGGCCGATCGCGTAGCCGATGGAGTCGCCGACGATGGCACCGGCGGCGGCCGCGCTGGCCACCCACCAGGGGCTGATCGCGCCGGTCGCGGCCATCAACGAGGCGGTGATCAGCGTGAGCTCACCGGGCAGTGGGATGCCCATGCTCTCGAGGCCGATGATGAGGAACACCACACCACCCACGGCCAGCGGGGGCAGCGAGTGGAGCCAGGTCTCGATCCATCCCATGGTGTGGACATCACCTCCAAGGCACAGACCGTACCCGCACGGGGCCACCCCGCCGGCCCGTCGATCTAGACGCGACTAACCAGACTAGTCCACCCGACGGGCAGCGGCTCTAGGAGCGGGTCCGTCCGCTCTTTCTGCCCTTGGGGGCAGCCTCGGAGATCAGCTCGGCGAGCGCGTCGGTGACGGCATCCGGACACTCCAGCGGCAGCATGTGACCACAGCTGTCGAACACCTGCAGGCGGGCGTGGGGGAGGGCGGCGACGATCGCCTCGGTGCACTTGACCGGCGTAAGGCGGTCGCGGTTGCCGACCAGCACGCGCACCGGGACCGTGGCGAGCAGGCTCAGCGCGTCCAATCGGTTCATCCTGCCCACCGATGGCCGGAACCCTCCGATCGACCGCAACGACGCCGACCCGATCATGGCGATCGTCAGGCGCAGCGCCTCCACCTCGACGCGGTCGCCGAACACGAGCCAGCGCACCGCGGGCAGCAGCGCCGGCATCACGGCCTTGTGCACCCGCAGCGGGCCGCCGAGGGCGAGCAGCGCGGCACCGCGGGTCTCGACCTCGCGCACGAACCTCCCGAGCCAGGGCGCGAGGCCGTAGCTGGTGTGGGTGTGGCCCTCGGCGGTGGTCGAGACCAGCGCGACGCCCGTGACCTGCCGCTGGAACTCGGCCGGGTAGCGGTGGGCGAACTCCAGCATGGCCATGCCGCCGAGCGAATGGCCGACGAGCACGACCGGACCGTCGGGGGCGCACTGCGTGAGCACCGCGTGCACGTCGTCGGCGAGCCGGAACAGGTTGGTGTCGCTGAGCTCGGACGAGCCCGACCGGCCGTGCCCGCGCAGGTCGACGGCGAGGATGCGGGCCCGCCGGCCGAACCGCGCGGCGAGGTCGGCGGTCTGCTTGCGCCAGAGGCGGTGATCGAGCGTCCAGCCGTGCAGGAGGACGACGGTGAGCGGGCCGCTGCCGTACTCGGCGACATAAAGTTCGACCCCGTCGGACGTGCGGACCCGGAGACCCGGGTGCACTGGTGCCGACATGACGTAACGATACCCGCGGGTAGCTTGTCGGAAACAGCCCTGAAACCGGACAGACTGAAGCCCTCCCCGGGTCTGACCAGGAAGGGCTTCGGTGTTGTCGGGTTCTTAGCCGAAAACTCCCGCGTCGGCGAGACGCTTCTCGGTGGCGTCCCACCCGTCGCCCGGGTGGGCGGTGTCGAGCGACTGCAGCTCGGCGCGGATCTTGGCGGCGTGGCCGGCACCCGCGAGCACCCGGATCTCCTCGACGAACGCCTCGGAGTCGGTCTTGTGGTGCACGGTGCGCCCGTTGGTGAGGTTACGCACGTAGGCGTGCTTGCCCTTGTTGAGCGGGATCAGGTACTTGAATTCGCCGAGCACGCTCAGCGCGCCACCCGCGGCGCCGGCTTGGCCGGCGCGAACGGACGCGCGCGCGGTCTTGGAGGTGTTGGTGGCCACCGCGGGACTCCTTGGATCGGGTGAAAATACCGTCGGAAATAGTAGCCGATGGACCCTGGCGACCACCAAACGGTGGGGCGGTAACCGACCGGGCGTACCGCGCGTTGTGCCGGGTGGAGGCTGGGAAACTACCAGTTCATGAACAACTGTGCAGGATATCGGCGCAACCGCTAGCGTACCGACCAACGCGACGGCATCATGGTCCACGTCAGACAAATGAATACTCGTGTCGGCTGTTCACTCATGTCGAGGTCGTAGGGGAAGACGCACCTCGGTCATCGGGAGGTCCAGTCGTGCGCACCCGTGGCGTTGTCTACGTCCACTCGACCCCGCTCGCCGTGTGTCCACACGTCGAGTGGGCGCTGGCGCGCGTGCTCGGCACGCCCGTCCGGCTCGACTGGGCTTCCCAACCCATCGAACCCGGCGCCCGCCGGGCCGATTACGTCTGGACCGGGCGCCCCGGCACCGGCGGTGATCTGGCCGGCGCCCTGCGGCAGTGGCCGATGCTCCGGTTCGAGGTCACCGAGGAGCCGAGCCCCGGCGTCGACGGGGAACGCATCATGCACGTGCCCGGCCGCGGGTTGTTCCGCGCCACCGCGAGCGCCAACGGCGACATCATGATCGCCGAGGACCGGCTCCGGTTCCTGGTCGCGAGCGCCCAGGGCTACGAGGCCCTCGCGCACACCCTCGAACGCGAACTCGGCAGCGCCTGGGACGCCGAGCTCGAGCCCTACCGCCTGGCCGCCGACGGCGAGCCGGTGAGCCTGCTGACCCGGGTGGGGTAACGGGCGCCGGTCTGGTTGAGTGGGCGGATGCGTCCTGCCGCCGTCGTGCTCGTCCTGGCTCTCGCCGTGTCCACCGGCGGCACGCTGTCCGCCTGCGGTACCGACGACAAGGGCGGTGCGGCGGCGGCGCCCGCGTCGTCGGGTCCGGTGGCCCCACCGAGCGGTGACCCCGCCGAACGCGCCGCCGCCACGGTCGCGAGGTTCTCCGACGAGGAACTGGTCGGCCAGGTCCTCATGCCGTACGCCTACGGCAACGACGCCACCACCGTCACCGGCGCCTCGTCGCGGGAGAACAATGCCTACGCGGGCGTGCCGACGCCGGCGGAGATGATCACCAGGTACAAGCTCGGCGGGCTGATCCTGGTCGGCTGGTCGGCCGACGACCCGACCGCCGGCACCAACAAGACGTCGAACGTCGACTCGCCGGAGCAGATCCGCAAGCTCACCGGCGGTCTCAACAAGGTCGCCGGCGCGGGCGCGCCGTTGCTCATCGGCACCGACCAGGAGTACGGCGCGGTCAACCGGATCCGTACCGGGGTCGTGCAACTGCCCAGCGCCATGGCGTTCGGCGCGGCCCGGAACCCGGCCGCCACCGAGGCGGCGTGGCAGGCGGCCGGCGGCGACCTGGCCGCGATCGGCATCAACGTCGACTTCGCACCGGTCGCCGACGTGCTGGGTCCGCGCGGCAGCGGCGTCATCGGGTCGCGGTCGTTCGGTGGGACGCCGGCCGACGTCGCCGCGCAGGTGGTCGCCGCCACCAAGGGCCTCACCGCGGCCGGGGTGGCGCCGGCCCTGAAACACTTCCCGGGGCACGGGCACACCACCGCCGACAGCCACGAGGAACTGCCCGCGCTCACCCAGGACCGGGCCGCGCTCGACCGCGACGACCTGCCGCCGTTCATCGCGGGCATCCAGGCCGGCGCCGGCATGGTGATGAGCGGCCACCTCGACGTCAAGGCGATCGACCCGGGCACGCCGGCCACGTTCTCGTCGAAGGTCCTCGTCGACCTGCTGCGCGGCACGATGGGCTTCAAGGGCGTGGTGGTCTCCGACGCGATGAACATGGCACCGGCCAAGAAATGGCCGCCGGGCGAGGCCGCGAAGCGGGCGCTGCTCGCCGGCAACGACCTGCTGCTGATGCCGCCGAACCTCAAGCAGGCCCAGAAGGGTCTCCTCGACGGACTGAAGGACGGCTCGCTGCCGAAGCAACGCCTGGTCGAGTCGGCCACCCGCGTGCTGACGCTGCGGTACCGGCTCGCGGCCACCGCCCAGCCCGACGCGTCCACCCTCGACACCGAGACCGACCGCGCCGCCGCGCAGGCCGCGTCCGCCGCCGCGGTGACAATCTTCCGGGGACGCTGCAGCGGCGCGCTGGTGACCGGCGGCGTCACGATCACGGCCGACGGAAAGTGGGGCCAGCAGCGCGAGTGGCTCACCGCCGCCCTGGCCGAGCACGGCGTCCAGGTGAAATCGGGCGGCACCACGGTGCGCCTGATCGGCTACAACGACGGCGCCGTCACGGCTTCCTCGAAGGACGTGACGGTCGCGATGGACACCCCGTACGCCCTGAAGACGATCCAGGGCACCCTGATCGCCACGTACTCGTCGAGCCAGGCGTCGATGAAAGCCCTGGCCGCGGTGCTGGCCGGCAAAGCCAAAGCCCCCGGCAAAAGCCCGGTCAAGGTGGACGGCCTCCCGGCATCCGCCTGCTGAGAATCCCGCGATCTTGGACTCCCTGCGGTGCTCCAGGCCCGTGCGGAGTCCAAGATCCAGGAGGTTATCCACAGGGCGCGACCACGGGGTGGCGGAGTTCCCGCGCGGGGCGAGATTGTGGCGGGCATGGGTTCGGAGGCGTTCGGGTTACTGCTTGCCGACCAGGAGGGGGTTGTCACGCGTGGGCAGGTTCTGCGGCACCTGAGTCTCGATCGGCTTCGGCACCTCGTGGAGTCGGGACGGTGGCAGGCGCCGCACGTCGGCGTCTTCGTCGACCACAGTGGGCCGATCACCGAACGCCAACGGCGGTGGATCGCCGTCCTCTCCTGTCGTGGCCACCTCGCCGGCACCACCGCCCTGACGATGTTCGGCCTCCGTGGCTTCGACCAGGGCCCGCTGCACATGCTCATCCCGGCCCGACGGCGCGATCACGATCCACCGGCGAACGTGGTGGTGCACCGCACGACGAGCCTCCCGGTCATGCAACGCACCGAGGTCGACGATCTGCCGTGCACAAGCGCCGCGCGGGCGGCTGTCGACGCCGCTCAATGGGCGGGAACCGACGCACGGGCGGCGGCAGTGGTGGCCGCGAGCGTTCAGCAACGGCTGGTCGGGCCGGAGGAGGTCGCCGCGGTGCTGGGCGGAATGCCCCGCGCCCGCCGCCGGGGATTCGTGTTGGCGCTGGTCACCGATCTTGCCGGCGGTGCAACCTCCCTTCCGGAAGCGGAGTTCCTGCGCATCTGCCGGAAGGCCCGGTTCCCGGAGCCCAAGGTGCAGGTCAGCCGGCGCGACGCGCGAGGCAGGCGGCGCTACCTCGACGCGTACTTCGACGCCCCGCGGTGCCCCAGGCGCACGCAGTCCAAGATCGCGGGAGGTTACAGGGGGATGTTGCCGTGGGCGCCTCTTGCCGTGGGGGCACTGGCCAACGCTTCGGCGAGGTGTTTGCGGGTTTCTTTCGGCTCGACGACGGCGTCGATCACGCCGATCTCCAGGGCCTTGGGGACGCCGCCGGCGTTGTGGAGCTGGTCCTCGACCAGGTCGGCGCGGAGCGCCTCGCGGTCCTCGGGAGCGGCGGCGGCCAGCCGCTTGCGGTGCAGGATGTTCACGGCGGCGCTGGCGCCCATCACCGCGATCTCCGCGTTCGGCCACGCGAACACCGCCGTGGCGCCCAGGGCGCGGGAGTTCATCGCGATGTACGCGCCGCCGTAGCCCTTGCGGGTCACCAGCGTGACGCGGGGGACCACCGCCTCGGCGAACGCGTGCAGCAGCTTGGCGCCGCGCCGGACCACGCCGTCCCACTCCTGGCCGAGGCCGGGCAGGTAGCCGGGCACGTCGACGAGCACGATCAGCGGGACGCCGAGCGCGTCGCACATCCGCACGAAGCGGGCCGCCTTCTCGGCCGAGGCGGCGTCGAGGCAGCCGCCCAGGCGCAGCGGGTTGTTGGCGATCACGCCCACGGTGCGGCCCGCGAACCGGCCCAGGGTCGTGAGGATGTTCGGCGCCCACTTCTCGTGCAGGTCGACGCCCGGCCCGTCCAACAATGCCCGTACCAGGGGCCGCACGTCGTAGGCCCGGTTGGCCCGCGACGGCAGGAACGCGCCGAGGTCGACGTCGTGCGCCGCGTCGTCGGGCGACACCCGGCCCGGCCGGCCGAGCAGCGCGGCCACCTGGCGGGCCGTCGCGAGCGCCGACGCCTCGTCGGGCGTGGTGACGTGTGCGACGCCCGACCGTCGGCCGTGCGGTTCGGGACCGCCGAGCCGGGCCATGTCGACCTGCTCGCCGGTGACCGAGCGCACCACCTCCGGCCCGGTGACGAAGATCCGGCCGGCGTCACTCATGATCACGATGTCGGTGAGCGCCGGCCCGTACGCCGCCCCGCCGGCGGCCGGCCCGAGCACCACCGAGATCTGCGGTACGCGTCCCGAAGCCCTGACCGTCGCGGCGAACACCTGCCCGACGGCGTCGAGCGCGACGACGCCCTCGGCCAGGCGGGCGCCGCCGCAGTGCCAGAGCCCGAGCACCGGCACCCGTTCGCGCACCGCCGTGTCGATCGCGTCGACGATGTGCCGGCATCCGTCGGCACCCATCGCCCCACCCATGCGGGTGGCGTCGGTGGCGAACGCGATCACCGGCGTGCCGTCGATCCGACCCCGGGCCGGCACCACGCCGGAGCTGTCGAGGGGCGCGAGCAGCTTCAGCGTGTCCGGGTCCAGCAGGGCCCGGAGCCGGACCTCGGGGTCGCGGGAATCCACCAGGTCAGACCCGGGTGAAGATCAACGCGGCGTTGTGGCCGCCGAACCCGAACGAGTTGTTCAGGGCGGCACCGATCTCGATGTGGCGGGCCTTGTGCGCGGCGACGTCCAGGTCGAGGGCGTCGTCGGGGTCGTCGAGGTTGATCGTCGGGGGGACGATCCCGTGGTGCACGGCCAGCACCGTCGCGATCGCCTCCACGGCGCCGGCCGCGCCGAGCAGGTGACCGGTCATCGACTTGGTCGAGGTCAGCACCGGGTGCTCCCCGACCGCCTTGTGCAGCGCCACGATCTCGGCGATGTCGCCGACCGGCGTCGACGTGGCGTGCGCGTTGACGTGCCCGATGTCGGTCCGCGCGATCCCGGCGTTGCGGATCGCGAACTCGATCGCCCGGATCGCACCCGCGCCCTCGGGGTGCGGCTGCACGATGTCGTAGCCGTCGCTGGTCATCCCGGCGCCGGCCAGCAGCGCGAAGATCTTCGCGCCGCGCGCCCGGGCGTGGTCGGCACGTTCCAGGACGACGATGCCCGCGCCCTCGCCCAGCACGAACCCGTCGCGGCCCTTGTCCCACGGCCGGGACGCCTTCTCCGGGTCGTCGTTGCGGGTCGACATCGCCCGCATCGCCGCGAACCCGGCGATGGGCAGCGGGTGGATGATCGCCTCGGTGCCGCCGGCCACCACGACGTCGGCGCGACCGGCCCGGATGAAGTCCAGGCCCCACGCGATCGCCTCGGCGCCGGTGGCGCAGGCGCTGGTGGGCGCGTGGACCCCGGCCTGCGCGCCGAGTTCCAGGCCGACCCAGGCCGCCGGGCCGTTGGGCATGAGCATCGGGACGGTGTGCGGCGACACCCGGCGCGGCCCGCTGGCCTCGAGGATGTCGTCCTGCGCCAGCAGGGTCTGCGCGCCGCCGATGCCGCTGCCGACCACCACGGCCAGCCGGTCCTTGGGCACGTCGGGCTCGCCGGCCTGCCGCCATGCCTCCCAGGCGGCGACCAGCGCGGTCTGCTCGGAGCGGTCCAACCGGCGGGCCTTGACCCGGTCGATCTTCTCGAGGGGTGAGACGGCCAGCTGCGCGGCGATCCGTACCGGCAGCTGTTCCGCCCAGTCGTCCGTGAGCGGTCCGACGCCGGACCGGCCGGCGATCAGACCTTCCCAGGTCGACGCGACATCCCCGCCGAGCGGGGTCGTCGCGCCGAGCCCGGTGACGGCGACCTCTACGGTCATGCGTTCTCCTTGAGGATGTAGGTGACGGCGTCACCCACGGTCTTCAGGTTCTGGACCTCGTCGTCCGGGATCTTGACGTCGAACTTCTCCTCGGCCGCCACGACGACCTCGACCATCGACAGCGAGTCCACGTCGAGGTCCTCGGTGAACGACTTCTCCTCGGCGACGTCGTCGGGGTTGACGCCGGCGACCTCTTCGAGGATCTCGGCGAGGCCCTCGACGACCTGGGTGCGCTCCATGTGTTTCTCCTTCTCAGGTGGTGAACAAAACTAGGGACAACGGACGACCTGGCCGGCGTAGGTGAGCCCGCCACCGAAGCCGAACAGCAGAACAGGCGAGCCGGACGGCACCGCCCGGGTCTCGACGAGTTTCGACAGCGCCAGCGGGATGCTGGCCGCCGAGGTGTTGCCGGACCCGGTGATGTCCTTGGCGACCACGGTGTCGGGGCCGAGATCCAGCCGCTTGGCGATGCCGTCGATGATGCGGGCGTTGGCCTGGTGGGCGACGAACGCGGCCAGGTCGGTGGTGGCGACGCCGGCCTTCTCGCAGGCGAGCTTCGCGTGGTGGGCGAGCGCCGTGGTCGCCCAGCGGAAGACCGCCTGGCCCTCCTGCTGGATGACCGGCAGCCAGCCCTCGATGAGGATCGAGTCGCCCTTCTCCGGCGCCGAGCCCCACACCACCGGGCCGACGCCGCCGGGCTCGTCGGACGCGCTGACCACCGCGGCACCCGCGCCGTCGGCGAAGATGATCGCCGTGCGCCGGTCGGTCCAGTCGGTGATGTCGCTGAGCTTCTCGGACCCGATCACCAGCGCGTTGCGCGCGGCACCGGCCCGGATCGCGTGGTCGGCCATGGCCAGGCCGTAGCAGAAGCCGGAGCAGGCGGTGTTGAGGTCGACGGCGCCGGGCGCCTGGATCCCGAGCCGGGCCGAGACGCGCGAGGCGACGTTCGGGCAACGGTCGGCCGAACTGCAGGTGGCCACGAACACCGAGTCGATGTCGGCGGCGGTCAGGCCGGCGTTGGCCAGCGCCTTCTCGGCCGCGAACGTGGCCATGTCGGCGACGCTCTCGGTCTCCGCGATCCGCCGTTCGGCGATGCCGACCCGGTCGCGGATCCACTCGTCGTTGGTCTCGATGATCCCGGCCAGGTCGTTGTTGGTGACGACCCGGCTGGGCTGGTAGTGCCCCAACGAAACGATGCGCGAGCCAGCGGTCATGAGTGTTCTCCGATCCGGGCCAGCGGCTGGCCGGGCGTAACAGGGTCGTCGTCGTGGGCCAGCCATTCGGCCAGGACGCCCGCACCGTGCGCGGACACCTCGACAGCGCCCTGCCGGGTGTTGATCGTGCCGATGATCTGCCCGTCGGCGACCTCGTCGCCCTCGGCGAGGTCGGCGGCCGGTACGAACGTACCCCCGGTGCCGGCCACGACCACCCGGAACCCCGGGTGCGGCTCGTGGGTGGGGTGCGCGCCGTGGCGCACCGCCAGGTCGCGGGCCTTGGCCAGGTCGTCGGGGGTGTTGACGGTGACGATCTCGACGCCCTTCAACGTCCGCTTGATCAGCCCGGCGAGCGTGCCGGCCGGGGGCAGTTCGATCACGGCGGTGACGCCGAGGTCGGCCAGCGTCTGCATGCACAGGTCCCACCGCACCGGCGCGGTGACCTGCCGGACCAGCCGGGTGAGCAGCGTCGGCCCGTGGTCGACGGCGGTGCCGTCGAGGTTCGACAGCAGGATCTTCGCCGGGTTGGCCGGCGAGATGCCGGCCGCGGCGGCGGCGAGCGCGGCCTCGGCCGGCGCCATGTACGGGGTGTGGAACGCGCCGGCCACCTTCAGGGCGATCACCCGGGCCTTCGCCGGCGGGGCCGCCGCGAACTTGTCCAGGGCGTCCTGCGCGCCGGCGGCGACGATCTGACCGGCACCGTTGCGGTTGGCCGGGTAGAGGCCGTGCGCCTCGATCGCGGCGAGCACGTCGGGTTCGGCGCCGCCGAGAACGGCGGCCATCCCGGTCGGCTCGACCGCACAGGCGGCGGCCATCTCGCGGCCGCGCACGCCGGCCAGGGTCACCGCGGCGTCCGGGGTGAGCGCGCCGGCGAGCGCGGCCGCCCCCAGTTCACCGACGCTGTGACCGGCGACGACGGCAACGTCGTCCATCGGAAGTTGCTCGGCGGCGAGCAGGGTGGCGGCGACCAGGAGTGGCTGGGTCTTGGCCGTGTCCTTGATCTCGTCGGCGTCGGCGGCGGTGCCGAGATGGGTCAGGTCGACCCCGGACAGGGACGACCACCAGCGAAGACGCGCGTCAGCACCCGGAAGGCCGAGCCATGGTTCGAGGAATCCGGGTTTCTGCGCGCCCTGGCCGGGAGCGAGTACAGCGAGCACGTCTCTAGCCTGAGCGATCCTCAGAAGCACCGCGCGTACCGGCAGGCACGAAAGCCCACGGGGATCTTTGTAGGGTATCTACAACGGGGTGGCGGGCGTCACTGTCGGATCGAGTCGTCCGATGGTCAACGCGATCCGGAGGGCGAACGCGTCGCGCGGGGTCAGCGGGGCGAGACCGGTGATCTCACCCACGCGGCGCAGCCGGTAACGCACCGTGTTCGGGTGGACGAACAGCGCCCGGGCCGCCCCTTCGAGGACCCCGCCGGCGGCGAAGAACGCGTCGAGCGTGTCGAGCAGTTCACCACCGGCCTTGACCAGCGCGCCGTACACATCCTGACGCAGCATGCGGCGGGCCTCCGCGTCGCCGGCCAGGGCCCGCTCGGGCAGCAGGTCGGCGGCCGAGACGGGCCGGGGTGCCGCGGGCCAGGCCGCCGCCGCGCGGAAGCCGGCCAGCGCGGCCCGGGCCGACTCGGTGGCCTCGTCGAGGCTGGCCACGCTGGGGCCTACCACCACCGGCCCGTCGCCGAACCCGGAGAGCAGCTTCTCCGTCGCGTTCAGCGGGTCGGACGCGGCGCCGAGCACCACGACCAGGCGGTCGCCGTGCACCCCGCCGAGGATCTCGACGCCGATCCGCCGGGCCGCCCGGTACACGACGTGCACGACCATCGACGCCTCGCCGCCGGTCGACCGGCCCACCGCGACCGCGACCGGCGACGGGTCGGCCCAGCCCAGGGCGGCGGCCCGGCTGGCCAGCACGTCGGAGGAGTCGCCGCGCAGCAGGGCGTCGACCAGCATCGTCTGCAGGCGGGCGTCCCACGCGCCGCGCGTCTCGGCGGCCCGCGCGTACACCCGGGCGGCCGCGAACGCGACCTCCCGGCTGAAGATCAGCACCGCCTCGCGGACCTGGGCCTCCTCGCCCTTCGCCGCGAGCCGGCCGATCTGCTCCTCGGCCACCTCGATCGTCGTCTTGATCAGCTGGACGGTCTGCTGCAGGTTGATCGACCGGGCCAGGGCCCGGGGCGCCGCGTCGAAGACCTCGTCGGAGACCTCCTGGGTGGCGACGCCGGCCTTGCGCCCGCGCAGCCACTCGACCAGCGACCGCACGCCGGCCTGTGCCACCAGCATCACCCAGGCGCGCTGGTCGGCGGGCAGGTCCCGGAACCAGACGAGCTCGTCGTCCATCCGCGCCACGCTCGCGGTCGCGAGCGCGCCGGCGGCCCGCTCGATCGAGCGGATGCTGGCTTCCAGTTCGGGTTCATCTCCGGTTCGGGTCATCGCGTCGCAAGCTTTTCACGGCGGACGCCGGACGCGGTAGCGAGCGGCCCCTGTCGTGCGGTAGTTTTCGAACATGCGTTCGAGTGGTCCACTGCCGATGCTGGCGGCGGCGGCCGAACTGCTCGACGGGGAAGATCTCGACTCGGCCACCGACGCCGCGCTCGCCACCCAGTTGCGCGGCCTGTGGGTGGCGATCTGCCGGCTGCAGGCTCAGTTGAGCCGCCGGGTCGCGGTGTTCGATGAACGGGGGGCCGCGGCGCGCGACGGCGCCCGCGGCATCCGCGGCTGGCTCCGGCACCGCCTGCGGCTCGACGCGGTCGAGGCCGGCCGGCAGGCGACCGTCGCCGCGGCGCTCGTCACCCGGCCGGCCGCCGCGGCGGCGTACCTGCGCGGCGAGATCTCGGCCGAGCACCTGGCCGCGATCGACGAGGCGGGTTGGCTGCTCGGCGACGACGCGATGGACCGCGGGGTCGAGCGCATCCTGCTCCAGCACGCGCGGCGCGAGCCGCCCGGCCGGCTGCGCCGGCTGTCCCGCCGGTTCCGGGAGCGGGGCGGCCCGCAGGAGGCCGTCGACGCGTTCCGCCGGGTCCGCGCGCACCGGTTCCTCGACGTGGTGCGGGCCGGCACCGGCGCGGTGAACATCCGTGGCCAGCTCGACGTGAGCGACGGGGAACTGTTATTGGCGGCGCTGCGCGCGGT
The DNA here is from genome assembly GCF_016863635.1 of Virgisporangium aurantiacum. Taxonomy (GTDB): domain Bacteria; phylum Actinomycetota; class Actinomycetes; order Mycobacteriales; family Micromonosporaceae; genus Virgisporangium; species Virgisporangium aurantiacum. The sequence goes on along the minus strand of NZ_BOPG01000022.1, from coordinate 71,486 downwards.
CCGGTCGATCCCGCCGGCGCGCGGCCCCGATGCGGCCCCCGGCTCGTTGCCGCCACCCGAGACCGGTACGCCCGAGCTGAGCGTGCCCGACGGCGCGGAGGCGCCCGAGCGGGCCCGGGCCGACGCGCTGGTGGCGTTGTGCCGCGCCGTCCTGCGCACCAATCCGGCCGAGGCGGGTCGCGGGCTGGGGGACCGGGCGCGGGTCGTGGTCACCGTCCCGCTGGAAACGCTGCGGGCGTCGCCCACGGGCGACGCCTTGCTGGGATCGGGTGAACCGGTGCCGGCGGCGGTGGCGCGGCGGCTGGCCTGTGACGCGCGGGTGCTGCCGGCCGTGCTCGGCGGTGCCGGTGAGGTGCTCGACATCGGCGCCGAGACGGAGACCGTCACGCAGGGCCTGCGCCGGGCGGTGGAACTGCGCGACCGCGGCTGCCGCTTTCCCGGCTGCGACCTGGTGGCGGCCGAGTGCGAGGCGCACCATCTCGTCCACTGGGCGCAGGGTGGACAGTCCATTGTGGACAACGTGGCGTTGCTGTGCCCGTACCACCACGGGCTCGTGCACGAGGGCGGCTGGCAGATCACCCGCGACCCGTACACCGGCACGGTGCGCGCCCGCCGTCCCGACGGAACCCGCCTCGACACGGTCTCCCCACCGCCCGAATAGGAAGCGGCCGTGGCTCCCGAAGGGAGGCCACGGCCGCAACGGATCTGTCTACTTGGCGCAGATGCCGTACGTGTGCACCGACCACATCCGGTCGGTGCCGTCGGCGTCCTCGGCCGCGCGGGCCACCGCCGTGCTGTCCGGGGTGGCGTCGAGCTGGCGCAGCCGCACCTCGCCGTTGCCGCCGGTCACCTCGCCGGCCACGCCGTGCAGCCGGCTGCCCTCGGGGCAGGTGAGCGTCGCCGACGCGATCGACACGTCGCTGCTCTGGATGCTGCCGGCCTGCACGACCTCCAGGCCGGGCGTCGGCTTGACGCAGGTGGCCAGCGCCGTGACGCTCCAGTTGTCGGTGGTGCCCGCCTCGTCCTCGTAGGCGGTGGCGGTGATCGTGCGCCCGTCCTCCGAGGGCGTCACGCCGGTCAGGATCGCCCGGCCGTTCGCGCCGCTGACCCGGCCGCCGGCACCGAGGATCTTCTTGCCCTTCGGGCACGTGACCGACGACCAGCGGCTCTTCGTCGAGCCGGCGGCGAACGTGTGCTGGGCGTACTGCAGGCCGTCCGGCGGCGCGCTGCAGAACGCGATCGCGGTGATCGTCCAGTTCGCGGTGGTGCCGTTGGCGTCCTCGGCCGCGCTCACCGTGAACCCGGCGCCGCCGTTGACCGGGCTGGCGAACGTGAGCCCGACCTCGCCGTTCGGTGCGCCGTCGATGCGGCCAGCGCCGCCGAGCACCTTCTTGCCCTTCGGGCAGTTGACGGTCTGCGACATCTCCGTCCGGCTGCCGGGCGCGCCGGTGGCGGTCTGGCGCACCAGACCCGGCAGGGCCGACGCGGCCGACTGCGTCACGATCTGCACCCCGCCGAGCAGCAGCGCGCCGGCGCCCAGGCCGGCCAGGCCGCGCCGCACGGCTGTACGCATGTTTGAGTTGTCCCCCATGTAGACCTCCTTTGCGAGGGAGTCTTCACGAAGCATGCCTGATTTGTGGTTGTTTAGGGTCTTTCAACCCGATCGGCCGACCCCGATGCAACCGGGCGGGCGCGTCGGGAGTCCACCGCTGTGGGAGGTCTCGTGATGCTGCCGTGGACGCGCGCGCCCTTGCTCCTGCTCCGCCAGCCCGGGTTGCTGATCGCTGTTGCCGCCGGCGCGTTCGTGGCCGTGCTCCCCGCGGCCGCCGCCCCGCTCTTCCTCTCCTCGGCCCGCACCGCGACCTTGCACCACCAGCTCGACAACACGTGCGCGGCCCGGGTCGGCTTCCACCTGCAGTCCCGGCTGACGTTCCGCGACCGCCTCGCGGACAACCAGATCAAGCCGATGGACCCCGCCACGGCGACGGCGGACTACGAGCGGCGGCGGGCCACCGTCACCGCCGAGGCCACCGCGACACCGGGCATGGCCGCGCCGACGACCACCGTCTTCGCCGCCACCGCGGTGATCGGCGCCCGGCACGGCGACCGCGACGTCGGCGGCCTCGACGGCGCCCAGGTGTGGATCGCCGGCCGCGACGGCGTCACCGCGAAACTGACCCCGCTGCGCGGCCCGGACGGCGCGGGCGTGTGGATCCCGCGGTCGCTGGCCGAGGCGTATGGGCTGGGCGTCGGCGACGAACTGGACTTCGCGACGTTCCGGCTGGCCCCGAGCGACAACGGCCCGCCGGTCGACCCGACCGCCCCGCCGGCGCCGGTGCGGATCGCCGCCGTCTACGCCGACCTGGCCAACCCCGGCGCCGACGAGTACTGGTGCACCCTGCAGCGGATCTACGGCTACCTGTCCGGCAAGGAACTGTTCGCGCAGACGATCCTGCCGGTGATCTACACCGACGTCGCGACGGTGCTGCGGGTCGGCGTCACCAGCACGATGAACATCGCCAACGAGTACGTCGACGTGCCGTTGGCCGACCAGCGCCCGACCGTGCCCGCCGCGCACGTGGCCGCCGGCCGGGTCGACGACCTGCGCCGGCGGGTGCTGCGCGAGTACCCGACCGACGGCGTCTTCCGCCCGACCGCGATCACGTCGGTGGGCGGCAGCGCCGACCGGGCCGAACTCGTCTACGACACGCTGCGCGACACCACCGCACCGGCCACGGCCGCCGGCGTCCTGATCGGGTTGATCGTGGTGGCCGCGGCCGCCGTCTACTGGGTCCAGCGGCGGGAGCGGGAGGTGCGGGCGCTGGCCGCGCACGGCGTCGGCCCGCCGGCGCTCGCCGGAAAGGCCGTGCTGGAGGCGGCTCCCGCGCTGGTGACCGGAGCTGCGCTCGCGGTCGTCGCGGCCGGCGGGCTGGTGCGGGCGTTCGGGCCGAGCCCGGTGCTGTCGGCCGAGGCGTGGCCGTTCGCGCTGGTGTTCGCGGCCCTCGGCCTGGTCGCGGTGCTCGCGGTCACCGCGGTCGGCACCGGCCTGCGGATCCGCCGGATGGCCGACGTGGTGCCGGCCCGGCGCCGGCTGCGGCTGCGCTGGCTGCCGTGGGAACTGCTGCCCGCCGCCGTCGCCGCGCTGACCTGGGTGCTGCTCGGCGGCGACACCGCCCGTTCCGGTGTGGTCGGCTCGGTCGCGCACGTGCCGCTGCGCCTGGTGGTGGTCCCGGTGCTCGGCTTCCTCGCGCTGGTCGGGCTGGCGGCCCGGCTGGGCGCCTGGTGGATCTCCCGCGCCGGCGTGAAGGACCCGGTCCGCCGGCCGGGGCTCTTCCTGGCGCTGCGGCGGATCGCCCGCCCGGTCGCGGCGTCCGTGCTGCTCGGCGCGGTGACCGCGGTGCCGGTCGCGATGACCGGGTTCGGCGCGACGGTCACCGACTCGATCCGCCTCACCATGGACGCGAAGGCCGCGGTGATCCTGGGCAGCGACACGGTCGCGACGCTGGACCGCGAGGTCCCCGTCCCGCCGTCGCTCGTCGGGCGGGCGACTCCGGTGCTGCGTCTGTCGCGGGTGCTCGTCGGCGGCGTCGAGACCGACGTTCTCGGGATCGACCCGGCCACGTTCGCGCAGGGCGCGTTCTGGTCCGACCAGCTACCCGGCCGATCGCTCGACGACCTGGTCGCGGGCCTGTCCACCGACCGCTCCACCGGCATCTCCGCCGGCAACCTGCGCGCCGGCACCCACGACGTACGCGTGTACGGCGAGCGGCAGTTCTCCGTCACGGTCAGCACCACCCGGCTGCTCCCCGGTGCCCAGGGCGGCTACCCGGTGCTGCTCGTCCACCGGGACGCGATGGGGGACACCGCGCGGTACGCCGTCCCCCAGTTGTGGATCCGCGGCGATCCGGCGGCCGCGGCGGCCGACCTGGCGCGTACCGACGCGCCGGTGCGCGCGATCACCGCGACCCCCGACACCTTCGGTGACTCGCTGTACGAGCCGGTGACCTACACGTTCCGGTACCTGATCGCGCTGAACGTGTTCGCCGGCCTCGTGGTCGCCGCCGGCCTGCTGCTGTACGTGGAGGCGCGCACCCCGGTCTACCGGCGCGGCTACGTGGTGCTGCGCCGGCTGGGCATGCGGCGGCGGGCCCACACGGTGGCCCTGGTGCTGGAGACGGCCCTGCCGATGGGCGCCGGCCTGCTGCTCGGGCTGCTGATGGCCGGTGCCGCGACCGCCGCCACCCGGGCCGAACTCGACCTGGCGCCGGGGTCCCCGCCGGGTCCGCTGATCGCCGTGCCCACCGGTGTGCTCCTGACGATCCTGGCCGTGGTGGCCGGCGTCGCCACGGCGAGCAGCACCTTCGCCCACGTCCGCGCCGTCCACGCGAAGCCGGGCGAGGTGCTGCGCACCGTCTAGCGCCTTGCGTTGTCAGCCGAGGCCCACCGCTTTCCAGGACCTGCCGTCGGCCGAGGTCCAGACGTGGTTCCCGTTGTACGCGACGTGGCCGCCGCCGGGCAGCGCGGTCGAGCCGAGGATCACTTCCCGGCCGACCCCCTTCGGACGGCTGATCGGCTCGAACACGGCGTCGCCGGGCCGGTTGACGGTGTACGCGCCGCCGGCCGCCTGCGCGACCAGTGAGTTGTCGTCGGCGAGAACGAAGTGGTCGGCCGCCCGTGACGCCGGGCGGAGCTCCCGCCACATGCCGGCCTCGCGCCGGTACAGCCCCGTCCACTGATCCTGCTGGAACCGGACGACGGCCGCGCCGCCCGTCGAGCCGAGCAGGTCCGTGACGACCAGCGGCTTGCCGGGGTCGAGCGGCTCAGCCGGTTCGAAGACCTTGGCCTGCCAGGTGTATCCGTCGTCGGTGCTCCGGGCCGCGGCCGGCTTGCCGGTGCCCGGGTCCCGGCCGGCCGCCAGGATCGATCCGTCGGGGCTCCGCACCGCCGCCAGGCAGGCGAACGGCGGCTGCGTCGGTGCGGGTCCGAGGCTCTGGGCGAGGATGTCGATGATCCGCACCGTGCCGGGATCCTCCACCCTCATCCTGTTGGCGTTCTCGTACGGCTCGGTGTTGCAGTACACGGGAGAATTCGCCGACGGGGCGGCGACCGGTTCGGCCCGGAACTGGGCCAACCGGAACACCCCCCAGCCGTCGGCGCTGACCCGCACCTCGTTGGGGTTGACCACCACCGCGATCCCGCCGGATCCGGTGGTCAGGACTGGCAGCTTCAGATCCGCCTCCCGCACCACGTACTTCGTCCAGGTGCGGCCGCCGTTGTCGGACGTGCGCAGCTCGAACCCGCAGCCCGCGCACGGTTCGATGTACGCCCACAGCCGCTTCTGGTCGAAGCCGCCCACCTGGTGCACGACCCACGTCGACGGCGGTATGTCGGCCGTCTCCTCGTCACCGCCCGGATCCATTGCCACGATCAACGTCGCGATCAGGGCCAGGATCGGCAGGACGACCAGCGCGGCCCGGGCGGCGATGCCGATCCGTCGCCGGCGCACGCCGGCCCGGTAGACGGTCTCGACGTCGATCCGGCTGGGCGGCAGCGTGCCGGTGGTGGTCTCCTCAAACACGTCGGACAGGTTCATCGCGCACCTCATCCCCGATTGCGCCCTCGATCGTCATCCCGAGCGGGGACAGGTATTCGCGCATCGTGTTGATGGCCCGGGCGGCCTGGCTCTTCACCGTTCCGGTCGAGCACGACAACGCCTCCGCGGTCGCCGCGACGCTGAGGTCACCGAAGTACCGCGCCACCAGCACGGCCCGCTGCCCGGGCGGCAGCCGGCGCAGCGCCGCCAGCACCGCCAGCTTGCGTCCGACGCTGTCGGCCATGCCGTCGCGGTCGACGGTGATGAGGACGGGGTCGGCCACGGTGTCGGTGGTGCGCTCGCGTCGGCGGAACCACCTGCGGTTCTCGGCGATGTAGACCCGGATCAGGGTGGTCTGGACGTACGCGTCCAACGCGTCCCGGTCACGGACCCGCCGCCACGACTGCGCCAGCCGCACGAATGCCATCTGGGCGAGGTCGTCGGCGAAGTGCCAGTCACCGCAGAGCAGGTACGCCGCCCGGCGCACCTTGTCCCGGCGGGCCGCGAAGTACGCCGCGAACTGCTCGTGCTCGCTGCTCATACATTTCAGGTGCGGTTGCGCACCCTATTCGGTTGTCAGCCGTTGACCTTTGCCGCGGCGGCGTCGATGCGGGCGAGCGTGCGCTCGCGTCCCAGGACTTCGAGCGACTCGAACAGGGGCAGGCCGACCGACCGCCCCGTCACCGCCACCCGCACCGGCGCCTGCGCCTTGCCCAGCTTGAGACCGCGCTCGGCGCCGACGGCCTCCAGCGCGGCCTTCAACGCCTCGGCGTTCCACGGGGTCTCCCGGTACGCGGCGGCGGTGGCGCGCAGCAGGTCTTCCGCGCCGTCCTTCATCGCCTTCGCCCAGGCGGCCTCGTCAATTGCCGGCTCGGGCAGGAACAGGAAGTCGACGTTGGGCACGATCTCGTTGAGGGTCGCCACCCTCGTCTGCGCCAGCGGCGCCACCGCGGCGAACGCGCCGGGGTCGAAGTCGTTTCTCTCCCAGGGCGGCGCCGCGATCGTCTCCGTGCCGGTGAGCCACGGCTGGCAGACGGCGATGAACTCGGACTCGCTGAGCGCCCGGATGTACTCGCCGTTGAACGCCCGCAGTTTCTTCTCGTCGAAGAAAGCCGGAGACGGATTCACGTCTTCGATGCGAAATTCGTCTTCGATGACGCTCCACGGCACGATCTCGCGGTCGCCCGACGGCGCCCAGCCGAGCAGCATCAGGTAGTTCTTCATCGTGGCGGCGAGGTAGCCCTCGTCGCGGAACTGCTCCAGGGCGACCTTGTCGCGCCGCTTCGACAGCTTCTGCCGCTTCTCGTTGACGACCACCGGCACGTGCGCCCACACCGGCGGCTCGTGACCCAGCGCCACCCACAGCAGCTGCTGCTTGGGCGTGTTCGGCAGGTGCTCCTCGGCCCGGATCACGTGCGTGATCCCCTGGATCGTGTCGTCGACGACGTTGGCCAGGAGGAACACCGGCGACCCGTCGGCCCGCGCGATCACGAAGTCTTCCAGCTTGGCGTTCTCGAACGTCGGCTCGCCGCGCACGAGGTCCTTCACCACGGTGACGCCGTCGTCGGGCGTGCGGAACCTGAGCGCGCGGCCGGGGCCGGCGCCCAGCCCGCGGTCGCGGCAGAAGCCGTCGTACCCGCTGTACTGCGACCCCGAGCGGGCCTGCACGGCCTCGCGGGTGCAGTCGCAGAAGTACGCCCGGCCGCCGGCGTGCAGTTTCTCCGCCGCGGCCCGGTGCGCCTCGGCGTTGTGTGACTGGAACAGGGGACCCTCGTAGCCCTCGCGCTCGATGCCGATCCAGTCGAGCGCCGCCAGGATCCCCTCCGTCCACTCCGGACGGTTGCGGGCGGCGTCGGTATCCTCGATGCGCAGCACGAAGACACCACCGTGCTGCTTGGCGAAGAGCCAGTTGTGCAGGGCCGAGCGGGCACCGCCGACATGGAACATACCGGTGGGCGACGGGGCGAACCGTACGCGAACAGTCACCCCGCCAGCCTATCGGAGCGCCGGAACCGCTTTTCCGGCCGCTGGTCGGCAGCGGCCGTCTACGAGGAGAACAGCACGCGGCCGAAGCTGCGGTGACCGTGGCCGTGACCATGGCCGTAGCCCCCGTGTGCCGGTGCCCCCCAGGCGGGCTGGCCGTGCACCGGCGGCGGGGGCGGCGCACCCCCACCCCACTGGGACTCCAGGCGGGTGAGCGCTTCGAGCTCGCCGTAGTCGAGGAAGATGCCGCGGCAGTGGTCGCACTGCTCGATCTGCACGCCGCTACGGTTGTAGGTACGCATGGTGCCCCGGCACTTCGGACACTGCATGAACTGGTTCACGTGAGGCAGCTTAACCACTGCACGCACGACGCGCGGCCCGCCGAGCCAGGCGAACACTTCTTCCGGACCGCAGTTCATGACAACGGCGCGCCCCTTGAGATCTCAGCGTTCACCATCGGCAGTCTTCCCGCCGGGTCGTCGGAGTTGATCTTCTGACTGGGCGCTGAGGCCCTTCATCAATGCGGGGAAACGTGCCTGAGCGCCCAGTCCAAAGATCAACTGGGGACCTGGGTCAGCTCGGGTGGCGGCTATCGACATCCGTCGGGCGGCGCCGTTGCTACACGAACGAGAGTCAGCGAACGCCGTGGACGTCACCTTGGAGCCTTGGCCGGCGGGGACACATGCGGCTGATGTCAGGTGTCGCGATCCATGTCGCGGAGCGCCCTGTCCAGCCGTCGTCGGGCGTGAACATCGCTCTCTCCCAGACTGGCAAGCTCGTCGAGGCGCCCAGCTCTGGCGAGAAGATCCAGGTGCCACAGATGTGCGTTGTGCAGGTAAGGATCTCTGCTGTAGCACTCGGCAACAGAGCCGACCAACTCGATCGCCTTATGCAGATCGCCACGCTGTTCCGCCGCCTGCGCAGCGGTGTCCCAGTCGTCCACGACGCTCATTGTGCGTTCAGCACGTCAGCGGCTTGGTAGGGGCGGCGGCGTGGTGGAACCTCCGCCGTCACGAACCTCTGCCCGTTGCTACAGCGAAGTGCCGCGACGCCAGCAATCTCCGCTGGTCAGGGTGTGGGCGCGGCAAGGTTCGAACTTGCGACCCCCGCTTGTAAGGTCCAGCACGGTCCGGCTCTCGTGCTGCCGAGTTGGCTGGAGACGGGTCTGTCGATCTCCGTTCGTGTCGGCTGGTCTCCCGCCGTTGCTACAAGCGCAGCTACAGGGTGATCATGGGCGACCGGTGATCGCTGCTGGTATCGCCCGGCGATCTTGCCGCGCACAACGCGCTTGGTGGGTCACGGCGTTGCGCCGTTTGTGCGGACCAGGTCGAGCAGTTGCGCGACCGTCAACCATGGACGCTTGCAGTGCACCATTCGGTGACAGTTAGAGCACAGCAATATCAAGTCGCCGGGCATCGTCTCCGTGACTCCAGACTGTGACAATGGGGTTCTGTGGTGACACTCTATGAACCCTTCGCCGCGGAGGCCGTAGAATTTTGAGAAGTCAAACCGGCACGCTTCACAGGCCACGAAGCCGTACTTCTTCTTGAAGGCTTTGATCGTCCGATTGCGCAACGCAGGTTTGCGCTCGTATCGGAGAGAACGCTGCTCGAGAAGCCGACCTTCTTGAGCGCCGGACTCGACATCGACTTCGTCCTTTCTTGCGGCCGTGATATCGAGGGTTTCTCCGTCGACGATTGCCGCACGCAGGGCCATAGCCTCCTCGTGCAATGCCTGCGGGTTTGCCATAAACTCCGCCAGCACTAAACGATCCAACTTGCCACCGCGAGTCGGCCGTCCTTTGTGGTCCGGGTGCTGCGTGGCGATGTCGGAGGTCTTGCGGCCCACGCTATTCGGGCTTCGGAAGTTGGTTTCTCGACGCTCAAGCGTGCTGGCCCAATAGCGTCTCAAAAGGGCCGACAGTTCTATGACTTGCGGATACTCGGCCCGCAATTCGTGCCAGTCATTTGCCCAGACAAGGTCGCACGCAAGTACGAGTTCGTCGCGCGTCCAATCCACGGTTTGGACGATGAACTCGAATCCAAGACGATCGCGCAGGTGTCGCGCTACCGACGCTTCTCCGCCAGTGAAGTCATCCGTCGTCCAGCGTGACTCGCCCGCTATCTCGCCGTGCGCATAGCCGGCGATCGCCTTCGAGTCGTAGAATTTTCCGTTGTGGTAAACGAAGTACGATAAGGCTTTACCAAACCGGTATTTCGCGAGGAACTCTTCGCGACCGAGGCGATCGAACTCCTCGATGGCTGCAAGGACGCCATGGCGCGTGATGCCCGATAGTGCCACGCGGTCAGGGTACGCGCCCGCAGCGAGTTCGTCAGACCTGACCCGTGTGCTGCCTGCACTTACTGCGGAATTCGCCTTTCTGAATCAAGGCGCTGCGCAAACGCGGCGCAGGCCGACCGGCTCGGTATGCCGCGCTCTGGACCTCCGGCCCGCCGCGGCGCAGGCCGACCGGCCGCACTTGGCTGGTGCCGTGACGATCGCGAGTTTCGGCGATGTCCTGCCGGCGAGGGGCGATCGCTGCCGCACCGCTTCGCGGCTTTGCCCCGAGTTGTCGGAAGACCGCCGTCGAGATCCACGAGGACTGGGCCGTGACGGCATCCCCGACGCCGGGATCGTCTAACGACGCCCGCCCGACCTCACTCATGCAGATGACCACCGTTGCGAGCGGCCACCTCGATGGCCGGTCGGATAGCGTGCGGCCGAACGCGGGCCACTGGTCTACCCAGGCACCCATCGCGAGCCCCAGAACGCCCAACGGTGTGTCGACCTCACCGAGCAACGCTCCCACGACGCGATCATCCTGGCCTTTCTCGACGGGAGGAGCCGTACGAGTACATCGACGCGCGGAGCACCCGCCTGCGACCACACGCCCGTTGCTACAGTCCGGTCGTTGCTGTGGAAGCATTTCCGCAGGTGAGATTGTGGGCGCGGCAAGGTTCGAACTTGCGACCCCCCGCTTGTAAGGTCCAGCACGGTCCGGCACCTCGTGCAGCCGATCTGCTGGCGGCGGGTCTGGCGATCCGGGCTTGTGCCAAGCGGTCTCTCGCCGTTGCTACAAGCGCCGCTACACGTGACCGCCCGTGGATTCGAACCCGTGAACCTTGACGACGGATTTACAGAGCGAGCGTGCAACCGGCTCTAATTTGCGGCCTTGCGCGGCGAGGGCTGACTCTCCTTCGCGCCGACTACCTGGTTGCGATCGTCCGGGTGTCGAGCGTGAAGGCGAACGGCTCGTCGGAGGTCAGCACCTCGCCGCTCTTCGCGACGGCGTGCTCCACGTAGTGCTCGCCGTCGAGGCGGAACAACCGCAGCCCCACCTGGCCGCGCTCCTGCTCTATGAGCAGGTACCAGCCGATCCGCGCGGCCGCGTACAGCTGCATCTTCACGAGACGGTCAGATGCCGCGTTGCCGGGCGATACGACCTCGCCGACCAGGGCGACCTCGGCCGCCTCGACGACCACACCCTCGTCGTCGGTGTCGGCGACGACGAGATCAGGGATGGCGATCCGACCAGAAGCCAGCCGCAGGTTGACGGCCTCGAAGACCCACAACCCAGCCGCGGACGTCGCCTCATCCAGTGCGTTGGCCAGACGGCGGGACAGGTGCTGGTGGCGCTTGCTCGGTGCCGGGCTCACGAGCAGGCTCCCATCGAGCAGTTCGATCCGGTCTGTGGTCTCGCCGAGAGCAAAGTAGTCGTCTTCGCTCCACGGACCGACGTGGTCGACGACCTGAACGCTCATCGGCCTACACCTCCCATGGCTCGGACCACTTCACGCTTCTGCTGAGCCTAGCGAGCCGGACGCCATCGTGTCGCCCGACATCGCCCCGATGAATGCCCGCCTGCGACGAAACGCCCGTTGCTACAGTCCTTTTGCTGCCGTGGCAACATTTCCGCAGGTGAAATGGTGGGCGCGGCAAGGTTCGAACTTGCGACCCCCCGCTTGTAAGGCGGGTGCTCTTCCGCTGAGCTACGCGCCCGCGCCGCTAGGCACGATCGCCACATGCTACCCGTGAACGTCGATCTTGGACTCCGGCACCTCGCAAACCACCGGAGCCCAAGATCAAGAAAAGGCGAGGGCGGCGTCCCACACACCGGGGTCGCGGGGTTCGCCGGGGCCGTTCATCGCCGCGAATTGGATCAGCCCGGACCGGTCGACGAGGAACGTGCCGCGGTTGGCGGCGCCGATCTTCTCGTTGAAGACCCCGTATGCCCGGGCCACCTCGCCGTGCGGCCAGAAATCCGACAGCAGCGGGAAATCGTAGCCCTCCCGCTCGGCCCACACCTTGTGCGCGTACACCGAATCCACGCTGATCGTGAGGATCTTGGCCGACAGCGGCCGGTGGTCACGCAGCCACGCCAGTTCGCCCTGGCAGATGCCGGTGAAGGCGAACGGGTAGAAGACCAGAAGCGCGGGAAGCGAGCGGGAAAGGCTGACTTCCTGGTTGTTCTGGTCGCGCAGCGCAAAGTCGGGAGCGAGAGAACCGATCACCGCCGTGAACTGGCCGCCCGACGTGCCACCAGCCGGGCACCGGTCCAGTCCTTGCCGGCGTTGATGGTGGACGTCTGTTGCAGCCCGGCCGTCGGCGCCGACTCGTTGACCTCGCTCGGTTCGACGTGGCCGGGGCGGCCCGACTTGGGCGTCAGCAGCCACACGACACCGCTGTCGGCCAGCGGCCCCAGGGCGTCGACCAGCGTGTCGACCAGGTCGCCATCGCCGTCGCGCCACCACAGCAGCACCGTGTCGACAACTTCGTCGGTGTCCTCGTCGACCAGCTCCCCGCAGCGGTCGATCAGGGCGTCGCGGAGATCCTCGTCTACGTCGTCGTCGTAGCCCATCTCCATAACGACCATGCCCGGCTCAATCCCGAACCGGTCCGCCAGGCTTCGTCCCTCGGCCTGGCCCGCGGTCGCGTTCACCGTGTCTTGCCTCCTGTCTCAAGAAAAATGCCAAAAGCAGTATCCACGCTGTTGGCGGCCAGTCCACACAGTACGGCCGCATAGCGCAATCCACAGGGCGGACATTACCGCGCCAGGAGCGACCGGACGCCCTGCACGATCTGCTCCTCGGACACCAGTACGTGCCGTGCGGCCGGGCCGAGGGGGATGAACGAATCGACGGCGGCCACCCGCCGGGCCACCCCGACGTACCCGGCGTCTACCAGGGCCGCGATCACGCCCTCGCCGACCCCGCCGGACCGCCGGGTCTCGTCGACGACCAGCACCCGTCCGGTGGCGGCCGACTCGCGGATGATGTCGGCGACCGGCAGCGGGCCGATCCACCGCAGGTCGAGCACCCGGCAGCCGATGCCCTCCTCGGCCAGCCGGGCGGCGGCCCGCAGCGACAGCCGCACCCCGTTCCCGAACGTGATGATCGTGACGTCGTCGGAGGACCCGGCAGCCGGATAGACCCGGGCCCGCCCGATCGGCACGTGCCGGGTGGTCCACTCGCCGGGCGGGTCGTACTCGCCGCGCCAGAGCCCGTCGCCGTCCTCGTAGAGGTCCTTCAGGTCGTAGAGCGCGATCGGTTCCAGGAACACGCACACGCTGCCGTCGACCTGGGCCGCGGCGATGCAGGTGCGCAGCATCGGCCCGGCGTCCTCGGCCCGGGCCGGCACCGCGATCACCAGCCCGGGGATGTCGCGGAGCGCGGCCACCGCGTTGTCGTTCCCCGACGGCCCGCCGTAACCGAGGCCCGCGATGCGCAGCACCAGCGGGTTGCGGAACGCGCCGACCGAGAGGAACTGCATGGTCGCGGCCTCGCCACGCACCTGGTCGAGAGCGCTGTGCACGTAGGACAGATACCGGATCTCCGGCACCGGCAGCAGCCCGCCCAGGCCGGCGCCGATGCCCAGCCCGATGATCGACGTCTCGTCGAGCAGCGTGTCGAACACGCGGCGCGCTCCGAACCGGTCCCGAAGATCTTTCGTGACCCCGTGGACGCCGCCCTTCAGCGCGACGTCCGCGCCGAACACGACCGTGCCGGGCGACGAGATGAGCGCGTCGGCGAGCGTCGCGTTGATGGTCTGCGCGAGCGTCAGCCCGCCGGCCTGCTCGGGCAGCTTGCCGGCGGTGCCGCGGGCCCGGTCCTCGCCGGCGCCCTCCAGCACCTGCGCGGCCGCGCCGATGGCCCGGGCCACCCGCACCGGCCGGCGTGGGGCCAGCGGCGCGGTGATCTCGGCGGCGCTGGCCAGCTTCGGCTCGGCGAGCACCTCCTCGGCGACGCGGCGCACCTCCCAGCCCACCTCGTCGTACTGGGCAACCAGCTCGGTCGGGGTGGCCACACCGGCGTCCACCAGCATTTTCGCGGTCGCGACCAGCGGGTCGCGGCCGACGTCGGCGGCGATCTGCGCCGGGGTCCGGTAGACGCTCTCGTCGTCGGCGCCGTCGTGGCCCATCAGGCGCACCGTCGTCAGCCGCAGCACGGCCGGGCGGCGTTCGGTGCGCACGAACGCGGCGGCCTCGGCGGCGGCGTCGTAGGCGGCGGCGAGGTCGCAGCCGTCGGCCTCGAAGTACGTGAGCCCGATTCGCGACCGGAGCATCGCCGGCACCCAGCCCTCCGGCGAGGCCACGCTGACGCCCAGCCCGTTGTCTTCGCACACGAACAGCAGCGGCAGTTTCTCGCCGCGGTGGTCGAACCAGCCGGCGGTGTTGAAGGCCGCGGTCGCGGTGGCGTGGTTCACCGCGGCGTCGCCGAACGAACACACGACGATCGCCTCGGGCGCATAGCGTCCGCGCTGGTCGATGTCGTCGGCGGGCGTCGCGCCATCGGCGGATTTTTCGGGACGCACGTGAGCATGGCCGTTCGCCTCGATCGCGTACGCCAGCCCGACGGCGCGCGGCAGGTGCGCGGCGGCCGTGGTGGTCGTGGGGATGATCCGCAGGTCGGCGTTGCCGAACACCTTCTGCCGGCCGCCGGCGATCGGCTCGTTGGCCGAGGCGACCAGCCCGCGCAGCACGTCGCGCATCGGGTCGGTGCCGGGCACCTGGGCGGCGCGGGCGCAGTAGAACGCGCCCGACCGGTGGTGCAGCAGCGCCGGGTCGGCCGGCGACACCGCCGCCGCGACCGCGGCGTTGCCCTCGTGACCGGCCGAGCCGATCGTGTGGAAGCCCTCGTCGAAACTGCGGAGCCAGCGGGCGGCCAGGTCGAGGTGCCGGCTGACGAGTTGGGCCTGGAACAGCTCGCGGGCGAGCGTGCCGGTGAGGCCCGACCCCTCGCGAACCGGCTCGTCGGGGTCGGCCGGAGACTCGGTCGGCCGCAACTGGGCCAGTTCGGCGTGGAACCGCTCGTCGAGATCCTGCGGTGTCGTCACGCGTGACAGCATCTCCGAAAACGGCGTCCCCCTGCCAGCCTGACGCACGGTCAGTGTCTGTTTCGCAGCGCGGCGTACTCGTCCGAGGCAAGGAACACCGGCAGCAGGAGCTCCGCGGTGACGCCGAGATCGCGGCCGATCGCCTCGTCGGGGGTGAGGAACACCATCGCCTGACCCTCGCCGAGCACCACGTCGTCCTGGGTCGCGTCGGTGCCGGCCCAGTAGGCGTGGATCTCGACGGTGTTGTGGGCGTTGATCACCGACGGCCGGAAGTGGACGCCGTACGGGGTCAGCTCGGCGACCGCGAGGCCGGTCTCCTCCATCAGCTCCCGGTGGGCGGCCTGCATGGGCTCCTCGCCGGGCTCGATGGCGCCGCCGGGGAACGACCACTGGTTGGCCGCGACCCGGGCATTGGCGTCCCGGTGCTGCATCAGGACCCGCCCCTGCCGGTCGACCAGGAGCACCACCGCGACGCGTCGTTCGATCACGCCTCCATATGCTGCCGGATGGTGTCACCCCTGGAGAAACGACAGGCGGATCTGACGCGTCGGATTGTCTCCGTTCGGGTCGACGAGGCAGATCGACTGCCACGTTCCGAGCGCGATCCGGCCGTCGAGCACCGGCAGCGTGGCGTACGGCGCCACGAACGCCGGCATCACGTGGTCGCGGCCGTGGCCCGGTGACCCGTGCCGGTGCCGCCACCGGTCGTCGGCGGGGAGCACGTCGTCGAGCGCGGTGAGCAGGTCGTCGTCGCTGCCGGCGCCGGTCTCGATGATCGCCACGCCGGCGGTGGCGTGCGGCACGAACACGTGCAGCAGCCCGTCACCCTTTCCGGCGACGAACGACGCGGCCTCGCCGGTGATGTCGCGAACCGTCGGCTGCGACCCGGTGCGAACGGTGATGACCTCGGAGTCCATCCGCAGAGTCTGCCCGACCGGGTGGCGGTCCTCCTCCGGAGGCCGCCACCCGCCGGTGGGTCAGCCGCCGCCTCCGCCGCAGCCACCCCCGCCGCCACCACCGCAGCCGCTGCTTCCGCCCCCGCCGCAGCTGCTTCCCCCACCACAGCTGCTGCCGCCGCCGTCGCTGCCCGCACCGCACCCGCTGCCGGCCGCGTAGCCGCCCGCACCGCCGGCCGCGGCGCCGCCGGCGTACCTGCGCCGCCGGCCCGATCCCCGGCCGCCGCCACCGGCCGGCCCGCCCCGGGCCCGCCGCCGGCTGGACGCCGCCGCGACGATCGCGAAGAACACGACGGAGATCAGGAAGCAGGCCGCGAATCCGACCAGCACATCCACGTTTTCGCTCATGTCAGCTCCCGCCTCCGCCGCAGCCCCCGCCGCCGCAACCACTGCCGCCGCCGCTGCCCGAGTCACCTGAACCACCAGAATCACCGGAACCACCCCAATCGCCGGAGTCTCCCCAGTCCGAGTCGTCGCCCCGCCGGCGGCGCTGCCGGGTGCGGCGGTAGATCGGTGTGCCGGCCGGCGGGCGCCGGAGCCGGCCCCACCGGCCGGTCACGAGCCCGATGAGTGCGACCAGCCCGAGGCACAGGAGCGCGCCGGCGATCCCGCCGGCGTCGAAGCCGGCATCCGCCAGCAATGTCGTGGTCTCAGCCATGCATAGACGCTAGGTATCGGCCCGCCTACGCGGCGGTCGATGCCGGGGAGCTTGGCCAAGACTTGAGCCCGGTGAGATCGGTGTGAAGAGCGAGTTACCGGCGGGTACCCGGTCGGCGCGGTGGTCGAGGTGACGGCGCCACCCCACACGGGGCAGGATGGGGTGAACAAGACAGGAACGCCATCTCGAGAAGGAACGCCTGTGGCCAGCGAACGCAAGCGCCCGGTGATCAGCGACGGCCTACCCAGCCAGCTGCCTGACATAGACCCGGAAGAGACCAACGAATGGGTCGAGTCGCTCGACGGTGTGATCGACGCCGCGGGTGCCAAGCGCGCCCGCTACATCATGCTGCGCCTGCTCGAACGGGCGCGGGAGCGCCAGGTGGGCGTCCCGCCGCTCACCACGACCGACTACATCAACACGATCCCGCCGGAGCGGGAGCCGTGGTTCCCGGGTGACGAGCACGTCGAGCGCCGCATCCGGGCGTACATCCGGTGGAACGCGGCGATGCTGGTGCACCGCGCGCAGCGTCCCGAGATCGGTGTCGGTGGTCACATCTCCACCTACGCCAGCGCGGCGAGCCTGTACGAGGTCGGCTACAACCACTTCTTCCGCGGCCGCAACCACCCCGGTGGCGGCGACCAGATCTTCTTCCAGGGGCACGCGAGCCCCGGCATGTACGCACGCGCGTACATGGAGGGCCGCCTGACCGAGGGACAGCTCGACGGGTTCCGGCAGGAGCTGTCGAGCACCACCGGCAGCCTGCCCAGCTACCCGCACCCGCGGCTGATGCCGGACTTCTGGGAGTTCCCGACGGTCTCGATGGGCCTCGGCGGCATCAACGCGATCCAGCAGGCCCGGTTCAACCGGTACCTGCACCACCGCGGCATCAAGGACACCAGCGAGCAGGCCGTGTGGGCGTTCCTCGGCGACGGCGAGATGGACGAGCCGGAGACGCTCGGCGCCATCGGCATCGCCGCCCGCGAGGAGCTCGACAACCTCACGTTCGTCATCAACTGCAACCTGCAGCGGCTCGACGGTCCGGTGCGCGGCAACGGCAAGGTGATCCAGGAGCTGGAGGCGTTCTTCCGGGGTGCCGGCTGGAACGTCATCAAGGTGATCTGGGGCCGGGAGTGGGACCCGCTGCTCGCCGCCGACACCGACGGCGCGCTGGTGAACCTGATGAACGTCACCCCCGACGGCGACTACCAGACGTACAAGGCCGAGTCGGGTGCCTACGTCCGCGAGCACTTCTTCGGCCGCGACCCGCGCACCCGCAAGATGGTCGAGTCGCTCTCCGACGACGAGATCTGGAACCTCAAGCGGGGCGGCCACGACTACCGCAAGGTGTACGCGGCCTACCAGGCGGCCACCGAGCACACCGGCCAGCCGACCGTGATCCTGGCCAAGACCATCAAGGGCTGGACGCTCGGCTCGCACTTCGAGGGCCGCAACGCCACGCACCAGATGAAGAAGCTCACGCCGGCCGACCTGAAGGAGTTCCGCGACCGGCTGTACCTGGAGATCCCCGACAAGGCGCTCGAGGACAACCCGTACCTGCCGCCGTACTTCCACCCGGGCCGGAACAGCGCCGAGATGGAGTACCTGCACGAGCGCCGCCGCCAGTTGGGCGGGTTCGTGCCCGATCGCAGCACCACGGTCGTCCCCTTGAACCTGCCGCCGGCCGACGCCTACAAGGATCTCAAGAAGGGCTCGGGCAAGAACAAGATCGCCTCGACGCAGGCGGTGGTCCGGCTCATCAAGGACCTGATGAAGAACAAGGAGACCGGCAACCGCTGGGTGCCGATCATCCCCGACGAGGCGCGCACGTTCGGCATGGACGCGATGTTCCCGACGGCGAAGATCTACTCGCCGCACGGGCAGAACTACACGCCGGTCGACCGGGAACTGTTCCTGTCGTACAAGGAGTCGACCAAGGGTCAGATCCTGCACGAGGGCATCAACGAGGTCGGCTCGGTGGCCAGCTTCACCGCCGCGGGCACGAGCTACTCCACCCACGGCGAGCCGATGATCCCGGTCTACATCTTCTATTCGATGTTCGGGTTCCAGCGCACCGCCGACGGCCTGTGGGCCGCCGCCGACCAGATGGCCCGGGGCTTCCTCCTCGGCGCCACCGCCGGCCGCACCACGCTGAACGGCGAGGGGCTCCAGCACGAAGACGGGCACTCGCTGCTCATCGCGGCGACGAACCCGGCCGTGGTGGCGTACGACCCGGCGTTCGCGTTCGAGATCGCGTACATCGTGGAGGACGCGCTCAAGCGCATGTACGGCGAGCGGCCGGAGAACATCTTCTACTACCTCACCGTCTACAACGAGCCGATCCACCAGCCGGCGCAGCCGGAGGACGTCGACGTCGACGGCCTGCTCAAGGGCCTGTACCGGTACTCGCCGGCCACCGCCGAGGGCCCGCGCCTGACGATCCTCGCGTCGGGCACCGGCATGCAGTGGGCGCTCAAGGCGCAGAAGCTCCTCGCCGAGGAGTGGGACGTGGCCGCCGACGTGTGGTCGGCCACCTCCTGGACGGAACTGCGCCGCGACGCGGTGCAGACCGAGGAGTGGAACCTCATGCACCCCGACCAGGAGGCGCGCCTGCCGTACATCACGAAGGCGCTGTCGGAGTCGGCCGGGCCGGTCGTCGCGGTCAGCGACTTCATGCGGGCGGTACCCGACCTGATCTCCCGCTGGGTACCGGGCCCGTACACGAGCCTCGGCACCGACGGCTTCGGCATGAGCGACACGCGGCACGCGCTACGGCGGCACTTCCACGTCGACGCCGAGACGATCGTGGTGGCGGCGCTGCGGCAGCTGGCCCGCAACGGCGACGTGCGGGCGAGCGCACCGGCCGAGGCGGCCAAGAAGTACGCGATCGACGACGTCAACGCCGCGCCCGTCGGCGAAACCGGCGGAGACACGTGACCGAGCACTTGTGCGAGGTCACCATTCGGCTCAGTGGAGTTGAGGCGCTCGCTTCGCGAGCACCTCAACTCCAAGGCCGCAGCTCGCGAAGCGAGCTGCGGCCGTGAGTTTGCCGATGCCGGCCTTTCCGCCGGGCTTCACCTGGGGCGTGTCCACCGCCTCGTACCAGATCGAGGGTGCCGTGGCCGAGGGGGGCCGCGGCACCTCCGTCTGGGACACGTTCGCGCACACGCCGGGCCGCACGCGGAACGGCGAGACCGGCGACGTCGCCTGCGACCACTACCACCGGTACGCCGCCGACGTGGACCTGATGGCCGACCTCGGTGTGGACGCGTACCGGTTCTCGGTGGCGTGGCCGCGCATCCAGCCCGACGGCGTCGGCCCGGCAAACCCCGACGGCCTCGACTTCTACGACCGGCTCGTCGACGCGCTCCGCGCGAAGGGCATCAAACCCCTGGTCACCCTGTTCCACTGGGACCTGCCGCAGGCCCTGGAGGACAAGGGCGGCTGGCTGAACCGCGACACGGCCACGCGGTTCGCCGAGTACGCGTCGCTGGTCGCCGGGAGGCTGGGCGACCGGGTCGAGCAGTGGATCACGCTGAACGAGCCGTTCATCGTCACCTCGCTCGGGCACGTGCTCGGCGTCCACGCTCCGGGACGCGCGGGCGTCGAGCACGCTCTGCCCGTCACCCATCATCTTTTGCTGGGCCACGGCCTGGCCACGGCCGCGATCCGCCGGCACTCGACGGCGGCCGTGAGCCTGGCGAACAACTACAGCCCGGCGTGGGCGGTCGGCCCCGACGGACGTCCGGAGACCGCGACCGACGACGACCGCGCCGCCGCCCAGCTCTACGACGTGTTCCACAACCGCCTCTACACCGACCCGCTGCTGCTCGGCGAGTACCCGCCCGGTGTCGAGACGCTCTCGCCGCTGGAGGGCCTGGTCCTCGACGGCGACATGGACACCATCTCGCAACCGCTCGACGCGCTGGGCGTCAACTACTACAACCCCACGGCGGTGCGCGCGCCGCAGCCGGGCGCCGACCTGCCGTTCGACCTCGCCCGGCTGGAGGGCTACGAGCGCACCGGCTTCGACTGGCCGGTGGTGCCGGCGGGCCTGCGCGAACTGCTGGTCGACCTGCTGCACCAGCGGTACGCGAACCTGCCGCCGCTGTGGATCACCGAGAGCGGCTGCGCGTATCCCCGGTCGCTCGACGACCAGGACCGGATCGCGTACCACGACGTGCACGTCCGGGCCGTGCAGGAGGCGATCGCCGCGGGGGTCGACGTGCGCGGCTACTGCGCCTGGTCGCTCATGGACAACTTCGAGTGGGCCGAGGGCTACAGCCAGCGGTTCGGCCTGGTCGACGTCGACTTCGACACCCTGGTGCGGACCCCGCGGGCGTCGTACCGCTGGTACCGCTCGCTGATCCGCGGTGAATGAACGGCGTCTGATCGGCTGGGCCAGGCGGGTGGGCGGCCGGGCCGCGTGCGGTGCCGCCGCCGTCCTGTCCTCCGCTTCGGGTGAGCTGGTCGTGCGGGCCGGCGACCTGGTCGCGAAGATGCACGACGCGCCGGTGCCGCACGACACGCTGCTGCTGGCCGACCGGCTCCGCGAGGTGTTCGTCCCGCCGCTCGCCGCGTCCGTCGTGGGCGGCCGCCCGGTGACGCTGTGGCCGCTCGGCGTCCCCGTCCGCGAGGCCGACCTGGATTCGCCGGGCCCGTGGGCGTCGGCCGGCACGCTGCTCGCCCGGTTGCACCGCGAGCCGGTTCCGCCCGGGGTCTTCGGGCCGTGCGACGCGCCGGTGCGCGTCGAGCGGGCACTGGGCCGGTTGGCGGCGACGCCGTCGTCTCCCGGCCGAAGGGCGAAAATCATCCGTGACGCGCTGAGCACGGTCGTCCTGCCCTCTGCGCCCGCCACCACCCTGGTGCACGGCGACTTCCACCTGGGTCAGGTGGTGCGCCTGGGCACCGGCCGCCGCCTGATCGACGTCGACGGCGTCGGTGTCGGCGACCCCGCCTGGGACCTGGCCCGGATGGCCGCCTGGTACCTGGCCGGCGTGATCCCGCCCCACGCCTGGACCATGTTCCTCACCACCTACCGCGCCGCCGGCGGCCCCGCCGTGCCGCCCGCCGCCGACCCCTGGCCGATCCTCGACCCGTACGCCCGCCTCCTGACCATCCAGGCCGCCGCCCTCGCGGTCGCCAAGCAAGACCTCGACACCGCGGAAACGTTCGTCGCCGCCTGCCACCGCATGCGCTGATCCCCCCTCAGAAGTCGATCTTGCAGTTGTGGTGCCTCACAAAACCGGCCAATATCGGGCGATCCCGGCACCATAACTGCAAGATCAACGGGGAGGGGTCAGCGGAGGGTGGAGCGGTTTGTGGGTTGGAGGCGGAGGTGGTCGGTCTTCAGGGCGGGTTCGGAGGGCTGGGGTTTGAGGCCGGGGCGGGTCAGAACCACGAGGGCGTGGTCGTTTTCGCGTACCGGGAGGGCGGGGAAGGTGTTCTTTTCGTAGGCGGTCGACAGGGTGGCCAGGGCGCCGTCGATCGACGGGGTCGGTGGCCAGGGGTGGTCGCGGTAGAAGACAAAGATCTCCAGGTCGGACGGGGGTGGCGGGGTCGTCGGGCGGGGGCCCACCGGGAGCGACTCCGTGCGGAGGAGGAGGACGTCGTCCGAGTCGATCATGGTGGCGTTGGCCGCCGGGCCGTGTCGCTTCCACACCGGGCCGCCGTAGAAGGCGGCCAGCGCCGCCCGGCGGGCCTCCATGTCGTCGGGGTAGCCGCGCAGCCACACGAACATGTCGGGGCGGTCGAGGTCGCGGAACTGGCCGAGCACGGTCATCCCCAGGTCCTCCTGGGTCTCCACGAACTCGCGGTCGAACAGGTCGATCAGTTCGTCGCGTCGGCTCGGCTTCAGCACATACCGTCGCAGCTCAACGAGCATTCATGATCCTCTCCAGTAGGTCGGCGATCGACTGCCGGGCGAGCACCGCCCGGAACGCGTCGGTGGCCTCGTCGTAGACCTCGGTCAATACGGGCCGGATGCCGTGCCCGACGGGGCAGAGCAGGTTCGGCTCGCTGTGGTGCAGCGCGACCAGCGGTTCCGGTGCGACGGCCGCGTAGACGTCCAGCAGGGAGATCTCCGCGGGCGGCCGGGACAGGCGCCACCCGGCGCCGGTGCCGCGCCGAACCGACACGAGACCCGCCCGCTGCAGGTCGCCGAGGCTGCGCCGGATGATCACCGGATTCGTGTTGACGCTCGCCGCCACCTCCTCGGACGTGAGCACCTCGCGCCCCTGGTGATGGGCAAGTGCCAGCCACGCCAGCGCGTGCGCCGCGATCGTCACCCTGCTGTTCGCCGCCACTGTAACAGTCTCTGTTACAACGAGGGTCGGCGCAAGCGCCGAATGCGGTGGTAGAGCCACGCACGGTAATCGATTGGTGCCGCAGGTAGCGCGGACTCGGCGTCGGGCTCTAGGCTGCCGACCGGCAGCGAGTGCAGGGAGGCCAAGAGTGACGGTCGTCGACGCCAACCCCAGCGTATGGGAGGTGTTGGCGGGGCGTGCCCCCGGAACCCCGGTCGGCCCGGCCGACCCCGGGCTGTGGCGTGCCGTCAGCGACCGCCTGAACCCGGCCCGGGCGATGCCGCGCCTGCGCGACGGGCTCGAGGTGGCCGACCTGGTCAGCGCGCGCGGCGCCAGGTACGTGATGCTGCGCTCGCCGGACAGCCGCACGCCCTGTTACGTCCGGCTCACGCCGGAGGAGATGAAGCTCGCCGAGCTGATGGACGGCGACCTCTCGGTGGCCCGGCTGGTGGGCGAGTTCGCCCGCATCACCGGTCGCCTCGCTCCTGAGCAGGTCACCCGGGTCGTCGCCGACCTCGCCGGCAACCGCATGCTCGAGGAACTGCCGCTCGACGCGTTCCGGCCGCTGGAGCAGGTGCGTCGGGTGCCGCCGGCCGTGAAGATCGCCAGCACGGTTCTGGCGTTCGCCCGCGGCCGCCGGGTCGTGCTCGCCGGCATCGATCCGCTGGTCAGCGTCCTCTACAACCTCGGCGGGCGGCTCGTCTTCACCCGCGTGTTCGCCGCGATCCTCGGCGTGCTGGGCCTGGCCGGGCTCGGCGCGTTCTGCGTGCTGTGGTTCCGGGCCGACCAGTCGCTGTTCCTCGTCGGGGACTCGTACCTGCTCGGCGTCGTCGTCATGGTGCTGCTCAACGTGGTGGCGCTGGCGTGTCACGAACTCGGGCACGCGCTCGCCGTCAAGCATGCCGGTAGACGCGTGCCCGCGGCCGGGTTCCTGGTCTACTTCGGCATCCCGTCGGTGTTTGTCGACACCACCGACGTCTGGATGGCCGGCCGCAAGCAGCGGATCATCACCACCGCCGCCGGCCCGGCCGCCGGCCTCGTGCTCGCCGGCCTGATGTCGCTGGTCGGCCTCGCGATCCCGCCGCTCGCGCCGCTGGCGTTCAAGCTCGCGTTCGCCTGGTACCTGAACTCGCTGTTCAACCTGAACCCGTTCCTCCCGCTCGACGGCTACTACCTGCTGATGGACTGGCTGGAGGTCCCGAACCTGCGGGCCCGGGCGATGGCCTGGCTCGGCGCCCGGATGCGCCGCCGCCCGCCGGCGTTCGGCCAGCTCGACCGCGAGGGCCGCATCATCGCCCTCTACGGGATGCTGTCGATGGTGTGGCTGCTCATCGCGGTCAACCTGTTCTGGCGGTTGTACGTCGACCGGATCTCCGGCGCCGGCACCGGGCTGTGGCACGCCGGCCTCGGCGGCAAGCTCCTGCTCCTGATCATCGTGGTGATCCTCACCGCGCCCGTGCTCTACCTGCTCGCCGGCAAGGGCGCGCGGCTGTTCCGGTCGTGGCGGCGCAAGACCGCCGAGGCCAACCACAACAAGGACTTCCCGCAGCGGCTCGACGTGCTGCGCACGTCGGCTCTCGGCGGCCTCGGCGCCGACGCCCTCGCCGACCTCGCCTACGACGCCACCTGGGAGCGCCCGGTCGACGGCCGGCCGCTGATCGTCCGCGGTTCGGCGATGCCGCAGGTGTACGTGGTCGCGGCCGGGGTCGCGGAGGCGCGCCGGCCGGGCGACCCGGGCGGGGTGATCCGGCAGCGGGTCGGCACCGGCGGCGTGGTCGGCCTGGCCAACGTGATCACCGGCAACCCGTCGAGCCTGAACTGGTACGCGATCGGCGCCACGCTGCTGGCGATCCCGGCGACGGCGCTGATCAACGCGGTCGGCGAACTGCCGGCGCCGCCACCGGCCGAGCTCGCCGAACTCGAGGACCTGCTCGACGAGTCCCCGCAGTTCTCGACGCTGTCGGCGGAGGCCTACCTCGGCCTCACCGCGCGGGCCGAACCGGTGCCGCTGCGGCCCGGCGCGGCCGTCGTGCTGGAGGGGCCCGGCGACGCGGTGGTGGTCGCGTCCGGCACCCTCACCCGCTTCGACGGGCAGGAGATCCGCCGCGGCAACGTGCTCGGCCCGTTCGGGAACGAGGAACCCGGCGAGGCCGCGGTCGCCCGCACCCCGGCCCGGGTGTGGCTGCTGCCGCGCCTGGCGACGCTGACGCCGCTGCCCGGGTCCGACGCGCCGGTCTCCGGCACGGGTGCCGGCCGGGTGCCGCCGATCGCCGGCGTGCACGGCACGGGTGCCTATCCGCCGCTCACCGTCCCGCCCGGTCCGCCGCCGGCCGACCTCGACCCCGAGGTCGACGGCCGGTTCGAACGGCGGATGTGGTGGCTGGTCCTGATCTTCCTGCTGTTCGGCCTGCTGCTCACCGGCACGAACTTCTGGCCGGCGCCGGCCTGGGCCGAGATGCCGGACGACCGGGCGATGCTGACCGTCACCAACGGCAGCGCGCTGGTCACGGTCGACGGCGAGGAGTCCCGGCTGGACAAGAACGCCGATCGCTACATCGGCGCCGGCGCCCGCATCGCCACCACGAAGGACTCGGCGGTCCGGCTGGTCTTCCGGGGCGGCGCGGCGAGCGTCCTGTGCGCCGACACCTCGGTGACGATCGGCGACCTGCTCAGCCCGCCCGGGCACCCGGTGGCGCCGACCGCGCTGCTGACCATCAACCGCGGCCGGTTGCTGACCGACACGTCCAGTTCGTCCGGTGCGTTCCGTCCGCTGACGATGACCGTCAACACGCAGGCCGGCCCCCTGGTGACCGCCGGCGCCGTGCGGCTGACCGTCGAGCCGGGTGCCGCACAGGTCGCGTCCGGCGTGGCGGCGCTGAACGGAACCAGCCTGCCGACCGGCGGGCCGGCACCGGCCTGCGGCGACGGCACGTCGCTGCCGGTCGGGTCGGACAAGAGCCGGGAGCAGCCGCCGGTGGCGGTCACCGACACGCCGTCGCTGCCGTCGCTGTCGCCGAGCGACTCGGCGTCCTCGTCGTCGGAGAGCGAGAGCGCGACGCCCACGACGACCCGCACGCCGCGGCCGGGCACCACGACCACGAACCCGGGCAACCCGCCGGTGCAGACCACGCCGCCGACGCAGCCGCCGACCTCGCCGACGCAGCCCACCGAGCCGCCGGTGAGCCAGTCGCCGACGTCGTCGAGCACCCCACCGGTCATCACGCGCGAGCCGACCGGCGAGCCGACGTTCACCGATCCGCCCGACTGATCGTCCAATGCGGATTCGGTCAAGACAGACGGTCGTGACCAAAACGACGAACGGATGCACCCGCGCGGGGGTCGACCAGCGCAGATAGCCCGGTTACGTTTGGGGCGATGCGTGTCGAGATGATCACTCAGCGGAGGCTTGGCGGGGAGCGTTCACCCGCCATACCTGCCGCGACTTGTGATCCGGACTCCGCATCGAGGTCCGCATCATGCGGGCGGCGGCCCGCTGCACCCACACCGGATCGGCCGGTTCCCAGGCGTACTCACCGGGCCGGGTCACCCAGCGCACCGCGCCGGTCGGCAGCGGGGTCGGCGGGGCCGGGATCCACGATCCGGCCCGGTGCAGCACCACGGC
This sequence comes from Virgisporangium aurantiacum, assembly GCF_016863635.1. Taxonomy (GTDB): domain Bacteria; phylum Actinomycetota; class Actinomycetes; order Mycobacteriales; family Micromonosporaceae; genus Virgisporangium; species Virgisporangium aurantiacum. The sequence goes on along the minus strand of NZ_BOPG01000022.1, from coordinate 45,037 downwards.
CGAGTTCCCGGCCAGCGCCGGCAGCAGGCCGGCGCCGCCCTGCACCAGGAACATCCACCGGTGCGCCTGTTTTCCGTTCGGCGCGACGGCCACCGGGCCGTGGACCTCCCGGGCCAGCTTCCGCCCGACCGGACCGGCCACCTCCAGGACGTCGAACGTGTGCCCGGTGGCGAGCAGCACGCCGTACTCGGACCGCTGCCACCAACCGGCGATCCGATCGGGGTCGAGCAGTGCCTGCCGCTCCCAGTCCGGCACCGCCGGGTGGCAGGTGACCGTCGGGCAGCCGATCTGGTCGCAGTCGAACCGGTCGCCGCTGAGGCGGGCGCCGGGGACGACCGGCCAGTCGTGATCGGCGTAGCGGTGGGCCGCCCGCCGGAGCCGTAATCGCTGGAACATGTGCCGAACCTCCGCGCGGAAAGTTTCGCAAGCCCGCGTCACTTTCGCCGGGCCGAGTCGTTTGACCGATCAAGGTTTCTGCAACTTGCACGAGCACTTGCACGAGCAAAACTAGAGCGCGGTACCAGACCCGACCGCACAGCGCGTGCGATGTAACGCCAACGGCGTCACCTGGCCGGCTTCGAGGGAACCAGGGGGTATCCACCGTGGACGAGCTGCCGATCGGCCGTCGCGTGGCGTACTGGCGCACCCGCCGGAAGATGTCACAGCAGGTGTTCGCCGATCGCCTCGGCAAGTCGAAGAGCTGGGTCGACAAGGTCGAGCGCGGGGTCCGCCGCCTCGACAAGTTCTCCGTCGTCTACGAGATCGCCGACGTGTTGCAGCTCGACGTGCAGCTCCTGCTCGGCAAGGATCCGCAGCGCCGGCCCGACAGCATCAACTGCATCGACCAGGTCGAGGTCGAGGAGATCCGCGCGGCGCTGGAGCGCTACGACCAGATCAGCGCGTTCTTCCACGCCCCGCCGGAGCCGCCCGCGCTGCCCGAGATGCGCAAGGCCGTCGGCCACGCGTGGCTGACGTACCAGCACGCCAAGTACGGGGTACTGGCCCGGGCGCTGCCCAAACTGCTGCGCGAGGCGCAGGCCGCCGACACCGCGCTCGCCAACACCGCCAGCTCGGCCGGCGCCGCCCACCTGCTCGGCGAGGTGTACCAGATCGCCTCGTCGGCGCTGCGGAAGCTGGGCGAGCACGAGCTGGCGTGGCTGGCCGGCGACCGGGGGATAGCGGTCGCCCAGCGCGCCGACGACCCGCTGCTCGCCGCGACCGCCACCTACCGCGTCGCGCTGTCGCTCATGTCGATGGGCCGCGCCCGGCCGGCGCTCGAGGTCAACGTCAACATCGCCAACCGGCTCGCGTCGGGGGGCGAGAGCGGCGAGGCGACCGAGCCGGAGCGGCTGAGCGTCTACGGCGCGCTGCTGCTGCAGGGCTCGATGGCCGCCGCCCGGATCGGCGACATGGCCACGGTGCGTGACCTGCTCGCCGGCGCCGACGACGCCGCCCGCCAGATCGGCGGCGACCAGAACCACTACTGGACGTCGTTCGGCCCCACGAACGTGCAACTGCACCGGGTCGCCACCGCGGTCGAGTTGGGCGAGGGGCGGCTCGCGGTGGACGTCCACGAAAATCTTGATGTGGAGGCGTTCTCCGCCCTCATGCCGGAGCGCCGCGCTCACCACTATCTCGACGTGGCCCGGGGATATGCCCTGGTGGGCGAGGTGTCCAAGGCCAGTGAGATGCTGCTGGAGGGTGATCGGCTCGCACCGTCGGAGATCCGGTGCCGGCCGCTCGCCCGGGAGGTTCTCAGCGACATCCTGCGCCGCACCCGGGGCGCACCCCCACCCCCGGTCGCGGAGTTGGCCGAGCACATGGGAGTTGGCGTATGACGGCTGCCGCGGGCGATACGCGGAAGCTGGTGCTGTACATCGTTGTTTGTGGTTCACCCGTCGCGCGCAGCGCTGCCGACGGCGTCCGGCTGGCCCTCGCGGACGGCTGGGAGGTCTGCGTGGTGGCGAGCCCCGACGGGCTCAAGTGGATCGACGTCCCCGCGCTCGCCGCGCTGACCGGGCACCCGGTGCGGCACCGCTACAAGTATCCGGGCGACCTCGACGTCCTGCCCGGGCCCGACGCGATCCTGGTGGCGCCGGCCACCGTCAACACCATCAACAAGTGGGCCGCCGGCATCGCCGACACGCTGGCGCTCGGGCTGATCGTCGAGGCGGTCGGCAACGGGCTGCCGATCGTCGCGATGCCGTTCACGAACGAGGCGATGGCGCGCCATCCGGCGTTCCCGCGCAGCGTCGACCTGCTCCGCGAGTGGGGCGTCACCGTGCTGTTCGAGCTTCCGTCGTTCGCGCCCGGCACGGGAGAGTCCTTTGTGGACGATTTCCCGTGGCGGATCGCCGTCGACGCGGTGAAGCAGCGGGCGTGGCGGTCCGAGAACGCCGATCACTGGTAGCCTCGCCGCCGTGACAATCCTCGCCGACGTCGTCGCGTTTCTCGACGACCGGTACCCGCCGGCCTGGGCCGAATCCTGGGACCGGGTGGGCCTGGTGCTCGGTTCTTTCGACGCCGAGGTCGACACGGTGCTGTTCGTGGTCGACTGCGTGCCGGAGACGGTCGAGGAGGCGGTGTCGGTCGGCGCGCAGCTGATCGTCGCGCATCACCCGCTGCTGCTGCGCGGGGTGTCGACGCTCGCACCCACCACGTACAAGGGCCGCATCGTGCACCGGCTGATCCGCGCCGGCATCGGCCTGTTCACCGCCCACACCAACGCCGACGTGGCCGCTCCGGGCGTCTCCGATGCTCTTGCCCTTGCGCTGGGGCTGCGTGACCTTCGGCCGCTGCGTCCTTCTGCTGTCTCTTCCGACATGGGCACCGGCCGCATCGGGACGTTGCCGTCGAAGCTGACGGCGGCGGCGCTCGTCGAGGTCGCGGCCCGCGCGCTGCCGCCGACCGCGTGGGGGGTCAGGGGCTCAGGGGACGCGGACCGCATGATCGAGACGGTCGCGGTCTGCGGCGGTTCCGGTGACCCGTTCCTGGGGGACGCCATGGCGGCCGACGCCTATCTGACGTCGGACCTGCGCCACCACCCGGCCAGTGAGTTCGTCTCGAACGGCGGGCCGGTGCTGCTCGACGCCGCGCACTGGGCCACCGAGCGACCGTGGCTCGATCTTGTCGCCGCCGAGGTTTCCGGTGCCCTGCCGGTGCGTACTGTCGTCTCTGACATCGACACCGACCCGTGGACGATGCATTGCTCTTCTCCCAAGGAGGTCCGGTGAAGGCCGATCCCGAGGCCCAACGGCGGCTGCTCGACCTGCAGGCCCTCGACACGGGGCTGGCCCAGCTCGCCCACAAGCGGCGCACCATGCCCGAGAACGCCGAGGTGGAGCGGCTGGGCAAGGAGGTGCAGGGGCTGGCTGACGAGCGGGCCAGCGCCCAGGTGGCCGTCGACGACCTCGACCGCGACATCGACCGCATCGAGCGCGACGTCGAGCAGGTCCGCACCCGCGCCGACCGCGACAAGGCCCGCCTCGACGCCGGCACCGGCCCGGCCAAGCAGCTCGAGGCGCTGCAACACGAACTCGAGACGCTCGCCCGGCGCCAGCGCGACCTGGAGGACGCCGAACTCGAGCTGATGGAGAAGAAGGAGGAGGCCGAGACCGTTCTCGCCGAGATCGACGGCCGCCTCACGTCGTCGCGCACCACGCTCGGCGAGGTCGAGCGCCGCCGCGAGGAACTGCTCGCCGGCATCACGAGGGACGAGGAGTTCCGCCGGTCCGGCCGGGCGCCGCTAGTCTCCGATCTGCCCGTCGACCTGGTCAAGCTCTACGAGCAGGTCCGCGAGAACACCGGAATGGGCGCCGCGCTGCTGCGGGCCGGTCGCTGCGAGGGCTGCCGCCTGGAGCTGAGCGGCAGCGAGAAGACCCGCATCCGCGCCGCCGCTCCCGACGACGTCGTGCGGTGCGACGACTGCCGCCGCATCCTGGTGCGCACCGCGGAATCGGGGCTGTAGCCCTTGCACGTGATCGTCGAGGCCGACGGCGGGTCCCGGGGCAACCCCGGGCCGGCCGGGTACGGCGCGGTGGTCCTGTCTGTTGCTGATGGCTCGGTTCTGGCGGAGCGGTCCGCGGCGATCGGCACCGCCACCAACAACGTCGCCGAGTACGGCGGGCTGATCGCCGGCCTGGAGGCGGCGCTCGAGCTGGGTGCCACCCGGGTCGACGTGCGGATGGACTCGCAGCTGGTCGTCGAGCAGATGTCCGGCCGCTGGCAGATCAAGAACCCCGGGCTGCGCGCGCTCGCGGCGCGGGCCGCCGATCACGTCAACAAGTTCACGTCGGTGACGTTCCAGTGGATCCCCCGCGAACGCAACAAACGCGCCGACGCGCTGGCGAACCAGGCCATGGACGCGGCGGCTGGCATCGTGCGGGCCGCTCCGGGCGGTCCGGCCGCTGCCGCCGATCGCGAGGCGGAGTTGCCGCGGCCGCCGCTCGCCGGTCCCGAATCTCCTGGACGCCGGGCGGCCCGGAAGGTGGCCGCGGAGGCCGCCGCGCACTCCCGCCCGCGTCCCCCGTCCTCCTGGGAACCTCGGTCGGCGGCGCCGCTACGGCTGATCCTGATCCGCCACGGCGAGACCGCTTTCACCGCCGAACGCCGCTACTCCGGCCGCGGCGACGTCCCCCTGACCGAGCGCGGCCTGGCCCAGGCGTCCGCCGTCGCGGCACGGTTGGCCGGCGTGTCGCTGGCGGCGGTGGTGACCTCCCCGCTGGAACGCTGCGTCCGCACCGCCGAACTGGTGGCCGGTCCCGCCCGCGCCCCGGTGATCGTCGACGCCGACCTGATCGAATGCGACTTCGGCGACTGGGAGGGCCTGACGTTCCGCGAGGTCCGCGAGCGCTGGCCGGCCGAGCTCGAGACCTGGCTGGGATCGACGGCCGTGTCCCCACCCGGCGGCGAATCGCTGACGGCGGTGGCCGAACGGGTATCCTCCGCGATCGCGCGACTGCGCTCCGGTCACGGCACGGGCGTGGTGGCGGTGGTGAGCCACGTGTCCCCACTGAAACTGATCCTGCGCGACGCCCTCGCCGCGGGCGACGAGTTCCTGTTCCGTTGCCACCTCGACCCGGCGGGAATCTCCACAGTGGACATGTGGCCCGATGGGGCGGTGTCGGTGCGGTCGATCAACGAGACGTTCTTCCTGAGTTAGCAGGATGTCAGGACGGAAGTTCGTCGACGTTGACCCGGAAGGCGAACGGTGACTCGACCGCCAGCGTCTCGCCGGCCCCGACGGTGACGTGCTCGACGTAGTGGTCACCGTCGAGGCGCAGCAGCCGCAGCGTCGCCACGCCGGTCTGGCCCGGTTCGACGAGCAGGTACCACTCGATCTTCGCGGCGGCGTAGAGCTGCATCTTCAACAGCCGGTCGTTTCCGGCGTTGCCCGGTGACACGATCTCGCCGACGAGGACGACCTCGGCCGCCTCGATGAACGTTCCCTCGGTGTCGGTGTCGGCCACCACCAGATCGGGGATGACGATCCGATCGGCGCCGAGCCGCACGTTGACCGCCTCGAACGCCAGGAAGCCGGCCGCCTCGGCGGCCCGGTCGAGCGTGTACGCGAGGACCATGGACAGCCGCTGGTGCCGCTTGCTCGGCGCGGGGCTCACGACCAGACTCCCGTCGAAGAGTTCGATCCGGTTGGGCGTCTCGCCGAGCGCGAAATACTCGGCCTCGGTCCACGGCCCCGGGTGCGGATCCAGCACGGCGACACTCATCGGCGGTTCACCTCCTCGACCATGCTCCCACAGCCGGCCACGGCCGGCGCTGTCCCACGGAATGGGCGACGGACGAGTTGGCCTGTACGCCGGGTTCTGTACCCGCCGAAGCGGGCTGGCGACCATCCATCTCGGCCTGCCGTTGCCGACAGGCTCTAGCGGCCTACCCGCAGGCTCGGGCGGGCAGCCCTCGAACGCCTGCGCAGACCTTCCCGTGGGTCGGTCCTCTTGGCCTTGCTCCGGGTGGGGTTTACCGAGCCACCCCGGTCACCCGGGGTGCTGGTGGGCTCTTACCCCACCGTTTCACCCTTACCGGCCCCCAAGGGAGCCGGCGGTCTGTTCTCTGTGGCACTTTCCCGCGGGTCGCCCCGGGTTGCCGTTGACAACCACCCTGCCCTGTGGAGCCCGGACGTTCCTCGGCGGCATCCTCACGGGTGCCGACGCGGTCGCCCAGCCAACTCGTCCATCGCAGCGCCATTATAGAGACGACAACGACCGCCGCACGTGGGCCCGCGCGTGATGGATCCGGCTCTTCACCGTGCCGACCGGCACGCCCACCTGCACGGCGATCTCGTCGTAGTCGAGTTGGCAGATGTCCCGCAGCACCAATGGTGTCACCAGCTCGGGGCGGTGGGCCTCCAGCCGCTCCAGGGCGTCGAGCAGGTCGAGCCGGGAACCGGCGATGACGCTGGTCGTCCGCGGGTCCACGATATCGACCGGAACGGACGACGCGGAACGCTCCAGGGAGCGACGCTTCAGCGAACGATAGGTCTGCCGGGCGCAGTTCGCGACCACCACGTGCAGCCACGTCGTGAAGCGCGACCGGCCCTCGAACCTGCCGATCGTGCGTGCCACCTGCAGCAACGCGTCCTGGCACGCCTCCTCGGCGTCCTCCCGGCACGGTAACAGGCGCTGGCAGTGTCGCAGCACCGTCGGGCGTACCCGGCCCAACAGGTCGTCGAGGGCCGCCTTGTCGCCGGCCGCCGCTCGACGGGCCAGGTCTTCCACCAGATCGTCAGCCCCCATAATGCCTAAGCATGCCGGTCCCCAGTGTCATCGGTCGATACCGCATCCGCGAGCGCCTCGGCTCGGGTGCGTTCGCCACCGTGTGGCTCGCCGACGATGATGCGCTCGACTCGCTCGTCGCCGTCAAGGTGCTCGCGGAGAACTGGTCGGATCATGCCGACGTGCGCAGCCGGTTCACGCAGGAGGCGCAGGTCATGCGGCGCGCCGATTCCGACCGGCTGGTGCGGGTCTTCGACGTCGGCGAACTGCCCGACGGGCGGCCGTACTTCGTGATGACGTACGCGTCCGGCGGGACGCTCGCCGAGAAGCTGAGGAACGGCCGGCTCCCGACCGGGGACGCGGTGCGCATCGCGGTCGAGATTGCCCGCGGGGTCGCGACCCTGCACGCGGCGGGCGTCATCCACCGGGACCTGAAGCCGTCGAACATCCTGTTGGACGAGGACGGCGGCACCCTCATCGCCGATCTCGGCCTGGCCAAGGCGATCGCGCACGCGTCCGGGTTCACGGTGGTGGCCGGGTCGCCCGGTTACATGGCGCCGGAACAGGCGGTGCCGGGCGGTGGCATCGACGTGCGGGCCGACGTCTACGCGATCGGCGCGCTGCTGTACCACATGCTCACCGGCGCGCCGCCGGCGAAGGCCGGCGTCCGCACGTCGGTGCGGCCCGCGGTCGACGCGGTCGTCGCGAAGGCGCTCAAACCCCGTCCCGCCGACCGGTTTCCGTCCGCCGACGCATTTGCGACCTCACTCGCGTCCACAATGGACAGTAAGCCGCGTGGGCGCCGCATCCTTCGCGCGGCGGCCGTGCTGGCGATGGCCGCGGCCGCCGCGCTGGTTCCGGCCGCGGCCGCGGCCGGCCCCGACGCCGGCCTCACCCGCGTGGCCGACGCGTCGGGCCGGGTGTCGGTCGCGGTCCCGGCCGCCTGGGCAAAGGAATTCCGGGACGCGGGCTGGGAGCCCGCCGTTCTGCGCCTACCGCCGGGACAGCAGCCGGCGGTGCTCGTGGGGCCGGATCTGTCCACATGGGACGATCCGGCCAGCCGCACGCCGGGCCTGTTCGCCGGCCTGCTGCCGGCAACGGGGACGGCGCCCGCGCTGCCGGACCACCGGGGGTGTGTCCAACAGCCCGAGCGCCGATCGGGCGAGGCCCGTGTCTTCCGGTGGACGCGCTGCGCCGGCGGTGACGTGTCCTACAGCGAGGTGCTGCTGCCGGGCGTCTACGTCCAGATCAAGCAGATCGGTGCCGTCGACCGCACCGACCGGCTGCTGAGCCGGCTGCGAATCCGTTAGGACGGGCGGGTTGCGCTCACCGGGCGGGTGACGATCTCGCCGTGCGCGCAGACCACGCCGAACTCCTCGGCGATCCGGATCGAACCGGAAGCACCGGGCGGGGTGACGAGCGCGGCGGTCGCCCGCGGACCGCACAGCGGCTGCGTGTCGGCCTCGTCGGCGTTCGGACGGAACGTCCAGACGATGAGCGCCCAGGCGCTGTCGCCCCGGTTGAGCGTCACCGTCTCGACGGCGCCGTCGGACCGCGTCACCTTGGTCTCGCGCGGTTCGTTGTTCGCGAGCAGTTGGAGGGTGATGTAGCCGGCCAGCGTGCAGCGGTTGCCGGTGTTGGTCAGCTTCACCCGGGCCTGGTAGCTCGACCCGGCCTGGCCCGGCGGTGCGTACTGCTCGATGTCGCCGGTGAGCTGGTTGGTCTGGCACTTGGCCGGTGTGTTGGCGCCGACGTTCGTCGGGGTGCCGGTGGGCGTCGTGCTCGCTTCGGTGGGGGCGCTTTCGGTGGGCGGCGTGCCTTCGGTGGACGCCGAGGGGGAGCCCGCCGGTGCGGCCGTCCCGTCCTGGTGCCTGGGCTTGTCGGTGCAGCCGGTCGCCACCATCAGGGTCAGTGCGGCGGCGACCGCCAGTGCTGTAACGCGCATCGGATTGTCCTTCCGGGTCATCTCATCATCGGGTTCGATGTCGATGGGTGTGATGCACCCGGCCGCGACCCGGTTCACGGCGACGTCTGTCGCGTGGCCGACTAATCTCGGCGGGCAATGGAACCCACCGAAGTCGCCCTGCTCATCGTCGCCGGCATCGGAGCCGGCATCGTCAACGGCTTCGCCGGCGGCGGCTCCCTGATCACGTTCCCGGCGCTGATCGCCACTGGCCTGTCCCCGGTGAGCGCGAACGTCACCAACTCGCTGTCGGTGGTGCCCGGTTACGCGGCGAGCGTCTACGGCACCCGCAAGGACCTGGCCGAGCTGGTGGGCGACCGGCGCAGCGCGGTGTGGGAGCTGATCCCGGTGGTGATCGCGGGCGCCGGCACCGGGTGCGCGCTGCTGCTGCTCGCCCCCGCCCGCGCGTTCGACTTCGTGGTGCCGTTCCTGGTGTTGGGCGCCGCCGTGATCCTGGCCTTCCAGGACCGCCTGCGCGCGGTGGTCGGCCACCCCCAGGACCTGTCGCCGAAACGCCGCCGGATCGCCCTGCACGCGATGGCCGGTGCCGTGAGCGTCTACGGCGGCTACTTCGGTGCGGCGATGGGCGTGATGATGGTGGCCGGGCTGGGCCTGGTCATCGCGTCGACGATGGCCCGGATCAGCGCGCTGAAGAACGTCATCTCCACGACGGTCGGCCTCACCACGGTGGTGGTGTTCGCGCTGTTCGGCCCCGTGGACTGGCTGGCGGTGGCGATCGTCGCCCCGTCGACGATCGCGGGCGGGTACAGCGGCGCCCGGTTGGCGCGGCGGTTGCGGAGTGACGTGCTGCGCTGGATCATCGTCTGCTTCGCGGTGGTGGTGGGCGTGGTGCTGTTGGTGCGCGCGTTCTGAGGTTCCGTCGGAGCGCCGGCGATGGATACCACGCCGCAACGGTGTTCGCGTGCCGGATGGTGCGAACACCGTCGCGGGGATTGCTTTGAATCTATGTCACGAGTCGCGGAGGCGTTCCGCCAGGAAATCCCAGATTGCCTGGCCCGCCCGCGCGCCCAATCCGCGCATGACCCCGGTGCTGAAGTCTCGCGCGGCTTCCGCTCCTCGTGCTTGTCCGCTCGCGTCGGCGGCGTGAATCGCGTTGTCGAATCTCGCCCGCCGATCCTCTTGCTGGTGGCGGCTCGTGGCCTCCGGGCTCCTGTTATCTGACACGTTTCCTGTCGAGCTCTCCTCACTGAAACGTCCCTGTTCGGGGCGGTTCGTTGATAACTCGGACAATTTCCCTCCAGGTGAAGGGAGGGGCTCTCTGAATGGAGCCCGACGTTTTTAGTTGGACTCCGCGACGGAGTCCGACTGTGCTCGCCCCAGGAGATCCGCGGACAGTTCTCTGTCGAATCCCGTGACGTAGGCCTTGATGGCGTCGCGAATGAGGCTGGACCGCGTGACGTGTCGGTATCCAAGACCTCGCGCGTAGGCCTCGACCCGATCGAGTTGCCCGACCAGATCGTGATCGAGCCGGATGCGCATGGACTCGCCGAATTCCTTGCCGGAGCTGTCGTCGGTCGCGAGCCGGTCGTCGCTCGATCTCCCGAGCTTGCCCTCCCGATTCAGCAGCTCGATCAGCGGAGCGAGATACGCGGCGACGGCGTCTCGGATCATCCTGGATCGTGTGTAGCCTCTGAGACCCAGGCCGCTGGCGTGGTCCTCAAGCCGCTGAAGCCAATCTCGCTGGTCTGCTTCGAGCCGGACCTGAACAGCGCGATCCTTCGTCGCGGTGCCAGAACCGCCGAGGCGGGACGACGTGGCGATGAGCGCGATGACGAGAACGCCCGCGATGCTGATCATCTGGTCGAACGGGAAATGGACTGTCGTCCACCGTCTCACGTCATCACCCCCCGCCTGAGGGATTGGACTCTGTCGCTTCGACATGAGCTGGGTCTCCTTTGATATTTCGTGCCTCCGTGGTGGTTCGGAGCCGAATGTACCACAGTGGTACATCGCCGGTCGGCGGACCTCGGCGGCAGGGCTTGTCACCTATATGAACGTCCATTAACGTCTCGTCACGTCTGCGTGAGACCTTCAAGGGACGGTGACGTCGATGGCCCCAGCCGAGGCCGGAACACCCAAGTACCTCCACGTGCTCAACACGCTGCGGCAGCGCATCGCCGACGGCGTCTACCGGCCGGGTGCGGCGTTGCCCTCGGAGAACCAGCTCGCCGGCGAGTTCGACGTGTCCCGGGCGACCGTGCTCAAGTCGTTGCAGGCGTTGAAGCTGGACGGCTGGATCGAGTCCCAGCAGGGTAAGGCGAACTTCGTCCGGGGTCGGCCGCCCGCGCGACGGACGGTGCCGGCGTACGTGCGGGCGGCGCTCGACGCCGACGAGTCGAGGGCGGTGGAGCTGCTGTCGGTGGTGGCGGTGCTGGCCGAGTCGCGAATCGCCGAGATGCTGAACGTCGTGGCGGGGACGCCGGTCTACCGGCGGAGCCGGCGCACGGTGGGCGCGGACGGCCCGGTCGACCTGGTGACGCTCTACGTGCCGGTGGACGTGGCGGCGGGCACGAAAGCGGGCCGGCCGGAACCGATCCGGGGGAGTCTGCTCGCGTATCTGGCCGCGCGAAAAGGCATCCGGGGCGACTACGCGGTCGAGTGGACGACCGCCCGCCGACCCTCGCCCGAGGAAGCCGACCTGCTCGACATGGACAAGGAGGACCCGGTTCTCGCGGTCACCGTCGCCGCGTACACCGCGGCCGGCGAGCCGGTGCTCGCCTCGGTGCTGGTGCTGCGGCAGGAGATCGAGGACACGTACCCGCTCGCACCGGCATGCCGGCAATGACCGGCGTCATGCCACCCGGAGCTCGGTGCCGTCGACGGCTACCACGTCACCGCGGGTGAGGGTCCGGCCGCGGCGGGACTCGGCCTCGCCGTTGACCGTCACGGCGCCGTCCTCCAGCAGGAGTTTGACGTCGGAGCCCACCTCCACCACATCGGCCAGCTTGAGGAACTGGCCGAGGCGGATCGTGTCGGTGGTGATGGGGACTTCGCGCATCAGAAGGCTTCCAGCGGGGTCGTCCGGCTCAGGCCGTCGTGGGTGGGGATCATCGGGGACGGGCTCAGCGCCACCGTGTCGGCCCCGTTGTGGACCAGCAGCCCGGTTTCGCCGGTCTCCAGCCACAACCCGTCCACGACCCAACCGGCAACGGCGTCCATCGGCAACGGGCCGCCGGCCACCAGGTCGACGTCGTTGAAGTACGGGCCTTCGGAGACGTCTATCGCGGTGACCGGCAGGTCGACGATCGCCGCCAGCTCGGCGGGGGCCGCCGGCCGCCACTCGTACCCGCGGGGTTCGGCCACGTCGACGGTGTTCCAGGTGATGGACAGGTCGTCCCACTTCTGCCAGGCCAGTTCGAGCTGCTCGCCGCCCTCGAAGGCCAGCACCACCGGGGCGCCCGGAACCATGCGGTCACCGGTCCAACCGGTCCAGCCGGCCGTGACCCGCTGGCCGACCAGCGCCCGCAGGCGGTCGCGTTGCCGGTACAGCTGATCGGCCGCGGGCATGAAGTCGAGCACGTCGACACTCTACGGGGGCACCGGTGAGGATGATGGGTCGGATGTGGGCCTTCGGATCGGCCGCCGGGATCGCCCGGCGGATCGCCGCCCGGGAGTTGTCGTCGCGGGAGGTCGTCGCCGCCTGCCTGGAGCGGATAGCGGAGACCGCCGGAGAGACCGGCGCGGGGAGCGGCATTGCGCTGAATGCGATCGTCGCGCTGCGGGCGGACGCGGCGCTGGCGGAGGCGGAGGACGCCGACCGCGCGGCGGCCCGCGGGGAGATCAGGGGACCGCTGCACGGCGTCCCGTTCACGGTGAAGGACTGGATCGACGTGGCGGGCCTGCCCTGTGCGGGTGGGCGGGCCGACCGGCGGGCCCGGATGCCGGCCCGGGACGCGACGGCGGTGGCCCGGATGCGGGCGGCCGGCGGCATCGTGCTCGGCAAGACCAGCATCGGGCCCGACAACGAGGCGTACGGCCGCACCAACAACCCCTACGATCCGCGGTTCAGCCCGGCCGGCAGCAGCAGCGGCGAGGCGGCCCTCGTCGGCGCGGGCGGCTCGCCGCTCGGGCTGGGCAGCGACTCCGGCGGCAGCATCCGGCAACCGGCGCACTGCTGCGGGGTCGCCGGGCTCAAGCCGACCACCGGGCGGGTGCCGCTCACCGGGCACTTCCCGTTCATCTGCGCGCTGACCGATCCCCGCACGGTGATCGGTCCGCTGGCCCGCCACGTCGAGGATCTCGCGCTCGTGCTGCGGGTGATCGCCGGACCCGACGGGGCCGACCCGAGCGCGGTACCCGTGCCGCTGGCCGACCCCGACGCGGCCGGGCTGAGCGGGATGCGCGTGGCGGTCTACGTCGACCATCCCGGTACGACGCCCGATCCGTCCGTGGTCACCGCGACCCACGACGCCGCGCGGGCGCTCGAAGCGGCCGGGCTCGTCGTCGAACGGGCGACACCGCCCGGCCTCGACGAGGTGTACCCGATCACGCGGGACTACTGGCGGCGGCCCGAGTCGGACTCGGCCGACGAGTGGGTCGCCGACCGAAAGCCGAGCGAGCTGACCGCGATCGACGTGCAGCGGTCGCTGTTCGAGTGGGACCGGTTCCGCCGCCGGATGCTGCCGTTCCTGCACGAGTACCCGCTGGTGGTCTCGCCCGCCGCGGAGAAACCGGCGGTGCCGCACGGCGCCGACGCCGGCCGCATCCCGTACACGCTCACCTGGAGCCTGCTCGGCAACCCGGCGGTGGTGGTGCGGGCCGGCACGACTCCGGACGGCCTGCCGGTGGGCGTGCAGATCGCCGCCGCGCCGTGGCGGGAGGACCTGGCACTGGCGGCAGCGTCCATTGTGGAGCGTGCGTCGGGAGGCTGGCGGCCACCGAATACATAGACATACGATGATGCCGGCCGGGCTCTTCGGAGGAGGTTCCATGAACCGCAGAACTGTTTTCCTCGCGGTGGCCGGCCTGATCGCCGCGCTGCAGGTCGCGATCCCCACGGCGGCACAGGCGGCGGCCCCGTTGCCCGACCCGAAGGTGCATCCGGTACAGGTGACCGGGCCGCCGGCCGAGCGGCTCAACCTCATCATTCTCGGTGACGGGTACCAGGCCGACCAGCAGAGCATCTTCCTCGCCGACGTCGACCGGAACCTGGCGGTCATGTGGGCGACCGAGCCGTTCCGGACCTACCGCAACTACATCAACGTCTACGCGGTCGAGATCGCATCGATCGACTACGGCGTGCGGTGCGACCCCGACGGGCGGGTGCGCAACCCCGACGGCACGATCCGCGACACCGGCGTGCGCGAGGGTCCGATCGACGGCAAGCGCACCGCGCTGCGCATGATCTTCCAGAACGGGTGTGCCGACCCGTTGGCGCGCGGCACCGTCTACGGCGGAGCGCCGCTGAACTGCGCGGCCGATACCGCCTACTACCCGCCGGGCGTGAACCCGTGCGAGACCGGCAACCAGGCGCACAACCGCATCCTCGACAACTACGTGATGCCGGTGCTCGGCATTCCGCGCACGTCACAGAACGTGCAGACGCTCGCCATCTTCAACACGTTCACGTACGGCGGCATCGGCGGCACGAGCGCGACGACCTCCGGCGGCTCGCCGCAGGGTCCGCTGATCTCGCTGCACGAACTGGGCCACTCGCTCGGGACGCTGCTCGACGAGTACCCGTACTCGTCGCGCGACGTCGTACGGCCCTGCTACACCGGCGCCGAGCCGACGAGCTTCCACCACACGATCTACACCAGCACCGGGCAGATGGTCGCCGACCAGCACAAGTGGTGGCGCTGGGTGGGCGAGGAGAGCCTGTCCGGCGGAACCGTCGGCCTGCACGAGGGCGGCGGCATGTTCCCGTGCGGCCAGCGCCGGCCGAGCGAGCACTCGATGATGCGGTGGATCGGCTTCGACCTCGACCAGATCGGCCGCGAGCACATGGTCGCCCGGATCACCGGCATGCGGAACGCCGGGCAGATGGCGATCCGGCACACGCCGCTGGGCACCGTGCCGTCCGACGGCGTGCTCTGGGTCGAGACCGGGCACCCGCGCTACCACGAACTCCAGGTGACCTGGCGGGCGAACGGCGCGGTGCTGCCCACGAACAACAGCCGGAGCCTGGAGACGCGCGGCCTCGCGCCCGGCACCGTCGTGAGCGTCGAGGTGCGCGACCCCGTCGGGCCGGCCGGCACCGACTGGGTGCGTAACCCGTCGACGGGCAACTCACCCACCGACTCCGGCTACAACGGCCCCCGGTTCACGCAGACCCGCCAGTGGACGCTCGGCGCGCCCGGCGTGGTCGCGTCGCCGCCCGCCGCGCAGATCACCAACTCGACGATGACGAGCCAACCGGTGGCCGGCGACGAGGTCGTCTTCGTCGAGACGAACCACCCGACCAACCGGGTGCTCAGCGTCGCCTGGTCGCTCGACGGGCAGCCCGTACCGAACCCGGACAACAGTCGCCGGGTGGATCTGGGTGCTCTGCGCCCGTCCAATGGGGTTCATAAACTGGCCGTGGCCGTGACCGACCCCGCGGACCCCAGCCAGACCGCCACCCGGGAATGGACCGTCGACAACGCGGCGCCGACCGCGCCGCGGCGGCTGTCGACGCCGCTGACGACGCTGGCCGGCGGGGTGGAGCACCCGGTGTACTTCGACGGCTGGGACATGTGGCTCGACCCGCGCGACAACCAGGCCGGCCGGTACGTGGTCGGCCAGTTGCGGCTCGACCGCGACGGCTGGTTCAACTACTTCGGCTTCCCCGAGCAGCCGATGCCCGCCTCGCCGTTCCAGTTCCGCCACTCCGGCACGAGCGTGAAGGCGCTCACGTACGGCAACCTCGGCACCGGCGGGCTGTCGCGGGCGACGTTCGAACAGACCCTGCCGGACGACCACCCGAGCGGCCGGTTCGTCCCCGGTTTCGGGACGCACACGGTGGAGCACCGCGCCATCGACGCGGCCGGGAACGTCGGGCCGGCGGACTCGTACCGGGCCACCGTGCTGCCCGGCTCCTCGCCCGCCTGCACGCGGACGCTGACCGGGCGGCAGTCCTCCGTCAACGCCGCGTCGGGCGTGACGTGCCTGACGAACGCCCAGGTCACCGGGCAGGTGACGGTGCGGGCGGGCGCCTCGCTGGTGGTCCGCAACTCGACGGTGAGCGGCACGCTGGTGTCGACGAACGCCCAGGCGGTGCAGCTCTTCGGGTCGACGGTGGGCGGTGCGGTGGTGCTCACCGGCACCCGCCGCGACATCACCCTGGCCGGCAACCGCTTCTCCGGCACGGTGATGCTGGCGAACAACACCCAGGTGACGGCGAACGAGCGCTACTCGCGGCTGGCCGGGGCGTACGGGCCGGTGGTGGTCGGCAACCAGATCACGGGCGCGCTGAGCTGCTCCGGCAACAGCGCACCGGTGCGCGACTTCGGCGCCCCCAACACGGTTCGCGGCGCCCGCGCCGGCTGCTAGGCCGTCCGGATCTTGGACTCCCCACGGGCCCATGGCACCGCAGGGAGTCCAAGATCCGGGGTTAGGCTGGGGGCGTGAAGTTCAGCGGCGAACTGCAGGCCACGGGCGGCAACACCACCGGGTTCCAGATCCCCGACGCGTTTGTCGAGGAACTCGGTGGCGGCGGCCGCCCCAAGGTCGTGGTGACGGTCAACGGCTACACGTTCCGCAGCTCCATCGCCAAGATGGGCGGGGAGTACTGGCTGGGCGTCAGCGCCGAGCGGCGCGCGGCCGCCGGGGTCACGGCCGGCGACCTGCTCGACCTGGAGATCGAGCTCGACACCGCCCCGCGTGAGATCGAGGTGCCCGCCGACCTGGCCGCGGCCCTCGACGCCGACCCGGGCGCGAAGGAGTTCTGGGGCGGCATGTCGTACAGCAACCAGCGCTGGCACGCCGAGCAGATAACCGGCGCCAAGAAGGCGGAGACGCGCGCCGCCCGCGTGGCGAAGTCGATCGCGATGCTCCGCGAGGGCCGGGCCCGCTGAGCCTGGATAGCATGGCCTCCGTGGGGCGGCCGGTGATCTTTGATCTGTACAACACGTTGATCGACGGGGCCGACGGGCGGCGCGACCGGGTGGTCGGGGAGATGGCCACGATTCTCGGGATCGCGCCGGCGGATCTCGTCGCCGCCTACCGCGAGTCCTGGGACGACCGGCTGGTGCGGTGGAGCGTCGAGGAGACGGTGCAGATCATCGCCGGGCGGCTCGGCGTCACGCCCACCGACGAGCAGGTGAGCCGCGCGGCGGCGTTGCGCCGGGGCCTGGCCGACCGGCTGCTCGGGCTGGTGCCGGCGAGCATCCTGGCGGCGCTCGACGGCCTGCGGGCGCGCGGGCACCGGCTGGCGCTGGTCAGCAACGCCACCTCGGAGACGGCGGAGTCCTGGCCGCACAGCCCGCTCGCCGGCCGGTTCGACATCGCGATCTTCTCCAGCGCGGTCGGGTTGGCCAAGCCGGATCCGGCGATCTACGAACTCGCGGCCGGGCGGCTGGGCGTCGCGCCGGCGGAGTGCGTGTTCGTGGGCGACGGGTCCGACGACGAACTCGCCGGCGCGGCGGCGGCCGGCATGACGGTGTTCCGCACGGTGGAGTTCCGGGACACGCTGCCCACCTGGCCGGGGCCGGTGATCGACTCGCTCGCGGAGCTGCCCGAGTTGCTGGGGGAACCCAGCCCCGCGCCGACCCCGTAGGATCGCCCGGGTGGAAACCGCGGTGGAGGTCCTCAACCGGGTCTGGGGGTACGCCGGCTTCCGGGGCGAGCAGGCCGAGATCATCGACCATGTCAGCAACGGTGGCGACGCGCTCGTCCTGATGCCGACCGGCGGCGGCAAGTCGCTGTGCTATCAGATCCCGGCGCTCGTGCGTCCCGGCGTGGCCGTCGTGATCTCACCCTTGATCGCGCTGATGCAGGATCAGGTGGACGCGCTGCGCACGCTCGGCGTGCGCGCCGGCTTCCTCAACTCCACGCAGGATCCCGACGAGCGGCGCCTGGTCGAGTACGCGTTCCGCAACGGCGAGATCGACCTGCTGTACGTGGCACCCGAACGGGTGAGCACGCGGGCCACCCAGGACCTGTTCGACGGCGCTAAGATCTCGCTGTTCGCGATCGACGAGGCGCACTGCGTGTCGCAGTGGGGGCACGACTTCCGGCCCGACTACCTGCAGCTGTCGATGCTGCACGAGCGGTGGCCCGACGTCCCGCGGATCGCGCTCACCGCGACCGCCACGATGGCGACCCGCACCGAGATCGCCACCCGCCTCAACCTCGGCGACGCGCGGCACTTCACCGCGAGCTTCGACCGCCCCAACATCCAGTACCGCATCGTGGCGAAGAACAGCCCGCAGCGGCAGCTGCTCGACCTGTTGAAGACCGAGCACCGGGGCGACGCGGGGATCGTCTACTGCCTGTCCCGCGCGTCGGTGGAGAAGACCGCGGAGTTCCTGAAGGAGAACGGGATTCCGGCGCTGCCGTACCACGCCGGGCTCGACGCGTTCACCCGGGCCACGAACCAGTCGCGGTTCCTGCGCGAGGAGGGGCTGGTGATGGTCGCGACGATCGCGTTCGGCATGGGCATCGACAAGCCCGACGTGCGGTTCGTCGCGCACCTCGACCTGCCGAAGTCGGTGGAGGGCTACTACCAGGAGACCGGCCGGGCCGGTCGCGACGGGCTGCCGTCGACGGCGTGGCTGGCCTACGGGCTGCAGGACGTCGTGCAGCAGCGGCGGCTCATCGACACCTCGGAGGGCGACTTCGCCCACCGGCGCAACATGTCGGCGCACCTCGACGCGATGCTGGCGCTGTGCGAGACGGTCGAGTGCCGGCGCGGGCAGATCCTCGCGTACTTCGGCGAGCAGCCCGACGGGAAGTGCGGCAACTGCGACACGTGCCTGCAGCCGCCGGAGGCGTGGGACGGCACCGTCGCCGCGCAGAAACTGCTGTCCACCGTGCTGCGCCTGCAGCGCGAGCGGGGCCAGAAGTTCGGCGCCGGCCAGTCGATCGACATCCTGCTCGGCAAGAAGACCGACAAGGTCACCCAGTTCCGGCACGACCAGCTGAAGGTGTTCGGCATCGGCGCCGACCTGCGCGAGGCGGAGTGGCGCGGCGTCGTGCGGCAACTGCTGGCGCAGGGGCTGCTCGCCGTCGAGGGCGATTACGGGACGCTGGTGCTCACCGACCGCAGCGCGTCGGTGCTCCGCGGCGACGCGACCGTGATGATGCGCCGCGAGTCCGAGCGCGCCGCGGCGAAGGCTTCCCGGTCGAAGAGCGCCGCGCCGGTGGTCGACCTGCCCGCCGAGGCCGTGCCGCTGTTCGAGAAGCTGCGGGCGTGGCGCACCGGCGTGGCCCGGGAGCTGGGCATGCCGCCGTACATCGTCTTCAGCGACGCCACGCTGCGCGCGATCGCCGCGCTGAACCCGACGACGTTGCCGGAGTTGGCCACGGTGAGCGGCGTGGGCCAGAACAAGCTGGCCAGGTTCGGCCAGCAGGTCCTGGACACGCTCACTGCACCGGGATGAACACCCGCATCACCGACGGGCCGCGGTTGGCCCACAGGTGGTACGGCACGGCGGTGAGGGTCACCTCGCGGCCACCGGCCGCCGGCTGCTCACCCAGCGTCGCCCAGCCCCGGCCGGCCCAGGGGGAGTCGTCGCGGGCGACGCCGGTCGCGGTGATCACGACGGTCCCGTCGCGCGTCTCCTCGTTCAGCGGACGGTCGACGAGCAGTTCGACGTGGTTGAGGTCGACGCCGGGCTCCTGGTCGGGGCTCTCCAGGCAGTAGACGATCGGGCCGCGTTCGATCGCCACCGTGCCGCGCAGCGCGTCGGCGGCCGGGTGCGGCACGGTCAGCCGGGCCGGCATCGGCAGGGTGAGCGTGACGGTGTCGCCGACCCGCCAGTAGTGGCTGATCTCCAGGTAACCCTTGCGGCGCACGGCGTCGGCCGGCTCGCCGTTCACGGTGACGGTGGGGTCGGCGCACCAGTCGGGCACGCGCAGCGCGAGCGTCCACTGTGGACTTTCGAGGTCGGTCACCGTCAGCTCGACCGTGCCGTCCGCCGGATACGTCGTGCGCATCTCCAGCGTCGCCGGACCGGCGGAGACGGTGGCCGGGAGGTACTGGTGGATCTGCACGCCGTCGCCGGTGTGCGTGGCCACGTACCCGCCGAGCGACGCCACCGTGCGCATGATGTTCGGCGGGCAGCAGGCGCACTTGAACCAGGCCGGCCGGGTGCCGGGGGCGTCGGCGCGGGTCGGCCGCTCGTCGGCGGGCGCGGCCGGACGCTCCGACCGGCGCTGGGCCGGGTTGTTGTAGAAGAACCCGAGCCGGTCGACCGACGTGCTCGCCGCGAACAGGTTGTACAGCGAGCGCTCGATCGAGTCGGCGTACCGGCTCTCGCCGGTGGCCAGCAGCAGCCGCCACGAGAACATGATGTTGCCGATCGTCGCGCACGTCTCGCCGTACACGAGGTCGGGCGGAAGTTCGTACTCGTCGCCGAACGCCTCGCCCTCGAAGCGGGAGCCGACCGCGCCGTTGAGGTACATCTTGGTGGCGTGCATCGACTCCCACTGGCGCACGGCGGAGTCGAGCAGGGCCCGCTCGCCGGTCTCCAGGTACACGTCGACCACGCCGCACAGCAGGTACAGCGCGCGCACCGCGTGCCCCACGACGGTGGTCTCGTCGCGCACCGGCGTGGAGTCCTGGAAGTACGCGGAGCCGAAGTGGTGCGGCTCCAGCACGCCGTGGCCGCGCACGTCGATCAGTTGCTGCGCCAGCGTCAGGTACGAGCGGTCATCGGTGACGCGGTACAGCTCGACGAGCGCCATCTCGATCTCGGGGTGGCCGTCGGTGTCGGGACGCCGGTGCTCGCCGAAGTCGCGCACCACGCAGTCGGCGGCCCGGCGCGCGATCGCGAACAGTTCGCCGCCGCCGGTGGACCGGTGGTCGGCGACGCCGGCCTGGATGAGGTGCCCGATGCAGTACAGCTCGTGGCCGTTGGTCAGGTCGTCCCAGCGTTTCTCGTGGCCGCCCTGCACGTAGGAGTTGATGTAGCCGTCGCTCTGCTGCGCGCGTCCGATAACGGCCGTAAGCTCCGCGACGGCCGCGACCACCGCCTCCGACGAACCCCGGGCGAGGTCCCACGACAGCGCCTCCAGCGTCTTGTAGAGGTCGGAGTCGCTGAACCAGAAGCCGCGGTGGGCGGCACCGCTTCCGATGCCGCGCAGGTTCTCGACCGAGCCGTCGCGTTCGAGCCAGCGCAACGCGTGCGGGGTGGTGGCCTCGCGGTTGTCGCGCTGCCATTGCGCCCACCAGCCGTCGGTGATGACGACGTCGAGGGGCCGCACCGCGGTGTGGTCGGTCGATCGGGGAACTACGGGTGCCATATTTCTCCTTCTACCCGCGCATTGCGCCGGCGACCAGCCCGCTGACGTAGAACCGTTGCAGCGCGACGTACAGCACGAGGCACGGGATCATCGCGACCACCACGCCGGCCTGCAGCGCGCCGTAGTCGATCGCGCCGTACGCGCCGGAGCGGATGTTCACCAGCATGATCGGCAGCGTGTACTTGCCGCCGTCGTTGAGGAAGATCAGCGGGGCGAGGAACTCGTTCCACGACGTGAGGAACGCGAACAGCGCGACCGTGACCACCCCGGGCACCACGATGCGCAGCGAGACGTGCCGCATGGCGCCGAAGTCGGAGCAGCCGTCGACCAGCGCCGCCTCCTCCAGCTCGCGCGGCACCGACTCGAAGCTGTTGCGCATCATGAACACCCCGAAGGGCAGCTGGAACATGATGAGTACCAGCGACAGCCCGATGAGGCTGTTCTGCAGGCCGAGTTCACCGAGCACGATGTACAGCGGCAGCAGGATCGTGGCGTAGGGGACCATGAGGATCGCCAGCGTCACGCCGAACAGCGCGCCGCGGCCGCGGAACCGGTACCGGGCGAACCCGTACCCGCCGAGCACGCAGACGAGCACCGTGCCGATGATCGTCAGCACCGACAGCACGATGCTGTTGAACAGGTACGTGCCCAGCCCCTCGCCGTACGAGGTGAGGCCGCTGTAGTTCTCCAGCGACAGCGACTGCGGGAACCACGTCGGCGGTACCCGGCTCGCCTCCTCGGGTGACTTCACCGAGTTGAGGAACGCCCACACGAGCGGGAACAGGAACGCGACCGCGAGGGCACCGCTGACGGCGTGGAACGCCGTTGTCTTCACCGCACGCATCGGCGTCACTCGTCCTTCTCGCGCAGCAGCCGCAGCTGCACCCCGTTGATGACGACCAGCGCGATCAGCAGCACCACCGCGAGCGCCGCCGCGTGGCCGAGTTCGAACGACTGGAACGCCGTGTTGTACAACGCCAGCACCATCGTGATCGTGCTGTTGTCGGGCCCGCCCCGGGTGAGCACCAGGAACTGGTCGAACGCCAGCAGCGACCCGGTGACCGACAGCACGAACAGCAGCGCCAGCGTGGGCCGCAGGCTCGGCAGCGTGATGTACCGCAGCCGCTGCCAGGTCGACGCGCCGTCGACCTTGGCCGCCTCGTACAGCTCGCCCGGGATCGCCTGCAGGCCGACGAGCAGCACCACGACCTGGAACCCGATGAACTTCCACACCACGAGCATGATCGTGGTGAACAGGGCCATGTTCGGGGTGTCGATGAACCCGACCGGCTCGTCGACGAGGTGCAGCGCCAGCAGGATCCGGTTGAACACGCCGAGCTGGTCGTTGATGTCGACGAACCACATCAGCGCGGCGGCCGCGGTGCCGACCACGTACGGCAGGAAGTACGCCGTCCGGTAGAAGCGGACGCCGCGGCGGGGACTGTTCGAGATGGCCACGAGCACGAACGCGACCGCGAACAGGACGACCGTGGTGATCGCGGTGTAGAGGAGCGTGAACCAGATCGCGCCGATGAACTGGTCGTCGTCGCCGATGCGGGTGTAGTTGTCGAGCCCGGTGAACGTCGGCGAACCGAGCAGCGGCCAGTCGCTCACCGACATGTAGAGCAGGATCAGCAGCGGCACCACGAACAGCACGAGCACGATGACCGCCGTCGGCGCCACGAACAGCATCCCGACGAACGGTCGGCGTCCGGAGCTCTTTCTTCTCCTCGGAGTTTCCGGGGTGCCCCCGTCCGAGCCGCTGGTGACAGCGGCCCGGACAGGAGCGTCGGTGGCGCGGGCCATCAGTTAGCAGCGTCCAGAGCTGCCTGGATCTTCTGCTGGCCTTCCTTGATGGCCTTGTCCATGTCGTTCGTGTAGAGCGCGCCGCGGACGGCGGCGAGCCACGGGCCGTTGGGGTTGTTGAAGAGGTCACCGAACGGCAGCGCGAACGGGGTGAACCCGTTCTTCAGACCGTCGGCGATCAGCTTGGTGCGCGGGTCGCCGGCCGTGTACTTGTTGCCGGACAGGTCGGTGCGGCCGGGCAGGTCGCCGTTCTTGGTGATGATCTCGACCTGCGCGTTCTCCTCCAGCGTCCACTTGAGGAAGTCCCACGCCTGGGTGGGCTTCTTGCTCGTGGCGCTGATGCCGGCGACGTCGCCGCCGATGAACGTCGACGTCTTGCCGCCGCCCGGTGCGGGCAGGGCCGCGACGCCCCACTCGAACGCCTTCTGCTTCAACAGGTCGCTGACGATCGGCGAGCCGAGCGGCAGGATGCCGATCTTGCCGGCGACGAACTGCGCCGCCCACGTGGACCCGTCCTCGGTCTTGGTCGCCGTCGGCACGAGGTTCTCGTCGATCATCGTCTTGTAGAGGGTGAAGATCTTGCGGTAGGTGTCGTTGTCGAAGTCGAACTTGGTGCCGTCCTCGTTCAGCGTCGGCTTGCCGTCGGCCCACGCGTACGGGAACCCGGTGTAGACCCAGCAGCCGCCGCAGTTGCCGGCGAGGTAGAAGCCCTTGACGTCGCCGCCGAGGGTGTTGATCTTCCGGGCGTGCGCGAGGATCTCGTCGAAGTTGGTGGCCGGCTTCTCCGGGTCGAGCCCGGCCTTCCGGTAGAGATCCTTGTTGTAGAACATCACCGACGAGTCGAGCTTGTGCGGCACCGCGTACGTCTTGCCCTTGTACGAGGCGACGTCGAGGTGCGACTTCGCCAGCGCGCCCGCGAACGGCAGCGCCTTGATGTCGGCGGAGATGTCCTTGAACAGGCCCTGCTTGGTGTAGTTCGGGGTGTAGACGACGTCGGAGGCGAGGATGTCGGGCAGGCTCTTCGAGCCGGCGGCCGCACCGACCTTGGGCAGGTACTGGTCGGTGGGGATGATCGTCAGCTTGACCTTGTTCTTGTGGGTGGCGTTGTAGCCGTCGACGAGCCGCTGGCTGAACTGGTCGGTGGCGGCCCGAACCCACATCGTGATTTCGGATCCGTCGTCGGGGGTGCTGCTTCCGCCCTCGTCGTCGTCACCACAGGCGGCGATACCGGTGGTGACCAACAGGGTGGCGGCGATGGTGCTCAGGACGCGGTAGCGGGTGGATCGCATTGGTCCTCTCCTAGGTATTTCCTCAGGGGCTTCAGAACCCTCGCGCGAGCCGGTGGTAGGCCTGGCTCCAACGCAGTTCGTCGGCGAACCGGCGGGTGGTGGTGCCGGCGTCGATGACGACCAGTTCGGTGCCGGTCATCTCGGCGAGGTCGTGCAGTTCCTCGGTGGTCACCGCGCGGGAGAGCGTGGTGTGGTGCGGTCCGCCCGCCATCAGCCAGGTCTCGGCCGCGGTGGGCAGGTCGGGCTCCGGCCGCCAGACGGCGCGGGCCACCGGCAGCTTCGGCAGGGGATGGGCCGGCGGAACGACCTCGATCTCGTTGGCCACCAACCGGAAGCGGTCGCCGAGGTCGACCAGCCCGACGACGATCGCCGGGCCGGGTTCGGCGTCGAACACCAGCCGCACCGGGTCCTCCCGGCCGCCGATGCTCAACGGGTGGATCTCGCACGACGGCGTGCCGGCCGCGATGCTCGGGCAGACCTCGAGCATGTGCGCGCCGAGCGTGCGTTCCCGGCCCGGGGTGAGGTCGTAGGTGTAGTCCTCCATGAACGACGTGCCGCCCGGCTTCCCGGCCGACATCGCCTTGAGCGTGTGGACGAGGACCGAGGTCTTCCAGTCGCCCTCGCCGCCGAAGCCGAAGCCGTCGGCCATCAGTCGCTGCACGGCCAGGCCCGGCAACTGCCGGAGCCCGCCGAGGTCTTCGAAATTCGTGGTGAACGCCTTGAAGCCGCCGGTGGTCAGGAACTCGCGCAGCCCCAGTTCGATGCGGGCCGCGTAGCGCAGCGAGTCGCGCCGGTCGCCGTCCTTCTGGAGCGTTGCGACGACGTCGTACAGGTCGTCGTATTCGGCGACAAGTTTCTCCACCGCCGCGTCGCTGACGGCGTCGACGGCGGCCACCAGATCGTTGACGCCGTAGGTGTTGACCGACACGCCGAACCGCAGCTGCGCCTCGACCTTGTCGCCCTCGGTGACGCCGACGTCGCGCATGTTGTCGCCGAACCGGGCCAGCCGCAGCGAGCGCATCGCGGCGTAGCCGGTGGCGGCCCGGGCCCACGCGCCGATCCGCGTTCCGACCCGCGGGTCGGAGACGTGGCCGGCGACGGTCTTGCGGGCGACGCCGATGCGCGTCTGCATGTAGCCGAACTCGCGGTCGCCGTGCGCCGCCTGGTTCAGGTTCATGAAGTCCATGTCGATCTCGGCCCACGGCAGCTCGACGTTGGCCTGCGTGTGCAGGTGCAGCAACGGTTCGCGCAGCGCGTCGAGCCCGGCGATCCACATCTTCGCCGGCGAGAACGTGTGCATCCACGCGATCACGCCGACCACCGCGGCGTCGGCGTTGGCCTCGCGGCACACCCGCAGGATGTCGGCGGAGCTGGTGAGGACCGGCTTCCACACCACCCGCACGGGGATGTCGGCGCACTCGTCGAGCCGGGCCACGATCTCGCGGGACTGGTCGGCGACCTGCTCCAGGGTCTGCGGACCGTACAGGCCCTGGCTTCCGGTGAGGAACCACACCTCGGCGGTCGCGTCCTGAAGACTCATAGGGGCAGTCCCTTCCGGATCTGGGAGTGTTTCACCGTTGGCCGTACACGTTCTGGTAGCGCTCGAACAGCGCGTCGACCGCCTGTTCGGGGAGCCGCTCGACCGGGCCGAGCTGGCGGGCGAGGTGCATCGTGCGGGCCACGTCCTCGCACATGACGGCCGCCTTGACGGCCGCCCGGGCGGACCGTCCGATGGTGAACGGGCCGTGCTGGCGCATGAGGACGGCCGCCGACCGGTGGCCGTCGAGCGTCTCCACGATGCCGCGTCCGATCGAGTCGTCGCCGATCAGCGCGAACGGGCCGATCGGGATGTCGCCACCGAACTCGTCGGCCATCGCCGTGATGCCGCAGGGGATGGGTTCGCCGCGGGCGGCCCACGCGGTGGCGTACGGGCTGTGCGTGTGCACCACGCCGCCGACGTGCGGCAGGTGTGCGTAGACGTACGCGTGTGCCGCGGTGTCGCTGGACGGCGAGTGCCGCCCGTCGACCAGGTTGGCGTCGAAGTCGCAGACGACCATCGTCTCCGGCGTCAGCTCGTCGTAGCTCACGCCGGACGGCTTGATGACGAGCAGGTCGGCGCCCGGGACGCGGGCCGAGACGTTGCCGCTGGTCCACGTGACCAGGCCCCACCGCACGAGTTCGGCGTGCAGGCGGCAGACCTCACCGCGAAGCCGGTCGATGTCGTGGAGGACCGGGGACGGGTACAGCTCGGACAGCGTCAAGACGGGTTCCCCCAAGGTCTTGTTATCGCTAACATGTCGGGACGATCTACAGATCTGCGGAAGTCGGGTCGGCGCGTTTCGTGAGTGTTACCGCTATCATTCGCGGCGTCAAGGGTCCCTCCGAAACCCTTTTCGAAGGTTTCGGCAGATGAGTTCAGGGAGCGTGCCATGGACAGCTACGTGATCGGCGTCGACTACGGCACGCTCTCCGGGCGCGCGGTCGTCGTCCGGGTGGGTGACGGGGCGACGGTCGGCGAGGCTGTGCACGACTACCGGCACGGCGTCATCGAGCGCAGGTTGCCGTCGTCCGGTGCCGCCCTGCCGCCGGACTGGGCCCTGCAGGTGCCGGCCGACTACGTCGACGTTCTGAAGATCGCCGTTCCGGCCGCCCTGGCCGCGAGCGGCGTGCCGGCGTCGTCGGTGATCGGCATCGGCACCGACTTCACCGCGTCCACCCCGATGCCGGTCAAGGCCGACGGCACGCCGCTGTGCGAACTGCCCGAGTTCGCCGACCGTCCGCACGCCTACGTGAAGCTGTGGAAGCACCACTCCGCCCAGCCGCACGCCGAGCGCATCAACGCCGTCGCGGCCGAGCGCGGCGAGCCCTGGCTGGCCCGCTACGGCGGGCGGATCTCCTCGGAGTGGGAGTTCGCCAAGGGCCTGCAACTGCTCGAGGAGGACCCGGAGATCTACGCCGCCACCGACATCTGGATCGAGGCGGCCGACTGGATCGTGTGGAAGCTCGGCGGCACGTACGTGCGCAACGCCTGCACCGCCGGTTACAAGGCGATCCGTCAGGACGGGGCGTACCCCGACAAGGACTACCTGGCCGCGCTGAACCCGGAGTTCGCCGGGTTCGTCGAGGAGAAGCTGGCCGGCCCGATCGGCGCGCTCGGCGACCGCGCGGGCGGGCTCACCGCCGAGGCCGCCGCGTGGACCGGGCTGCCGGCGGGCATCGCGGTGTGCGTCGGCAACGTCGACGCGCACGTCGCCGCCGCCACCGCGCAGGCCACCCGGCCCGGCCGGATGGTCGCGATCATGGGGACGTCGACCTGCCACATCATGAACTCCGACGTGCTCGCCGAGGTGCCCGGCATGTGCGGCGTCGTCGACGGCGGCATCGTCGCCGGGCTGTGGGGCTACGAGGCGGGGCAGAGCGGCGTCGGCGACATCTTCGGCTGGTTCGTCGAGCACGGCGCACCCGCGTCCGCCCACGAGGAGGCCGCGGCGCGCGGCCTCGACCTGCACGACCTGCTCAG
This sequence comes from Virgisporangium aurantiacum, assembly GCF_016863635.1. Classification (GTDB taxonomy): domain Bacteria; phylum Actinomycetota; class Actinomycetes; order Mycobacteriales; family Micromonosporaceae; genus Virgisporangium; species Virgisporangium aurantiacum. The sequence continues at coordinate 17,323 of NZ_BOPG01000022.1, read as the reverse complement.
CGAGCGGGCGGCCGCGCAGCCCGTGGGCGCGCACGGCCTGATCGCGCTCGACTGGCACAGCGGCAACCGGTCGGTGCTCGTCGACCACGAACTCTCCGGCGTGATCGTCGGCCTGACGCTCGCGACCCGGCCCGAGGACATCTACCGCGCGCTGCTGGAGTCGACAGCGTTCGGCACCCGCACGATCATCGAGACGTTCGAGGCGGCCGGTGTGCCGGTCGGCGACCTCATCATCGCCGGGGGACTGGCGAAGAACGCGTTCCTGATGCAGATCTACGCCGACGTCACCGGCCGGACCCTCGACGTGCTCGCCTCCGCGCAGGGATCCGCGGTGGGCTCGGCGATCCACGCGGCGGTCGCCGCCGGCGCCTACCCCGACGTGCACGCCGGTGCCGACGCGATGGGCGGCGTGCAACGCGCGGTCTACCGACCGGACCCGGACCGGAAGGCCGCGTACGACGAGCTGTACGCCGAGTACGTCACGCTGCACGACTACTTCGGCCGCGGCACCAACGACGTCATGCACCGCCTGAAGCGCATCCAACGCAAGGTCCACGCCTCCTGATATCCCGTCGGGCGTCCAAGATCCGATCGGGTGGGCGGCGGGCGGCCGCCGAGGTCGTGGTCTTGACGATGGGGGTCGATGGGATCAGAGTGTGTTGTTAACGCTAACGCCCCCCGCTCGGCCGGTACCTGAGGACCGACCTTCCCCGGCGCCGGCCGGGTAGTTCCGCTCGTCCCCGTCAGGACGGTGAGCCCGTGAACGGCCCAACCCATCCACTCACCCGGCGCGGACTTCTCCGCGCGTCGCTCCTCGGCGCCGGTGCGGCGGCGCTCGGCACGGCCGGCTGTTCCGAAGTCGGCGCCGGGCTCGCCAACACCGAGCTCGACCCCGGCTCCATCTCCTACTGGAACCTCTTCGGCGGCGGCGACGGCGTCCGCATGCAGCAGATGCTCGACGGCTACCGCAAGGCGAACCCCGGAACCGATCTCGAAGCCGTCACGCTGTCCTGGGGAAACCCGTACTACACCAAGCTTTCCCTGTCGACGGTCGGCGACCAGCCGCCGCACGTCGCGGTGTCGCACCTGACCCGCATGAAGACGCTCGTGCAGGCCGACCTGCTGCAGGAGCTGAAGCCGGAGGACCTCGACCGGCACGGCATGTCGCCGGACAAGTTCAACCGGCGCGCCTGGGACGCCGGACTCGTCGACGGCAAGGCGTACGCGATCCCGATCGACACGCACCCGTTCGTGCTGTTCTACAACACCGACATCTGCGAGAAGGCCGGACTCCTCGACGGAAACAAGAATCTCAAGGAGATCAAGGGCCCCGACGCGTTCGCCGACGCGCTGACGAAGGTCAAGGCCGTCACGGGAAAGTTCGGCGCCACGCACGGGATCACGTCCGACACGGCCAGCCCGTGGCGATTCTTCCAGACGCTGTACTCGCAACTCGGTGGTGAGGTGCTCGCCGACAACGGCACCCGCATCGTGCTCGACGACGCCAAGGCCCGCCAGGTGCTCGACTACATGCGCGCGTTGACCGTCGAGAAGGGACTGATACCGGGCAACGCCGACTACCAGAGCGCGATCGCGCTGTTCGCCCAGGGGCAGTCCGGGTTCCACCTCAACGGCGAATGGGAGATCACCACGTTCCAGACCGCGAAGATGCCGTTCGGCATGACGCTGGTGCCGAACATCTTCGGCGGCGCCTACGCCGTGCAGGCCGACTCGCACACGCTGGTGCTGCCGGTGCGTCCCGACCAGGACCGGGCGATGCTCGACCGGTCGTTCGGCTTCGTGAAGTCGATGCTCGACCAGAGCCTCACCTGGGCCGAGGGCGGCCACGTTCCCATCTGGCAGCCGTTCGCGACCAGCGACGCCTACCGCAAGCTCACGCCGCAGTCGAACTATGCGGCCGCCGCCGACGCCGCCGTGTACGACCCGCCCGGCTGGTACTCCGGCTCGGGGTCCAACTTCGAGATCATCATGGGCTCCGCCATCGGTGCCATGGAGGCGGGCCAGTCGTCGCCCGCCGACGCCATCTCGCAGATCCGCTCGAAGTTGTCGGTTCTCGCCGCGACCCCGTCGCCGGTGTAAGAGTCCCCAGGAGGTTGGCCGTGGCCAGCACCGAAACCACCGCAGCGACACCGACCCAGGAATCCGCCGACGAAACGACGGCGTCCGGCCCGCGCAGGATGCCCGGACACGGGCGATCGGCGTGGGCGTTCCTCGCCCCGTTCCTCGTCCTCTATCTGCTCTTCATCATCGGGCCCGCGCTGTACGGGCTCGTGATGAGCTTCTTCGACACCAGCCTGGTGAAGCCCGGCCTCGGCGGGTTCGCCGGCTTCGACAACTACGCCGAGGCGCTGTCGAGCGGCGACTTCTGGTCGGCGCTCTGGCACACGTTGTGGTTCACGATCCTCACCACGCCGCCGCTCGTGGCGCTCGGCCTGCTGTTCGCGCTGCTCGCCGAGCGGGCCCGCCGCACCCGGTGGTTCTTCCGGCTCGCGTTCTTCCTGCCGTACGTGCTGCCGTCGGCCGTGGTGGCGCTGATCTGGATCTGGCTCTACACCCCGGCTCTGGGCCTGATCAACCGCACGGTGACCTGGTTCGGGTTCACCGAACCCAACTGGCTCGGCGACCCCGGCCTGGCCATGGTGTCGCTGGCGATCACCACCGTCTGGTGGACGCTCGGCTTCAACTTCGTGCTGTACCTGGCCGGGCTGCAGGACATTCCGCGGGACCTGTACGAGGCCTCGGCGATCGACGGCGCCAGCCCGTGGCAGCAGGTGCGCAGCATCACGCTGCCGCTGCTCGCCCGCACGACGTCGCTCGTGGTGGTGCTGCAGATCATCGCCTCGCTGAAGGTCTTCGACCAGATGTACATCATGACCTCGGGCGGACCGAACTTCTCCACCCGCTCGGCGCTGCAGTACATCTACGACGCCGGGTTCACCGACTTCCGCACCGGCTACGCCGCCGCCGCGTCCACGCTGTTCTTCCTCGTGGTGCTCGCGGTCTCGGCCGTGTGGCTCGCCATGACCCGCCGCCAGGAACCGGAGTTGTGAGATGACGACCATCACCGACCGCTCCGACGCGGCCGCGACCGAGCGGCCGTCACCGACCGCGGCATCCGTCGACCGGCGCATGCGGGTGTTCAACGCCACCTGCGTGGGCGTGCTGATCGCGTTGGCGTTGCTGTGGCTGGTGCCGTTGCTGTGGGCGGTCGACACGGCATTGAAACCCAACGCGGAGACCACGAACCCGACCTGGAAGATCGAGAACCCGACGCTCGAGTCGTTCCGGACGTTGCTGGAACAGGGCGACATCATCAACTGGTACGCGTCGAGCCTCATCACCGCGACGCTGTCGGCGCTCGGCACGGTGGTGGCCGCGAGCCTCGCCGCGTTCGCGTTGTCGCGCATGCGGTTCCGGTTCCGCTGGGCGATCTTCTGGTTCATCCTGATCGGCATCATGATTCCGCGGCAGGTGCTGATCGTGCCGCAGTTCCGCGAGTTCCAGGTGGTGAACCTGCTGAACACGTACTGGTCGATCATCCTGCCGCAGATCCCGCTCGCGATCGCGGTCTTCATCTTCAAGCAGTTCTTCGACGGGCTGCCGCGCGACCTCGACGAGGCGGCCCGCATCGACGGCGCCGGGTTCTTCCACATCTACCGGCGGATCGCGCTGCCGCTGGCCCGGCCGGCGGTGTCGGCGGTGGCCATCTTCAGCTTCGTCTGGACGTGGAACGACCTGCTGTGGCCGCTGCTCGCGCTGACCAACCCGAAACTGATGACGATCCCGGTGGGCCTGGCGACGGTGCAGGGCACGTACGGCATCCGGTACGCCGACACGATGGCGTCGGCGATCCTCGGCGCGTTGCCGCTGGTGCTGGTGTTCCTGTTGTTCCAGCGGCGGATCGTCGAAGGCATGGCCAACACCGGTCTGAAGGGATGAGAATGCACCACTCGTCGGTGACGCTCGATCCGGCCTTCCGCGTCGCCGCGGTCGACCCGCGCGTCTACGGGTCGTTCGTGGAACACATGGGCCGCTGCGTCTACACCGGGATCTACGAACCGGGGCATGGAAGCGCCGACGCGCACGGCTTCCGGGCCGACGTCGCCGACCTGGTCCGGGAACTGGGCACGCCGGTGCTGCGGTATCCCGGTGGCAACTTCGTGTCGGGCTACACCTGGGAGGACGGCGTCGGCCCGCGCGAGAACCGGCCGACCCGGCTCGACCTGGCCTGGCGGTCGCTGGAGACGAACCAGGTCGGCGTCGACGAGTTCGCCACCTGGGCGCGCGGGGTCGGCAGCGAGCCCATCATGGCCGTCAACCTGGGGACGCGCGGGGTCGATGCGGCGCGCAGCCTGGTCGAGTACGCCAACCATCCGGGTGGCACGCGGTGGTCGGATCTGCGACGTAGCAACGGGTTCGCCGATCCGCACGGCATCAAGCTGTGGTGCCTCGGCAACGAGATGGACGGCCCGTGGCAGATCGGCCACAAGACCGCCGACGAGTACGCCCGGCTGGCGAACGAGACGGCCAAGGCGATGCGACGGGTGGACCCGTCGATCGAACTGGTCGTGTGCGGCAGTTCCAACATCCGCATGCCGACGTTCGGCACCTGGGAGGAGACCGTGCTGCGCGAGACGTACGACGCGGTCGACTACGTCTCCCTGCACAGCTACTACGAGCAGCGGGGCGACGACCGGGGCAGCTTCCTCGCGAGCGCGGTGGACCTCGACCGGTTCATCGAGGCGGTCGTCGCCACGTGCGACCACGTGCGCGCGACCGGCCGGCACCGGAAGCGGATCAACCTGTCCGTCGACGAGTGGAACGTGTGGTACCAGGCGCGGTTCCCCGGCGAGGAGAACCTCGACTGGGCGGAGGCACCGCGTCTGATCGAGGACGAGTACTCGGTGGTCGACGCGGTGGTCGTCGGCAGCCTGCTGATCTCGCTGCTGAAGCACGCCGACCGGGTGAAGATCGGGTGCCTGGCGCAGCTGGTGAACGTCATCGCGCCGATCCGCTCCGAACCGGGCGGGCCGGCGTGGCGGCAGACCAGCTTCCACCCGTTCGCGCTGACGTCGCGCCACGGCCGCGGCACGGTGCTGCGCGTCGAGCCGATCGGGCCGTCGTACGAGACGGCCGAGCACGGCGAGGTCCCGATCCTCGACGCGACCGCGGTCCACGACGAGGAGACCGGTGCGGTGACGCTGTTCGCGGTCAACCGCGACCAGTACGAACCGCTGACCCTCGACGTCGACCTGCGGTCGCTGCCCGGGCTGGCCACGGCCGGGCACGTGGCCCTGTTCGACGCCGACCCCGAGGCGACGAACACGGCCGCGAACCCCGACCGGGTGACCCCGACCAGGCAACCCGACACGAAGGTGGCCGACGGCCGCCTGTCGGTGCGGCTCCCGCCGCTGTCCTGGAACATGCTCCGGCTGACCTCGTAACGCCTTTGCATGTACGACGCTCGATCCGGTGTGGTTACGGGCGCGGCACCCGCACTGGATCGAGCGTCGTATATCTGCGCAGGCGCCACCACGCGCCGCCCACGAGCGCCAGCGCGACCACCGTCATCGCCAGGTCGCCCGTCACCGCGGCGAGCGTCGACGACGGTTCGTACGTCGGCACGACCCAGGCGAGCGTCGCCGCGAGCAGCAGGCTCGTCGACGCCGCGGCGAGCACGTGGCCCTGCGTCCAGCCGGGGCGCCCGGACCACCACAGGATCAGGCCACCCGCGACCGCCGTGGCGGCGACCATGAGGGCGACGCCCCACCAGCCCGGCACCTGGTCGTCGGTCAACCGGGCGGCGACCACGACGAGCACGATCCACAGTGGACGCGGCGGCCGCGCGTCCGACCGCCCGGGAGAACGTCGGGGAAGGCGCACCGCCGCCACCGCCAGCGCGACCACCACGCCCGCGGCGACCGCCCGCTGCAGCGGGCTCGCCACGAAGCCCTTGCTGGTGTCGGCGAACACGATCCAGCAACCCAGCACGAACAGGATCGCGGTGACCAGCAGGCCGGGCCACCGCAGCCACGGCCGGTGCCGCCGCTCCGGCGACACGAACGTCTCGACGATCGCGATCGGCACGCAGACCGTCAGCACCACGTGGTTGCCCACGTAGCTCAGCAGTTGCGCGACGCTGAACTCCAGGCCGGGGACCCAGGTGCGGCGCGCGCCGACCGCGTTCGCGGCGAACTGCGTGTCGTCGAGGAAGTCCACGTTGAACAGGGCCTGGTCGACGAACGACACCTGGAACACGCCGTACGCCGCCGCCAGCAGGACGATCATCGGCCAGCCGCCGCCCGTCCGGCGGGCCGCCTCGCGGATCAGCAGGGCGGCGCCGCCGTACATCGGGGCGAGGAACAGCACCACGAACGGGAAGTCGACGGCGGTGAAGCCGCCCCAGGAGCACTCGGCGGCCCACGGCGCGAGCACGAACAGGGCGAGGGCGGCGCGACGCATATGTCGACGCTGTCACGCCGCCCCGGCCCGGTGATCCGGCGCGGGAACGATCCCGGGGTCTACCCCAGGGTGCGCCGGTCGAGGTTCAGCTTCGTACCGAGGCGCAGCACGATGAACTCGTTGTCGTCGGGGACGCCGGGGGTGCGGCCGGCCGAGTTCGGGTAGTTGTTGTCGTTCGTGACGAGGATCGTGCGGTCGTCGAGGATCAGCAGGCCCTCGATCGTGAAGAACGGGAACCGGAACGGGTCGCCGAAGCCGCCGACGCCGCGGGGGTTGGCGATGTTCAGCAGGTCGGCCATCGGCGTCTTGTCGAGCAGACCGTCGTTGTTCGAGTCCTGCAGGTCCACCAGGAAGATCCGCTTGAACACGGCGGCGGCGCCCTGGCCGTCGTCGCGCTCGATCACCAGGAACTGGTGGTCGTTGACCATCACCGCGTCGGCCACCGAGTGGGCCGGGCTCTCCCGCTGGTACATCCACCGCGTGCCGGTGTACGCACCGGTCTGCACGCTGAACTCGTTGAGCCGCAGGCTGCCCGCCGGGTCACCGGCGACGGTGCCCTCCAGCAGCGCGTAGATCGTGCGCTTGTCGGGCGACAGCGCCAGCGACTCGAAGCCCCGGCTGCCGCCCAGGTTCGACGGCGTGTCGCCGCGGAGCGGGTTGTCGGGCGCGAACACGCCGGGCAGCGACACCGGCGGCGCCAGCAGCCGGCCGGCCCGGTCGAAGTGCAGCAGGAACGGGCCGAACTCGTCACCGACCCAGTAGGTGCCGTCGGGCAGCCGGACGAACGACTCCGGGTCGAAGTCGGTGCCGGTGAGCACGCGGTCGGGCCGGAACAGCGGGAACGGGACGTGGCCGTTCGGGTCGGTGAGGTTGATGCCACCGACCGGGTCGACGGTGCCCGCCCGCCAGTCGGGCGCCACGCGCTGGATGCGCAGGATGAAGTCGGCGCTGTTCGCCTTGTTGCCGTACCCGTTGTCGCTGATCACGTCGTAGGTGCCGTCGGAGTTGCGCAGCTGGCCGCTGAAGCCCTGGATCGGCTGGTCGGCGAACGGCGGGGTGACGCCGTTGATCGGCGCGGTGCCGAGCAACGATCCCGACGGCTCGCTGCCGGAGAGGAAGGTGTGGGCCGGCAACTTGGCGAACTTCTCCAGTCGCGCGGTGCCCGGAGCGGGCTCGTCAGCCGTGCCGTGGGCCGGGCCGGCGGCCACCACGACCAGCGCGGCAGCGGCCAATGAAGAGATCAACTTCGCTTTCAAACGGTTTCTCCTTCTCGCGATGTGGCGTCGACAGGCCATCGACGGTAGACGAACGAGGGGTGAAATGTGGCCCGGCGCCCCGTTTCGCCAGTCTGATGACAGGGATATGAAAGGGCGACGCCGCGCACGATGGCGCCTGTCGATCCACTATCATCGGCTCGCGTCGATGGAGACGGGAAGGGTTGGCGGGCATGTTCACGAGACGGCTCAGAACGAAGCTTGCGGTACCGGCGGCGGTGCTCATCGCGTCCACCGGTCTTTTATTCACCGATCCGGCCGCGGCCCAACCGCGGCCGGAACCGACCCCGAACCCCTGGCAGATGCGGCACTGGCCGCAGACCCAGCCGTGGCAGGAGTCGGAACCGCTGCGCACCTGGTCGCTGCCCGGCACCGAGGCGCCGGCACCGATCGACCCGCAGAACTACGAGCTTCCCGACCACATGACCTGGGACGACTACAAGCGCATCCCGGGCACGAAGTGGAACAACCCGAACGTCAAGGGGTCGGTGCGCAACTTCCGCGGCGCGCTCGTGCTGCTCGACTACCCCGACCAGCCGTTCGCGATCACCCAGCCGAAGAACTCCACGCTGTACGGCAACCCGAACCTCGTCTCCGACGTGCCGCGCGAGCAGGTCGCCCAGTTCTACAAGGACTTCCTGAACACGCCCAACGAACTCAACCGGGGCCACACCATCCACGAGTACTGGATGGAGGACTCGGCCGGCCGGTTCGGCATCGAGCTCGGGGCGTTCGGCGCCTACCGGATGCCGTCGAAGAGCTACCAGTACGGCATCGAGGCGTCGATGCAGCGCGGCGCCGGCTGCCCGGCCGGCGAGACCTGCCAGCTCAACATCCGCACCGACGCCCGCGCGGCCTGGATCGCCGACGTCGGCGAGGACGTCGCCGCGCAGTACGACTTCGTCTTCTTCCTCAGCGCCGGCCAGGACGAGTCGTCGACGTGGCAGGAGTTCGGCGAGATGAAGTTCCAGAACAAGGAGGACGTCACCGACGAGTTCGGCCCGCCCGACGCGGCGCTGCCGAACTGGAACAACACCCGGTACGTCGAGTGGTCGTCGTGGGCGGCGAGCGCGAACATCTGGCCCAACGCCACCCAGGGCTCGTCGACCCAGGCCGAGAGCTCGGGCATGTCGACGTACGCGCACGAGTTCAGCCACATCCTCGGCATCGGCGACAACTACAACAACCCGTACTCGGTGCCGGCCCGCCGCGCCTACAGCGGCCCGTGGGAGATGCTCGACCGCGGCACGTTCAACGGACCGGGCGGCCCGCACAGCCGCTGGCTGATCCCGGCCGTCGGCGGGTCGTCGATGGGGGCGCAGCACATGCTGCGCAACAAGCTCAAGCTGGGCATCGTCGACGAACAGAACGTGCTGCGGTTGTCGCGCGAGGCGCTGGGTTCGTCCGGGGTGGTCGTGGCCAAAGTGACGGCGCGCGCGGCGCAGCAGGGTCTCGCCGGCGTCAACATCGCGATGGGGACGGGTGACCTCGCGGCGCCGTGCGACGTGAACACCGATCCGCTGTGCGACGGGCGCGGCTACCAGAACTACACGGTCGAGGTCATCGACCGGATGGGCTTCGACTCGTTCACGCCCGACGCCGGTGTGCTCCTGGCCAAGACGAAGAACCAGGACAACGCGCCGTTCATCTGGACCGTCGACGCCAACCCGCAGGACATCGACAAGGTCGACTTCGTGAAACCGGACGGCACGCCGCAGAAGATGACGATCGGCGACTACCGGCAGTTGTCGGACGCGCTGTTCCACGCGGGCGTCGACTCCGGCAGCGGCTTCGAGTACGTCGACCAGGCCAACCGGCTGCACTTCTACGTGCTCGACCTGCAGCGCGACCGCCGCGGCATCCTGAGCTACACCGTCGCGGTCCGGTCGCTCGACGGCGCCGGCCCGCACGTGCGCGGGGTCAAGGCCTACCCGTCGGTGACGAAGGCGCCGCGCACGGGCGGCTGGGCGAAGTGCGTGCTCCCGGTCCGCAACACCGGCAAGGCAGCGCCGGTGAGCGGCCACCCGGAGGACGTGACGGCGTACGTCGGCTCCGACGTCTACCGGGTGAAGGCGGCGACGTCGGCCCGCGGCTGGACCACGTGGGTGGCGAACGCGGTAGCGACGGCGAAGTTCGGGCAGACGGTGCCCGTCACCGTGTATGTGAAGCGCGATCCGGGCGCCCAGCGCTCGGCGGCGGTGCAGCTGACCGCGACCTCCGAGAGCGACCCGACCAAGTCCGCGACGACGTCCTGCATCGTCGTGTAACGGCTGAGACACGCGGGGTCCGCTCTTTCCAGAGCGGACCCCGCTTCGTGTTCGACGCGTCTATGCTGCCCTGACCCTCTCAGGTTGCCCGGCCAGCGGCCGATTCCAGGGTCGCTGCGAACCGAAGCGAAGGTTTGGGTGATGAGCGGATCAGCACGGGCGACCTGGTGGTACCTGGGTCTTGGTGCGGCTGTCATGGCCGTGGGTCCGATGCTGCCCGCGGCCGGGCGGCAGGTCGTCTACGTGTGTGCAGGGCTGTCGGTGATCGTCGCGATCCTCGTCGGTCTGCACCGGTACCGGCCGCCGTGGCGGCGGCCGTGGTGGCTGCTGATCGGTGTCGTCTGCGCCGGAATGCTGGCCAGCCTGTTGTGGGCGATCGACCTGGCGGTGTTCGGCGAACGGCTGTACCCGTCGGCCGGCGACCTGGTCTACGCCCTGATGTTGCCGTTGTTGATGCTGAGCATCCTCGGCTGGACGCGGCGCGGCGAACGGCGCGGCGGACGGGTCGAGGCGGCCATCGTCGCCGCCGGCGGTGGCGCCCTGATCTGGGCCATCGTGGTCGAGCCGATGCTGCACCACAGCCACGTCGGCGGCGTGCAGCTCGCCCTGTACCTCGTGTACCTCGCCGGCGACCTCGGCGTGCTGGCGCTGACCGCCCGGATGCTGCTGATCACCCAGGTGCGGACGCTGGCGTACCGGCTGCTGATCACGGGCGCCGGGCTGCTGATCCTCACCGACATCGTGTACTACGCCGTGTACGCCGACACCGGCACCGAGCCGACGTTCACGTCGGTCGGCTACGTGACCGTCTACCTGCTGCTCGGCGGCGCCGCGCTGCACCCGTCGATGGCGCACAGCGGCGGGCAGGTCGCCTCCGAGCCCAACCCGACGTCGAAGTCGCGGCTGTGGGGCTACGTGCTCCTGATCGCGACCGCGGTCGCGCTCACCGGGTTCCAGATCGTCCGGTCCGGCCACGGCTCCGACGGCGAGTGGGTGCACGTGCTCGTGCCGCTCGGCCTGGCCGGCGTGATGGCGATGCTGCTGGTGGTGCGGTTGTCGCAGCTCGCGGTGCTGCTCGAACGGCGGTCCCGCCTCGACGACCTCACCAACCTCGGCAACCTCGTGCAACTGCGCGCGGAGCTCGACTCCGTGCCGCCCGGATCGGCGCTGCTGCTGATCGACCTCGACGGCTTCCGCGACGTCAACGACAGTTACGGCCACGGCGTCGGCGACGACATCCTGCGCGAGGTCGGCCGGCGGCTGGCCGTGACCGCGGGCGGGCTCGACGTGTCGCTGATGCGGGTCGGCAGCGACGAGTTCGCGGTTCTCCTGCGCGGCGGCGCGAAGTACGCGGTCGAGTTCGGCGGGTGGGTGGTCGACGCCGTCCGCGCCCCGTACCCGGTGCCCGGCGGCGGAACGGCGCTGCTCACCGCGAGCGTCGGCGTGCTGCCGCTCGACCGGCCGACCACCGCCGCCCACGCCCTGCGCGAGGCCGACCTGGCGCTGTTCACCGGCCAGAGCAACGGCGGCAACCAGGTCGCCGTGTACGACGTCGCCGCGCACACCGAGCGGCAGGCCCGCACCCGCATGGTCCGCGACGTCGACCGCGCCCTCGTCGACGGCGAGTTCACCGTCCACTACCAACCGATCGCCGAACTGGCCACCGGCCGGATGGTGGCGGCCGAGGCGCTGCTGCGGTGGACGCGCGCCGACGGCACCCGCGTGTCGCCGGCCGACTTCATCCCGGTCGCGGAGCAGAGCGGCGCGATCGTCCCGATCGGTACCTGGGTGATCCAGGAGGTGTGCGCCCAGCTGCGGGAGTGGTACCCGCGGTTCGGGATCTCGGTGACGGTGAACGCCGCCGCCCGGCAGGTGCGCCGCAACGACTTCGCCGCGACGGTGCTGGCCGCCCTGGACGACAACGAGCTGCCCGGGTCGGCGCTGATCGTCGAGATCACCGAGACCGGCCTGGTCACCGCCGTGCACGACGCGGCGACGGTCGCCGCCCAGCTCCAGATGCTCCGCGACCGCGGGGTGCGGATCGCGATCGACGACTTCGGCACCGGGTACTCGTCGCTGGCGTACCTGCGGCAGCTGCCGGTGGACATCCTCAAGATGGACGGCTCGTTCACGGCCAACCACGTGGAGGGCGGCGCCAGCGACCAGGCGTTCGTCCGGGCGATCGTGGAGCTGGCGAGCAGCCTCGGGCTGCGCACGATCGCGGAGGCGGTGGAGACCGCGGAGCAGGCCGACCGGTTGGCGCTGCTCGGCTGCGACATGGCGCAGGGGTACCACTTCGCGCGTCCCGCACCGCCGGAGGCCGTCGAGGAGATCCTGGCGGCGGCGGCTGCCTTCGCGGGCGGCCCGGTACACGGCGGCCCGGCCCGTTCTCCGAACAGTGGTCCATTGGACGACAGTCGACCCGCGACGCGCCCGGCCTCGGCCGTGGTGTGACCGCTATGTGACATGCTGTCCCACAACGATCCCACCGTCCGGTGTATCAGATCGAGGAGGGCGCCGCATGGGCGGTGAGCGCGAGTCACCGCACGACGTGATCGCGCAGCTCATGGCGGCCGCGATCGATGGTGACGAGCGGGCCTGGAACAAGTTGGTCGAGCGGTTCAGCGCGCTGCTCTGGTCGATCTGCCGCACGTACGGGCTCGGCCCGGCCGACGCCGCCGACGCGTTCCAGCTCACCTGGCTGCGGCTGCTGGAACACATGGAGACGATCCAGGAGCCGGCCCGGCTGGCCGGCTGGCTGGCGACCACGTGCCGGCGGGAGTGCATGGCGATCCTGCGCCGGAGCCGGCGGGTCATGCTCAGCTCCGACGACGCGCTGTTCGACCGGGTGTCGGGCCAGGCGCCGGAGGCCGACCGGGCGACGCTGCTGTCCGACCGCGACGCCGAACTCTGGTTGGCCTTCGGCCGGTTGAGCGAGCGGTGCCAGCGGCTGCTGCGCGTTCTGGTGGTGGAGCCCGAAGACGGCGCGCCCTCGTACGACATGGCGGCCGCCGTGCTCGACATGCCGAAAGGCAGTCTCGGGCCGACCCGTGGGCGCTGTCTGGAGCAGTTGAGAAAATACCTTGACGACGGGGGTATCAGCGGCGGCGGTCCGTGACTCATCTGAGGACACGGGGTGACATTGGGGAGGCAGCATGGACGACGACAACGTTCTCCTGAATCGCCTGCATGACATGTTCTCCGCACACGACGCTCCACCCGCGACCGTCATCGGCCTGGCGCAGGGGCTGTACGGCCTGCGTCACCTCGACGCCGAACTGGCGGCCCTCACCAGTGATTCGGCGGTCGACGCACCCGAGGTCGCGGTCCGCAGATCCGGCACCGACGTTCGTTTACTCACGTTCGAGAGTGCCGAGCTCGCCATCGAGATCGAGGTCAGCGGCACCGGCCGCATCCGGCGCGTGGTCGGCCAGCTGGTTCCGGGCGGCCCGGCGACGCTGGAGGCCCGGCAGCCCTCGGCGCCGCAGCCTCGGCACGCGGAAGCCGACGACCGCGGCCGCTTCGAGTTCGAGTCCCTCGCTCCGGAGCCCCTGAGCCTCACCTGGCGCCGCCCGGGATCCCGGCCCGTCACGACGGAATGGACGGGCCTGGCCTAGAGGGTTTGTGATCGTGGGGCCTCGCGGCCCCACGATCGGTCCTACGCCGGCGTACCCGGCAACAAATTGTGGATCACGTGGCCGTAGCCCTGCAGCTCCGGCTCGCCCTGGATCAGCTGGTCGAACGCGGCGCGCGGGCTCAGGGCCGCGTCGGCCCGGCAGCGGTCGGCGATCGCGGCGCAGATCTGCGGCGCCGTGAACGACGTGCCGCTCCACACCGCCCACGAGTTCGACGGGAACAGGTAGTCGGGAACGGTCGGGGTCGCCTCCGGCGGCATCAGTCCGGCCACGAACGTCGACACGACGCCGACGCCGACCGTCGAGCAGTCGAGGAACCCCTTGCCGTGACTGGAGAACGGCGCGGGATCGTAGTCGGCGGTGAGCGCGCCGACGCCGATCACGCCGTCGAACGCCGCCGGGTACATGGGCTCGTCGGTGCCGTTGTTGCCGGCGGCGGCCACCAGCAGCACGTTCTGATCGCCGGCCAGTTGCTGCACCGCGTTCTGCAGCGCCACCGGCGGGATGCCGCCGACCGCCGGAACGCCGACGGACAGGTTGATGACGACCCGTACCCCGTCGTTGGACGCGTCCTCGGCGGCGCGCAGGACCGCCTCGGCGACGTCCTTCTCCGTGCCCAGGCCGTCGGACGTGGTGAACCGGTAGACGCGGGTCTCCACGCCGGGCGCGATCTGCTGGACGATGCCGGACACGAACGTGCCGTGCCCGCTGAACCAGTCGAGCCGGTTGTCGCCCGGGAACGGCAGCACGTCGAGGAAGTCGACGTTCTGCGCCGTGCGGACGATCGTGCCCAGCCACTGGTCGGTGCGGACCTCCGGGGTGATGCCGGTGTCGATGATCGCGATCCGCACGGGCGCGCCGGACCCACCGGTGGTCGGCGGGCCGACCGTCACCGTGGTGGGTGCCGGGAAGTCCTCGCCCTTGATGGTGTGCCCGAGCGGCACGATCGGATTCAGGGCGGCCCGGATTCCCCGTTCGCGCAGGGTCTCGCAGTCGACCATCAGCTGCTCGACGACCCGCCGGCCGCGGCTGACGAACACCCGTGCCGACGTGTCGCGCACCAGCCCGTCGCAGGTGCGCGGGACCGACTCGGGCGCGTAGCCCAGCTCGGACATGATGCGGTCGACCGGGACGAGCCCCGGCGTCGACACGTCGACGACGAGCTGGCTGCGGGCGACCAGCGCACCCGGGTTGCTGCCGTCCGGCCGGTACCGGTCGAACTTCACCGCGTACGCCTGCGGAGCGGCGTCCTGCCGGCGACGGATGGCATCGATGATCAGGTTGAGCCGTTCGGTGGACCCGGGATCCAGCTCGGCGAGCTGGCGGCGTACCGTTTCCCGGTCCTTCTCCAGTTGCTCCGGTGATCTTTTTAACTGTCTACCTAGCGTAGCCATAGAATGATCCCCCTCGTTCGGCTGCTGTAGGCTGACCCGATCTGTCGTCCCGCGCCATAGAGCGGTCGAGTAATGGTCACTGATCCCGCTATCGGACTGCTGTCCGAGGCCGAGGCCGCGTATAGCGGAGTCACCACCCATCCGGCCAGATACATCGCTGTCGCGGCCGACATCGTCGACCGGGCCCGCAAGGCGAACGATCACGAGGCCCTCGTCGTCGCGCTGCGTGCACTGGCCTGGGGCCGGCACGCCACGTTCGACAACGCCGCCGCGAAGTCCCTGCTCGACGGCGCGGTGCGGCTGGCCGAGCGGCACCGGTTGCCGCGCCGGCTGGGCGAGGTGCTGGTGAGCCGCGCGGTGGCGCTGCACGAGCTCGGCCGGCTGCCGGCCGCGATGCGCGACCTGGTCCGGGCCGAGCCGCTCGTCGCGCCCGATCAGCGTCCCGACCTGTTGATGCAGCTGGCGTTGCTGCACCACAGCGCGGGCCGGTTGACCGACGCGGCCGCCCTCTACCGGCGGGTCCTGGCCGATCCGCGGTGTCCGCCGATCATCTGGGTGAAGGCGGCGAACAATCTCGCCGACGCGCAGACCCGCCTCGGCAACCCGCGTGCGGCGCTGGAGCATCTCACCCGGGCCGTCGAACTGGCCCGCGACCTCGGCCCGCTGCTGCACGGCGTCCTCACGAACATGCTCGCGCTGTCGAGCTTCTACGCCGGCCAGGTCAGCGAGAGCATGCGCTGGTTCGAGGAGGCCGGCCCGCTCTACGCCGCGGCCGGCGTGCCGCTCGGCGACCACTACATGGACTACTCCGACGCGCTCGTCGACCTGCGCCTCGACGAGGAGGCCGCGGCCGTCGCGCGGATGGCCGCCGACGACTTCGACCGGTCCGGCGCCCGGCTGATGGCCGCCGAGGCCCGGTTGCGGTGCGCCCGGCTCGCGCTCGCGCTGGGCGACGTCGACCGGGCCCGGGCCGACGCCGACGCGGCGCTGCGCGACTTCCGCCAGCAGCGGCGAACGGCCTGGGTCGCGCGCGCGACCGTCGTCGCGATCGCGGCGTCCGGCTTGTCCGGCTCTTCTGGTGTCGGCTTTTCGGTGGACGCGCTGCGCCCGCTCCGCCGCGCCGCGGCGACGCTGGAACGGTTGGGGCTACGGGCGAACGCCGTCGAGGCGCACCTGTCGGCGGGGCGGGCGGCGCTGACGCTGCGCCGGTCCCGGGCCGCCGCCACGCATCTGGCCGCGGCCGGCCGGTTGGCGCAGGGCCAGCCGTTGCTGGTCCGGTTGCGCGGAAAGGTCGCGGCGGCCTTGCTGCACGGCGGTTCGCCCGCGGTGGCGCTGCGGAACTGCCGGGCCGGCCTCGCCGACCTGGCCCGCCACCGCGCCGTGCTGCCGTCGGTAGAACTCCGCGTGCTCGCCGCCGGCCACGGCGCGGAACTCGGCGACCTGGGCCTGCGCGCGCTCCTGTCGTCGGCCGCGTCACCGACCCGGATCCTCACGTGGCTGGAGCGCACGCGGGCGGCCTCGCTGCTCACGGTGGCGCCGCCGGTGCCCGAGGTCGAAGATGACGTGATCGCCCTGCGGGGGCTGGAGCAGGAGCTCAAGGCCGCGAAGCGGGAGCGCGGCGAGGAGCCGCGCGAGCTGCTGGCCCGGCAGGGCGCGCTGGAGGCACGCATCCGGCGCCGGTCATGGGCGCTCGGCGCGGCCGAGGGCGCCACCCACGACGTCGTCTCCGTCGCCGACCTGCGCGAACTGCTCGGCGGCGGCCGGCTGGTCGAGTACGCCGCCGTCGACGGCCGGGTGGTCGCCGTCGTGCTCGACCCCCGCCGCACGGTGCTGGTCGACCTGGGTCCGCTCGAACCGATCCGCCGCGAGATCGACTCGGTACTGTTCGCCCAGCGCCGCATGCTCCGCGGCGGGCGCCTGCTCGCACAGGCGCGGGCCACCGCCGACGAGGCGATCGCCGTGCTGACGAAGGTGCTCGTCGATCCGCTCGGGTTGCCGGCGGGGGAGCCCCTGGTGGTGGTGCCGTCCGGGCCGCTGCTGCGGGTGCCGTGGTCGCCGTTGGTGGCGGCGCCGGTCAGCGTCGCGCCGTCGGCCACGTTCTGGGCCCGCAGCCGACGAGCGGTCCAATCGACCGCCCAGCTGCCGCCCGGCCCGGCGACCCCGGCCGCCCAATCGGCCGCCCAGCCCTCAGCCCAGCCCTCAGCCCAGCCCTCAGCCCAGCCCTCAGCCCAGCCCTCAGCCCAGCCCTCAGCCCAGCCCTCAGCCCAGCC